>JAEUPQ010000024.1 GCA_016789405.1 Lysobacteraceae bacterium
GGTCGGGATGGTGTCGGTGATCGTCGACACCGCCGTCGTGGCGGCAGTGCCGGTATTCGACAGCTGCAGCGTGTAGCTCGCCGGTACGCCGACGGTCCACGGCGAAGCCGAAGCCGTCTTGGTGAGCGTCAGCTGCGGCGCGTTCACCGGCGTCGGGCCGGCGGTGCTGGTGCAGCGCGCGTCGCCCGGGCAGGTCGGATCGCCACCGCCATTGACGGTCGCCGTGTTCGTCACGCTCGTGCCGGCCGCCAGGGTCGGCGTCACCGGAATCACGAAGGAGGTGCTGCCGCCAGCCGCGAGGCCGGCGGCCACGGTGCAGGTCACCGTCTGGCCGGCGGCCGTGCAGCCCGCCGGCAGCGTGCCGATGGTCAGGCCAGCCGGAATGGTGTCGGTGATCGTCGACACGGCCGTCGTTGCGGCGGTGCCGGTGTTGCTCAGTTGCAGCGTGTACGACGCCGGCACGCCGACGGTCCACGGCGAAGCCGAAGCCGTCTTGGTGAGCGTCAGCTGCGGCGCGTTGATCGGCGTCGGGCCTGCGGTGCTGGTGCAGCGCGCATCGCCCGGGCAGGTCGGATCGCCACCGCCGCTCACGCTCGCCGTATTGGTCACGCTTGCGCCGGCCGCCAGGGTCGGCGTCACCGGAATCACGAACGAGGTGCTGCCGCCAGCGGCCAGACCAGCCGCCACGGTGCAGGTCACCGTCTGGCCCGCCGCGGTGCAGCCCGCCGGCAGCGTGCCGATGGTCAGACCGGTCGGGATGGTGTCGGTGATCGTCGACACCGCTGTCGTCGCGGCCGTGCCGGTATTCGACAACTGCAGCGTGTAGCTCGCCGGCACGCCGACCGTCCACGGCGAAGCCGAGGCGGTCTTCAGCAGCGTCAGCTGCGGGGCGTTGATCGGGGTCGGACCGACCGTGCCGGTGCAGCGCGCCTGGGCGCCGCAACCCGGATCGCCACCACCGCTGACCGTGGCGCTGTTGGTCACGCTGGTGCCGGCCGCCAGGGTCGGGGTCACCGGGATCACGAAGGAGGTGCTGCCGCTGACGGCCAGGCCGGCCGCGATGGTGCAGGTCACCGTCTGGCCGGCGGCCGAGCAGCCCGCCGGCAACGTGCCGATGGTCAGGCCGTTCGGAATCGTGTCGGTGATGGTCGCTGCTGCAGTGGTGGCGACGCCGCCGGTGTTGCTGACCTGCAGCGTGTAGCTCGCCGGCACGCCGACCGTCCACGGGCTTGCGCTCGCGGTCTTGGTCATCGTCAGGAACGGCGGCGGCGGCGGGGTGTTCACGCACGCGGCGTTGTCGGTGGTCGCACCGTTCTCCTGCCCGCCGGGCAGGGACACCGCGTTGTACAGGCCGCTGCCCGGGGTGGGCACGCCGGCGCACACGGTCACAGCCGTGTTCGCGGCATACGTATAAGTGATGGTGAGGTTGTAGGTGTGGGTGACGCCGGCAGCGATCGTCGTGCCGGCGGGCGCGAGGGTGTAGGCGCCACCGGTCGGCGAGGAACCACCTGCGGGCGCACCTGCGCCGCTGGTGGTCCAGGTCGCGCCGGAAATGTTGATGTTCGCCGGGAACACCGGCGCGTCGCTCAGCGGGCCATAGGTGCCGGTCGACGTGCCCGAGTTGGTCACGGTGACGTTGTAGGTCACGGTGTAGGTGCCGGTCACGGACGGACCGGTGGCGATGCCCGCCGTCTTTGCGGCGTTGAGGTTCGGACGATCCACCGCCGTGGTGACGCTGCTGGTGCAGCGCGCTGCGGCCGGACAGGTGCCGTCGCCGCCACCGCTGACCGTGGCGGTATTGGTGACGCTGGCAGCCGCAGCAGCGGTCGGCGTCACCGGGATGATCGCGGAGGTCGACGCAGCTGGCGCGATCGGCACGGTGAACACGCAGGTCACCGTCTGGCCGGCAGCGCTGCAGCCACCGGGCAAGGTGCCGATGGTCAGACCCGCCGGGATCGTGTCGACGACGGTGAAGTTGCTGGTGGTCGTCGCCGTTCCGGTATTGGTCACGGTCAACGTGTAGCTGGCAGGCACGCCGACCGTGAACGAGGCCGCGCTGGCGGTCTTGAGCATGGTCAGCTGCGGGCGGTTGACCGTGGTGCCGACGCTGGACGTGTTGTTGCCCGCGCAGGTGACCGGCGCGCCGGAGCAGTCCGGATCGGTGACCCCTGTGGGCGGAACGATGGTTGCGGTGTTGGTGATGCTGGCTGCGGCGGACGCGGTCACGCTGCAGGTGATGGTGAGGCTGACGCTGCCGCCGCTGGCGATGGCGGCGTTGGTCCAGGTGCCGGTGCCGGTCGCGCCGGGCGCGATCGTGCCGACATTGAAGGTGCCGGTCGACGGGGTGTAGCTGCAGCCGCTCAGGCCGGCAGGCAGGGATTCGACGAGCGAGAAGGTGTCGGAGGCGAGGATGGCGCTCGGGCCGCCATTGCTCACGGTGAGCGTGTAGGTCAGGGTCTGACCGACGACGACCGGATTCGGGCTGGCCGTCTTGACGAGACTGAGGTTGGTGGTCCGGGTGATGGCGTCGCTGTCCGTCGCGGTGTTGTTCGCCGCGTTGGGGTCGGTGATCGTGGCCGGCGTCGTGACCGAAGCGGTATTGACCGCGTTCTGCGCCAGGACGGCTGGGGTCGCGATGAGCGCGGCACCGAAGACGATGGCGGCAGCGATGGAGCGACGCGCGCTGTCGACGAAACAGGTCAGATTGGCAAGCACTGAAACTCCCCCTGGCCGTACCGCCCCGACGCGGCTCCGACCGTATCCCGAATCGAACGCCACCGGGACGAATCCGGAGGCGCACTGGTTGTTATCCGCCCGGCCCATTGGATGGACCCGGCCGGTTCCCGCAACATCCATGCCCCGATGCGCAGCCGAACGACGTCGGCTGCCCTTCCGGGCGCAACTACCGTGATCGCCGTTGCAAATTCCGTGCCAAGCACTGCCATCGTCGATCGTCCGGCCACTATGTCCCTGATTGGGCTGACGATCTGGCGCAAGCAAAGTCCAGCTCTTCAAACATGACTCGTCTGCGTTCAGCGTCACATTTTAGCCGTTTGCGCTGACCGCTTTCGACTACTTTTATGTGAAACCCGTTCATATAACCCCCCGGAATGGCTTGGACTCCGTCCGAGGCAAGACGCGATTTCGTGGCAACCCACCGTCCCTGCTAGAATTTTCACTCTAGCCCCACTTTTCCGCGCCAGCGTTGGCCCATCAGGCCATACGCGCTGCGGGGCTGCGCGGATGCATCCAGGACACTTTTCATGGCCAGCTCCACCGACCTCCGCTCGCCGGTTGCCGGCACGCCCGCCACGGCAGGCATCGATCACGCTCCGGTCGATCTCGATTACACGCTGGACCACAAGTTCACCCGAACCGAGGGCCGCATCTACCTGTCGGGCGTGCAGGCCCTGGTCCGGCTGCCGATCATGCAGCGCCTGCGCGACCAGGCCGCGGGCCTGAACACCGCGGGTTTCGTCAGCGGCTATCGCGGCAGTCCGCTGGGCGGATTCGACCTCGAGCTTTGGAAGGCGAAGAAGTACCTCGGCAGCGCGGGCGTGAAGTTCACGCCAGGCCTCAACGAGGACCTCGGCGCGACGATGGTCTGGGGCACGCAGCAGACCAACCTGTTCCCGGGCGCGAAGGTCGATGGCGTGTTCGGCATGTGGTACGGCAAGGGCCCGGGCGTGGACCGCTGCGGCGACGTGTTCAAGCACGCCAACGCCGCCGGCACCTCGAAGTTCGGCGGCGTGCTCGCGCTCGCGGCCGACGACCACGCCTGCCGCAGCTCCACCCTGCCCCACGGCAGCGAAGGCGAATTCCAGGCCGCGCTGATGCCGGTGCTCAATCCGGCCGGCGTGCAGGACATCCTCGACATGGGCCTGATCGGCTTCGCCATGTCGCGCTACACCGGCCGCTGGGTCGGCTTCAAGACGATCGCGGAAACCGTGGAATCGTCGGCGTCGGTCGACGTCAATCCGCTGGCGCTGGACATCATCACGCCGGACGATTTCGACATGCCACTCGGCGGGCTCAACATCCGCTGGCCCGATCCGCCGCTCGACCAGGAAATGCGCCTGCATCGCTATGCGGTGAAGGCCGCGCAGGCGTTCGCGCGCGCCAACCGCATCGACCGCGTGGTGATCGATTCTCCGACGCCGCGCCTGGGCATCGTCACCACCGGCAAGAGCTACCTCGACGTGCTGCAGGCGCTGGAATACCTGGGCCTCGACACGCGCGCGTGCGCTGATCTCGGCATCCGCGTCTACAAGGTCGGCATGACCTGGCCGCTGGAACCGGTCGGCCTGCGCGCGTTCGCGCGCGGCCTGCAGGACATCCTGGTGGTCGAAGAGAAGCTCAGCTTCATCGAAAGCCAGATGAAGGAGCTGTTCTACAACTTCGACGGCGACCGACCGAGCATCGTCGGCAAGTTCGACGAGAGCGGCGACTGGATCCTGCCGTCGACCGGCGAACTGACGCCCGCGCGCATCGCGATGGTGATCGCGCGCCGCATCCAGAAGTTCCACGACAGCGAGCAGATCCGCGGCGTGCTCGCATGGATCGAGCAGAAGGAAGGCGAACTCGCCCTGCCGCGCGCCAGTTTCCCGCGCGTGCCGCACTACTGCAGCGGCTGCCCGCACAACACGTCGACCAAGGTGCCGGAAGGATCCCGCGCGCTCGGTGGCATCGGCTGCCACTACATGGTCACGTGGATGGACCGCAGCACCGACACCTTCACCCACATGGGCGGCGAAGGCGTGACCTGGTGCGGCCAGGCCGCGTTCACCGAGACCGAGCACGTCTTCCAGAACCTCGGCGACGGCACCTACTTCCACTCCGGCTCGCTGGCGATCCGCCAGTCGATCGCCGCCGGCGTGAACATCACCTACAAGATCCTCTACAACGATGCGGTGGCGATGACCGGCGGCCAGCCGGTCGACGGCACGCTGACCGTGCCGCAGATCGCGCAGCAGATGCGCGCCGAGGGCGTCTACACCATCTACGTCGTGAGCGACGACATCACCAAGTGGACGCGCCAGCGCCACCTGTTCCCGTCGGACATCGAGTACTACGACCGCCGCGACCTGGACGACGTGCAGAAGAAGCTGCGCAAGGCCAAGGGCGTGAGCGTGATGATCTACGACCAGACCTGCGCCACCGAGAAGCGCCGCCGCCGCAAGCGCGGCAAGCTGCCGGATCCGCAGAAACGCGTGGCGATCAATTCGCTGGTCTGCGAAGGTTGCGGCGATTGCGGCGTGAAGAGCTTCTGCGTGTCGGTGCTGCCGAAGGAAACCGAGTTCGGCCGCAAGCGCGACATCGACCAGAGCAACTGCAACAAGGACTACAGCTGCGTCGAAGGCTTCTGCCCCAGCTTCGTCACCGTGCACGGCGGCCAGCTGAAGAAGGGCAAGAAGGCGAATGCCGCCGACCGCCTGAACGACTTGCCGATGCCGGCGTTCGCCAGCGGCCTCGACAAGCCCTGGAACATCCTCATCACCGGCGTCGGCGGCACCGGCGTGGTGACGATCGGCGCGCTGCTGGGCATGGCCGGCCATCTCGAAGGCAAGGGTGCGACCGTGCTCGACCAGACCGGCCTCGCCCAGAAGGGCGGCGCGGTCACCACGCACATCCGCATCGCGAAGATGCCGGAAGACATCCACGCCGTGCGCATCGCCGCCGGCGAGGCCGATCTCGTGCTGGGCTGCGACATGGTGGTGGTCAACGACTACTGGGCGCTGTCGAAGATCCGCGAAGGCCGCAGCCGCGTCGTACTCAATAGCTACGAAGCGATGCCCGGCACCTTCACCACGCGTCCGGACATGCAGTTCCCGGCTGCGGACATCGTGTCGGCCGTGCGCACCGCGCTCGGCGGGCAGGATCCCGACCTCGTCGACGCCACCCAGCTCGCCACCGCGCTGATGGGCGACGCGATCGCGGCCAACCTCTTCATGCTCGGCTACGCCTGGCAGCAGGGCCTGGTGCCGATCTCCTTCGACGCGATCATGCGCGCGGTCGAACTCAACGGTGCCGCCGTGCAGATGAACAAGACCGCATTCGCATGGGGCCGACTGGCCGTGATCGACCTGCCGGCCGTGGTCGAGGCCGCCGGTATCGTGCGCAACGCACCGACCGCTGCGGAAGCGACGCCGCATGCGCTGCCGCTGCTTGCGCCGATGGCCTCGGAAGGCCGTGAATCGGGCCTGATGCCGCAGGACGCCGACCTGCGCAGCGCCGACGAACTGCGCCACGTGCCGGCCAACGGCAGCGGCGACATGTTCCAGCCGCTCGACGACGCACGACTGTCGCGTTCGCTGGACGAAATCATCGCGCGCCGCGTCGCGTTCCTGACCGACTACCAGGATGCGGCCTACGCAAAGCGCTATGCCGACCTCGTCGGCAAGGTGCGCAGCGCCGAGCAGGCGAAGGTGCCCGGCTCCACCGACCTGTCCGAAGCGGTCGCGCGCTACGCCTTCAAGCTCATGGCCTACAAGGACGAGTACGAAGTGGCGCGCCTCTACACCAGCGGCGAATTCAAGCGCCGTATCGAGCAGCAGTTCGATGGCGACTACAAGATCCACTTCCACCTCGCGCCGCCGCTGCTGGCGAAGAAGAACGCGCAGGGCCAGCTGATGAAGCGCGAATACGGCCCGTGGGTCTTCACCGCCTTCAAGCTGATGGCGAAACTGCGTGGCCTGCGTGGCGGCACGTTCGACATCTTCGGCTACACCGAGGAACGGAAGATGGAGCGCAAGCTGATCGCCGACTATTTCAGCACCATCGACGGCCTGATCGGAAAACTCTCCGGCGACAACGCGAAGCTCGCCGCCGAGATCGCATCGATCCCGGAGCACATCCGCGGCTACGGCCACGTGAAGGAAGCGCACCTGCACAAGGCAAAGGCACGCGAAGCCGAACTGCTGAAGAAGTTCGGCTGATCGGACGCGGCTTGCATTGACGGAAAACGAAAGGCCCCGGTCGATGCCGGGGCCTTCTTCATTCCGGATGCGCGCGATGCGATCAGCTGCGGTAGAAGCGATCCAGTGCCTGTTCGGCTTCGCCACGATCATGCTGGCTGTCCATCGCACGGATCGTGGCGCGATAGGCCTCGATCAGCTCGGGATCGTTCGGCATGACCTTGGCCAGCGCCTTCAGCACCTCGCCCTGTTCGAAATCACTGCCCATGCCGCGCAAGCTGCCGAGGACACGACGACTGCGCGCAACATCCGGGGCGCCAGCCTCCACCAGCGCGAGCAGGGCTTCCCGGCGTTCGAAGTCGGAATCGATGGCCTCGACGACCGGGAAGTAGTCGGCGTCGGCGACCAGGGCAGGCGATTTCGCCGCCGTCTCGAGCAGGGAACGCAGCTCGAAATCGCTGCCCATCCCTTTCGACGACGACAGCGCGAGGCACACGGCGGCGGCGCTTGGCTGGCCATGCTCGATCAACGCCTGCAATGTGCGGCGACGCTCGAAATCGCTGTCCACGCCGACCAGCGCGGTTTGCCAGGGTGTGACGTTGGCGCCTTCGACGGACAGCTTTCCGGCGGCGGCGATGAGCCACTCGCTGCGCTCGAAATCCGAATCGATGCCGCTGGCAGCGCCCAGCAGCGCAGCCTGGTTTGCAGGCGCGATGCGTGCCTGGCCGAGCAGGGACCCGAGGGCGCGGCGCTTGTCGTAATCGCTGTCGATCTTCGTCGTCGCCTCGATCAGCGCGCCCATGTCCGCGTCGGCCAGCGCGGTCGCACCGGACAGGCTCACGATGTACGTGGTGCGCGCATGGTCTGCGCGCATGAGGCGGATTTCCTGGAGCACGCGCGGCACGCCGCCTTCGGCCAGCAGGCGCTTGATCCGCGCGTCTGCATCGATGCCGGTGAGACGGTAGATGTCGGGGATCGCGGCAGCGAGCCATGCCTTCGCGTCGGCGTCGAAGGCGCGCGCGGTCCCGTTGACGAGGTACTCGCGCTTGAGGCCGCTGGCCGTCGACATGACCGTCAACTCCCGCGTCGTGCCGCCGCGGTGCTGCAGCAACTTGAACTTCGCATCCGAGTCCATGCGCGCGATGTCGTCTTCGCGCGGGGTGAAGTCGACGTCGCCATCCATCAACAGCTGGAAGCGTTCGCCGGCTTCCGGCAGGTCGGAGCGCACGGTGTACGTGTCGCCGTCCCGCCGGATGGTCACCGACAGGTCACGGTTGCCGAACGCGTCGGGCAGCCCACCGGGCCGGGCGATGACCAATATGCCCGGCAATGCGACGAGTGCGAGCAGGGCCAAGCCAGCGGCGGTCCAGCGCCAGCGCGCCGGAATCGAAGACATCTTCATGTGTGGATTCTCCAGGAGGTCCTTGACGCGCGGCACGATGCCGGCGTCGTGTTCTGCCATTGCCAGCGCCCAACCGGCGCCCTGCGGCAATCGTGGGGAGGCGGTGCCACGCGCAAGGCATTCGGCGAGGCACTCGGCAAGCGGGCGGCCGCCGCCGCTGTGTTCTGCGGCGGCCCGGTCGCACAGGGTTTCGGCAAGCCCTTCCAGGCGTCGCATCGCCTTCCAGGCCAGCGGATGGAAGAACAGCGGCACCAGTGCGAATCGCTGCAGTGGTCGCCACAGCGGATCGCGCCTGCGCAGGTGCGCAAGCTCGTGCGCAAGCATGGCGCGCAGTTGGCGAGGCGCGAGCTCTTGCGCCCATTGCGGCAGCAGGATCACGTCGGCCAGGACGAGTGGGCCGGACAAGCCGGGCAGGACGCGCAGCACGGGCATGCGCACCTGCATGTCATCGGCGAGTGCATGCAGGCATGCCTGCAATGCCGGCGTCGGGCCCTGCCCCTCGCGGAGCAGTTGCCTGCGCAGCCGCAGCGCGCCAAGTGCCTGGTTCAGCACGCGGACCAGCAGTGCGCCGCTGCCCATGGTCCACAGCAGGAGCAGCCACGGGATCAGCAGATCGGGAATGCGCAGCGCGATCGGTGCGTCACCCGTTTGCAGCATCGCCTGCGGGCTGTTGCCCCGTTCGGCAACGGCTTCGACCGGCACATCCGTCGGACCTGCGATCGCCGCGCCGGCAGCGGCCGGTGGCATCGCAGCAACGACGCCTGCCGCCGGTTCGACACGGGCCTGTCCCTGGCGGGCGTCCACATGCAATCCGACATCCGGCAGCCCGGCGCGCTGCGGCAGCGCCTCCACCGCCACGGAGAGGAAAGCACCGAACAAGGCGATACGCCATGCCCATTCAGCCCAGGCCGGTTCCTTCAGCCACCCGAGGCGCTCCAGCGCCCAGACCCCCAGCAGCAGGACGGTGGCATGTGCCACGAAGGTCACGCCAAGGCTGGCGACGCGAGCCAGCAAGTCGCCCGTATCCAGCCATGTCCACAGGGAAGCGGACATCAACGCGGAGATCATGACCTGCCCTCGCCTGCGTCGTCCTGAGCGAGCAATGCCCGCACCCGCTCCAGATCGCCCGGTGCGACCTCGCGCTCGCTCACCAGATGCGCCAGCAAGGCCTTGGGATCACCACGGAACACCTGGGCGATGAGGCTGGACACCATGCTCCGCCGCACCTGGTCCTCGCTGACGCACGGGCGGTAGACAAGCATGCGTCCATCGCGTCGCGATGCCACCACGCCGCGCTTCTCCAGCCGCGTGAGCAGCGTCGCCACGGTCGTGTGGGCCAGGTCGCGGCCCACCAGCGCCGACGTGGCATCGGCCACGCTCAGCTCGCCGGTCCGCCACAGCACCCGCATCAGCTCCAGCTGCAGGTCGCTCAGGACGATGTCTTCCGCCATGTCGGCCTTTCTTCTACACGTGTCGTACTACAGTTGTAGAACTTGGCGGCGACATCGTCAACCGGGCCGAAAGTCATGTCTGTATGGGCACGCGGTGCCGCAACGCGATGCAATGGGGCGCCGGACCGGCCGGCGCCCGCCGATCAGCCCTTGCTCACCCAGCGGTCGTAGGCCCGCTGGCGTTCGTCGTCGGAGTAGAAGTGACGCATGAACGGGCTGTCGTACAAGGTCGACAGCAGGTTCCCGGGCAGTCGGAAGCGGCGGACGATTTCCCGATAGAGCGTCGCGTATCGCTTGCCACTGCCGACGTTATCCGCGCCAATGGCGAATTCCGGCAGATCGAGGAAGGACGCGAAGGTCGGACCGAGGCGCGACAGGTCCTCCTGCCGGTAGATCAGCAGATCGATGCCGCCGTGTTCGATCCGGGTGAAACCGGACGCATGGTCGAACGGCGATGCGTAGACATCCAGATCGCAGAAGTAGCGATGGTCGAACCAGCGCAGCCCATCCTGGCACGCGCCCCAGAAGCGTTCCTCGATCATCGCGACCGCGTCGCGCACGTTGATCAAGGCGCCGCCCTGGTACTGGAATTGCCCGGAGATCGCCCACGACACGATCTCGCGCGCGCCAGAAATCACCTTCACCGGTCGCTCGCGCTCGTGGACGAGGATGCGCGAATAGGGCAGTCGATTCGACGGATAGCCGTGCACCAGGTCGGTCACCCAGTGCAGGTGAATGATCTTGCCGTCGTAGCCGGCATCCTGCAGCCCGCGGGAAATCGTGTGGGAGCCCACTTTTCCCATCTGGAAGACATGCAGGTCGGCGTCGAACAGCCAGGCTGAATCGCGATTGGGCACGCGCAGTTCGTACCATCCCTGGTAGCAGTAATGGATCTGCGCCTCCGCGTCGTTCGCGAGACCCAGTTCCGGATAGCGCTCGCGATAGTAGCCTGGGTCGAAGCCATGGATGCGCTTGGGGTCGAAGATGCGACGCTCGTAGTAGCCCTGGTAGAAGAAATGGCGGAACGCATGCGCTTCGTCGTTTCCGTTCGCCGCGACGTCGGGGTTCGCCAGCAGGTATTCGCGCCAACGGAAATCACGCAGGATCCGCTCGGCGTAGGGCGACTGGAACAGGATCGGGATCTGCGGCAGGGCCACGGCCGGAGGCGATGTGTCGATGCACATGTCGAACGTTTCGACCTCGAACGCTGCGGCATGCGCCTCGATCATTGCATCGATGTCGTGCACATGCGAATCGTCCAGCTTCTGCACGACCAGGTCGCTGCCCGTCGTGTCCGCACTCGCGCGTGCAAGCCACGCCGGCGGAGGTGCATCGCATCGCCAGATCACCGAACGGACGCATTGCATGCCGTACAGGCCCGGTCGACGCAGCGGCTCGCCCATCACCTCGCCGATGAGCAGCGTGCTGCCATCGGTTTCGGCCACGAGGACGAAGTCGCCAATGGCGATGTCCTGCTCGAAGACGTCAAGAGGCCGATACACGGAAACAGGGGGCTCAGTCACATCGCATGCTTCGGCGTCGGAGCCGTCAATGACAGCCCCTGCGACGACAGCCTCTGCGACGTCAGCCTCTGCGACGACGTTCTCTTCGGCGAGGTCCGGGTCGACATCGCATTCAGTGGCCTGTTGTCCAGCCACGATCGGCTCCGGCACGAACGTCAACGCAACCAGGTCGCGTCGACGGAAATCGGCAAGATCATCGTTCGCTCGCCTGCCGAGCCACCATGCCTGTCGCTGCTGCATCGCACCCTCCTCTCCAACGCACTCTGGATCAACGTTCGGAGAAGTCCCGCGTTGACGCAAAAACGAGCCAATTCCTCGAAGAAAATCGAGGATTTCAATGGGCGGGATATTAGGCCATGCGCGCGGACACATGACGAATCGTCGATGAACGGTTGTCAGCTCCGTGACGCATCGCACCGAATGCGCGCCGCGCCAAGATCGGCAATGACCGGAGGTGCTCGATGCACTGGAAAACACGTCGATGCCGCAGGCATCGACGTGGATGTCCCACCAGCACTCGAATAACGTACGCATCCCATTGGTTTAGCGAAATATCTACAGGACAGCGTCTAGCTATGACTCACCTTTTGACTCACTTTTTGATCGGCAGAGACCGGATGCGATTGGACTGTGCTGGACAATTCGCTAGGCCAATCCCTGGATCTTGGAGTCTGATAACCACCGGCAATGCTCGATCAGTTCCTGCATCAGAACAGTGCCTTATAAAGCGGACTATGCTGGCGCGTAGATTGACGAGCAGCAGGTTATTGCCCGTGGCACCAGCGCTAGATCTTGAAGCTTCTCCCGAATAGATGAAAGGTGCTCGGGATTCAACTTGCGGAAGAGTACAATCACGTTCTACTCGTTGAAAGTCGTGTTCGCCGGTACGTCTTGCACATCCACAGCTGGTTTCTGCCATGACACAGTCAACCGGCACCCGCCGTTTCACTAGCCCCTGTGAACCTTGCCCTCACGAATGCGGGTCGAATCCGCCGCAGGCACTTGATCTGCTTGAACGAGTGCCATGGGACATTCTGTCTGGGCTAGCCCCTACAGCGCGGGACGCCTCAATCGACCATGAGGCAGCATCGGGGCTCTATCTGGCGAGCTGGTACAAGTCAACACAGGATCCGCCTTGCTTGTTCCGATGCCTGGAGGGCGCGCTCCACCAGATCATTCTGGTCAAGATGGCCCGATTCGACTGCACCTCAACGCAGGCTTTGTGCGAGTGGGTCACTTGGGCTCGGCGACGCTTTACACAGGAACTTCCCGTCAGTGTATATGCGCAATTTAACCTTCAAGCAAAAAGTTTCGTCCTTGATGACCTAATCGATGTGGCTCTGGGCTACTGGATGGAAGCCGCCGAGGCACATGATGCGGCCAGACCTGCGCGCAGCTGGCCCTCCGTGGCGCAAGCTCACCTTTATCTCGGACTCGTGCTTGGTCCGACTTATGCGATGGAGTCTGGAAAAACTGGCGGCGTAGCACGCGGCGCAAAATATGACCCGCTTAAAGAGAGGGTTCTGGAGTTGCTTCAGGCGTTTCCCGACAAGCACTTCCCGGACCTCAAGCATGCCCGACAAGCTATCAGCGCCGAACTAAAGGCTTTCTGCGACGAGTCCCGTGACCACCGGAGTACGAGCTTGGAGCAGTTCCTGAAGCGATGCACTCAGCAACAACGCAATGCAATTTCGCACGAATATACTGAAATCCGCGCCGAATTTCATCGCGTCGCACGCAGGATCGGGCCGGGGCGCCCCCCAAAAGTTGCCCTCACGGAGTAGCCGAACGCAGGGAGGTGGCAGCTATTGTGCCTGCAGCGAACCCTACCCCTCCAGATCATCAGTAAAGGGGATCTGAGAAGAAGAAATTTGGCGGGGGCGTCCTCGCCCGCTGTGCTTTCCGGGCAGGACGCCCTTGCCGAACACCCGGCCGATCTCGGGGCCAACCAGCCGGGCATAGTAGTCCACCTTGGTCAGATACATGGCCGCCTGCTCCAGCCCCTTACGCAACTTGGCATCGGCATGATGGATCAGACCGATCCCCAAGCACCCGCGCAACCGATACGCGTCGGCGTAGGCATTGCAGTTCCAGTACACACCCCGATCGGTGATAGCCTGCCATTTCTCGCCTAAGCGCTTACCCCAGCTGATTCCCTCCCGAACCTGATGACCGTTTAGCAAGACCATGAGGTGGACATGGTGCCCCTTGATCGCGCCATACTCACGCTTCCACACATAGCCCACTAGGTCCGGAAGCTTCCGGATATACCCCAGCAATAGAGTCAGATCTTTCTTGGCTTGCGCGTCGCTCACCACGACGGCCGGATCTTCAGGATCGTGCCGATATCCCACATCTAAGCGCACCACCAGTAACTTGGCGTAGCGGTCGAACAGTCCATCCAAGTACTGCCGGAGGCTTGCGGCATTCTTGCGAGCAGCGCGTTCATGATCGGCTATCCGTTTGCTGAACGGCTCACTGCGCACCTGTCGGCGCAGCTCATCAATCCACTGATTCAGCGCATCAAGGTTCTCCGAACATGGCCCTTCCCACCGGATCGGACAACTCTCAAAGTTCCGTTCCAACAATTGAAAGTACGGACTGAATGTATGCCGAGGCAAGCAAGAGCGAATTGCACCAGGGTCAAAGCTGGCAGCACAGCGCTCCAGACGGCGCCCGAGTGGGCATGCCTCCACCTTTACACCAGTTCTGGACTGCTGCCCTTTCCAGAAGAGCCTCTGGTGGTTCCTGGCGACGTCGGTCATTAGCTGATCCACCGCCATGAGGATGCAGGGAATATCGTGTTCCTTGGTAATCAGCCAACGCTTGCCAGTCCAGCTGATCGTCGAGGCTGTCCAATGCCTCTGGATTATCTTTTCTCTGTCTTTCATTAAGTTGCTCGAGTATAGCTTTATCGTCAGCTCCAAAACAGAACTGCTCAATAGGGAAATTTATGCGGGATGAAGACACAACAGAGTTTTTTGTCCCATGGAGTCGTATAAACCGCACAGAAAGAGAAAAAAGAAAAGAAACTATAAGAACCCAAATTCTCGACCGTGATCGAGGTGTAGTTTCCTAGGAAGTGCATCGCGCACTACCCGAGGTTCTCCTGATTTCTCTAATGGTTGCGGCAGGTGAGGTTAGTGAGCCGCTTCTGTTCGCTGGCTCATTCGTACGCGAATCCACTCTTCGACCTCCGATTCGATCCAGCCCACGCAGTGAGCACCAAGCTTGATAGGCCGCGGGAAGCTGGGGTCGTATCGAGGCGAACGCTCGTTCAAGAATTCGTAGATCATCGATCTGCACACGCCGACCCGATCGGGCATAAAGCGCATGCGAATCACGCGGAGATGGCTCATATCGTCGTTTCCATCTGTGTTTGAGGAGTCCCACGATGCGGGCAATTGAATAGCGAAAAAAGGACGACTAGGCCTTGGTGCGCAATATCCACGCCACTCGGGTACGGCCGGAGGCATGTGTCGGACGCCGATGGATGGGCAGCACCGAGTCAACTTGGTTCAGGTCCCACTCCAACTTCGTTCCACCCAGCTATGAGATGGTTCCTCCCACCGCAAATGCACAAGTAGGCAAGTAAAAATAGACAGCAGCTATACCCACCAACCCGCGCGATGGCGGGCTGGTGGGCCGGTTCGTCTAGCTCACTTGGGGCATCACCAACGTCGAGCCACCGCGTGCTTAGTTGGCCCACGTCTTTGTAGACATATCAAGTCACACAGATGCGCGCCACCACTCCCTCCCATGAAACAAGGGCCGCATAAGGCGGCCCTGACATTCGGACTCACAGGTCAAAGCTTCATCTAAACCTGCAACCACCTTTCACCATCAAGCTTGGCGACAGCAGAAGTCGATGTTACTGATTGCCCGATCCGTCACACACGAAACAATCAGGATCAAGGCCGCGGGCGATCTTGTCCTCACGTCTCTCCGCCTCATCTGCCTCAGCCTTGACTTTCCGCTGGGAAGGCGACAGCAGGCGAACAGCGCCGTAACGCGTTTCAGCTTCTGACAACAGCAGGTCCTGCTCCGGCGTCAGCACGAAAGCATCGCTTTCCGAGATGGAACGATGGATTGCCCACATTTGCTGCTCGGTCAGATACTCCTTGCCATCTGGTTGGTAGTAGGAGTGCGAAGCGACCTTGCCGTTCTCGTACACGATGCGTTCGGAGACAGTGCCGCCTTCTTCCCGGTACCCCTCCCAGAGGCCGGTCGGCACGCTACTGGTGTACTGCCCCTTCGTCCTGACCTGCCCATTCAAGTGGTAGCCAATCAGCTCGCCATTCAATCCGTTGTCGAAGACCTCTGCTTCCAAGGAAAGCTGCTCGGGGTTCTCCGCGAAGTAGATCCTGATCCGGCCATTCACCTTCCCGTTCGCCATTGGCAGGACAACCACCTTTGCGCCGGCTGCGTTGTGGAAGACAGTCTCCCCTTGCAGTCCACCCTCGGTGAGCTGCCCTTCGTAGGCCACGACTTGGGAATCGCGGTACCGGCACACAAAGTGGTCTGCAATCAGGCCGTCCTTGACGTTCACGTCGCAAAGAAACTGCATACCACCCAATAGCGCCGACATGCTTGCGGGCTGGAACGTATTGAGATTGCTGAGCACTGTTCTGAGCGCTCCCAGATGCGGCTCCAATTTGCCGTGGGGCACATTGGTCACCAGGCCATCGAACGGCTCATTGGAGCCTGATTTGTAAATCATTCCATTGCTCAGATCGGCGTTACGCCAGTCAAGGATCGGCTTGCTGCACGCGGACAAAAACAACGCTGCCCCTAGGGCAGTCGATTGACTGATTCCTCTCATGAAACCCCTCGCTCATAGGATTTGTTTACGACGATGCGCCCACCACGGACAGGACACCGGCGCTTGACTTACCGGACCTCTATCTGGCAAATAGAGTCTGCCACACCGATAGAGGCTTCGTCATGATTCGGCTTATCCCCGCCGCAGCGATGTCCGGTGTCCGACTCATCTCCTCGCGCTCTGTTTGCCGCACGCCTGGCTCAGGCACGGCTACTGCGTGGCCTGAGCCAACGCGCACTGGGGGACCGCATGGGCCTGGGTAAGGAAAAGGGCTCGTCGCGTATCAACCGCTACGAGCACCAAGTCACGGCCATCGGATTCGACAACCTCGGCACGCTGGCGCAGGCGCTGGATGTTCCCGTGGCCTACCTGCTCGCCGACGATGCAGCCATGGCCGATGCCATTCTGGCCGTGTCCCAAGCGAATGATGCTCAGCGGGATGCCTTGGCTGCGTTGATCCCTATGTTGGTCCAGGACGACGCCCTGCTGCCCAAGCTGGTGAAGCTGCTGCAATTGCCCAAGCGCGAACAAGCCTCGGCATTGAAGACACTTGCCGAGAGCGCATGACCCGCCCGACCGTAGGGCCGGGCGTTATTCCGTCGCTTCCCTGACCGCATCGCGTCAGACCCACCCACGCGCTGCCATCGAAACCGCCGCGCCTGTAGTGATTACGAAGTGGTCCAGCAGTCGGATATCTACCAGACCCAATGCGGCCTTCAATCGCGTCGTCAGCGCGCGGTCGGCGGCCGAGGGGTCTGTGTTACCGCTCGGGTGGTTATGAGCCAGCAGTACAGCAGCGGCGTTCAAGGCCAATGCACGTTGGACAACAACCCGTGGATGAACCTCCGCCCCATCCACGGTGCCGGAAAACAACCGCTCCACCGCGATGAGCTGATGCCGATTGTTGAGAAATGCCGCCTCGAAATGCTCCCGCAGCTCGCTAGCCAGCCGCAGTCGGAAGAACGCGCCGCAGGTCGCCGGGTCACTCAGCAAAAGTGCGGACTCCCCACCGCGCCGCTCAAGGATCTTCAACGCACGGGCAATTGTCCGGTCTTCCCGCGCCTCGATCTCCCCTTCCGATGGAGCCGCCCGGACAGCGGTCGTTGCGCGCAGACCTGACCGGGCCGGCATCAAGTCACCAGCCTCATCACCTCATCCCAAGCTCGCTGCTTGATCTGTGTACCACTCCCAAACCAAGCTGCATCCCGGCGGTGATCATCGCTGCGTGCACGGCGGTGATGGTCAACGAACTCGGTCACGCTGTTGAGCAGACCCCAGGCCGTACCGCGGCTGGATGCCATCAGCGCACCGCGCCCGCCCCCCTCGTACAGCGTTCGCACGTTGGCAAGTGCTTGCTCGTTGACGACCGTCGCCTTGCCGTCCGGGCCGGTATAGGTCAGCACCCGGCGCAGCAGCCCTTCCACCGAATCCGGATCCACCGGGCGGTCCACCAGCGCCTTCATCCGGGCCACGAAGCCATCCCAGGACGACACGGTGATACCTAGCTGTCGTTTGATCACGTGCGGGTCGAACCGGCTTCGGTGAGGCACCTTGATGGTTCCGGTTGCATTGCCCAGCACGATCGACAGGGTGTTGCAGACCACCCGGACCGATGTGAACTGGGCGGTGGCGGCCAGCGTTTCATCGCAAGCGGTGGCCAACAGCAAGTAGCCGTCTACCTTGTCGCGTCCCTTCAGCGTCGTACTCTGCCCGGTACGGGCCAGCGCCCAGAACTTGCGACCTTCGCGCAGCACGCCCGCGGTTTCCAGCTCGAAACCACTGCTGGCGGTCAGGTCCCTGTAGAACTCCAGGATCTGGCCAGGCTGCACGACCTGGAAGCGTTTGGACACCACCGACAGCGGTGTGCGGTTGTCGGACCGGTACAGCACCTTCTGTTCCGGGAAAGCATGGATGACGCCGAGGTTGTGGTTGCCGGCGACATAGTGGACCTCCGCTTCCTTGATCTTCCAGTCCATGCCGGCCTGCTTCTTCCACACCTCAATCGGCTGTTGCGGGGCCAGCTGGTTGCCCAAGCCATGCCCGTTACCTTGGCCTGTGTAGGCCATCGTTTCGACCAAATGCATTACTCGTTCCTCACAATCGATGGCACAAACGCATAGGGCCCGGACGATGCCGAGCCCTGTGCGGGGTGCCTTAATAGTTGGGGTTTAGTCGAACGGATCGACCAAGTCGCCGCATCGGCTGCAGGCCGCGCTCACGGTGCATTTAATGACCCCGGCGAGAACCGCCGTGGCCACCACCATCACGCAGTAGATAAGCTCGACCCTGCTCTTCATCCTCACAAGCTCCAACAGAGGCACTATGGGCGCAGCACCTGGACGCGAAGCCACATCACTGCCAGCTCCATGAGGGTGATATAGGTTCGAAATTTCGTCGAATCGTGGGCTCCGATATATCGCCCGGCAGATCTCTGACTGTCCTAGCTCACTACGGAACGACAACGGCCTAGCCGTAGCGGCTCCATTGAGACTTAGAGAGTCAGACGGGTGAAACCGTCCTCGTGTCGACCAATGCCTGCAAATGGTCGTGTAGCAACCTCGGGATTTGCCCGCCCGAGAGGAGCACGCCGGCTTCCATGTTTTGCTCCATTGCATAGCCGGTCAGGTTGGCGCTGGTGATGAAACACACGTCGCAGTCGGCGACCGCGACCTTGGCGTGAACCCGCCCGTCCGCGAACGGGGCCGATCGCTCGCGCCAAGCGTAGAGCTTCGCCGAGGGAACCAGCGTCCGCATCTT
>JAEUPQ010000015.1 GCA_016789405.1 Lysobacteraceae bacterium
GACAAAGTGCAGTTCCGCTCGCCGGAGGAGCTGACCTACACCACCAAGCAGGCCATCCAGGAGAAGTTCATCCTCGACGTGGTGGAGAACTACACCACCTACGACAGCTTCTACCAAGTGGCCAAGACGGTGGCGGACGACCCGGAGTTCGACAAGGTGAAGGCGCTGAAGAAGATCCGCCACTACGTCGAATCGCACGACAAGGCGATCCGCCGCAAGGCCGAGATCATGGTCGATCACTTCATTGCACAGGTCGCGGGCAAGCAGAAGATCGGTGGAAAGGCGCGAGCGATGATCGTCTGCAACGGCATCGCACGGGCCATCGATTACTGGCGGGAGGTGTCGGACTACCTCGCCCATATCAAAAGCCCGTACAAGGCCATCGTGGCCTACTCGGGGGACTTCGAGATCGCAGGTCAGAAGAAGACCGAGGCCGACCTGAATGATTTTCCGAGCAAGGACATCCCTGCAAGACTGAAGCAAGATCCGTATCGCTTCCTGATCGTCGCCAATAAGTTCGTCACCGGCTTCGATGAGCCCTTGCTGCATACGATGTACGTGGACAAACCGCTGGCGGGCGTACTGGCGGTGCAGACCCTGTCGCGCCTGAATCGCTCGCACCCACAAAAGCATGACACCTTCGTGCTCGACTTCGCCGACAACGCCGAGGCGGTGAAGGCAGCGTTCCAGGACTACTACCGCGCCACCATCCAGACCGGCGAAACCGACGCCAATAAGCTGCACGACCTGAAGGCCGAACTCGACGGGCAGCAGGTTTACAGCTGGCAGCAGGTGGAAGACTTGGTGACGTTGTACTTGAGCGGTGCAGACCGGGACAGACTGGACCCCATCCTCGATGCGTGCGTGTCCGAATACGCCGACAAGCTAGGCGAGGACGATCAGGTCAAGTTCAAGGGCAAGGCCAAGGCCTTCGTGCGCAGCTACGGCTTTCTTGCCGCGATCCTGAGCTATGGTCACCCGACGTGGGAGAAGCTGTCGATCTTCCTGAACTTCCTCACTCCCAAGCTGCCCGCGCCAAAAGAGGAAGACCTCTCCAAGGGGGTGCTGGAGACCATCGACATGGACAGCTACCGGGTGGAGGCCAAAGCGGCGCTGAAGATGGCGATGGCCGACACCGACGCCGCAGTCGAGCCTGTGCCGCCCGGCGGCGGTGGCGGCAAGGGCGAAGCCGACATCGACAGACTCTCCGTGATCATCAAGACCTTCAACGACCTGTTTGGCAACATCGAATGGAAGGACGAAGACAAGATCCGCAAAGTCATCGCCGAAGAGATTCCGGCGCGGGTGGCGCAGGACAAGGCCTACCAGAATGCTCAGGCAAACTCCGACAAGCAGAACGCCAAGCTGGAGCACGACAAGGCGCTGAATCGCGTGGTGCTTGAGCTGCTGTCCGACCACACCGAACTGTTCAAGCAGTTCAGCGACAACCCCAACTTCAAGCGCTGGCTGACGGATATGGTGTTTGATGTGACGTATCAAAGACCAGGGAATCACTTGCCGCCGAGTGCCCAGCCATGAGTCGACGTGATCCTTGAAGACCTCGTCTTCGAACTGGTCATTTCATGCTTGTTCAATGTTCAAAGGAAATGAACGATGAGATATCTGCCTGATGTCATTGAGGCGTTCAATGCAACGGTTGAACAGACCACGCTCGCTGATTTCTATAAGCGCCGTCGTGCTGTCAAGCGAGGTAACAATTGGTCTGGTGGTCTGCTGAAAGTGAAAGGCGACATTGATGGCGACATGACCGGATACGCCTTCCACTTTGGTGGTTTGAGTGAGCTCCAGTTCAATATCGGTTTCGAAGAGGGTGCCTATTTCCGCTACGGCGTAGCCTTCAGCATCCAGCCCAATCGCAATGTCGTCGACCCCGAATCGGTGTTGCGCCCGAAGATTCTCGCCTTCAACGCTGTCCTACATGAGTTCCCGGTTCTGAGGTCGCTCGCCATGTGGTGGTATGACAATGGTACGAGGACTGCGTCGCGGGCCGTTGAATCGATTCCTGTCAGTCTGATCCGATCCGGCGTCTTTATCTTCATCGGCGAACGCGTTTCGGTCGGTGACGACGGCGTGACGCCTGCAATGCTGAAGCGGGCCGCCGAGGTCATGGCTGCGTTGCTTCCGCTGTACGAGCGCGTCGAGGGATTCACCGATGCGAGCGATGTCGTGGCGTCCGCATCTACGTTCAAGGTGGCCCGCCTGTGCTGGAACACCAATGGCTGGCAGGGCCCGAGCGGGCGCCTCGGCAAGGTTGGCAACCAGAAGGCCTTCGAGGGTACGTATGGCTTCGGACACGAGGAATGGCTGCTCGATCACAGTCGGCTCGTGGATGGCTGGAAGTACGGTTTCATCCAGGCGCTGAACCACTCTTTCGACAAATACGCGGGCAAGACGATCGATCTGCTGCTTTACGCGATCGACAACAAGACCAAGCATCGTTATTGGGTTGCATCGATCTCAGGCGTGGAGGTCCTTACCGAGAAGCAGTCTTCGCAGACCAATCGGCTGTTCGAGAAGAACGGCTGGCTCGACGAAATGCGCGAGCAGGTCCAAATGCAGGGACTGGATGACGGAACCCTGAGCGTAGAACATCCTCAGGAGCTGTTGAACCTGCGCTATCGTCCCGAGCATTGCGTTCGCTTCGATCCGATGATCGAGTTCCCGGCTGACGAGTTGCCGGCAGCCTACTACGGTACTTTCCAGCAGGTGCCCAAGACGCAGGCCGCAATCCTGCACGGGGGGATTCATGCCGAGGTGCTGAAGTCGCGCAACATCGGCAAGCTGTCATCCACTCGGACCACGCATGCCGATGTGCGTGAAGTCCATCTGGAGCATAAGCGCTGGCAGAAGGAGCTGGGCAAGAGCCTGCGTGAGCAACTGCCCGGCGCCGATATCATCGTCGAGACCAAAGTCGGCGGCTACTGGGTGGACATCGTCATCGATGTGGGTGACAAGCGCATCCTGGTGGAATTGAAGACGTGCACGCTCGTTCGCCAGGCGGTTCGAGAAGCGCTATCCCAGTTGCTCGAGTACGCCTACTGGCCGCCTTCCAGCCCCCGGGGCGACGTCCTGCTGATCGTCTGTGCCGGGAGAGAAGACGAGGCAGACCGCGAGTACATGCGTATGCTGCGTGACCGCTTCGGTATTCCGGTGCATTACCTGCAGTATCGCGAGGGCACGATCGTCGACATTCAGGCTTTCGTGGAGCGCGTGACGACGTAGTGAGGCAATACCAACGACAGGGGGCTCAATACCATGCGCTTCATCCACACGCTCGCGTTCGCTGCGCTCTGCCTGACGGGGCTCTCCTTCGCCGCGCCGGCACAGGCGACCTCCGAGGATTGCACCGGCAAGCAGAAGCCGAAGCAGGTCTTCTTCAACGACTGCATGCGCGGCAAGGACGATGCTGTGGCGTTCTACATGGACCGCTACGGCGACCTGTACCCGCCGGCGTCGGTGTCGCTGGACGTGTTCCACTTCATCAACGTGAGGAATGGGCCGCGCCCGTACGTGGCGCCGGGTACGCCGGAGTTCGCCAGTCTCAAGTCCCTGTACGCATGGAAGTCGGGGCGCGCGCCGGGCGTGGATGCGGACTGGCCGAATCTTCTGGCGCATGCGGGTGTGATGACGAGCGGTGATTTCGAGGTCGATTGGGCGGCCGTGCAGTCTGTGCTGCGCGAGCGCGAGGCGCGGCGGATTTCGGCGCTGGGTCGCGAGTTCGACGACGTGGTGCTGCTGATCCACGGCTACAACAACGATCACGCGGATGCGCTTACGTGGTACGGGAATGTCGAATCGAATTTCCGTAGCGAGGGTGCGCGATATGGTCGTCGCGTGGCGTTCGTGCGCATGTACTGGGATGGCCTGAAGGGCAAGACGCCGCTGTTCATCTGGGACAACGCGCAATACAACGGCTACCTGGTCGGGCTGGAACTCCGTCGCCTGCTGGCCGAGGTGGCGGGCGACACGCCGCTGCGCGTGTTCACCCACAGCTCCGGTGCCTACGTCATCACCAATGCGCTGGGCGATGCCTCGGCAGGCGCGCAATTCGATGCCATGCCGGACATCTATCACCGGCGCAGTGCGGGCGCGGTCGCCATCTACGCGCCGCCGATGCAGCTGCGCGACCTGCGTGTCGCCATGCTGGTGCCCGCGCAGCCGACCATCGCGTTCCGGAATTATTTCCGCAATGCGACGACGGGCCAGCCCGATCCCGCCAAGCGTGCGCTGGTGCCGCAACGGCTGATCCTCGGCCTGAGCAAGCGCGACGCCGCGACCAACAAGTACGGGGTGATTCCCTGCGGATGGAAGGGCGCGACCTGCATGGCGGTGAAGATCCGGCAGTCCTGCCGGCAGGTCGCCGAAGACCTGGACATCGCGCCGCCCCGGCTGTTCGCCGTGAACTTCGCGAAGCAGGGCCTGCGCCACCCGCACGCCGTGAAGGCCTACATGGACGACGACGAGTGGCCCGAGCTTACACGCGCGCTGCTGGCGCCTGATCCCGGCATGCCGACGGGGACGCCGGAGTTGTGTGCGAGGTCGGTGGGGGGCGCATCGTGAGCGGGGCGCCGACCCCGAGCGGCGCAGGTATCGAGGCGACCACCGACCCCAACCCCGGCGTGCTCTGGCCCGTCGGCGCGCGGCTGGTGTCCGCGACGCGTTCGATGCTGTGGCTCGCGCCGCTGCTCGGCGGCCTGATGCTGCTGGTGCACTTCTGGCGCGTCGGCTACCTCCCGGCGCTGTCGTTCTCGGAACTGGGCGTGGTGCTCGGCGCGTTCGGGTTGTTCGTGGCGATGGGGTTGGGGGCGGCGTTGGTGCTCATCCTGTTTCCCATTTTTTTGATCTGGCTATGGATGACTGCTGGGTTGATTCCTGCACCGCCGCCGGTGCAGTTGCCGATCCAGAAGCGGCGGCGCCGTTCTCTTTCGCGTCAGCCCTTGCCTTTGGCCGACGCGCAAATGGGGTCTGGAAGAAGGAGATTTTTTTCCAGAACGTTTTCTCGTAGTTCCTTGTTGATCTTCTGTCTTGGCTCGGTTAGCGCAGTCGGACTTACAGCGACGGGTTTGTTTCTCACCATGCAGCTTGCCGAGCCATGGCAATCGGTGCCGATTGTGGTTTTGATGGGCGGCAGTGGGCTTGTCGGCTTGCTGCTCGTGCTTTGGAGTGACTTTGGCTTCCATGCAAAAGCATTGCGTTTTATCCGTCATTGGGCGATGCAGTTTCTATTGCTTTTGATTTTGTATTTGTTGCTGTGGCATGCGTGGTTCGCGCTCGTTGCTAGATTCGATGCCGCTCCGGAGTCGACGATAGGCCAGATCTTTCTCGGTGTTTTCGTGCTGCTTCTGGTGCCCTTCGCACACTGGGTCTGGTATGCATCAATGCGCGCAACTGGCCCAGGTGTGATAAAGGTACGTGTGGTCATCTTGGTCATGATGCTTGCCTATACCGGGCTGACCCCTTCTCTCCTCGACGGTGCCGCCTCCACCTACGGCTTCGGCATGATGCGCAAGGTCGACCTGGTGCTGAGCGCGCGGGGCTGCGCGATCGTGAAGGAGGCGTTGCCCGGGCAGGCCTGCGAGCCTTCGCCTGCGAAGGGCGATGACGACAGGCGCGTGTATCGCCTGCGCGGCGTGGATGTGTTGACCCGCATCGGGGCGAGTTACGTGATCGCGCCTGCGGGCGGCATCGACGACCGCAAGCTGCCGCGCCTGGCGCTGCCGGCGGGCGAGGTGCATGCGCTGGTGCGGAGCATGGAGGACAAGGTCGAGTCGCATTGAGGCGCGACGCCGCGCGGAAGGGGATTGATCTGCCAGATGCAACAGGGAGGTGCTGCCGATCGTCGAACTGCTTCGATGGCCGGCCCGGGCCCGCAAGAGACGGGCCCTCCATGTCTGTTCGTTTCCAGGGACGGTGCGCGCAGGCCACATCTCATCACGACAGGAGGTTGTATGCAGGGGGTCTCGTCAACAATGCGTCTCGCAAGGCTGGTCACGCTGGCCTTGGCGTTTGCGCTTTCCTTCTCCGCCATGGCGCGCGATCCGGTGCAGGTGGATCGACATGGACAGCCGCGCTCCGAACGGGGGCAATGGGTGTATCGCATCGTCGCGAAGTGGGGTGTCCATGTGCAGGAGGCTTATCGTGTGCCTGCGGACCGATGGGCGTCATCGATGGCTCCGATGTTTGCGAAAGCATCGCTTGCCGATTTGCGACGTGCCGCATCCGCATCGAGCTTCGCGGCGATGAACGATGCGCTGCTCGGTACGCCGGTTCCGTCTGGCGACAAGTCGCTTGGAGATCCCTCGCAGGATCTGGTCTACGTGCCGGTGACGCCTTGCCGCATCCTCGACACGCGCGTGGTGGGCGGGCCGATTGCCGCGAACAGCTTCCGCGACTTCGACCTGACCGATGTGGTGCGCTTCGCGCCGCAGGGCGGCGACACCAGCAACTGCAACGTGGGCGACAAGGGTTCGTTCGCAGCGGCGGCCATCAATTTCACGGTGGTCGGCCCATCGATCGACGGTTACATCACGGCCTTTCCCTACCTGTCGAGCATGCCGACGGCGGCGACGATCAACTACAAGGCCGGCGACATCCGCAATGGGCTGGCAATCACGCGCCTCGACCAGAGTGCCGCTACGCACGAGTTCAGCGTCTACAGCTTCGCGCAGACGCATCTCGTGGCGGACATCGTGGGTTATTTCGCGGCGCCGAAGCCGACGGCACTGGATTGCGTGACGTTGTCCACTGCGCCCGTCGGCGTTTCTGGCTTGTCGACACTTTCCAGCCCGAGTTGCCCTGCGGGATACAGCGCGATGTCCGGTAATTGCCGGAACGAGAACCTGACGACGACGCCGATCTACCTGATGGGCGGTTCGCTCAGCGATACGCAGTACACCTGCCAGTACTACAGCAGCTCGGGCACGCGCCTGCTGACGGCACAGGTGCGCTGCTGCCGCGTCCCGGGGCAATGATGATCGCGCGGGCGTCATGCCGTGCATGGCGCCCGCGTCTTGAAAACAGCCATCCGAGCAGCGGACTCTTTTCTCCGGATCGATGAGCTCGCGATAAGGCCTTGAAGATCTGGCTTTTCCGGAGTTTCAACCTTGCGCCTGTCGAGTCTTGTGGCTCGGCAGTGGGCATGCTGATGAGCGGTGCGCAGTTCCGCTGTGCGGTTGCCGAAGCCGGCAATCGTGATGTCGGCGTCGGGTGTGCGGGATGGCGGGGGGAGGGTGTAGCGGATCTTTGATCCACTCTGCAAAGGCAGACACTGGCGGGCTTGAGCCCGCCCTATAGCCACCGCACCTTCTTGAGGTAGCGGTACAGCACGATGCAGACGACGGCGACGCTGCCGATGAGGATGGGGTAGCTGTACTTGCCTTTCAGTTCGGGCATGAATTCGAAGTTCATGCCGTACCAGCTGGCGATCAGCGTGGGCGCGGCGAGCAGCGCGGCCCATCCGGCGAGCTTCTTGACGGTTTCGCCCTGCTGGATGGTGACCATGGACAGGTTCACGCTCATCGCGGCGGTGAGCATTTCGCGCAGGGTGTCGATCATGTCGTTGAGGCGCACGACGTGGTCGAGCACGTCGCGGAAGTAGAGCTTGGCTTCCTCGGTGACCTGGGTCATCTGCGTGCGGGTGAGCTGGGCCAGGATGTCCTGCAGCGGTGCGACCGCGAGGCGCATCTGGGTGAGCTCCTTTTTGAGCTCGTAGAGCTTGACGATGGTGTCGCGGCGCCAGTTGGCGGCGAGGATCTCGTGTTCGAGCGCGTTCAGTTCGTCGCGGAACTCGTTCACGATCGGCTGGTAGTTGTCGACGATGAAGTCGAGGATGCCGTACAGCGCGAAGGCCGGGCCGTGGGCGAGCAGTTCGGGCTCGCGCTCGAAGCGGGCGCGCACGTGGCGGTACGACAGCGAGGCGCCGTGGCGCACGGTGACCAGGAAACGCGGGCCGACGAAGACGTGGGTTTCGCCGAAGCGCACGTGGTTGTCGACCAGTTGCGCGGTGTGCACCGCGAGGAACAGCGAGTTGCCATAGGCCTCGATCTTCGGGCGCTGGTGCGCGTGGTGCGCGTCCTCGATGGCGAGGTCGTGCAGGCCGAACTCTTCCTGCAGTTTGTCGAGCTGCGCTTCTTCCGGTTCGTACAGGCCGACCCAGACGAAGCTGCGGTCATCGACGGCGAGCACGTCGCTGATCTGGTCGAGATTGATGTCGGTGCGCACGCCTTCGCGGTAGACCGCGCAGTTGACGACGCAGGAGGGCATGGCGGAGGACTGCGGATTCATCGCGACATCGTGCCGGGGCGGGGCGGGTCGGGCAAGCGCGGACGCCTGCTGCCCGGTGCGGGCGTCAGGCCGGCGTGCCGAACACGCGGTCGCCGGCGTCGCCGAGGCCCGGGAGGATGTAGCCGTGGTCGTTGAGGCGCTCGTCGATGGCGGCGGTCCAGACCTCGGTGTCGGGATACGCGGCTTCCAGCGCGCGCAGGCCCTCGGGTGCAGAGACGAGGAAGATCGCCTTCACCCGCGCGCATCCGGCGGCCTTGAGCGCGTCGATGGCGGCGATGGCGCTGCCGCCGGTGGCCAGCATCGGGTCGATCAGCAGCGCGGTGCGGCCGGCGATGTCGCGGTACAGGCGCTGGTAGTAGGCATGCGGCTGCAGGGTCTCTTCGTCGCGGCGCAGGCCGATCACGCTCACCGGCGCCGAGGGCAGCAGCACCTGCACGCCGGGCAGGAAACCCAGGCCGGCGCGGAGGATGGGCACGAGGGTGATGGCGTCCTGGTCGCAGCGGCCGACGTCGAGCGGGCCGGCCCAGGTGTCGATGCGGCGCGTGCCCAGCGCGAGATCGGCGGTGGCTTCGTAGGCGAGCAGGGTGGCGATCTCGCCGACGACCTGGCGGAACAGTGCCGGGCCAGTGGCGGCATCGCGCAGCAGGCCGAGCTTGTGGGCGACGAGCGGATGGCGGACTTCGACGGTCTTCATGGCGATGCGGGCGGCGGCGGGACGTGCCGCGCAGGGTAGCAGGCCGGCGGCGGTGCCCGGCATGCATCGATGCCGCACGGATCAGTCCGGTATCGCCTGCGCGGCCTGCGTTGACCGCGTTCGCCCGGCTTCGTACGGTGAACGCTTCGCGCGGCACGCGCAGGCATGGAGCAGGGGGACGGGATGGCGACGACGGAAGCGGCAGGCAGCGAGGTGCGGGGCGTCGATGTGTCGAAATACCAGGGCACTGTCGACTTCGCGAAGATCAAGGCGGCGGGCACGACCTACGTGTTCGTGAAGGCGACCGAGGGCATCACTGGCGTGGATCCGGACTATGCGCGCAACGTGGCCGCCGCGCGCGCGGCGGGGCTGGCGGTCGGCAGCTACCACTTCTACGAGACCGACGACGACCCGTCGGCGCAGTTCGGCAATTTCAAACAGCACGCGGACGTGAAGCCGGGCGATCTGCCGCCGGTGATCGACATCGAAGTGCTGGCCAGCAACAGCCGCCCCGATCTGGCCGACGACCTCAAGTCGTTCCTGGCGCAGATCGAGCAGGCTTACGGCGTCAAGCCGATCCTGTATTCCGGCGTGAGTTTCGCGAACGAATACCTGACCAGCTTCGGGGCCTACCCGCTGTGGGTGGCGGAATACACCTCGGCACCGGCGCCGAAGGTGCCGACCGGCTGGACGACCTGGACGTTCTGGCAGTACTCGCAGAGCGGCACGGTCGCGGGAATCAGTGGCGCGGTCGACATGGACCGCTTCAACGGCACACCGGCACAGCTCGACGCGCTGCGGATCGCCTGAGCACCGTCAGCGGCCGGCGTCGCGCGCGAACGCGGCGATCGCCTCGATGCAGGCATCGCCGCGCGTCTGCAGCAGCAGGTGAGGACCGTCGACTGCATGCAGCCGGGCATGCGCGATGCCGCGCAGGATCGTGTCGCCTGCGGATCGGTGCATCAGGCGGTCCTGGTTCGCGCGCAGGTACAGCACGGGCACGCGGATGCGCGGCAGCGCGTCGCGGGCATCGATGCGCAGCGCCAGCGCGGCGCGCGAGCGCAGGACAGCAGGAGACACTTCCGCGAGCGCGGCTTTCAGTGCCGTTCGGATCGACGGTGTGCTCCAGCGACCGAGCAGCATCCACGACATCATCGGCATCGGCGCAGGCACCGGTGCGAATGCGGTGAGCGGTGCGAAAGGACGCAGCGAGGGTACGGGGGCGGTCGCGAACGTGGTCGACAGCACCAGCGCGCGCAGCATCGGTGGCGGATCCGCGGCGATACGCAGGGCGATCGGGCCGGAGAAGGATTCGCCGAGCAGGACGAATGTGCGGTCGGCCGGCAGTTGCTCGCGCGCGAAGGCTTCGAGCCCGTCCGCGTCGAGCACGCGGTTCGTCGGATAGCCGATCGCGGCGGCATCGTCGAATCCCGCCGCGCGCGCCTGGCCGATGAAGCCGTCGAGCATCCGCGTGGTGCCGTCGAGGCCGGGGAGGATGCGCAGTGCCGGCAGATCGCGTGTGTCCGTCATGGTGCGAGCTTAGCGGCAGAGGGCCATGCGATGATCCAATCTGGCGCACGAACGACAACGCCCGGGCTTCCCCGGGCGTCGTCGTGCAAAACAATTGATATGTGCGATCAGGCCGCAGCGGCCTGCTTCACGCGCGGGCCTTCGAGCAGGGCGCGCTTGATCATGCCGACCAGCAGGTCGAGTTCGTCTTCCTGCATGGCGAAGTGCGGGGTGAAGCGCAGCGAGTTCTCGCCGCCGTGGATCACGCCGATGCCGTGTTCGCGCATCCATTCCTCGGTCGAGCCGGTGCCGTAGCCCTTGAACTCCTTCGACAGTTCGCAGGAGAACAGCAGGCCGGTGCCCTGGACCTTGGTGATCAGGCCGGGCAGTTCGGCCTTCAGCGAGTCGAGCTTGGCGACGGCCTGCTGGCCGCGCGTGCGGATGTTGGCGCGCAGTTCCGGCGTGAGCTGGGCGAGCACCGCGCAGGCGACGTCGAGCGCGCGCGGGTTGGTGGTCATCGTGTTGCCGTAGGTGCCCTTGCGGTACAGGCCGGCGGCGCGGGCGTTCACGGCGAGCACCGACAGCGGGTACTGGCCGGCGTTGAGCGCCTTGGAGTAGGTCTCCATGTCCGGCGCTTCGATGCCTTCGAAGCCGGGGTAGTCGACGATCGACAGCACGCCGTTGGCGCGCAGGCCGGCCTGGATGGAGTCGATCAGCAGCAGCGAGCCGTGGGTCTTGGTCAGTTCGCGGGCCAGGTCGTAGAACGCACGCGGCACCGAACGGCCCGGGTCGCCTTCGCCCATCACCGGCTCGAGGAACATCGCTTCGATGAACCAGCCATTGGCATCGGCGTCGGCGAAGACCTTGCGCAGCGCATCGCCGTCGTAGGGCTCGACCGCGATCACGGTGTCCTCGCCACGGAAGCTGGCGAGATGCTGCATGTAGGTCTTGCGGCTGGAATCGGAGTACAGCGCCGGGCGCTCGGTGCGGCCGTGGAAGCTGCCCTTGACCACGACACGCTTGATCGCGCGGCCGGCATGCGGGCCGCCGGCGTCCGTCATCAGCTTGGAATTGACGTCGGCGATGCGGCCGGCCAGCGACACCGATTCCGAACCCGAGTTCAGGCACAGGAACTTGTCGTAGGGGCAGGTGCCGCCCACGTGGCCGACTTCGGCGCGGAGAGCGCGGTCGAAGCGCAGCTGCGACAGGTTCGCGGTCATGATGTTGGCCATCACCTGCGGCTTCGACATTGCGTCGATCACCACCTTGGGGGCGTGGCCGAAGCCGAGCATGCCGTAGCCGCCGGAGTCGTGCAGCACCGCGCCCTTGAGGGTCACGATCCACGGGCCGCGCGCGGTGAGCGCCACGTACGGGTTCACGGTGTCGTTCGAATAGAAGTTCACGAAGCCGCCCTGGATGACGACGGCCTGGTCGGCCTCGTCGCGGTCCAGCAGTTCGGGGAACTCGGCCTGGACACGGGCGTACTCGGCGCCGGCGGCCTCAATGGCCTCCACCAGGTCCGGGTGGCTGGCGGCGAAGGCGAGCACGGTGGCATCGTCCAGTCCGGTGGTCCGGCGCAGGCCGCCATGGGCGCGCAGCGGGGCGAGAATGTCGAGCAGGGCCATGTCGATCCTCCATCTTGAAAGCGGCTAGCCGTCTATTATTGCCATTATCCGGTCGTTTGACAGTTGCGGTCTGTGCGAATTTCGATGATATTTCGTCGATTCGACGAAACCGGGACGCCAAATGAAGCTCACCGACACCGACCAGCAGCTGCTCTCGCTCCTGCGTGAGAATGCCCGCGCGTCCACCGCCCAGATCGCCCGCCGGCTGGGGCTGTCGCGGACCACGGTGCAGAGCCGGATCGAGCGCCTCGAGCGTGAGGGCGTGATCAGCGGATACACCGTCCGCGTCCACGAGGAGTACGAGCGCAGCTACGTGCGCGCCCACATCATGATCGCGGTGCACCCCAAGCAGATGACCACCGTGGTGAACACCTTGCGCAGCATGCCCGAGCTGCGGTCGCTGCATTCGGTCAGCGGCGGCTTCGACCTGATCGCGGTCGGCGCGGTGCCTGCGGTGGGCGACATGGACGTGCTGACCGACCGCATCGGCGCCATCGACGGCGTGGCACGCACCACTTCGTCGATCGTGCTGTCGACCAAGTTCGAGCGCTGACCGGGCATATCGAGTAGGCCATGAAGAAATCAGACTTCCATTTCGACCTGCCGCCCGAGCTCATTGCGCAGGCACCCTTGGCCGAGCGTTCGGCCAGCCGGCTGCTGGTGGTGCCGCCGGCGCCCGCCGCGCCGGGCCTTGCTCCGCTCGAAGACCGCGTCGTGCGCGACCTGCCGTCGCTGCTGCAGCCCGGCGACCTGCTGATCTTCAACGACACCCGGGTGATCCCGGCACGGCTGTTCGGCCAGAAGGCCACCGGCGGGCGGGTGGAGATCCTGATCGAGCGCCTGCTGCCGGGCAACGAGGCGCGCGCGCAGGTCGGCGCGAGCAAGTCGCCCAAGCCAGGCGGACGCATCGCACTGGATGCCGGCGGCGAGGTCGAGGTGCTGGGTCGCGAGGGCGAGTTCTACCACCTGCGTTTCCACGTCGACGATTCGCTGGAAAGCTGGCTGCTGCACGCCGGCCGCTTGCCGCTGCCGCCGTACATCCAGCGCGAGCCGGGGCGCGACGACCTGGAGCGCTACCAGACCGTGTTCGCGAAGGAAGTCGGCGCGGTCGCGGCGCCCACCGCCGGCCTGCATTTCGACGAAGCACTGCTGCAGGCATTGCGCGATCGCGGCGTCGAGTTCGGCCACGTCACGCTGCATGTCGGCGCCGGCACCTTCCAGCCGATGCGCGCCGACGATGTGCGCGACCACCACATGCACAGCGAATGGCTGAACGTCGGTGCCGAACTGGTCGCGCAGGTGCGTCGCACGCGCGAACGCGGCGGGCGCGTGGTCGCGGTCGGTACCACGGTGGTGCGCGCGCTGGAAAGCGCGATGCGCCGCCTCGACGACGGCAGCAGCGAACTGCAGCCGTTCGCGGGAGAAACCCGCATCTTCATCTTCCCGGGCTACCGCATCCGCAGCGTCGACGCGATGGTCACCAATTTCCACCTGCCGGAAAGCACGCTGCTGATGCTGGTCTCGGCATTCGCCGGCAAGGATCGGGTGTTCGAAGCCTACCGGCACGCGGTCGAGCAGCAATACCGTTTCTTCAGCTACGGCGATGCGATGCTGCTGTGGCCGCAGCGATACGCATCGGACGGCGCGCATGCGTCTTGATTTCGAGGCGCTCGGCGCCGCCGAGGCCTACCGGTGGATGGTCGCGACGGTCACCCCGCGCCCGATCGCCTGGGTGTCCACGCGCTCGGCCGAGGGCATCGACAACCTCGCGCCCTTCAGCTTCTTCCAGATCGTCTGCGACGAACCGCCGACGCTGATGATCAGCATCGGCGCGCGTCCCGACGGCGGCGAGAAGGACACGCTGCGAAACCTGCGCGAGCGCGGCGAACTGGTCATCCAGCTGGTGTCGGCGGCGCATGCCGAGGCGATGAATGCGACCTCGGGCGCTTTCCCGCACGGTGTGAGCGAGTTCGAGCGTTGCGGCATCGCCCCGGTGCCCGCCGAACGCGTCGCCGTCGCCCGCGTGGCCGATGCCGCGGTCGCCTTCGAATGTCGGCTGGCCTCGATCCTGCCATACCCCGCCGAATCGCCGAACCATCACATCGTGTTCGCTGAAGTGCTGCTGGCGCACATCGATGATGGCGTGCTGGCGGATGGCCGCCACGCGGACCCGGCAGCCCTCGACCTCGTTGCCCGTCTCGGCGGCAGCGGCTATGCCACGACGAGAGACCGCTTTTCTCTCAAACGCCCCGGTTGAGTCGTTTCAACCCTCGTGCACCAGGTCGGCCAGGGCCTGGGCGCGTTCGGTCGTGAGCCAGGCCTTCCACGCGTCTGCCGGCGTGTCCGGCCAGCGCAGCGCGGCGAAGCGGACCCAGGCGTCGCGATAACGCAGCCAGGCGCGCTGGGTCTCGCGAACGCCGTCGGGAGCGATCGTGCCGTAGTCGCCGAACGCGCCGTCGCCGCTGCCGGCCGCGAGCTTCGCCATCGTGTCCTTGTAGGTCGCGTTCAAGGTCTTGTCGGCGCGAGCGAAGTCGGCGGCCTTCTGCGTCGGCCTGTCGCCGCCATCGAAGCGCGTCACGGCGTCGAGCAGGGCGATTTCGAGCGACTCACGGGCATCCGCGGAAAACATGCCGCGCGCGGTTCCGCTCATGTCGGTCTCTTCGCGGGATACCAGCTGGATGTAGTCGTCGGCTGCCTTGCGCAGGGGCGCCCAGGCCGCGCGCTGCGCCGGTGTCCATGCCGATTGCAGCGCGCGCCAGCGCGGTTCGCGTCCGACCTTCGCGAAATCCGCCGTGCGACGCGCACAGAAGCCCATCATCATGCCGCTGGTGACGTCGTCGCAGATGTCCATCGGTTCGCCGCCATCGGCGATGTCGTCGATGTGGCCGAGCCGGCCGCTCACTTCCGCCGGTGCGCCGCCGTATTCGCAGGCGAAGCGCTTGGCCAGTGCCGGATTGCGCTTCACGCCCTGGCCATTGGCGTAGAGCATCATCAGCACGCCGCTGCCACCGAACATGTCGCCGCTCTCGAGGAGCGCGTCGCCTTCCCGCGGCTGCCGGTAGGCACAGTGTCGCGCGGCCACGTAGTCCCGGCCTTCGCCCTTGCCGTCGCGCCCGTAATACAGCACCTGTGCGCTGCAATCGGCGGGTGCGCTGCCGATGTCCTGCTTCGGGATGGCGATCTTGGCCCACTCGCGGCACGCAGCGTCGTGCGGCCATTCGTCTGCAGCGGAAGCGGGCAGGGCGGCGAACAGCAGGGCGAGCAGGCCCAGGAGGGCGGGCCTCGGGCGGAAAGGCAGCAGGCGAAGCGGCATCGGGGGCACTCCTTGTGGCGTGGGCCATAATAGCGAGATGTCCAGACTGTCCTTCGAACTCCTCGGCACCGACGGCGTGGCCCGTCGCGGCCGCCTGACCTTCCCGCGCGGCACCGTCGAAACCCCCGCCTTCATGCCCGTGGGCACCTATGGCTCGGTGAAGGGCGTGTTCCCCGACCAGATCCGCGCGCTGGGCGCCGAGATCATCCTCGGCAACACCTTCCACCTGTACCTGCGCCCGGGCCTGGACGTGATCGCCGACCACGGCGGCCTGCACGGCTTCGCGCGCTGGAACGGGCCGATCCTCACCGACTCGGGCGGCTTCCAGGTCTTCTCGCTGGCGCACAAGCGCAAGATCACCGAGGCGGGCGTCACCTTCGCCGCACCCACCGATGGCAGCAAGGTCTTCCTCGGCCCCGAGGAGAGCATGCGCATCCAGAAGGTGCTGGACTCGGACATCGTGATGATCTTCGACGAATGCACGCCGTATCCCGCGACCGAGGACGTGGCGCGCAAGTCGATGGAACTGTCGCTGCGCTGGGCGGAACGCTCGAAGCGCGCCCACGAAGGCAACGACGCGGCGCTGTTCGGCATCGTCCAGGGCGGCGTGCACCATGACTTGCGTACGCGTTCGGCCGACGGCCTGAAGCAGATCGGTTTCGACGGCTACGCGATCGGAGGCCTGGCAGTGGGCGAGCCCGAGCACGAGCGCAATGCCATGCTCGAACACACCTGCCCGCAACTGCCGGCCGACCGTCCGCGCTACCTGATGGGGGTCGGACGACCGGAGGACCTGGTCGAGTCCGTGGCGCGCGGCGTCGACATGTTCGACTGCGTCATGCCGACCCGGAATGCGCGGAATGGGCACTACTTCACATCTTTCGGGACGGTGCGCATCCGCAACGCGAAGTACGAGCGCGACCTGCGGCCGATCGAGGAAGGCTGCGGCTGCTACGCGTGTTCGAACGGCTACACCCGCGCCTACCTGCGCCACCTCGACCGCTGCAACGAAATGCTGGCGCCGATGCTGGGCACCCTGCACAACCTCTGGTACTACCAGAAGCTGATGGCCGACATCCGCGCGGCCATCGAGGCCGGGCAGTTCGAGGCATTCCGGGAGGCTTTCCATGCCGCTCGATCCAGCGCAAACGCTTCTCCCGGTTGAACTTTTCCCGCAGCGGCCGGTCTCGGAATGGTCGCCGCCGCTGCATCGGGCGGCCGGGGGATCGGGTTGAAAGCGCCAAGGCCCGCCCGCATGGCATAATCCGGCGTTAATTTTCGTTCACGGATCCGAAATGAACCTGCTTGACCTGTTGATTTCCCCCGCCCACGCACAGGCCGCCGGCGCTGCCGGCGCCCCGGGCCTGAGCAGCCTGCTCCTCCCGGTGGCGCTGCTTGCCGTGATGTACTTCATCATGGTCCGCCCGCAGATGAAGCGCGCCAAGGAGCATCGTGCGATGCTCGAAAAGCTCGCCAAGGGCGACGAGGTGATCACCAGCGGCGGCATCGCCGGCGTGATCCGCGACATCGGCGACAGCTTCATCTCGGTCGAAGTCGCCGATGGCGTGACGATCCGCGTGCAGAAGGGCGCGATCGGCCACGTGCTTCCCAAGGGCACGCTCAAGTCGTCGCAGTAATGACGTCCGTCTGACCTTCCGTCCACCCTGATGCGGCCGGTTCCAGGACCGGACGCGGTGCTCGTCATGCTTGAATATTCCCGCTGGAAATATGCCATTGCCTTGCTCGTGGTGCTGATCAGCGCGCTGTATGCGCTGCCCAACATCTACCCGCAGGATCCCTCCGTGCAGGTGTCCGCCGGCCGTGGTGCCAAGGTCGACGACGCGCTCAAGCAGCGGGTCGCGCAGACGCTGGACAAGGCCGGTCTGAAGCCGAAGGAGATCGAACTGGAGGGTGAGAGCCTGCTGGTCCGCGCGAAGGATCTCGATGCCCAGAGCAAGAGCGCCGACGCCCTGCGTGACGCGCTCGGCACCAACTACGACGTCGCCTTCACCCTGGCATCGAACGTGCCCGATTGGCTGACCGCCATCGGCGCCCGACCGATGGCGCTGGGTCTGGATCTTCAGGGCGGTGTGCACTTCCTGATGGAAGTCGACCGCAAGGCTGCGATCGACAAGCGTTTCGATGCCTACCTCGAAGACGTGCGCGTGCAGCTGCGCGATGCGGGCATCGCCTACGAATCCGTCGAGCGCAGCGGCGAGCGTGGCATCGCCGTCACGCTGAACCGGGCCGCCGACCTCGAGAAGGCACAGGGCCTGGTGCAGAAGTCGCTGACCTCCAGCGCCAGCGACACCGCATCCGGCGGGTTCGTGGCACCGAACGCCTTCACGACCCAGACGGCCGGCAACCTCATCACGGTGCAGGTGTCGGAAGAGATCGTGCGCGGCATGACCCTCAATGCGATCGAGCAGAACCTCGGCACGCTGCGCAACCGCGTCAACGCGCTCAACGTCGCCGAACCGGTGATCCAGCGCCAGGGCGCGGACCGCATCCTCGTCCAGCTCCCGGGCGTGCAGAACCCGGGCGATGCCAAGCGCATCCTCGGCGCCACGGCCACGCTGGAATATCGCGGCGTGTACGAAGGCAACGCCCTCGAAGCGCGCGAGACCGGCAACGTGCCGGCCGGCGCGCGCCTGTACGAAGACCGCGATCTGGGCCCCGACGGCAAGCCCATTCCGGTGCTGCTGAACAAGCGCATCATCGTGTCCGGTGAGGACATGGTCGACGCGCGCAGCTCGGTCGATCAGAACGGTCTGCCCGCGGTGCAGGTCACGCTCAACAGCTCGGGCGGCCAGCGCATGCTGCAGTTCACCACCGAGAACGTGAACAAGCCGATGGCCGTGGTGTACATCGAGCGCCTGCCGGTGTCGCGCATCGTCGACGGCAAGGAAGTCAGGAGCTTCCAGGTGAAGGAGCAGGTCATCTCCGTCGCCAACGTCAACGAACCCTTCGGCAAGACCTTCATCACCACCGGTCTGGAGCGCAAGGAAGCCGAAAGCCTGTCCAAGCTGCTGCGCGCCGGTGCGCTGGCCGCGCCGATGGACATCGTCGAAGAGCGCACGGTGGGCCCGAGCCTCGGCAAGCAGAACATCGAGCGCGGCCTCAAGGCCGTGGCGTACTCCTTCCTGTTCGCGCTGGCCTTCTTCCTTTTCTACTACCGCATGTTCGGCCTGGTGACCTGCCTGGCGCTGCTGCTGAACCTGCTGATGGTGTTCGCACTGATGTCGGTGTTCGGCGCGACGATGAGCCTGCCCGGTCTCGCCGGCATCGCATTGACCGTCGGCATGTCGGTGGACGCCAACGTGCTGATCAACGAGCGCATACGCGAGGAGTTGCGAGCGGGGTTGCCGCCATTGACGGCGATTTCCGAAGGCTACGACCGCGCATCCGGCACCATCCTGGACGCCAATGTCACGGCATTCCTGGCAGGTCTTGCGATGTTCGCGTTCGGCACCGGTCCGCTGAAGGGCTTCGGCATCACCACGATGCTGGGCATCGCGACCTCGGCCTACACCGCCGTGTCCGTGTCGCGCGCCATCGCGACGCTGATCTACGGTCGCCGCCGCAAGCTGCAGTCCATCGCGATCTGAGGGAGCCAGAATCATGAAACCGTTCAACGTGTTCCCTTACGACAGCAAGATCGACTTCATGCGGATGCGCATGATCTCGCTGACCGTCGCCGCGCTCATCATGCTCGTCGCGATCGGCGGCATGATCTTCAAGAACTTCAATTTCGCGCTGGACTTCACCGGTGGCGTCGGCGTCGAACTGGCCTACGACAAGCCGGTGGACGTGGATGGCGTGCGCGAGCGACTGGAAGCGGCAGGCTTCGAGAACGCCCAGGTGCAGACCTTCGGCACCGGCAAGGAACTCCTGGTTCGCCTGCGCGACAACTCCACGGCGAAGAAGTCGCCCGAGGACAAGGCCTCGAGCCTGGCCGAGAGCGTTCGTGTCGCAGCCTCCGAAAGCGGCAATCCCGCGCGGATGATGCGCAGTTCCGAGATCAGCGCGCAGGTCGGCAAGGAGCTGGCCTGGGACGGGTTGATGGCCCTGATCTTCGTGGTCGTGTTCTTCCTGATCTACATCGCGTTCCGGTTCGAATACAAGTTCGCGATCGCGGCGATCATCACCACCCTGCACGACGTCGTCGTTGTGATCGGCTGGTTCGCATTGAGCGGACACGAGTTCGACCTGACCGTGCTTGCCGGCATCCTGTCGGTGATGGGCTTCTCGATCAACGACACCATCGTGGTGTTCGACCGCGTCCGCGAAAACTTCCGCGGCATGCGCGCCGAGCCGGAGGAAGTGCTGAACCGCTCGGTCAACCAGACCCTGTCGCGTACGGTCATCACTTCGTTCGTCGCCTTCCTCACGGTGTTCGCGCTCTACCTCTACGGTGGTGGCTCGCTGCAGGGCATGGCCGAATCGCAGATGATCGGCATCGTGATCGGTACGCTGTCCTCGATCTTCGTCGCCTGCCCGCTGCTGATGTGGCTCGGCGTGACCAAGCAGGACCTCCTGCCGAAGGCCAAGGACGAAGAGGCGCTGGCGCGTCGTCCCTGATCCCGGGGCGTCCTCCACGAAAAAGGCCGCGCAGCGATGCGCGGCCTTTTTCGTGGTCTCTTCGACGGGGTTTCGTAGAGCGGAGCTTGCTCCGCTCGACCGTGTCCGAATATCGAGCGGAGCAAGCTCCGCTCTACGGTAGATCGGGGGTCAGTCGAAGGCCTTGGCGTAACCGGTATTGACGATGGTCTTCTGCAGCGGCTCGATGATGCGCACGTTGGCGGCGACGATCTGGCGCGGGCCGGTGTCGATGTGCATCGGGCTGAGCGCGGCGCCGCGGAAGTCGCAGACCTTGCCGCCGGCCTCGCGCACCATCAGCACGCCGGCGGCGATGTCCCACGCCATGATCCCCGCTTCGAAATAGCCATCGAAACGACCCGCGGCGACATAGGCCAGGTCCAGCGCGGCGGAGCCGGCACGGCGGATGTCCTCGGCATGCACGAGCAGGCTCTTGAGGCAGTCGAGCTGGGCGTCGGTGCGCTTGCGCTCGCGCGGAGGGAAACCGGTGGCGAGCAGGGCGCCCTGCAGTTCGCGGCGCTCGGAGACACGGATGCGCTTGCCGTTGACCTGTGCGCCGCCGCCGCGGCTGGCGGTGAACAGTTCGTTGCGGAGGGGGTCGAAGATCACGCCGTGCAGCGGCTCGGCGCCTTCGCAGAGGGCGATCGACACGCACCAGTGGGGGATGCCGCGCAGGTAGTTGCTGGTGCCGTCGAGCGGATCGATGACCCAGGTGAAGCGGCTGGGGCCGCGATTGCCCTTCTGGTGGCCGCCTTCCTCGCCCAGGATCGCGTAGTCGGGCTGTGCGCGACGCAGTTCCTTGATGATCTCGGCTTCGGCGAGACCATCGATCTCGCTGGCGTAGTCCATGCGGTCCTTTTCGGTCACTTCGATGGCATCCAGGCGGGCCATGTGGCGCAGCAGGATGTTGCCGCCGGCGCGAGCCGCCTTGACCATGACGTTGACAGCGGGCTGATGCATCGCAAACGACTCCACGCGCCCGGACGGGCGCCAGCGAAAAGGGGCAGGGGAAAAGAACAGTCCGGCTCACGGCCGGCGCGAGAGTTTAACATTGCGGAATGGCTTCCGACTCCGCTCCGACCGCATCTTCCGCCCCGAACCCGCCGCTCGACCGCATCCGCATCGTCCTGGTGGGGACCCAGCACCCCGGCAACATCGGCTCCGCCGCCCGCGCCATGAAGACCATGGGCCTGTCGCGCCTGGTCCTGGTGGCGCCCGAGCGCTTCCCGCATCCCGAGGCCGTGGCACTGGCCGCCGGTGCGTCGGACGTCCTGGACACCGCCATCCGTTTCGAAACCCTCGCCGAGGCCGTGGCCGATTGCCGGCTTGTGCTGGGCTGTACCGCGCGCAGCCGCAGGATCGCCCTCGAAGAGTTGTCCCCGCGCGCGGGCGCAGCGCGGGCGCTCGCCACCGCCGACAGCGGCGCCGACGTGGCCGTGGTCTTCGGTCGCGAGCGGACGGGACTGGAGAACGACGAACTCCAGTTGTGCCACGCCGCCATCCACATCCCCGCCAATCCCGACTACAGTTCCCTCAATCTGGCGGCTGCCGTGCAGGTCTTGGCATACGAATTGCGAACAGGTTCACTCCAGGCGCCGTCGGAGCCGGTGGATGCGTCCATCGGCAGTCGGCAACAGGAGGGGCGACCGGAGCTTCGCAGCGAGCCTCCGGCCACGCATGCCGAACTCGAGGGCTTCTTTTCGCAACTGGCGGACACCCTGGATGCTATCGATTTCCACAAAGGCCGGACGCCGGCCGCAGCGATCCGGAAGTTCAGGCGCCTGTTCCTGCGCGCCGGGCTGGATGCGCGGGAAGTCCGGCTCCTTCGGGGCATGCTGGCCGATGCGCAGCGCATGGCGGACATCGCCCATGGGCGCCTTCCGCCCCCCCGCAAGCCCGAAGATTGACGCCAGGATGCATGCCCAGACACGGTTTCGACGACGTCCGCACCGCTTGCTCAGCGCCGTGCCGATGACGGCGGGGGCCTGATGCCGAAGCGCCTGCTTGCCCGCCTCAGCGCCTCGATCCTGCTGCTCGCCGGTCTGTTCGCCATCGTGCCGATTTCGGCAGCGGGTGACGGTGAGCGTCACATTCTTGTCCTGGGGCGCATCAGCGACGACCCCAAGATCCACTACGAACAGCTCAAGCCGCTGCTCGATTACGTGGTGCCGCGCATGGCCGATGTCGGGATCCGCGAGGGTCGCGTGCTGATGGCCCGCGACGCCCAGCAGATGGCGAGCTACCTGCGCCGCGGCCAGGTCGATTGGGTGACCGAGACCGCCGCGTCCGCCGTGCTGCTGCAATCCCGCGGAAACGTCCAGCCGATGCTGCTGACCGAGCGGGATGGCGTCAGCCGCTACCGCACGGTGTTCTTCGTTCGCCGGGACAGCGGACTGAGCCGGCTGGAGGATCTGTCCGGGCGCAGCGTCGCCTTCCAGAACAACGCCTCGACCAGCGCCTACTTCGTCCCGGCGATCGAGCTGCTGCGCCGCGACCTGTCGCTCAGCCTGCTCCTGTCGCCGATGGACAAGCCCAGCCGGGGCAACGTCGGTTACGTGTTCGCGCGCTCCGAGCTCAACATCGGCGCCTGGGTGCACAAGCGCCTCGTCGACGCGGGCGTGATGAGCGATCTCGACTGGAACAATCCGGCGCGCGTGCCGCCCTCCTTCCGCAAGGACCTCGAAGTCATCCACATCACCGAGCCGGTGCCGCGCGCGCTGGAAATGGTGCGCGCCGACCTCGACCCGAAAATCCAGGCGCGACTGCGCGAAGTGCTGATCGAAGCCGCAGCAGACCCGAAGGCCGCGCAGGCCATGCGTCATTTCTTCCGCACGACGCGTTTCCTGCCCATCGACGATGCGACCTCGCAGGTGCTGGCGCGGTTGCGCACCGGCGTCGCCAAGGTGAAGACCGATGTCGAGTGACGCATCGCACGTGTCGCTGAGGCGAGGCTCCGGAGGATGAAGATCTTCGCCGGGCTGCAGGCCAAGTTCATGACGCTCATCACCGTGGCCATGGTGATGATGCTCGCGGTCGTCGCGCTGATCTGGCAGCGGCAGACCACGACGCAGGCAGAGGTGCTGCGCTTGAGCCAGGAAGGCACCCGCGGGCTGGTGTTCGACCGCTTGCGCCAGCGTGGCGAGGCCCAGGTGGCCCAGGCCGCCGACCTGCTGGTCAATCCGGTCTATTACTTCGACCTCGATGCCATCGGCAACACCACGCGGAGCATCCTGCGCCAGCCCGACGTGAGCTACGTGCTGGTGTACGACGCCCGCGGCAACATCCTCCACGACGGCTCCGGCGACATCCCGACCTTCGGCCAGCAGATGGGCGATCCGCTGGCGAGTCGCATCGTGTCCGCGCGCGACCTGCAGGTCCTCGATACGGCGCAGGTCATGGATATCTCCACGCCGATCCTCATCGGCGACCAGCGCCTTGGCGGCGTCCGCGTGGGCTACTCGCTCGCCAAGATCCAGGCCGAGGAGGCCCGGATCAACCGGGAGACGACCAGTCGACTGAATGCGATCGGCCAGCGGCACCTGACCTGGATCGCACTGCTGCTGATGATGCTGGTGTCGATGGCCGTGCTGGTCGGCATCGCCCTGCAGCGCGCGCTGGTGAGGCCGATCCGCCGCCTGTCGGACGCCGCGCTGCAGATCGAGGCCGGCAACTACGCGACCGATCTGCCGGCGAGCCGGCGGAAGGACGAGGTCGGTGCACTCGTCAACGCGTTCTCGCGCATGGCCGAGAGCATCGTCCGGCACGACCGCGACATGCGTCGCATGGCCTACACCGACTCGCTGACCGGGCTGCCCAACCGCCTGGCATTCCGCGAGACCCTCGATCATCGGTTGATGCAGCTGCGCGGCGTCGGCAGCCAACTGGCCCTGCTGTTCGCCGACATCGACGACTTCAAGCGCGTCAACGACACCCTGGGACACGACGTTGGCGACGAAGTGCTCATCCAGTTCGCGAACCGCATCCGCGAGGCCGTGCACAGCATCGGCGGCGAGGCCGGCGAACTGGCCCGGTTCGGCGGCGACGAGTTCGTGATCCTGCTGCATCCGGTCGGTGATCACGGCGATATCCGTGCGAGCGCCGCGCACCTGGCCGAAACCCTGGTCGCCGAACTGAGCCGGCCGATCGTCCTGCAGGACCGCCAGGTCTTCCTCGGTACGTCGATCGGCGTGACGGTGTTCCCCGACGATGCGTCGGGCGCGACCATGCTGATGAAGAACGGCGACATCGCGATGTACCAGGCGAAGGTCGCCGGCAAGAATGGCTACCGGTTCTACAGCCGGGCCATGGAGCAGGCCGTGTCGCGACGCGTGCGCATGGAGCAGGACCTGCGCGGCGCATGGGAGCGGGGCGAACTGTCACTGGTCTACCAGCCGATCTTCAACGTGGCCGACAAGCGCCTCGCCGGGGCCGAGGCCCTGTTGCGCTGGCAGCATCCGGTGCATGGCCAGGTGGCGCCGTCGGTGTTCATCGACGTGGCAGAACAGAGCGGGCTGATCGAGGTCATCGGTCCTGAGGTGGTGCGCGTGGCCTGCCGCGATGCGATGCGCTGGCGCCAGCGTGGCGGCGCTGTGGCGAAGGACCTGTTCGTGTCGATCAACGTGTCCGCCCGGCAGCTGCGCAGCGGCGATTTCCGCGACCAGATGCTGGCCGCGCTGGTCGAGAGCGGTCTGCCGCCCGAGCTGATGCACATGGAGCTGACCGAGACCACCGTGCTCAACGACGAGGAACAGGCCCGGAAGATCCTCGGCCACCTGCGCGACGGCGGCATCAAGGTGTGGCTGGACGATTTCGGCACGGGCTTCTCGGGCTTGAGCCACCTGCGACGCGTGCCCGTGGATGGCGTGAAGATCGACCGCAGCTTCATCGCAGACGTGATGCGAGACCCCGACGACCTGGCGCTGACCAGCGCGATCATCGCCATGGCGCACTCGCTCGGCATGACGGTCATCGCCGAGGGTGTCGAGAAGGAAGGGCAGTTCGACCTGCTGCGCTCGCGCAATTGCGACCTGGCGCAGGGCTACTGGCTGGGCTATCCGCTCACGCTCGACGAGTTCATGGCGCTGATCGACTGATCAGGCATCGTCGCCGATGCGCGACGACGACCGGGCCGGCAGCCTCAACCCAGACCGGCCACCCAGGCCCACAGCATTGCGGCGAGGTTGCCCGAGACGGCGCCGAAGATGTAGATCGCGATCACCCCGGCAACCCACGAGATCAGCATCAGCACGCCGTCGCGCTCGAGCAGGGCGAGCGCATAGAGCAGCAGCAGGCCGCCGAACAGGAAATTGGTGAAGGGGATCGGCAGGGCGAGGAGGATGCCCAGCAGCACCAGCTGCAAGCCGGTCAGCACGGTGGCGACCGGATGGTCGATCATGCCCAGCAACCGTGGACGGACCACGCGCTCCAGCCAGCGCAGCCAGCGGTCGCTGATGCGGTCGAAGCGGATCAGCGTGCTGCGCTGCGGGCCTCGCTTGGCGATGAAATTCGGAAGCCATGGCTTGCGCAGCAGGATCAGCAGGTGCAGGCCCACCAGCACCACCAGCGGTCCGCTGAGTGCGCCGGCCAGGCCGGGGATCGGGATGAAGGCGGGCAGGGTGGCGACGAACAGCAGCACGCCGAAGGTGCTGCGCCCCAGGTCGACGACGAGTTCGCGCAGCGCCAGTTGTTCGGCGGGATCGCCATCGCACAGGGCGTCGATCACCGCCCGCATGCCCTGCGGCCCGGTGTCCGCGGAATCGCCGGAATCGCTGGAATCAGTCGTCATCGCCCTCGTCCGTGCCGGCGATCCGTGTCAGCAGCAGTTTGTCGATGCGCGGTCCGTCCAGATCGACCACTTCGATGCGCCATCCGGCCCATTCGAAGGCTTCGCCGGTATTGGGGATGCGCCCGAAATAGGCGATCACCATGCCGGCGGCCGTGTGGTAGTCGTGTTCGTCCTGCTGTGGCAGTTTCGGGCCGACGATCTCGCGCAGTTCGTCGACCGGCAGCGAGCCATCCACCAGCAGCGAGCCATCCGCGCGTTCGATGACCAGGGCGTCCGCATCCGGGGTTTCCCCTGACTGCAGGCGGCCGACCACCGCGCCCATCATGTCGTTCACGGTCACCATGCCGGTGACTTCGCCGTATTCGTCGACCACCAGGGCCAGCGACTGCTGTTCTTCGCGGAAGATCTCCAGCAGTTTCAGTGCATGGGTCGATTCGGAGACGAAGAGCATCGGGCGCAGGGTGAGGAACAGGTCCGGGCTGCGCTCGTCGAGCCGGTCCAGCAGCGACTTCACTTCCAGCACGCCGAGGACATCGGCATCACTGCCCTTGTAGACCGGATAGCGCGAATACGGGGTATCGCGCATCTCGGCCAGGTTTTCCTCGAAGCTCGCGTTGGCGTCCAGCCAGACGATGCGCGTGCGCGGCGTCATGATGCTCTCGACCGTGCGGTCGCCCAGGCGCATGACCCGCTGCATCATGTTGCGCTCGTCGTCATCGATCACGCCCTGCTCGTGGCTTTCGCTCACCAGCAGCTGGATTTCTTCTTCCGTGATCGCGTTGCGGGCGTCGTCGCGGATGCCCAGCAGGCGCAGCACGCCGCGGTTGATCCAGCCGAGCGCGCGTACGACCGGTGTGGCAAGGCGCGCGAGCATGTCCAGCGGAATGGCGACCCGGCTGGCGATGACCTCGGCATTGGTCAGGGCCAGGCGCTTGGGTAGCAGTTCGCCGAAGATCACGGAGCTCGCGGTGATCAGGGTGACAGCGGTGGCCTTGCCGATCGTTGCCGCGTACTCGCGGGCCGCCGGGATCACCCCGTCGATCCAGTCCGCGATCATCAATCCGATGGCTTCGCCGCCGTACATGCCGGCGAGAACGCCGATCGCCGTGATGCCCACCTGCACCGTCGACAGCAGGTTGTCCGGGTGTTCGGCCAGGGCCAGGGCCTTGCGCGCGCCCCGGCTGGTCTCGGCCATCTGCTTGAGCCTGAGCTTGCGCGAGGTCATCAGGGCCATCTCCGACAGGGCGAAGAAGGCGTTGACGAAAATCAGGGCGATGACGACGGCGAGCTCAAGCACGGCGGTTCACCGTCCGGTGGCGGAGGGCCCGGCGGGCTGCAGCGTGCGAGGACATGGCAGGCCGCTGGCGGCCTCCGGCGGAGGGCGCCTGTCGAGTCATCGGGGGGAGGGGGGCTGGGGGAGGCATACGGTGCGCGGATGATAGCAGGCAGCTATGACGCCCCCCGGGGGCCTGGACGCCCCCTTGTTCATCCAGGCCGGGGCAGCGCAGGATGACGGTTTCGTGTCAAGCGAATGATGCATCCGGGTCAGCTGTCATTTTGGAGTCACAATTCCGACCTAGCATGTTCACATCACTGTCACGAGGCGACCGCCCATGTTCTCCCTGCAAACGATCTTCGGCTCCGGCCAGCAGTTCTACGGCCTGCTCGACGAGGCCGCCATGGCTGCCCACGACAGCGCCAAGGCCCTGCACGCCATGATGAAGGCCACCGACCGCCAGCCGGCGCTCGACGAGTTCAAGCTGGCCCGCACCCGCGAGCGTGCTGCGTCAGAGAAGATCGGCAAGGCCCTGGTCGACAGCTTCATCACCCCGATCGAGCGCGAGGACATCGAGGCCCTGGGTTCGGCGCTGTACAAGATCCCGAAGCAGATCGAGAAGTTCGCCGATCGCTACTCGCTGGCGATCAAGCACCTGGAAGGCATCGACTTCGCGCCGCGCGCCGCGATGCTGGAGCAGGCGTCGGGCGTGGTGGTGGAGATGGTCAGCGAACTGCGCCACCTCAACGTCGACCGCATGACCGTGCTCAACGAGAAGCTGCGCGCGCTGGAGAACGAGGCCGACCGCCTGATGCTGGAGCTCTACCGCGACATCTATTCCGGCAAGCTCGACAGCCTGCAGATGTTCCTGCTCAAGGAATTCTTCGAGATCCTGGAAAAAGCCATCGACCGCTGCCGCGAAGCGGGCGTCGTCGCCTACCAGATCGTGCTGAAGAACAGCTGACGGAGTCGACATGCTCACTCTCGTCCTCGTGGTCATATTGGCCGCGCTCGTCTTCGAGTTCATCAACGGATTCCACGACACGGCGAACTCCATCGCCACCGTCGTGGCGACCAAGGTGCTCAGCCCCGGCAAGGCGGTGATGCTGGCCGCCTCCATGAACCTGCTCGGTGCGTTCTGGGGTACGGCCGTCGCGAAGACCATCGCCTCGGGCCTGATCGACACCGAAGTGGTCAACGTCACCTCGCAGGTGATCCTCTGCGCACTGCTCGGCGGCATCACCTGGAACCTCATCACCTGGTGGTTCGGCCTGCCGTCTTCGTCCTCGCACGCCCTGATCGGCGGCCTCTGCGGCGCCGCGCTGGCCGCGGCCGACAACAACTTCGCCGCGCTGATCTGGTCGAAGCTGGGCTCGGAAGGCTGGACCAGCAACAAGGGCCTGCTGTGGAAGGTGGTGATACCGATGGTCAGTTCACCGATCGCGGGCTTCACCCTGGGCGTGCTGATCCTCGGCATCCTGTACGGCAGCATCAAGGGCTTGTCGAAGCTCGGTGGCGCGGTATCGCGACTGGCGCGTCCGCGTTGGGTCAATGCGATCTTCGGCAAGCTGCAACTGGTGTCCGCCGGTTACATGGGCTTCGCCCACGGCACCAACGATGCGCAGAAGACCATGGGCATCATCGCGCTGACGATCTTCGCCGCCGAAAGTGCAGGCACCCTGGACAACCTGCCTGCCTGGGCCCAGTTCCTGCATCCTGGCAACGACGCGAACGCCATCGACACCTGGATCGTGGTGACCTGCGCCATCGTGATGGCGGCCGGCACCGCGATGGGCGGCTGGCGCATCATCAAGACGCTGGGCCACAAGATGGTGAAGCTGCATCCGATCGACGGCTTTGCCGCGGAAACCGCGTCGGCGACGATCCTCGTCGGTGCCGCGCACTTCGGCATGCCGGTGTCGACCACGCACAGCATTTCCACCGCGATCATGGGCGTGGGCTTCGGCAAGAATCCGCGCAAGCTGAAGTTCACCGTGATCGAACGCATCCTGTGGGCGTGGATCCTGACGATCCCGGCCGCCGGCGGCGTGGCCTATGGCCTGCTGAAGCTGTTCGAGGTGCTTGGCTGGGCTTGAGCATCCCGACCGTGCGACACGAAAAAGCCCCGGCCGATGCCGGGGCTTTTTCGTTGGAATGCGTCAGCGCTCGACGCGAAGCGCGTTGGCTCAGAGCAGGTCGCCGCCAGCCGACAGCGCGCGTTCGAGTTCGTCGCCCATGCCGCCGATCTCGAGGATCAGCCGGTCCACTTCGGCGCCGTTGAGGCAGTCGTAGGGGCGGTTTTCGCACAGTTGCAGGTAGGGCACGCGGTCCAGTTCGCCGATGGCGAGGTAGCCGACGCGGCTTTCCCAGTTGAAGGCGAGGGCACGGCGGCAGTCGATGCCGGTGGTCGGTGCGATGACGGTGCTGACGCGGAGGTAGTGGCGGCCATCGTCGTCCACGAGTTCGGACAGGAAGATGGCCTGGTGGCGACGTCCCTGGTCGAGGGACAGTTCGACGCAGAGCACGTAGGGCTCCTGCATCGTGATCCGGAAGTCGCCGGAGGTGAGGTGGCTGCGGATCTGTTCGAAATTCTGCATGGCGCGGTGACTCGAAGGTTGACTCGTTGTTTCAGGGGCTCGGGGAGCGCGTTGCACTATGCTACCGGGCCATGGACCCCCTGTCTGCCGCCGAACGCATCCTGGCCGCGATCCGCGCGATCCCCCGCGGCGAAACCGCAGCGTATGGCGTGATCGCGCAGCGCGCCGGGCTGCCGGGGCGCGCAAGACTGGTGGCGCGCCTGCTGTCGCAGAACGACGATCCGAAGCTGCCGTGGCATCGCGTGCTGCGTTCGGATGGCCGCAGCGCCTTCCCGCCGGGCACGCCGCACCATGAAGAGCAAATCAAGCGGCTGCGTCGCGAAGGCGTGAAGCTCGACGATCGCGGGCGCGTGCTTGCCGCGAAGCGCACGAAATCCATCGACGAGGAAGTCTGGGGCGGTCCCTGACCGGACCGGATCGCGTCCTGGACCCTGCGGAGCGGCGCAAGCTGCACTCATGCGCTTCTGGAAGAGCGAGCGGAGCAGACATCCGCTCTACGGATGCGCGTATCGCTCTTCAGGGCGATGCGATCGGATCAAGGCCGTCTTCGACGCGGACCCGCAGCACGCCATCCGCGACACGCGCATCGAGTCCTTCCCCCGGCTGCACGTCGCGCACGCTGCGCACGATCCGGCCGTCATCACGCTGCATGATCGCGTAGCCGCGCGCCACCGTGGCCAGCGGACTGACGGCTTCCAATGATCGTGCGAGTCCGTGCAGTTGCATCGTCTTCGATTGCAGCAGGCGCACTACCGCGGCACGCGGTCGGCCGGACAACGACGCCAGTCGTTCGTGCAACTGCAGCAGGCGACGCTGCGGACGCGCGGCGCGCAGCACCGCGGCGTGGTGACTCAATTGCGCGCTGCGCGCGGCATGCTGGCGCTGCCATGCCGCGTTGAGCCGCCGCAGCGACGCCTCCTGGCGCTGGCGCAGGGCGTCGAGACGGGCCAGCGGGCGCTGCGCCTGCAGCCGCAGCGCGGCGCGATCGGCACGCTGTGCGGCATGGCGCTGCTGGCGCTCCCAGTTGGCCTGCAATCGCCGCGCCTGAGCTCGCAGGCGCGAGGCGAGATCCGCGCGGTCGGGCACCAGCAGCTCCGCCGCGACCGACGGCGTGGGCGCGCGCAGGTCGGCGGCGAAGTCGGCCAGGGTGACGTCGACCTCGTGACCGACCGCCGACACCACCGGCACCGGCGACGCGGCGATCGCGCGCGCCAGGGCTTCATCGTTGAAGGCCCACAGGTCTTCCAGCGAGCCGCCGCCGCGGGTGACCAACAGGGCGTCGTAGCGTCCGCTGCGGCCGGCGGCCTGCAGCATGCGCACGATCTGCGCCGCGGCGGTGTCGCCCTGCACCGGGACCGGCAGGATGTCGACTTCCAGCAGCGGGAAGCGTCGGCGCAGCACGCTCAGCACGTCGCGGACGGCCGCGCCGGAGGGCGAGGTCAGGACGCCGAGGCGGCGGATATGCGCGGGGAGGGGGCGCTTGCGGGCCTGGTCGAACAATCCTTCCGCCTGCAGCTTCGCCTTGAGCTGTTCGAACGCCCGGCGCAGCGCGCCTTCGCCGGCTTCCTCCATTGTGTCGAGGATGAGCTGGTAGTCGCCGCGGGCTTCGTAGAGGGTCAGCCGGCCGCGCGCGAGCACGCGCAGGCCCTCGCGCGGGGTGAATTTCAGCCACTGGCTCTTGGGTTTGAACAGCGCGCAGCGGACCTGGGCGCGGTCGTCCTTGAGGGTGAAGTACAGGTGCCCTGACGAGGGACGCGAGAGATTGCCCAGTTCGCCTTCCACCCAGACCAGCGGGAAGGCGTCTTCGAGCAGGTTGCGCGCCAGCGCGTTCAGCTGGCTGGGCGTGAACGCCTTGCGGTCGTCGTCGGCGGGGGGATCGAACATCGGCACAGGATACGGGAACGGGTGTCCCGCCGCGGTTAGAATGCCGGCATGTCCGCACAGCCCTTGCCCTGCCGCGACGACGCGGCCCCCGTGTTCGGCCCTGCGCCGCGTCGTTCCACCCGTCAGGTCCTGATCGGCAAGGTCGCCGTCGGCGGACAGGCGCCGGTGGTGGTGCAGTCGATGACCAACACCGACACCGCCGACGTGGCCGGCACTGCGAAGCAGATCGCCGAACTCTGGCGTGCGGGCTCCGAACTGGTGCGGATCACGGTGAACAATCCCGAATCCGCCGCCGCGGTGCCACGCATCGTCGACAAGCTCGCGATGATGGGCATCACGGTGCCGATCATCGGCGACTTCCACTACAACGGGCACCAGTTGCTCGCGGCCGAGCCGGCCTGTGCCGAGGCGCTGGCGAAATACCGGATCAATCCCGGCAACGTCGGCTTCGGCAAGAAGAGGGACACGCAGTTCGCGCAGTTGATCGAATTCGCCTGCCGCTACGGCAAGCCGGTGCGCATCGGCGCCAACTGGGGCTCGCTGGACCAGTCGCTGGCCGCGCGGCTGATGGACGAGAACGCGCAGCGCGCCGATCCTTGGGATGCCGGTCGCGTGCTGCGCGAGGCACTGATCCTGTCCGCGATCGATTCCGCGGAGCGTGCGGTCGAACTGGGCCTGGCGCGCGAGCGCATCGTGCTCAGCGCCAAGGTCAGCGGCGTGCAGGAACTGGTCGCGGTGTATCGCGATCTGGCGCGACGCTCCGATTTCGCGCTGCATCTGGGCCTCACCGAGGCCGGCATCGGCAGCAAGGGCATCGTCGCGTCGAGCGCGGCCCTCGGCGTGCTGCTGCAGGAAGGCATCGGCGACACGATCCGCATTTCGCTCACGCCCGAACCGGGCGCATCGCGTACGCAGGAAGTGATCGTCGCGCAGGAATTGCTGCAGACCATGGGGCTGCGCGCATTCACGCCGATGGTCACCGCATGTCCCGGCTGCGGGCGCACCACCAGCACCTTCTTCCAGGAACTCGCGCAGAGCGTGCAGGAGCACGTGCGCGCGAAGATGCCGGAATGGAAGATCACCCATCCGGGCGCTGAAAACCTCACGCTTGCGGTGATGGGATGCGTGGTCAACGGACCGGGCGAATCCCGACACGCGAACATCGGGATCTCGCTTCCGGGCACCGGCGAAGCACCTGCGGCACCGGTGTTCGTCGATGGCGAGAAGAGCGTGACCCTGCGTGGCGAGCACATCTCCCGCGAGTTCCTGGGCATCATCGACGACTACGTCGCGCGGAAGTACGGTCGCAGCGCGGTCGTGTGATCCCGACGTCGGGTTTTCCGGATCCTTCCGACACATCGATCAAGGCATCGATGGAAGCATCGACTGGCAGATTCGCGATGCCGCAATCGGCATTGCGAAAATTCAGCGGATTGATAACGACCGGTTATTTGTGCGCCGCAGCATCGGCTCGCGGCCAAGAAAATTCCTCCCCGTGCCCCCGGGCAATGCACAAATCCGTCGTCGGTCGCGTATAGAATCGGACGAGCGTCCGCTTTGCGGGCGTCACAGGGGGCGCCGTTGCATCCGCGACGGCTCCGGCTTCATGCATGGATCTCGTCCGGTGAGTTGCCTGCCCGGGCGTTCCACATACGCCATTTCATTCCGGGGAATTCGAACATGTCACGTATCAAGAAGTGGGGCGCGGCAACAGGCGCACTCTCACTCATCGCGGTCGCGACCGCAGCGTATCTGTATCCGAACGGCGCCGAACGCCTGGTCACCGATGACGCGGGTGGCAACATCACCGCGATCAAGGGGCAAGGCGACACCGTCGGCAGCATCAACCAGGGCAGCGGCGGCACGGCCGCGGCCTCTGCCGGCAACGTCATGGAGGAACAGCGCGGTACCTACGTCGTGGTGTTCCGCGAGCCCGCTCTGGCCAGCTACAAGGGCACGCTGCCCGGGCTGCCGCAGCCGGAACGCGTGCGTGACGAGCAGGGCGCGCTGCGCCTCGACGTCGAAGGCACGAACTCCGAGCGCTACGTCGATTACCTCGAGACTCGCCAGGCCCAGATGGAAACGCGCATGTCGATGATGGTCGGGCGCGACGTCACGCCCCGACTGACCATGCAGCATGCGCTGAACGGCATGGTGGTCGAACTGAGCGAAGCCGAAGCGCGCTCCATGCGCCTGATGTCGGACGTGCGCCTGGTCGAACCCTACCGCGAATACGAACTCGACACCGACACCGGTCCGGCACTGATCGGTGCACCTGCCGTGTGGAACGGCACCAATCCCGGTGCCCCTGGTCCGTACAGGGGCGAGAGCGTGGTGGTCGGCATCATCGACTCCGGCATCAATTTCGGCAGCCCGTCGTTCTCGGCGGTCGGCCCGGTCGACGGTTATGCCCACACCAATCCGCTCGGCAGCGGCAACTACCTCGGCACCTGTGCCCCCGGCGGCGCCGACGAAGGCCGCTGCAACGACAAGCTGATCGGTGGCTACGACTTCATCTGCGGTGCGCCTGAAAACGCCTGCACGAACGCGGACAGCCGCGAGGAGCCGGGCTTCGGCGACACCAACTCGCACGGCAGCCACGTGGCTTCGACCGTCGCCGGCAATACGCGCGACGCGCTTTTCTCCGGCAATACGGTTCGCATCTCCGGTGTCGCCCCGCACGCCAACATCATCGCCTACGACGTCTGCTACACGCAGATCTCCAGCGGTCGCGGCCTCTGCGGCAATACCTCGACCACGGCAGCGGTCAACCAGGCCGTCGCGGACGGCATCGTCGACGTCCTGAACTATTCGATCAGCGGCGGCTCCTCGCCGTGGACCGAAGCTACTTCGCTGGCCTTCCTCGGCGCCGTGGACGCGGGCATCTTCGTCGCTGCCTCCGCCGGCAACAGCGGCCCGGGCCCGAACACCATGGGCCACCACGAGCCGTGGGTCAGCTCGACCGCAGCCGCCCAGCACGGCCGCGCCGGCTTCGGCATCGCGATGTCGGTGACCGGTCCTGCACCGGTGCCTGCCAACCTGGCGCCGATCATCGTCAACCAGGGCTCGGGCGGCGTCGCCTTCGGCGCGACCATTCCGGGCACCACGCCGCTGTTCATCAGCGCCGGCATCGACACCGCCAGCGACGGTTGCGCGGCCTATCCGGCCAACACCTTCGCCGGCGGCATCGCGATGATCCGCCGAGGCACCTGCTCGTTCGCCATCAAGGTGAACAATGCTTCGGCTGCAGGCGCCGTTGCCGTGGTCATCGCGAACAACGCCGCCGGCGTGATCCTGCCGTCGGTGCCGGGCACCACGGTCCCGGTATTCAGCGTGACCCAGGCCGAGGGCGATGCCCTGCGCAACTTCGGTCAGGCCAATCCGACCACGGCGACCGCACAGATCTCGTTCCCGGCAATCCCGCTGCCGAACACGCCGGATGCCCTGGCTGCCTTCAGCTCGCGCGGTCCGGCCGGCACCTTCAACATCCTCAAGCCGGATATCACGGCGCCGGGTGTCGATGTGCTGGCGGTGACCGCGGGAACGGCCCTCACGGGTTCCGAGAACCTCGTCGGCCTGTTGAGCGGCACCTCCATGGCTTCGCCGCACCAGGCCGGCGCCGCTGCTCTGGTCCGCCAGGCGCGTCCGACCTGGACCCCGCCGGAGATCAAGTCGGCGCTGGCGATGACCGCGAACCAGACGGTCTACCTCGAAGACCAGGTGACCCTCGCCAATCCGTTCGCGCGCGGCAGCGGTCGCGTGCAGGTGGATCGCGCGATCAACGCCGGCCTCGTGCTGGATGAGACCCTGGCCAACTACCAGGCCGCCAACCCGGCCACCGGTGGCGACCCGACCGCGCTCAACCAGCCGAACCTGTACAACCGCAGCTGCTTCCCGACCTGCGTGTTCTATCGCACCTTCCGCAACACCACGGCCGCCTCGACCAGCTGGCGCGTGCAGTTGCAGGGCGTCAGCGGCGCGGTCTCGCCGATCATCACCGTGCCCGCCAACGGCACGCTGCGCGTGAAGTTCACGATCTACGGGGCCACGCTGCCGGCCAATGGTTCGACGGCCTTCGGCAACGTGGTGCTGACCCCGGCCATCGGTACCGCGCCGGTGCTGCGCCTGCCGATCGGCGTGGCCGTGCAGCCGCCGGTCGCGAACCTGCCGGCCAGCCTCTCGCTCTCGCTGGCGACCAACGCTGTCGGTTCGGTGTACTTCCCGGTCAGCAACACGGGCGGTTCCACCCTGACCTACAACTTCGTCAACAGCGGCACCGGTGCCCAGCGTCTGATCGATGCGACCAGCCAGGGCGTGGCCAGCGGCTTCCGCAGCACCACCTACACGGATCCGGCCACGGCCGGCAGCCAGGCCCAGTATGCGGCGGATGACTTCGTGATCACGCAGAACACGCAGATCACGACGCTGTCCTCGCAGGGCTTCGTCGTCAGCGGCACGGTGCTCACCTCGGCGGCGACCAACCTCACCTTCAGCATCTATCCGGATGCAGGTGGGCTCCCGGCCGGCAACCCGCAGACCAACCCGGCCGCAGCCGTGTGGACCTACACCACCACGCCGATCGGTGCCGGCGTCAGCACTGTAGGCAGCAGCGACATCCAGCTGAACCTCGTCGCCGCTGGTCAGAACGTGAACCTGCCGCCAGGCCGCTACTGGCTGGTGATCAACACCCGCGGTACTTTCGCCAACCGTTTCGCCTGGTACGGCTCCAACACCGCTTCGGGCAACAACGGTTTCGCTTCGCTCACCGTCGCCACCAACGGCACCGGCAACTGGGTGGCCAACCCGAGCTTCGCGGGCCTGACCATGCGCATCGTGGGCAACGTGCCCTGCGGCGCGCCGTGGATCAGCGGCACCTACGCTGCTTCGGGCTCGCTGGCGCGCGGCACGAGCGTGCAGGCGATGACCGTGGTCTACGGCACGGGCCTGGCCCCGGGCAGCTACGCAGGCAACGTTTGCATCACGACCAACGACCCGGTCGTGCCGAGTCTGGCGATGCCCTTGAACCTCACCGTCACGCCGTAAGCGACGGAGAGGGCGCACCTGCAGCACCCAGAAGGGCCCGGTTCGCCGGGCCCTTCCTTTTGCGTCGAGGCCCCGACAACGAAACGATCAGGTACCATGTCCTGATGAAGGTCTCATTTTCGTTGTGATGGTCGTCTCGTGAATGCAGGGGGGGAAACAGGATGGGGCAGCCGGAACAGAACGGCGGATGTGGCGGGTTGGATTTCCTGCGCGAACGCCTGGCCCATGGCAACGACTGCCTGATGCAGGGGAACGCGCGCGGAGCGCTCACGTATTACGACAGTGCGCTGGCCTCGTTCGCCCAGCACCGCGACGATGGCCATTTGCGTGAAACATGGCATGCGCTGTGGAACAACAAGGCGCTGGCGCACCAGCAATTGAACGAAACCATGAAGGCCCAGCACGCGGCGATGGTGGCCAACAGCCTCTTCCAGGGCTGATCGGCTCCCGGGGCGAGCATCCACCCGACGCATTCCGACGGGCGACCTGCCCATCGGAAGACGTCACTGGGCAACCAGGACGTCATTGGGCAACCAGCAGGACACCAATGAAAACGGCCGCCCTTGGGCGGCCGTTTTCATTTGCGATGGCGCGTCGAGCCGGATGGCTTACCAGATCCGCACGCGCTGCTCCGGTGGCAGGTAGAGCTTGTCGCCCGGCTTCACGTCGAACGCGCGGTACCACTCCTCGAGATTTCGCAGCGTGCCGTTGATGCGGTATTGCGGCGGCGAGTGCGGATCGGTCTTCAGCTGGTTGACCAGCGCCTGTTCACGCGACTTCGAGCGCCAGACCTGCGCCCAGGCCATGAAGAATCGCTGGTCGCCCGTCAGCCCGTCGATCACCGGTGCTTCCTTGCCGCCCAGACTCAGGCGATAGGCGGTGTAGGCCATCGACAGGCCGCCGAGGTCGCCGATGTTCTCGCCCATCGTGAGCTGTCCGTTCACGCACACGCCCTCGACCGGGCAATAGCTGTTGTACTGCTCGCCCAGGCGCTTGGTGCGGACGTCGAAACGCGCGCGGTCTTCGTCGGTCCACCAGTTGCGCTGCACGCCTGCGTAGTCCGACTTCGAGCCTTGGTCATCGAAACCGTGGCCCATTTCGTGGCCGATCACGCCGCCGATCGCGCCGTAATTCACCGCCGGGTCTGCGTTGAGGTCGAAGAAGGGCGGCTGCAGGATGCCCGCCGGGAACACGATCTCGTTGAACGAGGCGTTGTAGTAGGCATTGACCGTCTGCGGGGTCATGAACCATTCGTCGCGATCGGGTTTGGTACCGAGCCGGCGCAGCTGGTCGTTGACCGTGTATTTTCGCATCGACAGCACGTTCGCCATCAGGTCGCCGGGGACGATGGTCACGCTCGAATAGTCGCGCCACTTCTTCGTGTAGCCGATCTTCGGGTTGAAGGTTTCCAGCTTGCGATAGGCCTCGGTCTTGGTGGTTTCGCCCATCCAGTCGAGGTTGCGGATGTTCATGCGCAGCGCCTTGCGCAGGTTCTCCACCAGGTCGTCCATCGCCGCCTTCGCTTCAGGCTTGAAGTGACGGGCGACGTACAGCTGGCCGACGGCGTCGCCGAGGCCGTTGACCTGCGCCACACCGCGCTTCCACAGCTCGCGCTGCGCCGTCTGGCCCTGCAGTACGGTGCCGGTGAAGGCGAAGGCGGCCTGGTCGATCTCGGTGCTCAGCACCGGTGCGTGGTTGCGCACGGCGTGGAAGGTCAGGTAGTCGCGCCAGACATTCAGCGGCGTCTTGCCGATGATGCCGACGATGGGCGTCACCGCACTCGGGGTGCTCACGTTCACTTCCGCCGGCGGCGTGGCGATGCCCTGCGCGGCGAAGTGTGCCACCCAGTCGTAGCCGGGGAATTCGGTCTTCAGCTGATCGAGGGTGCGCAGGTTGTAGGTCTTGTCGCGGTCGCGCAGCTGGGCGCGATCCCACAGCTGCTTCGCCAGTTCGGTCTCGAGCGCGATGATCGCCTCGGCCCGCGGCTTCGCGTCCTCGATGCCGGCGAACCCGAGCATCTTCTGCACGTGGTCGAGGTAGGCCGCGCGGATCTGGACGAAGCGCGGCTCCTGGTTCAGGTAGAAATCCTTGTCGGGCAGGCCCAGGCCGCCGACGCTGATCGAGACGAGGTAGCGGTTCGGGTCCTTGCGGTCCAGGGTGATGCTGGCGTTGATCGGACTCGACGTTCCATCCATGCCGACGCGGCCGAAAGCGCCGACGAGTGCCGATGTCGACTTGATGTCGGAGATGCGCTTGAGCGTCGGTTGCAGCGGCTTGATCCCTGCGGCGTCGCGGGCGGCCACGTCCATGTAGCTGGCGTAGTAGTCGCGCACCTTCTGTTCGTTGCTGCCCGGGGCCAGGTCCTTGCGGGCCAGCAGTTCCTCGATGATTGCGTGGGTCTGTTCTTCGGCACGGTCGCGCAGTGCGTTGAACGAGCCGAAGCGGGTCTCGTAGTCCTTGAGCGTGTAGCTGTCGATCCACTTGCCGTTGGCGAAACGGTCGAAGTCGTCGCCCGGCTTTACCGACAGGTCGCGGTTATCCAGCTCGACGCCGAAGCTGCCGAGTTGCGGCTTGGCGTCGGCGGCGAGGATCGCCGGAGTGGAGAGGGCGAGGGCAACGCCCAGGGCAAGGCTCAGGGAGGTCGGAGTGGGTTTCATCGGCGGTACCGGGAAAGGCTGGTGACCGGCGAGCCTATCCCAAACCCGGGTCCGGGCATGTGCCGAAGGTAGTGGCGACGCGTTCCCGCCAGATCAGGGCACTGCGGACTGGGACTACGGCCCGTAGATCGCGCTGTGGGCCTCGCGCAGTCGCAGGCGCAGGTACTCGTCGCGGCTCAGGCCGCCCGGGAAGGTCGACATGGCCAGCACTTCGGCCACGATCTCCGCCTCGCGGGCCTTGTATTGCCGCTGGCGGACTTCCCGCTGCAGCTTGGCTGCGATCCGCGCCTCGTTCTCCTTGACCTGCTTCTGGTAGCGGTCCACCACGGCCTGTGCCTGGCGGACGCGCTCGTTGTCGTCGACCACGGCCGCCTGGATCAGGCCGATGCGGATGAGCACGGCTTCGTCGCCGCTGAGTTCTCCGGCCTGTTCGCGCACTTCGACCTCCCGGGCCAGCGCCTGGGCGTGTTGCATGCGGATTTCCGGGCTCATGTTCGGCGCATTGCGCAGGAATTCGCGCGCCATGCGCTGGAAGGCCTGCTGGCTCTGGCGCTTCACGGCATCGGGGGTGTCGGCCTTGGCCGTTTCAACCGGGACCGGCTCGGCAAGCACCTTGGCGACATGCGCTTCGCGCATCTTGGCCGACATCCAGATCGCGACCATCAGCGCGGCGGCGACGACGAGGCCGACATGGACGAAGCGGATCTTCATGGGTGGGGCGTGTCCTGCGGTGTGTCCTGGGGGATGTCTGCGGCGGCGGCCGTTCCGGGGCGCCACTGGCGCATTACACCAGTTGTGCGGCGGCGACGTACAGACGCGCACGGAGTGCGCAGTCGGTCTCGCGCATCGCGCTCACTCGCCCGGCTTGGCGGCCTGCACGGGCGCATGGGTCGCGGCGCTGCGCGCCAGCTGTGCTTCGCGGTGCGCGATGTAGGCGTTCGCGGCGAAGATGACCGTCGCGCCGATCGCGGTCCAGCGATCCACGGGTTCCTGGAACAGCAGCCAGCCGGCCAGCGCGACGATGGGCAACTGGGTGAAGCTGATCGGCGTCAGCGCCGACACGTCGCCGAGCTTGAGCGCGCGCGTCCACAGCATATGGCCTGCGGTGCCCATCATGCCTGCCGCCATCACCCACAGCCAGGTGATGCCCTGCGGCCATTCCCAGACCGTCAGCGCCGGGACCAGCGACATCGGCAGCCAGATCAGGGTGGTCAGGAACACGATGCGGTCCGCAGGATCGACCTGCGACAGCTGCTTGATCTGGATCGAGACGATGCCGCTGAGCACCGCCGCGACCAGCGCCACGAGCGTGCCGGCGCTGAAGTTGGCGCTGCCCGGACGCACGATGATGAGGACGCCGACGAATCCCAGGCCGACCGCGATCCATCGTCGCGCGCGCACCTGCTCGTGCAGGAAGATCACGGCGGCGATGGTCACGAAGATCGGCGTGGAATAGGACAGCGCCACGGCCTGCGCCAGCGGCAGGTGCCCGATGGCCCAGAACCCGGCCATCATCGACACGACGCCGATCGCGCAGCGGATGCCGTAGCGCGGCAGCTGCGTGGTCTTCAGCAGGTCCGGGCCATGGCGGACGAGCAGGGGCAGCGCCGCGACCAGCCCGAAGAAGTTGCGGAAGAACGCGATCTCGAACGTGTGCAGGGTTTCCGACGCGAGCCGGATCGCGATGACCATCAGGCCGAAGAACACCGTGCTGCACAACATCAGCAGCGCAGCGCGCAGGTGCGGTGTGCGGGGGGCGTTCATTCGACGCGCACGCCGTCCTCGAAGACCAGGCTCATGCAGGTCAGTCCGGCTTCGGCCTTGCCGAACTCGCCGATGTCGACGGCGATCGTGCGCAGGCCCGCGGCGTCGCAGTGCGCTTCGACGCGCGAACGCGTGCGCGGGAACGCGGCATTGACGATGCGTGCGTCGCCGACCGGCAGCACGTTGGCGGCGAAGGGTTCGCCCGGGTCGACGGCGAGGATGCGGAAGTCGTGGAACGGCGCGATGTCGAGCCACGCCGGGTTGAGCAGCACGGTGTCGTCGTCCAGTGCGGTGCAGGCCGTTTTCAGGTGCAGGCTGCCGGGCGTGTCCACCGCGACCACCGCGTAGCCGAACGGCGCCACCAGTGCTTCGAGCTGCTCGATGCCGCTGCGATTCGTGCGCGTGGTCAACCCGACGAACAGTGTCCGGCCGACGCGCAGCACGTCGCCACCTTCCAGCGTGCCCGGTGCCACGATGCGGGCCATGCGATCGCGTTGCAGTCTCAGCGAGGCGGCGATGGCATCGGGTTCCGGCTGGCGCGACGCAGCGCCGGGGCAGGTGAGGATGGCCAGTTCGTCCAGCACCACGGCCGCATCTTCGACGAACACGCTGTCGGGCAGTGCCTCGATCGCGTCGAGCACGATCACCTTCGCGCCGGCTTCGGCGAGCGCTTGGCAATACTCGGCGTGCTGATGGTGAAGGGCGTCGACTTCGATGGCCGTTCGATCCATGAACGTCAGCTCGCAGTGACTTGCAAGACTCGCGGCAGGGCGGCGGACGATGGCGATATCCATGGGATCTCGGCGAAGTCGCGTGGTTGGCGTCGCGGCCCGGGCTACCAGGCGGCGCCGATCAGGCGCGGCTCGGGTTCGATGTCCACGCCGAATCGCGCGCGCACGTCTTCCGAGATGCGTCGCGCCAGGCCGAGCAATTCGGCGCCAGTGGCCTTGCCGTGGTTGACCAGCACCAGTGCATGCTGGTCGGACACGCCGGCGTCGCCGGAGCCCTCGCGGATGCGATGGCCTTTCCAGCCGCAGGCGTCGATCAGCCATGCGGCGGACAGCTTGCGGCTGTCCTCGCCGGCACCACGGAACACCGGCAGTCGCGGGTGTTCGGCCAGCAGGGCGTCGGCCTGCCCCGCCGGCAGGATGGGATTCTTGAAGAAGCTGCCTGCATTGCCGACCACCGCCGGGTCCGGCAGCTTGCGGCGACGCAGCCGGATCACGGCTTCCGCGACGGCGCGCGCGTCGGGCGTATCGACGCCCATGGTCGCCAGTTCGTCGCGGATGCCGGCGTAGTCGAGCCTCAGTACCGATGCCGGAAGCGACGCCGAATGAGGCAGCGCGAACTCGACGGCGGTGATCAGGTAGCGATCGAGGTCATGCTTGAACACGCTGTCGCGGTAGGCGAATGCGCAGGCCGACGCGTCGAAGCGATGGAACGCGCCAGTGGCGCGCTCGAAGACATCGACGGCGTGGATGCGCTCGCCGACCTCCACGCCGTAGGCGCCGATGTTCTGGATCGGCGCGGCGCCGACCGTGCCCGGGATCAGGGCGAGGTTTTCGAGCCCGGCGAAGCCATGTTCCAGCGTCCACAGCACGAAGGCGTGCCATTCCACGCCGGCGTCGGCGCGGACGATCGCGTGGGCCTCATGTTCGGCGACCACGCGAATCGATCGCGCGGTCAACGCCAGCGCGAGCGCTGGATTCTCGACGATGAGCAGGTTGCTGCCGCCGCCGACGACCAGCGGAGAGGCGCCGGAGAACGCAGTCGCGAACAGCGCGGGCAGGTCGTTCGCGTCGTCGGTTTCGACCAGTCGACCGGCGCGTGCATCGACGCCGAAGGTATTGCGCAGCGGCGCGGACGCGGTGCTGCGGACGGTCATGTGCGCGGCATGTTCGGCGGCAGGTGACCGCGGCTGGGGGCTTCCTTGCGGCGACGGATCGCCTCGACGCACTCGCCGATCAGAGCAGGTCCGCGATAGACCAGGCCGGTGTAGCACTGCACCAGGCTGGCGCCGGCGGCCATCTTCTGCACGGCGTCGGCGCCGGTGAGCACGCCGCCCACGCCGACCAAGGGGATCTGTTCCGGGAGGCGGGTGCGCAGCATGCGCAGCACGGCGGTGGACTTCGCCATCAGCGGCTCGCCGGACAGGCCGCCGGTTTCGCGCGACAGCGGATGCTGGTGCACCGCGATGCGCGACACGGTGGTGTTGGTCGCGATCACCCCGTCGACCTGCATTTCGGTGAGCACGCGCGCGGTGACGTCGATGTCCTCGTCGGCCAGGTCGGGCGCCACCTTTACCAGCATCGGCACGCGGCGGCCGTGGCGCGTCCACAGGCGTTCGCGCGCTTCCTGCAGGTCGCCGAGCAGGCGGCGCAGCGCCTGCTCTTCCTGCAGTTCGCGCAGGCCGGCGGTGTTCGGCGAGGAGATGTTGATCGTGATGTAGTCCGCGAGCGGATACACCTTCTCGAGGCAGTGGATGTAGTCGGACGCCGCGTCTTCGTTCGGCGTGTCCTTGTTCTTGCCGATGTTGATGCCGAGGATGCCGTCACCCTTGCGCCGCGCCTTCTCGACGTTGCGCACCAGCGCATCCACGCCCTCGTTGTTGAAACCGAGGCGATTGATGATCGCGTTGTGTTCCGGGAGCCGGAACATCCGCGGCTTGGGATTGCCCGCCTGCGGCCTGGGCGTGACCGTGCCGACTTCGACGAAACCGAAGCCCAGTGCGAACAGCGCATCGACATGCGCGCCGTTCTTGTCCAGGCCCGCAGCGAGACCGACCGGGTTCGGGAAGGTCAGGCCGAGGACCTTCACCGGGAAGGCCGGGCGCGAACGCGCCAGCAGCGGATTCAGGCCGGTGCGGTAGGCCTTCTCCAGCATCGAGAGGCCGAGGTTGTGCGCGCGTTCGGCGTCGAGCCGGAAAAGCAGGGGGCGGGCGAGTCCGTACATGGCGTGGGCGATCGTCGTCCTTCGCTCAGGCGGCCGCCGAGGCGAACCAGGCGAGGCCGCCCAGGAACAGGAAGATGAAGAGGATGCCGAGGATCGAGATGATGACGGACAGCCAGCCGAGGACGAGGCCGATCAGCGCCATGCCGTCGCCTTCCAGCGCGCCGTTGGAGCGGCGGATCTCGCCACGCGCCATGTGGCCGGTGATGATCGCGCCGATGCTGCCGAGGAAGGGCAGGAGGGTCCAGCCGAGGATGCCTGCAACGAGGCTGATGATGGCGAGGGTGCTGGTCTTGCGATCGGTCATGGCGCGGATTCCTGCAGTGAGGCTGGAACGACGCCCGGGAAGGCCGATGGCGATCCCGGGCGCAGCGGTCGATCAGAGGTCGAACTTGATGCCCTGGGCCAGCGGCAGCGCGTCGGAGTAGTTGATCGTGTTGGTCTGGCGGCGCATGTAGGCCTTCCACGCGTCGGAGCCCGACTCGCGGCCGCCGCCGGTTTCCTTCTCGCCACCGAACGCGCCGCCGATCTCGGCGCCGCTGGTGCCGATGTTGACGTTGGCGATGCCGCAGTCCGAACCCGACGCGGCCAGGAACGCTTCCGCGGCCTTGAGGTTGGTGGTGAAGATCGACGACGACAGGCCCTGCGGCACGGCGTTCTGCATGTCGATGGCTTCGTCCAGGGTCTTGTACTTCATCACGTACAGGATCGGCGCGAAGGTCTCGTGCTGGACGATCTCGGCATCGTTGGTCAGGCCGGTGACGATGGCCGGGCGCACGAAGTTGCCCGGGCCCTCGATCGCGGTGCCGCCGGTTTCGATGGTGCCGCCCGAGGCCTTCGCCTTGGCGATCGCGTCGAGGAAGGCGTCGACGCCGTCCTTGCTGTTGAGCGGGCCCATCAGGTTCTTCGGGTCGGTCGGGTCGCCGATCTTGGTCTCGACCTGCTTGTAGGCCGCGATCAGCTTGGCCAGCACGTCGGCGTAGATGCTTTCATGCACGATCAGGCGGCGCGTGGTGGTGCAGCGCTGGCCGGCGGTGCCGACGGCGCCGAACGCGATCGCCGGGATCGCCAGCTTCAGGTCGGCCGTAGGGTCGACGATGATCGCGTTGTTGCCGCCCAGTTCCAGCAGCGAACGGCCCATGCGGCGCGCGACGCGCTCGCCGACCATGCGGCCGACCTTGGTCGAACCGGTGAAGCTGATCAGCGGGACGCGCTTGTCGTCGACGAACTGCTGGGCGAGGTCGCTGCCCGCGTCGTTGAACAGGAAGAAGATGTCCGGGAAGCCGCCGGCCTTCAGCGCCTCGTTGCAGATCTTCATCGACGCGATGGCCGAGAGCGGAGTCTTCGGCGAGGGCTTCCAGATGGTGATGTCACCGCAGATGGCGGCAATGAAGCTGTTCCAGGCCCACACCGCGACCGGGAAGTTGAAGGCCGAGATCACGCCGACGATGCCGATCGGGTGCCACTGCTCGTACATGCGGTGGCCCGGGCGCTCGCTGTGCATGGTCAGGCCGTAGAGCTGGCGCGACAGACCGACGGCGAACTCGCCGATGTCGATCATTTCCTGCACTTCGCCGTCGCCTTCCGGCTTGGACTTGCCCATTTCGAGGGCGACCAGCGAGCCCAGCGCGTCCTTGTGGGTGCGCAGGGCGTCGGCGCACAGACGGATGGCTTCGCCGCGGCGCGGGGCCGGGGTGGTGCGCCAGATCTTGAACGCGGCCTGGGCGCGCTCGACGATCACGTCGTAGTCGGCCTGCGAGGAGGCATGGACGCGACCCAGAACTTCGCCCGTCGTGGGGTTGATCGGTTCCAGCACGCCCGCATCGGACGTGGTGGACCATTCGCCGCTGCCGAGGTAGGTACCGGATTCGGTGGCGCCGAGGCCGAGGGCGGCCAGAACGGGGTGGGTCATCGCAAACTCCTGGGGCTGGCCGGCGCGCCGCAACAGGGGCCGGCGTCGTTCGAGTGGAAAAACTTGAGGGGGTGGGATTGGATACACGGAAAGGATGGCGGCCCCGACACGATTCGAACGTGCGACCTGTCCCTTAGGAGGGGACCGCTCTATCCAGCTGAGCTACGGGGCCAAGACGGCAATTATCGCAGGCTTCGCCGGGAGGCGGCACCCCCGTACACGCCGGCCCGGCCCGGCGATCCGCCGAACCGGGGGCCGACCATCGTCGCTTCGTCTTCCACCGGCTGGCCAGGGCGAAAGATGCCGAACTGATCCGCAAGCCCGGGGTGAATCAGGTACAACGTCCGTTCAACCACCACGGAGCGGCGGGCATGGCGCAAGGCATGGGACAGGGACACGGGGCGGACGGAGACCTGAGCGGAGATCAGGGCGGAGATCAGGGCGGAGACGGGACGCATCCCGTCGTCGACGCCATCGACACGATCCAGGACATCCGCGACGCGCGGCCGAACATCCTGATGATTCTGGTCGACCAGCTGTACTACCCGGAACATGGTTATGGCGATGCCGGGTTCGCCAACGGCATCAAGCAGGTGCTGGATTTCGTCGGCGACATCGACCCGTCGACCAATCCGATGGCGAAGCACTTCCCGGGCTTCTGCAAGCTGCGCGAGTACGCGACGGTCTTCACCGATCACACCATCGCCGAGTCGGCCTGCATCCCCAGCCGCGCCAGCATCATGACCGGTCAGTACGGGCCGCGCACCGGCGTCACCCAGACCGACGGCCTGTTCAAGAGCGGCGACGCCTCCAACTTCCCCTGGCTGCGCCACGACGGCACGCCGACCGCCGGCGACTGGTTCCGCGCGCTCGGCTACACCACGCACTATTTCGGCAAGTGGCACGTGAGCGAGCCACCGAACCACACGCTGCAGGAATACGGTTTCGGCGACTGGGAGCTGTCCTGGCCCGAACCGCATGGCGCCTCGATCAACAACCTCGGCACCTATCGCGACTACCAGTTCGCCGACCTGGCCTGCAGCTTCCTGCGCGGTCGCGCGCTGGGCGTGCCCTACAACCGCGCGCTGTCGCAGCAGGGCGTGGATGCGCCCCTGGATCCACGCAAGCCGCAGACCGCGCCGTTCTTCGCGGTGTGCTCGTTCACCAATCCGCACGACATCGCGACCTATCCGACGCTGCCGCGCGGGCTGCGGCCGCAATGGCCGGCGCCCGACGGGGCGGAGATCGCCGTGTCTCCGCCGCCATCGCCGGTCGGTCCCGGTGGCTCGGTGCCCATCCCGCCGCAGGGCACGATCAGCGCGAAGCCGACCGAAGGCAGCTTCCAGGTGCCCTTGAATCCAACGGGCCTGCCACAGGATTGCGCCACGGCCTCGCCGACGCAGGACGAAGACCTGCTGACCAACAACAAGCCGCGCGCGCAGTACGACACCTCGTACAAGGTCGCGCTGGGCCTCGCCGCGAAGACCGGCCTGAGCATCGGCCAGGGCATGGGGGGCGACGCGCAGACCGTGCTGCAGAATTCGGTGAAGGCGACGCTGGGCATCGCCATTCCGTTCCAGCTGCAGAAGGATCCGGACGGCGCGGCCGTGGGGTTCCTGCAGTACTACGCCTACATGATCTCGATGGTCGACCGGCACATCCTGCGCGTGCTGGAAACGCTGGAGCAGAGCGGCCTGCGCAAGGACACGATCGTGGTGTTCGCGTCCGACCATGGCGAATACGGCGCGGCGCACGGCATGCAGATCGAGAAGTGGCATGGCGCCTACCAGGAAGTCGTGCATGTGCCGCTGGTGGTGAGCGCGCCGCGCTTCAATGGCTCGCCGCACATCCCGCGCGTCGTCACCGCGCAGACCAGTCACATCGACATCCTGCCGACCCTGCTCAAGCTGGCGCATGCGTCCGATGAACACATCGAACGCGTGCGTCGCGCGTTGTCGAAGACCCACGCCGCCGGGCCGCTGCCCGGCGCGAACCTCGAACCGCTGCTGTGCAGCAATGGGCCGATCGTGCCGGGCCCGGTGATCGGTCCGGATGGCCAGGCCCGCAAGGGCGTGCTGTTCGTCACCGACGACATGATCACCGAGCCGCTGCCGCACGACGCCGATCCGCACAACATCCAGTCGTGGCAGCAATACGCCGTGTATGCCGCCACGGTCGACCTGCTGCGGACGCCGCCGGGCGAAGGCGAATCGCGGCCGCACGTGCCCGCGCTCTCGCCGGGCGCGGTGCCGCAGCCTGCACACGTGCGCGCCCTTCGCTCGGGCCAGTGGAAGCTGGTGCGCTATTGCGATCCGTGGAGCGAGCAGCCCGTGCCGGACCAGTGGGAGTTGTACGACCTCGCGTCCGATCCCATCGAAAACACCAATCTGCTGGTCCACGATGCCGCCTTTCCCACGGTGATCGCATCGATCACCGCGCCGGACGCGCGTACTGCGCTGGAAGCGATCGCGAACGAGCTGCGCAGCGAAATGAGCCGGCAGGAGGCCGCGCTGCTGTCGCCGTATCCGTCCGCGCATCCCACGGCATCGGCGACATCGCGCGTGCAGTCAGGTTGAGCGTCCGCGCCAACGGCGGGTTTGGGATCGGCGGGTGCCTTGGGTAGACTGCAGGCGTCGCGACCGGCAGGGGGCGGGTCGCGACGCCGACCCATCCACTTGCCGGGGCCCGACCATGCGCCAAACTCTGCTCGCCGCCACCCTCGTCTTCGCGCTGTCCGCCTGCAGCGGCGACGATGCCGCCCAGGGCGCATCGCCCGATGCCGCCGGTGTGGACGCCGCCCAGGCGCAGGCCGCCACCGCCGATGCCTCGGCAGCATCTTCCGCGAACGGCGCAGCTGCGCCTGCCGCCCAGGACGCCAAGCGCGCTGCGGTCTTCAGCCAGACCTTCACCCATAAGCGGCAGTCGTATCTGGTCGAAGTGGGGTCCGGCGTCACCTCCAGCACCGTCACCATCACGCCCAAGGGGCTGACGCTGTCGAACAAGCCGCTGAAGAAAACCGTCGACGGCCTGTTCAATCGCGCCGAACTCGCCGACATCGATGCCGACGGCGAGCCTGAACTCTACGTCTTCATGCAGTCGCCCGAAGGGCTGCGGCACGCGACCGCGATCGTCGTCGCCTCCGAGCAGGGACGTCGCATGGTCGAAGTGCCGGTCCCTGACCTGGCGTCCGACGCGAAGAACAGCGCGGGATATCGCGGCGGCGACGAATTCGCCATCGTCGAGAACGTGCTGGCCCGTCGTTTTCCGCTGCACGACGACAGCGGCGAGCCCACCGGCACCATGCGCCAGCTGCAGTACAAGCTCGTGAAGGGCGCGGCCGGCCCTGAGCTCAAGCTCGACCACGCCGCGGAATTCTGATCGCGTCGGGTCGCACGCGTCGCGCGACGATCAGTCGTCGCGCGATGGCGTTCCGTTTCGATCCTCGTCGATGGCGCCCGCATCGCGCGGGCGCAACCAGCCGTCCGGCACGCTGCGCAGGTGGACGTCCTGCTGCGGGAATGGAATCTCGATGCCGGCCTGCACCAGCGCCGTGTGGATCCGCGTGACCAGGTCGCTGCGCACCAGCACCCAGTCGTCGTACTCGTGGGTCCACGCGCGCACCGAGAAATCCAGCGAACTCGCGCCCATGCCGATGAACAGCACGGTCGGCGCCGGCGATTCCGCGACATCCTTCGTGCTGACCACCGTCTCGCGCAGCAGGGCGATGACCGCGGACACATCCGAGCCGTAGGCCACGCCCACCGGCACGTCCAGCCGGCGCCGGCGGTCGAGCAGCGTCCAGTTGGTCAGTTTTTCCGACAGCAGCAGGCCGTTGGGCACCACCACGTCGGCGCCCTCGAAGGTCGAGATCGTCGTCGAGCGCATGCCGATCATGCGCACCCGGCCGTTCGTGCCACCGACGTCCACCACGTCGCCCGGCTGGATCGGTCGTTCGAACATCAGGATCAGGCCGGACACGAAGTTCTTCACCACGTCCTGCAGGCCCAGGCCGATGCCCACGCCCAGCGCGCCGAACACGAACGCCAGTTGCCCGACCTTGAAGCCCGCCGCCGACAACGCCAGCAGCAGGCCCAGCATCAGCATCGCGTAGTAGCTCAGCGACGCGATGCTGTTGTCCACGCCGCGCGGCAGCGACATCTTCGGCAGCACTTCGTTGCGCAGCAGGTAGCGCACCGCGCGTGCCGACAGGAAGGCCACGACCACGGCGATGGCGAACACCAGCACGTTGCCCAGGCTGATGCTGATCTCGCCGAAGGTGAAGGCGTGCTGCAGGATGTCGCGCGCCAGCGCGTACGCCGGCCGCCAGATACGGAACTGCTGCATCGTGAAGATGACCCAGCCGACGATGCCCGCCAATGCCAGGCCGCGCGCGGCCAGCGCCGACATCGTGTCCGCCGAATCGCCGACGACGCGCACGCCCGCGCCCGCGGCCAGATGCAGCATCGCGTGCACCAGCGCGGATGCGACGTTCACGCTGGCATACAGCGCAAGCGCGACGTAGCCGCTGTCGATCAGCGCGGAGACCAGCGTTTCCGCCAGCGACACATTGCCGAACACGTTCGCCAGCACCGACACCGCCAGCATCGCCACGCCCGCCCAGGCGCCCGCGCGCAGCAGGCGCACCGCGCGGGCCGGCGGGGTGTTGCCGCGCCGGACGCGGGCGCGCCACAGCAGCCACAGGGTGAGCAGCATCGCCAGCATCGCCAATCCAAGCAGGTACCAGCGATACACGTGGCTGTTCCCGAGCAGCAGGAATTCGAATCGCTGCAGCAGGTAGAAGGCCGTCGCCGCCAGCGGCCACGGGCCGAACAGGCCGCGCGCCTCCAACGGCAGCATCCGCAGCACCGGCACCAGTGCGACCAGCATCGCGAACTGGTGCAGCATCAGCGGCGCGTTGGGTTCGAACAGCGGAATGCCCATCATCGCCAGCAGCAGCCACGACGACATGGGCCTGCGCAGCACGCGGCCGTAGCTGGGGTGCTGCGCGGTCGGCAGGTCGCCGCGGCGTGCGCGCCAGGCCAGCCACAGCAGCGCCGCCAGCAGCAGTGCCTGCAAGGCATGCAGCGCGCGCTGGTTGCCGCCGTCGGATTTCGAATACTCGCGCAGGAACTCGGCCTCGATCTTCAGCCCGTTACCCAGCGCACTCAGCGCCGGGGTGTTGTCGGTGGATCGGGGCATCGCCCAGATGGGGCTGGCATCCAGACGCATCAGCCGTCGGTCGATGTGCTTGATGGCGGCAGCGACAGAAGCCTGTCCTGCCGTGATCCGGGCTTCCAGCCGGTTCGCGCGGCGACCGAGTTCGATCTGTCGTACCAGTGGCTTGGACAGCAGCGCTTCGGCCTGGTCCAGCTGCGCGATCATCGCGGTCACGCGGGCGAGCAAGGGCGCTGGCAGGCGGCTATCGGCCGCGGCGTCGCGGGTCGCGACCCAGTCCGCGCGACGTCGCGCGACATCCTGCGCGTCGGTGGTCGGCGTCGCCACCAGCAGTTTCATGTCTTCGCGCCATTGCGCGAACTGGCGCGCATCGAACCGCCAGTGCCGATCCAGGCTCTCCAGCCGCATCACCGGCAGTTGCATCAGGTCGCTGCTGCGGAACTGCTTCGATTTCTCGTTGACCGAACGCTCGATTGCGGCGAGGGCCGGAACCAGGCGGTCCGTGGGATCCGCCCCGGCCGTGCGCAGCCGCACTTCTTCGAGGAAACGCTCGTCGTCCGAGATCCGCGATGCGATGTCGCCCACCGGAATCGCCGTCGGTCCCTGTGCTGCAGCCGGTGCCTGCGAATCGGCTGCGGCCGCGCTGCCGTCGTTTGCCGGAGCCAGTCCCGGCAACTGCGCGAAGGCGGCAGGGCTCGTGAAGAGGGCGGTCGTCAGCAGGATGCCGGCGACGCGCGCGACCAGACGGTGCATGCGATCTCCGTGGGCGTTGAGGCTGCGGCCAGTCTAGCCTGCCTTCCCGAACCACGCAGGTCGCGCCATCGGTCGCCAGGCGCCGGAAACGCGACGGGGCCCGAAGGCCCCGTCATTCAATCGATTCGATTCAGTGCAGCGGTGCCGTCGTCGTCACTGGGCGCGGACATCACTCGGCGCGAACATCCACGCGCACCCGGATGCGGTCGCCGGGATGGTGGTCGGTGCGGGTCGTGTACTCGCGGCCGCCGTAGCGATAGGTCACGTCGTAGCCCGCCACTTCACCGTCGCCTTCGCTGCGGTATGCGTCTTCGCGCACCGGGTCGCAGACCGTCACGCTGGCTTCGCGACGATTGCGCTGGCTGCTTTCGTAGATCTCGCGACCGGCCATGCCGCCGACCATCGAGCCCACCGCTGCGGTGGCGTAACGCGCTGAACCACCGCCGACCTTGCTGCCCAGTGCCGCACCGACGATGCCGCCCAGCACGGTCGCCACGTTGCGGCCGGTCTGCGTGCCGCGGCTGCGGTCGTCGTAGTTGCGGGCATCGCGGTCGTACGTGCCCCAGGGGTCATTGCTGCGATAGCGATCGTCGTAGCCGTTGTCGTAACGATCGCCGTAGCGGTCAGCGTAGCGATTGTCGTAGCGGTCGTCGTAGCGATCACCGTAACGATTGTCGTAGCGGTCGTCGTAGCGATCACCGTAACGATCGTCGTAGCGATCGTCATGGCGGCCATCGCGATCGGTGTACAGGCCGCCTTCGCGGTAGCAGTTGCGGTCGTCGGTGCGGTTGTACTGTTCGTTGCGCGAGATGATCGGGTCGACCCGGATCACCTCGGCATATTCGTAGAGCGGGGCGATGCGGTCGCCGTCGGAATGCGAGTAGTCCCTGGCGGAGGAGCTGTAGTCCTGTGCGGAAGTCGTGCCGATGGTGGTCACAAGGGCGACGGCGAGCAGGGAAACGGCGAGGCGATGCATGGCGGACTCCGGGCGCCGGGATGGCGCGAACGCACGCTAGGGTCGGGGGGGTAACGCGAGGCTGAATATCGACACGTTTCCGATACGCGGGGCTGGCGCATTTAGCGGCGCCTCAGCCGGGCCGCGACGCCTGTCGCGGTTCGGCCGAATCGCGCTGGTTGGCGCCGATCCCCTCGCGTCAGGCCAGGCTCGCTTCCAGGCTCACCCGTACCGCCAGCGCCCGCGAGATCACGCAGCCGGCCTTGGCGGCATGGGCGAGCTCGTCGAACTGCGCGGCCGTGATGTCCGGCACGGACGCCGTGACGATCAGCAGTACGCCGGTGACCGTCGGGCCCGGGTCCATGCCCGGTTCCATCGTGACTTCGGCACGGGTCTCGATCTTCGTCGGCGTGAAGCCGGCTTTGCCCAGTACCGCGCTCAGCGCCATGCTGAAGCAGCCGGCGTGGGCCACGGCGAGCAGTTCCTCGGGATTCGTGCCCTTGTCATCGCCGAACCGGGTCTTGAACGAATAGTTCTGGTCGGCGAACAGACCGCTCTGCGGGGTGCTGAGCGCGCCCTTGCCGTTCTGCAGGTCGCCTTCCCAACGTGCTGCGCCGATGCGCTTGAAAGCCATGGCAGGACTCCTTGTAGGGGGAGCGTCGAGTCTACGCCCGGCAAGGGCGTCGTGGCGCCCGCCGTGCGCATCGCCATGCATGCTGCGTTGCAATGCGGCTTGACCCCCGCCGCGTAACTTCCGATGCTTGCCCTGCGTCCCCCGGACGCCCCGCCATGACCGCCCGCCGAGCACCGCTCGGAGGCAGTGCCCGCAGCGGACAGCCATGACGGCTCTCACCCTTTGGATAGAAGGAGAGTCGGTCATGTCCTACAGCACATCGCAGATCCGCAACGTGGCCCTTGCAGGCCACCCTGGCGCCGGCAAAACAACATTGTTCGAAGCCCTGCTGCATGCCGGCGGCGCACTCCAGACGGCAGGCAGCATCGAACGCGGCACCACGGTGTCCGACTTCGACCCCATCGAGAAGGAACGCGGCCACTCCATCGACGCCGCCATCGCCAGCACGGACCATGCTGGCATCCATGTGAATCTCATCGACACCGCCGGCTACCCGGACTTCCGCGGCCCCACGCTCGCCGCGCTGGCCGTGGTCGAAACCGTCGCCGTGGTGGTCGACGCCGACACCGGCATCGGCTACGGCACGCGCCGGATGATGGAATACGCCCAGGGCCGGCGGCTGTGCCGCGCCATCGTCGTCAACAAGATCGACCACGACGGCGCCGACCTCCGGGCATTGCTCGACGAGCTGCGCGAGACCTTCGGCAACGAAGTGCTGCCGCTCAACCTGCCGGCCAACGGCGGCAAAGCCGTCATCGATTGCTTCGGCAACAACACAGGCGACAGCGACCTCGGCCCCGTCGCCGACTGGCACCAGCGCATCATCGACCAGGTGGTCGAGATCAACGAACAGGTCATGGACCACTTCCTCGAAGTCGGCGAGGAAGGCCTGGGCGGCCAGGAACTGCACGACGCCTTCGAGCAATGCCTGCGCGAAGGCCACCTCGTCCCCGTCTGCTTCGTCTCCGCGCGCGCCGGCACCGGCGTGAAGGAACTGCTCGACATCGCCGAGAAACTCTTCCCGCACCCCGGCGAAGCCAATCCGCCGATGTTCGTGAAAGGGCAGGGCGAGGACGCCACGTCCTTCGAGTCCACGCCCGATCCCGCCGCTCACGTCATCGCCGACGTGTTCCGCATCGTCAACGACCCCTTCGTCGGCAAGCTCGGCGTCTTCCGCGTCTACCAGGGCACGGTGAAGAAGGACATCCAGCTCTTCGTCGACGACGGCAAGAAGCCCTTCAAGGTCGCCCACCTGTTCAAGCTCAAGGGCAAGGACCACGTCGAGATCGACCGCGCCGTGCCCGGCGACATCGCCGCCGTCGCCAAGATCGACGAACTGCATTTCGACGCCGTGCTGCACGACAGCCACGACGAAGACCACATCCACCTCGCGCCGCTGGATTTCCCCAAGCCGATGTTCGGCCTCGCCGTCGAAGCCGCCAGCAAGGGCCAGGAGCAGAAACTGTCGATCGCCCTGCACAAGCTGGCCGAGGAAGACCCGTGCTTCCACGTCGAACACGAGATCGAAACCAACGAGACCGTCGTGCGCGGCCTGTCCGACCTGCACCTGCGCATCCACCTGCAGCGCCTGAAGGACCGCTACGGCGTCGACGTGAAGACCCGCCCGCCGCGCATCGCCTACCGCGAAACCGTGTCCGCGAACGCCGAAGGCCATCATCGCCACAAGAAGCAGACCGGCGGCGCCGGTCAGTTCGGCGAAGTCTTCCTGCGCATCGAACCGCTGCCGCGCGGAACCGGTTTCGAATTCCTCGACGAAGTGAAGGGCGGCACCATCCCCGGCCAGTTCATGCCCGCCGTGGAGAAGGGCGTGCGCCAGGTGCTCGCCAGCGGCGCCGTCGCCGGCTATCCCATGCAGGACGTCCGCGTCATCGTCTACGACGGCAAGCACCACCCGGTCGACAGCAAGGAAGTCGCCTTCATCGCCGCCGGCAAGAAAGCCTTCCTCGACGCCATCGCCAAAGCCCGCCCGCAGGTGCTCGAACCCATCGTCGACCTCGAAGTCGCCGCCCCGGAAAACCACATGGGCGACATCAGCGGCGGCCTTTCCTCCAAACGCGCCCGCATCAACGGCACCGACTCACTGCGCGGCGGCGAGATCGTCGTCAAGGCGCAGGTGCCGCTGTCGGAACTGGAAGGCTATGCCGCGGAATTGAAGTCGGTGACGGCCGGGCGGGGCAGGTACTCGCTGGATTTCAGTCATTACGAGCCTGTGCCGGCGCAGGTGCAGGGGAAGTTGGTGGAGGCTTACAAGCCGAGGCATGAGGAGGAGTGATGATTTTTACTCTTGTCCATTGAGGAATAAAAACTATGGAGACAGATGGCGACGGTGGCCTTACGGATGCCGACTATGCTGCCAGAAAGCGAAGTGACCGTATCTATGTGTCGAGACCATTCAAGATCGGTATCGAACGAACCAAAGATGCTCGTTACATTTCGCGCGTGTTCGACGAGTCAGAAAGAAATCGATTCGATGCCGTTGATGGTGAAATCGTCCTTCGTGCTACACATGGTGACAAGGTGCAGGTAAAGGCGGTAGTGACCAGTGATGACCATAACGTACGTCAGCTCACCTTGCAGAGCTTTAGGATTTACAAGGATGGTGCTCGTCCGAATGAAAGGTATGGAATAAATCTTAAAGGTAGTGAGATTGATCAGCTTCTGGAATTTGTGGAAGTAGCAAGAAAATTAGAAGTGACGGCACGCGGCCGCTTGAAAATTGATAGAGAAGCGCTCGATCACATTGATTTGGATCTGGATGAGGCTGCAAAAAAATGGTTGATCGATAATCCGGACGCGCTGCGTGAACTTGTATCAAGTCAAATGACCACGCGTGATGTGGTTGCAGTTACCTATCGGAGACGCCAGCTTGATGCGTTTCATAGGCTTCTCCATGATAATGAGCACTTTGACAAGCTAGTTTCGAGCCGGTTTGGCGGAAGAGAAGAGAGCCTTTGGCAGGCATTTTTTGAGAAGAATCGATGGATTTTTGGCTACGGAATATTCCATCTTTCTATCGAGGGTTTTTCTCAAAAGAAACTTGAGCAATTGGTTGCAGGGGCGACGGTGGCCACGGCTGGAAAGCGAATTGATGGTCTGCTGCGAACTCGCGGTCGAGTTAGTTCGACGTGTTTGGTTGAGATAAAGCGTCATAGAACAGCATTGCTTGAAAAAGATAAGTATCGTTCAGGCGCTTGGCAAGCGTCGAAAGAGGTGACGGGTGCTATAGCCCAGGCGCTAATGTCGGTTGATGGTATGGAACAGCAGTTTTCAAGGATGTTGGTAGTTAAAGACGAGGACGGAAATCCAACTGGAGAATCAGCCGTTATTGCTCGTCCGCGCTCAGTGGTTGTGTGTGGGTCGCTATCAGAATTTGTAAGTGATAATGGCGTGAATGAAGATAAATTTCGTAGTTTTGAGTTGTTTCGAAGAAGCTTGATAGCACCTGACATTATTACTTTTGATGAGCTTTTTGAGCGAGCAAGGCTAATTGTGGAGGACTCAGAGAATGTCTAGCATGGGGTAAAGGTTAGAATTATAATTAGATGGCTAAAGTACGCGAAGTTGTTTGGCCATCGAGATGCTCTGAATTTCATGTCGAAATTTTTTGGAGCAGTTACGCTTTGTTTTATTCAAATAAGCTGAAATGGAATTCGGGGGAGTTGTTCGATATGAATGCGAGCGCAGATTTTCGTCAGGCAGTCCTTGAAATATCCGGGTCTGTTATTAAGGCTGCCGGCGGAGAAATAGCAAGGAGCATCACTCAGGAGTCGCTTGGTGACTCTGTGGCAACGGTGCTGGCGACTCTCGCTGAAGAAAGTGTTGCTGCAATTGCGGGCCCAGTTTTGCGTGTCATTTTGTCGGTAATGACTAGAGATAGCGCAAGTCTGCAGGCATTACTCGGTGAGCCCGCGTTGACTGGTCTGCGCGAGGCGCAAAATGCGCTAGCTATCGAAATGAATGGAGACAGATCGATTTCTATCCGAGAGTCTCGGCTGCTATCTGCTGACGCGAGCTTGGCAAGAGCAGTCACCATTGCTTTGCAATCTAACGATCATGGGATGGTTGGGGTTATTTATCTGATTCGAGCTCTTATCTCTTTGGATATGAAAAGTGAGCAGGTTGCAAAAAATGATCTGAAGCATTGCATTTCAGAACTGAATAAGATGATCTCAGCTCTGAATGAGATGAAGGAGATTCATCAAGGCGATCTTGATGCTATGCGGGCGGGCAGGGGGAGTGGGTATGGTTTGACAAGGACGGGATCACTTCGGAGCAAGATTGAGCAGTTGGATGCGCAGATTAGCCCACTAGTAGGAACCCGAGATTTTGCGCAATCAATACTGATATGTGCGACGGAAGAAGGGTCGTAGTTCTTGTTGGATCCATAATCGAAGCGTCTTTCATCTTCTTCGGTTGCTGGGCCATTGCTGACGATTGTCGGCGCATGACGCCTTCGGCTTATGCGCCCTACGAAAATCAAAAAAGCGGCGTCGGAGAGTGTGCGGGGGGTGTGCTCCGTTGTCGTCCCAGTCTCGCACCGTGCTCGGCGCGTCAAGGTCAAGGCGAGTTGCTGCGCAAACCTTGACGCGCCTGCGCGCGATGCGCCTCTGAATCGCCAACGAAGCCCACTTCGGGTTTCGGGCAAAACGGAGTTCCGTCATGTCCCAAGCGCAGCCAGTCTCCAACGTCCTCCTCGTCGAAGTCCCGCCGCAGTTCATCGCCCTCTGCCACGCCAGCGGCGTCAGCCCCCAATCCACCCTGCGCGGCCTCGCCGCCATGCTCTGCGGCCTGCGCTACGACGAAGACAACCGCCTCCTCCCGCTGGACGCCCCCGCGTCCCGCTGACCCGCTCGATGGGCCCGTTCGCGGGCCTATCCCCCGTAACCCTTGCCGTCGTCCCGGCGAAAGCCGGGATCCAGCTTCCAAAGCCTTCAACGCTGGGTTCCGGCCTGCGCCGGAACGACGGTTCGGGCCGTGTCGGAGAGTTCGTGCAATCAGCAGGCTAGACTGTTTCAACGTTCCGAAAGCGATCCACACAGACGTGATCACAGCCGAAGACGCGAAATCCATCATTCTCCGTCGCTCCTCCAGCGATGAAGATGGTCTGCAACTCGCCATCCAGTCCTGCGAACTCTCGCCTCGTGGCGACTTTTGGGTCATTCGTGCAAACAGTGAGGACTATGTTGTTCGGGGCATGTGGGAGCGCTTGCTTGTAGGTGTAAGCGCCTATCTGGTGAATGTGAACGACGGAACCGTCACCGTTGTAGGCAGCGCCCAGTCATGGCAGGAGTTCCTGCAGGACAAGTATGACGAAGACGCTGCGGGCACGATGCGATACGTCCTCGAACCGACGTTCTGCCGCAACGACAAGATGGCGGTGATCAATCTCCGGCAGCGGCTGGAATTCTCGCTGCAATCCGCGCTGTTGATGTTGTCTCCCGAGCATCGCCAATGGTTCACCGGGCGTCGAAGTCTATTGCTTCATGCGCAGGAAGTGCTGCACGAAAGGGGTATTCAAACTGCAATCGTGTTGTTGCCCAGTGCGGAAAGCGCAATCGAGATCGATCGCAGCATGTGGCATTGGGATGCGCTTGCTTCACGCATTCGTTCGCGTTTCCAGTCCGCTTAGTCCTTGGCCGGCTATCCGCTTTCAGTCCCGCCCCAGTTCATCGCCCTGTGCCAGACCAGCGGCGTCAGCCTCCAATCCACCCTGCGCGGCATGGCCGCCATGCTCTGCGGCCTGCGCTACGACGAAGACAACCGCCTCCTCCCGCTCGACGCGCCCGCGTCCCGCTGACCCGCACGATGGGCCCGTTCGCGGGCCTATCCCCCGTAACCCTTGCCGTCGTCCCGGCGAAAGCCGGGATCGAGCTTCCAGAGCCTTCAGCGCTGGGTTCCGGCCTGCGCCGGAACGACGATGATGGCGCATGGCGGCATCTATTTCGGAGGCGGTTCGCTTGTCGTTTCGAACAAGCCGCAGGCAACGCACCAGCGTTTTGGACCTGTGTCGTCATTCAAGAGCACCATGGATTCCTTTGAGGTGCAGCACGTGCAATCTGCGGTGCGCTTTTCATCTTCTACAGCGGAGTACTGACAGTGTCCGCATATCCATTGGGTTAACGGGGATAATTCCTCGTCGATAAACCATGTGATATGCCGTACATGGCACTTGGGGCAGATGTGTACGGTCATGCAAATGTCCCGTTGTTCGCTGGGCGCAATTATGCATCTGCTTATGACCCGGGTGCGCGCTTCGCGCTTACCCGGGCTGCCAACCTTGACGCGCCTGCGCGCGATGCGCCTCTGAATCGCCAACGGGCCCATTCCGGGTTCGGGCGAAACGGAGTTCCGTCATGTCCAAAGCGCAGCCTGCCTCCAACGTCCTGCTCGTCGAAGTCCCGCCCCAGTTCAGCGCCCTGTGCCACGCCAGCGGCGTCAGCCCCCAGGCCACCCTGCGCGGCCTCGCCGCCATGCTCTGCGGCCTTCGCTACGACGAAGACAACCGCCTGCTGCCGCTGGAGGCCGCCGAACAGTCCCGTCCTTGATCCGCCTGATGGGCCCATTTGTGGGCCCATCGCTTTCATAGGGTGCGCCTCGGCGCACCGCTTCGATCGGAGCCGCGAAATGGCCGGTGCGCCAAGGCGCACCCTATGCGGACTTCGACGCGACAGTGGCGCGTCTCCGGGCAACGAACGTCGCACATGGCGATACCGATGTCCCGGCGTTGCCACTGCATTCTGCATATCGCAGACTGCCCATATGGAAACGAACGAATTATTGGTCCAAGCCGCATTCGACGGAAACCTCGATGAGTTGACGCGCCTGCTCATGGACGGCGGAAACGTCGACGCAGAGGGGCGGTATTGGAATGCTCTTCACGCGGCGATCGAGAATGGTCAAGTGTCTTGTGTCCGACTCCTCATCGCACATGGCGCAAACGTGAATCAGTTGTCAAGGCCGTAAGGCGTATTCGTAGGGCGGAACCCGCGAAAGGCCGTAAGGTGGATAGGCTGTTGTAGGGTGCATAAGCGAAGCGTCATGCACCTTCTTCGGGAGTCGAGATTGCTGACGCATATCGGCGCATGACGCCTTCGGCTTATGCGCCCTACGCACGTCAAAAGCGGCGTCGGAGAGGGTGTGGGGGTGTGCCCCGTTGTCGTCCCAGTGTCGCACCGTGCTCGGCGCGTCAAGGTCGAGGCGAGTTGCTGCGCAAACCTTGACGCGCCTGCGCGCGATGCGCCTCTGAATCGCCAACGGCGCCCAGGTCGGGCGTCGGGCGAAACGGAGTTCCGTCATGTCCCAAGCGCAGCCAGTCTCCAACGTCCTCCTCGTCGAAGTCCCGCCCCAGTTCATCGCCCTGTGCCACACCAGCGGCGTCAGCCCCCAATCCACCCTGCGCGGCATGGCCGCCATGCTCTGCGGCCTGCGCTACGACGAAGACAATCGCCTCCTGCCGCTGGACGCCCCCGCGTCCTGCTGATCCGCGCGATGGGCCCGTTCGCCGGCCCATCCACCCATAACCCCTGCCGTCGTCCCGGCGCAGGCCGGGGCCCAGCTTCCAAAGCCTTCAACGCTGGGTTCCGGCCTGCGCCGGAACGACGATGATGGCGCATGGCGGTAACTATTTCGGAGGCGGTTCGCTTGTCGTTTCGAACAAGCCGCAGGCAACGCACTAGCGTTTTGGACCTGTGCCGTCATTCAAGAGCACCATGGATTCCTTTGAGGTGCAGTGCCTGCAATCTGCGGTGCGCTTTTCATCTTCTACAGCGGAGTACTGACAGTGTCCGCATATCCATTGGGTTAACGGGGATAATTCCTCGTCGATAAACCATGTGATATGCCGTACATGGCACTTGGGGCAGATCTGTACGGTCATGCAAGCGTCCCGTTGTTCGCTGGGCACAATTATGCATCTGCTCGTCACCTTGGACGCTGCCTTCGGCCGAGACGCGCCTGCGCGCGGAGCGCCTCTGAATCGCCAACGGCGCCCACGTCGGGCGCCGGGCGAAACGGAGTACCGTCATGTCCAAAGCGCAGCCAGTCTCCAACGTCCTCCTCGTCGAAGTCCCGCCGCAGTTGGCTGTAGCCGCATTTGCGCTACAATTCGTGCATGGGCAATAGCCCACTCATCTTGGGAGTCGGAGTCACACTAAAGCTTGATGTTGAGTTCTCGTTCGGGTTGGAAATTTCCCTGCAGGGCGCTGCATTACTTGAAACCCTTAAGGAGAACGTTATGACCATTCTGAACACTTGCTTTGAAGCCGTCTTATCCATCAAGAACAGCTGTATGTCGTGGCTCAGTGCTGCGCTAGCGTGCTCAATTGATTTTGGCTGGCTGAAAGAGCGGGCTATTTGGTACGGAGTGCTGCTTCTGCGGAGCCCTGGTGGGGAAACTCCAACCCGAATTGAGAAACGATTGAAAAGTTGCGTGATGATTCCCTCAAGAGAAGTAAGGGGGTTCGATTCCCCCTCTCCGCACTCAACACGTTAAAGCCTGCTTGATCGCAGTAAAGCCGTAAGGCGCATTCGTTCTTGTAGGGTGCATAAGCGAAGCGTCATGCACCTTACTTCGGGCGCCAAGCCATTGCTGACGCATATCGGCGCATGATGCCTTCGGCTTATGCGCCCTACGCAAGTCAAAAGCGGCGTCGGAGATGGTGTGGGGGGGGGTGCCCCGTTGTCGTCCTAGTGTCGCACCGTGCTCGGTGCGTCAAGGTCGAGGCGAGTTGCTGCGCAAACCTTGACGCGCCTGCGCGCGATGCGATCTGGTTTCGCCAACGGCGCCCACGCCGGGCGTCGGGCAAAACGGAGTTCCGTCATGTCCCGCGCACAGCCAGTCTCCAACGTCCAACTCGTTGAAAGTCCCTTCGCAGTCCATTGTTCTGTGCCTGGCCAAAAGCCTCAGTACCAAGGTCAATTTGCACGGAATGGCCGTCGCGTAGTGCTCTGTGATTTAGCTGAGAATATCTAAATGAACCTTGATTGTCCTGTCCATTTCCTTCATGCATGAATCTTTAAGGACTTCAAGATCGTTCAAAAATCCTTTGATCTTCATCGCGACATCTGAGTCATTCCGGGAGGTCTCGTCAATCTGCAAGTCTAAAAAGATTCTTGCAAGTATCTTCTGTATTTCTTTGAGGATACTTTGCAGGGTTTCCGGGTAAGACACGACTTTGTCCGATAGTAAGTGCTGTCGGTATTCAGCGTAGAGGTCAAGCGTATTCGTCGCCTCTATCAAGACGTCATCTTCATTGAGTGAAGGTGCAATAATAGATAGACGATTAAAGGAAACAAAAACGCGTCCAAGTAATGTTCTTGTGACGGCGATGTGGTCGCGTATCTGCTGCTGCAAAGGGATCGTCGATTTGTATAAATCTTCTCTGCGGTTCAATTCGCTTTGAATGTTTTCCAGCTCTTTCTTTAGGCGATATTCTTCTTTTTTTAGCTGTTCGTTGAAGAGTTCTCTTTGCTTCTCCATTTTTTCAATAAGTTCAGCTTTCAAATGCTCAATATTTATCTCATGGATATGGCGTTTTTCGCGGTCTCGATTGATGAAAATTATGTTTGTCAGTATTCCGACGAGAGTTATTCCGGCGGCAATCAATGCGGCTGATTCTTCTGGCGACATAACTCACCAATAGTTTTTGATGCGTGGATAGTTTTTTTCGGATGAGGTATTCGAGAAGATTTCTTCTGGTGTTACTAGGAAGGAGTTTATAGGGAAATAAAAGAGGGTTGGGATCAAATTGGTAGTGCTGCGGTGTCATTGCTCGGTTCATCAAGGCCAAGGCGACGCGGACCAGTCGCCCGCACTGCGCAAACCTCGACGCGACTGCGCGCGATGCGCCTCCGAATCGCCAACGGCGCCCACGGTGGGCGTCGGGCGAAACGGAGTTCCGTCATGTCCCAAGCGCAGCCAGTCTCCAACGTCCTGCTTGTCTAAGTCACGCAGTCAGTTTCTCAAGCATGCACACTGCGCTGTCCGTCCCTGACCGCCACAATTGTAGTGACCGGGGGAAATCGGATACCAGAACTCGTTGATGTAGCTCACGCCATTTGCGGCCTTGCACACCATGCCTGTACTGGTCGCGACAGCGGCGCCGCCCGCCGAATTGCATACGCTACTGCATGATTGGTTGCCGGAGGACGTGGCCCAGTAATGGCCGTAAAGGGGTGGCGGCAATTGCGGTGGATTGACGAAGTATCCGACGATGTCGGCGACAAGATGCGTCTGCGCCACGCTGTAGATGGTGAACTCGGGAACGGAAGTCCCTTGATCCAGGCGGACAATCGTGAATCCGTTGCGAATGTCGCCTGCGGCATAGTTGACTGTCGCGGTGGTCGGTCGGCCGGTGAGATACGGGTACGCTGTGATATAGCCAGCCATGTTCGGGCCGACTACGGTGAAGTTGATGGCAGCGGCAGCGAACGACCCCTTATCGCCGACACCACAGTTACCGGCATCACCTCCCTGGGACGAGAATCTCACGGCATCGGCCAGGTCGAAATCGCGAACACCGTTGGCTGCGATCGGCCCACCTGTGATACGAGTATCGATGATCCGGCATGGCGTAACAGGCATGTAGACAAGATCGCGGTGGGGATCACCAAGCGCCTTGCCTTTCGGTGAGGTGGGCGCGATGAGCGCGTTGTTCATGGCTGCGAAACTACGTGCTTCCGCCGCCTTGCGCAGAGAGCTCAGCGGAACCCGGGCGAAAGTGGGGGCCATCGAATCGGCCCAGTGCCGTGGGTCACTGCGATAGGCCTCCTGTACATGACTGCCCCATTTGGCGACGATGCGATAAACCAGTTGCGCACGTTCGGAACGCGGCTGGTCGCTGCGATCGAAAAGCGCCGGATCGCGTGCCGACACAGGAGCGGCAATCATGAGCGCGAGCAGCGATGCTGCGGTCAAGCGTCGAGCAAACTCCGAAATTCCTCCCTGCATGACTTCCCCCCGCATATGGACCTCCATTGGTGATTGGGTGAGGTCCGCGCATTTCATACCTGAAATCCTCGCGGACATCGCATCACAGGAACCTCGGGGATGCGTCTGCCATGGCGGCGATGGCACCTCCTTGTGCGCTAGGCTCCACGAGACAGCGTCAGTGTCGTGATGGAGCTGGTGTCAGCGTAGGCAGAAAGACCGCGCTTGGGCAAGCGCGTCGCTTCAATCATTGATAATCTCTTGAGTGCACTTGTTTTCTATATGTGCAGCGTATTGATTCGCGCTTGAATAACGAGCCGATTGCAGGGCTGCAGGAGTGCAAGACGAAAATGAAGTCGATTTCGCGCTTGCCCAAGTTGAAACTGCTCGTGAGGCCCCGCATGTCGAAGCCCACCGGTTCGTCGCCCTGTGCCACGCCAGCGGCGTCAGCCCCCAGTCCACCCTGCGCGGCCTCGCCGCCATGCTATGCGGCCTGCGCTACGACGAAGACAACTGCCTCTGGTCACTCGATGCCCCCGTGTCCCGCTGATCTATGCGGTGTGCCCGTTCGCGGGCCCATCCACCCGTCACCCTTGCCGTCGTCCAGGCGAAAGCCGGGATCAAGCTTCCAAAGCCTTCAATGACGCGCCCGGGCAAGCGAAGCGCACCCGGGTCGAACGAAGGATATTCCGGGTGGGTGCTTCGCGCTTATCCGGGCTGCCAGACTTTGACGCGAATTTCAATGCGCCGCTGACGGCGCAAGAAACACGGCACTGGCGTTCATGTCTTCATTGCCCGAGTGCGAGGATAGAATGCGATCGCGGCTGGTTCTTCGGCGAAGGTAGCTGCACAATGTCCGATCAGGATAAAGGAGGAGCAGTGTGGGGTACGGACCTGGGGTGATTGAATCCCTGGCTGCTCTGTTGTTCAAGACGGCTTTGATTTATGCGGTTTTGATCGTTCTCTCGATCTATTTGACGAGGCTGGTTGAGTCGCGCTTGCTCAGGGCGCTGATCTGGGTTGTATTGATGTGTTCGCCAGTCGTCGTGACGGTTCAGAAGTGGAATGTTGATGCGCAAGTGCGTGCAGCCGAAAGGGAGGCGCCCAGAAGGGATCCGTCCGGTGCTCTGGTCACGGACGTGTTGTGTGGAATCGCCAGCCATGCCGAAGTCGGCGGTGAGACGATTGTGCCCCCGGCTGATGCCTGGTTTGAAGATCATCGCAAAGGGGTTGTCACAACCAGTGCGTTCGTTCTTCGGGAACACGGATTGCGCAATTACATCCTTCCAATTGTTTCGAAGGAGTCTCCGTTCGGTCGAGTATTCGTTCGAGTTCCATCGAAAGGCACAACATCATCACACTCGACGTTTGTGATCGACAAGTCGGCAGCGGGCCCTTTTCAGAGCGGTGTCGTTTTCAAGGAGTATTCCGGAGAAGAGCCATCCAGGCAATTTGTATTCCGGTTGGAGGGGGATGGCGCACAAGGGCCAGCGGAATTCGTCCTGGAAAGAGATGGAAACGCTGTCGCCAGGTACAAGGTCCAGATTCAAAGACACAATCGCCATGTGTCGGGGCGTTGCGGGGATCATGGCGCCATGATGAAGGCCATGATCGATCAGTCCTTGTCCGCCGAAAGCCTGGACGACTTTCCGGACGAATAGACAATGCAGAAACCGCAAGTCCGGTGGATTCCCTGTAGTTGCGTAGCCCGGGCAAGCGAAGCGCACCGGTGACGAACAAGGCGGACTCCCGGGTGCGCGCTCGCGCATACCCGGGCTGCCAAGCCTTGACGCGTCTGCGTGCGATGCCGATCAGGCTTTGCTCTGGAACCGCACCTGCAAGCCTGTCAATGAGGGGCCTGGTGGGGCGTCACCGCGTTGGCTTGCGGTCAGGCGGACCGGTGTCGCCAGTGCCGGCAGGGGCTCTGGCCTGGCCGCCGCCGCCACTGGCGGCAAGGGGCCGGCGCCCGCGCCTGACGAGCTCGCAGCTGCGGCGATCGGGGGAAGCGGCGCTGCAGCGAGTTGTTCTGCGCGAGCCTTGTAGCGTGGCATGACGTAAGTATTCGCCGGTGCGCCGGTGAAGGGTGTCAAGGTTGCTGTACGTCGATCGGCGTTCTTCGTCGGCAGGATCGGTGCCGACAATCGCCCGTCTTCGCCGATATCGTGGCGATGTCGCGTGGGATAGACGCCTGCTGACAGGCCATCGGGCATCGCATCGTGCGCCGCCGGTCGCACATCCGTCACATGCGGAACGTGCGCGGGACTGGCCCGTCGCGTGATGTGCGGAAAGGGCGCCTGCACGCCGGTGAGCGAAGTCGGATGGTAGAAGCGGTCTTCACCCTCCCGATTGAATGTGTGCATCGCCATGTCGCCGACGAGCGCGCGCCCGGTGGGCGCTGCAGGCCCGCGAACGGCTTGCACCGCGGCGTGCATGCTCCTGGACACGAGTGACAAGGCGGCGCCATCGTCCATCGACAGGAAGCTCGCGAGATGCCCACCCGCTTGACCTCCCAATACGGATGCGAGGTTCGGGCCAGGCGCACGAGCGGGAGCCGCCGGCCCCGCTGGCGTGGAGGAAGCGGCACCGCCGCCATCGCCGGTTTTTGCTCTTTTGGATGCGGACATGGGGCTCGAATCGAAGGAGGGATTGTGCTGGCGATGCCTGACCGGCTGCGGATGAAGAGCTGGTGAGCAGTCGACCGCATCGCGGTGTGCATCGGTGCATCAAGTTCCATGCCAAACGCGGGATCTTGTCGAAAACCCTGCGTTTGCAGGCTGCGTGCAGGATGCGCAGGGCGATGCGGAGATCTGCTGGGCCAGTTCGGACCCGTTGGACTGGTGCGAATGCGCCAACGCCTGCCTGCCTTTATGCATCAGTGCGAAGCGAAGTCTCGTGCAAACAAGGCCTTGCCTGATGCGGGACGAGCGCATCCATGGAGGTGGAAAATCACCCGGCTGGGTGGAACTCGCCCCGTCCGCCCACGATGCGGGGGTTCTACTCGCCTCCGACGTCGAAGTCCCGCCCCAGTTCATCGCCCTGTGCCAGACCAGCGGCGTCAGCCCCCAATCCACCCTGCGCGGCATGGCCGCCATGCTCTGCTGCCTGCGCTACGACGAAGACAACCGCCTCCTGCCGCTGGAGGCCGCCGAACCATCTGGTCGCTGATCCGCGTGATGGGCCAGTTCGCGGGCCCATTCTCGGGCAGGGTTTGGTATGTTGCACCTATTGCGAGAGGGCAGGGCAGAACCTACAGGCCGTTACGCGGCGTGATGCGAAGCATCTGCTGTCTGCTTGAACGGCAATCCATTGATTGGAAACCTATCGATGTCATTCATGGAAAGACCGCTGCACTTCTTTGTGCGGCCCTTCGAGCCACATGGCAGGGTGCTTCGAGTAAACGAGGAAATGTGCGAGGAATCGACGATCAGCAAGGAGGAAATCCTGGCTTTTCTGCATGCCATCGAATCCGGGGACGTCGTGCTGACAGCACGAGTCGAGCCGCAGTTCGTCTATGCCGGTATCGTTTTGTACGATGCAAGTAACGGTTGGCAGATCGCAGTCTTCAACGACGCCAATGCGTGGGACTATATCGAGTGGATCGTCGCGGCAGATGGCAGGCGGCTCGACTTCGAGGGCATCTCGGAAGAGGATGGCGCGCCTGTGAGCTACACGCCTTCGGATGAGGTCGCCTGGCGTCGGTATGGCATTCCGGGTTATCTGCAGAATCGCTGCACAAGATGCAGTACGAGCATTGACGCGCAACCAGGCGGGATCTACCTGTGCGCGCAGTGTGCGCAGTGATCATCAATGTCGCTGGTCATCCGGCGAATCCAGGTTCCGCCAAGGCCCTGTCTGCAGCGTGCTCCTCTTGGAACAGACTGACGGTCAGTCGGCGTCGGGCGAATGTATGGATACGGAAGTGATGAAGCTCGCGGAATTCATGGCCCATCATCCCGAAACCATTGCGCGGCTGGAAGCACTCGGTTATCTGGCGGCGCCCGCAGACATTGCACGCGGCACCCGCGCCTATGACCTCGGGCGCGCGGTGACCATCGCCCGGGTCGCGTTGTCTCGGTATCTCTCACTCGATAGCACTGCTTTTCGGTGTTCTCCTGCTGGTCGGAATGCTGGTGCCGAGGGTGTTCTCGTCCAAGGACCAGCGGCAGGATTGCGAGGCGGTGTCGATTCAGGTCGCCGTGCCTGCAAGGCCTGCGTGAATTCGTAATGCAGATGAATTTCCATGCAGGGTGATTGCCGGGCCCGCCGAGCGGACGAAACGGCGAGCCGATCAGGTATGCGAAGTGCGCCGGGTCTGATGGGTGGTTGTTCCCGGAGGCACGCTTCGCGCCTGGCCAGTTCACGCGGACCTTGACGCGCATTGACATGGACCATGGTGATGCTGATAAGCGTGTGGAACAGGGGGCTCGGCGTTTTCAGGAACATCTGAACTGCACATGCCCATGGATCGTCATGCGCGGTCTTTCATATGCATTGTCGTGGGATGATGATTCAGTGATCAGATTCGCGCGACCACGCAGTACATGACCGCCAGGTCTTCTTCGCGGCCGTAGCCACTGGTGGGGTCTGCGAGGTCCTCGAAGGTCACGATGCGCCGATAGCCAGACGATTCGATCCTGTAAGCCTGATTCAGCAGATCAAGCTTGGCCAGGGCCTCGCTCCGCGTTGCGGCGACGATGATGCGGATTTCGTCATTCATGGTTCGATATCCTGAATTGATGTTCAAGGTGAAGGCGGCAGCGTGTCTGCGACAGCGCGCAAGGCGCTTTTCTGGTTGGCGCGCAGCGATGTGAACGTACGGGCGAATGCATCGAGATCGCTTGCCGAAACAAGTGCCTTCATTTCGGAAGGCAGCAGATTGGCTTTCGCACTCTTGTTCATTGCCTGGAGCAAGGCTGCGTCGACGCGACCGGATTTCTGGACTCGATTCCACACGGCTTGCGCATCGGGGAGAGAGTCGCGAAGCATCCTTGCTTCAACCGCGCTGCGCTCCTGCTGGAGTTCGATCGCCCTGAGTCTATCTTCCTCTGCCAGTCGTTCCGCCTGGGCCTTCTCTCGGGAAACGATTGCGTTCAGATATTCCAGGCACGACTTCGAAAATGCATCGGCATCGGCGATCTGGGCATCGACAGACCGGCCTGTGCTGTCGGCAAGGGCCTTGGCTGAGGAGAGGGCGTTTTGCTCTTCGGCGAAGTTGCGAAACAGCACGACGCATGTCATTCCCATCTCGTTGAAATCGTTGCTCGCCTTGACGATGTCCTTGACAGCATTCGCCAGAGCGATCTGTGCCTGTTGCGATTCTGTCTTGAGATCCTTCACTTGCCCGCTTGCCTCGGTGGACAAGGTGCCGGTGCGGTCGGCGAGCTTCTTCTGCTCGGCGTAGTGGTCGGCCGCCTCCCTGGCCTTGGTTTCGGCTTCATTTGCCTCAAGACAGCGCTTCTGCTTGTCGGGAATCTTCGGCTTGTCGTCGTCCGACGCATCCGCATAGGGATCCTTCCCGCTTTGGCAAGCGCCCGCCGGAGCGTGTTCGTTGGCGGCCTTCCGTGCGTCCGTAGCGGCCTTGGCGAGCGACTGCTTGGTGTCGTAGGCAGTTTGCAGGGATTTCATCGCCTGTTCGCCGCCGCCGGACGAAGATGCGCTTGCCGAGGTTGCCAGTGCGATCGATTGCGTGCGTGCTGCACCGGTCAACTGCTCGATTGCAAGGACATGCACGATCGCGCGCTGGTCGCGTGCGGCCTGGATAATCAATTCGGACTTCGTGATCGCGCCGCTGAGATAGCGCTCGCAATTGCGATACATCATCTCGCGCAGTACGTTCAATGTCTGCGTTCTGCCGATTGTCGCCGCGTTCTCACTGAAGGCCTGCTGCAGTTCCGCGCTGAGGTCGTTTCGCGTCTTTTCCCGTCCGATCACGGCGCTCAATCCCAAGCTGCTGGAAATGGCGCTGAAGACATCGGGTGAGGGTTCGGCACAGAAACGCAGGATGCCGCCCTCGTCGCCGTTTGACGGGGATGTCAGCAATGCGCGCTGCTTGGCATCGATGAAGATCGCATTCGCGCGCTTTCCCGGGACGCGGTCTGCATTGTGATATGTCGTGAATGATGCGCAGCCCACGCAGGAAATTGCGATCAGCATGCATGCCATCGTCGTTGAAATGCGACGGAGTGTCGTCGACACGGTGTTCATCTTCCGCTCCTGCAGGGGGATGCGGTTGAGGATAGGCGTATGGCCAATCGTCCACGGACGGTCATCGATATCTCAGTGGCATCACACTGGATCTCGCGAAAACAGTGGCATGGATGGCATCAGCTCTGGATGCCGTAGAGGAGCGACATGCCTGGCTGCCGTGCTCATGGCATGGCGCATGATCGAGCCGTGCAGGGACCTGATGGTGTTCCGAAGGCGTTCCCCGGTGCCAGGAGTACAGGATCAAGGGCTTGGCGATCATCTGATCCCGACTTGATGCTGGCGTATGGACCGATCCGCTGACTAGAATCTGCTTGTCGCCCGTGGACTCGCGGGGGCATGCAGTGGACCGGCCGCACGGAATGCGGAGTCGTTGCCCTCAGCAGAGGGCCACCACAGGACACCTGCCATGGACAGCCAGAATACGCAAGCACTGTTTCTCCCGATCTCCGCCCGCCTGACCGGATTCGAGGCCGTCGAGCTCGAAGGCACGGGCATGACGCAGACCTATTTCGACACCTTGTCGAAGAACACCCCACCGGATGTCCTCGCGCTGTTCTTCGAGGAAGTCGCCGCCATCCTTGCGTTGCAGGACGACGACGCGATCGATGCGGCGATCCGCTCGCGATTGATGCCGGATTCGTCGTACGACGCGACCGCCAAGGTCATCATCCTGATGTGGTACACCGGCGAGTGGTACAGCGGCATCGGCGAGTCTGCGAATGTCGCGTCCACGCAGATCGACGCCCCGTCGTACGTGCAGGGGCTGATGTGGGAAGCGGCCGAAACGCATCCGCCGGGCGCGAAGCAGCCCGGCTACGGCTCGTGGGCCGAACCGCCGATCCGCATCACCGCCTGACGCATCCACCGCGGCGCCGGACAGGGTGCCCATGCGGTGCTCCCGCCACGGCGTTGTCGTCAACGCCAGAGCCAACGGAAGGTAACGATGAGCAACGAATATGATGTGGTGGTCGTCGGCTCCGGCATTGCCGGATGCGTGCTGACCAAGGTCCTGACCCAGGCCGGAAAGCGCGTGTTGCTGATGGAAGCCGGCCTGGAAGCCGGCATCGCGCTCGACCCCGAGCGTGCCTATGACACTTACCAGAACTACCTGCAGACGTTCTACGCTTCGACGATCAAGGCGACCAACACGCCGTATCCGGATATCGAGGATGCGCAGTCGCCCGACGTGCTGCAGATCCAGGCGAAGACACCGTACGACACGGGCTATTTCGTGCAGATGGGGCCGCTGCCGTTCGCGAGCGACTGCCTGCGCGCCCCCGGCGGCACCACGCTGCACTGGCTGGGCAACGTGCCGCGCATGCTGCCGAACGACTTCCGGATGCAGACGCTGTACGGACAGGGCGTCGACTGGCCGATCAGCTACGCCGACCTGGTGCCGTACTACGAGATGGCCGAGAACGAAATCGGCGTCTCCGGCGATGTCGCCGCGCAGGTGGGGCCGGACATGGGGCCGCAGAATTACGGGCCCGACTATGTGTTTCCGATGTACAAGATCCCGCAGAGTTACCAGGATCACGTCTGGATGAAGCACAGCCAGGACTTGCAGGTCACGCTCGACGGCCAGCAGTACAACGTGACCTGCGTGAGCATGCCGCAAGGGCGCAATTCCATTCCGAACCCGTCGTACCGCTACGGCACGACCGTCTGGAATGCCGAGGAAAAGCGGCTCCACCTGACGATCAGCGACAGCACCTACCAGGTCGTCGGCTCGCTGTGGAACCCGTACACCGGCGAGCGCTGCGAGGGCAATTCCAGCTGCGTGCCGATCTGTCCTGTGCAGGCGAAGTACAACGCGCTGAAGACGCTGAACAAGGCCGACAGCACGCATCTGGACATCATCACCCAGTCTGTGGCGTCGTCGCTGCTGATCTGCCCGGAGACGAGGCGCATCGACGGCGTGGTGTACAAGACCTATGCGCAGCCGGATTCGACCGAATACTGCACGCAGGTTGCGCGCGGCAAGGTCTACATCCTCGCCTGCAGCGCGATCGAGAATGCCAAGATCCTCCTTGCGTCCGACGCGGCGAACCGCAGCGACCAGGTCGGCCGAAACCTGATGGATCACCAGGTGCTGCTGACCTGGGGCCTGTTCCGCGAGAAGATCTGGCCGTATCGCGGCCCGGGCTGCACGACCTACATCCCGACTTTCCGCGACGGCGAATTCCGCCGGGACTTCGCGGCGTGGATCTCGCCCATCGACAACTGGGGCTGGTCGTGGCCGACGTTCGCGCCGGGTTCGGACGTGGCCAACGCAGTGATCGGCGCCGGCATGTTCGGCAAGGCGCTGCGCACGCACCTGAACGAGCACATCACGCGCCAGGCGCTGCTGCACTTCGAATGCGAGCAGGCGCCGGACCCCGACAACCGGGTGGTGATCGATCCCAAGTACAAGGATCAGCTGGACAACTATCGCCCGGTGATCCACTACGACGCTTCCGATTACATGCGCAAGTCGTTCAAGGCGGCCAAGGAGGTGTCGGACCAGATCTTCGCTGCCAACGGCATCGATGATCGCACCGAATACAGCCCGACCGAGCCCGATTACGTCACCTGGCAGGGACGCGGCTACACCTTCCGCGGCGCGGGGCACATCGTCGGCACGCACCGCATGGGTCATTCGCCTGACGACTCGGTGGTGGATGCCAACGGCCGCGCCTGGGATCACGAAAACCTGTATCTCGCCGGCTGCGGCAACATGCCCACGCTCGGCACGTCGAATCCGACACTCACCATGACTGCCCTGGCGTTCAAGACTGCCGAGGCCGTGCTGAAGCACCTGGAGCCATGAACGCCATGAATGCCGAACGGGAAACCCATCCGCACGCAGAGAATCTCGCGCTCTCGGGTACGCCGCTGCTGAAGCGCGCGAGGGACGGAGGCAAGCGCCACATGCTCACCTACGATGTCGGCGTGGCCGATGCTGACGTCGTCGCTTTCGCGGATGCCGGGCCAGACGCCGCGCCCGTCACGTTGCCCCAGCTCGAGCCCATGTCGCTGGAGGCGTTGCGCGGGCACCTGCAGACGGCCATCGAGATCGAACATGCGACGATTCCCACCTATCTGTGCGCGCTGTATTCGATCAAGGACGGCACCAACACCTTCGCTGCGCAGGCCATCCAGGGCGTGGTGATGGAAGAGATGCTTCACATGCTGCTCGCGTGCAACATCCTCAACGCCATCGGTGGCCGCCCCGTGATCGATCATCCGGAATTCATCCCGGAATATCCGACCTACCTGCCGCATTCGGCGGACCTGTTCCTGGTGCCGCTGCAGAAGTTCGACAAGGACACCATCCAGGTCTTCCTCGACATCGAGAAGCCTGCGAAGCGTCTTTCGCCCCCGCAACCCGATCACTGGGACACCATCGGCCAGTTCTACAAATCGCTCAAGATCGCGCTGGTCCATCTCGATCGCACCACGCCGGGCGGCATCTTCAACGGCGACCCCGAGCGACAGATGCAGCCGCATCACTATTACGGTGGCGGGGGAAAGCTGGTGGCGGTGCACTGCCTGCATGATGCAATCCTCGCCATCGACGAGATCGTCGGGCAGGGCGAAGGCGTGAACGGCACCATCATCGATTCGGACAGCACCCTGTTCGGCGAGGACGTGGAATACGCGCATTACTTCCGCTTCAACGAGATCATGTGCGAGCACCGTTACCTGCCTACCGACAAGGCGAACGAACCGCCGAACGGCCCGCCCGTGGAGGTCGACTGGGAAGCGGCCTGGAACATGCAGCCGAACCCGAAGATGGCGAACTACCCGCCGGGATCCGAACTGCATGAGAAGACGCTGGCGTTCAACCGGACCTACATGACGCTGTTGCATTCGATCCATGATGCGGTCAACGGAAATCCGCCCGAGCTCATGAAAGCGGTTCCGCTGATGTACGACCTCAAGTACAAGGCGCTGGAGCTGATGGTCACGCCCTGGCAGGGCGGCATGACCGCGGGACCGAGCTTCGAGTACGTGCCGCCGGAACGTCGTTGATCCGGGAGCTGCGTTGCTGCATCGCAGCCTGACCGTTGCGGAACCGGGCATCACGTCGCCATGATGATGCTTGCGATAGCGCCTTCGCTGGACAGTGATGGGGCCAGCCATGAGGCTGGCCCTTTTGCGTGTATCACTTCAGGATCATTGGTGTCGTTTGCCGTCAATCGCGGCCAGGATTGCAGTAGGCTTCGCCAATGCGCTGGTTTGATCCTGTCCTTGCATTTGGCACCAAAGGCTCGGAGATCGAACTTCACACCCATGGCGATGGCAAGTTGGCGCTGCCCGACGCGACCGGAAATTCGGTGAAGGTCGGATACTGGGACGTCGACTGGGTGGATGACGGTACGCACGGACCCGCGAACAGCGGTGACCAGATTGCCTTCGATGGTTCACTGGACATTTTCAAGATCACGATCAACGGCAAGCCAGCCATCCGAGTGAATGCATGAAGTTGGAGGTCGGAGCAGGGGGCTTCGGCCGCTGCATTGTCCGCGTCAGCAGGATGTCGATGTGTCGCGCCGCTTGCGAGGTCGCGGGTCAGGACGCGTTCAATTGATCGCAATGCCCGGATCGATCCCATCCACATGCAAGGAGCGCTGCGATGTCAACGTCTTCCGCAAATGGCCCGGCTAACTCCGAGGTCAAGCATGTCTTCGTTCTGATGCTCGAGAACCACTCGTTCGACCATGTCTTCGCGATGTCGGGGATTCCTTCCATCGCGGCCGCGACGACGGCGGACAGCAACGAGTATTACGGCCAGACCTATCACGTGAGGTCCGGGGCACCTGCAAGCATGACCACGGATCCCGGCCATGAATTCGCCGACGTCGCGCAGCAGCTTTCAGGCGGAAATGCCGGTTTCGCGATCAACTACGCAACCTCGCGCAGCGAGACGACCGGCGTCCCGGACAAGGCGAACATCGGCGACATCATGGCCTGCTTCGACACGCCCACGCAGTTGCCGGTGATCCTGCAGCTCGCGCGCGAGTATGCGGTCTGCGATTTCTGGTTCTCTTCGCTGCCCGGTCCGACCTGGCCGAATCGATTCTTCGTCCATGGCGCGTCGTCGGCCTGCCTCGATCGCAGTCCCACGACCTTGAACGAGGTCGATTGGGTATCGCATGCCCATGGCTACGCATTCGAGCACGGGACCATCTACCAGGCGCTCGATGCGCGCTTTCCCGATCTCAGCGGCGCGCCCGGGCCCGGGCATGCGTGGCGGATCTACAGCGACTTTCACAATCGCTACCGCCCGCAGCGGGAATACATGCATGGTGGCTGGATTCCCCAGGTGGCGTCGCTGAAGGACGTCGCATTCTCGGATGTGCGCCACCTGCATTCACGCGATGCCGCCAACCAGTGGATCGACAACCTCGCGAAGGACCTGCAGGGCGACTATCCCTTTCCCTATACCTTCATCGAGCCCAACTACGGGCGCAGCTTCTTCGACAAGCAGCCGCCCTATGCGGGGCCGGGATACAAGGAGGGGTCGTCGCAGCATCCGGAGGACGACTGCCACGGCGGCGAGTGCCTGATCAAGGGCGTGTACGAAGCGATCCGAAATTCCCCGCTGTGGAACGACAGCCTGCTTGTCATCGTGTACGACGAACATGGCGGCTTCTACGACCATGTCTCGCCGGACGAGCCCAGGTTCAGGGCCAAGGCCGTGCCCCCGGGAGACAGCAATGTCAACGGACTCCAGGCATTGAACGGTTTCGATTTCGCGCGCTTCGGCGTGCGCGTTCCCGCTGTGGTCGTCTCGCCGCGCATCCAGGCGGGCACCGTGGACCACACGATCTACGATCACACCTCCATCCTTGCAACGGTCGAGCGGTGTTTCGGCATGGGGGCGTTGACCAAGCGCGACGAGACAGCGAACGACCTGATCCACCTGTTCGCCGGCCAACCCTTGCGCGGCGACGATGCGTGCCCGAAGGTGCTTGTCTCACCTGCGCCATCCAGCCCGGATGCCCAGATCGAAGTCCCTCGCGAGATCGACCAGCCACTTCCGGGATCCGGGAACTGGTTGGGATTCCTGCAGATTCTCCTGAAGTCGGAACTCGAGGAGGCGGCGGGCGACGCGGCCGCACAGGCGGCGATCCTCGGCGCCTTCGATGGCATCAAGACCACGACGCAGGCCAAGGCCTACATGCAGCGCATGGGCGAACGTGCGCTCCGTGCGCAAGGCGCGAGCATGCCTTGCAATCGTGATTCGCCTTGATGCAAATGCGCTTGCCGTGTCGGGTGGTGAGTCCAGGCTGGCAGAAATTGCAGGATCATCCAGCCGCTATGCCGGTCATGTTTGGTGTAGTTTCGTCGTCGAGTGCCGTTGGGCTCGATCGTGTCAAACCTGTCGTTTCCCCTGTCAAGGAGTGATGTATGCGATCAGTCAATGTAACGATGGCGAGCCTGCTTTCGCTGCTGCTGTGCGTATGTTCCGTTGTCGCCCATGCGCAGCCGGTTCGCATCAGCGTTGCGGAATTCTCGAAAGACCCGGCCAGCGTCGCCGGCCTGAAGTCCGCCATCGATTCGATGCGCACTGCCAGCGATGCCGATCCGATGTCCCAGGAGTTCCGTACGAGTCTCGCCTATTGGGCCAACACGCACGGCTACATCGGTACCGGTACGCACGCCACCAGCATGCAGAAGTACATCATCGACTACCGCATGCCGCAGTGCCTGCAGGCCTATCCGAAGAGTACCTGCGATGCGTACTACAAGCACGTGGTCAATGTCGACGTGCCGCCTGACGGGTATACCGACTCGATCTGGGGCACCTGCCAGCACGGCAACCTCTTCTTCCTGCCGTGGCATCGCTTCTACCTGCATTATTTCGAGCGCACCGTGCGCAAGCGCATGAACAACCCGCAATTCGCGCTGCCGTACTGGAACTATTTCGATAACTACGTACCGACGAGGAAGGGAATCGTCCTGCCGCCGCTGGTCGTCGGCTCGCAGAACACCCTGCAGGATACGTGGCGGACGCCTGGCCTGAATGAAGCCAAGGTCGTGATGGACGCGAGTTCCGCGGATGCCTCGCAGGCGTTCTCCTTCAACGACTTCACGAACTTCTCGAACACGCTGCAGGGCCAGCCGCACGGCGCCATGCACTGTGCCGTCGGCTCGGGCTGCGTGATGCCGGACATCGGTCTGGTGCCCATCGCCGGTGCCGATCCGGTCTTCTACATGCACCATGCCAATATCGACCGACTGTGGCAGTGCTGGATGGTGCGGAAGGCCAATGGCCAGACCATCGACCTTGCCTGGGCCAAGGCGAACCTCGGCATGCCGGATTCCTGGTACGAGCAGTCCTACACGTTCATCGATGAGAACGGCAATCCGGTCAACGTCAAGGTGGCGGATGTCTTCTCCGCGCAGTACACGCCAAGCTATGACCAGTTGCAGGATTGCGGCGTCAATCCCGCCACGAAGCGCACCCTGCTGCTCGCCACGGCCGTCAAGGGCCGCAGTCCGCTGATGGCGCATCGCACCCGGGTGCTCGACACGCCCGTCACCCTCGGCAACAAGCCCGTCAACGTCTCGCTGAAGCCCGACCCCGCACCGCAGCTCGAGATGAACGACAGCGTGGAGCCCACGGGCCAATCCGAAGGACATACCTACCTGGTTCTTGAAGATGTGACGCTGGTCGGTCTGCCTGCGTTGACATACAAGGTCTACATCTTCAACAAGAAGAACCCGAAGAAGGCGAGCTACGTGGCCACCTTCAGCTTTTTCGGCACGGGACCGGCGCATGAGGGACATGGCGACGGCAGCTCGCTTGGCGACCTCGTGTATCAGGTGAGCGGCAACCTTGCCGAGTTGGGAATCCAGTCGGCCGACGATATCGGCATCCGGTTCGAGCCGACCAACCTGCTGGTCGGTCAGAAGTTGCGCAACCAGGCCGCCGGCAACGGCGTGAAGGTCGGCAGCATCCGACTCAAGACCACGCCCGACGCGCCCTGAGCTTCTAAGCTCGCCAGTCTGGGCAAGCTACCTGGACCAGCCACCTAGACCAGCCACCTGAATACAGCGCTTGAGGATGGGTTCCGCGAAAGCGGAACCCATCTTCTTGTTGCCGCGGGAAGAGGAGGCGTGCCGGTTGCTTCGAACGATCCACGACCTGCTCGGTGATCGCTCGAGGACGCCGATATGTTGGATCTCAATCAGCGCAGATCGACCTCGGCCGTCTTGTCGGCGTACGTCTTCTTCGGATCGTGGCCGAGGAGCAGGTGGATGCCGGCCATCAGCGTCGACTCGTTCTGCCAGACGTGCGCGTGCTCGGCATCGAATCGAAGCAGGCGCAGTTTCGTGTCCTGCTTACCACCTTCGAACCAGGCGGCGATGAAGGGGTTCCAGAGTCGGTCGATGACGTTTTCATCGTTATCGACGCGGATGGGGCCATCGATGCATGCGAACAGCCCGTGGCCCTTGGCCGCATAGCACGCACGCGCACTGGCGACGCCATCGCCCAATTGCTCGACGATGCCGTTGTCGGCCGAGGTGAAAATCCAGAGCGGACCCTTGCCGCCGTCGATCAAGGCCGTCATCGGGCGCATGTGATCGCCGGAATCCTTCAGTCCGATCATGAGCGTGCGATCGTGTTCGATCCCTTTCCAGAGAGCGAGTTCGAGATCCTTGGATGTTGTCATCGTGGTGTTTTCCTGTGTGGGGACACGCAGTCCGCCGCAAGAGGCATGCCACTGATGGAGCGCATGCCGGGACGCGGGATTTCTCCGGCATCAGGGCGTGGCCCGACGCGCACTGGCCGCAGTCCCTTGCGCGTCCCTGTGCAGGACGCACGATGCCTCGGGCGCGTTGCACGCTGGCGAGACGCGAAGCAATCGAACGTCACGGAGGCTGGCCCGGGTTCGCTCCATTCGCCGTTCCGATGGCATACGACTGGTCTTGTTGCGGACGAATTGCAGCGCATGAACGGCCGGCTCGCTGATGGCGGAGCGTCGCTCTGGTTCGTCACCATGTGCCGACCGGATAATGCGCTGGACGACTCCCGGCCAGGAAAGGGCGCTTTACGTTCCGGCACGCCGGGCCTGGTTGCGCACCCGCCGTACGTGTGCGAATTCAGTCGCGCGCTCTGACGTTTGTTCCTCGTTCCAGACTCGCGCGCCGTTGCGGGTGTGGAAAAAAACGAATCCGGGTGCGCGGATGCCGGGAGTGGAGCTTGTTGGGAATGCCGTGGACTTGCGCGATCAGGCCATGATTCTCGCTACCCGGGGCAGCCATGTCGTATCGTGTCGCCAGCCATTGGAAAGGGGTTTCCGTGATGTACCTGCGCCTGCTTGTGCTGATGCCGATGTTCCTGTTGTTGTCCGCATGCCGTGAGTCTCCCGAGGGGGCGTCCGACAAGCCGGTGGCTGCGACCGTCCAGGCGAAGACTCCGTCCTCGTCCCCGCCACCGACTGCGGCGAAGCCTGCGCCGACGCTGGAATCGCTGGTGCGCGCCGATGACACCCTGCCTTCGGTGCGGGCTCGACTGGGCGAGGCCGCGGTCATGGCAGTCGAATTGCCGGGCCCGGAAGGCGAAAGCGCATCGGGCTGGCGCCTGTACCCCTACGAGGAAGCAAGGACCGTCGAAGTGTGGCTGAACGAGACGGGGCGTCCGCAGGCCATCTTCGTTCGCGGATCGAAAAGCGATTGGGTGCGTGCCGACGGCGTGCGCCTCGGACTGGATACGAACAAGCTGCAGGCGATCAACGGCCGCCCGTTCAAGTTCTTCGGATTCGAATGGGACTACGCCGGCGCTGTCAGTGATTGGCGCGGCGGCACGCTGGCACCCGAGGGTCGCACGCGCGGTCCGGTCGTCCTCTGTCCGCCGGATCCGCATCCGAGCGACTATCCAACCGGAGACTCGGAGTTTCCTTCCGACGATCCGCGTGTCGTCGCACGTCCTGCCGTGGTGTGCGAGTTCGGCGTGAATCTCGATGTCGTGCCATCCGCCGCGGATGCTCGCCCCTGACGAAGCCGCTCGGCGTCCCGAGGCAAGGAGATGGCCGGCTGCCTCGGCAGATTCTCATTACAATCCGGGCGATCACGTCGCCATGGGCTTTTCCGAATGAAACAGTTCCTGCTCACGCTCGCGGCCGTCCTGGTCGGTGGCTTCCTCGCTCTCCTGGGCTACGACCGCTTCGTCGTCCAGCCGCGTGAATCGGCCGTGGCGAAACCCGTCGACAAGGCGACGGATGCCGCCCCTGCGGTGCCGGTCGACATGGGCAAGGCCCGCGCCGAGGCCCGGGAGGTTGCCGCGGAAGTGGAGGCCTCCGTCCAGCGCAGCGTGGACAACGCGCGCGAAGCGATGACGGCACAGGCGAGCGAGATGGACAGGCGCTCGCTGATTTCCGACGCGGTGCAGCGGGTCACGATGTTTCGCGTGGGGCTGACGGAGTTCCACATGACGAATGGCCGCTGGCCGGTAGACGCGGAAGAGGCCGGACTGCCTCCGCCTGCCGACATGCGGGGCGGTGCAGTCCGTGAGGTGACGCTGGCCGAGCAGGGCGTGGTCAACGTGGCGCTGGACGATCGATTCGGCAAGGGCAGCGCGATCGTGCTGCGTCCGACCGCGAATACCGTGACCGGGCAGATCGAGTGGGCCTGCGAGGTCAAGGGTGACGACGAGATCCGGCGCGCCTTGCCGAGATGCAAGTGAAGCCCCTGTCTCTGCTCCGTTCGTCCTGTGGCGTCGCGCTGGTCGCGATGCTGTTCGTCACGGGCGGTTGTCGCAGCATTGCATCCGGAGCCATGCGCTGCGCCACCGGCGATGTTTCGATGACCCGCGACATGCTGTATTTCGGCCGGCATCGTCCCGATGGCGGCGTGGTGAGCGACGTCGAGTGGCGCGCATTCGTCGACGATGCATTGACGCCGCGCTTCCCGGATGGCCTCACCATCGTGTCGGCGACCGGCCAATGGCGCGGAGCTGATGACCGCATCGAACGCGAGCCGTCCGAAGTCGTGACGATCCTGCATGCAGGCGATGTGGCCGCACGTCGCGCCATCGACGAGATTGTCGATGAATACAAGCGCAGGTTCATGCAGGAAGCCGTGCTCCGCGAGCGCGCTGCCGTGTGTGCGAGGTTCTGATGCCGCACTTCGACCTGTTCGACGCGCAAACCCTGTGGTCGTTCCTCGCCGCTGCGGTGGTGCTGGTGATCCTGCCGGGACCCGGCACTGCGTGGATCGTGGCCCAGGCCATGGCCGGTGGCATGCGTCGCGGTCTGCTGGCCGGGCTCGGACTGGAGGTCGCGACGCTGTTGCACGCGCTCGCGGCCGGGCTGGGCTTGTCCGCACTGCTGGCGACCTCCGCGCTGGCGTACGAGGTGGTCAAGTTCCTCGGCGCGGCCTACCTGATCTGGCTGGGCATCAAGGCCTGGCGCGGCAACGCGTCCGAGGGGACGCAGGCGGACGAGGGCGTGCCGGTCATATCCGGACGCAGTGTGTTCTTCCGATCCGTGTTGACCGGCTTGCTCAATCCCAAGGTCGCGCTGTTCTTCCTGGCCTTCCTGCCCCAGTTCGTCGACCCGGCGCGCGGCTGGGTGTGGTTGCAGTTCCTTGTCCTCGGCGCGCTGCTGGCCACCGTCGGTGCCTGCAACGACCTGGCACTCAGTTTCGCGGTGGGCCGATTCCGCAGGAGGTTTTCCGGTCTCGGTGGCAGTCGCTGGATGCAGCGCGCCACGGGCAGCCTGTTCATCGGGCTGGGACTGAGGCTGGCCGCGCAGGCCCGGGGCTGAAACAACGAACCGCGAAGAGGATCGCGGGGATCAGGCCCTGCGCACCAAAATGACGGTGATGTTGTCCGAGCCACCGCCGTCGAGCGCGGCGTCGACCAGTCCGTCCACGCACTCCTGCGCGCTGCACTCGGTGTGCGACAGCACCTGCGAAATGCTGGCGTCGTCCACTTCTTCGGTCAGGCCATCGCTGCACAACAGCAGCTGCATGCCCGGGCGCAACTCGCCCGAGAGGGTTTCGACGTTGAGGTTCTGCGGATCGGTCACGCCCAGCGCCTGGGTGACCACGTTGCGATGCGGATGGGTCCGCGCCTGGTCCACGGTGATCGCGCCCTGCGAAATCAGCTCCTGCACGTAGCTGTGATCGTGCGAGAGCTGGGCAAGCGTGCCATCGCGCCACAGATAGGCCCGGCTGTCGCCGACCCAGGCCACCTCGAAGCGGTTGCCCAGGACGCGCAGCGCGACCACGGTCGTGCCCATCGGCAACGCATCGCTGCGCTGGCGCGAGGCGCGGATGATTTCCTCGTCGGCGGTCCGGATCGCCTGAGCCAGCGTCGTGCCCTGGCGAATCTCCCGGACGATGGTCTCCCGCGCCAGTGCGCTGGCCACTTCGCCGTACTCGTGCCCACCCATCCCGTCGGCCACGAGCCACAGGCCGAGGTCGCTGTCACCGTAATAGGTGTCCTCGTTCAGCTCGCGGCGCAATCCGGCGTGGGTGAGGTGCCCGAATTCGATCATGCAGGGGCCGTGGGGTAGGGAGTCAGCCATAGTCGTTGGGGAAATACGCAATCCGGCGATGAAACCGGACGCACCGGCCGAAAGCAATCGTCCATGGGTCGTTTTGTGAGCTTGGGCGCCTCTGACCTGCCCCCACTGAGTCATACCACGTGAAGCTGTAAAGTCCGTCAACCCAAGAGGGCGGACATGAAGAAGAGTCGATTCACCACCGAGCAGATCATCGGGTTCATCAAACAGGCCGACGCGGGCATGGCGGTCGCCGAACTGGGCCGGCAGCATGGCTTCAGTCCGGCCAGCTTCTACGCCTGGCGAGCCAAGTACGGCGGGCTGGAAGCCGAGGGCGCCAAGCGTCTTTAGGAATTGGAGGCGGAGAACAACCGGCTGAAGCGGCTGCTGGCGGAGGCGCACCTGGACATTGAGGCGCTGAAGTTCGGCTTCGGGGTAAAACGCTAGCCCCGCAACGCAGGCGCGAGGCGGTCCGACGCATGCTCGAGCACGCATCATCGAACTGGCACAGGTGCGACGCAGGTTCGGCTATCGCCGTATGCATGACCTGCTGGGCCAGGAATTTTCCGGCGTGAACCACAAGAAGATCTATCGTCTGTACCGCGAGGCGAACCTCGCCGTACGACGACGCAGGAAAGTCAGACAGCCAGCGACCGAGCGTCAGGCGCTGATCCCGGCCAGTGGCCCCAACCCGGTCTGGAGCATGGATTTCGTCAGCGATGCCCTTGCCAACGGTCGTCGGCTCAAATGCCTGACCATTGCCGATGACTTCAGCCACGAGAGCATCGACATCGCGGTCGATCACGGTATCAGTGGTGCTTACGTGATACGCGTGCTGGATCAGGCGGCCTGCTTCCGCGGCTACCCGTGCGCCGTGCGGACCGACAATGGCCCGGAGTTCACCAGTCGCGTGTTCCTCGTCTGGACCAGGAAGCACAAGATCAAACATTTGCTGATCGAGCCCGGGAGGCCAATGCAGAACGGCTACATCGAAAGCTTCAACGGCAAGTTCCGCGACGAATGCCTCAATGAGCAGTGGTTCACGTCACTGGTACAGGCTCGTTCGGTGATTGCAGACTGGCGGCGGGACTACAACGAGGTCCGCCCGCACAGCAGTTGTGGCCGGATCCCGCTTGCCAAGTTCTCTGCCAATCATCGAGCAGAACACCTCAACACTGCAGTATCTTTCAAACCCGGACTTTGTCAGTGATCACTGGTACGGCGGTTGCGGGCAGGAAGCCGATGATCTGCTCTCCGGAAAAACGCTTCTTCACGTCCAATCTCCTCGTGTTTGGGAATTGGACTCCAGATCCGGGCGCTACTCAAAACCGGGGGGACGTCGCAGCCTCGCCGAATCGCCCGCCGGGATGATGATCCGTAGCCTTCCCGTGAGGTAGACGGCGCAAAGAAAGCATTCTTGATTTGCCAGAAACACAAAACGCCCCATGAGGGGCGTTTTGTGTGCTTGTCTGGCGGAGAGGGAGTCCGCCATTTGATAGTCCTGAAAAAGCCGAGTCCGTCTATAAATACATGTTCAATCAATGATTTGAAGATGGGTTATGTCCTCCGAGGTCTTGTGAAGGCTCAATGAATCCGGCATTCTTTGTGGGAATGGATGTGGGAATTGATTGATGCCTCGCAAAGCCAAGGAACTGACGGCGCTGTCTGTCTCGAAGCTCAAGGAGGACGGACGACACGCTGTCGGTGGCGTCGCAGGCTTGCATCTGCGCATCAGCGGGGCCTCCCGCTCCTGGGTACTGCGTTTTGTCCTCTCTCCGGGAGACTCGTCGAGTCCGGGCCGCCGAGCCGACATCGGCCTCGGCGGCTACCCGGAGGTTTCACTGGCTGAGGCGCGGGACCGAGCGCGCGAGTTGCGTCGGAAGGCGAGGGAAGGTGTCGATCCGGTGGCGGAACGGCGCCAGCTCAAGGTTCGGCAAGTCCGACAGATTCAGCAAGCCAAGACCTTTGCCGAGTGTGCCCAGGCTTACCTGGCCAGTCATCGGGCGAGTTGGAAGAACGCCAAGCATGGGCAGCAATGGGCGTCGACGCTCGACATGTATGCCAACCCGAAGATTGGCCGGCAACCCATTGCCGATATCGATACCTCTGCGATTCTGGACATCCTCGAACCTATCTGGCTGACGAAGACCGAGACAGCCAGTCGGGTACGCGGACGCATCGAATCCGTTCTGGACTGGGCGACGGTTCGGGGCTTCCGCCAGGGCGAGAACCCGGCGCGGTGGAAGGGGCACCTGGACAAGCTCCTGCCTGCTCGATCGAAGGTGCAGAAGGTCGAGCATCACCCGGCGTTGCCGTACGCGGACATCACGGGATTCATGGCTGACCTTGCCGGGCGCGAGGGAATTGCGGCCCGGGCGCTCGAATACGCCATTCTCACTGCGGCTCGCAGCGGCGAGGTGCGTGGCGCCGCGTGGGGGGAAATCGACTTCAATGCCCGGCTCTGGACCATTCCTGCTGAACGGATGAAGGCCGGCAAGGAGCATCGCGTTCCCCTGTCGTCTCGGGCGATGGCCTTGCTCCGGTCCCTGCCCCAGGTGACGGGAAGCCCGTTGGTGTTTACAGCCCCGCGAGGGGGGGTGTTGTCCGACATGACTCTGACCGCCGTTCTCAAGCGCATGGGGCGCAAGGATCTGACCCAGCACGGATTCCGCTCGACCTTCCGGGACTGGGCGGGGGAGACCACGGCCTTCCCCCGTGAAGTGATCGAGCATGCATTGGCGCACCAACTGCGCGACAAGGCAGAGGCGGCGTATCAGCGTGGCGACCTGCTCAGGAAGCGCGCCGACCTGATGCAGGCCTGGGCCGATGCTTGCGAGGGCCGGCACCGAGAGGTCGCTTGAGGCTGCGCTCGGACCGTCGCGTCCGAGCGTCGTTGGCCAATGCCCCCAACTCCAGCGCGACCTCCTGGTGTTGCGTCAGGTTCCGGATCAGGAAGCCGACGGTCTGCAACGTATCGGCATCGATGTCGCGTGCCACGCTCAGCAACAGGCCCAGGGCATCCAACTGGCGATTGACCCCCTCGGCCATCGAGTAGGCCAGCGATGCGACGGCCGCCTGTTCGCTGTCAGGGCGGTCACGCAGGGCATGTCCGAGGTCAGCATCGGGCAGGGCATGGGCCAGGAGCCGTCTCAGCTCGTTCTCGCTGTCCTTGCACCATCGCAATGCGACAGCTCGCGGGGGATCCGGTGTGGCATCCGGGGGCAAGAGCAGCCGGGTGCGGCGCCTTTCGGGCTTCTCATCCGGGCCTGATACAGTATGGTCAGCCATGATCGTTCTCCTGGAACGGTGGTGGTGAGGGGCGACGGGGTGCCGCTAACACCCCGTCGCCCCGCTTACCGGCTTGCGCCGGATCGAGTGCGCCCTCGGCCATGCCGAAGCTGGCCGCGTGGCAAGGAAGTGGGTTGTCTTGCCGGCCCAGCGCCTGCTGTTGGGCTCGGCGGATACGCTTCGGCGCTCTCCGCGATCTCGCGCCAGCGCGGCACATGCGCGCCCAGGCAGGCCTTGAACAGCCGCCCATGCGCTGGATAGCGCAGGTGCAGCAGCTCATGCACGATCACGTAGTCCTGAAACTCGCTGGTTTGCGACAGTAGATCCATCGCCAGGGTGACGGTGCCGGCGGTGGTGCAGGACCCCCATTTGCGGCGCATGTCCTGCAGCCGCACGACGCGTGGATTGACCTTGAGCTTGATTGCCCAGGCCATCGTCCTGCGCCGCAGGTCCTGGGCCGGGTAGAGTGACGATTTCATGCTCTTCGATTTCATGCTTTTCAACGTCATGCCTGATCCTCGGCCAGCAGCAGCTTGACGATCAGATCGACGATCCGTGCGCGCTCATCCTGTGCCAGCGCGAACACCGGCTTGTAGAGCAAGGCGCGCAGCCGGCGCTGTTCGTCCGCGTTCACGGCGGCATTGGGGAAACGGGCGATCAGCGCCTCGGCTTCCGTTGCCAGGGCTTTGGGGTCGATGCCTGCGGTCTTGAGCGCAGCGTCATCACGCAACACCCAGGACACGGCGAACGCGCGCGCCGACAGTCCGCTGTCGCGCGCTTCGCGCATCGCGGCGTCCTTTTCTGCGGCCAGCGCGGCCAGCTCATCCATCGCGGCAAGACCCGTGGTCTTGCGGTCTTCCAGATCCTTGATGATGCGTTCGGCGCGATCCTTCAGCGGCTGCAGGATCGGCGCGGCGGCCGGGTCTTCGTCGATTTCTTGCTGTAGGCCACGCACCAGGTTGAAGACTTTGCCCTCGTCGGAGCCGTCTTCCTTGCGAAGCGATTGCAGCGTCGCCACGTCGAAGGTCACGCTCTTGGTCAGTCGGCCTAGCCCGTGCTGCTCGGCGTTCTCTTCGATCAATCGCCGCGTCTTGTAGGCCAGATCGGCCGTGACGCTGACCGCCGGTTTATCCGAATAAGCACCTCGCACCGCCGAGTAAAGTTGACTCAGCAGTTTGTAAGCCGCGATATGGTCGCGCAGCACCGGATCGGGCGAAAGGATTTCCCAAAGCGCCTCGATGTCCTTGTAAGCCTCGAAAAACGCCTTGCGCGCCTCGGGGTCGAGAAACCGGCCGAACACCAGGCGTTCGAGCCGCTCGTCCTGCCCGGTGTCCTGCCCATCCGTGGACGACAGGCTCAGATAGTCCCGCTTCGCCTGTTCCATGCGCTGCAGGAAGTCCTGCAGCAGCACGTCCAGGTCTTCGATCACGCCGCTGACATCGCTGGAGTCGAATTGCAGCGCCTTGCGCAGTTCGCGCAGCACGCCGACGAAATCCAGCACCAGGCCGACCCGTTTCTGGATGCCGTTGGCGTCCACATAGGGCCGGTTCACGCGCGCGATGGCCTGCAGCAGCACGTGGTCGCGCATCGGCTTGTCGAGATACAGGCAGTACAGCGGCGGGGCGTCGTAGCCGGTCAGCAGCTTGTCGGTCACGATCAGGATTTTCGGGTCGCGGTCCGGCTTCTTGAACATCAGCCGGACATCCGCCTCGCGTTCGTCGGACAACTGCAATTCGGCCACCAGCGGGCGCTCGGTCACGTCGTTGACGTTCGAGGTATAGACCGGCTGGGTCCATTCCGGCGGCAGCAGCTTGTCCAGCGCGCGCTTGTACTTGGCGCAGGCCTCGCGGTTCACGGCGACCACAAAGGCCTTGTAGCCCAGCGGCAGCACGTTTTCGCGAAAATGTTCGGCAATGAACGCGGCAACCTTCTCGATGCGGTCGTCTGCGGTCAGGAAAGTGCGCAGGCCGACGGCGCGGTCCAGCACCCGGTTCAGCTCGTCGATGTCGGTCACGCCTTCGCTGTCGGCCAGTGCGAAGAATTCCTTGTCCAGCCGTTCGGCCGGCACGGTCATTTCGCTGGGCGCCATCATGTGCTTGATCGGCAGCGTGGTTTCGTCGGCGATGCTTTCGGCGATCGAATACTTGTCCAGGTAGCCGCGTTCGTCCTGGGTGCCGAAAATCTTGAACGTGCCTTCGCCCTGCGCGGTCTTGGCGATGGGCGTGCCGGTGAAGCCGAGGATGGTCGCGCGCGGCAGGGCGGCCATCAGGTAGGTGCCCAGGTCCTTGGCGACGGAACGGTGCGCCTCGTCGATGAAGACAAAGACATTCTCGCGCGCGCAACTGTCCTTCCGCACCGCCTCGAACTTGTGGATCATCGAAATGATCAGGCCGCGATAGTCTGCGTCCAGCAGCGACTGCAGTTCGGCCTTGGTGTTCGCGCGCTTGACCGCGATGTCCTGCTGCTGCATTTCGCCGACCAGCCGCGCCACCCAGCCGCTGAGCTGGCCTTCCAGTTCGGTGCGGTCCACCACCAGGATGACGGTCGCATTCGCAAACCGCGCCTTGTCTTCCAGAATCAGGCGCGCGGCGGTCAGCAGGGTGAAGGTCTTGCCGGACCCCTGGGTGTGCCAGACCAGGCCGCGGGTTTTTGCGGGGTCGGCGCAGCGTTCCAGGATGGCATCGATCGCGCGGCGCTGGTGCTGGCGCAGCACGGACTTGCGGGTTTCGCCGTCCTCCACATAGAACAGAATCCAGTGCTGCAGCGTGCGCAGGAACTCGCCGGGCTCGAAAAACGCCTGCACTGCGAAACGGTAGGTCTCTTCCGGCGCCTGTTTCCAGCGCGACATCTGCCGGCGGTTCGCGTTCCATGTCACGCCGTACCAGTAATCCAGCAGATGAGTCACGTTGAACAACTGCGGCGCGGCCAGCAGTTCGGGCGTTTCCAGCTCATAGCGGCGCAATTGCTTGATTCCGCGTTCGATGCCGTCGCCGTCCTTGGGGTTCTTGTGCTCGACGATGACCACCGGCACGCCGTTGACCACGAACATGACATCGGCGCGGTTGCCCTTGCGCGCGGGCGGCTTGAGCTTCCATTCCCACGTGACATGCAGGGTGTTGTCGGCGGGGTGGTCGAAGTCGATCAGGGTCACGGCGCGGTGGCGCTGTTCGTTCTGGTCGTACCACTGGCGTTCGCCGCGCAGCCACGACAACAGTTCGCGGTTGCCGTCGATGCTGGCGGGCAGGGCTTCCAGGGTGTCGAGGATGGCGCGCACGGCGTCGTCGTCCAGCCACGGATTGAACTCCGCCAGCTTGCCGGTCAGCACGCCGCGCAGGAACATGCCGTCGTCGCCGCCACCGCGCATGTAACGAGCATCCCCGGGCGACAGCTTTTCCCAGCCTATTTCGGCGGCATGCGCCACCATCGGGAACTGGGCGGAACCGGCTTCGCTGATCCTGAGCGTGCTCATGCGCTGGGCCTCATTTCCGCTTCTTGCTCGGCTTGCCGCCCAGCCGGGGCGTCTGCCTGGGGAGCTTCTTTTCCTCGGACTTGAGGCGGCGCTCCAGTTTCTTCACGTCCTCCGCCGGGGGCAGGCGCTCCGGCACGATATCGCGGTCGGTCAGCAGCTTGCGCACGTCGCGGTTGTTGCGGACGTGTTCGGCGGCGATGTCGGTCTCGCCGTGCAGGTCCTGCTGCTTGACCTGGGTGCTGGTGACTTCATTGACGAAATCCTTGGCCTTGATGGTCAGTGTGGGCAGGAAGTCGGCCAGCGGGCGGCTGTCGGGCACGCCCAGGCGGCGTTTCATGTCGCGGGTGGTCAGGCCGCCAAACAGCGCAGCGTCGCCCTTGGCGAGGATGCGGCCGAAGCCGTCGCTGTCGATGCCGCGCTCATACAGCACGCCGGACAGGGCCTTCTGCGACTGGGTCAGCTTGTCGCGGGCGTTGACGCGCTCCCATTCGGCCAGCCGGGTTTCGATCAGTTCCTGCTTGCGGGTCTGCACCGCGAAGTAGGTCATGGCGAAGGCGATGGCATCCTTGCCGGGGTCACCGTTCTGGGCAATCAGGTAGCAGGCATAGCGGGTCAGTGCGATATCGTCGATTTCCCGCTGTGCGCCCTTGGCCAGGTCGATCATCTTGCTGACATCAGCAAAATGATCCGAAACCGCCTGTCCAGCGGTTTCGCACGCGGTTTTCGCTTTGTCGATCACGCGCTCGAAGTTGCGCCATTGGGTGTAGCCCAGCAGTTCCTGCAGCTCGCGCGCCAGCCAGTATTCGACCCCGTCCTGGGTGTGGGCGCAGTCCTCGAAACGGCGGTGCAACGTCTGGATGACTTCCTTTTTCATCATGCCCTCATTGGTCGGGGTTCGGCGGTGCGTTGTGGTCAGGCGTTGGCGGCGGGCAGGGCGGACAGGTCCAGATCGTTCACGTCGATTTCGCCGGTCATCAGTTTGTGCAGCAGCGTGCGGAATAGTTCTTCCAGCACCGCGCGCTTGCGTTTGTGCAGGTCGATCTTGCGGTCGATGGCGTCGAGGATTTCGGCGATTTCCGCTTGTTCATCCAGCGTCGGTAAAGGGACTTGAAGGCTGCGAAGGATCGAGCATGTCAACGCGCCCCTTGTGCTCCCATTGCCCGATGCCAGTTGTCGGAGATAGGTGTATTGACTTTCGAGGAAAGAAATCAAATATCGCGGGAGGATTGACTTTTCATTGGGCTGAATAAATCCGACGTGCCTGCTGACGGTGGCGTCCACTTCCAGCAGTGCGCAGTGTCCAAGCGTCTTGCCTTGACCGACGATGGCGATCAATACAGCGCCGGGTTTCAGTAGCGGCAGGCTATGATCTTTCAGGGCAGCAGGTGTGACATGGATATCCGAGCCGGAGATGTTTCTTTCATACATTCTTCCGCTGGTAATCCAAGGCAGAGTTCCTCCCTGCCAATAGGCGATGTTCTTCCGATTTGGTGTCGTACCGTTGCCGATTTTTCCGAGCGTCCCAAGTGTTGGCAATCGCCAGCTTTCGGGGATCGGCCCGATCTCACTGTCCTTCTGCGCCTCGCCGCGCAGCCCACGCGTGAAGAGTTCGCGCATGGCGGCGTTCTTCAATTCGATGGCTGTAGCTGTAGTCTTGTCTTGAATGGCGATGGATTTCCGAACCTTTGCCAGTGTGCCCGCGATTGCGCGCTGAGCATCGAAAGGCGGTTTCGGTACGTCCAGCGCAGCCAACCTGTTGCGCGACAGGTTGGGAATTGTTGTCTTGTTTCCTGCCCCCTCGAAAATCCCCAGCTGGGTGAAGGCGCATTGCAAGAAGTAAACATAGAAGTGCGGGTGAACATCTGTGCTTGTCGGGCGCAGGCGATGCAGGTGGTTTTGAAACGAAACAGTGTCGATTTCTCCGCTCCAGATGGCGGCGCGGCCGATCTCGCCACCTTCACAGACAAGCAGGTCGCCGGGTAGCAGGCGCTTTTCTGCCAGCTCATGCGTCGGGATCGACATTTCGTCGAGCGTGGTCAGGTCGATTTCATCCCAGAGCACGTTCGACGTGCGGAGGAATGGAACTTTTCCGGCCCCGGCGCGCGCGGCGGCCGACATCGTCTTTCCCGCTCCGATGTCGAATAGTTCGCCGATCGGGCGCCAATCCCATTGCTGTGCGTTCATAGGCGCCCCAGCAGTTGTGCCAGCGTCTTGTCGATTGCGATGGCATCCTCGTCGAGTGCCAGTAGGTCGGCGACAATGCTCTTGATCGTGCGATGTTCGACACTGGCGCCTTGAGCGACCCACATGCCCGGACTCAAGTTGTAGTCCTTCTCCTTGGCTTCCGCCTGATCGATCACGACCAACTCGCCATCGATCACTTCCCCCTTGCGATACGTCTCCGCAATCGCGCGCAGCTCGCCTTCGGGCAGATAGTTCTTCGGCTTGCCCTTCAGGAATCGCTTGCTGAGGTTGTACAGCGCGATCTTGCCCTTGCGCCCGGCGGGCTTGCGCTTGTTGACCAACACGATCACGCCGGCGGCAGTGGTGTTGTAGAACAGGTTGTCGGGCAGCAGGATCACGCCGTCGATGAGGTCCTGCTCCACGAACCAGCGGCGGATATTGCGTTCCTTGTCGTCGTTCTTGCTGCCCGAGCCGCGCGTGACCGCGCCGGTGTCCAGGACCACGGCGGCGCGGCCGTGGTCATTCAGGGCGGCGACGGTGTGCTGCAGCCAGGCCCAATCGCCCTTGCCGCTGGTGATGCCGCCGGTGGTGCGGAAGCGGTCGAAGGGATCGTTGGCGAAAAGATCAGGCTGGAACGACTGGTTCCACATCGGGTTCGCCACCACGATGTCGTGGCCGAGCGGCTTGCCGGCGGCATCGCGGAATTTGGGGTTGATCATGGTGTCGCCGCGCGCCAGTTCCACGTTCATGTCGTGGATGATCGCGTTCATCTTCGCCACGGCGTAGCTTTCGGCCTGCAGCTCCTGCCCGGACAGCTTGAGCGGGATTCTGCTGGTGGGGTCAAGTTCGCGCGCGACCAACTGCAGCTTGATCAGCAGCCCGGCAGAGCCGCAGGCGTAGTCGTGGCAGGTTTCGCCCGGCCGAGGGCGCATCAGATAGGCGATGAGGTAGCCGACTTCGGTCGGGGTGAAAAACTCGCCCGCGCTTTGGCCCGACCCTTCGGCGAACTTGCGCAGCAAGTATTCGTAGGCGCGGCCCAGGAAGTCGGGCTGTACGTCGGCCAGGCCCAGGCGGTAGCGCGGGTCGGAAAAGGTTTCGACCACGCCGCGCAGCTTGGCGGGGTTGATGTCGCGTTCGCCGTTGCGCTCGGCGCCGAAATCCACCACGTCGATCACGCCGGACAGCGATGGGTTGTGTTTGACCACCGCGCGCACGGCCTTGGTCAGGTGCTCGCCGATGTCCTTGGGTGCGGTGGGGCGGCCCTTGTCGTCGCGCGGCCAGTCGTAGGCGTCGCGCCCGCTGATCACGCCCCAGCGGGCTTCGGGCGGCAGGTAGAAGCGCAGCAGGGAATGATCGGATTCGACGATTTCCAGCGCGGCGGCTTTGTCGCCGTAGTCTTCTGCCAGGCGCGCGATTTCGTCGTCGAAGACATCGGACAGGCGCTTGAGGAACAGCAGCGGCAGCAGATAGTCCTTGAACTTGGCGGCGTCCTTCTCGCCGCGGATCGAACAGGCCGCGTCCCACAGCATCTGTTCCATGGTTTTGGTGGACGGCAGGGCCGACATGCCGCGGCCTTTGCGGCGGCCTGTCGCGGTGGCGGATGGTGTGGCCGCCTTGCTGGGCGTGGTTGCGGCGCTGGGGGCGTCGTCCAGCAGGCCATGTTCGGCCGCCATGGCTTCGATGGCGGCCATGGGCGCGCGCTGCGGCTTGGTGCCGCCGGATTCCCAGCGATTCACGGTGGCGAAGGACACGCCCAGACGTGCGCCGAGCTGTTCCTGGGTCAGGTCCAGCTTGGCGCGCAGGGTGCGCAGAAGGGTGGGGAGGTCATCGGCTTGAATTGGCATGGTTGCGATATTTGATATAAAAGATCGCCAAGTCAAGCGCCGCTGATCCGAAAAGGCAGCGATTGATACGGCCTCGGGACGCGCACGAAGGTATTCGAGGCGTGGCCTCGGTCGCGCAGGATCAGTTTGGCCAGCGTGCCTCGTCGCTCATTGTCGAGCCGCTGGACCTCGCGAGCACGAGCTGGGCGCGTGGGGCGGCGTGAGTGAATGCCGGGCACGATGCCCGGCCGGACTTCAGTGCCGCAGCACCGACTTCGCCAGGCTCTCCAGCCGCGCCATGTCGCGCAGGTAGACGTCGCGCTGCTTCACTTCGATGGTGCCGTCGTTGCTCATGCGGCGGAGGATGCGGCTGACCGTTTCCGGGGCAAGGTGCAGGTAGTTGGCGATGTCGGCGCGCGCCATCGTTAGCGTGAACCGGTGCGGCGAGAAGCCGCGCGAGGCATAGCGGCGAGAGAGCATCACCAGAAAGGCTGCCATGCGCTCGTCGGCGGTGAAATCGCCGGACAGCAGCGCGGCCTTGCCAATGTCCTGGCTGAGCAGGCGGAACAGGTGCTGCTGCAGGTCTGGCATGCGCGTGGCCAGCAGCGACAACTGCGGGAACGAAAACACGCACAGCGTGACGGTGTCGAGGGCGACCGCGTTGCACGGGTAGCGCGCGGTGTGGATGGCGTTGAGGCCGATGACCTCGCCCGGCAGGTGGAAGCCCAGCACCTGCTCGTTGCCCTGGGCGTCGATGACGTAGGTCTTCACTGTGCCGGCGCGCACCGCGGCGATGGCGTTGAACTCGTCGCCCTCGCGGAACAGGTGGTCGCGTGCGTTGAACGGGCCGGTGTGCTCGACCAGCACGTGCAGGTCGGCGAGATGACGCTTGTCGTAGCCCTCGGACAGGCAGGCCTGCGAAAAGGCGCAGGTGCTGCAGAAGCGCAGGTTGTCGCCATCGTCCGCCGCGGCGGGATTGGGTACGAGGCGGCGACCGTTGGGGAGCAGGGTGGACATCGGGTCAGCCGGGCACGCGCAAGGGTATGGCGGAAGCGTATGCGGAAGCGGGCGGGCTGTCGAACACGGCGGCGACCGCGCGGGCCGCCAGCCGGGCGACCCGGCCGAGGGCGATGCCGCCGTCGCGCCAGACCAAGAGACCGTTCTCGAACAGGGGGGCGAGCGCGTCCAGCGGCCCGGCGAAATAGACCTGGAAATCGATCCGGTGACGTTCCTCGAGGCTGGGCACGTCGATCCGGCCTTGGCAGAGCAGGCCCTGCAGCACATCGGCGCGGACGCGGTCGTCGTCGTCCAACTGCAGACCCTGGTGCACGGCGCGGGCGCCGCGATCGATCGCGTCCTCCCCATCGCGCCGTTGGTGGTGGGTGCTGGCATGGCCGCCGCCGAACTGGCTGTACGCGCCCACGCCGAAGCCCACCAGAACGGTATAGCCGTGCGGGCCGTAACCCATGGCATCGCGATGCAGCCGCTGGTGGCGCTGGGCGTGGACCAGGGCGTCGGTGGCGTGCGCGAACACATCCAGGCCGACGTGCACGTAACCGGCGGTCTCCAGGATGTCGGCGGCCTCCAGCAGCATGCAGGCGCGCTGCAGACCGTCGGGATGTCCAGGCCCGGGCGTCGACTGTTCGCCCGGCTGGGCGCAGTCGCGCAGGCCGATCCGATCCGGGCAGGCGCGCACCGCTGCCGCCACCATCGCCACGAACCCGTCCGTCTGCTGGCCGGGCACGCCATAGGGCAGTTCGAGCCGCACATTGGTGAAGCCCGCTGCGCGGCAGTCGTCAACCACCGTCTGCAGTTCCGTTGCGAGACAGGCGCCGGTGGCGGCCAGTCCGCCGGGGCGGCTGCCCACGCCATAGCCGATGCGATTGAAGCCCGCTTGGGCCCAGGCGGCGAGCGTCCTGCGGTCGGCATGCCCGGGCTCGACGGTCATCGCGACATCGGTGGCGTGGCGCGGCGGGATATGGAAATGACGGCCGAGGCTGTCGAGCAGCTCGGCGATCTGCGTCGGCGCGAACCAGCGCGCCATGCCCGGCGCGAGGCTGACCTGGACCACGTCGCGGTCGCGGTCGAACAGCGTGCCGACCAGGCCGATCTCGCGGATCAGCCGCTCAAGGTAGGCGGACGCGCGCGCGCCGTCGTCGCTGCTGCGCGGCGCGGGCTCGCCACAGAAACGCGAGCGGTACAGCGCCGGCACGTCGAAATGCAGCGACAGCCGAGCCGGGATCGGGTCGCCATTGCTCAGGCGTACGGCCTCGACAAACTCGGCGTCGCCGAAACGGCGGAATTCGCGCGGCGGCGGGTGAAGCGCGAATCGGCCAGCCGAGCGTTCGAGCAGGGTGGCGAGCGCGGCGATGGGGTCGTTCGGTGCGGGCAGGGGAGGCGACAGCATCACGGCGACCTGCGCAAGGGGGCGGCGTTCGCGCGCATGACGCGGTCACGCCGCCGCGTGGAAGAAGTCGACCACGCCCGAGGACAGGTCGTAATCGGCACCGACGATCGAAAGTCCCTGTTCATCGCACATCCTGTCGAGATAGGTCGAATCTGCGCGCAGCCGCGCGGCGGTGTAGCTGACGTTGGCGCGCATGGCGTCGTGCGCCCTGCGGTCGCGGGCATCGTCGTCGTGGGGATGCGCATGTCCGTGGGCGATATCGCCCAGCGCCGGCATGATCCGGTCGACGATGGCGTGCAAGGCCGGCGACACTTCCTGGGGATGGTCGACGGCTTCGAGGGTCGCCTGGATCGCGCCGCAGTTGCTGTGGCCGAGCACGACCACGAGGCGGATGCCGAAGCGCGCGACCGCGAACTCGACGCTGCCGATCTGCGAGGGCGCGGCGATGTTGCCGGCGACGCGAATGACGAACAGATCGCCGAGCCCCTGGTCGAACACGAACTCGGCCGGCGCGCGCGAATCCGAGCAACCCAGGATCACCGCGAACGGCCGCTGCGCGCGAGCATGGTCCTCGCGGCGCGCATGGCTGAGCAGCGCTTCGAGGCTGACCACATGATCGACGAAGCGCCGGTTACCCTCGCGTAGCCGTGCCAGCGCCTGTTCTGCATCGAGCTGCGGACCCTGCATGGCTCAGCCCTTCGCCGCCGTGGCGGGCGAGGCGGTGGGCGGGACGGTCTGCGGCATGATCTCCGGCAGGTCGGTGTCGCGCACCAACTGCGGATGCCGCGCCACGTCCATGCGCCGGATCGCGAAGTGCATCCACGCCAGCGCGGTCGCGACCAGCACGAACAACAGCATGAAGCAGCTTGTCCACACGCCGATGGCATCGTTCATCGCGCCGAACACGATCGGCAGGATGAAGCCGCCGAGGCCGCCGATCATGCCGACCACACCGCCGACCGCGCCGACATTGTCGGGGTAGTAGACCGGGATGTGCTTGTACACTGCGGCCTTGCCCAGCGACATGAAGAAGCCGAGCACGAACACCAGCATAGTGAACGGCACCACGCCCATCGCCAGCCGGAATTCGATCGGCCCCTGGATGCCGTCGACGACGTAGGTGGTCGACGGATAAGACAGCAGGAACGTACAGATGGCGGAGACGCCGAAGGTCCAGTACATCACCCGGCGTGCGCCGATGCGATCCGACAACCAGCCGCCGACCACGCGGAACAGGCTGGCGGGAATCGAATAGCAGGCCGCGATCAGGCCGGCGGTTTTCACGTCCAGGCCGTAGGCGCCGGTAAGGTAGCGCGGCAGCCACAGCGCCAGCGCGACGAAGGCGCCGAACACGAAGAAGTAGTACAGCGAGAAGCGCCAGACCTGCAGGTTGCGCAGCGGACGCATCTGCACGGCGAACGGCACCGGCTTCACGCCTTCGGCCTTGCGCCGCGACAGCCCGGGATCGTCGCGGGTGAACAGGAAGAACAGCACCGCTGTCACCGCCAGACCCACCGCCCAGAACCGCGCGACGCCGTGCCAGCCGTAGGCCACCATCACCATCGGTGCCAGAAGCTTGGTCACCGCCGAACCGATGTTGCCGGCGCCGAAGATGCCCAGCGCGGTGCCCTGTTTCTCCGGCGGGAACCACTTCGACACATAGGCGATGCCGACCGCGAACGAGCCGCCGGCGATGCCGACCGCCAGTGCCGCCATAAGAAACTGCGGGTAGGTGTTGGCGTAGGTCAGCATCCAGGTCGCGACAGCCCCGGCCAGCATGACCAGGCTGAAGACGATGCGTCCGCCGTACTGCTCGGTCCATACGCCGAGGAAGATGCGGATGACCGAACCGGTCAGGATGGGCGTGGCCGCGAGCAGGCCGAACTGGGTGTCGCTCAGGCCGAGGTCCTGCTTGATCTGGATGCCGATGATCGAAAAGATCGTCCAGACGGCGAAGCAGACGGTGAACGCGAAGGTACTGCCCCAGAGCGCGCGGTTGCGGCCGTCGATGGGGGGAGTCTGTTGCTGCATGGGAAGGGTCTCCGTTCTGTGCGCGTCGAGGCGCCCGCGATGCGATCGATCGGATGCGATCAATCGCCGGTGGTGGCAATGTGCTCCCAGCCTTCGACCGGATGGCGTTCGCGCAGGTGTTCGAGGTAGCCCTGCAGCGCGTTCTGGCGGGCTTGCGTTTCGAGATAGGCGGCCACGCGCGGCGCGGCTTCGGGCCAAGACAGCGGTTCGCCGCGGACGATGCCGTCGACGCGCACGACGTGGTAGCCGTAGCGCGTCTCGACGCCGAGGCCAGCCAGTCCTTCGCGCAGCATGAAGATCTGACGCTCGAACTCGGGCACGGTGTCGCCGCGTTCGATCCAGCCCAGCGATCCACCCTGTTCGCGTGAGGGGCAGGCCGAATGTTCAGCGGCGAAAGCTTCGAAACGCCCGGGCGTCTCCTTCAGCGCCGCGATCAGCGACTCGGCGCGGTCGCGCGCCTGGCCGCGCGCCTGGACATCGCTCGGCGCGGCCGCGAGCAGGATGTGACTCAGGCTGATGCGATCGGGATGATGCAGGCGCTCGCGATTGGCCTCGTAGAACTGGCGTACCGCGGCTTCGTCCGGCATCGGGCTGTCGACTTCGCGGTCAATCAGCTGGCGTACCAGCGCCTCGTCTTCGGTCTCGCCGTCCTCCGGCCGGGCCTGGATGCCCAGGCGCGCGCATTCCAGACGGACCAGCGCGCGGACCACCAGCGTGCGCGCGGCGTCCTCGCGCGCATGGTGCGGCGAATCGGCGCGATGCAGTTGCATCTCGCGGGCGATGTCGGCCTCGCTGATCTCGATGTCGCCCACACGCAGCCAGACGGGCGCGGGGCCGGGCACCGGTGCGGACGCGTCGTCGGCGTGGTGACCGGCATGGTCGTGGCCGTGCGCATGGTCGTGTGCGTGCTGGCGTGCGGCGTCGGACAGCGCGCCGGCGTCCATCACGATCGGTATCTCGCGGCTTGTGCGCGTCTGGCTCATGTCAGCGCCCCCGGTAGTCGAGCGGCGGCTGGCGCTTGCGCACGATCTGGTAGGGCCGGGTGAGATAGCCCAGCGGCACCGACCAGACATGCACCAGCCGCGTGAACGGCACGATCAGGATCAGGGTCAGGCCGAGCGCGACGTGCGCCTTGTAGATCCAGTGCGCGTCGGCGATGTACTCGGCCGCGCCCGGGCGGAAGGTCACGATGTGCTGCGCCCATTCGGCCAGCTTGACCATCTGCGAACCGTCGAGGTGCTGCGCGGACACGGCGATCGAACTCAGGCCGAGGATCAGCTGCGCATACAGCAGCACCAGCACCAGGGTGTCGCGTGCGGTGCCGGTGGCGCGCACGCGCGGATTGAACAGCCGGCGCGCGAGCAGGATGGTCAGGCCGACGAAGCAGATCACGCCGAACAGGCCACCGGCGACGATCGCTACCATCTGCTTGGTGCCGCTACTCATGATCGGCGCGTAGACCCAGTGTGGAGTGAGCAGGCCGACGAAATGGCCGCCGAGGATCGCGATCACGCCGACATGGAACCAGTTGCTGCCCAGGCGCATCCACTTGCCCGAGAGCAACTGGCTGGAGCCGGTGCGCCAGGTGTAGGCGGCATGGTCGAAGCGCGCCCAGCAGCCGATGGCGAACACCGCCAGCGCGATGTAGGGATAGATCTGGAAAACGAGCGTGTCGAGGATGTTCATTGCAGCCCCTTCGATTCGAAACGCTGTGCGCCCATGGGCAGGCGGGAGGCTGGGGCGCAGTCCTCGGAAGGCGCTTCCGGTCCGAAGCGGACGGCCTCCTCTTCCCACACCCGGTCGATGGCTTCCGGTGTGTCGTCGCGCGCCTCGGTGGCGACGCGCTGGCGCATCACGGTGAGGTCGACCTTGCCGTGCGCGATGATGACGAGGGTCTCGAACAGCGTGGCGTACGGGCTCTCGCGTTCCAGCGCGCGCGCAGCCAGCAGTTCGAGGATGTGGCCGACGTGCCTGAGCCAGTCGGCGATCTCCTCCTGCGGACGGGTCGACAGGTACTCCAGCACCAACGGCAGGTAGTCGGGCAGCTGGCGCACGCCGATCTCGAAGCCGTTGTTGCGGTAGGTCTCGACCAGATCGACCATCGCCTGGCCGCGATCGCGCGATTCGCCATGGATGTGTTCGAACAGCAGCAGGCTCATCGCGCGGCCGCGATCGAACAGCGCCAGCCAGGCTTCTTCCGCCGCCATCGGTTCCTGCGCGAGCAGGGCGTCGACGAAGCCGGTGAGCGCAACGCGCTGGCGCGGCGTGAGTGAGACCGGATCGGCGGCGGCCTCGCGCAGTTCGTCGGCGTAGTGCCACAGTTCGGGGCGCGGGTAGTCCAGCAGGACCGAGACGAGTTTCAGGACTTTCATGCCCGGGGTGGACATGGGTGCCGGTACATGGGCGTGCGTGTTCATGCTTGCTCCTTCCGCGATGTCTGGCGGGCAGGCGGGACGTGATAGGTCTGGGTGGAACGGCCGCCGAACAGCGCTTCGCCCTGGCTGGATGGCGAGCAGCCGTTGCCGAAGGTGAAGCCGCAGCCGCCGCGTTCGCCGAAGGCGTCGTTGGCGTATTCGCGGTGACCGCTCGGTACCACGAAGCGGTCTTCGTAGTCGGCGATGGCCAGATAGCGGTACATCTCCTCGGCCTGGGCCACGCTCAGGCCTGCCTGCCTGAGCACCGCCGTGTCCTCGATGCCGTCGACATGCATCGCGCGGCGCCAGGCACGCATCGCCAGCATGCGTTCCATCGCACGCACCACCGGCGCCTCGTCGCCCGCAGTCAGCAGGTTGGCGAGATAGCGCACCGGGATGCGCAGCGAGCGCACGTCGGGAATCCCGCCGTTCATGTCGACGCGACCGGCATCGGCGGCGGACTGGATCGGCGACAGCGGCGGCACGTACCAGACCATCGGCAAGGTGCGGTACTCAGGATGCAGCGGCAGCGCCAGTTTCCAGTCGATCGCCATCTTGTAGACCGGCGATGCTTTTGCGGCCTCCAGCCAGTTGTCGGGGATACCCTCGGCGCGCGCCGCAGCGATCACCGCGGGATCGTAGGGATCGAGGAAGATGTCCAGATGCGCCTGGTACAGGTCCTGTTCGGACGGCACCGACGCGGCCTGCTCGATCCGGTCGGCGTCGTAGAGCATCACGCCGAGGTAGCGGATGCGGCCGACACAGGTTTCCGAACACACGGTCGGCTCGCCCATCTCGATGCGCGGGTAGCAGAAGATGCACTTCTCGGATTTGCCCGACTTCCAGTTGTAGTAGATCTTCTTGTAGGGGCAGGCCGACACGCACATGCGCCAGCCGCGGCACTTGTCCTGGTCAATCAGCACGATGCCGTCTTCCTCGCGCTTGTAGATCGCGCCGGACGGGCAGGACGCCACGCACGCCGGGTTCAGGCAGTGCTCGCACAGACGCGGCAGATACATCATGAAGGTCTGCTCGAACGCGCCGTAGATCTCCTTCTGCACGCCTTCGAAGTTGCTGTCCTTCGAGCGCTTGGCGAATTCTGTGCCGAGGATCTCCTCCCAGTTCGGGCCCCAGTGAATCTTCTGCATGCGCTCGCCGGTGATCAGCGAGCGCGGTCGCGCGGTCGGCTGGTGCTGGCTGTCGGGCGCCTGATGCAGGTGTTGGTAGTCGAAGTCGAAGGGTTCGTAATAGTCGTCGATCTGCGGCAGATCGGGATTGGCGAAGATCTTCGCCAGCATGCGCAGACGGCCGCCGGCCTTCAGGGTCAGCTTGCCGTTGCCGCCGCGCACCCAGCCACCGTTCCACTTGCGCTGGTTTTCCCACTCTTTGGGATAGCCGATACCGGGCTTGGTCTCGACGTTGTTGAACCAGGCGTACTCGACGCCCTCGCGCGAAGTCCAGACGTTCTTGCAGGTGATCGAGCAGACATGGCAGCCGATGCACTTGTCCAGGTTGAGGACCATCGCGATCTGTGCGCGGACTTTCATCGTGCAGCCTCCTGTTCGGCCGGGACCGGTTCGCCATCGAGCCAGTCGACCTTGTTCATTTTGCGCACGATCACGAACTCGTCGCGATTGGTGCCGGTGGTGCCGTAATAGTTGAAGCCGTAGCTCAGCTGCGCGTAGCCGCCGATCATGTGCGTGGGTTTGACCACCACGCGGGTGACCGAATTGTGGATGCCGCCGCGCGTGCCGGTGATCTCCGACCCGGGTGTGTTGATGATGCGTTCCTGGGCGTGGTACATCATCGCCATGCCCGGCATCACGCGCTGGCTGACCACGGCGCGGGCGGAGATTGCCCCGTTGACGTTGAACAGCTCGATCCAGTCGTTGTCCTCGATGCCCGCGCTCTTCGCATCGTCTTCCGACAGCCAGACGATCGGCCCGCCGCGCGACAGCGTCTGCATCAACAGGTTGTCGCTGTAGGTGCTGTGGATGCCCCATTTCTGGTGCGGCGTGATCCAGTTCAGCACGATCTCCTTCTGCCCGTTCGGCTTCTTGCCGAGAATCGGCGCGATGGTCCTGGTGTTGACTGGCGGGCGATAGCCCATGAAGCCCTCGCCGAAGGCGCGCATCCACTCGTGGTCCTGGTAGAACTGCTGGCGCCCGGTGAGCGTGCGCCAGGGAATCAGCTCGTGGACGTTGGTGTAGCCGGCGTTGTAGCTGACGTGTTCGTCCTCCAGCCCGGACCACACCGGCGACGAGATGATCTTGCGCGGCTGCGCCTGCACGTCGCGGAAGCGGATGGCTTCATGTTCCTTGCCTTCGGCCAGATGGGTGTGGCTGCGGCCGGTGAAGCTGCCGAGGGACGCCCAGGCTTTCACCGCGACGTGGCCGTTGGTTTCTGGCGCGAGATGCAGGATGACTTCGGCCGCGTCGATCGCGGTGTCGATCTTCGGCCGCCCGTGGCTCACGCCGGGTTCGGTGACGGTGCGGTTGAGTTCGCCGAGGAAATGCACTTCGTCCTTCGTGTCCCAGACCAGGCCCTTGCCCCAGTTGCCCAGCTTGTCCAGCAGCGGTCCGAGCGAGGTGAACTTGCGGTAGAGGTTCGGATAGTCGCGTTCGACAACGACCATGCTCGGCATGGTCTTGCCCGGGATCGGCTCGCATTCGCCCTTCTTCCAGTCCACCACCTCGGGCATCGCCAGTTCGCCGGGGCTGTCGTGCAGGGTCGGCACCAGAACAAGATCCTTCTCGACGCCGAGCACGCCCGGTGCCAGCGCGCTTACGGTGCGCGCGATGCCCTTGAAGATGTCCCAGTCGCTGCGCGCTTCCCAGGCCGGGTCCACCGCCTTCGACAGCGGATGGATGAAGGGATGCATGTCCGAGGTATTGAGGTCGTTCTTTTCGTACCAGGTGGCGGTCGGCAGCACGATGTCGGAATACAGCGCGGTGGTGCACATGCGGAAGTCGAGCGTCACCAGCAGGTCGAGCTTGCCTTCCGGCGCTTCGTCGCGCCAGGCGATTTCCTCGGGCTTGGCCGCACCGCGCTCGCCCAGGTCCTTGCCCTGCAGACCGTGGCGCGTACCGAGCATGTGTCTGAGCATATACTCGTGGCCCTTGCCGGAGCTGCCGAGCAGGTTCGAGCGCCAGATGAAGAGGTTGCGGGGGAAGTTCTGCGGTGCGTCGGGATCGGCGAAGGCGAAATCCAGCGCACCGGACTTGAACTGGCGGACCGCATACTGCACCGGATCCATTCCTTCGCGTTCGGCGGCCTTGACTACCGACATCGGATTGACGTTGAGCTGCGGCGCCGAAGGCAGCCAGCCCATGCGTACCGCGCGCAGGTTGAAGTCGGCGAAGCTGCCGCGATACTTCTCCGGATCGGCGAGCGGGCAGAGGATTTCCTCGACGCCCAGCTTCTCGTAGCGCCACTGGTCGGAGTTGAAGTACCAGAAGCTGGTGCCGTTCATCTGTCGCGGCGGGCGGCTCCAGTCCAGGGCGAAGGCCAGCGGCAGCCAGCCCGACTGCGGACGCAGTTTTTCCTGGCCGACGTAGTGCGCCCAGCCGCCGCCGCTCTGGCCGACGCAGCCGCACATCACGAGCATGTTGATCAGCCCGCGATAGTTCATGTCGTTGTGGTACCAGTGGTTCATCGCGGCGCCGACGATGATCATGCTGCGACCGCGGGTCTTGTCGGCGGTGCGCGCGAACTCGCGGGCGATCGAGATCACCTGCGCGCGCGGCACCCCGGTGATGCGTTCCTGCCAGGCCGGCGTGCCGGGCACCTCGGCATCGTCGTAGTCGGCGGCGACGTGGCGCCCGCCGAAGCCGCGATCCACGCCGTACTGCGCAAGCTGCAGGTCGTAGACGGTCGCGACGAGGCAGTCGCTGCCGTCGGCGAGGGCGATGCGACGCACCGGGATGTTGCGTTCCAGGATGTCCTCGACCTTCACGCTCGCCCACTTTTCGTGTTCGATGCCGCCGAAGTAGGGATAGCTCACCGCCTCGATCGCGTCGTGCGCATCCTTCAGGCTCAGCAGCAGCCGCGTTTCGCGCCCGGCGCTGTCGCACTCCTCGATGTTCCACTTGCCCTGTTCGCCCCAACGGAAGCCGATCGAGCCCTTGGGCACGACGATGTCGCCGCTGTTGCCGTCGAAGGCGAGGGTCTTCCATTCGGGATTGTTGGTCTCGCCGGCGCCGCCGAGATCGCTGGCGCGCAGGTAGCGGCCCGGCACGAGACGGCCGTCGTCCCGGCGCTCCAGGCGCACCAGCAACGGCATGTCGGAATACTGGCGGCAGTAGTCGGTGAAGTACTGCGACGGCTGCTCGACGTGGAACTCGCGCAGGATCACGTGGCCGAAGGCGAAGGCCAGCGCGGCGTCGGTGCCCTGTTTCGGATGCACCCACTGGTCGCACAGCTTGGCGACTTCGGCGTAGTCCGGCGTGATCGCCACGGTGCGCGTGCCGTTGTAACGCGCCTCGGTGAGGAAGTGCGCATCGGGCGTGCGCGTCTGCGGGACGTTGGATCCCCAGCAGATGATGTACTTGCTGTTGTACCAGTCCGCCGACTCGGGTACATCGGTCTGTTCGCCCCAGACCTGCGGGCTGGCCGGCGGCAGATCGCAGTACCAGTCGTAGAAGCTGAGGCAGGCGCCGCCGAGCAGCGACAGGTAGCGTGCGCCTGCGGCGTAGCTGACCATCGACATCGCCGGGATCGGCGAGAAGCCGATTACGCGGTCCGGTCCGTACTGCTTGACGGTATAGAGATTCGACGCGGCGATGATCTCGTTGGCTTCATCCCAGGGCAGGCGCACGAAGCCGCCCATGCCGCGGCGGCTCTTGTAGCTCTTCGCCTTGGCGCTGTCCTCGACGATGCTGGCCCAGGCGTCCACCGGCGCCTTGTCCTTGCGCGCCTCGCGCCACAGCTTGAGCAGTGTGCTGCGGATCAGCGGGTACTTCACCCGGTTCGCGCTGTACAGGTACCAGGAGTAGCTGGCGCCGCGCGGGCAGCCGCGTGGTTCGTGGTTGGGCAGGTCCGGACGCGTGCGCGGGTAGTCGGTCTGCTGGGTTTCCCAGGTGACCAGTCCGTTCTTGACGTAGACCTTCCAGCTGCACGATCCGGTGCAGTTCACGCCGTGGGTCGAGCGCACGATCTTGTCGTACTGCCAGCGCTGGCGATAGCCATCCTCCCAGCTGCGGTCGTCGCTGCGGGTCGCACCGTAGCCGTCGGAAAAGGTTTCTGGTGCGGGCTTGAGGAAGTTCAGCCGGTCGAGGAAATGGCTCATGTCTGATCTCTCGTGTTGCGTCGTGGCTGCGGACGGTGTGGTGGCGACGTGGCGCGGCGAGTGGCGTTCGTGGTGCTCGGCTGGCAGGGACTCTCAACAGGGATACTCGGCGCCCTTGCGGAAGTAGCACCACCAGGTGATCGCCAGGCAGGACACGTAGAAGGCGATGAAGATGTACAGCGCTGCCTGCGGGCCGCCGGTCATCGCGATTGAGGTGCCGTAGCTCTTGGGGATGAAGAAGCCGCCGTAGGCGCCGGTCGCCGACGAGAAGCCGATCACCGCCGCCGACTCGATGCCCGCGCGGCGCTGCGATGCGGCGCGCATGTCGCCGTCGGCCATGACCGGCAGCAGGCGTTCGTGCAGCGTGCGGAAGATCACCGGGATCATCCGGAAGGTGCTGGCGTTGCCGATGCCCGAGAGCACGAACAGCAGCAGGAACATCGCGAGGAAGCCGTTGAAGTTGCCGGCCTTGCCGTCGCCCGGCAGGAACTGCATCACTCCGAACACGCCGGCGGCCATCAGCACGAACACCCAGAAGGTCAGCACCGCGCCGCCGGTCCTGTCGGACAGCCAGCCGCCCAGCGGACGGGCGAGGGCTCCGACCAGCGGGCCGAGGAAGGCGTAGGCGAGTGGGTTGACCTCGGGGAACTGGGTCTTGATCAGCATCGGGAAACCCGCGGAGTAACCGATGAAGCTGCCGAAGGTGCCGACGTACAGCCAGCACATCAGCCAGTTGTGGCGGCGCTTGAAGATCACCGACTGCTCGGCGAAGCTCGAACGCGCGCTGCTCAGGTCGTTCATGCCGAACCATGCGGCGAAAGTGCAGAGCAGCAGGAACGGCAGCCAGATGAAGCCGGCGTTCTGGAGGTAGAGCTGCTTGCCGTCGGCCGCGGCCTGCGGCGTGCCGGCAATGGCGCCGAATACGCCGGCCGAGATCACCAGCGGGATCACGAACTGGGTGACCGAGACGCCGAGGTTGCCCAGGCCCGCGTTCATGCCGAGCGCATAGCCCTGCTTCGCCTTCGGGAAGAAGAACGAGATGTTCGACATGGACGAGGCGAAGTTGCCGCCGCCGAAGCCGGCCAGTGCCGCGATCGCCACGAAGTGCCAGTAGGGCGTGCCCGTGTCCTGCACGGCGATGCCCAGCCACACGGCGGGGATCATCAACGATGCGGTGGAGATCGCGGTGAAGCGGCGACCGCCGACGATCGGCACCAGGAAGCTGTAGAAGATGCGCAGGGTGGCGCCGGAGAGACCGGGCAGGGCGGCGAGCCAGAACAGCTGGTCGTCGCTGAAGGTGAAGCCGACGTCCCTGAGCTTCACCGTCACCGCCGAGAACATCATCCAGACCGCGAAGGCCAGCAGGAGGGCCGGAATCGAGATCCAGAGGTTGCGGCGGGCGATCCGCTGCCCGGTGGTGGACCAGAACGTCGGGTCTTCGACGTTCCAGTGGCGGATGGTGCGGGAGGACGGGCCTCCCGTGTCGTCGCCGCGGGGTGCGCGCGGGACCGTGGTCGTCTGAAGACTCATGCTGCATTCCCCTTGGCGGGATCCGGCAGCGTGCGTGCCGGCTTGGACGACAGTCTTCCCTTGCCAACGCCGCATCGCCTTGATTTCGGTCAACCGGCTTCCATTTGGCCGATGCTGCGCTGCACACCGCGGCGATGGCTGTCGCGCACGTCGATCTCCACCGATACCTGCAGTGGGTCGGCCCCCGTATCCGTCCAGTGGAAATGCAGGCCATCGCGCCGCGGCCGGGCGTTGGCGAAGGCCGCGAAATCCTCGCGCGGCAGGCGCACGCGCAGGACATCGGGGCCTGAAAGCAGGCCCGGGGCCTCGATGTCGCACAGCAGCAGACGCCAGCGCAGCACGACCTGCGGCGACAGCGCCGTCGCGGTGTCCACCGCCTCGCCGCCGAGCAGTCGTGCCAGTTCGTCCTCGCCGATGCGCAGGCGCAAGGACTGACCATCCAGCTGGATCTTCATGGTCAGCCTCCTGCGTGCCCGAGACCGCAGCCGCAGCAGTCCGACGCCCCCGGGAGCGGCGCAGCGACAGCCGGCGCCGCAATGGCGGCAGGGACCGGTTCGGCTACGGGGACAGGTTCGACGCACAGGGCGCAGCCTTCGCTCCATTCGCTGCTGCCGTCGATGTAATGCTCCTGCTTCCAGATCGGCGCCTCGTGCTTCACCGCCTCGATCACCTCCCGGCAGCCGCGGAAGGCGGCGTCGCGGTGCGGCGTGGCGAAGGCGACGACCACCGCGACATCGCCGACCTTCAATCGGCCTTTCGCGTGGGCGACATAGGCCTTCGCGGCCGGGCCGTGGCTCGCGATGGCCGCCTCGGCGCTGCGCCGGAAGACGTTCAGGGCCAGCGGATCGAACATGTCGTAGTGGATGCCGGTGACCGTGCGGCCCTGGTTGGCGGCGCGCACGCGTCCGACGAACAGGTCGATGCCGCCGAAGGCATCGTCGGAGACGAAGGCCAGCGCGGCCATCAGGTCGGGCTGTCCGTCGATGGCGTCGACGATTTCGACGTGAAGCGCTTCCGTCGATGAAAGCGACGAGACTTGCGAGGGCATCGTCATGTCAGCCTCCGCTCACCGGCGGGATGATCGCCAGCCGGCCGTCGGCCGGGAGCAGGCTGCCGGCGCGCAGCAGCGCCTCGTCGGTCGCGAACGCCGAGGTGCGCAACAAGCCGGAGTTGAAGCCGGGCCAGTGCGCGCGGCCGTGGACATCGAGCGCGCAGCGCACGTCGGAAATGGTCCGTGCGCCCGGGCAGTCGAGCGTGAGGAGGTCGTCGTCCTGGAATTGGCGGAATGCGCCGAACAGGCGGATGGTCACTTGCATGGTCATGGCCTCGCGAACAGATCGTCGTCGAAGTGGAGGAGGGGATGCACGTCGACCAGGTGGCCGGCGGGGAGCGTGTCGGCATCGGCGGGCAGGCCGGCCCAGGCGCGCGTGCGCAGCAGCGGGCGGGTGCGGAAGGATTCCTGGCCCTGCAGCAGCGACACCGCGACGCGGCCGTCGTCGTCGAGGCGCAGTTCGGCCTTCTGGTAGAGGTGGAAGCCGCGCTTCTTCGCCACCGGTGCGGCAAGGGGCAGGCGCCATGCGCGTTCGGGCGGCATGCCGAGCATCGCGCGCAACGCGCGGTCGACGAAGAAGCGCGCACCGACGGCGCTCGACACCGGATTGCCCGGCAGGCCGAAGAAGGGGATGCTGCCGGGCAGCATCGCGAACAGCAGCGGTTTCCCCGGGCGCATGGCCAGGCCGTGGAACACGATCTCGGCACCCAGTCCAGCGAGCGCGTGTGGCACGAAGTCGTAGCGGCCTTTCGAGACGGCGCCGGTGGAGATCACCAGGTCGACGCCGTCGTCCAGGCTGCGGCGCACGGCATCGACGAAGGCATCGGCATCGTCCGCCAGCGTGTCCGCGACATGGATGCGCGCGCCCGAGGCCTTCAGTCGAGATTCGAGCCAGGGTCGGTTGGTGTCGTGGATCTGTCCGCCTGCAAGCGCCTGGCCAGGGGTGTCGACCAGTTCGCGCCCCGTGCTGAACAGGGCAACGCGCGGGGTTCTCGCGACGTCGACCTCGGCGATGCCCGTGCCGCGCAGCAGCATGCACGCCGCCGCGTCCAGGCGCGTGCCAGCATCGACCGCGCGCGTGCCCTGTGCGATGTCCTCGCCCGCGCGGCGTACGTGCTGGTCGCGTTGCGGCATGCGTTCGATGCGGATGCGGCGCGGTCGACCATGGCCGTCGCGCAACAGCACGGTCGCATCCTCGACCGGCACCACGAGATCCGCGCCGTCGGGCATGCGCGCGCCGGTCATGATCGCGATGGCGCTGCCGTCCTGCAGTCGCGACCGGCCTTCGCCGGCGGCCTGCTCGGCGCTCACGTCGAATTCGCGCCCCGCCGCGAGGTGCTCGTCCCAGGCCAGCGCGTAACCATCCATCGCCGCGTTGTCGAAGGGCGGCAGGTCGACAAGGCTGTCGACCGGCACGGCCAGGACGCGGCCTTCGGCCTGCACCAGCGGTAGGCGCTCGCAGGGCAGGGCGGTGATGCGCGCAGCGATGCGTGCCTGCGCCTCGGCGACAGCGAGCAGCGGTACGTGCGCAGTCTGCGATGCGCAGCAGCCCGGGTCGTGTGCGATCGGTCGAGCGTTCATGGATGCGTGCCTCCATCGATCATCGCCAGTGCGTGCGGAAGCAGGGGCGCGAGGATCGCCATGCCCTGTTCGACGGCCACGGGGCTGCCTGGCAGGCAGACGACGAGCATCCGTTCGCCGACCAGCGCCGCGGTCGCGCGGCTGAGCCAGGCGCGATCGGTATGTTCGGCGCTCGCGCTGCGGAAGAGTTCGGCCAGGCCCGGCACGGTGCGCGTCGCCACATGCGCCAGCGCTTCCGGCGCGAGATCGCGCAGTCCCAGCCCGGTGCCGCCGGTACAGAGCACCAGCCGCGTCGCCAGCACCGCCTGCGTCTGCAGCGTGCCGGCCAGCGGCTCGATGCCGTCGGGCAGGATCTCGCGGCGCACGTTGGCGCCGAGCGCCTGCAGCGCCGCAGCGGCGACCGGTCCACTCCGATCCTCGTAGACACCCGACGCGGCACGGTCGCTGAGCGTGATCACCGTAGCGTCGATGCCCTCCAGTCGCGCGGCCGGGCGTGGACGATAGTGCGCGTGCTCCGCGTCCGTCATGCCGTCGGGATGGATCCACAGGCCGGTCTTGCCGCCTTCCTTGAACAGCAGGCGGATCGCGCCGATCGACAGCGCGGGCTCGACCGGCTTGGTCAGGTCGTACAGCGTCAGCAGCGCGGCGCTCGCGCCGGCCAGCGCTTCCATCTCCACGCCGGTGCGCGCGGTCAGCGCGGTTTCGCAATACACGCGCACCGCCCGCCGCTCCGGCACCGGTTCGCAGCGCACGTCGACGTATTCCAGCAGCAGCGGATGGCACAGCGGCATCAGCATCGCCGCCTGCTTCGCGCCCTGCAGGCCGGCGACTTCGGCCATCGCCAGCGCATCGCCCTTGGGCAGGGTGCGCGCGACGATCGCCGCGAATCCCGCCGGGCCGGCATGCAGTTCGCCGACGGCCACCGCGCGTCGTGGCGTGGCGCGCTTGCGGCGGATGTCCGCCATGTGGAAGCCTTCCGGTGTCGTCGACATGGCCTCAGCCTCCGATCGTCGAAAGATTGGCGGTCATCCCGGTGTCGCCGACGTGCAGGCCGTGCCCGTGCGCCTTGATGCCGAGTTGGCCGAACAGGCGTGCGACCAGCGCCGCATGGTCGTCGTCCGACTGCAGCAACGGCCGCAGCGGGATGCCGACGTTGCCGAACAGGCACAGGCGCAGGTCGCCCTGCGAGGTCACGCGCAGGCGGTTGCAGCCGGCGCAGAAATCGCGCGAGTAGGGCGCGATCACGCCGACGCGGCCGACGAAATCCGGGTGCGCGTATTCGCGTGCGGGGCCGGCATCGGCGGCACGCGGCAGCAGCCGCCAGCCATCCTCGACCAGTTGCGCCTCGAAGGCGTCGGCGCGCAGGTGATGGCGGGCGAAGTAGTCGGCGTTGTCGCCGGTGCGCATCAGTTCGATGAAGCGCAGCGAGACCGGATGCGCGCGCAGGTAGTCGCGCCACAGCGACCACTGATCGTCGTTCAGACCACGCAGCAGCACTGCGTTGAGTTTCACCGCGCCGAAGTCCAGCGCCAGCGCGCGATCGATGCCGCACAGCAGGTCGTCCAGGCGGTCATGACCGGTGATCGCAGCGAAACGTTCGCGGTCCAGCGCATCGACGCTGACGTTCAGATGGGTCAGGCCGGCATCGCGCCAGGCATCCACGCGACGCGACAGTACGCAGCCGTTGGTGGTCAACGCGATTTTCTCCACGCCCGGCGTGTCAGCGGCGAGGGCGATGATGTCGGTGAGGTCCTTCCGTAGGCTCGGTTCTCCGCCGGTGATGCGCAGCTTGTGCATGCCGACTGCCGCGAATGCGCGCAGCAGCCGCGCGATCTCGTCGGGCTGCAGCGACGCCGGGCGACCGGGCACGGCGCGGAAGCCGTCCGGCAGGCAGTAGCTGCAGCGGAAGTTGCAGGCCTCGATGACTGAGAGCCTGAGATACGGGAACGCGCGGCCGTAACGGTCCGTGAGCACGTTCATGCGGGCATTCGCTCCTTTCCAGCACGGGCGGCGCGATCGTTTCCCATCGCACCGGGTGGACCGCGGGATTGCGGGCCACGGACGCCGGCCATGCCTTTCGGCGAAGGCGCGGCGCCTCGGAGTGCCGAAGCGCGTGGGCACTCCGGCATGCACAGGCTAGGGGCGAGGGAGGCGCGACGCGTTGACGCAGGTCAACCGGACGGCGGTTGCCGACGACCCGGCGATGGCTTGACCGACGTCATGGCCGGCTCCGGTACGGCCGCGCAGACTGCCGCCACCGTCCACGCCGGAGCGTCCGCATGCTTGCCGCGAAATCCTCCCTGCCTCTGGTCTATTCCTGCTCCGGCTGTTCCAGCGCGGCGCAGATGGCCAATGCGTTCGCGATCCGTCTCGATCGCGCCGGCCTGGCCGAGATGTCCTGCATCGCCGGCGTCGGTGGCGGCGTGCCCGCCCTGGTGAAGACCGCGCAGAGCGGTCGCCGCATGCTGGCGCTGGATGGCTGCGTGATGGCCTGCGTAGCCGCTTGCCTGCGTCAGGCCGGTGTCGAAGCCGACACCCATCTGGTGCTGTCGAGCTACGGCGTGAAGAAGACACGGCATGCCGATGCGGACGCGGCGCAGTCCGATGCGGTCTACGCGACCCATGTCGTACCGGCTGCGCGTGGCCTGCTCGATGGCGAAACGCCCCCCTGCAAGAGCGAGACCCCTGCGGAGAACAGAAGCGATGGACCTTCAGGCCCCGGCCTCCTCCGCTGACCGCTCCGGAATCCGCTCGTCGAGCAACGCGGTCAACAGGCGATCGAGGAATTCGAAGTAGCCGGCCAGATAGCTGCTGCCGTTGCCGTCGTCGAGCAGGAACGGATGCATCAGCGTGTGTCGCAGCACGACCATGCGATCGGCATCCTCCTCGCCCGGACGCAGCGCATCGTCGGCGAAGCCGAGGTCTTCGAGCACCCGTCGCGTTTCCTGTGGTCCCAGGGATTCGGGCTTGAGCGTGGTGATCGAGCCGAAGTATTCGCCCAATTGCAGCGGCTTGCCCGGATCCGCGCTGAGGCGGCGGTGCAGGGCGCGGATGAAGGCGTTCATGCGCAGCGGATCGCGGTTGCCGAGCGGATTGATCGCCAGGCAGACGAGGTTGCTGTCCGGTGCGAAGGGCACGCAGGCCTGCACGCGGTCCGCGTTGCGTGCGATGAAGGCCTCAGCCTCGGCGGCGAAGGCTTCCGTGCCGCGGATGCTCTGCGCCTGCAGCCGGCCGAAATGCGCGTGGTCCAGCGGCAGCGTGCGATGGGTCACGTACACCGCCGCAGCGTTCGCGCCGGGTTTCGAGCCTTCCGGCACATAGCGACCGATCTGGCGATGGCGTGCGAAGAAATCGGTCGCGCCGTCGTCGCTGAAGACGTAGTCGGCCGATTCAGTCAGCAGTTCGACCGCGCGCTGGTCCCGGCAGACGAACGCGCCGGAACCGTAGGGGAGGTAACCGAGCTTGTGCGGATCGATGGTGATCGAATCGACCTCGGCCAGCGCCTCGACCGCCGCATGCACGGCCGGTGTCGGAAACTGCGCGAATTCGCGGCCGATGTCGTCGACCGCGCGCAGGCGATTGTCCTCGTCGCGAAAGAGGGTGCACAGATAACCGCCCCAGGCCGCGTCGACGTGGATCGCGAAATCCAGCCCTCGCGCCTGCATCCGCTTGCGTTCCTCGACGATGCCGTCGACAGGGTCGATCGTGCCGAACTCGGTGCTGCCGAGCACGCCGACCGTCATCAGCACCGGTTGCCGCTGGCGTAGGCAATCGTCAAGGCCTGTCTGTAGCGCATCGATGTCGAGGCGCATCGCGCGACCCGGGATGAGGCGCAGTTGGTCGCGCCCCAGTCCCAGCAGTTTCATGCCCTTGCTCCACGAGTAGTGCGCGGTGGACGGGGCGAACACCACTGGTGGCTTCAGCGTGGGATGGCGCAGGATGAAGTCGTGCAGGCCCAGCGCTTCGAAGCGTTCCGCCTCGACCCGTGAGCGCCAATGCGTGCGCTCGTGCTGCGGCATCGTGGTCAAGGCCGCGCGCCAGCGATCGAGCAGGGCGATCGTCTCCGCATGCGACAGATTGAACGCCTGCCAGTCGTCTACCGGCAGGCCGTCGATCGGCGCTGCGGCGCTGCGCAGCGCGACCGGGAACGCCTTCATCGCCAGCGCCAGGCGCAGTCCCTGCACGTTGGCCAGCGTGCCGCCGGAGGTGAGATGGCCGAATGCGCAGTCGACACGCGCGGGATCGGCGACGAAGCCGACCATCGCCGCCAGTTGCAGGCCGACCTTCAACTCCAGGTCGATGGTCACTGGTGCGGCTTCGGCGGTGACGTTGTTCGGGTTATAGGGCAGGGCGAGCATCTGCGCCGCCAGCCCGGGGATCAGCAGGTCGCTGACCATGTGCCCGATGTAGCGCGGGCTGTGGAACGGGACGCTGCGCTTGAGTGCAGCCGAGAGCGCATGCAGCTCGCGACGCATGCGCGATTCGAAGGCGATGTAGTCCGGGCGGCGATTGGCGCCGGTCGGAATCGCCGGCGCGTCCTCGGGATGCAGGTTGCGCCGCCAGTAGGCATGGTCGCGCAGGAAACCGACGACCAGCGATTCGAGCAGGTCGTCGTTCTCGGCATACGGGCCGAGGAAGCAGGGATAGAGCGCGGGGTCGGTCATCGCAATGGCTCGAAAGGCAGGTGTGCTCAGCCGGGCTTGCCGTCGAGGCGAGGCGTCGCGTAGATCCACGCCGACCGCAGCACCCAGGGCAGGAACACCAGGACCCACGCCAGCGCCGTGCCGCGCCACCACAGGCCCGGGTCCGGCATCCATTCGGCGATCACCCGCGACAGCGCGACCAGTTGCATGCCGACGAACGCGAACGCGGCCACGCGTCCCAGCACCAGCGGCCGCCCGGAATGCCCGGCGGTGACCCGCGTCGCCATCGCCACCAGCACCGTGCCGAAGAAGCCCACGGCCAGCGCATGCAGCGGCGCGCGACCCAGGGACAGGCCCAGGTCGAGCAGCTGCGACATGCTGTCCAGCGCATGCATCGCCATCGCCAGTGGCAGCCAGGCGAAACCGGCGAACAGCACGATCAGCAGCGGCGGCGCCTTCGCGCGCGGCCACCAGCGCCACAGCAGGTGACCCGTGACGCCGACGAGCAGCAGGTCCGGCAGCCACCGCCAGGCGAGCAGGCCGGACAGATCGGCGAGCACGTGACCGACGATGCCGATCCACAGCACGCGCAGCGCCCAGGCCGGGCGATGGATCGTGTAGCCGGGCACGACATTGCCGGCGAAGAACGGGAACACGCGATGCGCGACCGTCACGTAGACCGGCATCAGCACAGCCACGGCCGCGAGTCGGATCGGCGGATGCATCCAGTCGATCCGGCCCAGATGCAGCGCCACGACGAACACCACGAGCCCGCACAGGCCCAGCGTCATCGCGGCGAACGCCGACATCGCATGCAGGTCGCGCCCCTGTGCCGCGCGCAGCCAGCCCGCGAGCACGACGAAACCCGCGATCCAGCCTGCGAGCGTGTTCAGCAGTCCCAGTTCCAGCGCCAGCGACGAACCGGTCCACGCGGCGACCAGCGTCGCGGCCTGTCCGCCCAGCAGCGCCAGACCCACGGGCAGGTAGTGCCAGCGGGTGGCCTCGCGCTGCGCGAGCCAGCGCGGGAACACGGTCAGCAGGAAGCCGAACATGAAGGTCGGCAGCACCTGGTACTGCATCAGCAGCCCATGCAGCCACGGCGCGGGCACACCGGTCACGGCTGCCGACGACATGCCGCTGAGATGCATCCACCACCACAGCATGGCCGCCAGTACGTTCGCCGCACCGATGAAGAACATCAGGCGATGCGGCGCGGCGGTGAGCGCGGGCCAGCGGGACGGCGGGGCCGGCTTCGGTGCGAAGGGGGAGAAGGCGGGTGAAGCGGGGGAGGGACGGTTCATGTCGGTCGTCTCAATGCGTCCACTGCAACTGCAGCCACAGCTTGCGGGTGTCGCGCGCGAAACCGTCGCTGCGATAGTCGGCGACCTTCACCAGCCCGTTCCAGCCCTTCCACAGCGGACGGCCGAGGGACAGGTCCAGCTCGCGGCCGTAGCGGCTGCCGAAGGCCATGCGCGTGTCGGTGCGGTAGTCGTGCCAGGTCGCGGCCCAGGCGAACTTGCCCGCCTTGCCGTTGGCGCCGACGTAACGATCCTCCAGGCCGCCGGCTGGCGTCACCAGGAACTTGTCGGCCCAGCCGTTGAAGGCATGCAGTGTCGCCAGCGGCGATTGCAGCGCATGGCGGCCATCGCCGCCGAGGTGCTCCCAGCCGACTTTCCAGGTCACGCCCTTCGCCTGCAGCGACGGTTCCAGCAGCCAGTAGCTGTACGCGAAATCCGCAGGATTGTCGGCGTGATCCATCTGCCGGGCGACCTCGGCCGTCCAGCCCCAGGTCAACGGCCCGCGCACGAGACTGCCAGTCCAGCGCAGCCCGTAGGTTGCCGTCGATGCCGCAGCGACATCCTGGTCGTCGTGCAGGTAGGCGTAGCCCGTCCATTGCTGCTTGCCGCGCTTGTATCCGGCATTAAACAGATGCGTTGACAGGTCGCGCTCGCGCGCCAGCCGGTCGCGTGCGTCGTCGCCGGACACGCGATGCACCCGGTCCAGCCAGGCGTAGCGAAGGGTCCAGTCCTCGGACGGCTTCAGCGTGAGATCCAGCGCATCGAAGGTCTGCTCGTTCTGTCGCCAGGCCACGGCGCCGATCCAGCGCTGGTTGTCCAGGTTGAGCCGCTGCCGTCCCACTGTCGCGGCGAAGCGCTCGCGCTTCCAGCCGATCCAGGCCTGGTTGAGTTCGATCCCGTCCGGATCGATCACGGCCGGCCGTGTCGTCAGCCCGTTCGCGCCGTTGTTGTGGCGATCGCCGGCATCGGCGATGCCTTCACCCTCGATCAGCGCGGTCCAGCCATGTCCGAGGTCGAAGCGCAGCCCGGCCCTGAGTCGCGCCGTGGTCGCATTCGCATCGCGGGCGAAGGCCTCGTCCTCGACCTGCTCGTGGCGCAGGCGCAGGTCCCATTCAAAGGTGACAGGGTCGGCTGCGGTTGCGGGTAGGCAGGCAGTCGAAAGCAGGACGGCGGTAGACGATGCAATGATGCGCATATGGCACCCCGGTTCAAGACATGCGCCATTTTTCGACGAACGCATCGCCGTGCATATGATCGAGGTCAAGTCGAGGTCCCAGCCCGTTCAAGCCAGGTTTCTTGCAAGCAGTCGATGCCCGGCGCCCTTTAATAGCCCAGATCCGGCCATCGTCTTGCGCTGAGTGAGGTCCCAGGGGCGGCGCCATTGCCATGTACCCGACTTGGGGGGGGTTCCGAGGAGGTCATGTCACCGGCTGTTTCGTCCTCTTCGCCCGATCAGCGGAAAATCCTCTGGCCTATTCTTGCCATTGCATTCAGGTCCATGGATGCGTGCCAGGTTGCGGCCTTCCGCTCTGCACCATTCAATTCAATGGCTTGCGGGTTTTCTGCTGCAGACGCGCATCTTGTGCCGCAGCCGTTCGCGGCCTCGCTCTGGCGCTTCTCCCTGTTTTGTCTTGCCTGCGCGAAGCGTCCATGCGGACGATTGAACGGCGATGGTCGTGAAGGGCTGTCAGCCGATCCGTTGCCGCCCGGGAAGAAACGAGAGCGGACACGATCGCCACGACAGTCGGTATCAGGCCACGAGGCGCTATTCGCGTAGCGAATAGAACGGCCTCCCCCCTATATCCCTCTCTCCAAGAGACACAGACAGACAGTTTCAGTTGAAAAGAACGCGACGGCCTGCAACAGCGCATCGTTGGACGGAGTACCCGACCGATATCAGCATGGTGCGTTCGCCAGGCACAAGCAAACGCGCCACGGCACGAAGTCCGAGCGCGTCCAAAGTGATCCAAGGTGACGGGTTGAATGCGGCGCGCATGTCGTGAACTGCGCGGAATGGACGATCAGGGATGCGGGGTAGGCGGGTGGCGTCCGTTGCGTCGATGCAGGCACCACGGGCATGCGCGGACGTTCGCCGGCATCGTGGGCGGCAGCCAGACAGGGCCGCAGCCGGTGCAGCGGGCGACGTGCGTCCAGCCGGCCGGCACGACGCCTGCGGTCATCTGCCGCGACCTGTGCAGGGCACGCAGGTAAGCGCCGAGCGTGGCCGCTGGCAGGCCCGCGCATGCGCCCAGGTCGCGCGGATCGATCGCGTCGACGACGGCCTCTGGAATGCCTCGATCTCGGGCGATGGCCGTCAGCATGGTACGCACACCCTCGCATCCCTGCGAATCGCGCGATTCGGTCGATTGCCTACGGTTGGCATGTCCCACAGCATCGCATGACGCCCCATGCGTGCCCGGACGTTCTGCCACACCGACCTGCGAATCATCATGCTGCTTCGCGAACGCATGCGAGTGACTTGGTCCGCCGGAGACCACCTCCAGCGGCTCCATGCACGGGGAATGGGCCACCCCCTGCGAATCGCGCGATTCGAGCGCGGCACGCCCGTTTTCGCATCCCATCACGTCGGCCCGCATCCCGGGACGACCCTGCGGGGTGGTCGTCCCGGCTTGCGAATCGTCGCGACGCGTCGCATCCCGCTCGCGCTGTTTCAGGAAATCAGCGAGCGAGCCCATCAGGCCAGCACCTCCGGCCTGATGGGCCACGCTCGCGCACGCACCTTGCCGTCGAGCAGGACGTGATGCTGTTCCGGCTCGATCCAGCCGGCATCCTGCAGTTGCTTCGTCGCGATCAGGAATGCATCGCGGGTCCGGATCGCGTTCGGCCCGTTCCGCAGTACGTCCGTCGAGTAGAGCCATTCCCGCTTCGTCCTGCGGCACCACTGGATCATGGCCTCGGCATGCTCGATGGGTTGTCCCGGGCTGCTGGTGCCGATGATGCGCACCGCCTCGTCCAGGTGGTACTGCATGAGATGGGCTGCTCGTTCGAGCATGTCGAGCGGGATCGTGCCTGCGTGGGCATCCTCGACCAGCGTCAGCACTCCCGCGATGCGCAGGATCTGCGCGTCAGCCTTGCCCGCCGTGCCTCTCACACTCTGGAACACATCCCGCAGGTCGCGTTCGATATGGTTGATGACCTCGATCCAGAGCGCCTTGGCATTCGGCGCGAGCGTGAGCGTTCGCGGGTCCAGTTCGTTCCTCGTCCCGGGCTTCATGGCCGCCGGCATGGCCAGCAGTCCGTGTATCCGTTCCCAGTAGGACTGCATCACCGGATCGACCATCAGGTCTTCAGCCACATACTCCCGCGTGCCGATGGTCGATTCCGGCCAGCACACCAGGTAGCGCGCGAGAAAGCCCTGCTCCAGCAGCGCCCGATCCGACAGCAGTTGCTCGGCGATCACCGGCTGGATCATCAGGTGCATCGCCAGACGACGCCCGTACCATTTCGACGTGCCGTCGCCACCCCGGGTGCGGCCCATCTCTCCGGCATCCCACATCCTTGAGAAGACTGCCGCCGTCCTGACGCGGTTGTCACTGGACATCGCATGGCCGTGGATGAAGTCGCCGGCGTCATCGTTGAACAGGCCCATGCTCGGCCGCCCTCGCTGGCAGAGCCGTTGCACGCCTTCCAGCGTGGGTTCGTTCAACAGCATCCAGGGTTCCAGCGGACGCTGCGGTGCCGGCCCCAGCGCCTTACGTGCGGCACGGACTTCGTCCGGTTCGCCCTTGCCTTCGATTCGACGTAGGGCCGCCTTGTGCGCGCTGGCGTCGCCTTCATACGCCGCCAGTTCCTGCACGAAGTCGTCCGCCAGGGCACGCTCCCGCTCGCGATGCGCCCGCAGCGCCAGGGCATCGGTCGCGCTCTTGCGCTCGCCCGATTCGCCGATCGACAGGTGCCACAGGCTCAGCGGTATGCGGCGCCCATCGATGCTGACATCGGCCAATGCCTGTACGGCCAGGCTCGCCGCAGACAGCACGGATTGACCGCACAGCCCGGCCGGGGACTGCACGACTTCGCGAATGCGCGTTGCAGCGCCACCAAGTACACCGCCCAATGCTTCCAGCGGGTATGGCTGGGCGCGGCTGACGGGCCGCCGCAACAACTCCGGCACGGGGCGTGGCCGGTTGTGTGCGGGTTCACGGCGAGCAGGTCGCGCAGGTTCGCGTGCGGCAACCGCCGCAGGGCGTGCAGACGATGCATCGCCCATGTCCGGAGCGACCAGCCTGGGCAACTGCAGCACGTCTTCCCATGTCGCATCTGGGTGCATCGCGAGCCAATCGATCACGTCGCCGCCGTCTGGCAGGTCGAGTGCGGCGACATCGATCCAGTCCACATGGACTTGGCGGGCATGCAGGCGGCGCGTGAGCTGTCGCGCGTACTCCATGCCGGCCGCATCGTTGTCGCGGAAGCACAACGCCATGCGGCCTTCGCATGGCGACCAGTTCGCACCCTCGGCCGAAGTTGCGCCGCCGCTGGTCGTGGCCGTGCCGCCGAGCGCGATCAGCGCATCGGCTTTGCGCTCGCCCTCGACGATGACCACGACGGGGCTGCGGTTGGCCAGCAATTCGGGCAATCGATACAGCGGCTTGCCTTCGGCGGGCGCGGACTGTTCGCCGGCCACATAGCGCTGTCCGTCCCAGTGGAAGGCCGGGAACTTCTTCTTGCCGTCCGGGTGCTTGAGCCTGACGCGCCAGAACAGGATGTCGCCGTCGCTCGTGGCGTACGGGAAGACGCCTTCCAGCACGTAGCCCTGGCGCAACGCGCTCGCGCTGAAACGTTCGACAGCCTGTTCCAGCGTCTCGCGGTGGGAAGCGGTTTGAGTTGCAGTCGTCATCGTGCGCCCTCCACCAGGTCGCGGACGGCCTCGCCGAAGCCCAGCCCCTTCAGCCGCATGTGGAAGGCGACCAGATCGCCCTTGCCGCAGCCGGCAAAGCAGATCCAGCCACCGCGCCGGCCGTCGAGGTTCGCCGACAGCGACGGGGTGTGATCGTCGTGGAAGGGGCACAGACCCTGCGCCCAGCCATAGTCACCGGAACGCCCGAGGCTGGGGACGTGCTGGCGGTAGTAGGCGTCGGGTTCGAGCAGGCGCTGCCGCCAGCGTCCCGGCAAGCGTCTGGACGGCGTTTGCAGAGCGACCGCACGCGATGGGCGAGGGTGGGTTGCGGTGTCGTGCGGCGCGCGCGTCATGCGGCCCCCTTCGCGTCACGCTCGGCGATGCGCTGGCTGATCCAGGCGTCGACTTCGTGCTTGCTCCAGGCGCTGGCGCGCTGGCCGAGTTTGACCGGCGCGGGGAAGTCGCCCATCGCGATGCGGCGGTAAATCTCTGAGCGGGACAGCCCGGTGCGGGCTTTGACTTGGGGGAGACGTTCGAGGACAAGCGGGCCGCTCGGTGGCCCGGAAGGCGTATGGGTCATGTGCAGGTCTCTGATGGGGCCTGCACCGGCTGGAACAGGCCGCTGCGGGTCGCAGCGGCTACCTATTCTTCACACGGGGACGTTGCTGTAACGGTGAAACATTCGGGCGTAACTACACCGAATTTTTCCCCCTTGACGCTTTCTGGTCGATGGTGGTGCGCAGTTCCTCCTCTTCCGCTCGGCGCTCGTGCTCCACATCGCGAATCCTTCGCTGTATCTCGTCCAGCTTCGCCGGCATCCGAACACGAGCGGCTCGCAGGAGCCGCTGCGTCAACTTGGTCGCCTCCAGCTTGGTTTTCTTTTCCTGGGCATGGGCCAGGATCAGGTCCCGCACGTCCGTAAGCAGCACATCGCGCAGCCCGGACGATTTGCGGCCAGGCTGCATGAAATGCGCATCAATTTCAGCCGCTGCCCATTGCAGGTCCATCAGGACCGTATCCAGCGCCAGCACCCGGTCGAGCATGCTGCGTGCGTTCTCCGGCGCCGTGCGCGCCCGTAAATCGAGCAGGGATTTCGACAGGGGCGGGAGTTGATGCAGGCGCGCGAAGGCGTCCTGCAGCGTGGTTGCCGCCTGCAGGGTGTCGTCCCGCGCCTGCTTTGCCGAGAACTCGCCGCCGGCCAATGCCGAGTAATACCGGTAGTGACCCAGGGCCACACCCAGCGCAGCGGTGAATGCGGGCATGTCCAGCACGGCGTCCCACTCCAGCGGAATGGCGGCGCGAACCGGTTCTGGAAGTGTGGGGTCGTACACCACGCCCGGGCCGTAGTTCCAGATCGCACCCGGGGTGAGAGGGGTACTGAAAGCGGGAAGCGCCTTGGTGCGCTTGCGGGGTTTCTTGTCGGTCATCCCGCTATTGTGAGCAACCCGGGGCGACTGGCGCGCATGGTCAGCGCCGACGACACGCCCCAGCGTGCTTACAACGCATGACCGCATGCAAAGCAGGCTGCCTCCAGTCTTCGGTCATCGACGCGGGAAGGTGTGAAGAGCACCGCAAAAGAATCGCCAAACAAAAAGCCCACATCGAAATGTGGGCTTTTATGTGGGACAAATCAGGTGACTGGTGTTAAATCACTGATTTCATTGACGCATTGGCGGAGAGGGAGGGATTCGAACCCTCGGTACGCTATTCACGTACGCCTGATTTCGAGTCAGGTACATTCAACCGCTCTGCCACCTCTCCGAAGGGGCAACGACGAGGCTTGCCTCACCGTGGGGCGGCCATCATACGGGGCGGGGCGCTGGATCACAAGACGCGTACACTGGGCGCCCGAATTCCTCCTTCGTCTCATCCCCCGACATGTCCGAAATCTCCGTCCCCGTATCCTTCGGCGAACTGCTCGACAAGATCGCCATCCTCCAGATCAAGTCCGAGCGGATGTCCGATCCGGCGAAGCTCGCCAACGTGCGCAACGAACTGTCGGCGCTCGAGCGGACCTGGATGGCGCACCCGGCGGCTGGCCGCGACATCGTGCGACTGCGTGCCGATCTCAAGGCGGTGAACGAACGTCTCTGGGTGATCGAAGACGACATCCGCCTGAAGGAAAAGGCCCAGGCCTTCGACGACGAATTCGTCCGCCTGGCGCGCAGCGTTTATTTCGAGAACGACGAGCGCGCCCGGATCAAGAAGGACATCAACCTGGCCCTGGGCTCGGCCTATGTCGAGGAAAAGTCCTACGAGGACTACCGCTCGGGCCGCGCAACTCCCTGAGCCGTTGCGTGGCGGCTGCCGGGCTCGATATCAGCTCCGTGATCGAAAGTCGCTTGTGCTCGCGACGCTAAGCCTGTTTGTAGACGTGACCTGCTCGACGGGCCGGTGAATGCGAATTCCGTCACAAAGTGCGTCTTGATAGGGTTATTCACCCAGTTAGTGATATTCACCCAAGCCAGTTCACTATTGGTAGCAGGTTACGCGATTCGATGAGAAAACTCCGGTGTTTTTCGATGGTCGCTACCAATAGTGGCCGAAACCGGATGTGGCGGCATCTTCCTTCTCGTGATCCGGATGGGTAATGTTTGCCCCGCACGTCAGGCATCCCGTTTCTCGCCGAAAGGTGATCGGGATCCCGGAGCGACCGGTTCGCCGGCCGACCGAAGGCACAAGGAGGTGCCGCGTGCATTCGCCTCAACGAGGCGACGCGGTGGGCGGGATGCTCGCCGTGGAGGGTTCGACGCAGGATGCGGTTCGCAGGGAAGGATTCCCACCATCTCAAGGAACGGATGGGCAGAACCCGGGTCGATGTGCGGGAGCCACGGAAGGCCCCGCCGCGACAGCAGTATCGGGACGAAAGACCGCCGCGAGGCGGTTTTTTTGTGCCCGAAGCTTGGGTCGACGTCAGCCCTGGCTGGCCCGGTAGCGTTCGAATGCAGCGATGCCGTCGTCCACGGTCACGAGGTCCATGACGCCGTCATGTTCGATCTTGGTGCCCCATTTCATTGCGGATGCTGGCTTGCCCACGTATTTCCGTGCCGCGTCGTCGTAGCGGTCCGCGCAGTACCGGATGTCCGAGTAGGGCCCGCTGCGCCTGGGGTTGCTGGCGGCGTGCAGGCCCAGCACCTTCGTGCCCATGGCGTTGGCGATGTGCATCGGGCCGGAATCGGGCGTCATCAGCAGATCGACGCGGGCAAGGAGGGCGGGCAACTGCTTCAGCGTGTCCTTGCCCACGAGGTCCAGCACGTCGCCCTCGGTCGACACGGGGCGCATGGCCGCGAGGATGGCGTCAGTGGTCTCGCGCTCGAGCGTCGTTCTCCCGCCAAGCATGACCACCCGCCAACCCTGGTCCCGGGCGTGATCCGCAACCGCGGCATATCGCTCCGGCCGCCAGTTTCTCAGCGCATGGCTGGAGCAGGGCGAGATCGCCAAGGTCCGCTGGCCATCGTCCGGCCACTGCGCGCGCGCCCAGTCGTGGGCGTCCTCGGGTACGGGCATGTCCCAGGCGACGTCGGCGCGCTGCAGGCCGAGGGGCTCGCAGAAACTGCCGATCGCGTCCAGTACGTGGATGCCCGGTCTGTCGGGAATCCGCTCCTTGATGAACAGGCCGTGCAGTTCCTTCGACCGGGAGCGGTCGTAGCCGATGCGTCGCCGGGCGGGAATGAAGGCGGACAGCAGGTTCGCGCGTGCAGACACCTGCAGTTGCAGGAGAACGTCGAATCGTTTCCCGCCAAGGCCGCGACGCAGGGCGCGCATGCCGCCGACGCCGGTCTTCTTGTCATAGACGACGAATTCGACACCCGGCAGGCCGTCGAGCAGCTTCTGCTCGCCTCGACCGATCACCCAGGTGATCGGCGCCTCGGGCCAGGCGCGGCGCAGGGTGTGGATCAGCGGCAGGACGTGAGTCACATCTCCAAGCGCCGACAGGCGCAGGAGGCAGATCGAGGGGGGAGTTGAATCGCGCAATTGTTAGACTCGGGAATTATGGTCGCCTTCGATGCCAGCGAAAGCTTGATGCCGTTCCGCGCCGTGCGCGGGAATGACGGCGCAGGGGCGGCGCTCACCGGTGCGATTCTGTTCGACCTGGAGCGCCTGCGGCAAGCCGGACTGAAGGCTGCCGATCCCGCATGGTTCGACCCGGCGTCCTGGGGCGGGCACGCCCAGCCGGTCGGAAGCGGCGGTCGCGGCGGCGCCTGGTTCATCGACGCGGCCCCGGCCGGCGTGCCGCTGGGAGCTCTGGTCCTGCGCCACTACCTGCGCGGCGGGGTCGCGGCGAAGTTCAGTCGCGACCGCTTCCTGTGGCATGGTGCCAATCGGACCCGGAGTTTCGAGGAGTTCCGCTTGCTGCGGGAGGCGCTGCGCCGGAAGTTGCCGGTGCCACGTCCGATCGCGGCGATCTACTGGCGCGATGGCCTGCGGTACCGCGCTGGAATCCTGCTGGAACGGCTGTGCGGCGTCAGTCCGCTGGCCGATCTAGCCGCGACACGCGGCGACGAGGCGCCGTGGGAGGCCGCAGGGCGACTGATCTCGCGCATGCACCGCGCCGGGCTGGACCATGCCGACCTGAACGCACACAACCTGCTGTTCGACGATGCCGGTCGGTCCTGGATCATCGACCTGGATCGCGGGCAATGGCGGATCCCGGCGACCGCCTGGCGCGAGCGCAACCTGTCGCGCCTGCATCGCTCGCTGTTGAAGCTGCGAGGCGCGCGTGCCGTCGACGATGTCGAAAAGGATTACGCGAGGCTCCGCAGCGCGTACGATGCGCACTGGCAGCGCGGGACCTGACGCTGCCGTTGTCCGCGCTGCGAGAGAGGGTGTCATCGACATGAGCTGGGCCTTGCGATTCCACGGCGTCGGCAATGCCTCGTCGGTCGAGCTGGGGTCGGCGATGGCCACGATCGAACGCGATGGCCGGCCCTGGCTGACCATCGACTGCGGTGCCGAAGGCCTGACCGCGTATCTCGCGCACTACGGCGAAGCGCCGCGCGCGCTGTTCGTCACCCATACCCATCTCGATCATGTCGCGGGTTTCGAGCGTTTGTTCGTCGACAGCTATTTCGACCCGTCGAGATGCGGCCGTGTCCGGGTGTACGTGCCCGCGGACGTGGTGCCGCTGTTGCACCAGCGGGTCGGCGACTATCCGAACGCGTTGGCCGAAGGCGGCGCGAATTTCTGGGATGCCTTCCAGGTGATCCCGGTGGGCGGCGCCTTCTGGCATGACGGCGTGCGCCTGGAGACCTTCGAGGCACGACATCACTGGCCGCGCACTGCCTACGGGCTGCGCCTGCGGGGCAGCGTGGTCTGGACCGGCGATACCCGTCCGATCCCGGAAACCTTGGCGGTCATGGCGGGCGAGGGCGAGATCGTCGCCCACGACTGCGCCGTGCGCGGCAATCCATCGCATACCGGCGTCGCGGACATCGAGCGCGAATACCCGCGCGAACTGCTGGATCGCTGCATGCTGTATCACTACGTCGGCGCGGAAGAGGGCGAAGCGCTGCGCGCCCGCGGCCATCGCGTGGCGTCCCCGGGTGAGTGCGTCCCGCTGGCCGAGCCGACGGCGGTGCGTGCGGAGCCGTTCGCACCCGATGACGCTCCCGCCGCCTCTCCACGGGTATCGACGTCGCTGACCTGAGCCATGAACGCCGTGCCGCACCCCGATCCACACACCGATGCGCATCCCCGCGATGTGCTGGGCCGCCCCTTGCGCGATCTTCGCCTGTCGGTGATCGAGGCCTGCAATTTCCGCTGCCCGTACTGCATGCCCGCCGATCGCGTTCCGGACGATCACGGCCTGGATGCGAGTTCGCGGCTGTCGTTCGACGAGATCGAACGACTCGTTCGCGGTTTCGTGCGCATCGGCGTGCGCAAGCTGCGCATCACCGGCGGCGAGCCGCTGCTGCGCAAGCGCCTGCCTGAATTGATCGCGCGCCTCGCGGTACTCGACGGTCTGGACGACATCGCGCTGACCACGAACGGCAGCCTGCTCGCCGCTCACGCCCGCGCATTGAAGGAGGCCGGCCTGCACCGGCTCACGGTCAGTCTCGATACCCTCGATCCCGCAGGCTTCGCGGCATCGTCCGGTGGTCGAGGCGCTCTGCCGGATGTATTGCGTGGCCTCGATGCCGCCCGCGAGGCGGGTTTTGGCCGGATCAAGCTCAATTGCGTCGTGCAGCGCGGCATCAATGACGACCAGGTGTTGCCGCTGGTCGCATTCGCGCGCGAACAAGGGCACACGATGCGTTTCATCGAATACATGGACGTCGGCACGTGCAACGCGTGGTCGCTCGACCGCGTGGTGGCATCGGCTGAACTGCGCGACACGATCCACGCGCGCTGGCCGCTGCATCCGCTGGGCCCGCACTACCGCGGGGAAGTCGCCACCCGTTACGGCTTCGACGACGGGGCAGGCGAGGTCGGCTTCGTCAGTTCGATCTCGGCGCCCTTCTGCGGCGACTGCCATCGCGCCCGTGTTTCCGCCGATGGCCGTCTCTACACCTGCCTCTTCGCATCCGAAGGCACCGAGCTGCGGCCGTGGCTGGGCGATGAGGCCATCTTCGTTTCACGACTGGCGTCGCAATGGCAGGCCCGCAGTGATCGATACAGCGAGGTGCGTGGGCCCGCCCGTGCCACTTCCGGCAGGCGCGTCGAGATGTTCCTGGTGGGGGGCTGAGCGTGGTGCTGGGGAGCTTTTCAGATGATGGCGTCCTGAAACTGCCGTCGGGGCTCCCGATGGACCTTCTCGACGCATTGCCTGTCGACGCAGTGCTCGGCGACGAATTGGCCGGTTCGCGAGAGTTGCTGTCCAATCCGTGGTGCGCCGCACTCGTCGAGCCGCTGCGTCGACGACTGTGCGACTCCGGACTTCTCGCCGAGGGCATGGTCGCGATCCAGTGCACGCTGTTCCGCAAGTCCGAATCGTGCAACTGGAAGGTCCCGTACCACCAGGATCTGTCGGTACCGGTCGCGGATCGCGTCGAGCACCCCGATCTCTCGGGTTGGTCTGCAAAACCCGACGGCACCTACGTGCAGCCACCGGAATCGCTGTTGTCGAGACTGGTCGCTGTTCGCCTGCATCTGGATGCCTGCGGTGAATCGGATGGTCCTCTGCGGGTGGTGCCCGGCTCTCATCGGTCCGGTCGACTGCCGTCTGCCGAGATTGCAAACGTGCCAAAGTCCCTGTCGGAGCGGATGTGCGTTGCGGGGCGAGGCGACCTGTGGCTGATGCGTCCGCTGGTGTTGCATGCGTCGTCGCGGGCGATACGACCGAGTGGCCGCCGCGTCCTTCATTTCCTGTTTGCGCCGCCCGATCCGGGGCATGGCCTGCAATGGAGAATCAGCGTTTGAAACAGGTGTCCAAGCTCACCCACCTCGATGCCGACGGTCGACCTGCGATGGTCGACGTCTCCGGGAAGGTCGCGACCGCGCGCGTCGCCACAGCGGAATGCAGGGTCAGGTTTCCGGCTGACGTCGCTGCCGAACTGCGTCGCAGCGGATTGAAGAGTGCGAAGGGCGGTGTGGTGGAAACCGCGATCGTCGCCGGCACGATGGCGGTGAAACGTACGCACGAACTGATCCCGTTCTGCCATCCATTGCCCATCGACGGCATCCGCTTCGGTATCGACTGGCGCAATGAGCGCGAGCTGGAGATCGTCTGCACGGTGAAGACGGTGCACCGCACCGGTGTCGAGATGGAGGCGCTGACCGGCGCGACGATCGCCGCACTCACCGTCTACGACATGTGCAAGGCCCTGTCGCACGCCATCGTGCTGGGGCCAGCCCGCCTGCGCGGCAAGCGCGGCGGCAAGCGCGATGTCGGCAAGATCGCGGAGCCGCGCTGATGGCCCGCGTCACGGTGCTGTATTTCGCGAGCCTGCGCGATGCTGCGGGCTGCGACAGCGAATCCCTGGACCACGATGGCGACCTCGCGACGCTGTACCGGATCCTGCGCGCAAGGCACGGATTCGCGTTGCCGATCGAACGGGTGCGCGTCGCGATGGACGGCGCGTTCGTCGGCTGGGGTGATCCCCCACGAAACGGCGCTGAAATCGCGTTCATTCCTCCGGTGTCGGGCGGGTAAGCATCTCGTTTGCGTGAACGGCCTGTTTCGGAGTGCCTTCTGTGAACGCTGTCGCGAATGGGGTAGCCTTGCCGTCCCGTTTTTCAATTCCCCCGAGTCCCGCCGATGACCCGACTGTTTGCCGTCACCGATCTCGATCAAGCACTTGCGGATGCCGCGCGCCCCGGCGCGACCGCCCATGACGCGTTGATCGTCGTCGCCCACGACGTGCCTGCGGTCGATCACCCGCTGGTCGCCGCAGCGTACGCCACGGCCTCGGCCCTGGACGCCCGCGCGGCGCAGGTGCTGTCGCTGGTGCCTTGTCCCGGCGCTCCGGGTGGACGCGTGGTGCTGTCGCCCACCGGTCCCGTCCTGCGCGATCACGACGACGTGCGTCGCTATGCCGAAGCGGCGCAGGCAGGCATCCGCCGCGCGCGCGACGCTGGTGCGCGATCGCCCCTGGTGCTGCTGGCGCCGCCGCCGGCCGATGATCGTCATCGCAATGCCGCGCGGGTGGCGGCATTGGCCGCGATCGGCGGATTGTGGGAGCCGCTGGAGGCACGCGAATCGCTCGGTGACGCGGTCGAGCCGGTGGTGTCGATCGGTTTTTCGGTGCTTGGTCGCGAATTCCGCGATGCCGATGCGGCCTGGGTCGAGGCCGTGGATGCCGGCGTGCGCCTCGCACGCGACCTGGCGGGAACCGATCCGGAGCGCATGGCGCCGCCGAGGTTCGCGCAGTACTGCGTCGATGCCTTCCGCGAGACATCGGTCCGCGTGTCGGTGAACAGTGACCAGGATGCGCTGCGACGCGACTATCCGCTGCTCAGCGCCGTGGCGCGCGCCAGCCTCGACGTCGAGCGTCATCGTCCTTGCGTGGTGCGCCTCGAGTACACGCCGGAAGGACAGGTCGAACGCACGCTGCTGTTCGCGGGCAAGGGCCTGACCTATGACACCGGCGGCGCCGATCTCAAGACCGATGGGCACATGGCCGGCATGAGCCGCGACAAGGGCGGTGCTGCTGCGGTCGCCGGTTTCCTGCTTGCCGTCGCACGCCTGGGCCTGCCCGGCGTGAAGGTCATTGCCGAACTCGGCGTGGTCCGCAATTCGATCGGACCCGACAGTTTCGTCGCCGACGAAATCATCAACAGCCATGCGGGCGTCCGCGTACGCATCGGCAATACCGACGCCGAAGGCCGCCTCGTGCTCGCCGACCTCCTGTCCCACCTGCGCGAGGATGCGTTGAAGGCGACTGCACCTTGCCTGTTCAGTGTCGCCACGCTGACCGGCCATGCCAATCGCGCGGTGGGCCCGTACAACATCGCGCTGGACAACGGTCCGGCGCGCTCGGCTCGCATCGCCGAATCGCTCTCGCTGAAGGGCGATGCGTGGGGCGATCCCTTCGAAGTGTCGCGACTGCGTCGCGAGGACTACGACTTCGTCGCGCCGCGCAGTCGCGCCGACGATCTGCTGTCCTGCAACAACCTGCCATCGTCGGCCACGCCGCGCGGTCACCAGTTCCCGATGGCGTTCCTCGCCATCGCATCGGGACTCGATCGCCACGGAAACGACGGCGCCCAGCCCTTGCCGTTCACGCACATCGACATCGGCGGCAGCGGTGTCGACGGTGGCGACTGGCAGCATGGACGTCCGTCCGCGCGTCCTCTCGTGGCGATGCTCGCCGCGCTGACCTGACGGATCGCTTGCCGTGGCGCGATTCGCGATCGCCGACGCTGCGTTCGACATCGCACCGCTGCGCGAGCGCTTGCTGCGTGCGGAAGCGGGCGCATACGCCAGTTTCGAGGGCTGGGTTCGCAACCACAATGAAGGTCGCGCCGCGACGGGTCTGCGTTACGAGGCCTATCGTGCGCTGGCGGAAGCGGAAGGCGAGCGCATCATCGACGAAGCACTCGAGCGGTTCGCCATCGCCGACGCGGCCTGCGTGCACCGCATCGGTGAACTGGCCGTGGGCGACCTCGCGGTCTGGGTCGGCGTCAGCGCCGGTCATCGAGGCGCCGCGTTCACGGCCTGTCGCTGGATCATCGACGAAGTGAAGTCGCGCGTGCCGATCTGGAAGCACGAGCGCTATGTCGAAGGCGATGCGCAGTGGCTGCATCCGCAGCAGCAGGATCTGCAGTAGTCGGCCACCATCGGCCGTCGTCATGGCCGCCAGGCATGAACCACATGGGATGCCCAGGAATGGCGATGGCCCCGCCGGCTGACCTCGGCGCCCGCATCGACCGATACCGTTGCTGCCTTCCGGCCCTGGCGGGGTTTTCGATCTAGCGTCGCGAGGGGCCGACGGGGCCACCATAGACGTTGCATCAGCGACGCTGACGAACTTGAAATCTGGCGGAGAGAGGGGGATTCGAACCCCCGAAGCGCGGTTTAGACGCTTACACACTTTCCAGGCGTGCTCCTTCAACCACTCGGACACCTCTCCGCATCCTCCCCGGCATCGGCGTCCTGCCGCGCTCGGGGCCGACAATTCTAGCCATGTGCGGCTCCCGGAACAAGGAACATCGGATCGGGACCGCCTCCGGGTCCGGATCGGGGGTGTGCATGGCAGAATGTGCCGATGTCCTATCTCGTCCTCGCCCGCAAGTGGCGCCCCAAGCGTTTCGCCGAACTGGTCGGGCAGGAACACGTGGTTCGTGCGCTCAGCAATGCCCTCGACACCGGCCGCGTGCACCACGCCTTCCTGTTCACCGGCACCCGCGGGGTGGGCAAGACCACGATCGCCCGCATCTTCGCCAAGTCGTTGAATTGCGAGCAGGGAACCTCCGCCGATCCCTGCGGGCAGTGCAACGCCTGCCGCGACATCGACGCCGGGCGATTCATCGATCTGCTCGAGATCGACGCGGCCTCGAACACCGGCGTGGACGACGTCCGCGAGGTGATCGACAACGCCCAGTACATGCCGTCGCGTGGCCGGGTGAAGGTCTATCTGATCGACGAAGTCCACATGTTGTCCAAGTCGGCCTTCAATGCGCTGCTGAAGACGCTGGAAGAGCCGCCGGGACACGTGAAATTCCTGCTCGCGACCACCGACCCGCAGAAACTGCCGGTCACCGTCCTGTCGCGCTGCCTGCAGTTCAACCTCAAGCGCCTGGAAGAGCAGCAGATCCAGGGGCAGATGGCGAAAATCCTCGAGGCCGAGGGGATCCCGGTCGAGCCGGGCGCCATCCGCCAACTGGCCAAATCCGCCGACGGCAGCCTTCGCGACGGTCTCTCCTTGCTCGATCAGGCCATTGCCTACACCGGTGCCAGCACCACGCTGGAGGGTGGGACGGGCGTGCCGCTGACCGACGCGGGGGTCGCGACCATGCTGGGCACGGTCGACCGGATGCGGGTCGGGGCTGTCCTGGGCGCGCTGGCGTCGGGGGATGGCGCGGCGCTCATGGCTGAGATCGCGGCGCTGTCCGACTTTTCCCCGGACTGGAGCGGTGTGCTGGACGCGCTGGCCGAGGCATTGCATCGCGTGCAGGTCAGGCAACTGGTGTCTTCGGTCGAGATGGATGCCGATGGTGTCGAGATCGACGCACTTGCCAGCCAATTGAGGCCGGAAGTCGTCCAGCTGTGGTACCAGATGGCGCTTCATGGCCGCCGCGATCTCGGATATGCGCCCAGTCCCCGGGCCGGGTTCGAGATGACCGCCCTGCGCATGCTGGCTTTCCGTCCGGCCGAAAGTGGCAGCGCCCAGGTCGAGCGACCGTCTAACAGCGGCGTGCGAGGCCCCGAAGCAGCACGCGCGGCGGCTTTCGACAGCACCCCGGCCAAGCCGGCGCCGTCGATGTCGCGCCCGTTGCCGCCGGAGGCGATGGAAAACCCGGCCGCGCCTGAACGCCGTCCGGCACCGCCCGTGCCGTCGCCCCGGATCGAAATCGCAGCCCCGCCGCCGGTTGCGCCGCCTGCGGCTGCACCCGCCATGCCACCGCCGGGCGACGCCCTTCCGCCGATGATCGCCATCGACAGCGACCGCTGGCTGAGCCTGGTCGCCAACTGCGGCCTGCGCGGACCCGCGCGCGAGCTGGCCGCGCATGCCGCCTTCATCGATTACGCCAACGGCGTGATGCGCCTGGCGCTGTCGCCGGACGATGACCATCTGCGCTTGCCCGGCCTGATCAACGCGCTGACCGATTCGCTCAGTGCCCAGCTCGGCGGTCCGGTGCAGCTGCGATTCGAGACGGGCAGGGCGCCCAATGCCGAGACCCTGCACCAGCGCAACGAGCGTCAACGCGACGAGCGCCAGGCATCCGCCGAAGAGAATTTCATGACCCACCCCGACGTGCAGCGTCTGGTGGGCCAGCAGGGCGCGAAACTCGTGCCCGATTCCATCCGTCCCTACGAAGATTGAGAGAACGCCGACATGCGTGGAAACATCGCCCAGTTGATGCAGCAGGCGCAGAAGATGCAGGAAAACCTGCAGCGCGCCCAGGAAGAACTGGCCAAGCTTGAAGTCACCGGCAGCGCCGGCGGCGGCATGGTCAGCATCACGCTCACCGGCAAGATGGAGTGCCGCAAGGTGCGCATCGAACCGAGCGTGCTGTCCGATGCCGAGATGACAGAAGACCTGATCGCCGCGGCCATCAACGATGCCGTGAACAAGGTGAATGCCGAATCCCAGGCGAAGATGTCCGGTGCCACCGCCGGCATGCCGATCCCGCCGGGCATGAAGATTCCGGGGATGTTCTGAGCCATCCGCATCCTGTCGAGCGAAGCTTGCTCCGCTGCGCCTGCCGGATGGGTGCAGGAGCGGAGCAAGCTCCGCTCTACGGATCATTGCGATGACCGCCTCGCTCCTCGAACAACTCATCGACGCCTTCCGCGTGCTGCCGGGCGTGGGCCAGAAGACCGCGCAGCGGATGGCCTACCACGTGCTGGAGCGCGACCGCGAAGGCGGTCAACGCCTGTCGAACGCGCTCGCGGACGCCGTCGAACGTGTCGGCCATTGCGAGCGCTGTCGCGATTTCAGCGAAACGCCGGTGTGCGCGATCTGCGCCAGTGCGGCGCGCGACGCGCACCTGCTGTGCATCGTGGAATCGCCCGTCGACCGCCTGGCCATCGAGCAGGCGACGGGGTATCGCGGCTACTACTTCATCCTCCAGGGGCGACTGAGCCCGCTCGACGGCATCGGCCCGCGCGAGCTCGGCCTCGACGCGCTCGCCGCGCGACTCGCGGAAGGCGACGTGCAGGAACTCGTGGTCGCGACCAATCCCACCGTGGAAGGCGAGGCCACCGCGCACTACCTCGCCCAGCTCGCGCGCCAGCACAAGGTCAAGCCGACGCGACTGACCCACGGCGTTCCTCTGGGCGGCGAGCTGGAATACGTCGATCGCGGCACCTTGTCGCATGCCTTCGGTTCGCGCAGCGAGATGCCTTGAGCCCGGATGGATCCGGTATGACCGAGAACCCCTACGCACCGCCCGTTGCCGACACGCTGGCGCCGATCCGCAGGATCGAGTGGTGGAATCGCATCGTGATGATCGCGGTCTTCCTCGTCAGCTTCGCACCCATGCTGGCCGTGGTGGCGATTTACGGGCCCCTCGTCCAGTTGGCCCTCGGTCGCGATGCCAGTTTCACGGCCGACTCGAAAGACTGGATGGAGCTGCTCCTGCTGACGGCATTGGCGATCACCATGGCAGCCGGCGCGTTTCTCCTCGTGTTCCGAAGAAAATGGTCTTTGCATCTGTACCTGATCGCGGCGGCGCTGTTTGTTTTCGGCAGCGCCGGTGGACTGATTCAGCCGAAAGCCGCCGCATGGGCCATCATTGCGACGGTTGTCGTCTACACGTATTTCCTCTCCAGGCGATCGTTCCTGCATTGATTCTGTCGCCGCCGAAGCCGGTTCGCGCAGCGAGACGCTGATCCGGTAAAAGCGGGGCGGGCGGATACCCGCCCCGCGTCCGTGGTCGGCTTACTGTCCGGCGAGATCGCGCGCCGCAGCGACCGCGGCATGGGCGTCCAGCAGGCCAGGGCCACAATCGGGGCCGCACAATGGCATCGGGCGAGCCGTTCCCTGCAGGATCGACTGCACCTCGAGTGGCGTCAGCCCGGGGTTCGCGGCGAGCATCAGGCCCACGGTGCCGGCCACGTGCGGCGCCGCCATCGAAGTCCCCGACAGATAGCGATAGCAGTGGGTGGTCTGGGGTACGCCATTCTCGGTATGGATGACGGTCCACGACGACAGTGCGCCGTAGGCATTGGCGCCGAAGACCTGTCCCGGCGCGGAGGGGCAGCGCGGATTGCCGGTGGTTGCGCCATAGATCGTCGACGTTCCGCTCTGCAGCAGCTCGCCACCGCCTCCCGGGGCCGTGATTCCAATGGCAGGGCCCCCGTTGCTGTAGGAGGACAGCCACTTCGCATCGCGGTCGGTCGCCGCGACCGAGATCGCTCCGGGGCACGATGCCGGCGATGTGTTGTCGACGACGGAATCGGCATTGCCTGCGGCGGCGACCATGACGATGTTGCTGGCCGTTGCCCTCGCGATGGCGTCACGCAGCGCGGGCATGCGCAACTGGGTGCAGGGTTCGCCGAATTCGAAGCTCATGTTCATGACGTCGGCGTCGTTGGCGATGGCCCAATCGATTCCGCTGATCACGTGGGAGAGCGGAATGCGGATCCGCCCGTCGACCAGCGCGCTCACCTTCACGTTCAGAAGCATGCAGTTCTGGCAGGCGCCTGCAATGCCACTGGCATTGTTGGACGCGGCAGCGGCGATGCCTGCGACATGCGTGCCGTGGGAGAAGCTGGACTTGTCGGTCGCGTTGTACCCGGGCTGGTCCGCGTTGTATTCGTTCGGCAGCCACTTCGAGACGAGGTCGGGGTGATACGTGCGACCGGTGTCGAGGATCGCGATCTTTATGGCGGCGCTGCCGCGCGTGATATCCCAGGCCTGCGGAAGCCGGACCATCGGGTAGTGCCACTGGTTGGCGTAGAGCGTGTCGTTCGGCGTATGCGAGAGTTCGAAGAGGTAGTTGGGCTGCGCGTATTCGACGTCGGGACGTTTGCGCAGTCGATCGAGCAGGGCCATGGTCGCGATTCGCGCCTGCTCGCGGCGGTACAGTCCGGCACCTGCCGGTCTCAGCCGGGCGACATCGAGCTTCGATGTGCGTGCTTCGATTTCGAGACCGGGGATGTCCGCCTTCGTATCCGCGGTGCGGGCGCTGGGCCGGAACTTGACCAGCACTTCGTACGGAATCAGGTCGAGGCCCGCGGATGCCTGCTCCTCGGCGGGCGCCGCGAAGGTGGATGAGGCAAACGAGGTGAATGCCAGAGCGGCGATGGCTGCGATCGGAATCGAACGTGTCATGACGTTTCCTTGTGTGGCACACGTGACGGCCGGTTGGCCGGGCACGCGCATCGCGCAGGGTGCACGTCGATGCGCGCGTGGATCGTCCATTCACTCGGGCAAGCCGAATGTCGGCGGACAGTCCACGGTTGACCGAACATGGCGGGAACAGCGGTTTCGGCGCGGAATCGGTGGCAGGGGCGCGATGCGTCACCGAATCGGCACAGGCGCCATGGTCGCCGTCACCAGTGGACGAGTGGCCGACGCCTCGCCGCGTCCTGCGTACAATGCGGTTTCCCGCAGGAAAGGACACAGGAACCCCAGCCCATGTCGGACACCATCTTCCACAAGATCATCCGCCGCGAGATCCCCGCGACCATCGTCTACGAGGACGACGGCATCATCGCCTTCAAGGACATCGCGCCGCAGGCACCGATCCACATCCTGTTCGTGCCGAAGGTGACCGTGCCCACGCTCAACGACGTGCAGCCTGACCAGGCCGAAATCATCGGTCGCCTCGCCATCGCCGCCGCGAACTACGCCAAGCAGCAGGGTTTCGCCGAGAACGGCTACCGCATCGTGATGAACTGCAACGACGATGGCGGGCAGACGGTGTTCCAGATCCATCTGCACCTGCTGGCGGGAGCGCAATTGGGGCGCTTCGGTTGATTGGTCAGGCTCTGCGTCAAGAGCGGAACCTCCCGATTCGTGGCGTGTCGATCGCTGGCAGAAGATTTGCCTCGTCATGACGCAAAGGACTGATGGCGTCTTCCGCTCGTCCATGACTGTGGTTGAGATCCAGGCCAGTCTTGGCGATCTTGCAGATCGTCTGAAGCGAGTGTCATCCATCGCCTCGATAAGAGGAGACGGCGTTGCGCAATTCCTCCATGTCATCTGCAATGAGCGTGCAGCCGAGGTATCACTGGCAGGCGAGGGCTGGTGGGTCGAATTCTGGGGCTCGCTGGACGAAGACGCGCAGCCAGAAAGAGAGTCGACGCTGAACTCGATTGCCGAAGTCGAATTGGCGCTGTTGGATTACTTCTTTGCTGACCGCAGCAAGGGCTTGCCGGCGCAATGTTGAGTCGCGAGTCTGCGCTGCCGCGCAGACCATTCCAGCATGCGGCACACATTCATGGTGTTTCCTTGACTGACAATGGCTGGTCCGCAGCGCCGGCATAGAACACGACCAGTTTCAATGGCGTCGTGCCGACGTTGTGGCCGTTGTGCAATGTGTTCACCACCTCGGCAAGCGCGTCGCCGGACTTCAGGCGCTTGACGGAACCATCCTTCAATCTGACTTCCAGCTCACCTTCGAGCAGCATGCCAAACGAGGGCGCGGGATGCCGATGCCAGCCGGTTTCCCCGCCTGGTGCGATTTCGACGATAAGCCCCGTGATTTCGGCCTGGCCCGATGGGTAGACGATGGGCGTCCCGTCCCAACTCGATGTGGTCTTCATCAGCGTCGTCGTCTTGACCGAAGCGGAGGGTTCCAGTGCGTGGGCGTTCGACTGGAACAGCAGGCCCATTGCGAGCAGGCAGAGCGTCGTCGTTGTCTTCATGCGTTGCGTTCTCCCCGGAAGTTCGCCTTGGGTCGAGGGTGTGATGCAGATGGCTGATGCCATCAGGTGAGACGTGATGGGTCGGCCAGGTCAGCCGTCGTGCATCTGACAGCGCGGCGGTACTCGAAGCGCTAGCGCCAATCGATCTCCCCACGCACCACCGTACATACGCGCCCGCCCGACCACACATCGCCGGCATCGTCGACGGTCAATTCGATGATCGCATCATGGCCGACTTCGCGGCCCTGGCTGATGCGATAGAAGCCGCTGTCGCCGGGCAGGGCGTCCTGCGAGGCGAGCCAGGCGGCGAGGGTGGCGTTGGCGGCGCCGGAGGCGGCGTCCTCGAACTGCGCGGGCGCGCCGACCCAGGCGCGGACGGCGAGGTAGTAGACCGGATCGTCGCTGCGGGCGAAGGCGCAGAGGCCCATGCTTTCGGTGTCGTGGGCGAGCGTGCCGATGGCGTCCCACGGCGGCGTGGCGTCGCGCAGCGCCGCCTCGCTTTCGAGCTCGGCAAGCCACCAGCGGCGACCACCATCCATCAGCGCCGGCGGCAGGGCGCCCAGGGGCAAGTTCTTCAGGACGTCGTGCAGGCGCGGGTCATTCGCGCTGGCGATTTCACGCACGCTGGCACGCGGGGTGCGCACCGCGATCGTGCGCGTGTGGCCTTCGCCGTCCACGCGCAGCGGCAGCTTGCCGGCGATGCCGTCCTGCACGAGCAGGCCGTCCTTCGGCGAGGCGAGTCCGGCTTCCAGCACGGCATGCGCGGTGCCGACGCTGGGATGCCCGGCGAAGGGCACTTCGCGGCGCGGGCTGAACATGCGGATGCGGTAGCTGCTGTCGTCGCTGACCGGCGGGAGAACGAACGTGGTCTCCGGCAGTCGCGTCCATTTCGCGATGGCCTGCATCTCCGCATCGCTCAGGCCCTCCGCATCGAGCACCACCGCCAGGGGATTGCCGGCGCCGGGGCGGTCGGCGAAGACATCGACTTGCACGTAACGGCGGAGACTCATTGCGTACTGCATCCTGCGGACTTCGGGTCGCGAAGCTTAGCAGTGCGCAGCACGCGACTGGGCCGCCCGGGCACAACAAGGGTGCATATCGCGAAAATGCCGGATTCTTTGGCAGTTTTTGCCAAAGATGCCGACGCGTTCATGGCGCGATCAATGCATCGTGTCGGTGTCGTCCGGAGCGACCGGCCAGAGGTCGAGCATATGACACTCGCCTTCCCGTGCCGCCTCGTCGTAGGCGTCCAGCCACTCGGGATCGTCTTCGCACGCGGCACGATCGACGGGCTGCGGCGGTTGCTCCTGCACCACGACGTCCCAGTCACCGTCGCGGAAGTAGGCAAGGGCGAGCGCGAGCGCGGCATCGGCGTCGTCCGCGCGAATGAAACTGGTTGCGATCGCGCCGCCGATCTCGGCGAAGTCCGGGCTGTGCGGCGCCGGGCGGAGTTCGAACTGCATCGCAAAGATCATCGCGTCGCCTCCCTCACCAAGCCACGGTGCCGTCGATCACGGGCACCACGTCGCCACCGATGAACACCTCGCCGTCCGCGTCGACGCGCACCTCGACCCGGCCATCGCGTCCCAGCTCGCGGCCCTGGCTGCCAACGTAGCGCCCCTCGCGGCCAGGCAGGCGTCCGACTGCAGCCAGCCGCGCCGCGATGCTGGCCTGCGCGCTGCCGGTGACCGGGTCCTCGGGGATGCCGTCCGCAGGGCAGAAAGTCCGCACGACGAGATGGTGGCCGTCCATGTCCTCCGGAGCGTGCACGCCAAGCCCGACGGCGCCCGTGGCTTCGGTGAGCGCTGCGATCGCTGCAAGGTCGGGCTGCAGTGTCCGGACGGCCTCGGCATCGGCCAGCTCCAGCAGCCACCACTTCGGACCGTTGTCCCATAGGGCGGGCTCGAGCCCGCCGAGTCGCATGCGTGTCGTGACCGCATCCATCAACACAGGCGCCAGTTCGCCGCCTCCCAGCCGCCGTGCGCGCGGAGCACGGATGGAGGTACGCCGGCGGCCGCTGTCGTGATCGATCCGCACCGGCAGCAGGCCTGCGGCGCACTCCTGTACCAGCGTCGTCCGGTCGGGCGCGACCAGTCCGGCTTCCTGCACGGCCCAGGCCGCTCCCACGCTAGGGTGACCGGCGAAGGGCAGCTCGCTGCGCGGGGTGAAGATGCGCACCCGGTAGTCGGCCTCGGGCGTGGTCGGCGGCAGCAGGAAAATGGTTTCCGAGAGATTGGTCCAGGCCGCGAAGGCCTGCATGCGGGCAGGGTCGAACCGCTCGCCGTCGATCACCGCGCCGAGCGCGTTGCCCATACCCGGGCGTGCGGCGAAGACGTCCATCTGTAGATAACGAAGCACCATCTTCCCGCTGCTCCTGCTGGCTTAGAATGAGGGGTTCCGGCCACGGCGACATGCCCTGCGACGGACTTCGCAGTCTACATCCCCCCAACTCCCCTTCCTCAAAGCAGACCAATGCCCGATACGCATCCTGCCGACCCCCGCCAAGGCGCCTGGGTCGTGCTCAAGTTCGGCGGCACTTCCGTGTCGCGTCGCCACCGCTGGGACACCATCGGCCGGCTGGCGAAAAAACGGATGGATGAAACGGGCGGTCGCGTGCTGGTGGTGGTATCGGCGCTGTCGGGCGTCACCAACGAGCTGACCGCGATTGCCGATGGCCGCGAGATCGACGAGCGCATCGCCGCGCTGGTCGAGCGTCATCGCAGTTTCTGTGCGGAACTCGATCTCGATGCGGATGCCGTGCTCGGCGAACGCCTCGCCATCCTCGCCGCGCTCGGCACCGATCCGCGCGCATCGTCGCGCGCCCTCGACTGGCAGGCCGAGGTGCTGGCGCAGGGCGAACTGCTGTCTTCGACCATCGGCGCCGCCTACCTGCGTTCCCAGGGCCTCGACATGGGCTGGTGCGATTCCCGCGAGTGGCTGTCGGCGGTGTCGCTGCCGAATGCCAGCGCCTGGGCGCAGCGCCTGTCGGTGAACTGCCAGTATCTCGGCGACAAGACCTTCTTCGACGATTTCCGCGATCGATTCGCCGCGCAGCCGACCCGCGCGCTGATCGCGCAGGGCTTCATCGCCCGCCATGCCGATGGCCAGACCGCGATCCTCGGACGTGGTGGCTCGGACACATCCGCCGCGTATTTCGGCGCACTGCTCAAGGCATCGCGCGTCGAGATCTGGACCGACGTGCCCGGCATGTTCAGCGCAAATCCGCGCGAGGTGCCCGATGCCCGCCTGCTGGCGCGCCTGGACTATGCCGAAGCGCAGGAAATCGCGACCACCGGCGCCAAGGTGCTGCATCCGCGTTCGATCGCGCCGTGCCGCGACAGCGGCGTGGCCATGGCCATCCTCGATACCGAGCGCCCCGAGTTGCCCGGCACGCGCATCGACGGCAGCGTGGCTACCGTGCCGGGCGTGAAGGCGATCAGCCGACGCAACGGCATCGTGCTGGTGTCGATGGAAAGCATGGGCATGTGGCAGCAGGTCGGCTTCCTCGCCGACGTGTTCGAACGCTTCAAGCGCCATGGCTTGTCGATCGACATGATCGGTTCGTCGGAAACCAACGTCACCGTGTCGCTGGATCCGAGCGAGAACCTGGTCAACAGCAGCGTGCTGGCCGAGCTCTCGGCGGACCTGTCCGAGGTCTGCCGCGTCAAGGTGATCGCGCCCTGTGCGGCGATCACGCTGGTCGGTCGCGGCATGCGATCGCTGCTGCACAAGCTCTCCGATGTGTGGGCGACGTTCGGCCGCGAGCGCGTGCACCTGATCTCGCAGTCGTCGAACGACCTCAACCTGACCTTCGTCATCGACGAAGCCGATGCCGACGGCCTGCTGCCGCACCTGCACGGCGAGCTGATCCGCAGCGGCGCGATGCCGGTGCAGGATGGTGCGGTGTTCGGTCCGAGCTGGACCGAGATCGCGCATGGCAAGCCCGAGCGTGAAACCCCCTGGTGGCGCGAACGCGTGGCCGACCTGGTCGCGCGTGCCGACGCCGGTACGCCGCGCTACGTCTACCACCTGCCGACCGTGCGTGCCCGTGCCCGCGCGCTGCGCGAGACCACCGCGATCGACCTGCGCTTCTTCGCGCTCAAGGCCAATCCGAATCCGTCGATCCTGCAGGCGCTCGAAGCCGAAGGCTTCGGTTTCGAATGCGTGTCGCTGGCCGAAGTCGAGCACGTGTTCGCGACGCTCCCGGGCATCGATCCGTCGCGCGTGCTGTTCACGCCGAGTTTCGCGCCGCGCGGCGAATACGATGCCGCGCTTGCGAAGGGCATCCACGTCACCGTCGACAGCGTCGAAGCGCTGCAGCGCTGGTCCGAGACCTTCCGCGATCGTTCGATCTGGCTGCGTCTCGATCTCGGCCGTGGCGATGGCCACCACGAGAAGGTGCGCACCGGTGGCAGCGACGCCAAGTTCGGCCTGCCGGTGGCGAAGACCCATGCCTTCGTCGCCGAGGCTCGCAAGCTCGGCGTGAACATCGTCGCGCTGCATGCACACCTCGGCAGCGGCATCGACAACCCGTCGCACTGGCGGGAAGTGTTCGCCGATCTCGCCAGCCTCGCGGACCAGGTGGGCACGATCGACATCATCGACATCGGCGGCGGGCTGCCCGTTCCATACAAGCCGGATGCGTGGCCGTTCGACATCGCCGCGTGGCGCACCGGCCTCGACGAGATCAAGGCCGGCTACGCGCGCTACCGCCTCGCGGTGGAGCCGGGCCGCTACCTCGTGGCCGAAGCCGGTGCGCTGCTGTTGCATGTCACCCAGGTCATCGAGAAGGACGGCCTGCGCCGCATCGGCCTGGACGGCGGCATGAACGCGCTGGTCCGTCCGGCGATGTACGACGCCTACCACGGCATCCACAACCTGTCGCGGATCGACGATGAAGCGGTCGCTGCGTTCGATGTCGTCGGCCCGATCTGCGAGAGCAGCGACGTCTTCGGTCGCGCGCGGATGCTGCCCTCGGCCACCGTCGAGGGCGATGTGGTCCTGATCGCCGACGCCGGTGCCTACGGCATGGCGATGGCGAACACCTACAACCTGCGCGCGCTGCCGGTGGAAGAGGTAATCGAGTGACGGAGCGTCCTGCCCTAGCGGCGATGAGTGCCATCGCGGCCTTGGTCGTCGCCTTGGCTTGCTTCGCGGGCCTGACGGCATGGAAGGGCGAGTTCGAGCGCCTCGATGGCATCCTGCTTGCCGCTTTTCCGCTCGCTGTGCTGCCCGCCATGGCTGCTGCCGGTATCGCCGCCTGGCTGGTGTCCTTGTCCAATCGATTCGATCGAGTCAGTGTGTTGTCGTGCTCGATTCGCGTCTGCCTGACGGCCTACCCGATTTTTTTCCTGCTCGTCTGGGGTGCTATCTGGACGTGGTTGCAGTTCAACCAGTATCTGCCACCGTTGGAGCGACCGGGTAGTGTGTTTCGCATGGCAGGAACAGCCATGGATTACACCATGCTCGCATTCGTCATCGGTGTGCTGCCCGCCATCGGCATCGAGTATTTCGTCATCCGTTTTGTCCGGAAACGTCGGTCGCCGGCGCTTTCCACAGGAGTGGTTTCGTGAGTTCCGAATTCAAACGCGACGAGATTCGCGCCTTCCGTTTCGTCCGCTGCGACTTCGATGCGCAGACCGGCATCGCACAGCTCGTGTACGCCTTCGACGAGGGCAGCGAGCTGATCGAGACGGTCACGGTGCCGGGTGCACCGTTCGTGCTGGAAGGCGCGCGCGCCGAGGCTGCGGAACAGGCCCTGCGCCTGCTGCACCTGATCGCCGGCGTGAGCTACTACAAGGCCGCCGTGCCGGAAGAGATCCGCATCGACAGCTACACCATCGATGCGCACACCGCTGCGTTCCTCGAAAGTGTCTACCTCAACGGTCTCGGCGAATTCGCGTATCGCAACGGGCTGAACCTGCGGGGACGCATCCGCTTCCCCGTGGGTGCAACGCAGGTCGCAACGACCGCGCCGGCGCTTGGCCTGCCCGAGCACGCGCTCGTCGCGATCGGCGGCGGCAAGGATTCGCTGGTCAGCATCGAAGCCCTGCGTGGCGTCGACATCGCGCAGACCGTCACCTGGATCGGTGGTTCGCAGCTCATCAAGTCCTGCGCCGAGCGCACCGGCCTGCCGACGCTCAACCTCGGCCGCCAGCTCGCGCCGCAGTTGTTCGAGTACAACCGCCAGGGCGCGTGGAACGGCCACATCCCGGTCACGGCGGTGAACTCGGCGATCATGGTCTTCGCCGCGATCCTCACCGGCGCGAACCAGGTGGTGTTCTCCAACGAACGCTCGGCGAGCTACGGCAGCCTGATCGAGGGTACCGGCGAAGTGAACCACCAGTGGTCGAAGGGCTGGGCCTTCGAGCGCGACTTCGGCGACTACGTGCATGCGCGCATCGCCGCCGACCTGCACTACTACTCACTGCTGCGTCCACTCAGCGAACTGGCGGTCGCGCGGCAGTTCGCGAAGACCGACCACTACGACGCGCACTTCTCCAGCTGCAACCGCAACTTCCACATCCTCGGCGAGCGCCCGGTCAATCGCTGGTGCGGCGTCTGCCCGAAATGTCATTTCGTGTTCCTCGCGCTGGCGCCGTTCATGCCGAAGCCGCGCCTGGTCGGGATCTTCGGCCGCAATCTGCTGGACGATCCCGCGCAGGTCGCCGGTTACGACGCGCTGCTCGAGTTCCAGGACCACAAGCCGTTCGAGTGCGTGGGCGAGGGCAGGGAGTCGCGCGCGGCCATGGCTGCGCTGGCCGAACGACCGGAATGGCGCGAGGACGACATCGTCGAGCGCTTCGCACGCGAGATCCGGCCGCAGCTGGATTCCGCCGAACTCGACATCGATGGGCTGATGGCGCTGGACGACGAACACCGCGTACCGGCCGCGATCTGGGAGCGCCTGCGTGCGCGTTTCGCAGCCTGATCCGATGCTCGACATCGCCGCGCTGGCCGGACTGAAGGTCGCGCTCTGGGGCTGGGGACGTGAAGGCCGTGCCGCGTGGCGCGTGCTGCGCGATCGCCTGCCGACGCTGTCGATCACGCTGTTCTGCAACGACGCGGAAGTCGCCGATGCGAACGCACTTGGTGACGCGCTGTTCACGGCCAGGACCGATGCCACTGCCGACGCGCTGTCGGTTTTCGATGTCGTCATCAAGTCGCCCGGCATCAGCCCGTACAAGCCCGAAGCGCTGGCGGCCGCCGAACGCGGCACGCGCTTCATCGGCGGAACGACGTTGTGGTTCGCCGAACACGCCGAGGCGCGCACGATCTGCGTCACCGGCACCAAGGGCAAGAGCACCACGACCGCCTTGCTGGCGCACCTGCTGCGCGCCGGTGGGCATCGCACCGCGCTGTGCGGCAACATCGGCCTGCCGATGCTCGAAGTCATCGATGTCGACGATCCGCCGGAATTCTGGGCGATCGAGCTGTCGAGCTACCAGACAGGCGATGTCGCGGCCTCCGGCGTGCGCCCGTCGATTGCCGTCGCGACGAACATCTTCCCCGAACATCTCGACTGGCACGGCAGCGAAGACCGCTACGTTGCCGACAAGCTGTCGCTGTTCACCGCCGCGAAGCCACGCATCGCGATCCTCAATGGTGCGGATCCGCGCCTGGCGTCGCTGTCGCTGCCCGACAGCGAGGTGCGTTTCGTCGGCGGCGAAGACGGCTGGCACCTGCGCGGCGACGTCGTCCACCGCGGCGCACGCGCCGTGTTCGATACCTCCGACGTGCCGCTGCCCGGCCGACACAACCGCAGCAATCTCTGCGCTGTGCTCGCGGCCATCGAGGCGCTGGGACTGGATGCGGAGGCGCTGGCGCCGCATACGGCGAGCTTCCAGCCGCTGCCGCACCGCCTGCAGACGCTGGGCACGCGCGACGGCATCACCTGGGTCAACGATTCGATCAGCACCACGCCGCATGCCAGCCTGGCGGCGCTGGACTGCTTCCGTTCGCAGCGAGTCGCACTGCTCGCGGGTGGGCACGACCGCGGCATCGACTGGGGCGATTTCGCCGATGCGATGCGCACGCGTGCGCCGGCCGCCATCATCACGCTCGGCCAGAACGGCCCGAAGATCCACGACCTGCTTGCGCCAGTCGCGCGCGAGGTCGGGTTCGCATTGGTCGCTGCAGACGACCTGCCCGATGCGGTCGCGAAGGCGCGATCCGCGCTGGATGGCGCTGGCGTCGTCCTGCTGTCGCCGGGCGCGCCCAGCTTCGGCGCCTACCGCGATTACACCGAGCGCGGCCGGCATTTCGCGGCCCTGGCCGGGTTCGATCCAGAAGCGATCACGACGATCCCGGGGCTCGGCATCGCCTGATCGCGACGCCGCTTGCGATATCCTTCGGCTTTCGCCCTTTCGAACCCCTTCGAGGATCTCCGCATGTACGACCCCTTGCTCGAACACATCATCGACCTGGCCGAAGCCGAGACGCCGGCCGAGGCCGAAGTCACGCTGATCGTCGGCGGCGTGCTGGTGACCGGCCATGTCATCAGCGAAGAGAAGTACATGGCGCACCATGCGCTGACCCGCGCCTATCTCGAAGCGGACGATGAGGCCGAGGACGCATCCGAGGCGGACGCCGCCGACGAAGGCGACGATGAGGAAGAGGAAGACGAGGATTTCGACGACGAGGGCGCGTACGTGCACCTGCGCGATGCGCACACGCCTGCTGGCAAGCTCGGCTTCTTCCGCGTGGCGCTGGGTGACGTGGCGGGTTTCTCGCTGCGAGGCTGATTCGAACCGCACGATGAACGCGACAAGGCCCGGCATTGCCGGGCCTTGTCGTTTCAGCCTGGCGCAGCAGCATCCTCAGCGCAGGCGATGCCGTTTCACGAAGGCGTGGATGGCATCGCGATAGGCATCGGGCGCTTCGATGAACGGGTTGTGGCGTCCCGGCAGCGTCACGCGCGTCATCTTCGGATAGGCGAAGCGGTCCGCCTGCGGCCCGACCGCATGGTCGTCCTGGCCGCTGATCACCAGCACAGGCACGTCGATCTTCGCCGTCGATGCGCTCAAGTCGTTCAGGTAGCTGCCCGGATGGCCGCTGAAGATCTTCCTGCCCATGTCGCGATTGCTGCCGAGGTCGCGTCCCGCGACACGCGCTTCGGCCCGCTGCTTCGAGGTTTCCGAGGCGTACTGCAACTGCCATGACAGCCCCATCTTCTGCAGCATGCCCAGCACGATGAAGTAGCGTTGCGGCAGCGGCAACTTGTCATCGAGCACGGGGCGTTCTGCTTCGGGGATCATCCCGAGGCCCTCGGTGTACGTGCTCTGCATCGACATCCCGAGGTCGAGCAGGATGTTGCCCATGACCATCGCGCGCACCCGATCCGGATACTTGAGCGCATACGACTGCGCGATGAGTCCGCCGAACGAATAGGCCACCACGGTCCAGCGTTCGAGCTTGAGGTGCTTTCGCAGGGCTTCGAGGTCTTCGACCTGTCGCTCGAGCGAATAATCTCCATTGGCGGCGCTTGCGGAGTGACCGCTGCCGCGCTGGTCCAGGTAGACCATGCGGAAGTCGCGTTCGAACAGTTCGCCCGCGACGACCCGGAAACCCGCCGAGCCCGATCCCGGTCCTCCATGGACGAAGACCGCAGGCGCACCCGTGCCGGCGATGTCGTAGTGCAGTGCGACGCCGTCGTCGGTGGTGAAGCTGCCTGCGCCATCGGCAAGCGGTGCGGCGTGTGCGGTTGCCATGGCGACCAGGGCAAAGGCGAGCAGGACGAGGCGGCGAAGCATGGGAACTCCTGGCGACTGGAAGGGCGTGGATGCAGGCCTTCAGTCTGGCGATGCCGCCGCGCGGGCATCAGGGGCCGATCGTCATCCGTCGACCCTGTCTTTCGTCACCTCGATGCATGCACCGTGCGCTGCGACACCATGCCTTGCGCCGATTTCGCGGCCTCGATCGCGCCGACGATGGCCTTGCGCGCCTGCGGACTGTTCCGCCAGCAGGTCGTGTCGAGCATGCCGGCCACCTGCTGCAGGATCGCGTCGACATCCGAGTCCGCAAGGACGTCCAGCGATTCGATGCCGATCTGTTCGAGCCGGTCGACAACCGTCTGGCCGACACCTTTCACGGCGAGCAGCAGCGCACGCTGGTCGGCGGGAAACCCCATGTCAGCGGTCGCGGCGGACCGCGTAGCGTGCAAGGCCGCGCAGCGCGGCAAGGGCTTCGTTGTCCCCGAGTCCTTCCAGGGCGCGTTCCGCAGCGTCAGCGTAATCCTCGGCGCGCTTGCGGCTGTACTCGATGCCACCGGTGGCATCGATCGCGGCCAGCACTTCCGGCATCGCATCCACATCGCCTTCCTGCACGATGCCGCGCAGCCGTTCGCGCGTGGCGGCGTCGGCGTGCTGGATCGCGTGGATCAGCGGCAGCGTGGCCTTGCCTTCGGCGAGGTCGTCGCCCAAGTGCTTGCCGAGCGCGGACTCGTCGGCGCTGTAGTCCAGCACGTCGTCGGCGATCTGGAAGGCATAGCCCAGGGCCATGCCGTAGTCGTGCAGCTTCTGCTGGACGGCGGCATCGCTGCCTGCGAGCAGGGCGCCCAGGCGCGTGGCGGCGGCGAACAGCACCGCGGTCTTGCGCTCGATCACCTTGAGATAGGCCGGCTCGTCGGTGTCCGGGTTGCGGATGTGCAGCAGTTGCAGCACTTCGCCCTCGGCGATGGCATTGGTGGTGTCGGCGAGGATCTTCATCACCTCGACGCGCTCCAGTTCGACCATCAGCTGGAAGCTGCGCGAATACAGGAAATCGCCGACCAGCACGCTGGCGGCATTGCCGAACACCGCGTTGGCGGTCTTGCGGCCGCGGCGCAGGTCGGATTCGTCGACCACGTCGTCGTGGAGCAGGGTGGCGGTATGGATGAATTCGACCACCGCCGCCAGTTGGCGGGCATCCGCGCCTTCGTGGCCCAGCGCGCGCGCCGCGAGCAGCAGCAGCATCGGCCGCAGGCGCTTGCCGCCGCCGGAGACGATGTGTTCCGCGACCTGGTTGACCAGCACCACGTCCGAACCCAGCCGATGGCGGATCAGGGCGTCCACGGCCGCCATGTCGGGGGCGGCGAGTGCCAGGATGGCAGGCAGGTCGAGCGGGGCGGTCGCCGAAGTCGCTTCCATGGGGTGTCCAGGCTGGTGAGGCCGGCATTATAGAGGGCCGGGGCGTCCGGCCCGCGGTGCCTGACCCTTGGCTGCGGCGTTTTCCGACCCCGTTCCCAGTCCCCGCCTGACGCCGGCGGGGGCCCGGCTATAATGGAATGTCCTTCGCCACCCACGGCGACTCAGCAGGAACTCTTCATGGCACGCGGCATCAACAAGGTGATCCTGGTCGGCAACCTCGGCAACGATCCCGAAACCAAATACACCCAGGGTGGCATGGCCGTCACCAAGGTCAGCCTGGCGACCACCAGCGTCCGCAAGGACAGGGAAGGCAACACCCAGGAACGCACCGAATGGCACCGGGTCACCTTCTTCGGCAAACTCGGCGAAATCGCCGGCGAGTACCTGCGCAAGGGTTCGCAGGTCTACGTCGAAGGCTCGATCCGCTACGACAAGTACACCGGACAGGACGGCGTCGAGCGCTACTCGACCGACATCATCGCCGACGAGATGCAGATGCTCGGCGGCCGTGGTGAAGGCGGCGGCGGTGGCGGCGGTGATCGCCCGCAGCGCGCAGCGCGCTCGGAAGGCGGTGGTGGTGGCGGTGGCTACGGCGGCGGCCAGCGCAGCGGTGGTGGTGGCGGTTACGGCGGTGGTGGTGGTGCTGGTGGCGGCTACGGTGGCGGCGGTCAGCGCCAGGCCCCGGCCAACAATCCGCCGCCGGCGATGGACGACTTCTCGGACGACGACATCCCGTTCTGAGTCGCGCCAACCGCGACAAGGTGCGCAGGATGCGAAAAACCCGCCGGCAACGGCGGGTTTTTCATTGGGGTGAGGTGTGCCGGCGGAGCCGCGGAATCAGTCGCCGTCCACCGCGCGACGACCGACGGCCGGATCGTCGGTGAAGAAGCCGTCGATGCCCAGCGCGATGGCCTCGCGGATCTGCCTGATCGAACCAGCCTCGTTGCGGGTCGCCGGGCTGCCTTCGCTGCGCAGCTCACGGGGCAGGAACTGGTTCTCTGGCCGGAAGGTGTAGACGATCACCTTCAGACCGGCCGCATGTGCCGCTTCGACAAGCCCGCTGCGCAGCTTGCCATCGGTGTCCTTGCGCGGAGCCAGGGCGAGGTAGTGCGGCCCGATGGCATCGGCATAGGTGGCGACTTCGCGCAGCGCGTCGGGCGTGGCCAGCGAGGCGTAACTGCGCGGCGCGCCTGCGGCGACGGTGTCGTAGGGCTTTTCGTTGGGATCGCCGTACAGCTGCAGCAGCATGATGTTCGCGTGCATGCCGTTCGAGCCCCGCGGGATGCGTTCGCGCAGCGCGCGCAGGTTGGCGGTCTCGAACGACTGGATCACCACAGGCGCGGTACGCGTGTGCGGATGGGCGCGCAGTGCGTCCAGCAGTTTCGCTTCCATCGCCAGGCCCAGCGAATTGAAGTGCGTCGGATGCTTCAGCTCGGGCGCAAGTCCGATGATCCGGCCGCGCGCGGTGGATTCGGCCGCAGCCAGGTCGAGGATCTCCGCCAGGGTCGGAATCTCGAAGCGGTCGTCCCAGGCCTTGCTGCGCAGGTCGGGCAGGCGTTCGCGGGCGCGCAGGGTCTTGAGCTCGGCCAGCGTGAAGTCTTCGGTGAACCAGCCGGTCACGCGCTCGCCGTCGATGGTGCGCGTGGTGCGGCGCACCGCGAATTCGGGTCTCGACGCCACATCGGTGGTGCCGGAGATCTCGTTCTCGTGTCGAGCCACCAGCACGCCGTCGTGTGTGCTCACCAGGTCCGGCTCGATCAGGTCGGCACCGTCCTCGATCGCCTTGCGGTAGGCCTCCAGCGTGTGCTCGGGTCGCAGCGCGCTGGCACCGCGATGGCCGATCACCAGCGGCCGATGGCTGGGGTCTCTGGGCGTAGATTCCAAGGGGCGCTCGCTGCGGGCTGGTTGCGGCGGGGAGGCACATCCTGCCACGAGTCCGGCGAGCAGCAGTGCGCCGATCCAGTGGCGGCGGGGGGTATGGCGCGAAGCGGAGCGTACGGGATCGGGCATGGGGGCGTTCGTGGTGGCGTGCCGGGGGGCGGCGTGCCCAGCATGCCCGATCGAGATTGCGGTTGTTGGTGAGGTGACGGAACCCGGTGCGTCAGTGCCCGCCACCCGCGGCCGCGCCGACCTTCGCGCCGAACGGAGGCCTGGCCAGCCAGACGAAGGCGATCACGCAGAGGAAGATGATCCCGAGCAGGTGGAAGATCTCGTTGAAGCCGATCTGCGCCGCTTGCTGGGAAATCATGCGTTCGAGCACCATCGCGCCGGCCTGCGGGTCGCCGCCGCCGAGCGCGGCGACCTGCTGCATCGTCGCGGGATCGTAGGCGGACACGCGTTCGGTGAGATGCGCATGGTGCACCGCGCCGCGCTCGGTCCAGGCGTAGGTGGTCAGCGAGGCCGCGAAGCTGCCGCCCAGCGTGCGCATGAAGGTCGCGAGCCCCGAGCCGGCGGCGATCTCGTGTGGTTCGAGGTCCGACAGCAGGATCTGCAGCACCGGCATGAAGAACAGCGCGACGCCGATGCCCTGGAACAGCTGGATGAGCGCGATCGTGTTGAAGTCGACGTCGAGGTTGAAGTGCGAGCGCGCGAAGCTGGTGAACGACATCGCCACGAACGCGATGCTCGCGAGCATGCGCAGGTCGAAGCGGTTCGCGTACTTGCCCACGAACGGTGTCAGCAGGACGGGCAGGATGCCGATCGGTGCGGTGGCGAAACCGGCCCAGATCGCGGTGTAGCCGAGGTTGCGCTGCAGCCACAGCGGCACGAGGATGCCGACGCTGAAGAACGCGGCGTACGCGACCACCATGGCTGCGGTGCCGGCGCTGAAGTTGCGGTGCCTGAACAGGCGAAGGTTGACGATCGGATCCTTGTCGGTGAGTTCCCAGATCACGAATACCGCCAGCGAGATCGCAGCAATGATCGCCAGCACCACGATGAGCTGCGAGCGGAACCAGTCTTCGTCGTTGCCCAGGTCGAGCAGGATCTGCAGCGCGCCGACGCCGAGCACCAGCGTCGCCAGGCCGATGTAATCCATCTTCGGCTTTTCGAGACGCTCGGGCCGGCCCTTGAGCTGCCGACCTACGACGATGCTGGAAAAGATGCCGATCGGCACGTTGATGAAGAAGATCCATTCCCAGCTGTAGTTGTCGGTGATCCAGCCGCCGAGGATGGGGCCGGCGATCGGCGCGACCACGGTCACCATGGCCAGCAAGGCGATGGCCTGTCCTCGCTTGTGGGCTGGATAGATCGACAGCAGCAGGGCCTGCGTGACCGGATACATCGGACCGGCGACGAACCCCTGCAGTGCACGCGCGAGCACGAGCAGCCCCATGCTGTTGGCGATGCCGCACAGGAACGATGCGATGACGAAGGCGAGCGTCGACCACATGAACAGCTTGCGCTCGCCGTACTTGCGGGTGAGCCAGCCGGTGAGGGGCAGGGCGATCGCGTTGCTGACCGCGAACGAGGTGATGACCCACGTCGCCTGGTTCGCGCTGCCGCCGAGGTTGCCCGAGATGGTCGGCAGCGACACGTTCGCGATCGTGGTGTCGAGGACCTGCATGAACGACGCCAGCGCCAGGCCCAGCGTGGTCAGGGGCACGCTGGCCGGCAGGAATGCCGGCGACGCAGGCTGTGGTCGCGCGGGAGCGGCGTCGGCCGTGGTCGCGGTGTTGCTCATGTCGTGAGGCCTTCGCGCGGATTCAGCGGGCCGTGCCCGGACGGTTGTCGCGGATCACGCGTGCGATCAGCGCATCGGCTTCCGCGAGCTGCCGCGCGTAGGCGTTCGTGGCCAGCACGGGCTTGTTCGCAGGCGTCGTCGCCAGCGATGCGCCATCGCGCTCGCGCAGCGACACGTCCGCGGACATGCTCATGCCCACGCGCAGCGGATGTTCGGCCAGCTGCTTCGGATCCAGGGTCACGCGCACGGGCACGCGCTGCACGATCTTGATCCAGTTGCCGCTGGCGTTCTGCGCCGGCAGGAGCGCGAATGCGCTGCCGGTGCCGAGCCCGATGCTGGCGACCTTGCCGGTGTAGCGCACGTCGTCGCCGTACACATCCGACACCAGTTCGACGGGCTGGCCGATGCGCATGTCGCGCAGCTGCGTTTCCTTGAAATTCGCGTCCACCCAGACCTGGTCCAGCGGCACCACGGTCATCAGCGTGTTGCCCGGTTGCACGCGCTGGCCCAATTGCACGCTGCGCTTCGCGAGGTGACCGGAGATCGGGGCGAGCACGGCACCGCGCTGCTGGTTGAGATAGGCCTGGCGCAGCTGCGCCGCGGCGGCTTCGACCTGCGGCTGCTTCGCGAGCGTGGTGTCGTCGACCAGCGCGCGATTGCGCGACAGCTGACCACGCGACGACGACAGCGCTGCCTCGGCGGCATCGAGCTGGGCGCGCGCATGCGCCAGCTCTTCGGCGGACACGGCGCCTTCGCCGACCAGCCCGGCACGACGCGCGACATCGGCGCGCGCCTGCTTCACTGCGACTTCGCGCGCGCGCAGCTCGGCCTCGCCGGCATCGACGGCGTTGAACAGACCGCGGACCTGGCGCACCGTCGCGGCGAGATTGGCTTCGGCCTGTTCGAAGGCGACGCGTGCGTCGTTGGGATCCAGCTGCACCAGCACCTGGCCGGCTTCGACGCGCGCGCCTTCGTCGGCGTTGATGCTCACCACGGTGCCGGCGGTCTGCGGCGCGATGGCGACGATGTTGCCCTGCACGTAGGCATCGTCGGTCTCTTCGTGCCAGCGTCCGACCAACTGGTGCCAGGCGAGCCAGGACAGGCCCGACACGACGACGACCGCGGCAAGCACGATCAGGGCGCGACGGCGTTTGCCATTCGTGGGTGTGGCAGCGGGCGTGGCGGCCGGCGTTGCTGCGGCCGCAGTGGCCGCTTGTTCGGGCGAGGGCGAGGCGGGAGTGCTCATGGGGATTCGGACACGGAAGACAGGGAAGGGGAGACGGGCGCGGTACCGCCACCGAGGGCGATGGCGAGGTCGGCGGCAGCGGTCATCCGCTGCGCGCGCAGGGTCGCGAGTTGCTGGTCGAGTTGCAGCACCGGGCGTTCGGCGCCGAGGACGTCGATGCGCGTGCCGAGGCCGGCACGCTGTCGGCTTGCAAGGACATCGCGCGCATGCACGGCAGCATCGCGTGCCTGACGGGTCGAAGCGATCTGCGTGTCGAGCGCGCGCGCGGACTGCAGTGCGTCGGCGACGTCTCGCACTGCAGCCAGTACGGTCTGCTCGTACTGCGCGACGGCGAGGTCGTAGTCGGCATTGCTGCCCGCGAGCTGTTCGCGCAGGCGGCGACCCTGGAAGATGGGAAGACTGATGGCCGGGCCACCGGTGCCCAGCAGCGACTTGCTCTCGAACAGATCACCGAGCGATCCGGCGACCAGGCCGACCATCGCCGTGAGATTCACGTTCGGATAGAACTCGGCCTTGCTGGCATCGATGCCGCGCGCGGCTGCTTCCACGCGCCAGCGCGCAGCGACCACGTCCGGACGGTGGCCGAGCAGTTCGCTCGGCAGGATCGAGGGCAGCGCGGCATCGGCGGGACGTCGAAGCTGCGGCGCCTGCAGGGCGAAGCCGCGATCGGGGCCCTGGCCGGCCAACGCCGCGAGCGCATTGCGCAGGGCGTCGATCCGCTGGCGTCCTGCATCCGCCTGCTGGCGTGCAGTGGCGAGCGCGCTCTCGGCCTGGCGCTGATTGAGGGTGTTGTCGAGCCCTGCACTGGCGCGGCGGCGCGCGAGCGCCAGCAGGTCGTTCGCACGCTGTTGCTCGCGCTCGGCGGCATCGACGAGGTCATGGGCCTGCGCCAGTGCGATGTAGGTGCGCGCGAGGTTGCCGGCCAGCATGAGCCGTGCTTGCTGTGCGTCGACTTCCGCCGCATGCAGTTGATCCACCGCCGCTTCCCAGCGCGCACGCTTGCCACCCCACAGGTCGGGGTCGTATTCGATGGAAAGGGTCAGGAGCGAGAGGCCCTTGTATTCGCCGCCACCGATGTCTTCCGGAATGAGGCTTTCCGGCAGGTAGGCACCGGAGTACTGCGCGGAGCCGCGCATCCCCGGCTTGCGAGCTTCCTGGGCCAATCCTGCCTGCGCCTGCGCCTTGCGCACGCGGGCCTGCGCTGCGGCGAGGGTCGGTGAATCGCGCAGGGCATCGACCATCAGTGCATCGAGCTGCGGGTCGCCGAGGGCAGTCCACCACGTGGCGGAGGGCCATGCCGCTTCGGACAGGGCGCCGTCGAAGGTTCGCGACACCGCGAGGCGGTCCGGGTCGCCCGGCGCGGATTCGGGGGCAAGCCCGTGGGTGCTTGCGCAACCGGCAAGGGCCACCGCAGCGAGCAGGGCGGGCATCAAACGGAGGAAGGGAAGGCGTTGGCGTTGCATGTCAGTCTTCGCGGATGAGGTTGTCGCGCACCTGGCCGAGCAGGCGCATCAGGGTTTCCTGTTCCGCCTCGTCCAGCCCGTCGAGTGCGCGTTCGCGCACCCGCAGGCCGCACTGGTGGATATCGGCCCACATCGCCCTGCCCGTGTCGGTCAGGGACACGCGCACTGCCCGGCGGTCGTCGGGGTCGTCGATCCGCGTGGTGAAGCCGCGCTCTTCCAGCCTGTCGAGCAGGCGCGTCATGGCGCTGGGGTTGAGGTCAGCCGCCCGGGCCAGCTCGCTCGCGCCCGCCTCGCCCTCGGCGAGCCGCTTGAGGGTGATGTACTGGCTGAAATTGAGGTCGTGGCCAGCCTGGGTGAGCTCGTGTTCCATCCGCGCCCACATGGCATCGCGGACCTGGCGGAACAGCAGGCCGAGCTGGGAGCCGGACTGCGGGGTCTGGGAGATTGCGTTCATGGCGCGCATTATTTTTATCTATGCAATATTTGTCAATGCAAATATTCACAGAGCAAACAAGAACGCAGCGTTACATGAACGGGATGCTCACGCGACAGGCGTCGCCCCCGGTCGACGCGAGGCCACGGCGTCGGCCTGGCGGGTGGGTTCCGGTAGCCGGTATCGACCGACGTAACGCATCGTCATCTCGACGGCCGTGCGCATCGAGACACGATGCCCCGGCGAGATCACCAGCGGCAGGCAACGGGGCTTGCTGCGCAGCAGCCAGCCGATCTGCTCGCCGCGATGGCGGAGCGGCACGCGCGCGCCGCGCACGTCGGCCAGTTCATCGTCCGCGACGCCGACCAGCGTTTTCTTCGCCACGCCGATGCAGGGCAGGCCGGAGACGACCCCGAAATGCGCCGCGATGCCCAGCCGCCGCGGATGCGCGATGCCCTGGCCGTCGACGAACACCAGATCGGGCATCTCCGGCAGCATCGCCAGCGCGGCGAGCAGCGCCGGCAACTCGCGGAACGAGAGCAGGCCAGGGACATAGGGCATCGAGGTGGGCACGCGTGCGACATGCGCATGCAACACCTCGGCGGAGTCGCCATCGAGCAATACGGCGGCGGCGCGCGTGGTTTCGCCACCATCCTCGAACCCGACATCGAAGCCGGCGATCAGGCGCGGCGGCGATGCGAAGTCGTCTTCCAGCCGCACCTCGTGCGCGAGTTTCGCCTGCAGCGCCCGAGCGCCGGCGATGCTGCCGTCCCAACCATCGAAGGCGTCGGTTTTCTCCGCAGGTGGAGTGCCTGTGCGTGCGCTGTCGTCCATGTGCCGATTGTGCCCGCAACGCCGGAACGCGCGCTGCGCGCATTCATTCGAGGTTGCGGCGCAGCGACATGGTCGCGCGCTCCGCTACCATCGCGGCTTCGTTCATCCAGGGAAGTCGGTCCGATGTCGTACGTGCGTTGTCTGCGTGGTCTCGCTTCGGGCATCGAATACCCGGCCGACGTGCCGATGAACCTCGATCCCGCCGACGGCCGTCCGGTGGAAATGGTGCTGGATCTGGAGCGCCTCGCCGCCGAGAAACCCGGTGCCGCGTGGTACGACCCGTCACGCCCTGACCTGTGGCGTTTCGGCGCGCTGATGGCGCTGGACATGGCGAATCCCGACGATGCGCGGCACATCGTCGCGCTCGGTGAAGGCTGTACACCGCTGCTGGATTACCGCGACCATCCGCTCGCAACATCGGCGGGATTCGCGCTGCAGGTGAAGGAAGAGGGCAAGGCGCATCCGGGGTTCGGCGCCAATCCGACCCAGAGCTTCAAGGATCGCGGCATGGCCATGGTCGTTGCGCAGGCGCGCCGCCTGGGTCTGACGAAACTCGCCGTGCCGACCCAGGGCAACGCCGGCGATTCGCTCACGCGTTATGCATTGGCCGCTGGCCTGTCGGTGGTGGTGGCGATGCCGGACGACACGCCGGCACCGATCCTCGGCAATGTCGCGGCGGCGGCGCTGCGGCATCCGGACCGGGTCAAGCTCGAACTCATCGGCCCGACCATCCGCGAGGCCGGTGCCTACCTGAAGCAGCACTACATCCCGCAGGGCTACTTTTCGGTCGCCACGTTCCAGGAACCGGGCTGGCGCATCGAAGGCAAGAAATCGCTCGGGCTGGAGCTGGCAGAGCCGCTGCCCGGCGAAACAGCGCCTGCGAAAGCCGGCTGGTCATTGCCGGATGCGGTGATCTATCCCACCGGCGGCGGCACCGGCGTGCTCGGCATGTGGAAGGCCTGGGACGAACTGGAAGCGCTGGGACTGATCGACAGCCGCCGACCGCGCATGCTCTGCGTGCAGAGCGAAGCCACGCCGCCGCTGGTGCGTGCCTTCGATGCGGGTGCGGACGACAGCACGGTGGTCGAGGCGGGGAGCACGATGAGCTTCGGCCTGAACGTGCCGGGCGGCGTGGGCCACTTCAAGGTGCTCGACATCATCCGCCGCAGCGGTGGTGCAGCGATTGCCGTGAGCGAAGCCGACACTGCCGCGGAACTGCAGCGCGTGTGGCGCGACAAGCGCTGGTGGATCAGCCCGGAAGGCGCGGCCTGCCTTGCCGCGATCCCGCAATTGCTCGATCGCGGCCTGTTGAAGCAGGGCGAGCGCGTGGTGGCGGTGAATACGGGCTCGGCGGAGAAATATCTGCCGGCGGTGCGGCATCTGATGTGAGTGCAAGCATTGATATCAGTCAATTCGAGGAGGTGACTAATGTTTTTCGCCTTCACTCCACGATATCTGGAAAACCAAATGCGTTAAAAAGCTCCCGCCCAAATTCTGCTTTAAGGCTCACTGCGGCTTCTCCGGTCTGTCTAATGTGCTCAGGCCAAGCAATGCTGTCATCGTCGTATGCTTCAGAAAAGCGTGTGTGCCGACTGTCGGTCCATATTCTGAGGCCCTGTGTCTTAGACATGTATGCTGTAATCAGATACGGAACATCATTCCCTGATTCTTCTATCGCCGCATCTAGCATCATTAAAAATGCGCCAAAAATGTCAACGTTGCCTGAGTGTAAGAAACGTATTTCTTTTCCGTTTGCTTGTGTAAGCTGTTCGAATTTATAGCTCAAAATTATGTGACCGCTTCTTCTTATTTCGCACGACCATGGATTTTTCCAGTCTTTATTTGCGCATGAAATTCCGTAAATAGTTGGCCTGGGTCTTGAATAGTTTTCAAGTGTTTCATATTTGAATAGATTTCTTCTGTTGTCGCCATTGAGGATGCGAGTGAATTGTGCATTCAAGACATCCCAAGGGGTGTCTGGTTTTATCAGTGGAATTGCCTGAAGAACCAGGTTTGCTTGGCTGAAATTGTTTTTTTCAAGTATTTGCGCCAATGACAATTCTGCAGTATTTCTGGCTCGATCTTCTGCTGATGTCGAAGTCAGAACTGCTTGCCTTATTTCATAAGTAGACATTGGGAATATTGATTCCGTGTGTCGGATGTAGAAGCTACGGTGCCCGTCATGAGAGACCATGTGCGGCCTTCCGAGACTTGGTGGTACATGAACAATTAAGCAGTGCCTTCCATTGCCAATGCTTAAGGGGAATATTCTTAACCCCGGGATTCGAGGTTCAATTGAGCTGCTAGCCAGTCGTTCAAGGGTTGCTGCGGTTTCTGGCCCGTTGTCTATCCCTGTTAATCTTTTGCTTGGGGGGAGTCCTTGCGTGGGCTCCTGAACGCCAATAATCAAATGACCGCCAGAGGCATTGGCAAATCCCGAGATGTCCTTCAGGAATTCTCTTTTCGATTCCTTGTCGCTTTTATTCGAAAGCGAAATTTTGTAATCGAGATGGGAGTTTTCAGGAATTCCGAGGGCAAGAAATTCCAAGAGTTTTTCTTCTGTCATCTCCAGGAGTTGAGACGATGTCAAATACATTTGAAGCCTCTCCTTTTACTTGGAGCAGTAGAATTTGATGTACCACTCCACGAAATTCTTCACGCCCACTTCGATCGGCGTGGCCGGCGAATAGCCGGTGTCGCGGGCGAGGGCGCTGACGTCGGCCGCGGTGTCGGGCACATCACCGGGCTGCAGGGGCAGCAGGTTCATCGTCGCCTTGCGGCCCAGGCAGTCTTCCAGCACTTCGATGTAGCGCAGCAGCTGCACCGGGTTGTTGTTGCCGATGTTGTAGACGCGGTAGGGCGCGGACGAGGTGGCGGGCGTGGGATCGAGCAGGTCGTGCGACGGATCCGGGCCGGGCACGCGGTCGAGGGTGCGGATCACGCCTTCGACGATGTCGTCGATGTAGGTGAAGTCGCGGGTGTGCTTGCCGTGGTTGAACACGTCGATCGGTTCGCCGGCAAGGATCTTCTTCGTGAACAGGAACAGCGCCATGTCCGGGCGACCCCAGGGGCCGTAGACCGTGAAGAAGCGCAGGCCTGTGGTGGGCAGGCCGAACAGATGGCTGTAGGTATGCGCCATCAGCTCGTTGGCCTTCTTGCTGGCCGCGTACAGGCTGACCGGGTGGTCCACGCTGTCCTCGACCGCGAACGGCAGCTTGCGGTTGGCGCCGTAGACCGAGCTGGACGAGGCATAGACCAGGTGCTCGATGCCGCGATGGCGGCAGGCTTCGAGGATGTTGAGGAAGCCGACGATGTTGCTGTCGATGTAGGCGTGCGGGTTCTCCAGCGAGTAGCGCACGCCGGCCTGCGCGGCAAGGTTCACCACGCGCTGCGGCTTGAAGCTGTCGAAGGCGGCTTCCAGCGTCGCGCGGTCTTCCAGCGAACCCTTGACGAAGGTGAAGCCGGGCAACGGGGTCAGCCGCGCGAGGCGGGCGTCCTTCAGCGTCGGGTCGTAGTAGTCGTTGAGGTTGTCGTAGCCCAGCACCTCGTCGCCACGGGCGATCAGGCGTTCGGTGAGCTTGGAGCCGATGAAGCCGGCGGCGCCGGTGACGAGAACGCGCATGGAAGTCGCCTGTTCGTTGCGGAAGCGGGGGGCGGTGGCGGCATTGTCTCGCCGTTGCGGCGGTGAATCCAGCAGATTCAAAATTCTTCTTCGGGGCCGCGCGCCATGACGACGCGATCCCAGACCAGTTGGGTGCTGGTGGTGCGCCACACACCGTGCAGGGTCCGGCGGAACACCGGGTCGCATTGAGCCTCTGCTTCGATGCGATGGATGAAATCGTCGCCACATTCGCCGATCAGGTCTTCGATCGGACCCGCTGCGAGCATGCCCAAGGTCCAATCGGATGGCTGTTTGGCGACGACCTTCAGGATGAAACGCCAGATGGCTTCTGCTTGCGGGTTGCCGACGCCGAATGCCGAATACGCGGGCTCTGATGCCAATGTCGTATCTTCCCGCTGCTGCTCGGTCATTGGCCGCTCGTGGTGCGCAGCGATGTAGGCGTCAACCCACTCGTCGAGCTGTTCCTCGCTGTCGAACGGCCAGGCCATCGTGCCTCAGAGACGTCCGTCCACCTGATCACGCGGCAGCAGGCCCTTCACGTCGAACAGCACCGCGCCCGGCTTGCCGAAGCGACGGATGCCTTCGACACCGAGGTCGGCGAATTCGCGGTGCGACACGGCCAGGATCACGGCGTCGTACGCGCCTTCGGCCGGCGCGGCGGTCATGCTCAGGCCGTATTCCTCGTGGGCGAGATGTGCGTCGACCCACGGGTCGTGCACGTCGACCTGCGCGTTGTAGCTGCGCAATTCGGCGAGGATGTCGACCACGCGGGTGTTGCGCAGGTCGGGGCAGTTTTCCTTGAACGCCAGGCCGAGCACGAGGATCTTCGCGTTCGCCGTGGGCAGGCCGCGACGGGTCATTTCCTTGATCGTGCACTGCGCAACGTGCTGGCCCATGCCGTCGTTGATGCGGCGACCGGCGAGGATCACGTCCGGGTGGTAACCGATCTGCTGCGCCTTGTGCGTGAGGTAGTACGGGTCCACGCCGATGCAGTGGCCGCCGACCAGGCCGGGCTTGAACGGCAGGAAGTTCCACTTGGTGCCCGACGCGGCCAGCACCTCGTGTGTGTCGATGCCGAGGCGGTGGAAGATCAGCGACAGTTCGTTGATGAGCGCGATGTTGACGTCGCGCTGGATGTTTTCGATGACCTTCGCCGCTTCCGCCACGCGGATGCTGCTGGCCTTGTGCGTACCGGCAGTAATGATGCTGGCGTAGAGCGCATCGACGAAATCGGCGACCTCGGGCGTGGAGCCGGAGGTGACTTTCATGATCGTTTCGAGGCGGTGCTGGTGGTCGCCTGGATTGATGCGTTCCGGGCTGTAACCGGCGAAGAAATCGACGTTGAAGCGCAGGCCCGATTCGCGCTCGACGATCGGCACGCAGTTCTCTTCGGTCGCGCCCGGATAGACGGTGGATTCGTAGATCGCCACGCCGCCCTTCCGGATCGCGCGGCCGACGGTGCGGCTGGCGGATTCCAGCGGACGCAGGTCGGGACGCTTGTACTCGTCGATCGGCGTCGGCACGGTGATGATGAAGACGTTGCAGCCTTCCAGATCCTTCGCGTCGCAGCTGAAGCCCAGACGATTGGCGGCGCGCAGTTCGGCCTCGCTCGTCTCGAGGGTGCGGTCGTGGAAGGTCTTGAGCTCGCCGACGCGCTGGGTGTCGATGTCGAACCCGACGACGTCATAGCGCTTGCCGAAGGCCGCCGCGAGCGGCAAGCCCACATAACCCAGGCCGATGATGGCGATACGGACGTTGTCGAGGCTGGGAGCGTCGTGGGCGGGGCGTGAAGCCTGCATCGTGCGGTATTCCGGGAAGTCGAGAGCGCGAGGTGGGGAAGTCTACCAGTCGGGTTGCCGGCGGCGGCGCGATGCCGCACGATGGCGCCCGCCGTGACGGGGCGTTGGCAGGGGGGACGCGGAAAGTGCGTCGATCCGGCCATTCCGCGATGCAATGTCCGTCCCGGGATGCATCTTCCGTACCGAGTCGTTCGTCCCGGCAGTCTGTCCACCAACGGAAATCTATTTCGATGCGAGTCCTGGTCTGCGGCGGCGCGGGTTACATCGGCAGTCACACCTGCGTCGCCCTGGCCGAGCGCGGGCACGAGGCGGTGATCGTCGACAACTTCTGCAACAGTTCGCCGGAAGTGCTGTCGCGCCTGGCGCGCATCACCGGCCACGCGCCGACCGTGCATCGCATGGACGTGCGCGATGCCGATGCACTGGCGGATCTGTTCTCGCGCGACCGCTTCGATGCCGTGATCCACTTCGCCGCGCTGAAGGCGGTGGGCGAGTCCTGCGAGAAGCCGCTGGACTATTTCGACAACAACATCGCCGGCACCATCGTGCTGCTCAAGGCCATGCAGGCCGCCGGCCTGCGCCGACTGGTGTTCAGTTCGTCGGCCACGGTCTACGGCGAGCCTGCATCGGTGCCGATCGACGAGGACGCGGCGCTGTCGGCCACCAATCCCTACGGCCGCACCAAGCTGGTGATGGAGCAGCTGATCGGCGATGTCTGCGCCGCCGATCGCGCATGGCAGGCGATCAGCCTGCGCTATTTCAACCCGGTGGGTGCGCATCCATCGGGCCTGATCGGTGAATCCCCGAACGGGATCCCGAGCAACCTGATGCCCTACATCTGCCAGGTCGCGGTCGGCAAGCGCGAGCGGCTGCAGGTCTTCGGCGGCGACTGGCCGACGGTCGACGGCACGGGCGTGCGCGACTACATCCACGTGATGGACCTGGCGCAGGCCCACGTGCACGCGCTGGAGGCGCTGGACGGCGTACAGGGCCATCTGCCGTTGAACCTTGGCGTGGGCCGTGGCGTGAGCGTGCTGGAACTCGTGCGCGCCTTCGAGGCCGCGAGCGGGCGTGATGTGCCGTACGCGATCGTAGATCGGCGTGCAGGCGACGTCGCCGAGGCCTATGCTGACCCTGCACGCGCCGAGCGCATCCTCGGCTGGCGTGCCTCGCGTGATGTCGACGACATGTGCCGTGATGCCTGGCGGTGGCAGTCGATGAATCCCGACGGCTACGCAGACCGCTGATCCAGTCCTGAGGCGAGCGCCCGGGCCACGGCATCGGGCCGCTGCATCCATGCGAAGTGATCGGCCTTCACGCCCAGCGTGGCGGCGTCGAGCGTGCTGCAGCGCAGTCCGGTCGCACGCATCTTGCCGAGCAGGAAATCCAGCGAGGATCGTGGCGCCAGCCAGTCGTCCCCGAACAGCACGGCATCGATATCGACCGTGATCGAAGACAGGGCTGTTTCGAGGTCGCGGGACATGCATGCGCCGGCATACCGGCCGCTGAGCGCCGTGCGCGACCAGTCGCGCATCACGCCGCGTGCCTCCTTGCCGCCGAAGCCGATGGCGCGGCCGGGCAGGGCGCCCTGGCGATCGGCCAGCCATGGCAGGAAGCGATAGGCCAGCGGCAGCAGCCAGCGGCGCGGGCGCGGGAACGCCGGCCAGTACGGCGCGCCGCTGGCGACAAGCCACAGGCGCGAGGCTGCACGGTTGTCGAGCCCGAGCAGGCAGGCCGCCAGCTGGCCGCCGAGGCTGTGCCCGCCGACGATGTGCGCGAGCCCGGGCGTTCGCGCATGCATCAGGTCGAGGCTCGCGGGCAGGTCGTGGTCCAGCAGCTCGCGATACCCCCAGTTGCTGTCGCGGCCCGCACGTCGGTCGCTGCTGCCGTGGCCCCGCCATTCGTGCACGAACACCGCAATGCCGTGACGGTTCAGGGCTTCGGCGAACGGCAGGTAGTGGCGTGCGGCAACCCCGAGCGCGGGCACCCACAGCAAGGCCGCGATCGGTGATTCGGGCTGGCGCGCGAGCAGCCGGAAGCGATGGCCGTCGCCCGCTTCCACGGTCAGGCCGTCGCCCTCTGCGGGGCGCTCCGGGTCGAGCACGTCAGCCTGGATCAAGAGGAGCGGTCCGCGGCGCCGAAATGGTCGAGCACGAGCACGTCGCTGCGCCCCGGTCGCGTGCCGGTCTTCAGTGCGCGATGCACGTAGGCCGATGCGGCATGGCAGGCCTCGTCCAGCGGCATGCCGAGCGCCAGCTGCGCGGCCAGCGCCGAGGCGAGCGTGCAGCCCGTCCCATGCGCGTTGACCTTGAGCCGCGGATGATGGATCTCGCGATGCTTGCGGCCACCGGATTCGCGACGTGCCGCGAACAGGTCGACCACCTCCGGGCCCGTGTCGAGGTGGCCGCCCTTGAGCAGCACCGCGCCGGCACCGAGGTCGAGCAGGTCGTCGCACGCCTGGCGCATCGCATCGAGATCGGGGATCGTGCGGCCCAGCAGGAACTCGGCTTCAGGCAGGTTCGGCGTCACCACCGTGGCCATCGGCAGCAGGCGCTTGCGCAGCACCTCGATCGCGCTGTTCGCCAGCAATTGCGCGCCCGAGGTCGCGACCATCACCGGGTCGACCACGATGAAGCGCGGGCAGTGCTGGTCGAGCGCCTTGACCACGGCATGGATCATGTCGGCGTTGGCGAGCATGCCGATCTTCACCGCCTGGATGTCGAAATCGTCGAAGCAGGTGTCGATCTGCTCGCGCAGGAATGCGGCCTGCGGCACTTCCACGGCGGTGACGCCGCGGGTGTGCTGGGCGGTCAGCGCAGCGATCGCGCACAGGCCGTGCACGCGATGCGCGGCGAAGGTCTTCAGGTCGGCCTGGATGCCTGCGCCGCCACCGGAATCGGAACCGGCGATGGCAAGGACTGAAACGGGGCGGGGGATGTTCATGCGGCGATTGTCGCTCGGGGTCGGGGGGCGTCGCAGCTGCAATTTACGACACTTCGTGCCGTTTCCAATGGCGGTGCACGGTGTAGGCCAGGCCGACGACACCGGTCAGCACGGCGGGCACCGCAAGCGCGCGGTACGCCAGGGCCCGGAACAGCCAGGCGCCGAGCACCGCACCGGACAGGAAGCCGGCGATGATCAGGGCACTGAGCCGGAGGCGCCGGGTCTGCAGCGGCAGCCCGCGCAGCGCATGGCCCAGGCCGATGCCCAGGTCCGTGAACATGCCGCTGAGGTGCGTCGTGCGGATCACCGCGCCGCTGTAGGTGGTGGCCATCGCGTTCTGCAGGCCGCAGGCCATCGCCGCGGTCCAGGCGCCGAGGATCCATTGCCGTTCCAGCATCGGGATCGACGCGAACAGCAGCAGGGACACGCCGGTCAGCGCGACCCCGTAACGGCGCCCGAGGCGCAGCGTGCTGTCCTGGATGATCAGGCCGCTGAGCATGGCGCCGAGGACGAAGGCGACGATCACGCCCCCCAGGTGCAGGGCCTTGTCGAAGGCCGCTTCGGACAAGGCGTCGCCGAGCAGGGTGGTGGTCCCGGTCAGGTGGGTGATCGCCTGGTGCTCGAAGCCCAGGTAGCCGGCGACATTGACCATGCCACCGATGCACGACAGCACGAACGCGCCGACCCAGACCCAGCGCGGCAACTGCACGCCCACGTCAATCGCCTCCCGCACTGGGCGAGGCCTGCGCGAGATCGCGTGGCAGCAGCGAGAAGACCACGGCATCGCAGGCCGCGCCGTCGAACACGATCGCATCGCGAGCGATGCCTTCGCACACGGCGCCGAGTTTGATCGCGACCCGGAGGCTGGCGCGGTTTTCCGGCTGGACGAGGATCGATATCCGCTGCAGGCCGAGCGCATCGAATCCGAATGTCGCCGCCTGGTGCGCCGCGGCGACCGCCACGCCGCGTCCCCGGGCGGCATCGCTGACCCAATAGCCCATGTGCGCCGATCGATAGGCGCGGATGCGGTGGTTGATCCCGACGCCGCCAAGGACGCGGCCGTCGATCGCATCGAAGATCCCGAAGTGATGCTCCTCGCCCGTGTCCTGGATGCGGGCGCAGTGTGCGATCCAGTCCGCGGCCGAGGACAGGTCGTAGGCGTCGGTGGCCCAGGGCAGCCATTGCGACAGCGTCCCCAGAGAAGCGCGAACCGCAGCGTGGAGCGCAGGCGCATCCCCGGGCTGCCAGGGGCGAATCAGGACATCGTCTGCTTCGGGGGGCATGGGGCGTTCGCGGAAAGGTCCTGCCCGATGTTAGTGCTTGCCCCCGGGTTTTTCATGCCTTGCGCGGCATGCTTCCGAAGATCAGCGCGCAACTGCCTGCAGCACGGCAAGAATCCGTTCGCGCATGCGTCGGGGCATGCGTCGAAGCGCATGGAGGCAGGCGATTTCCACTTCGTCCTGGGCGCGCTCGTCCTCCTCGGCAGCCCCGGCCCCCTCTTCCGGGCGGGGTTCGCCTCGGCCGGTGCCCAGCCACTCCAGACTCACGCCGGTCTGGATGGCGATCGCGATCAGATGGTCCATCGACGGCAGGTTCCCGTTTGGGCTTTCCCACTGCGCGACCGCGCCGCGCTGCACGCCCACGCGCAGCGCAAGATCAGCCTGCGTGAGGCCCGCGAGGCTGCGTGCGCGACGGATCCGGTTGTCCAGTGTCGGCATCCTGCGACTCCTGACGGCGGAACGCCAATACGGCGACATGACGAAACTTGTACGGAATGGCTGACATTCGCAAGTGTCTTCGACCCTGTCTCATGCAACAGGGAGGGCCAATGGCTTGGACAAGGACGCATCGGGAAGCCGTTCGGAGCCCTGCGTGGCTGCCCGAGAACGGCATGTCCGCCCGGCACGAATGATGCTGGTGGGTCATCGATAACGTCTCTTGTCTACGCAAAGTGCATCGGCGTATCAAGGGCGTGCATGGCGGAACAGGGTAACGGATGGCGACTGATGCGTCCGAACGCCACTCCGTCGCGCACCCCCGAACCGCCATGGAGGCGTTATGCGCAGCGCACTCGTCAAACTGTCCCTGATCGGCTTGGCCGTCGTCGTACCGACCGCAGCCGCAGGCATCCTCTGGATGTCGAACAACAGCACGGGCCTTGCACCAGAATCAATGCGAGGCGAACTTGCCGAAAGCATCGTCGATGCATGGTCCTCCGAAGCGTCCAAGCGGTATGGTGTCGCTCCGAGAGAATGGGCGGAATCGGTACGACCGACCTTGTCCGAGGCCGATATCGCCAACCTGGAACGCGCCGCCAGTGCGCCCAGCTTCGAGTCGATGTCGCTCTCGCTCATGGGCGGAACACAAACGCCGTCGAGCAGTGCGAAACTTGGCACGGCAGGATCTGATCTTGTCTACACGCCGCTTACGCCCTGCCGAATCGTCGATACGCGTCTGGCCGGCGGTCCGATCGCCACGAATACCATGCGCAGCTTCATCGCATACACGGCGACTGATTTCTCCGCACAGGGTGGCGATGCGACCAACTGCAATATTCCGATGAACGCGTCCGCAGTGACAGTCAAGGTCACCGCATCGAATCCAATGCTCAATGGTTACCTGACCGTGTTTCCGTCCAATGAAGCCCGGCCGCTCGCATCGTCACTCAACTACATCGCGAACGTCGATACCTCGAACGAATCGCATTTCCGGCTCTGCAGGCCTTCGTGCCCGACACAGTTCAGCGTGTACACGCTGTTCCAGACCAACGTCGTCATCGACGTGAACGGTTACTTCATGGAGCCCGAAGCCACCGAGCTGGATTGCACCGTCGCCCAGCAGACCGGCAACCTGGATCTGCTCGGTGGACTGCAGAGCCGTACAGTCAGCTGCCCGGCCGGCTACACAGCGACTGGCGGTGGCTGCGGCGGTCCGCTTGGCATCGGCGTGAGCAATTCGCAGCCGGTGGTCACTGCGGGCAGGCCGACCGGCTGGTCCTGCGACCTCGTCGGTTCGCTGCTCAGCGTGATCAGCTACCAGGTCAATGCCACGTGCTGCCGGACCCCCGGACGCTGATGTCGATGTCGTTGCATTGCATCGCCTCATGAACGCGAAAGCCCGCCGATCGGCGGGCTTTCGTTTGAAGCGGATGAGGCATTGCGACGTCAGAGCACCTCGGACGCGTAGTCCGCAAGGCGCGAACGTTCGCCGCGCTTGAGCGTGATGTGCGCGCTGTGCGCCCAGCCCTTGAAGCGATCGACGGCGTAGGTCAGGCCGGAGGTGGTTTCGGTCAGGTAGGGCGTGTCGATCTGCTCGACATTGCCCAGGCAGACGATCTTGGTGCCCGGGCCCGCACGGGTGATCAGCGTCTTCATCTGCTTCGGCGTGAGATTCTGGGCCTCGTCGAGGATCAGCCAGCGCGTGAGGAAGGTGCGGCCACGCATGAAGTTCAGCGAGCGGATCTTGATGCGCGAGGCCAGCAGGTCGTTGGTCGCCGCGCGCCCCCAGCTGCCGCCGTCCTGGGTGTTGGGCATCAGCACTTCGAGGTTGTCGGTCAGCGCGCCCATCCACGGCGTCATCTTTTCTTCTTCGGTGCCCGGCAGGAATCCGATGTCCTCGCCGACGCTGACCGTCGCGCGGGTCATGATGATCTCGCGGTATCGCTGCTGGTCCATCGTCTGCGCCAGGCCCGCAGCCAGCGCCAGCAGCGTCTTGCCGGTGCCGGCGGTGCCGAGCAGGGTGACGAAATCGATCTCCGGGTCCATCAGCGCGTTCAGCGCGAAATTCTGCTCGCGGTTGCGCGCGGCGATGCCCCACACCGCATGCTGGTGGCTGCGGTAGTCGTCGACGATCTGCAGCGTGACCCTGTCGCCGTCGATGCGCGCGACGCGCATCTCGGTGTCGGCGTCGCCGGGCAGGTACAGGAACTGGTTCGGATACCACTCGTCGTCCTGACCACGCAGGATCTCGTAGAAGGTGCGGCCCTTCTCGGTCCACGAGCGCAGATCCTTCGCATAGCGCGACCAGAAATCCTCCGGCAGCGCGGTGGAACCGGTGTACAGCAGGCTGAAATCGTCCAGCGCGCGGTCGTTCTCGTAGTCCTCCGACGCAATGCCCGCGATCGAGGCCTTGATGCGCAGGTTGATGTCCTTCGACACGAACACGACCGGCACGCCGGGTTCGGTTTCGCGCAGGTGCAGGATCGCGCCGAGGATCTGGTTGTCCGGCATGACCGCGCCGAACCGCTTCGCCGAATCGAAGCTGCTGGTCTGGAAGCGCAGCTTGCCGATGCTTTCGGCTGCACGCAGTTGCAGTCCCTTCGGACGAGCGAGCGTCAGGCCGCTGGAAATCTTGTCGGTGCCCTGGCCTTCGATCAGTTCGTTGAGGAAGCGGCTGACCTGGCGCGCGTTGCGGCTGGCTTCGGACGTGCCCTTCTTGGCGTTGTCGAGTTCCTCGATCACCTGCATCGGCAGGTAGACGTCGTGCTCCTCGAACTTGAACAACGCAGTCGGGTCGTGCATCAGCACGTTGGTGTCGAGGACGTAGATGCGCTTGCCTTTGGTCATCATGCGGTCTTTTTGCCGATGGCGGGGAAAGAGGGGGAGTGGTGCCGCGCGTCGATCCGCGGGCAGCACAAGGCCACCGCAACCCGCAGGGCGGGGCGGTGGCGGGAGGGTGGAAATGCAGGGATCACTGCGACCGGGCTGCCTTCAATGCGTCGAGTACGGCCTGTGCGTGGCCGGCGACCTTCACGCCGCGCCACTCGGCCGCCAGCGTGCCGCCGGGCGCGATGAGGAAGGTGCTGCGGACGATGCCCAGCACCTTCTTGCCGTACATGTTCTTTTCGTGGATCACGTCGAACGCCGTGCACAGGGCTTCGTCGCCGTCGCTGACGAGGTTGAAGGCGAACCCCTGCTTGGCGCAGAAGTTCTGGTGGGACTTGATCGAATCGCGCGACACGCCGAGCACGTCGCAGTCGAGCTTCGCGAACTTCGGGAGCAGCGCATTGAACTCCAGGCCTTCGGTGGTGCAGCCGGGCGTGGAGTCCTTCGGATAGAAGTACAGGACGACCCAGCGCTCGGCGCAGTCGGCCAGCGTGGCGGTGCTGCCGTCGGACAATGCCAGCGGGAGCTTCAGGGTCGACTTCGGCAGCGGTTTTCCGAGCTTTAGGGCCGTCATCGTCAGAACTTCATGGGGTCCATGATGGCGTCGAGGTTCAGGTGGTCGCAGAACTCGAGGAAGTCATCGCGCAGGCCGGCGATGTGCATGTCGGCCGGCACGCCGATGGTGAGCTGGGCGGAGAACATTTCCGCACCGGTCTGCATCGCGCGGTAGCGCGCGCAGTGCAGGCTTTCGATGGTGATGCCCTGGCGATCGAAGAAATCCGCCAGTTGGTACAGCACGCCGGGCTTGTCGGCGGCGACCACCTCGACCACGTACGGCAGCAGGTTGGACTGCAGCGGCTTGGGGCCGGTGCGGTACCACATGAGCTTGAGGCCTTCCTCGCGCTCCAGCCGGCCGAGCATGGCTTCCAGCTTGGCGATCGCGTCCCAGGGCCCGATCGCCAACGCGGTCACCGAGACGTCCCGGCCAACGGTGGACAGGCGGGCGTCGACGAGATTGCAGCCGCTGTCCGCGATCCGCCGGGTCACCGACAGCAGCGGCGACTGCGGATGCGTCGTGTAGGCGTTGATCAGCAGGTAATTCTCGTTCGGCGCGGGCCGGGAGACTGTGGAAGGTTCGCTCAAAGTGGAGTCCGCCAAGGGGCGTGAAGTGGAGACAGGCGCGTCCATGGGTCGCTGTCGCGAGGCATCCGGATGCTCGGTCAGGATACTGGTCGGTGGTTTCAAGCCGCAAGGGAAACCTCGGAATGCCTTGCCGACCCTCGGTCATGACCCGGTTTGCAGGTCGATTCGCCATGCAAGTGCTTGATTCGGAGAGGGCCGGGTCCGCAAGTCGAGCGTTTGTCCGGTGCGGACGCTGGTGGTGGAGGATGGAGTGTTCAGTCCTTCCCAAGTAACATCGCGTCCCGGTGCGGATTCCGGCCGATGGCCCGCCACACCGTGCATTCCAACCCGCGTTCGACCTGCAAGTCCCGACCCACGACCCGCATTCCCACCCCACGTTCCCCAAGGCATTCGCGTGCATTTGTCCGGCAGTATCACTGCGCTGGCGACGCCGTTCACGGCGGCCGGCCCTCTCGATGGCGACATCGACTTCGACGCCTGGGAGCGCCTGCTGCGCGCCCAGATCGCTTCCGGAACCCAGGCCATTGTCGTTGCCGGCTCGACCGGCGAGGCCAACGCCCTGTCCGATGACGAATACGAGGCGCTGCTGCGCCGCGCCGTGGAGATCGTGGGCAAACGCATCCCGGTGCTCGCGGGCACCGGGCTCTCGAACACCGCCAAGACCATCGAGCTGACCCGCCGTGCCGCCGCATGCGGCGCAGATGCCGCGCTCGTGGTCACGCCGCCGTACGTGCGCCCGACCCAGGGCGGCCTGGTCGCCCATTACCGCGCGGTCGCCGACGACGGCGCGCTGCCGGTCGTCCTCTACAACGTGCCCGGCCGTACCGGCTGCGACATGTTGCCGGCCACGGTCGCGCAGCTGGTCGACCACCCGCGCATCGTCGCGATCAAGGAAGCCCGCGCCGAACCCGAGCGCATGGCCGAACTCCTGGCCCTGAAAAGCCCGTCCTTCGCCGTGCTGTCGGGCGACGATCCGACCGCGACCCGTGCGATGCTCGCGGGCGCCGACGGCGTCGTTTCGGTGGCGTCCAACGCCATCCCCGCGTCGATGCGCCGCCTCTGCGATCTTGCCCGTGGCGGTCGCCGCGACGAGGCGCTGGCGCTCGATGCAGAGCTGCAGCCGGTGTTCGATTTCATGGGCGTCGAGCCGAACCCGATCCCTCTGAAGGCCGTGCTGGCGCGCCAGGGCGTCGGCCACGGCCTGCGGCTGCCGTTGACCATGCTGTCGTCCTCCCATGACGATGCAGCCGATCGCATCGTCGCCCGCATCGCCGAACTGGAGTCGCGTCCGGCCTGAGCCGGGCGCGTTGCACCGAGTCTTCCGGGCGGCCTCGCCCGAACCGTTTTTCACCAGGAGTTGCCATGTTCCCGATCCGCAGTGTCCGTCTCCGCCTCGCCCTGTCCCGCGCCACGACGGTCGCCCTGATCGCTGCGATGTCCATTGCCGTGCTCGGCGCGTCGGGCTGCAAGTGGTTCCGCAAGGACAAGTACTACGCTCAGGACGAAAGCCAGCGTCCGCTGGAATTCCCGCCCGCGTTCGACCAGGCCGAAGCCGAGCGTGCCGCCAATGCCTCCTCCGGCTCGGTCAGCCGTTCCTCGCTGACGGCCGCCGGCACCACCGCGCGCGCGCTGGGCTTCAATGTCGCCGGCGACCGTGCCTCGGTCTTCGCCAGGGTGGGCGACGCCCTGGCCGCGATCCCCGGCCTGACCGTGGCCAGCCGCGCCCAGCTGCTGGGTGCCTATGACGTCGACTACCAGGGCCAGAAGTTCCTGATCCGCGTCAGCGAAAGCGGCAACGGCAGCACGGTCACGGCGGTCGATCCGCGCGGCGTGCCGGCCGACAACGATGCGGCGTCGAAGGTGATCGCATCGCTGAAGGCGGCGCTGGGCGGCAATTGATCGAGTCCTGCCGATCGAGTCCGCCCGATCGAGTCTGCACTGTGTCATCACGACGGCCCGCGCGAGCGGGCCGTCTTCGTTTCGAGCCGGCTCGCCGGATGCGGGTTTTCCGCGGATGGCGATTCGGTGAAGATGGCAGGCCCATTTGTTCGTCCAGGACACCCGCATGACCCATGACCCCGCGTTGCAGCCGATCGCGGTCGGTGATCGCATCGAAACGATGGACGTGCTGCGAGGGTGGGCGCTGCTGGGCATCCTGCTGATGAACATCGAGGCCTTCGTCGGCCCGATGATGGCCGCGATCACCGGCCTCGATCCCGCGCTCACCGGGGCCGATCGCATCGCCGATGCCGCGATCTACATCCTGGTGCAGGGCAAGTTCTACCTGCTGTTCTCGCTGCTCTTCGGCATGGGATTCGCCGTGATGATGGCCCGCGCAGAAGCGACGGGCCGCCCCTTCGTGGCGCTGTACCTGCGGCGCACGTTCGCGCTGCTGGCGATCGGCCTGGTGCACCTCATCGTGATCTGGTCGGGCGACATCCTCACCGTCTACGCACTGATCGCGCTTGCGATGCTGGTGCTGTTCCGGCACGTGCCCACGGCTTACCTGCCGTGGTGTGCGCTGGGTTTCCACGCGATGGCATGGCTGTTCTCGGCCGGGCCGCTGCTGCTCGGAGCGATGGCGCGACTGGCGCCCGGGGCCGCGGACGGCATGGACAAGATCATGCAGGCCGAGGCGGCGAGCATGCAGGCGCAGATCGCGGCCGAACGCGTCGTCCTCGGCTCGGGCACGTTCCTCGAAGCGCTTGCGCATCGTGCGGCCGAGGCGCCGACGATGCTGTTCTTCCTGCTGTTCGCCGGCGGCCAGATCCTGGGCATGTTCCTGCTGGGCATGTGGTTCGTGCGCAGCGGTGCCATCGCGGAGCCCGCGCGCTTCCCGCGCCTGTACGCGTGGCTGCGCTGGTGCGCGCTGCCGGTCGGGCTTGCGATGACCCTCGTTTCGTTCAGGCTGATGCCGACCGCCGAGTACACCGTGGTCACGTTCGCCAACGGCTTCGCGACCCTGCTGGTGATGGTCGGTGCCTTGCTGATGTGCCTGGGTTACCTCGCCTGGATCCAGAAGGGCCTCGCCACGTCGCTGGCGCCGGTGTTGCGCGCAGTGGCGCCCGCGGGCCGCATGGCGCTGACCAACTACCTGATGCAGTCGGTCATCTGCACCCTGCTGTTCTACAACTACGGCCTGGGCTACTTCGACCAGTTGCCGCGGGCCTGGCAGGTGCCGTTCGTGCTCGTTCTGTTCGCGTTGCAGGTCATGGCCAGTCGATGGTGGATGGCGCGATTCCGCTTCGGACCGATGGAATGGCTGTGGCGCGCCGCGACCTATCTGAACTGGCCTGCGATGCGGCGCGCGGATTGAATCGGCCAGTTCGTGGTTGAATGCCCGTCAACGGGCGCGAGCGGCAGGGTGGAAGAGGAGCGATGGCGGAATACGACGTACTGGTGATCGGCGGTGGTGTCAGCGGCCTGACCGCTGCGCTGGCCTTGCTGGAAAGCGGGCGCGCGGTCCGCCTGATCGAATCGCGCACCATCGGCAGCGGCGCCTCGCATGGCAACTGCGGCACCATCACGCCCAGCCACGCACCGCCGCTGGCCGCGCCCGGCACGGTGTTCAAGGCCCTGAAGTGGGCGCTCACGCCCGATGCACCGCTCTACATCCCGCCGCGCTACGACCCGCTGCTGTGGCGCTGGCTGCTCGGTTTCTCGAAGCGCTGCAACCTCCGCGACTGGGAAGCCAGTGCGCGCGGCAAGCACGCCTTGCTCGACGACTCGCGCCGCCGCCTCGGCGACTGGATCGCGCGTTACGGTCTCGACTGCGAATTCGTCGAATCCGGCGAGGATTACGTCTTCCGCAATCCGCGCGCCTTCGCGCACGGCCAGCGCGAAATCCCGCTGCTGCGCGAACTGGGCGTGTCGGTGGACGTGATCGATGGCGCACGGCTCGAAGCCGAAGAACCCGCGCTGAAGCCCGGCGTTGCCGGCGCGCTGCGTTTTTCCGGCGACGCCGCATTGCGTCCCGACCGCTATCTCGCCGAACTGGCGCGCGCCATCCGCGAACGCGGCGGCGAGATCGTCGAACACTGTTCGTTGCACAGCCTGCGCGAAGACCGCGAGGGCGTGATCGCCTACACCGACCATGACGCCATGCGCGCACGCAACGCCGTGTTCGCGCTCGGCGCGTGGAGCGCGCAATCCGCCGATGCCATGGGTCTGCCATGGCTGAAGCGCATCATCCAGCCGGGCAAGGGGTATTCGATCACCTACAGCGCGCCGACGCGGGTGCCGAAGCGCCCGCTGGTGCTGCGCGAGCGCTCGGTCTGCGTCACGGCCTGGGGCAGCGGTTATCGCCTCGGCAGCACGATGGAGTTCTCCGGTTTCGACGACACGCTCAATGCCCGCCGCCTCGGCGCGCTGGAGCGCGGCGCGCGCGAATACCTGCACGAACCGGTCGGCCCCGAGGTTCGCGAGAAATGGTTCGGGTGGCGGCCGATGAGTCGCGACGACATGCCGCTGATCGGTCGTGCGCCGGGCATGCGCAGGGTCTGGATGAATACCGGTCACGGCATGATGGGCGTCGGCATGAGCTGCGGCAGCGCGCAATTGCTTGCAGACCTGATGGCGGCACGCGCGCCGGCGATCGATCCCGCGCCGTATCGGCCGGAGCGTTTCGTGTGACCGCGCCGCAGCGTCGATTCGACCTCGTGGTGATCGGCGGCGGGTCCGGCGGCCTTGCGGCGGCCTTCCGCGCTGCGTCGCACGGCGCGCGAGTCGCGCTGTGCGAACCCGCGCTGCTCGGCGGCACCTGCGTCAACGTCGGCTGCGTGCCGAAGAAGGCGATGTGGCTTGCAGCCGATCTGGCCGATCGCCTGCGCCTGGCGAAGCCGCTGGGCTTCGACGTCCCGTCACCCGCGCTCGACTGGCCCAAGTTCCTCGCGCATCGCCAGCGTTACATCGACGGCATCCATGCGGCCTATCGCCGCAAGCTCGACGAACACGGCATCACAGTTGTCCCGGCGCGCGCGCGATTGCTCGACGCGCACAGCGTCGCCTGCGATAGCGGCGAAGTCCTGCAGGCCGAGTACGTGGTGATCGCCACCGGAGGCCGACCGCGCCGTCCCGACGTGCCCGGCGCCGAACTCGGCGGCATGTCCGACGACGTGTTCGAATGGACTGCGCCACCGCCGCGCCTGGCCATCGTCGGCGGCGGCTACATTGCGGTCGAATTCGCCGGCGTGCTGCAGGCATTGGGTAGCCAGGTCGAACTGTTCGTGCGCGGCACGCGGCTGCTCGACGGCTTCGATGCCGAACTCGCCGCACGACTGGCCGACGATTACCGTCAATCCGGCATGCGCCTGCATTTCGGTCACCGGCTTGCCGCCGTGGAACCCGATGATGAAGGCATCCGCCTGCGCGACGAAACCGGTGCTACCAGCGATCGCTTCGACGCATTGCTCTTCGCCACCGGCCGCACCCCGAACAGCGACGATCTCGGCCTCGACGCTGCAGGCGTGGCGCGCGACGAACGCGGCCGCATCGTGGTCGATGCCTTCAACGCGACGAACGTCGACGGCGTGTTCGCGGTCGGCGACATCACCACCGATCCCGCACTGACGCCGGTTGCCATCGCCGCTGCGCGGCGCGCGATGGACCGTGTGTTCGGCGACGGTGCGCGTGCGCTCGATCGCGAGTTGGTGCCGACCGTCGTGTTCTCGAAGCCGCCGCTGGCGCGCGTCGGTCTCGACGAAGCGGAAGCGCGTGCGCGACACGGAGACGCGGTGCATGTCTATCGCGCCGATTTCCGGCCGATGCTGCACGCGCTGGCAGAATCGCCGCGCCGCAGTCTGTTCAAGCTGGTCTGCGTCGGCGAGGAACGGCGCGTGGTCGGCCTCCATCTGCTGGGCGAGGGCGCAGACGAGATCCTGCAGGGCTTCGCGGTCGCTGTGAAACTCGGCGCCACGCTCGACGACCTGCACGACACCGTCGCGATCCATCCCACCAGCGCCGAGGAAGTGGTGCTGATGCGCTGATGCACGCATCGCATCGAACCGCATCGCACGACACAGGACGCCAACGCATGCAAAGCAACCAACGGAAGGGCAGCAAGGCAGCGCAGTGGATGCAGGCGTTCGGCATGGTGTGTCTCGCGTGTCTCGCAGTCTCCGGCATCGTGCGCGCCGAATCGCCGTCCACGCGCCCCACGATCGAAGCGCTGATGTCCGCACCGCGCCCGGAGCCGCCGGTCGCGGCTTCGCATGCGCCGGTGATCGGCTGGGCATCGTCGGAACGCGGCGTGCGCAACGTCTGGGTCGCGCGCGCGCCGGACTACGCGCCGAAACGGCTGTCCGCATACACAGAAGACGATGGCCAGGCGCTGGCCGCGCTGGCATTGAGCGCCGATGGCCGCTGGCTTGCCTACGTGCGCGGCGGCGCGCCCGACGCAGCCGGCGTGGTGCTCAATCCCACCAGCGACCCCGACGGCGCGGAGCAGGCGGTGTGGCTGGTGCCGACGGATGGTTCTGCGCCGCCGCAGCGCATCGCGCCCGGTCGCGGCGCGCTGTTCGCACCGGGCGGCGACGCGCTCATCGTGCAGGGGCGCAGCGTCGGCTGCGTCGCACGTCCGGGCGCCGCTGCGCCGGCCTGGTGTGTCGATCCGCTGCTGAAGAATCGCGGCGCGAATGCCGCCGTGGCGTTCTCGCCCGACGGCACGCAATTGCTGTTCACCAGCCATCGCGGCGACCGCGCCTTCGTCGGCGTGCTCGACCTGGCCGCGCGCAGCGTGCGCTGGATGGCGCCGGACTTTTCGATCGACAGCGCGCCGGTATGGTCGCCGGATGGTCGCCGTGTCGCGTGGCTTCGCCAGCCTGCGCTGCGGCCGGGCGAAGCCTTCAACCTGACCGCCGCGCAGGCGTTCGAGATCTGGGTGGCCGATGTCGAGACTGGCGAAGGCCACCGCGTCTTTCGTTCGAACGATCGCGCCGGTGGCTACGCGCAGTTCGCCGTCGACACGCCGCTGCGCTGGGCGCGCGATGGACGGCTGCTGTTCGCGTCGGAAGAAAACGGCTGGCTGCACTGGTACGCGCTCGCAGCCGATGGCGGCACGCCGATGTCGCTCTCGCGCGGCGAATGCGAAGTGGAGTCCGCCGCGCTCGGCGCTGACGGCACGCTGGTCTACAGCGCCAACTGTGACGGCATCGATCATCGCCAGCTGTTCCGCGCACGCAATGGCGCACCGCTGCGCCTGACCGCGCGCGACGCCATCGCCAGCGATCCGCTGGTGCTGGCCGATGGCACGATCGCGTTCCGCCATGCCGATGCGCGCCTGCCGACGGCCATCGCGGTGATCTCCGCACGCGGCGGCGACCCGCGCCGCATCTTCCCGGCGACGTTGCCGGCGGAATTCCCGCTCGATCGACTCGTCGTGCCGCAGTCGGTGACGTTCAAGGCCGCCGATGGCCTGACCGTGCATGCGCAGGTCTTCCTGCCGCCGGCCACGCATCGCGGGCCGCGCCCGGCGCTGCTCTACCTCCACGGCGGCCCGATCCGGCAGATGCTCGCCGGCTGGCATCCCGGCGCCTACTACTACAGCGATTACGCCAACCAGCAGTGGCTGGCCAGTCGCGGCTTCGTCGTGCTCGCGCTGAATTTCCGCGCCGGCACCGGCTACGGCCAGGCCTATCGCCGCGCGCCGGGGCAGGGCCCGCGTGGCGCGAGCGAATACCAGGACGTGCTGGCCGCGCAGGCGTGGCTGGCCGCGCGTGCCGACGTGGACCGCGCGCGCATCGGCGTTTACGGCGGTTCGTACGGCGGTTTCCTCACGGCGATGGCGCTGGCGCGCAATTCCGACCTGTTCGCGGCCGGCGTCGATCGCCACGGCGTGCACGACTGGCGCGAGAGCGCCAAGGGTGGCGACAACAGCGGCCTGTGGGGCCTGCGTCCGCACGAACTGGAACTGGCCGGCCGCTCGTCGCCGGTCGAACACCTCGACGGCTGGCGCTCGCCGGTGCTGCTGATCCACGGCGACGACGACCGCGCGGTGAAGTTCAGCCATGGCATCGACCTGGTGCGGCGCCTGCGCGACCGCGAGGCGCCGGTGGAAACCCTGGTCTTTCCCGACGAAGACCACTGGTTCCTGCGCCACGCGCACTGGCTGCGCGCGCATCGCGCCGCGATGGGTTTCTTCGAGAAGCACCTGAGGCCCTGAGCCGGACGCCGGTTAAACTGCCCGCCATGGACATCTGCACGTTGCATCGCGGCACCGCGCCGCTCCTGGTCAGCCTGCCGCACGACGGCAGCCGCATCCCCGACGACCTCGCCGCGCGCATGACGCCCGAGGCGCGGCGCGCACCCGACACCGACTGGCACGTGTCGCGGCTGTACGCCTTCGCCCGCGACCTCGGCGCCTCGATCCTCGTGCCGCAATACTCGCGCTACGTCGTCGACCTCAACCGCCCGCCCGACGACGTCTCGCTGTATCCCGGGCAGAACACCACCGGCCTGTGCCCGATCGTCCGTTTCTCCGGCGACCCGGTGTATCTGCCGGAGCAGGAACCCACGCCGGACGAAGTCGCGGCGCGCGTCGACACGTACTGGCGCCCGTACCACGACGCGCTGCGCGGCGAACTCGACCGCCTGCGCGCGCAGCACGGCCGCGTGCTGCTGTGGGAAGGCCATTCCATCCGCGGCGAGTGCCCGTTCCTGTTCGACGGCCGTCTGCCGGACCTCAACATCGGCACCGCTGCCGGCACGAGTTGCGCACCCGCGCGACAGGCGCGCATCGAAGCCGCGCTCTCGTCGCAACACGACTACGACTGGGTGCTCAACGGCCGCTTCAAGGGCGGCTACATCACCCGGCACTACGGCGATCCCGCGAACGGCATCGATGCCGTGCAGCTGGAGATCAGCCAGCGCATCTACATGGACGAGGATTCGTTCGCGTACGACGACGCGCTTGCGGCCTCGGCCGCACGCGCCATCCGCGCATTGATCGAAGCCGCGCTGCGCGCCGACGCATGAGCGGTGCCGCCATGCCGGACGCGCGCCGGCTCGATCCGCTCGGCGTGCTGCTCGTCGCATGCGCCGCGGTCGCGTTCTCCGGCAAGGCCATCATCGTCAAGCTCTGCTACCGGCACGGTGTCGATGCCGTCACCCTGCTGGCATTGCGCATGGTCGTCGCGCTGCCGTTCTTCGTTGCGATGGCCGTGTGGGCCGCGCGCCGCGCCGCACCGCTGCAGGCCGGCGACCGCTGGCGCATCCTCGCGCTCGGCGCCAGCGGCTATTACCTCGCCAGCCTGTTCGATTTCCTCGGCCTGGCCTACATCTCGGCCACGCTCGAACGCGTCATCCTCTACCTCACGCCCACCCTGGTGCTGCTGATCGGCGTGCTGCTCGCGCGGCGCTGGCCCTCGCGGCTGCAGTGGATCGCGCTCGGCGTGAGCTATCTCGGCGTCGCGCTCGCCTTCGGCCACGACCTGCGTGTGGACGGGGAGGGCACGCTCATCGGCAGCACGCTCGTGTTCTGCAGCGCGCTCTCGTATGCCGCCTATCTCTACGGCAGCGGCGAACTCGTCGGCCGCATCGGCGCGGTCCGCCTCACCGCCTACGCCAGCATCGTCGCCAGCCTGCTGTGCATCGGCCAGTACCTGATCCTGCAACCGATGCCGCTCGCCGACGTCGCCTGCGAGGTCTACGCGCTCTCGCTGCTCAACGGCACGCTCTGCACCGTGCTCCCCGTGCTCGCCACGATGATGGGCATCCGCCGCATCGGCTCCGGCCCCGCCGCACAGATCGGCATGATCGGCCCGGTGTCCACGATCGTGCTGAGCCTGCTGATCCTGCACGAGCCGATGGGGGTTTGGCAGGTGGCTGGCACGGTGCTGGTCGCGGCGGGGGTATTGGTGGTTTCGCGGGGTAGGGTGGGGTGAGGGCGACGTCCCCCGGTTTCAGTAGCGGGGCTGTTTGGAGTCCGGGGTTAGGGTAACTGAGTTGCCAGTTGCCTTGCATAGTCGGCAGGCGTCAGCCCGCCGAGGGTCTTCTTCGGTTTCTCATCGTTGTACTCGTGGCGCCAGGTTTCGATGATGGTGGGGGCCTGCAGCAGGCTGGTGAACCAGTGCTCATTGAGGCATTCGTCGCGCAGGCGGCCGTTGAACGATTCGACATGAGCGTTCTGATTCGGTTTTTCCCGGCTCGATCAGGCGCAGCTCGACGCCGCGTTCGTGGGCCCACATCACCATTGCCTTTCCGTAGACTTCCTTGCCGTTGTCGGTGCGGATGATCTTCGGCAAACTGCGGGTGAACGTCAGACGATCAAGCACGCGCGTCAGCATCAGGCCGGAGATGGTACGTTCGACCTCGATGGCCACCGCCTCGTGGGTGGCGTCGTCGATGATCATCAGGCATTTGAGAATACGGCCGTCGGCGGTCCGATCGAACACAAAGCCCATCGACCACACCCGGTTGGCCGCAGTCGGACGCAGCAACGGCTGCCGCTCGCCGATCAGCACCTTCTTGTGCTTGCGCCGTCGCACCTGCAGCTTCGCTTCCCGGTACAGCCGTTCCACGCGCTTGTAGTTCACGATCATCCCTGGCTGTCGCAGTTTGAGGTGGATCATCCCGACGCCGTAACGCTTGTAGCGCTGCGCGAGGGCCTGGATGCGCTCGTGCAGCTCCCTGTTGCCGTCCTGGCGCGGCACGTAGCGGAATGCGCTGGCGCTCATCTGCACGAGCCTGAGCGAGCGCCGCTCGCTCAGGCCCCGATCGATCAACTGCCGCACAGGCTCGCATCGCGCCGGTGCGGTCAGGGCTTTTTTCGCAGAACGTCCTTGATGACATCGTTCTCGAAGATCTGCTCTTCGGAAAAACGCTTCTTCACGTCCAATCTCCTCGTGTTGGGGAATTGGACTCCAGATCCGGGCGCTACTCAAAACCGGGGGGACGTCGCTTTATCGTTGCGTTGCTACGAGGTCGCTTCTGCGAGTGCACTCGCAGAAGCAAATTCGAAATCAGGCACGGCTTGGGCTTGTCCACGTGCTCTTTGCCGGCACAGCCGGGAAGAGTGCGGGGACCAAACTTACCCAACCCCATTGAGCAACCGCTAAGCCACCCCGCCTGCCCCGCTAAGGGCGTACTTGCGCATCCACAGGTCAGCTTTTGCGCCATAGTCAGCGTAGCAAGAAAGTATCTGCTGTCTAGCTAAAACGGATATCCGTATCACGATCCGTACAACGAAAAAGGCCACCTGCGGAGGTGGCCTAAGTCGTTGAATTAAATGGTGGGCGGTGCAGGGTTCGAACCTGCGACCCTTGCCGTGTGAAGGCAATGCTCTACCGCTGAGCTAACCGCCCGATGTCGCGGGCGGCCATTGTACGGAGGACGTGGCGAGGAGGCAAGCGGCCGTCATCGGCCGCCGCCGGCACCCTGAATCACTCGATTTCGGACTTCGCGTAGGCGGCGTCTAGCGCTTCCATCGCGTCCTGAGGCTTGGTGCCGGCGGCCTTCTCGTATGCGGCGGCGGCATCGTCTTCCTTCTTGTCGCCGTGCAGGAGCATCAGCACGTTGCCGTACTCGACCAGGGCGATGGGGGAGGCGGGTGTCAGCTTGAGGGCTTCCTTGATGTGTTTTTCGGCGTCGGCTGCTTTGGCGCCGTAGGTGAGGCCGCCGATCATCGCGCCGATCTTCGAGATGATCTCTGCGTGGTACAGGGCCATCGCGGTGTGAGCTTCGGCGTGTTTCGGTGCCAGCTCCAGTGCGGTCTCCAGCGAGGCCCTGACCTTGCCGGCGATGCCTTCCTTCAGGGCCTTTGCGATCGACACCCCCTGGCTGTAACGACCGAGGGCGAAAGCGTGGCGATAGTGGCTGTTGGCCTCGTCGGGAAGCGCCTTGATCGCCGCTTCGGCGAGCTTTGCGGCCTGTTCGAAACGCTTCAGCTTCTCGGCGTCCGAGTCGACCAGATAGGTGGCATGGATGCCGAGTGCCTTGATTGCGACAGAGGTGCCGATCGGTCCCAGCGCCTCCCCGGCCTCGAACGCAGCCTTGAAATCACCGCCATGGAACTTGCGCCAGGCTTCCTGGAGCGCCTCAGACAGCGCGTCGGCATCCAGCCCCTTGGGGGCGGCCTTCCCGGCCGCCTTGATCAGTACAGCGGCGCGCTTGGCATCCGGGAAGGGTTCGCAGTCGCCTGCATGCAGCTTGGGCCAGGCTTTCTTGAGTGCATCGCCGGCGTAGGCGAAGCCTTTTGCATCATGCGGGAAGGGGGCCCAGGTGGATTTGGCCATCGTTCGTTTCCTCCGAAATGTGCATGGAGCATCCCGCGAGTCGCGGCGACAGGCAAGTCCTGTCGAGCTGTCCGGACCGACTGTGGCTCGGGAGCGAGACATAGTGTGTTTGCTCTTACCATACGGCGCAGTCTGTTGCTGTCCCGAGCCGGGTTTTCCGGCGCCACATGCAACGGAGTCCATCCATGGCACGCAAGACCTCCCCCCGTATCGCACCGACCGCGAGCCCGCGTCATTTCTGGCTGGCCGGCCTCGGTTTCGTTTCCATTGCAAGTCGTCGCGCGGTCTCGACCGCGGGTACGGCAGCCGATCGCGCCGTGCGCGCCCGCCAGGATGTCATGGCCGCGATGCAGAAGGCGCGTTCGCGCGCAACGGCGGCAACGACCGACCTGCGTGATCGCATCGAGGCTGGTGCGGAACGCATGAATGCGGTCGTGGAAGATGCGCTGTCGCCGCTGGTCGCGAAGTTGAGGCAAGGCAAGTCCAAGCGTGTCGTGCGTCGCGGCCGCAAGCCGGTGGCGAAGAAGTCCAGGCGCGCTGCCGTCGCGAAGAAGCAAGTGGCACGCCGCACGCGTCGCGGCTGAAGCATCAGAGTTCTACTGCCGAATGAAAAAGGGCGCTGGAAAGCGCCCTTTTTTGCGATCGATGATCTGCGGTCAGTCGCGCTTGTTGCCTGCTGCATGCACGGCCGGCATTTTTGCCGGAATCTGCATGCCGCGACAGTAATAGTATTCGACCTCGCATGACCAGGGATCGCCACCGTAGGCAAGGCATTCCTGGTATTGCTGATAGCAGTACCAGGGAGACGAGGCGTTTGCCTTTCCATTCGGGAGTGCAAACAGAACCGCGATCGAGATGACGAGCGCACTGGTCTTCAACACAGTATTCATGAACATGTCCTTGTCGTATGAGCCCCCTGCGAGATCAAGCGTCCATGACGGCGTCGATGCACGCAATCGGCAGAAGGCAGAGGCTGAGTGAACGGTCGAAAGTGGACGACTGGCGGCTTGCCGGACGCTTGGCTCAGGGAATCGGACACCCGTAACGCATGAGGCAATCTTCGTAGCGGGCATAGCATTCGTAGTAGGGAATGCCGCTTGCCCTGCACTCGACCATCTGGCGGTAGCACGGATTCGGCCTGCAGACAGCATCAGCGCTGAGTGCCGAGATCGCCAACGTCAGGCCTGCCATCAAGGCCATCATCCTGGAACGCTTCATCGAAAGCTCCTTTTCCATGATCCCCTGCAAGAGCGACTCTAGCCGGGCAAGGCGCTCGATTCTGCAGGCTTGCGCACGGTTTCGACGTCCCGCCGCCACGGGCGGTCAATCCAGATAAGCGCGGATCAGCGTATTCAGATGTACCCGTTCGGCATCGCGCAGGAACGGGGCCAGGAGCATCATCACCTGCACGATGCCCTGCCGGATCGCGACCTGTTCGTCGCGGTCGCCTCGGGCCGAGGAGTAGTTGAGCCAGAACGTCGACAGCACCAGGACATTCGTCGATGCGGCATCGAGTTCGTCTGCCGAGGCGCGCATGACACCCGCCTGGCACAGCCCGCGCATGACGATGTGGGCACGGTCGTCGGCACGTTTGAGGATGCGCGCGAAGCGCATGCGCATGCGACGGTTGCGGCTGAGGATCTCGACGAGGTCGCGATACAGGAAGCGGTAATCCCAGATGCACTCGAACACCAGGTGCAACTGCAGCCAGATGTCCTCGAGTTCCGGCAGGCGGCCGGATGGCGAGGCCAGGGCGTTGTCCATGCGCTCTTCGTAGCGTGCGAAGAGCTGCTCGATGATGTCGTCCTTGTTGCGGAAGTGGTAGTACAGGTTCCCCGGGCTGATTTCCAGCTCGTCCGCGATGTGGTTCGTGGTGACATTCGGCTCACCCTGCGCGTTGAACATCGCAAGGGAGGCATCGAGGATGCGCTGTCGAGTCTGCTTTGCCATCGAGGCGGGCTGCCTGGTGCAGCGAACGGGCGGATCAGCCGACCAGCTTCTTGACCGTGTCCACGTACTTCTTCATCGCATCGTCCTTCGACGTGCCTTTCAGCTTGGCCCATGCTTCGTACTTGGCCGTGCCGACGAAATCGAAGAACCCGGGCTTGTCGCCGTGCACGTCGCCCTCGGAACCCTGCTTGTAGAGGGCGTACAGACGCAGCAGGGTGTCGTTGTCGGGACGTTCGGACAGGCCCTGGACGTCCTTGGCGGCTTGTTCGAACAGCTTCTGCAAATCGGACATGGTTTCGATTCCTCCGTCGATGCGGCATGACAGCATGGGCCGGGCCGGCGGGTCAATACGATGCCGTCCGGCGATCCCGACGCGCCCCCCGGCATGCTCCGCCAGACCCTACGGCGGCGGATTGTTCTTGCCCGCCGGCTCTGGCAACTTAACCGCTTCGGACCGCGCCGCGGGCCTGATCCCATGAGGGCAAGGATATGAGCTATTTCGTGACCGGCGCTACCGGATTCATCGGGCGCTACCTCGTCGGCAACCTGCTCAAGCGCAAGGGCACGATCTACGTGCTGGTGCGCAAGGATTCGCAGAAGAAGTTCGACGCGCTGGCCAGGAAGCTGGGCTGGGATCCCAAGCGCGTCATCGCGGTGCACGGCGACATGACCGCCGCGAAATGCGGCGTGGCCGCCGCCCAGCTCAAGCTGCTGACCGGGAAGATCAAGCACTTCTTCCATCTGGCCGCGATCTACGACCTCACCGCCAGTGCGGAAAGCCAGCGTAAGGCGAATGTCGACGGTACGCAGAACGCACTGGATCTCGCGGCGGCGATCGGTGCCGGTTGCTTCCATCACACCAGTTCGATCGCGGCAGCGGGCCTGTACCCGGGCATCTTCCGCGAAGACATGTTCGACGAGGCGGAAGGCCTCGATGACCCCTATCTGCGGACCAAGCATGACTCCGAAGGCCTGGTGCGCCGGGAGAAGCGCGTCAAGTGGCGCATCTATCGCCCGGGCATGGTCGTCGGCCATTCGCAGACCGGCGAGATCGACAAGATCGACGGGCCGTACTATTTCTTCACGCTGCTCAAGAAGATGCGTGAAATGCTGCCGCCGTGGATGCCGATGCTCGGCATCGAGGGTGGCCGGATCAATGTGGTGCCAGTGGATTTCGTGGCCGACGCCATGGACCACATCGCGCACAAGCCGAAGCTCGACGGGCACTGCTTCCACCTGGTCGACCCGGAGCCGATGCGCGTCGGCGAAGTGCTGAACACCTTCGCCCGGGCGGGACATGCGCCGGAGATGACCATGCGACTGGATGCGCGCATGTTCGCCTTCGTCCCCAGCGGGATCCGTGGCGCCGTCGGCAGCCTGCCGCCGGTGAAGCGCTTCGTCGGCATGCTGCTGCGCGACTTCAAGATCCCGAAGGAAGTGCTGAAGTTCATCACGTACCCGACGCGATTCGACAACCGCGAGACCGAGCGCGCGCTCAAGGGCAGCGGCATTGCCGTGCCGCGCCTCGAGACCTACGCCTGGCGCCTGTGGGACTACTGGGAGCGCCACCTCGACCCGGACCTGTTCATCGATCGCAGCCTCAAGGGGCGGGTGAAGGGCAAGGTCGTGGTGATCACGGGGGGCTCGTCCGGGATCGGCTTGTCCAGCGCGCAGCGGGTGGCCGAAGCCGGCGCCACCACGATTATTGTCGCCCGCGGCGAGGAAGAACTGTTCAAGGCCCGTGACGAGATGAAGGCCAAGGGCGGAAAGGTCTTTGCCTACACCGCCGATCTGGCGGACATGGCCGACTGCGACCGACTGGTGGCGATGATCCTCAAGGAGCATGGGCACGTCGACATCCTGGTGAACAACGCCGGCCGTTCGATCCGCCGCTCGATCGAGCTGAGCTACGACCGCTTCCACGACTTCGAGCGCACCATGCAACTGAACTATTTCGGCTGCCTGCGCCTGATCATGGGCTTCATGCCGACGATGGTGCAGCGCCGGAAGGGCCACATCATCAACATCAGCTCGATCGGCGTGCTGGCCAATTCGCCGAGGTTCTCGGCCTACGTGGCATCGAAGGCGGCGCTGGACGCGTTCAGCCGCTGCGCACAGGGCGAGTTGTCGGGCAAGGGCATCAGTTTCACGACGATCAACATGCCGCTGGTGCGCACGCCGATGATCGCGCCGACCAAGATGTACGAAAGCGTGCCGACGCTCAGCACGGACGAAGCCGCGGATCTCGTGGTGAAGGGCATCATCGAGAAGCCCAGTCGCATCGCGACGCGCCTCGGCATCTTCTCTGCGCTGCTCAATGCGGTCGCGCCCAAGGCGTACGAGGTCATCATGAATACCGCGTTCGAGCTCTTCCCGGACTCGGCGGCGGCCAAGGGCGACCGCAAGGCCTTGAAGGAAGAGCAGCCCAGCCAGGAGCAGATCGCGTTCGCCGCCCTGATGCGCGGCGTGCACTGGTAACGGCGTCCTTCCCGACTGGGGAAACGCGAAAGGCAGCCGGGTGGCTGCCTTTCGTTTTGCCGCGAATGATCGCGGCGAATAAAAGAAACCCGTCGATCGGAAGCCGTGAGGGGAGGGGAGCTACGGACTTCGTGCTGGATCGACGGGTCAAGCGGCAGGGTTGCTGCCTAAGGGACGTCGCTTGCGCGACGAGAGAGAGTGGGGGAGGTGCGGAAATCAGGCGTCCTGGGACTCTGCGACGACCTTGGCCTTGCGCGGTGCGCGTTTGGCCGGCTTGCGGGTCGCCGGCGCCTTGGCGGCTTTGGCGGCCTTCACAGGCTTCTTCGTGGCGGTCTTGCGCGCCGCGGCCGGCTTGGCGCCACCCTGGCGACGGAGCTCGGCGGTCAGCGCTTCGACGCGGTCGCTGAGGTCGGCGAGGTCTTCACGGCTCGGGACGCCGAGCTTGACCAGGGCGCGCTGGACGCGGTCTTCGAAGACCTTCTCCAGCTTGTCCCAGGTGTCTGTGGCGCGTTCGCGGGCCTGGCCGACGCGGTTCTCGACGGCATCGCGGACCACTTCGGCGCGGCCACCGGCGAACTTGCGCATGGTCTGCTCGAGACCCATGCCTTCCTTGACGAGGCCTTCGAACAGCTTCGTGCCTTCGGCCTGTGCGCGCGAGAACGCGCCGACGCCGGCAAGCCAGATCTGCTGTGCGGATTCGCTGAGGGACTTCGACAGGCGCTCGGCTTCGGCCTGCGATCCAGCGGCCTTCGCGGTGCTCTTCTTCGATGCGGTCTTCTTGAACTTGGCCATGTGCCCTCCGAGCGGGCAGGTGATCGATTGCGCAAGAGAATGCGCGTCGTGTCTAGAGTATTCACACGAGGTTGCGCGTTTGCGACAGCGCACCGCGGCCCGTCACGCGCGCCATTGCCCATCGGCGCCATGCGCGAACGGCAATGGCGGGAATGGGGCGATCAGCCGCGTCCGCGCTTGCGGATCAGGTGTTCGGTTTCGTCGAGGGCACGTCGCAGTTTCGCGGTCGTTTCCGTGCTGCGTGGCGGTGCCGCGCCCAGCCCGGTGAGTACCGTGCGGTGGCGGTCTTCGAGGATGTCGTGGCGCAGGCGGATGCCGTGCGCGGCGAGCAGCGGTTCCAGCGATTCCACCCGCTGGCGGAGATCCTGGAGAGTATTCCGGTAGCCGAGCTGGCAGAGTCGCCGCCTGTTGCCGAAGCTGAAGGCGTTCGTGAAGAACATCTCGCCGTCGTTCGCGTTGGGTTCGAAGATCAACTGGTCGATGTCCGGGTATTGCTGCGCGTATTTCGCGAGCCCGACCTGCATCCGGGACTGGAGCAGGGTCCGGAAGGTCTGCGACATCACCGCCGGCAGCCCCCCCTGCCAGATGCGGTGCGGATCGATGCCGTCGTGGCGGCCGGCGTCGCTGTCGACCTTGGTCGAGTCGAACGGTACCAGCGGGTTGATGCCGATCAACAGGTCGACTCCGCGTTCGAGCAGCACCGAGGCGTGCATGGTCCGGCGCAGGGCGCCGTCGACGTAGTGCCGGCCGCTGACTTCGACCGGCGGATAGAGGCCGGGCAGGGCGGCGCTGGCCTGCACCGCCTTGGAGATCGGGATGTCGCGCCAGTCCTCGCCGCCGAAGCGCACGGCCTCGCCACTGTCGAGGTCCACCGCGATCACGAACAGGTCGCGTTCGAGCTTGCGGAAGTCGTTGGTGCGGCCGCGGCGGGAGAAGATCTCGCGCAGGAAGCGCTCCACTTCGCTGTTGTCGAACAGGCCGGTGGGAACCACGCTGCCGAAACGGACCATGAAGTCCGACAGCCGCGACTCGCGCGGGCTGAGCAGGCTGGCCCACCAGTCGAAGGTCAGTTTCGGCAGGGCCGACGCCCGGCGCAGGTATTCGAACACCGCCGGGCGGAGGAAGGTCTCGGGCCGGAAGCGCACGTCGTCGCTGTCGCCGGTGATGAAGATCCGGCACATCTCGGCGGTCGTCATGCGATTGACCAGCCCGGCGGCGAGGAACGCACCGCTGCTGACCCCGACGTAGCAGTCCATGCGGGTCAGGTCGACGCCGTCCAAGGCTTCGTCGAGGGCGCGCAGGGCACCGAGTTCGTACATGGCGCCGATCGGCCCTCCGCCAGCGATGGCCAGGCCGATGCGGGCGGAAGACGGGGCGGGTTTGGCGGATGAGCGGCGGCCGGTGCGGGCCGAGGCAGTGCGCCGGGTGGCGGCGTGAAGTGAGAGCATGCAGGCGATACGGGAGAGTCTGGTCGAGTGTAGCCCAAAGCCCGTTCGCGATCCGTTGCGCTGCATCAATGCATGCCATCGGCGCAAGGCATCGGACGTTCGGGCTTGTCCCGACGTCCTGCCGCCCCGATCATCAGTCAGGATGAAGATCGTCACGCCAGACTTGGCCCATGGCCGCCGCAGGCTCGACAAGCCGGCCGTTGCCGCCGCGCTCTCACGCAGGCTCCGCTGGCACCAGCGGGTCCATGACCGCAAGTTCGAGCCGCGCAACGACCTTCGCTGGCTGCCGATCGTGCGTCGTTGGCAAGCCGCACGATTGGCCACGAGTTTCGATGCCTTCATGACCGATCCAAGGCGCCGCGGGGCAGCGGAGTTCTTCCTCACCGATCTGTATGGCGACCAGGATTTCAGCCGCCGGGACGCCGACATCGCGCGCGTGGTGCCGAAGATGCAGCGCCTACTGCCGCAATCGCTGCTGGAAACGCTGGCCGATGCGATCGAGCTGGGCACCTTGAGCCATGCTTTCGACCTTCGGATGGCAGAGACGCTCCAGCGGCTCGCACCGCGCCGGACGACGCTGGATGACGCGCTCTACGGCAAGGCCTACAGGGAGGTGGGACTGCCGCGCCTGCGGGCGCACCAGATCGACCTGATCGTGGTCGCCGGGTATGGTCTGGGCCATGCGCTGCGTACCCGGGGCGTCTCCACGCTGTTGGCGGTGCTGCGAGGGCCGGCGCGCGCTGCGGGGCTGGGCGAACTGCAGTCGTTCCTGGAGCGCGGGTTCGGGGCCTACGCCAAGCTCGACGACATCGCGGGGTTCATCGCCGACATCGAGCGATGCGAACGCGAGGTGTCGCGGAGACTGTTCGCGGGGCACCCTCGTCCGTTCGATCCGCTGCCGGATGCGCACCCGCCGGAGGCCACGCCCCGCGGTGGGTCGAGGCGGATGCGCAATCGCTGAGGCGAAAGTGTGACGGCGTGGGGCTCAGCTGAAGCGTTCGTCGAGCACGCGGCGGATTTCCTGTTCGATCGAATCCTTGAACATCGCGACCAGGAAGCCGAGTTTGGCGGTGACGTGCAGGTCCTTGGGCGAAAGCGCGATCCGGCCGTCGACACCTGACCGGCTGAAGTGCAGCAGGTCACCGTCCCATTCCCACTGGAAGTCGAAGCGTTCGGCCAGCTTTTCCGCGACCTCTTCGATCGCCTTGCGCGCCTGGGGCTTGGTCAGCGAATGCGGGTGGCGGATGTCGATCGCGGACATGGGTTCTCCTGGCGGCACGAGCTTCGGTTGGCCCGCGAGTCTAACGCTACCGCCCTTGTCGAATCGACATCCCCACCCTTCAAGGGCGCGGCCTGCGTGTTAGATTGCGTGCCGATGGAAGGCCTGAAGCTCCGGTTCCCCGAACACCACCACCCCGAAATGCCGCTGGGTCCCGGCGTGCATGGCATCGGGCGCATCGGCGATACGGTGGGTCTGGTGGGAACGGCGGAAGGCGATGCTCCGGCGATCCGTCTGTACGTGGATCGGCGTGGCGTGTGGATGACGGTCGCCGATGGTGCCCGCGGCATCCATGTCAACGGGCGCCCCGTGCGACGCATGGCGATGCTGCGCCTTGGCGACGCGATCTATCTCGATGGTGTCGAAATGGTCCTGGCCTCGGTGCGCCGGGTCGAGCCCTTGCCCGATGCCCTTCGCCACGTGCCCGGCGAGTTCCGCGGCGACTGCCGCGTGGTCGTGCGTGGCGTGGGCGGACGGCACCATGGGCGCAGTTTCACGCTGGAAGCACCTCGTCTGGTCGGCCGGAGCGATGAAGCCGACATCCGCATCGACGATCCCGACTTCGCCGAGCGCCATGCCCGCATCGAAATGATCGGCAACCGGATCGTGCTGCGCGACCTGGGCAGCGGGGATGGCAGCCTGGTGAATGGCGAGATGGTGCGCGATGCCGTGCTGTCGCCGGGCGACCAGATCGTGTTCGACCTGCATCACCGGTTCGTGATCGAGGCGCCGTCGGTGACGACGCCTCCGCCGCCGAAGCCGGCCGAGGAGCCGGATGGCATCGAACTGCCGCTCACGCCGACGCGCCGCAGCGGCCTGCGCCTGCCGTGGCTGCTGCTTGCAGCCCTGATGCTGGCGGGCGTGATCTCGGCGCTGTTGTTGCTCGGCGGCGACTGAGCCGGGCGTGTCACGTCCGGCGTCCTCCAGGATGCCTGCGCAAGCGCCACCACAGCCGCCAGCCGAGCAGTACCGCGAGAATGCCTGCGTAAAGCGCCGGTTCGCGGATGTCGGACTTCACCAGCCACCAGAAATGCAGCACGGCGAGCACGGCGATGGCGTAGACCAGCCTGTGCAGCATCGCCCAGCGCTTGCCAAGGCGACGGATCCAGCCCGTGGTCGACGTCACGGCCAGCGGCACCAGCAGCAGCCAAGCCGCGAAACCGACGGTGATGTAGGGCCGCTTCACGATCTCCTCGAAGATCTGCAGCCAGTAGCCGCGCAGGTCCAGCACCAGATATGCGGTCAGGTGCAGGCTCGCGTAGGCGAAGGCATACAGCCCGAGCATCCGCCTGAATCGGATGAGCACCGTCTGTCCCGTCAGTTGCCGCAGCGGCGTGACGGCGAGTGCGATGAGCAGGAAGCGGAGCGCCCAGATTCCCAGACGATGCTCGATCTCCGCCACCGGATCGGCGCCGAGGGCATCGCTGCCTGTCCGGTAGACCTCCGCGAACTGCCAGCCCAGCAGCGCGAGTGGGGCGAGGCAGAGGGCATGGACGAGGGTCTTTGCGGCGACGAGGCGCCCGGAAGACCCCGCCATCAGAACCACTTCCTCAGGTCGAGCCCCTTGTACATGCCGGCCACCTGCGGCGCGTAGCCATTGAACATCCGGGTCGGAATGCGTTCGGCGAAGAGCTTGCTCGCGCTGCCGCTGATGCGTCGTTCTGTCTTCTGGCTCCAGCGCGGGTGGTCGACGTCGGGATTGACGTTGCTGAAGAACCCGTACTCGCTCGGCTGCAGGTCGTTCCACGCCGTCTTCGGCATGGTTTCGACGAAGCGGATCTCCACGATCGACTTGATGCTCTTGAAGCCGTATTTCCACGGCACCACCAGGCGAAGCGGCGCACCGTTCTGCTGCGGCAGCGATTTGCCGTACATCCCGGTGGCGAGCAGGGTCAGTGGATGCATGGCCTCATCGATGCGCAGGCCTTCGCGGTAGGGCCAGTTGATCGAGTCGACGCGCACGCCGGGCATCTGCCTGGGATCGGCAAGGGTGGTGAAGGCCACGTACTTCGCCTTCGAGGTCGGCTCGAAGCGCTTGAGCACGTCGCCCAGCGGCACGCCCAGCCACGGGATCACCATCGACCAGCCTTCGACGCAGCGCAGCCGGTAGATGCGCTCTTCGGGTTTGAGCCCCTTGATCAGATCGGCAAGTTCCAGCTTGCCAGGCTTCGCGCATTCACCGCCCACCACGACGGTCCATGGCTTGGTGACCAGCGTCTTCTTCGCCCGCGACGGGTCTGCCTTGTCGGTGCCGAACTCGTAGAAATTGTTGTAGGTCGTCGCGTCCTCGTAGCGCGTCTGCGTTTCGTCGGTGCGGAAACCCGACTTCGCCTGTGCGGGCGTGATCGCGGTTTTCGGTGGCGCGGGGGGCTCGGCTTCCGCGCATCCCGAGAGCGCGAGGGTGGGCGTGGCTGCGAGAAGTCCCAGCAGGCGTCGACGGTCGCGATAGATCGCTTCGTCGGTGATCTCGCTGGCGGGGATGCGCAGGGCGTCGCGAAGGGAACGGGACTGTGGCATGGGAACTCCGGGAACTGTGTCTGGGTGCCGGCGGCCAAACTGCGGAAGGCAGCATCGCACGGCGTCGCATGAGGTTGGAGGCAGGAAGGGCGGCTTCGGTTGCGCATGACAGGCGCTGGGCCGCAGGTTCCGTTCATGTCACCGAATAAGGCTTGGTTGCGGGTGAAACGGTTGCATACGGAACCGTTTCGAACCGCATTCGTCATGAGCAGGGACGATTTCTCCGCCGGAAAGGATGCGCGTGATCGTCAAATGCCGATTCGGCATTTGCCGGATGCACACAACGATGGTGCGCTGCGGCATACTCGGGGGCCTTTCGCCAGCCCATGGAACCCCCGATGTCGCGCGCGTTCAACTTCAGTGCCGGTCCCGCCACCCTGCCCGAGAGCGTCCTTCGCCAGGCCCAGGACGAGATGCTGGAGTGGCGCGACTCAGGCGCGTCGATCGTCGAACACAGTCATCGCGGACCGGAGTTCATCCAGGTCGCCGCCGAAGCCGAAGCCGACCTGCGCACGCTGATGTCGATTCCCGAGGACTACGCCGTTCTGTTCCTGTCCGGTGGCGCGACCACGCAGCAGGCGCTGATCCCGCTGAACTTCGCGGCGGCCGGCCAGACCGCCGACTACGTGGTCAGCGGCCACTGGAGCAAGACCGCGATCAAGCAGGCCAAGCCGTATGTCGCCGTGAACAGCGTCGCCAGCAGCGAAGCCGGCGGTTTCCGCGATATCCCGGCACGCGGCGAATGGCAGTTGTCGAAGGACGCGGCCTACGTGCACATCACCGCGAACGAAACCATCCACGGCGTCGAATTCCGCGATGTCCCCGACACCGGCGACGTGCCGCTGGTCGCGGACTTCAGCTCCAGCATCGCGTCGGAACCGGTCGACGTGTCGAAATACGGCGTCATCTACGCTGGCGCACAGAAGAACCTGGGCCCGGTCGGCATCACCGTCGTGATCGTGCGACGTGAGCTGCTCGAGCGCGCCGGCCAGAACCGTGCCGATATCTTCAATTACGCCTCGCACCTCAAGGGCGAGTCGATGCTCAACACGCCGCCGACCTGGAACTGGTACATGCTCGGCCTCAACGTGAAATGGATGCTGGCCGAAGGTGGCGTCGCCGAGTTCGCGCGCCGCAATGCAGAGAAGGCCGCACTGCTGTATTCGACCATCGACGGCTCCGGCGGCTATTACCGCAACGAAGTCGACGCTGCCGTGCGTTCGCGCATGAACGTGCCGTTCTTCCTGCATGACGAGGCGCTGGACAAACCCTTCCTGTCGGAAGCCAAGGCGGCCGGCCTGATGGCGCTCAAGGGCCATCGCGCGCTTGGCGGCATGCGTGCGTCGATCTACAACGCGATGCCGGTCGAGGGCGTGAAGGCATTGGCGGCATTCATGAAGGACTTCCAGCAACGCCACGGCTGAGCGGTCGCATGACCGGTGCGCGGAAACGCGCGCCGGTCGCGACTTCACGGCGGTGGATCGACGAGCGGAAAGCCGCGTCCACCCTGGCGACGGCGGTCCGCACCCACGACGAATCCATTCGAACATTCGAACAACCGAGGGGCGCCGCCAGCAACGCCGGCGCAGCACAGCGATGACCACCGAAAAGCGCCGGACACCGGCCAGGACGCCAGCGAAGGCCGCTGGCAAGACCGTCAGCAAGACCACGTCTGCTGCGCGACCGAAAGCGAAGAAAGCCTCCGACGATGCCGACGTGTCGGCGGCTGCGCCGACCGAACGGAAGAAGCAGGTCGACATTCCCGTCGATGCGCAGGGCAAACCCGACCTTCTGTCTGTGCGTGCGCAGATCGATGGCATCGACCATGAAATCCAGTCGCTGATCGCAGAGCGCGCACTGTGGGCGCACCAGGTCGGCAAGGCCAAGGGCAAGCTCGCCGCGGCCGTCGACTACTACCGGCCCGAGCGCGAGGCGCAGGTGCTGCGTCGCGTGGTCGATCGCAACGAAGGCCCGCTGTCCGATGAAGTGCTGGTGCGCCTGTTCCGCGAGATCATGTCCGCCTGCCTCGCCCAGCAGGAACCGCTGAAGATCGGCTTCCTCGGCCCGGAAGGCACGTTCTCGCAGCAGGCGGTGTACAAGCACTTCGGTCATTCCGCGAAGGCGCTGCCGCTGGCGACGGTCGAAGAAGTGTTCGACGAGGTCGCCGCAGGCCATGCCGATTTCGGCGTGGTGCCGGTGGAGAATTCCGGCACCGGCACCATCCAGTCCACGCTCGACCTGTTCCTGACTTCGCCGCTGATGATCTGCGGTGAAGTCGAATTGCGCGTGCACCAGTACCTGCTGTCGCGCACCGGGCACATCGAAGACATCGAACGCGTCTATTCGCACGCGCTGTCGCTCGCGCAGTGCAAGGCCTGGCTGCGCCAGAACCTGCCGAAGGTCGAGAAGCAGGCGATGGTCAGCAATGCAGAAGCCGCGCGCCGTGCGCGCAACTCGGATGATGCCGCGGCGATCGCCGGCGAGAATGCCGCGCATGCCTATGGGCTGAAGGTCGTGGCGGGCCCGATCGAGGATCGCGCCGACAACACCACGCGTTTCCTTGTGATCGGCCGGAGTTCGTTCCCGCCGTCTGGCAACGACCGCACCTCGCTGCTGGTCTTCATCCGCGACCAACCGGGCGCGCTGTACCGCATCCTCGAACCGCTGGCACGGCGCTTGATCAGCATGAACCGCATCGAGTCGCGTCCCGCACACGGCAAGCTGTGGCAGTACGCCTTCTTCATCGACGTCTCCGGCCATGCCGAGGAAGCGCCGCTGAAGGACGCGCTGGCCGAGATCGACGAATTCGCCGGCGAAGTGCGCGTGCTCGGTTCGTATCCGGTGGCGGTGCCCTGATCGGCACCGAGGCGTCGTCCAGCCATTTCCAACCAAGGCGCGATCCAGGTTCCGCCCTGACCGCGCGCACATCGGCCTACAGCTCGTCACCATGACCGAAGAAGCCTTTTTTTCATCGCTCGCCCAGCCCGGCATCCAGCGTCTGCGCGCCTACGACCCGGGACATGACCTCGTGGCGTTCCGTCGCAGGTTCGAAGGACGTTTCCTGGTCGAACTGGGCTCGAACGAGAACCCGTACGGCCCCAGCGCGAAAGCCAAGGAGGCCGTGCTGGGCACGATCCACGACAGCTTCCGATATCCGGATCCGCTGGGCGGCGATCTCAAGCGCGCGCTGGCGGCGAAGCATGGCGTCGACGTGGCGTCGATCCTGCTGGGCAACGGCTCGCACGAACTGCTGATGCAGATCGCGCAGGTGTTCGCCGGGCCGGGCGCGGATGTCGTCGCATCGAAATTCGGTTTCGCGGTCTATGCCATCGCCGCGCAGGCGGCCGGTGCCGTGCTTCACGTCGCGCCATGCAATGCCGACGACCATGCGATGCCGCGCGGTCACGACCTCGACGCCATCGCCGCGACGATCACGCCGGCCACGCGCCTCGTCTACATCGCCAATCCGAACAATCCCACCGGCACCTGGTTCGGTGCCGATGCGTTCGCGGCGTTCATGGCGAAGGTGCCGTCGAACTTACTGGTGGTTGTCGACGAAGCCTATGCCGAGTTCGTCGATGCGCCGGAATGGGCCTCGGCGCTCGCGCTGGTGTCGTCGCATGCCAACCTCGTCGTCGCCCGCACCTTCAGCAAGGCCTACGCGCTGGCCGGTCTGCGCGTGGGATACGCGATCGCCCATCCGGGCCTGATCGCGGTGATGGAACGCGTGCGCGAAAGCTTCAATGTCAACAGTGCCGGCCTGGCTGCGGCCGAGGCGGCGCTGGGCGACGACGAGCACCTGCGCTGGGTCGTGGCACGCAATGCCGAGCAGCGCGCTGCGCTGGCCGATGCGCTGCGCGCACGCGGCCTGACGGTGTTTCCCTCGCAGACCAATTTCCTGCTGGTGAAGTTCGCCGAGCCCGGCGACGAGGCGCGGGTCGCGCGCCTCGATGCGGCGCTGATCGAGGCCGGCGTGGTGCTGCGTCCGATGGGCGGCTATGGCCTCGGCCATTGCCTGCGGATCACGGTCGGCACCGTCGACGAAAATCGCCGCCTGCTGGCGGAACTGGACAAGGTGCTGGCATGAGTGGCGGGTCGGAGATGAAGGACTGGATCGTCGCACCGGGCGCGCCGCTGTCGGGACGCATCCGCGTGCCGGGCGACAAGTCGGTGTCGCACCGCGCGATCATGCTGGCCTCGCTGGCCAGCGGGGTGTCGCGCATCGACGGCTTCCTGGAAGGCGAGGACACCCGCGCCACGGCAGCGGTGTTCCAGCGGCTCGGCGTGCGGATCGAGTCGCCCTCGGCGCAGTCGAGGATCGTGCATGGCGTCGGCCTGCGTGGCCTGCGCGGCACGGCCGATGCGCTGGATTGCGGCAATGCCGGCACCGGCATGCGCCTGCTTGCCGGCGTGCTGGCGGGGCAGGCGTTCGACAGCGTGCTGGTCGGCGATGCTTCGCTGTCGAAGCGACCGATGCGTCGCGTGATCGATCCCTTGTCGAAAATGGGCGCGCGGATCGACAGCGAGGAGGGTGGGTTGCCGCCGCTGCGCATCCATGGCGGGCAGGCGCTGTCGGGCATCGACTACACGCTGCCGGTGGCGAGCGCGCAGGTGAAATCTGCGCTGCTGCTGGCGGGCCTGTATGCGGATGGCGAAACCATCGTTCGCGAGCCGCATCCGACCCGCGACTACACCGAGCGCATGCTGTCCGCGTTCGGCTGGCCGATCGAATTCGAGCCCGGCTTCGCGCGCGTGCGCGGCGGTGCGGACGGGCGCCATGCGCTGCGCGCCACGGACGTCTCGGTGCCGGCGGATTTCTCGTCGGCGGCGTTCTTTCTCGTCGCGGCCAGCGTGATTGCGGGATCGGACCTCGTGCTCGAAGCGGTCGGCATGAACCCGCGTCGCACCGGCCTGCTGCAGGCCCTGAGACTGATGGGCGCGGACATCGAGGAATCGAACGCGCGCAAGGCGGGCGGCGAAGCCGTGTCCGACCTGCGCGTGCGCCATGCGCAGTTGCGCGGCATCGATGTGCCCGAAGCCATCGTGCCGGACATGATCGACGAGTTTCCGGCCTTGTTCATTGCCGCGGCCTGCGCCGAAGGCGTGACCCGCGTACGTGGCGCCGCCGAATTGCGGGTGAAGGAGTCCGACCGGCTCGCCACCATGTCCGCCGGCCTGCGCCAGCTCGGGATCCGCGTCGACGAAACCCCGGATGGCGCCGATATCCACCCGGGCCCGCTGCGACCCGCCGCCGATGGCCGCACGCGCATCGACAGCCACGGCGACCATCGCATCGCGATGTCGTTCGCGATCGCCGCGCAGCGCGCCGGGCTCCCGTTCGCGATCGGCGACATCGCCAATGTGGCGACGTCGTTTCCGGGCTTCGATGCGCTGGCGCGCGGCGTCGGCTTCGGCCTGCGCGACGCCTGAGTTCGCGCAGGCCGTGACGCCAGGGCCTCAGCGCTTGGCTTCGGCCTGTTTCAGCACTTCGCCGATGGCCGGTGACCAGACCGTCCAGGTGTGGCCGCCTTCGCGGACCAGCACCTGGTCGGCGGGCAGGGCCGGCGCGAGCAGCGGGACCGCGTTGCGCAGGCGGTCCTTGTCGCCGTAGGCCAGCCAGAAGCGCTTGGACTGTGCCGGGTCGCGCGACACTTTCTGGATGTGGCGCCAGATCTCGCGCTGCCAGGTGTCGTCGTTCACCTCCTGCGGTGGGCCGGCATCCCACTTGGCGATGCCGCCTGCGTCGCCGATCTCGCGCAGCAACTTGCGATCGCCCAGATAGGGCGCGAGCAACACGAGGCCGTCCATCTCGCCCGGGTGCAGACGGTCGTAGAGCAGCACGCCCATGCCGCCCATCGAGGCACCGGCCAGCCACACTTCGCGGTAACCGCGCTGGCGGGCCGGTGCGACGACCTCGGCGTGCAAACGTTCGGGCGCGCGACCCTGCATGTAGTAGCCGAGCGTCAGTTCCGCGAACAGCACGTCTGCATCCGGCCAGGCGCCCTGGATGGACGCGGCCATGCCGCTGTCGCGCAGGGCCGGCAGGCCGTCGGCACGTCCTGGCAGCACGATCACCAGACGCTTGGCGGGCTGTGGCGCCGGTACCAGCAGGGTCGGGATGGTCTTCGACGGATCGCTGGGCGGCAGGCAGCCGGCCAGCATCAACATGGTGGCCAGCAGCGCGAACAGGGCGAATGGCTTGGATCGCATGGGTCACTCCTCGGACGGGGCTGAAATCCCTACGTGCGTCGCTGCGAAACGGATGCGCTCAGCGACCCGCCGGGCGCTGCAGCACTTCGGGTGGCAGCAGGTCGGTGATCTCGCGGATGAAGACCGGCAGGCTGTCTTCCGAATAGCCGCGATGGACGTGCGCGACCTTGCCTTCGCGGTCGATGATGAACATGTTCGGCAGCGCCTGCACGCCGTAGCGCACGCTGGTGGCGCCGCTGCTGTCGTGGACCCAGGTCAGGTCGAGGTCCTTGTTGGCGCGGACCACTTCGAGGTAGTCCTTGCGCGGTTCCTTGACGTTGATCGCGATGACTTCGAGGGCCTCGCGACCGATGGCGCGCTGGAACTTGCCCAGCACGGGCAATTCGCGGCGGCAGGGGCCGCACCACGACGCCCAGAACGTCACGATGACCACCTTGCCGCGATGGCCGCTGATGGTCTGTTCGGCGCCCTCGCGATCCTTGCCCAGCGCGTCCGGTGGAATGTCGCCGGGTCCGGGTTGCGGGCGGGATCCGGCCGACGCCACGGAGGCGGAGAAGACAAGGAGGAGCGTGGCCAGCAGGCCGCGGTAGGTGAAGGGCATCGTCGTTCCGGCGCAGCGCGCTGTGGCTTGCATTCGCGCCAGTCTATGCCAGGCCGCGATCACTTCTCGACGAAGGCGCGCTCGAACACGTATTCGCCGGCGGTGCCGATGCGCGGCGACGCCGTGAACCCGCGGCCATCGAGGATGCGGCGGAAGTCGGCCAGCATCTGCGGGCTGCCGCAGATCATCGCGCGATCGTGCGCGGCGTCCAGCGGGTCCAGGCCCAGGTCGGCGGCGATGCGGCCGCTGTCGAGCAGGTCGGTGATGCGGCCTCGCTGCGAGCGGCCCTGGAACGTGAAGTCTTCGCGGCTGACCGCCGGGTAGTACAGCAGCTTGCGGCTGATCTCCTCGCCCAGGAACTCGTGGTGCGGCAACTCGCGTTCGATGTAGTCGCGGTAGGCCAGATCCTCGGCGCCGCGCACGCCGTGGACGATGACGACCTTCTCGAAACGCTCGTAGGTCGCCGGGTCCTTGACGACGGCCATCCATGGCGCGAGCCCGGTGCCGGTGGACAGCAGGTAGAGGTTTCGGCCCGGGTGCACGTCGGAGATCAGCAGCGTCCCGGTCGGCTTGCGGCCGATCAGGATGCTGTCGCCGGGTTTGACATGCTGCAGGCGCGAGGTCAGCGGGCCGTCCTGCACCTTGATGCTGAAGAACTCGAGCTGCTCCTCCCAGTTGGCGCTGGCGATCGAGTAGGCGCGCATCAGCGGCTTGGTCGAGCCGTCCGACTGCGGCACGTCCAGCCCGATCATCACGAACTGGCCGTTCTCGAACCGGAAGCCGTCGTCGCGGGTGGTGGTGAAGCTGAAGTAGGCGTCGGTCCAGTGACGGACGTCCAGCACGGTTTCGGTGCCGTAGGGGGAGGCCATGTGGTCGGGAAAGGGGTGCAGCGGAGCGGGCGCGCATTGTACCGGACGGCCCGGGTCGCGCCGTCCGGCTCGTGGTGTTCAGAGTGCCAGGGTATGCACGACCTGGGTGCGGTCGTCCGGATCCGGCGCGGTGTGGAAGTCCAGGTGATGGGCGAGGTGGGCCATCTCCTGGTTCTCGGCGAAGTCCAGCGACACCATCCGCTGCAAGCCGCGCTCACGGGCGGCGTCGATCAGCCGGTGCATCAGCATCGTGCCCAGCCCCTGGCCCTGCCAGGCGTCGAGCACGGTCACGGCGATTTCGCAGGTCAGCGGATCGGCGCCCACCGCGTAGCGGGAGACCCCGACGATGGCGCCGCGCTCGTCGGCATCGGCCAGGGCGACGAAGGCCTCGTCGTTGATGTGATCCACGTTCACCAGCGTCTCGATCATCTCCGGGGCGGGCTCGCGGATCTGCTCCTGGAACCGGTATCGGCGCGCCTGCGGGGACAGGGCCAGGATGAAGGCACGCTCGGCCTCGGCGTCGCCGGGATTCATCGGACGGATCAGGGTCTTCCGGCCATCGGCAAGGGTTTCGACTGCGTAGGGCAGGAAGGGCCGGGTTTCGGGGACGGACGGACGATCGGTGGCGTTGTGCATGGCGACTCCGGCTGGGGCTCGACATGAGGTCGAGGTGGGGATGGCGTCGATTGTGCGGAGCGCCATCCAGGCTCGCATTGACCCCGGTCAAACCTGCTGGACAAGTCCCGCGTCAGCCCGCCGCCGCGTCCTTCATGTTCGCCAGACCCTGCTCGAAGTCCTTGCCGATCATCCTGTCCATGCCGACTACGGTATCCATCAGTTTGGAGACGTAAGGCATCGGGCCGTCCATCGACCAGGTCACCTCGGTGCCGCCGTCCTTCGGAACCAGCGAGAACACGGTGACGTTGCTGGACTCGAAGGGATCGATGAAATCGAGCTTGATCACGATCCTGGCGGGCGGTGTGGCCTCGGTGATCTCCATGCGCCCCTCGCCGACGTCGCTGTTGCCCTTCCAGGCATACGTCGCCCCGAGGCCCTTGCCCGGGCCGCCATGGGTGCGGGCCATGGCCGGGTCGAGCTTCTCCCAGGGCGACCACTCGCCCCAGCGATGGAAATCCTCGATCAGCGCGTAGACCTGTTCCGGCGGCGCCGGAATGACCGCCTTGCGTTCGACCCGGAAAGTGTCCGGCTTGGTCGCCGCATAGCCCAGCACGCCAACGATCACGAGCAGCAGCACGAGCAGGATCTTCTTCACCATGGCCTTGCCCCCGAGGATTGGATGTCCTGGCATTGTCGGCCGATCCATCCAGTTCGCAAGCCCAGGCGTTTCGCAAGGTCGGGTCGGGCATCCGGGCCCCGGTGCGCGGTAAAATCGCGGCTCCACACGCCACGACGGTTCCTTCCGTGTCCGCAGCCTCCGCCTCCAACGCCATGCCCGCCGACCGCCGCCCGGTTTCGATCAAGCAGGAAGACCTGATCCAGTCGATCGCCGACGGCCTGCAGTACATCAGCTACTACCACCCGGTCGACTACATCAAGAATCTCGCCGCCGCCTACGAGCGCGAGGAAAGCGTGGCCGCGAAGGACGCCATCGCCCAGATCCTGATCAACTCGCGCATGTGCGCCGAAGGCCACCGCCCGATCTGCCAGGACACCGGCATCGTCACCGTGTTCCTCGAAGTGGGCATGGACGTGCGCTGGGACGACGCCACGATGGCGCTTGAGGACATGGTTCACGAAGGCGTGCGCCGCGCCTACAACCACCCGGACAACAAGCTGCGCGCCAGCGTGCTGGCCGATCCGGCCGGCAAGCGCACCAACACGAAGGACAACACGCCCGGCGTGGTGAACGTGAAGATCGTCCCGGGCAACACCGTGGACGTGATCGTCGCCGCGAAGGGCGGTGGTTCGGAAGCCAAGTCGAAGTTCGCGATGCTCAATCCGTCCGATTCGATCGTCGACTGGGTGCTGAAGACCGTGCCGACCATGGGCGCCGGCTGGTGCCCGCCGGGCATGCTGGGCATCGGCATCGGCGGCACGGCCGAAAAGGCGATGCTGCTGGCGAAGGAATCGCTGATGGAACCCATCGACATCACCGAACTGCAGCAGCGCGGTGCGAGCAATCGCGCCGAGGAACTGCGCCTCGAGCTGTACGAAAAGGTCAACGCGCTCGGCATCGGCGCCCAGGGTCTGGGCGGCCTGACCACCGTGCTCGACATCAAGGTCAAGGATTACCCGACCCATGCGGCGAACCTGCCGGTGGCGATGATCCCGAACTGCGCCGCGACCCGTCACGCACATTTCACGCTCGACGGCAGCGGTCCGGTGATGCTCGATCCGCCGTCGCTGGAAGACTGGCCGGAGTTGACCTACGACGCGTCCAAGGGCCGTCGCGTCGATCTCGACACGGTGACGAAGGAAGACGTCGCTTCGTGGAAGCCGGGCGAGGTGCTGCTGCTCAACGGCAAGTTGCTGACTGGTCGCGACGCGGCGCACAAGCGGATGGTCGACATGCTCAACAAGGGCGAGGCGCTGCCGGTCGATCTGCGCGGCAAGTTCATCTACTACGTCGGCCCGGTCGATCCGGTGCGCGACGAAGTCGTCGGCCCCGCCGGCCCGACCACCGCCACGCGCATGGACAAGTTCACCGACCAGGTGCTCGCGCAGACCGGGCTGATGGGCATGGTCGGCAAGGCCGAGCGCGGCCCGACCGCGATCGAAGCGATCAAGAAACACCAGTCCGTCTACCTGATGGCCGTCGGTGGCGCCGCCTACCTCGTGTCGAAGGCGATCAAGGGCGCGAAGGTCGTCGGCTTCGCCGACCTCGGCATGGAGGCGATCTACGAATTCGACGTGAAGGACATGCCGGTGACCGTCGCCGTCGATTCGCAGGGCACCTCGGTCCACAACACCGGCCCGAAGGAATGGCAGGCGCGGATCGGCAAGATTCCGGTGGTGCTGGGCTGACGCACCGTCGGCGCGGCTACATCTGGCAGCGCCTGATCGCGGGCAGGGAACCTTGGAGGCCCGACGGCCTCCAAGGCACATGGGACGGCGACGGCGATGGGTCTTTCTGGGTGCAGCCATGATGCTTGCGGTTGCCTCATGCATGGTGTTGCTGGCCACGGGGCGCCGTGGATGCCACATGTTTCCGCCGCGTCTTCACGTCGAGCAAGTCGCTGCTGCCGTCGAGCAATATCGCATCGACACCGGGTATTTGCCGATGTCACTGGATGATCTGCTCGACGAAGGACCTGCCGGGTTGGGGCCGTATATCAGGGGGCCCCTTTCACGAGACCACTGGGGGCGTGCGCTGCTCTACAGCGTCGATCCGGATGGGCGCGGCTTCACGGTGTTCTCGCTGGGTCGGGATGGCCGCCTTGGCGGGCGCGGTGCCGATGAAGATGTCGAAAGCGCGATGCGCGATCAGATCCCGCGGAAATAGACGTCCACGTAGTCCGTCGCGCTGTCGCAGGGATTCTGCATCTCCTGGAGGCGCCAGTATTTCCGCTTGCCGGTCGCCTTGAAGGTGAAGGTGCCGGTCCGCTTGCATTCGACGCCGCCGGCGATGTGATGCACGCGCGTCAGGATCTCGCCCTCGAACACGAAACCATCGCGCGTGGCCGACACGATGCGGCCGTCCACGCGCACGTAGTCGTCAGCGTTTTCGCCGGTGCCAAGCTGCTCGCCGCGTGCAGCCAGGCTGTCGCCTTCATCCTTGACCACGAGCGTTCCGGCGCCTGAAAGATCGCCCCAGCCCAGCCATTGCAGGGTCAACATGTGGTCGCCGACGAGACGTGCGCGTGCCGCCGCGTCCAGCCGCTCGCCCTGCGACACTTGTTGTCCGGCCATTGCCGGTGTGCACGAGAGTGAAGTGATCGACAGCGCGGCGAGGAGGGCGAGGGTTGTGCGCATGGTGAAGACTCAGGTCCTGGATGTGTCGGGATCGAGCAGGTTCGTGGTGTCGTCGTCGCGGATCGCCTTCTGCACCTGCACGTCGATTTCATGATTGACCGAGGTGTCGACGCCGTTCTGCACGGGCTCGTGCGCGTCTTCGATTTCGTCGCCATTCTGGCTGCGCGTGGTGACGACGTGGTAGGTCGTTCGCGGTCCTTCGATGCCTGCGCGCTGGAATGCGGCCTTGACCTGCCGGATCGCCTCGCTGCGTGCCTTGCCGAGGTCGGCGCTGCGCTGGTCGACCCATCCGAAGAACTTGAGCAGGATGCCGTTCGCACCGTACTCGACCACGGTCCACGCGGGTGCCGGCGTGTCGAGCACGCCATCGATCTTCGAGATCGCTTCGATCGCCAGCGTCTGCGATTCGCGGATCGACTGGCTGCCATCGATGAGCATGGTGAAGTCGAACCGCCGCTTGGGATTCTTGCTGTAGTTCAGCACCACCGACTTGAACACGAGGCTGTTCGGCAACTGCAGGTGGTTGCCGTCCATGGTCATGAGGACCGTGGCGCGGGAATTGACCGCGATGACCTTGCCTTCGCGGGTGTCGATCATCACGTGCTCGCCGGGCTCGAACGGGCGCCGCACGCTGAGCAGGATGCCGGCGATGTAGTTCTCCGCGATGTCGCGGAAGGCGAAACCGAGGACGAGGCCGACCACGCCCGCCGAGCCCAGCACGGCGCCGACGACCGAGGTCAGACCGACCACGTCGAGTGCGATCAGGATGCCGATCAGCATGATCGCGGTGCGCACGATCATGCGCACCAGGCTGCTCATGTAGGGGTTCTGCGAGCGGATGCGCAGCAGGTGCAGCCGGTTGCCGACGAAGCGCGACAACCAGTGCGTGAGAAGGATGACCAGCGCACCCAGCACCAGCAGAGGCAGCTTCTGGAACAGCCTTGCCAGTGCGAGGTTCGCGGTGTCCACGAGGGTCTCGACGCAGTCGCCGAGATGGCGGACGTCGCAGCGCAGCTCAGCCGTGCGCGGCACCGTTGACTCGGCCGGCGCCGTCTTTGTCGCCGCCTTGCCGGTCAGCAGTTCGGACCAGGCGTCGCCGGACGCGCTCGCCATCGGCACGGCGATGGCGAACAGGGCCAGCACGAGGAGGGTGGCTGCGCCCATCCGGCGCAGCGACAACAGAACGCGATGCATCGATCAGAAGTACCAGGCAAGGACGAACAGGGCCAGCATGGCGAAGGCGAGCATCATCTTCAATGCCACGCCGAGCACGATGCCGATCCAGGTCGCGACGCCGACCTTGGTCGCCTGGCCCAGTCCTTCGCGGTCGAGCCGCTGCAGGTGGATCAGTTCGCCGGTGAGTGCGCCCGCGAACGGACCGACGAACAGGCCGACGGGCGCGAAGAACAGCCCGGCGAAGGTGCCGATGACCGCGCCGACGACCGCCTTGCGGCTGGCGCCGACGCGCTTGGCGCCGACGGCCGTGCTGAAGAAGTCGATGGCGAGCGAGAGCAGCGTCATCACGCCGAGGAACACGATGGTCCAGATGCTGATCGCCTCGAAGCCGTTGTGCCACGCGGCGACCAGCATGCCGACGAAGACCAGCGGCAGGCCGGGAAGGGCGGGCAGCACGATGCCGAGCAGGCCCACGACGATCAGGAGGCCGGCGAGGACGTACCACAGGCTCGAAAGATCCATAAGGCGCGTGATCCATGGCAGGAAAGGACGGCCGGGATCATGGCATGGCACGGCTGAGCCGGACATGTGCGTTCAGGCAGGGCTTGAAAACGATCCGGATGGGGCCATCTCCGCGGCGCCACCGGGCGTTCGATCGCCTCCAACGACAACGGCCCGCTTGCGCGGGCCGTCCTGGACAGCGATGTTCGCCGATCAGTTCTCGAACGGCGTGTTTTCCGCGAAGTACTCGTGGTTGTCGGCGTTGTCCACGGCGTTGGTGGGATTGGTGTTCGCAAGGTTGCGTGCACCGGACTGGCCATAGACGTGGTCGTCGGTGCCGGCGACGACCGTGAAATGGCTCATTTCGTGGATCAGCGTGCCGGCCCTGGAGTCGGTGCCGACCAGCGGTGCGCTCCAGAACGCGTTGCAGACCCAGATCTGATAGGGCTGGTTGCTGTAGACGTAAGCAAAGACACCCGCTTGGTTGCAGGCACAGTTGATGGTGACCTGCCCGCCGGTCTGGTCCAGGGCATTGTCGATGTTGACGAAGTGCTGCTTCACGGTTTCGTAGCGGCCTGCCGTGTAGGCGCCGAACCAGCTGGTGTAGCGTGCGCCCGTGGCGCCACCGGTGAGATAGCCCTTCGACTTCTCGGAATAGGTGCGCGCAGAGAGCACGGCCTGGTTGATCTGGCTGATCTGCGAGCTGCTGCAGCTCACGGTGCTGATGCCCAGCACGTCCGACAGCGTCGGGTTGGCCGGCAGCACGGGCTTGATGCGGCTGCCCGCGGCCACGGCGCGATCAAGGGAAATGCGGATCGGCGCGGCCTGCGCCACCAGAGGGGCGCCATTGCCGGCGCGCAGATGCATGCCGCCCGACAGCGATGCGAATTGCATCGACGTCGCATAGGTGACGGTGTACAGGCCAGGCTTGGACAGGTCGTACATCCTGCCGAGTTCGACGACGCTGCGATGGGTCTGGCCCGGGCGCAGCACGGCGAAATCGGTCATCGTCGGCGCTGCGCGCTTGATCATGCGGCCATGGAAGCCGACTTCCCTGCCGTCATGGCTGATGCGGAAGAGGTTCGAATCGGCGGCGGCGGATGGCAATTGCCACTTCGGGATGCGCAGGGTCTTGCGGCTGGTGTTGGTTACCAGTACCTCCACGCGATCCTGGCCGAGCGCCTGGACGCTGACACGTACCGGATTGGCAGGCAGGCGTGGCGGAGACGCGGTCACGGAGGCCAGGGTGCCGGCGGCGAGGGCTGCAACGGCAAGGCCGCCGCCAAGGAGTCTGCGGGACGAAGATGTCATGTCGTGGATCCGGTCTGCGCGGGTATCGGCGAGGAATCCGATCATAAACGCGATGGACGCCGCCGCCTACGCCAGACGTCGGCCCGAACGAAGACGGCCTGCTTGCGCAGGCCGTCGAAGGAAGCCGATGAGGCTGTCGTCGTATCGACGATCAGTTCTGCGAGGGTGTGTTCTCGGCGAAGTACTCGTGGTTGTCGGCATTGTCCAGCGCCCGGGCCGGATCGGTCAGCGCGAGGTTCTTCGCCGCGGTCTGGCCATAGGCGTGGTCGTCGGTGCCCGCCACCACGTTGAAGTGGCTCATTTCATGGATCAGCGTGCCCGCGCGCGAATCGGTGCCGGTGTTCTTCGCGTTCCAGAACGCCCGGCACACGAAGATCTCGTACGGACGGGTCGGGTACACGTAGGCGAAGGCGCTCTGGTTGCAGCCGCAGTTGATCGTGATCTGCCCGCCGCTCTGGTCCATGGCGGTATCGATGTTCGCGAAGTTCTGTCGCGCCGTGGAGTAGCGCGACGAGGTGTACGCGCCGAACCACGTGGTGTAGCGCGGGCCGGTGGCGCCGGAAGTCAGGTAGCCCTTCGCGTTTTCGGAATAGCTGCGTGCGGCGGTGACGGCGCTGCCGGCGCCGCTGATCTGCGTGCTGCTGCAGCCCTTGTAGGTGACGCCACCGACCACGCTGCCGCCGGCGCCCGGCTTGGCGCGGTCCTTGGCCATGCCGGCGGCGAGCTTCGCCGACGCGCCGTCCACCCACAGGCGGACCGGTGCCCCCTGGGCGACCATCGGGCGGCCGTTGGCATGCCGCAACTGTTTGCCATCGGACATCGATGCCCACTGCAGCGGGGCCGCGAAGGTCACGGTGTAGTCGCCGGCCTGCGACAGGTCGTACATCTCGCCCAGGTCGACGACAGCGCGATGGCTGCGTCCCGCGCGCAGGATGGTGTAGTCGGCGGATGTCGGTGCGCCACGCTTGACCATGCGGCCTTCGAAGCGCAGCGCCTCGCCATTGCGGCTCACGGCGAACAGGTTCGATTCGACGGCGGCGGACGGCAGCTGCCAGTTGGGAATCCGCGCGGTCTTGCGGCTGGTGTTGGTCACGGTGACCTCCACCTTGCCGCCGCCGAGCGCCATCACGCTCACGCGGAGCGGATTGTTGCGCTCGAAGCGCGATGCAGTGTCGGTCGATGCGAAAACGCTGGAAATGGCGGCTGCGAGCACAGTGGTCGCGCCGATCGTGGTGAGTGCGTTGAACTTCATCCAGTTGCCCCCGGAGTGTCGAAGTGATCGAAATATCCGCCATGCGCGGATACCGGATCATGGGCATCGGCCACTCGACGCGCACGCTGCAATGCAACAGCAAGGGACTGCGTGCGCCTGAAAACGAAACGGCCCCGCGATGCGGGGCCGTTCGACGCTGCGTATGCAAAACCGTCGTATACGTTATGTCACGATACGGCGTATCACTTGAAGTCCTGGTGGCAGCCCTTGCAGCTTTCGCCGATCTTCGCGGCAACCGCGTTGACGCCTTCGCAATTGAGTGGCGGTGAACTCAGCGCGCCATCGAGCGTGGCGCGCATGCCGCTGGCCTGCTTGACGAAGCGATCGTCGTCGGCGAGGCCGGGGAACGCGCGTTCGAGATCGTCGGACATCGTGCGCAGCGCCTTGAGATGCGGGATCACGTCCGTCGCGTTGCAGCGGTTCTCAGCGGCCTTGGCGCCGAGCTGCTTCATGTGCCACTCCTGCACGTACATCACGCTGTCGTGGAAGTGGTCCTTGCGGGCGTTGAGTGCGTTCAGCACCATCACGGTGGCGATCGCGCCGATCACGATGCCGATCAGCAGCATGAAGAAATAGCGCTTGAAGGCGGACGGGGCGGTGCGGGCTTCCGGGGTGGTCGACATGGACAGGGCTCCTTCTCGGGAAGGCGAAAACATATCACGGCCGGCGGGGGAGGCCGCGCGCGGTAAAATCGCGGCCATGAACGACACCGCCCGCGATGACAGCCGCCTCGACGACACCTGGACCGAACGCTTCGCCGGCATCGACCGGCTTTACGGCACCGGCGCCCTCGCGCGTTTCTCGCGATGCCATGTCGCCGTGGTCGGGCTCGGCGGCGTCGGTTCCTGGGTCGTGGAGGCACTGGCGCGCAGCGGCGTCGGACGCCTGACCCTCGTCGATGCCGACGATCTCTGTGTGTCGAACACCAATCGCCAGTTGCCTGCGCTCGCCGGCCAGTACGGGCGCGGCAAGGCCCTGGCGATGGCCGAGCGCTGCCGTGCGATCAACCCGGCGATGCAGGTCGACGAGATCGCCAGCTTCCTCACGCCGTCCAATCTCGAGGAGATCCTCGGACGTGGCTACGACCTGGTCATCGATGCCTGCGACAGTTTCCGCACGAAGGTCGAAGCGATCGCGTGGTGCCGACGCCGCAAGCTGCCGATCCTCACCGTCGGGGCCGCTGGCGGACGCCTTGACCCCACGCTGGTCCGCGTCCGGGACCTGTCGCGGACCGAGCACGATGCGATGCTGGCGCTGATCCGCAAGAAGCTGCGCGCCGAATTCAATTTCCCGAAGAACCACCAGCGCTATTTCGGCGTGCCGGCGATCTATTCGCTGGAGAACGTGCAGTACCCGCAGGCCGACGGGACGGTCTGCGGCCTGCGCCCCAAGCTCGGCGCGGACGCCGCGCTCAAGCTCGACTGCGGCGTCGGCCTTGGCGCGGCCACCCATATCACCGGCGCCTTCGCCTTCGCTGCCGCCGGCAAGGCGCTGGAGATGCTGCTGAAGCCGAAGAAGGCCGCGGACTGATCTGCAACGGTCCGTCCCAGCCGCAAGTCTGGGATGCGCCATGGGCGTCCCGCATCTTGCGGCAGGCTCATTCCGAGGAGGTTCCCGTGTCGCGGCATTCCACTACTTCGACCACCACGTCGTCCGCTGCCCGCGTCATCCGTACGGTGCAGGGCATGCCCACCTCCGATGGCGCAGGCGTCAAGCTGCGCAGGGTGATCGGCACGCCGCAGTTGCCCGACCTCGATCCGTTCCTGATGCTCGACGAGTTCGGTACCGATCGCGCCGAGGACTACATCGCCGGCTTTCCCGAGCACCCGCACCGCGGTTTCGAGACCGTCACCTACATGCTCGACGGTCGGATGCGCCATCGCGACAACCACGGCAACGAAGGCCTGCTGGTGCCGGGCGCGGTCCAGTGGATGACGGCGGGTCGCGGCGTGGTGCACTCGGAAATGCCCGAGCAGCAGGAAGGCCGCATGCGTGGCTTCCAGCTATGGGTGAACCTTCCGTCGCGACTGAAAATGAGCGAGCCGGCGTACCAGGAGTTCGCGCCGGAGCGCATCCCTGTCGTGCAGCCCGCAGAGGGCGTCAGCGTCAAGGTGATCGCCGGCAATGTGGCCGATGCGGACGGAAACGCGGTATCGGGACCGATCGTGCAGCCGGCCACCGAGCCGACCTATCTCGATATCGAACTCGCGCCGGGCCATGCGTGGTCCAACGTGTTGCCCGATGGGCACAACGCCTTTGTCTTCGTATTCGAGGGCGCGTTGACGGTGGGCGAGGGCGAGGACGCGCGTCCGCTTTCGACGCATACGCTTGGCGTGCTCGGTGGTGGAGGGCGCGCGGTTCTGCTCGCGGGTTCTTCCGGGGCTCGCGCAATCCTGATCGCGGGGCGTCCGCTGAGGGAGCCGGTCGCGAAGTACGGGCCGTTCGTGATGAACACGAAGGAAGAGCTGATGCAGGCCTTCGTGGACTACCAGGAAGGTCGTTTCTGAAGAACGACGGCGTCCTGTCGGATGCCGTCGTCAGGCGATGCGCGATCAGTTGCCGGCGAACGACGTGCTGAACTGGAGCCCCTGCACCATTTCCTTGTAGCGGCCGAGGTTTTCGGCGCTGTCGGTGCGGATGAACACGTGCGCGACGTTGTTCGGGGCGACCTTGACCAGCGTTTCGCGGATCAGCTCGTTCGGCTTCCCGGCGATCTCGCTGCGATACCAATAGGTCTTCTGGCCGTCGATGGTGCTTTCGCCGTCCCGCAGCGAGCTGTTCGGCTTGAAGGGCGAACTGCGACCGATCGTGACGGCGAACGCTTCCTTACCGTCTTCGGCGCGCATCGCGCGGCAGAGGAGCATGTCGGGGGTTCGAAGGACCTGCCACGTCAGGCTGTCGACGGCGTCCTTCGGCAGATTCGGACACTCAGGGGCAGCATTCTGCGCATTGGCGCCACACGCCCAGAATGCTGCTACCAACGACAAACACAAGGAAAACTTGGTTTTCATGGCGACCCTCGCTGAACTTGGGGGGAGATGCCGGCCGCTGCGGAGCCGGCTTACCATAAGTCCAAGCATGTTGCATGCCATTTTTTGCCACGTATCGTTTCACTTGCAACGATATCCCCGCCGGCTTCGCATGATGCGCACGAAACGACGATGCCGCGCCTTTCGGACACGGCATCGGAGGGGGAGCAACGATAGTGTGCGGGATTCAGTCGGCGTCGCTGCCCAGCCAGCGATACAGGTAGCCGCCGATCAGGCCGCCGAGGATCGGCGCCAGCCAGAACAGCCAGAGCTGTTGCAGCGCGCCACTGCCGACGAAGACAGCCACGCCGGTGGAACGTGCAGGGTTCACCGACGTATTCGTCACCGGGATGCTGATCAGGTGGATGAGGGTGAGCGCAAGGCCGATGGCGATCGGCGCGAAGCCCGCCGGCGCACGCTTGTGGGTGGCGCCGAGGATGACGACCAGGAAGAACGCGGTCAGCACGACCTCGCACAGGAACGCGGCCGCGACCGCGTAGCCGCCGGGTGACAGTGCGTCGTAGCCATTCGTGGCGAATGCCCCTGCGGCAGTTGGGTCGATCGAGAAATCCGCCTGACCGCTGGCGATCTGGAACAGCACGAAACCTGCTGCGATCGCGCCGGCCACCTGCGCCACGATGTAGGCCGGCAGGTCCTTCGCTGCGAATCGACCGCCGGCCCAGAGCCCGAAACTGACGGCCGGATTGAAGTGTCCGCCCGAGATATGTCCCAGCGCATAGGCGCCGGTCAGCACCGTCAGGCCGAAGGCCAGCGACACGCCGAGCAGACCGATGCCCAGCGGATTGCCCTCGCCACCGAAATTCGCGGCCAGCACCGCGCTGCCGCAACCACCGAACACAAGCCAGAACGTGCCGATGAACTCGGCGCTCAATCGCTTCAGCATGTCGATCCTCCTGTCATGTACTGCCGGGAGCCGCCCGGGGAACGGGCGGCGGAAGCGGTGCGAATGGCTTGCCAGTCCGGATCGGCGGCGGGAACGTCCTTGCGGATCAGTCCTCGTAGTTCGGGAACGGCAGGCTCACCACGTATTCCTGGTATTTCGCGAGCGTCGCCGGATCCTTCGCGCGCAGCGACACGTGCACGACGCGATCATCGGCGATGGGGATGAGGGTTTCGCGGATCAGGACGTCCGGCTGGCTCGGCAACTTGCTGCTGTACCAATGCAGCTCGCGGCCGTTGAGCGTGGATTCCTCGGCGCGATCCGGGCGGCGTGGCTTGAAGGGCGATTCGCGACTGATCGTCAACGCGAAGGCTTCATCGCCACCTTCCTGCACCAGCGCTCGGCACACCAGCAGATCGGGAAGGCGCATTGCCTCCCAGCGAAGGAGGTCTGCCGTGGCAGCCGGGAAACCCGGGCAGTCCTCGAAATTGGTCCAGGGGGCGGTCTGGGCGTGGGCGTTTCCTGCCCAGAGGCCGGCCATCAACAGCAGACAGGCCGGTGTCCTCAGGAACGATGCCATCGAATTCACTACGGGTCTCCATGGTGGCGAACGGTGTTGCCTCCGTGCTGGGTGGGGGGAGGTCCTTCACGCCCGAACATAAGCCACGCCGGCCCGCGTGACCAGTGGTTCCGGGAATTTTCGTTCTAGCGCGCCGGCAGATGCCGGCATCGATCAGCGCCGGCCCAGGATCAGTTCGAGCACCAGGTTGCTGCCGAAGAAGGCCAGCACCAGCAGGACCATCGCGCCCAATGTCCAGCGCACGGCCTTGGCGCCGCGCCAGCCCTGCAGGCGTCGTCCGAGCAGCAGGGCGCCAAAGGCCAGCCACGACATCACGCTGAACACGGTCTTGTGTGCCAGATGCTGCGCCATCAGGTCTTCCACGAACAGCACGCCGGTGAGCAGCGTGGCGGTCAGCAGCGCGAAACCGACCGTGATCGTGCGGAACAGCAGGGTTTCCAGCTCCACCAGCGGCGGCAGCGCGCGCAGCCAGCCGCGCAGGCGGTGCTGGCGCAGCGCACGCTCCTGCAGCAGCGACAGTATGGCCAGCACGGATGCGAGCGCCAGGGTGGCGTAGGCGAGCAGGGCGCACCAGACATGCAACTGGACTTGCCAGCCCATGACCTGCGGATCCTGTCGTCCGACCAGGCCGTAGCCGATCGCCACGGCTGCCGCGATCGGGAAGACGATGACGCCCAGCGCCGCCATCCGTCCGCGCACGCCCACCAGCACGGTGAGCAGGGCCATGCCCAGCCCGACCAGCGACAGAGCCGAGAAGAAGTGCAGGTTCGCGCCGCCGGCGTCGTGCCAGGCGCGCAGGTGTGCCGTGCCATGCACCATCACCGCAGCGGCCGGCGTCAGCCACAGCGCCGCCGGTACCGATGGCCCCAAGGTCGCCAGTCGACGGAACAGCAAGCCGGTCGCGGCGAGGTAGAGGACGGCGGCGATGAGAACGATTGTCATCCGGGCAGTGTCGCACAGGCCGGTCGTCCGGCGCAGGGCATATAATCGCCGTTTTTCCACCAGCGGCGGCCCCTCATGTTCGAATCCCTCACCCAGCGTCTGTCCGGCACCATCGAGCGCCTGCGTGGTCGCGGCCGGCTGACCGAGGAGAACATCCGCGAGGCCACGCGCGAAGTGCGCATCGCACTGCTCGAGGCCGACGTCGCGCTGCCTGTCGTGCAGGCGCTGATCGAGCGCATCAAGGTACGCGCGGTCGGTCAGGAAGTGCTGAAGTCGCTGACCCCGGGCCAGGCGCTGATCAAGGTCGTCCGCGATGAACTGACCGCCGTCATGGGCTCGGCCGCGTCCGACCTCAACCTCAACGTCCCGGCGCCGGCGGTCATCCTCATGGCCGGCCTGCAGGGCGCGGGCAAGACGACCACGGTCGGCAAGCTTGCCAAGCACCTCAAGGAAAAGCGCAAGAAAAAGGTGATGGTCGTGTCGGCCGACGTGTATCGCCCGGCCGCGATCGAGCAGCTCAAGACCCTCGCACAGCAGGTCGACGTGCTGTTCTTCCCCTCGGATCCGTCGCAGAAGCCGGAAGCCATCGTCAAGGCGGCGATCGACGATGCGAAGAAGTCCTACGTCGACGTGCTGATCGTCGATACCGCCGGCCGCCTCGCCATCGACGAAGCGATGATGGCCGAGATCAAGGTGCTGCATGCGGCGGTGAATCCGGTCGAGACCCTGTTCGTCGTCGACTCGATGACCGGCCAGGACGCCGCGACCACCGCGAAGGCCTTCAGCGAGGCGCTGCCGCTCACCGGCGTCGTGCTGACCAAGACCGATGGCGACGCGCGCGGCGGTGCAGCACTGAGCGTGCGCTACATCACCGGCCGCCCGATCAAGTTCATCGGCGTGGGCGAGAAGCCCGACGGCTTGGACGTGTTCCATCCCGATCGTGTCGCCAGCCGCATCCTCGACATGGGCGACGTGCTGTCGCTGGTGGAGCAGGTCGAGCAGCAGGTCGACAAGGACAAGGCGCAGAAGCTCGCCGAGAAGGTCGCCAAGGGCAAGAAGTTCGACCTCAACGACATGCGCGACCAGCTCGAGCAGATGCAGAACATGGGCGGCCTCAGCGGCCTCATGGACAAGCTGCCGGGCATGGGGCAGATCCCGGATTCGGTGAAGAACCAGGTCACCGGCAAGGAAGTGCCGCGGATGATCGCGATCATCAACTCGATGACGAAGAAGGAGCGCCGCAATCCCACGTTGCTCAATGGTTCGCGTCGCGCCCGCATCGCCAAGGGCGCCGGCATGACCCCGGCCGACGTCAACAAGCTGATGAAGCAGTACCAGCAGATGGAAAAGATGATGAGCAAGCTCGGCAGCGGCGGCATGAAGGGCCTGATGCGGGGCATGCGCGGGATGATGGGCGGCGGCATGGGCCGCGGCGGGATGCCGTTCCGCTGATCGGGCGGGGTTTCCCTGACGGTTTCGGCCCGCTATAATTGCGGGATTACCCTGCCATCCCGGCAGCTGGGCAACACCGAGAGACTCATGGTCAAGATCCGCCTTACCCGTGGCGGCGCGAAGAAGCGCCCCTTCTACCACATCATCGTCACCGACAGCCGCAGCTCGCGTGACGGCCGCAACATCGAGCGCCTGGGTTACTACAACCCGATCGCCGCCGGCAACGAAAAGCGCGTGGAGCTCGACATCGAGCGCACCAAGCACTGGATCGGCCATGGCGCGCAGCTGACCGACAAGGTCGCCGATCTTTACAAGCAGGCCCAGAAGGCCGCTGCCGCCCAGGCCCAGGCCTGAGGCACCCCGGCCGCGCGGATCGCGCGGCCGAACCTGAACTTCCAGGTTTCTGCATGACCGACCCGACGCGCCGCATCCTGGTAGGCAGGATCCACGGCGCGTTTGGCGTTCGTGGCGAAGTGAAACTTGAATCGATGACCGAGCCCCAGGGCAACCTGGTCCGGTACCAGCCCTGGATCCTGCGCGATGCGGCCGGCCGCGAGCGCGAGATATCCGGCGCCAAGGCGCGTGCCGGTGGCAAGGGCCTGATCGGAACGCTGCCCGGCATCGAGGACCGTGATGCTGCGGACGCCCTGCGAGGCGCCGAGCTGTACGTTCCGCGCAGCGCATTGCCGCCGCCGAGGGATGGCGAGTTCTACTGGATCGATCTCGAAGGCCTCCGCGTCGAGAATCTGGAGGGCGTCGACTTCGGCCGCGCGGCCTTCGTCTTCTCGAACGGTGCAAATGACGTCCTGTTGGTCCGAGGCGACCGCGAGCGCATGATTCCCTGGGTCCGCCCCGATTTCGTGCGGGAGCTGGATTTCGAAGGCGGCCGTATCGTGGTCGACTGGGACGCGGATTTCTGATCCCCCTGCGCCTTGCCGTGGTCACGGCTTCGGTGCTTTCGTGCAGGACTGTCATGCGCATCGACCTCCTCAGCCTGTTTCCCGAATTCGTTGCCCAAGTGGCTGGCCACGGCGTGGTCGGCCGGGCGCAGGAGCGCGGGCTGCTCTCGATCCATGGCTGGAACCCGCGTGACTTCGCCGAAGGCAATTACCGCCGGGTCGACGACCGCCCGTTCGGTGGCGGTCCCGGCATGGTGATGATGATCGAGCCCCTCCGCGCCGCATTGGCGGCTGCGCGGGCGGCCGATCCGCGGCCGGTTCGGGTGATCTACATGAGTCCACAAGGCGCCCCCCTGACCCAGGCCAAGGCTCGCGAACTGGCCAGCCTGGAGCGCATGGTCCTGTTGTGCGGTCGCTACGAGGGCGTGGACGAGCGTTTCCTGCAGGCCGAGGTCGACGAAGAACTGTCGATCGGCGATTACGTGCTCTCGGGCGGTGAACTGGCGGCGGCGGTGGTGATCGACGCAACCGCACGCCTGCTCCCCGGCGCCCTGAATGATGCCGAGTCCGCCGTCCAGGACAGCTTCGAAGGCGAGGGCGGCCTGCTGGACTGCCCGCACTACACCCGGCCGCTGGAGCACCCGTTCGGGACCGTGCCGCCGGTGTTGCTGTCGGGAAACCACGCCGAAATCGCGAAATGGCGACGCATGCAGTCGCTGGGGCGGACCTGGCTGCGGCGGCCTGAGCTGATCGACCGGGACGGTTTGTCGAAACATGATCGGAAGCTTCTGGATGCCTTTCTGGCAGGGCAGACGGCCGGCCCGGACGAGGGCACCGGCAATCCGCCGGGGACGCCTAACCCCTAGCAGCACAAGGGATTTCCTGTCTATAATGGCGGGCTTGCGTTTGCAGGCAGATCCACATTCGATGCCATGACGCGGGTCCACGTGCACTCGCGCAACAACATGCCGCTCGACGGCACCAACAACAGGCCCACCATGAACAAGCCCTCGCTCAATACGCTGCTGCAGCAGTTCGAAGCCGAACAGATCCAGCGCCAGCTCCCGAACTTCGGTCCGGGCGACACCGTCATCGTCAACGTCAAGGTCAAGGAAGGCAATCGCGAACGCGTCCAGGCCTACGAAGGCGTTGTCATCGGCAAGAAGAATGCCGGTCTGAATTCCTCGTTCACCGTCCGCAAGATCTCGCACGGCTACGGCGTCGAGCGCGTGTTCCAGACCCACAGCGCCGCCATCGACTCGGTTGAAGTCAAGCGCCGCGGCGACGTGCGTGCGGGCAAGCTGTACTACCTGCGCAACCTCACCGGCAAGAAGGCACGCATCAAGGAAGACCTCTCGATGCATACCAAGGCCAAGGCCGAGTAATTCGGCGGCCCTGCCAACGAATTCGAAACAGGACGGCCACCTTCGGGTGGCCGTCCTGCGTTGCGGGGTTCAGTCGAGCGAGGGGCAATCGAGCGGGACTCAGCCGCTGATCTTGCTCGCGATCGCCATGACGATGCCGATGGCGAGGCTGATGATGCCGATGACGACGAAATAGCCGATGGAAGTGGCCAGCGCGCGCAGGAGCGGGCCCACCCAGCGTCCCGGCGCGCGGAACGTGTCCCACAGCGCGAACACCTGGTAGACGAGGAAGAAGGCGCTCATCGCCAGCATCAGTGGTCCGAGCATTGGGCTGCCGTTGACCAGCACGTGCACGGGGATGAGCACGAGGTTGATGACGCACATGAAGGCGAAGATGAAGGCATTGATCGCCAGGTGCTCGCCGTAGCTTCGATGCCGCCCCATGATCAGCCAGCTCATCAATGCGATCAGCGGCAACTGCACGACCAGGCCCAGCGAATAGTTCTGCAGCAGCGCCTTCATGGTCTCCGTGGCGCCCTTGACCTGCTCCGGCGTCATGCCGGCGGTCATCGGCGTGAAATCGAAATCGAACTTCGCGTAGGCCAATGCGCACAGGCCCGCAAGGATCATCAGCAGCGAGAGCGGGTTGAAATAGCGGACGCGATGACCGTCGAGATAGTCGTTCATCGTGCGTCCGGGCCTGGTCGCCAGCGCGCGGATCGTCAACAGCAAGCCACGGTCGACATGAAACACCGCGTGCGGGATCTCGTGCATCAGGTGCGGCAGGGTCAGTCGGTGTGTCTCGATACGTTGGCCGCAGGCATGGCAGTAGGCGCCCATGGACGTGATGCCGCAGTTGGCGCACGCGCCATGGTCGTGCGGCACGGATTCGTCATGCTGGTTCATTCCACCTGTTCCGGACGTGCTGTTCCCCGTCGCCGACTATAGCCGATCGTCCGGAGCGCTTCGGTCAGCGCCTGGGTTCGCAGTCGGCTTGTTCGTCGCGCCCGAACAGGCCGCCGAGGAACCCTTTCTCCTCGCACGGCGGTTTCTTCGGCTTCGGCGGTGCCGGTGTGCGTCGCGCGAGCGCAGCCTGCTTCGCTTCCCTGGCCTGTGCGTATTTCGCGCGCAATTGCGGCAGGATGGCCAGCGCCGCTTTTTCGCCTTCGACGATCGCGCGCGCCCGCTGTTCGAAATCAGCAGGGCCGATGTCGTTCACGCGCGGCCGGATGACGATGTCCGCACGAGCGAGTTCCTGCTCGCCCAGCTTCTGGCCCATGATCGTGATGGTCTGGTTGACCACGCCCAGCAGGTTTTCGGGCGTCTTGCCGGTCACCCGGGTGGAGATGTCCACCGCGATGACGAAATCCGCGCCGAGCTGGCGTGCTGCGTCCACCGGGACCGGGCTGACCAGTCCACCGTCGACATAGAGCGCTTCACCGATCTTCACTGGCTCGAACACACCGGGAACGCTGCATGAGGCACGCACGGCCTGGCCGACGTTGCCGCGCACGAAGATCGTGCGCTGGCCGGTGGCGAGCTGGGTGGCGACGGCCGCGAAGGGTTTCTTCATCTTGTCGAACGCGCGCTGCCCGATCGTGCGGTTGACGTAGTCCTGCAGCGCCTGGCCCTTGAGCACGCCGCCGGAGAACAGGCTGACGTCGCGGATGCTGGCTTCATCCAGTGCCACGGCGTGCTGCTGCATCTGGAAGGCATCCATGCCGCTCGCGTAGAGCGCGCCGACCACGCTGCCGGCGCTGGTGCCCGATACGACCTCGGGCTTGAAGCCGTTGGCTTCGAGCATCTTGATCACGCCGATATGGGCGAAGCCCTTGGCCGCGCCGCCGCCCAATGCGATGCCCAGGCGGATCTTCACCGGCTGCGGCGCCGGGACCGGCGTCGCGACCGATGCGGCAGGCGTGGGACGGGTGTTGTCCTGGCCACACCCTGCGAGCAGGGTCAGCGACAAGGCGAGGGTGAAGCAGCGCAGCGAGCTCATTCGGACCAGAGTGCGGGACGGAGCGACGGGGTCGCTATCATCGCAGCCCCGCCGGTCCCCCGGAACTGCCGGAAGCTGCCACCGCCGCCCCGTGGTTCATGCTCGGGGGCACGATGGGATGCTGCGATCAGGACGCCAGCAGCGCCTGGCGGATTTCCCGTGGCAGCTGGATCGCGCGGGCGAATGCCTCGGCATTGTCATTGAAGGCTTTGCAGGTCTTTTCCGGGGTCATGCTTCGTGCCTGTGCGATGTCGCGCATGTCCTGTTCGATCATCCGTTGCATCGCGGGTCCCAGCAGCGTGGCGAAAGATTCCGGTGAACGTCCTTGCTCGGCATAGATGGCCCGGGCTTTCGACAGCTCTTCGGCATGGATGCGTTCGTAGGCCGATGCGAAACCGTCGATATCGACGCCGAGCTGCTTGCAATGCGCCTGTCGTACCCGCGTGTTCATGAAATAGGAGCCGAAGGCGGCTTCGGCGGCCATCCTGGATCGCTGCGCCGGAGAACCGTCGCGCATGGTTTCGCCGGCCCTGGCGGCGGCGACTTTCTTCATCGCGTCGGTCTGCGACATGCCTGGGTGCATCCGGGCCGCGTCTTCGCGGACCTTGTCGACACGGGCCGCGATATCGGCCGCAGTCGGCTGGTTCCGTTTTGCCATCCATTTCATCCCTTCGTACCCGGCCAGCCCGATGGCTGCGATGCCGATCAGGATCACGATGATGCCGGCGTTCTTCATCTGCGGGTCTCCGAAATCAGGGCTGCGTGCCGGTCAAGGATCTCATTGTTCGACGTAGCGGTAACGCAGGACTTTCAGCGCCACCGCATTGAGCCGATCGAGGCTGGATTTCAATTCGTCATCCGTGAGCGGCGCCACGGCATCCTGTCGCTCGCGGATCCTGAAGAGCTCGACATCGGCACGGTGCTCCGCAAGTTCGCCCAGCGACTGTGCACCGGAGAAGCGCGCACCGGTCGAGGTCTGTTCGAAATGCTCGGCGAAGAGCGCACAGAGCCCGCCCAGCATCGTCACCACCGCCGTGCAGAGCGAGACGATCTCCTTCGACGCTTCGCTGCCCTTGAACAGCAAGGCGACGAGCGCAGTGGCTGCGCCGGCGATGGTGGAGGCGAGGGCGCCGCCCAGCCGGATGGTGCGCACGCGCCGCATGCGCGCCTTCATCTCGACGAGGAGGGCTTCGATATCGACGACCAGACCATCCGCTGTCGCGCGTGCGAGGCCCAGGGCGGCTTCGCGCTTGAAGGCAGGATCCGGCGCCGATCGGCTGGGCGTCCCGAGCTTCATCGCTCCTGACAACAGGTTGGTGGCGTCCGGATGCGCCGCACGCAGCGCGGTCAGCGCGTCGGGGTCGGATCGTTCGAGGTAGCCCGCCAGCACATGCCACGTCATGCCGTTCTTTCTCCATTGTCGAAGAGTGCCGAGACCACGCCGTATACCACGGCGACCACCAGTACGAAGACCAGCACCGGCCACATCACGGCCACCCAGCGCAGCAGGGCGCTGGCGATGAGCAGGCCGCCGAGCGCATGGCCGATGCGGATCGTCATGCGTTCGCTGCGTCCGATCAAGCGGTCGCGCAGCAGCCAGCGTGATCGCACTTGTTCCCAAGATACCAGCAGCAGGATGCAGGCGAGTCCGCTCAGGAACAGCGTCGTGATCGGGGCGTCGCGGTAGGCGGCGCGCCATGCGCGCAACGCCCCTTTGTCCAGTGCCGGGCGATGGGTCGATTCCCAGCCGGCCAGGTACGTGGCGAAATCGTTCGGCGGTGCCTGACCCGGTGTGGGACGCGCGGCCGGGATCCGCAGTACGGTCACGGTCTCCTCCTTGTCGCCTGCGTCCGCGGCATTGCGGCGGCGATGTGCCGTGATTTCCAGGAACGCATCGAAGCGTGCAGCGTCCACGGATATGGCGGTGCCGTCGACGGCGTTGAAGGCCGATAGCAGTTCGCCCACCGCGATCCTGCCGGATGGAATGGCGCGAAGCAGCGCTGCGACCTCGTCCGTGCTGATCGCGCGCGTGAACCCGAAATGCGCTCCTTCGCTCGCGGAATTGCAGCCCACTGGCACCAGCATCACCTGATGGCGCGTCGCGGCCTCCAGCAGCGCCGGAATCTCGATGCGCAGCGGTGGTCCGCCATCGCTGCGCTCCTGCACGAAATGACGATGTTCGATATGCCCCACCATGATCACCGTCTGCCCGGCGAACTGGGCGAGGAAGGCATCGATGTCGTCGTGTTCCAGTCGACGCGGTCGCGCGCGTGCCTGCGTGGCCCAGGCGGCGTCCATTCGTTCGATGGGCGATGCTGCGAGGGTCCGGTCGAGGAAGTACACAAGTTGCGGCTCGCGACCGGGCACGTGATCGCGCAGCGACTGCAGCAGGTTCCAGACACGTGCGGCGTCGACGTCTTCGCCGATTCGGTAACGCCACCGGTCCGCGCCGATTTTCGAAAGGAAGGGGTCGCTGCGGATGTGGTCGCGCAACGCCCGCTGCGCGTACGTGTTCTCGTGCCGATCCGGGTGAAGTTCGGTTCCGCCGACCAGTTCGGATAGTCGGCGCAGCCCGGCTCCACGTGCCCGAACCGGATCGGCCAGCGGGAAGGCCGTGGCGACTTCGGCGCCGCGCGCGATGGTGCGCGTCAGCCAGCGGTCCGCGACAGCCAGCGGCAGGACCTTCACGTCGCTGCCTCGCTGGCCTTCGCTTTGCGCGAACGCCAGCAATGCGTGCTTCTCGCCTGGAGAGAGGGCGTCGAGCGTGCGACGCGTGTGTGCTTCGGTTTCGACTTTGAGGTAATCGAGGTATTGCCGGCGCAACGTCGCAAGCGCGGTGGCGTGTGCGCGTTGCGATGCGAGGCTGTCGCGTTCGGTGCGAAGGCTGAAGAATGAGTGGAGATCAACGCCGCGCTTTGCGAGGTAGTGCATTGGAAGAGCGGTCACATGGGCTTCCAGCTCCTGATCGCTCATCCTTTCGATTGCGCGTTGCGCGTCTGCCTGCGAGGACGTCTTGAATCGCGCGTGTCTTTCCGACGCAACACTGGAAACTGCGATTCGATATTCGGATGACAGCGGGTCGGCGCCTTGCCGGTGGAACGCGTCGCGATGCATCACATCGGGAGCCGGTCGAGGCGGCTTCGGCGGGCGTTGGGCGCAGGCGTCGAATGCCAGAAGCTGCATGACGAGCACCAAGGAAGCGACCGTGCATCTGCATGCCCTGGATGCAGTGGGCCCCGTTCCACGGATCGATGCTGCTGCGTCCATGACTTCCCCCCGACACCGAGGACGGCTCCAGATCAGGTTACCCCAGTCGACTTCCGTTGGTGATCCTGAGGTCCTTGCGGGGTGCGGATGCAGCAAGGCCCGGCATGGCCGGGCCCTTGGGGAGCGATGCGCCGGTTCGATGGCCGGGCGATCGTTTTCTTCATTGGTGCCGGAAGTGGGACTCGAACCCACACGCTTTTAAGGGCGGCGGATTTTGAGTCCGCTGCGTCTACCGATTCCGCCATTCCGGCGCGGAGGCGAAGTATAGCCGAGGCCGTGCGCTTCGCCGAGGGGCTGTTGCTGGTCAGGCGGCCTTGTCGAGGCTCAGCTGCTTGCAGGCGTAGACGTGCCAGCCGTCGCCGAGATCGTTGAAGATGCCGCAGCGGGTCATGGTGCGCTGGTAGATGTGAAGCGAGACCGCGATGTCGGTATCGCTGGCGTTGCGGATGACGTGGTATTCGTGCGGCGGGATCAGGCTGCCTGCGGAGCCGGTGCCGGCGATCAGCGTGCCGACTTCGACGAAGCGATAGCGATCGCCGTCGCGCTGGCCGAGGTCGTACTGGGTGATTTCGAGCTGGCCGTGCCAGACGCCTTCGACGCACCAGAGTCCGGAGTGGTCATGGATCGGCGTGCCCTGGTTTGGGCCCCAGGTCATGGCGATCACGCCGTAGCCGTGCTCCGGGCTGACATAGAGTTCGCGCCGCGCGTAATGGCCTTCGACGGTCTGCAGCACGCAGTCCGGCAGGCGCACGGATTGTTCGCGCATCATCCTGCACAGCGCGCCGCGCAGTGCCTGCACCGTGGCGGCATCGTCGGAGAGAGCGACGGCAGCATCGATGGCGTCGATCAGGGTCTGTCGACCCGGGAAATCGAGGGGCGGATCCAGGACGGGATCGTGCAAGTGCATGACGAAATCCTATTTCGGCATTCTGCCGGGTTATGAGGGCAGTTTAGCAGTCGAAACAGGTGCGTCTGAGGGATGAAACAGGACTTTCGTTGCTGCAATGCAACGATCCCGAAGCGTATGTCGCAGGTGATCGCGGATCGATCAGCCGCAGCGGAAACGGACCTGGCCCCAGTCGGAGGTGTAGCGACGGCTGGCGGCATAACCACTGGAACGGCCGTAGCCGGTGCCGGTGGTGCGTTCGTTGTAGCGGCGGGTGGCGACCGGCGGGGCGACCGTGTTGCGGGTCGTGGCGGCAGGCGTGGTGTTCGAGGCGTTCATGGTGTTCTTCCGGGGGAGTGCGTCTTGGTGTGTTGGTAAAGTACAACACCAATCCAAGAGATGAGCCTGCCGGAAGTCACCCCGCCTTCGTCATGGTCGCAAGCCCATGATGTCCAATGAAAAAGCCCCGGTCCTGGCCGGGGCTTCCTTCGATTTCCGCGTTGGTGCCGATCAGAGTGAGGCGAGGAAGTCCTGGACAGCCGGTCCGAACCGGGCGATGTCGACCAGAAACGCGTCGTGGCCCTGGGGGGAGGGCAGTTGCAGGCAACTGGCATCCGCACCGGCGGCGAGCAGGCCGTCGGCGATCTCCTGCTGTTGCTGCAAGGGGAACAGGATGTCGGTGTGGACCCCGATGGCGAGGGCGCGGTCGACGCGCAACCTGGACAGGCCATCCTCGCAGGTGCCGTGGCAGGACTCGCCCAGATCGAACCAGTCCATCGAGCGGCTCAGGTAGAGATAGCAGTTCGGGTCGAAGCGGCGCACGAAGCGACGCGCGTGGCCTTCGAGGTAGCTTTCGACCTCGAATTCCAGGCCGAACGGGTCTTCGCCGATGCGCCGGTCCGAATCCAGTCGCACGCGGCCGAATCGGCCGTCCCATTCCAGTGCGGAGCGATAGGTGATGACGCCGAGCTTCCGGGCCATGCGCATGCCGGCTTCCGGATAGAAATCGTCGCTGTAATCGCCGTTGTTCCAGTTCGGATCGAGGCGGATGGCCTCTCGCTGCAGCGATCGGATCGCGATCGAGAACGGCAGCGCGCGCGCCGCGCCGGAGATATTGATGTGGGCATGCGCGATGCCCGGGAACTGCTGCAGGAACGACAGTGCGACCATGCCGCCCATCGAATTGCCGATGACGCAGGCAAGGCGCTCGATGCCGAGGCTGCGCACGACGTGCCCGGAAGCGACGGCGCAGTCTTCGACGGACAGATCGGGGAAACGCAGGCGATAGGGGGTTCCGGTTGCGGGATCGAGCGACGCCGGACCCGTGGAGCCCTTGCAACTGCCCAGCGTATTCACGCAGATGACGAACCAGCGATCGGTATCGATGGGCTTGCCCGGGCCGAGCATGGCTTCCCACCAGCCCGGCTCGGGATTGCCTGGGTTGCTGGCGGCATGCGTATCGGGCGAGAGGCCCGTGAGGATCAGGACCGCGTTGTTGCCGTCCGGGTTGAGTTCGCCCCAGGTTTCGTAGGCCATCCGCGCGCCGTGGAGCACGCCGCCGCGTTTCATCGGGAAGGGCGAGGGCAGGTCGACGAAGCGGCTGCCGGCGGGAATGAATTCGGTCATCGGCGAAGTGTAACGGGCAGGTGTGTCTGCACGGGACACGCGAGCATGCCCGATGGTTGTTTCGTTATCGTGGGACGTCCATGTCATGTCGGATTCTCTACCGGTGGCCGCGCAGCGCGACGCGGATGGGAAGGTGGTCGGAGCCGATGTCGGGCCCGCGCTGGGTGTCCACGCGCCGCCAGTGCGGCGAAGCGAGCACGTGATCGAGCGGCAGGCCGAAGAAGCCGCCGCCGAACGGTCGCCAGGTCGGCGCGAATCCGTTCGTGCGACGCAGGTTTCGCATGCGTGGAGAAAGCAGGGCTGTCGACCATGGTGTCGCGTTGAGGTCGCCGACCACCAGTGTCGGTACGGCTTCGCTGTCGCGCGCGGCAATCTCGAGCAACAGGTCGCGTTCGCGACGCCAGTGCGGGGCGAGCGGCGGCATCGGGTGCACGGCGATCAGGCGCGCCTGCCCAGACGGCGTGTCGAGCGTCGCGAGCAGGAAAGGGATGTTGTCGGCACTGGCATGGGCTTCGAATCCTGCCAGCGGGCGCCGCGACAGCAGGCCGATGCCGAACGGAGAGTCGTCGGGCAGGAATTCGCGATGCGGGTAGTCGGTCGATACCGCGGTCAGCGCTTCGGCGTAGGCGGGCGTGAGTTCCAGCAGCACCACGATGTCCGCCGGATGTTCTTTCAGCCAATCGAGCAGCGGGCGCGGATCGCGATTGCCGGCATGGACATTCGCCACGACGACGGAAAGCTCCGCGGGCTCATTCTCGCCAGCGTCCTCGATCGCCGGGCTGGCGGTCCAGATCGGCATCGCCGCAAGCGGCAGCAAGGCCCACCAGCGGCGATCGCGGTGGGCGGCCAGGCCGATGATCGCGCAGAGCACGACCAGCAGGATCGCGAACAGCCACTGCCAGTGCGCGGCGAGATCGAGCAGCCACAGCATGGTCGACCACGCTGATTCGCCGTCGGAAGGCAGGTGGCGGAACAGCAGGGGCAGCGCGAGCGCGACGACGCAGCCGAGCGCGAGCAGGCGTGCCAGGCGAAGCCGGCGCAATCGCAGCCGGCGACGCTGTTCGGACCTGGCGTCCTGCGCAAGCATCGCTGCGGGTCAGGGAGCGCCGAGGGTCAAGGTGACCGGCGACGTCGACGGCAGGCGCACGCGCTGTGGTGCGGATTCGAGGTCGCCGTCCTGGCGCATGGCGTTGCCGCTTTCGGAAATCCGGGCGATCACTTCGACCTCCTGCAGTGCCGATAGCTTCGCCGTGGGCATCGGGCCATCTGCATCGTCGAGCGTCACGGTCAGCGGCAGCGCGGACACCGGATGCTTCTCGACCGCAACCGGCATCGGCGGGCCGCCAGGGGCACGCGCGATCACGAAGACCGTGGCATCGCCACGCAGGCGCACGCGTGCGGCGAAGTCGGGGTCGAGTGCGACCTTGACGACAAGCGCGCCCTTCGCGACCTCTTCCGCCGGCAGCGGCGGCAGCCTGGCGTCTGCGCGCGCGGCATCGATCTCGCCGCGCAGTGTCTGCCGGGCATCGCCTTCGGTGCTTGCGAGCAGCGGCATCCAGGCTTCGGCCGCTTCGGCCGGCTTGCCCTGCTGGCGCAGCGATACGCCGAGGAACAGGCGTGCGCGCTGGTGCTTCGGATTGCGCTGCAGGGCGTGGCGGAGGTGCTCGACCGCGCGCGCGTCGAAGCGCTGCTGCGGATGCGCGCGGGCGCGGGCTTCGGCGGCGGCGGCGCGCAGGTCGGCGTCGTCCGGCGCCATCGCGACGGCCTTTTCCCATGCGTCGCGCGCCTTGGTCGCGTCGCCCATGCGTGCATAGGCATTGGCGAGCATCACCCAGCCCTGGTGATCGGCGAAGCGTTCGCTGTTCTGTTCGAGCTGGGCGACCGCTTCCTCGATGGTGTCGGGGCGTTCGACCGCAGCGGCATCGAGTGCGATGGGCGTCCCGACGACGCGGTACAGCGCCGCCGAGCCGAGGGTCAGCGTTGCGATCAGGATCAGCGCGACGCGCGGCTTGTCGCGCCAGAGCGGGCGCAGCACCGTGACGAAGACCAGCAGCGTCGACGCCGCGACGATCAGCGAAAACACGAGGGCCGGAGACGGGAACGAACCGGACATCACCACTCCTGGGAATCGTCGGCAGGCGGGGACGCCGCGCCGGCATTGCGGCGCAACAGGCGCCAGACCACGACGCCGCCGAGCAGCGCGAACAGCAGCGGTCCGAACCACAGCAGCCAGGTCTTCGCGCCCACCTGCGGGCGGTAGAGCACGAATTCGCCGTAGCGCGCGACGAGGAAGTCGCGGACCTCCTGGTCGCTGCGTCCTTCCCGCATCAGCTGCAGCACTTCGCGGCGCAGGTCGACGGCGATCTGCGCGTTGGAATCGGCCAGCGACTGGTTCTGGCACATCACGCAGCGCAGTTCGGCGACGAGGTCGTGGAAGCGCTTCTCTTCGACGGTGCTCTGGAACTGCAGCGGCGCGGGATCGGTGGCCTTCTGGGCCAGGGCCGTGGCCGAAGCGAGCAGGGCGATGAGCAGGCCGAGCAGACCGGCGCGGAACAGGCCCGTCATCGCGCCTTCTCCACCGCGTCGAGCGCCGGCAGCAGTTCGTCGCGCACGATCTCGTCGGTCATCGCGCCGACGTGCTTCCAGCGCACCATGCCTTTGCCGTCGACGAGGAAGGTTTCCGGCGCACCGTAGATGCCGAAGTCGATCGCGACCTGGCCCTCTTCGTCGGCCAGCACGAGCCAGTACGGATTGTTGAAGCGTTCGAGCCAGGCAAGCGCGTCGGCGCGTTCGTCCTTCCAGTTGTAGCCGATCACGCGCACCCGCTTGGTTTCGGCGAAGCGGGTGATCACCGGGTGTTCGGTGACGCATTCGGGGCACCAGCTGCCCCAGACATTGAGCAGGTAGGGCTGCCCGCGCAGTTCCTTCGACGTGACCGTGCGGCCGGGCTCATGCAGGACAGTCAGCGCGAATTCCGGCGCGGGTTTGCCGATCAGCGGCGAAGGCAGTGCGTCGCGATCGCCGCGACGGCTCATCCACACGCCGGCGGCCATCAGCGCGGCGATCAGCAGGAACGCGACGAAAGGGAGCCAGCGTTTGGCGGTCATCAGTCGGCATCCCGGGTAGCGGCCGCCACACGGCCAGGCGGCAGATGGTCCTCATTGTCGATCGTGGCCTGTTCACGCGTGCGATCAGAGAGTTCGCTCAGCACTGTTTCGTGATCATCTCGCGCTTTCACCTTGCGGAACCGCCGATCCAGCGCCGTCACCAGCGCGCCGAGCGCCATCAGCAGCGCGCCGGCCCAGACCCAGCGGATGAAGGGCTTCACGTGCACGCGTACGGCCCAGGCATTGCCGCCCAGCGGTTCGCCGAGTGCCACGAAGAGGTCGCGGCTCACGCCCGGGCGGATGCCGGCTTCGGTCATGACCTGGCCGCCGCTGGCGTACTCGCGCTTCTCCGGATGCAGCGTGGTCACGCGTACGTCGTCGCGGAACACCTCGACCGTGCCGCGGCTGGCCATGTAGTTCGGCCCCTGCAGTCGCTCGACGCCGACGAAGCGGAAGCTGTCGCGGCCAAGGGTGAGCGTTTCGCCGGGCTTCATCGCGATCTCGCGCTGCTGCACCTGCGCTTCGACCAGCAACGCGCCGACCAGGAATACCGCGATGCCGAAATGCGCCAGCGCCATGCCGGTCATCTCCGCGGTAAGGCGACCGCCGGCGCTGCGCAGGCGCTGCCAGACGAAGCGCAGCGTGCCCAGGCCCACCCACAGCGCGCCCGCGACGCCGGCGGCGGTCTTTAGCGGACCCTGCGGCGCCTGGAAGTACGCGATGACGCCACAGGCCAGCGCCAGGCCCAGCCATGGCAGCAGCAGGCGCAGCGGCTTCGACACCTCGTCGCGCTGCCATTTCAGCAGCGGGCCCAGCGGCACCAGCAGCACGATCGGCAGCATCAGCACGATGAACAGGATCGAGAAGTACGGCGGGCCGACCGAGATCTTGTGTTCGCTGCCGATGGCGTCGAGCAGCAGCGGATACAGCGTGCCGATCAGCACCATCGCGCAGGCGGCGGTGAGGAAGACGTTGTTGAGCAGCAGCAGGGTTTCGCGCGACTGTCCGGCGAAGGGTTTGCCCGGTGCGTCATCGGCGCGCAGGGCGTAGAGCAGCAGCGAGGCACCGACGATCAGGCCGAGGAAGATCAGGATGAACAGCCCGCGTCCCGGATCGGCGGCGAACGCATGGACGCTGGTCAGCACGCCGGAGCGCACCAGGAAGGTGCCGAGCAGCGAGAGCGAGAAGGTGGCGATGGCCAGCAACAGCGTCCAGCTGCGGAAGCTGCCGCGTTTTTCGGTGATCGCCTGCGAATGCAGCAGCGCCGCGCCGGCCAGCCAAGGCATGAAGCTGGCGTTCTCGACCGGATCCCAGAACCACCAGCCGCCCCAGCCCAGTTCGTAATAGGCCCACCAGCTGCCGAGCGCGATGCCCAGCGTCAGGAACGCCCAGGCGACATTCGTCCACGGTCGCGTCCAGCGCAGCCAGCCGGCGACCATCTCCGGTTTCGAGGCGTTGCGATCGAGCAGTGCCGCGATCGCGAACGCGAACGGCACGGCGAAGCCGACATAGCCCATGTAGAGCATCGGCGGATGCACGATCAGGCCGAAATCCTGCAGCAGCGGGTTCAGGTCGCGCCCTTCTGCGGCGGCCGGCAGGATGCGCTCGAAGGGGTTGCTGGTGAAGATCAGGAAGGCGAGGAAGCCGACACTGATGACGCCCATGGTGCCGAGCACGCGCGCGACCACGACGTCCGGCAGCGCACGCGAGAACAGCGCCACTGCAGCCGTCCAGGCGGCCAGGATCAGCGCCCAGAGCAGCAGCGAGCCTTCATGCGCGCCCCACACCGCCGAGTAGCGGTACAGCATCGGCAGCAGCGAATTGGAATTCTCGGCGACGTAGCGCAGCGAGAAATCCTGGTTGACGAAGCCCCAGGTGAGGATGGCGAATGCGACGCCGACCAGCGCGAACTGGACGCCCGCGGCGGGACGCGCGATCGCTATCCACGGCGCGATGCCGCGCTGCGCGCCGACCAGCGGCAGCACCGCCTGCAGCAGCGAGACCAGCAGCGCGAGGACGAGGGCGACGACGCCCAGTTCCGGGAGCAGATGCATGCGTGCTCAGTATCCCTTCGTCGGTGCGTCGGCGGGTGCGTTGCCCGGTGCGGCGCCTGGCGTCGCCTTGTCTCCGGATGCGGCCGATTCGACCACGCCGTGCTTCTTGTGCGCCAGGCCCATCTTGTCGGCGACTTCCTTCGGCACGTAGGTTTCGTCGTGCTTGGCCAGCACCTGCTCGGCGACGAAGGTGTCGCCCTGCATGCGGCCGGTCGCAACCACGGCCTGCTTCTCGCGGAACAGGTCGGGCAGGATGCCCGTGTAGCGGACCGGCAATTCCGCGTCGCCGTCGGTCACGCGGAAACTGGCTTCCATCGAACCCTCGGCGCGCTTGAACGAGCCAGCGGAGACCATGCCGCCGAGTCGGAACACCGTGTCGCCCGAGACCACCTTGGTTCCGGCGTCCCCACGGAGCACCTCGCCGGGCGTGTAGAGGTAGGCGACGTTGCGCTGCAGGGCCATCGTGACCAGCACTGCGGCCAGCGATGCGGCGGCGAGCACGAGGATGACGAACCAGAGGCGGCGTTTGCGGGTGGGATTCATCGATGCAGTTCCGTGGAAGTCGGTGCGCTCTTGGCGGCGGCGCGGCGCGCGCGCTGGACGACGTCGCGCAGGGTGCGGCGGATGCGCAGTGCGGGCGCGAGCATGTCCCAGAGCATCACGACGAGGAAGACCGCATAGGCGGCGACGACGTAGCCGAGATAGGTCATGGCGTGGTGTCCTCGTCATTGCCCTCGATGCCGGCGCGCTGGCGGACCCATGCCTTGCCGGTTTCGCGTTCGAGGTTGTCGGCGCGCGCGCGCTGGAGCAGCGAGCCAGCGAACCAGAACTTGGTGCCGATCACCATCAGGATCAGCGGCGGCAGCATGCTGGCGTCCATGCTGGATTCGCCGAACACGCGGATGGTCTGGCCCTGGTGCAGCGAATTCCACCATTCGACCGAGTAACGGATGATCGGCAGCAGCACCACGCCGACGATGGCCAGCAGTCCGGCCGCGCGCGCGGCGTTGCGGCGGTCGTCGACGGCCTGGTACAGGCCGATCACGCCCAGGTACAGGAACAGCAGTACCAGTTCGCTGGTCAGGCGCGGATCCCACTCCCACCAGGTGCCCCACATCGGCTTGCCCCAGATCGACCCGGTGGCGAGGGTGATGACGGTGAAGGCGGCGCCGATCGGCGCGCAGGCCATCGCGAGGATCTCGCACAACTTGATGCGCCAGATCAGCGCGATTGCCGAATACACCGCCATCAGCCCGAACACGAACATGCTCATCCAGGCCGACGGCACGTGAATGTAGAGGATGCGGAAGCTGTCGCCCTGCTGGTAATCGGCCGGAACGTTGAACAGGGCCAGCCAGATGCCCACGCCCATGACCAGCAGGCCGATGCCGAAGCACCACGGCACCCAGCGCGCCGCGAAGCGGTCGAAGTACGGTGGCGAACCGAGTTGGTGGAACCAGCGGAGTACGGGATTCATGTCGGCGGGATCGAACTCGGCAGGTGGAGGGCGGTGCGGTCGGGGCAGGGCGGCGCAGTCTGGATCGCGGCGGACGTGCCCGCCTTGAGCCATCTCAAATGCCGTGGACCCGGTGCCAGCACGCACATCGTCAGTTCACCGCGATCCGGATCGCCGCAGCCGCGGTGAGCGGCGCCAGCACCATCGCGACGACAAGGCCGGCGGCGAGCAGGAGCAGTGCGCCGATCGGGTCCATGCCCTGCGCGCTGGCCGCGACGCTGCCGGCGCCATACACCAGCACCGGCACGTAGAGCGGCAACGCCAGCAGGCCGACAAGGATACCGGAGCGGCGCATGCCCACAGTGAGTGCTGCGATGACGGCGCCGATCAGGCTCAGCAGCGGCGTGCCCAAGGCCAGCCCCGCCATCAGCACCGGCAGCTGCGCGCGAGGAAGGTGCAGCAATTCGGCGAGGAAGGGCGTGGCCAGCAGCAGCGGCAGCGCGGTCGTCGCCCAATGGATGCCGGTGCGTACCGCCACCAGCCAGGCCAGGGGCACAGGCGCCAGCATCCATTGCTCCAGCGAACCGTCCTCGGCGTCGCCGCGGAACAGGCTGTCCAGCGCCAGCAGGCCGGCGAGCAGGGCCGCGACCCACAGCACGCCGGCTGCGACCTGCGCCTGCAGCTTCGCGTCGCTGCCCAGCGCCAGCGCGAACAGCACCACCACGATCAGGGCGAACAGCGCAGGCTGGAAGGCGTCGCCTCGACGGCGCCAGACCAGCCGGAGGTCGCGCAGCACCAATGCAGACGCGGTCCTCATCAGGGACGGGGGAACGGTGTCGACGCGCATCCGCGGCCCGGTCATGCGGCCTTCCTCAGCACGAGTTCGCGCGTGCGCACCGGCGGGGCAGCGTAGGCGCCGTGGGTGGTGACGAGCGCCGCGCCGCCTTCGCCGAGGTGGGCCTCGACCATGCGGTTGACCAGCGCGATCCCGTCGAGGTCCAGGTTCGCGTAGGGCTCGTCGAGCAGCCACACCGGCGCGGGCGAGAGCCACACGCGGGCCAGGGACAGCCGCTTCTTCTGCCCGGCCGAGAGCTGGCGGGCGAGGGTGTCCTGGTAGCCGTCCAGGCCGACCATCCGCATGGCGGCATCGGGCGACAGGGTGCCGGCCTTGCCATGCAGGCCGCAGAGGAAGTCGAGGTTTTCCAGCGCGCTGAGGTCGGCCTTGAGCGCCGGCAGGTGGCCCAGGTAGGCCAGGGCCCGCGTGCGCTCGGGTGTGGCGGTCGGCTGGCCGTCGATCAGGATCGCGCCCGATTCCGGGCGCAGCAGCCCGGCGAGCACCCGCAGCAGGGTCGTCTTGCCCGCGCCATTGTCGCCACGCACCAGCAGGGCCTCGCTGGCGTCCACCGCGAAGTCCAGCGGGCCGAAGACCGGCTCGTCGTTGCGCATGAAGATCAGGCCGCGTGCTGCGAGCAGCGGCGGTGCGGGTCCATCGGTGACAGTCATTGCAGAGGGTCGACCGGAGAAGGTCCGGCCACGATCACCGATTTTACGGCGAGCGCGCCGACTTTGCCTCGGTGTCGGCATGGCCTGCTGCGCGGGCGCCGATCGGATCGCTCCAGTCCACCCATGCCGTGCCGGCACATGCACGGGGCGCCGAAGCCTGCATCCGCAGGCGGACAGGCGTTCCGCGCGACCACAGCAGGGTCCCGATCTGGCCGAAATCGCGTGCCAGCGTGTCGAATGCGTCGACGTCGGGGGCGACCAGCAGCCAGTTGTACGCACGCCAGACCCGGTTCGGCGCGGAGACGAAGGCCGGCCGGTAACGCAGCCCCAGCTCGTCCATCCGGCGCTGCAAGGCACGATCGGCACTGCGGTTGTCGATGTCCGCGCGCATGTGCTGGCCCGGATTGGCGGCAGTCATCAGGCCGAAGCGGCCGGCATCGGGAAAGGCGGTGTCGACCTCGGGCGCCAGCTGGCCGATCGCCAGGCGCAGCCACACGCCATCGAGTTCCCAGCGGTAGTCGGCGGCCAGGTAACTGGTGGCGAGGTGGGCGATGCGTTCGGGGGACGGGCCGTAGGACATGTCGGCTGGGAAGCGGGTCTTGCCGGTGCCTATCGTGGCCCCGGGGCTTGCCGCGATCAATCCCCGATGCCGGTGAGCAGCCAGTCGACGCAGTCGTCCGGCTCGAAATCGGCAGGCCTGGCGGCATCGACCCGCAGCCTGACAGGCTCGCCCGGGGCCCAATACAGCGTCGCGAGTTGACCGTAGCGGCGCGAGAGCGCGTCGAAATCGTCCACGGGCATGTCCATCACCAGCCAGCTCGGTTCGCGCCAGGTGCGGTTGGTCGCCGACGAGAACGCCGCGCGGAAGCGCAGGCCGCTGGCCAGGATGTCCTTTTCGAGAAGGTCGTCGGCCTTGCGGTTGATCGGTTCGGGACGCGGGATCGAATACGGATCCCACGCCGACAGCAGGCCGAAATGGCCCACATCGGGAAATTCGATGGCAAGTTCCGGGGCAGGTTCGCCGATGCGGATGTTGCGCCAGTCGCCCGCCGTCTCCCAGCGGTAATCGGCAGCAAGATACGCCCGTACGAGTTCGGCGATCCGTGCCTGGTCTGCGCGTGGGGGGGAAGACGGCATCGCATAGGTTTAACCCAGCGGCGCCGGACCGTAAACTCTGGCGCCCCCGTCCGGGCTGTGTTAGCCGCGGGTCGCCCGGTCACGGAGATGAACGGGCATTCATCCTCACATTCGCCGCAGGAAACGAGCATGCCGCAGACCAAGTTGCCCAAGGTGGGCACGACCATCTTCACCGTGATGTCGCAGCTCGCCGCCGAGCACGGCGCGATCAACCTGGGGCAGGGTTTCCCGGACTTCCCGGTCCCGCAGCGGCTGGTCGACGAACTGGACAAGGCCATGCGCGCCGGCCACAACCAGTACTCGATGATGACCGGCATTCCGGCCCTGCGCCGGGCGATCGCCGACAAGACCCAGCGGGTCTACGGGGTGCGTCCCGACGAGAACGCCGAGATCACGGTGACCAGCGGCGCGACCGAGGCGATCTTCAACGCGATCCATGCGGTGGTGCGCGAAGGCGAGGAAGTGATCGTCCTCGACCCCTGCTACGACTGCTACGAACCGGCGATCGACCTGGCCGGCGCGCGCGCGGTGCACATTCCGCTCGACCCGGTCACCTTCGCGCCGGACTGGAACCAGGTGCGCGCGGCGATCACGCCGAAGACGCGCATGCTGATGATCAACAGCCCGCACAACCCGTCCGGCGCCATGCTCGGCGTCGACGACATGAACACGGTTGCAGACATCCTCCGCGACACCGGTATCTGGCTGCTGTCCGACGAGGTCTACGAGCACATCGTGTTCGATGGCGCCCGCCATGAATCGGCGCTGCGCTATCCGGAGCTGCGCGAACGCGCCTTCGTGATCTCCAGCTTCGGCAAGACCTACCACTGCACCGGCTGGAAGGTGGGCTACTGCATCGCGCCGCCGGCCCTGAGCGCCGAGTTCCGCAAGGTGCACCAGTACAACGTGTTCTGCACCTTCCATCCGGCCCAGCACGCTTTCGCCGCGATGATCGACGCCGAGCCCGAGCACTACGAGCAGCTCGGCGCCTTCTACGAAGCCAAGCGCGACCGCTTCCGCGAGCAGCTGCTGCAGACGAAGCTGAAGCCGCTGCCGGTGCCGGGCGGCTATTTCCAGCTGGTCGACTATTCCGCGGTCAGCGATCTCGACGACGTCGAATTCTGCCGCTGGCTGACGATCGAGAAGGGTGTCACTGCGATCCCGCTGTCGCCGTTCTACGAAACGCCGCCGGCCGGCCAGCGCCTGGCGCGGCTGTGCTTCGCCAAGAACGAAGCGACGCTGGATGCCGCGATCGAACGACTGATGAGGCTCTGACATGGACGATTTGCGCATCACCCTCGTGCAGGGCGATACCCGCTGGCACGATCCGGAAGGCAATCGCGACTACTACGGCGACCTGATCGCCGGTCTGCGCGGCCAGACCGATCTGGTCGTGTTGCCGGAAACCTTCACCAGCGGCTTCTCGAACGAAGCGATCGCCCAGGCCGAGAGCATGGACGGCCCGACCGTGGCATGGCTGCGCGCGCAGGCGAAGGCGCTCGATGCCGCCGTCTGCGGCAGCGTGCAGCTGCGCGACGGCGAAGGTGTCTACAACCGCATGCTGTTCGCCACGCCCGATGGCGGGCTTCACACCTACGACAAGCGCCATCTGTTCCGCTATGGTCGCGAACACGAGCGTTATACGGCCGGGCGCGATCGGCTGACCGTCGAATGGCGCGGCTGGCGCATCTGCCCGCTGGTCTGCTACGACCTGCGTTTCCCGGTGTTCGCGCGCAACCGCTACGACGTGGAGCGTCCGCAGCAGCTCGACTACGACCTGCTGCTGTTCGTCGCCAACTGGCCATCGGCACGCGCCTACCCGTGGAAGACCCTGCTGCGCGCCCGCGCGATCGAGAACCTGTGCTACGTCGCCGGTCTCAATCGCGTCGGCACGGACGGCAACAATCTCCACTATTCGGGCGACAGCGCGGTGATCGATTTCCTCGGTCAACCGATCAGCGAGTGCACGGACGAGCCCGTGGTCGTCACCACCACGCTGCAGGCGAAGGAACTCGCCGCACACCGCGAGCGTTTCCCGGCGATGCTGGACGGTGACGCGTTCGAGCTGCGCTGACGCTCAGCGGACGCGCGCCCGGGTACGAGCGCGCGTCAGTCGCATGCGCATGACCGCGAATGCGATCACGCACGCGCAGAACACCGGGAACGAGGGCAGGGCGGTGATCGGCGTGTCGACGTAGGCATGGATGCCGCTGCCGTCGAAGTCGCAGAGCCAGCGCGCGTAGTCGAAGGCGCCACCGCCGTCGAGACAGGCATCCGGTGCGGTCAGGTCGGCATGGAACCACCATGCCGCGGTGGTGAGTGCGGCGACGGTGGCATGGCGCAGGCAGCGGATCGGCAAATGCTCGCTCATGGCGAATGGTCTTCCTGTTCGTTGGTCGCACAGCGCTTGGCGGCACTGGATGCGCCGCTCCAGTGCGGCGCCGATTCGAAGCGGAGCGTTCGATAGCTCCACAGGCGCACGTCGCGCCCGCGTGCGATCCATGCGTGCGGTCGGGACGGAGTCTCGTCCGAGAGGTGCCATCGGATCGACTCGACGAGCAGTTGCGAATCCCTGCAGCGTCGTGGCGTCGAGCCCAGCGCGGACTCCATCAACGCGGTCCGGACGATCTCGCCGCACAGCAGCGGTGTCCACATGATCGCGACGGTGCCGGCAAGCATCCGGGGCCAGCGCCCGGCGCCGCTGGAAGCGCGGCGTAGCGGAATCCATGCGGCGGCGAGTGCCATGGCGGCGGCCACCAGGCACAACAAGGCGAAGGTCGGCGCGCGCACGATCATCCCGACGAGCCGGGTCGGCAGCCAGGGCGGAAGGAACGCCTGCACGACCGCGTGGCCGGGCCCCAGCATGATCCAGACCTGCAGGACCACGAACATGTGCAGCGCGAACAATGATTTCAGCCCGAATGCTGGCACCTTGGCTTCCGGCGTGTCGTTGGCGTCGTCCGTGCTCATGGTTGTGCGCGGGCTCCGAAATACACCCGCTCCGCCGCCCAGCGCATCGGTGCGCTGCCGAGCAGCAGGTCGAAGGGCCAGTCGTATTGCGCGTGGTCGAAGATCCAGCGCAGCGCGCGCTTGAACCGGTAGCGCGGCGCGGCGTCCGCGGCGATGCGTTCGGGCGAGGGGCCGCCGTCGCGCAGATGCCGGGCCAGGCCTTCGCCGACCGCCCAGCCGTGCTGCCAGGCCGAGTGGATGCCGCCGGCGGTGACCGGGGAGACGATGCCGGCCGCGTCGCCGGTGAGGATCACGCCGGGCTTGGCGATCGGCGACACCGGACCGCCGCAGGGAATCAGTCCCGCACGGATCGCCGACGGCGGCAGGTCCCTCGGGATGCCGAGTTGCGTGCCCACGCGTTCGCGCAGTGCGGCCACGTCGGGCGTGCCGGCGCGGGCGACATCGTGGCGGAACGCCAGGCCGAACTGCACGCCGGTCGGATTCTGCGTGGCCCAGCCGATGTAGCCAGGTGCCAGGCGCTTGTCGATGAAGCAGTGCAGAGCGTCGGGTTCGTGCAGTTCGAGATCGGCGAATTCGTATTCCACGCCGTAGAGGAAGTCGCGCACCGCACCGAGGCCGAAGCGCTGCGCGACGCGCGACTTCGCGCCATCGGCACCGACCAGCCAATGGGCATGTCCGACGCCCGGCAGGTGCCAGCGGCCGCGATGCGGCTGCGCGCTGCGCGTGGCATCGGTGAACGAATGCGCCAGTCGAAGGTCGACGCCCTGGTCGCGCATCTCGTCGGCGAGCCAGCGCATCAGGTTCGGCGTATCGGTGGTGAGGAAGTAGTAGTCGGGCACCTGCAGCGCAACGTTGCGCAGGTTCGGGGCGTACATGCGCACCTTGTCGACGCGGCGCACCAGGTCGGCGGGCATGCGATTGAGCCAGGTGCGCTCAGCGGCTTCCTTCACGATGATCCCGGTGGTGTGCAGCTTCAGGCCCGGGTCGCGCTTGCGTTCCAGCACGCAGACGCGCAGGCCGTATTGCGCCGCGGCCAGCGCGCAGGCGGCGCCGGCGAAGCTGGCGCCGACGATGACGAGGTCGTAGTCGCGTTCCGGGGTGGCGGCCATGCGGGTTCCGTCGGTGGGGACGGGAGGCAATGTCGACGCCCCGCGCGGGCAGCGTGTGGCGGCTGCGTGAAGTCCGACTTCATCCAGATGCCAGCTGGAATTGTGTAACCGCCTCCGGCGCACGTACCCTTCCGAGCCGTGAACAGATCCGCCCGCCACCGCCGCGCTGCGTCCCGACGTTTCCGCGTCATGCCCGGTCGATGGCTGGTTGTCCTGCTGCTGTTCGGTTTCGTGCTGCAGCCGGTCATGGCCACATACGGCCAGTTGCATGAAACCCTGGCGCATATGGGCAGCGACAGGTCGCATGTCGAAGACGATGCGCATGTCGAAATGGCAGCGACACGGACCGCTGAGAGTCCCGGCGAGGATTCTCGCGAGGATCTCGGCGTATTCCACGCCTTGTCCCACCACGCCCACTGCTGCGCGCAGCCGCAATCGCTGCCGCCATCCAGCCTGCCGGCGCTACCGCCGGCCCTTGCGGGAACGTGTCCGCCCAGCGTCGATCCCGACGCTTCGCCGGATTCCCGTTTCGAGACCCCCTTCCGACCTCCGATCGTCGCGTGACGACCGCCGGCACGATGCCGGCATCCGCTTTCACATCGACATCGGAGCAATTGAATGTACATGCGACTCGCGGCCCTGGCCGCATGGGTCGTGGCGTCTGCGTTGGCATGGCCGGTCCATGCCAACGAGCGCCAGACCCCGGACGACCCGGCCCCGGACAGGCTGACCCTCGACGACGCCTTCGCGCGCGTCGCCACCCATCGAAACAAGACCCATCCCGACCTGCGCCTGTTCGAGGCGCGCCGCGATGTCCTGCAGGCAGAGCGCGACCGCGCCGGCCAGCGGCCGCCGCTGACGCTCGGCGCCACGCTCGAGAACGCGTTCGGCAGCGGCGACAGCCGTGGACTGCGCGAAGCGGAGCTGACCTTGAGCCTGGCATCCGTGCTGGAGCGCGGCGGCAAGCTCGACGCGCGCCGGACGCTGGTGCAAAGCCGCATCGATGCGCTCGCCATCGAACGCGAGACCACGCGACTCGATCTGCTGGCGGAGGTCGCGCGCCGCTACCTGACGGCGGTTGGCGCCGAGCGACAGCTTGCGATCGCCGAGCAGGATATCGCACAGCGAAAGCGCACCGTTGCCGCGGCGCGACAGCGGCTGCAGGCCGGCGCATCGCCGGAATCTGTGGTGTTCACTGCGCAGGCAGCGCTGGCGCGGGCCGAGCTTGATCGGGATCGTGCCGCGCAGCGCGGGATCGCGGCACGCCAGCACCTGGCTGCACTGTGGGGCGAACGCGATCCGCGTTTCAGGGTCGTGGCCGGTGATCCGGCCTTGCCGGACATCGCGACGCCGGAGGCATTGGCGGCGCTGCTTGATGAGACGCCCGAATTGGCTCGGTTCGCGGACGAGCGGCGCATCGGCGAGGCGCGCCTGCAGCTTGCGCGCAGCGAGGCGACGCCCGATCTCGACTGGCAGGTCGGCGTGCGTCGACTGCAGGCCGATGGCGACGTCGCCCTGATCGGCGGCGTGTCGATGTCGCTGGGCACGCGTCGCCGTGCCGAGCCCGTTATCCGTGCCGCTGAGGCCGAACTCGCGACGGTGGAGATCGAGCGCGAAGCGCGCGGCATGGCGCTCTATTCGACGCTGGTCGATGCGCATGGCCGCTATCGCGTGGCGCGCATCGAAACGCGACGCCTGCGCGACGAGGTGCTGCCGAAACTGGTGCAGGCCGAGTCCGCCGCCGAGCGTGCCTATCGTGCCGGCGCGATCAGTTACCTCGAATGGGCGCAGTTGCAATCCGAACGCACCGCCGCCCGCAGACAGCAGCTCGACGCCGCGCTCGAAGCGCAGCGCGCGCTGATCGAACTCCAGCGACTGACGGGACAGGCGCTTGTCGTCGCCCGGAACGCACAAGAACAAGGAACTTCCCGATGACGATCCGATCGTTGAGCGCAGCCATCGCGATGATGCTGGTGCTGGCCGCCTGTGGCGCCAGGAACGATGAGCATGCGAAGGATGCTCATGGCCATGCAGAAGAGGGGCATGCAGAAGAAGGGCATGCAGAGGAAGAAGGGCAGGCCGCAGGTGAGGCGAAAAAGGGCGCGCATGGGGGACGGCTGCTGGAAGCCGACGGATTCGCCGTCGAACTGGCCACCGCCGAAACCGGGCGGCCACCGACCTACCAGGCGTGGCTGTATCGCGACGGCAAGCCGCTGCCCGGCAACGCCGGCAGCGTCGAAGTGCGACTCAAGCGACTGGGCAACGTTGCGGAACGCCATGTCCTGGCCGCGCAGGCGGACGGCAGCCTGATGGCCGGCAGTGTCGTCGGCGAGCCCCATTCGTTCGATGTCGAAGTCGTCGCGAACATCGGCGGCAAGTCGCTGCGCTGGGCCTACGAGAGCTACGAAGGCCGCACCGTGATTCCGGCCAGGATCGCCACCGAATCGGGCATCCGCGTCGCCGCGGCCGGACCGGGCGAGATCGCCGACCAGCACGAACTGCAGGGACTGCTGACGCCGGTCGAAGGGCGCACCGCGCAGGTGATGGCGCGCTTCCCGGGCCCGATCCGCGCGCTGCGCGCGAACGTCGGGGATCGCGTGGGGGCAGGCCAGGCGCTGGCGACGATCGAAAGCAACCTCAGCCTGACCAACTACACGGTTTCGTCGCCGATCGCCGGCGTGGTCATGGCGCGCACGGCCACGGTGGGTGGCGTCGCGGCAGAAGGCTCGGCGCTGTTCGAGATCGCCGATCTGTCGTCGCTGTGGGTCGATGTGCACGTGTTCGGTGCCGATGCGCAGCACATCCAGCCGGGCGTGCCGATCGAGGTCACGCGGCTCAGCGACGGTGCCACCGCCGAAGCCACGCTCGAACGCGTGCTGCCGGGCACGGCGACCGCCAGCCAGAGCACCGTGGCGCGCGCGACGATCCCGAACGCCGATGGCCTGTGGCGCCCGGGCTCCGCGGTGAAGGCGCGGATCACCGTGGCGCGCAAACCGGCGCCGCTGGTCGTGCCGCTGGCGGCGCTGCAGACCTTCCGCGACTGGGACGTGGTGTTCATCCGAGTCGGCGACACGTATGAGGTGCGGCCGGTCGAACTGGGCGAGCGCGATGCGGAGCGCGTCGAAGTGCGTTCGGGCCTGAAGGCAGGCGACCAGGTGGTGGTGGAGCAGAGCTACCTGGTCAAGGCGGACATCGAGAAATCGGGGGCCAGCCATGACCATTGACCCACGGTCCCGCGGCGCACTGGAGCGATTGATCCGCTTCGCGATCGCGCAGCGCTGGCTGATGCTGGCGCTGACGCTGCTGCTCGTGGGCATCGGCACATGGAGCGCGCTGCGCCTGCCGATCGATGCGGTGCCCGATATCACCAATGTGCAGGTACAGATCAACACGCGTGTGGACGGCTATTCGCCCCTGGAGGCCGAGCAGCGCGTGACGTTTCCGATCGAGACCGCGATGGCGGGCCTGCCCGGGCTCGATTACACCCGCTCGATCTCGCGATACGGCCTGTCGCAGGTCACGGTCGTGTTCAAGGACGGCACCGACCTGTACTTCGCGCGACAGCAGGTGGCCGAACGCGTGCAGCAGGTCGCATCGCAGATCCCGGAGGGGCTCGATCCGGAACTGGGACCGATCGCCACCGGCATGGGCGAGATCTTCATGTACACGGTCGATGCCGATCCCGAGGCGCGCAAGCCCGATGGCACGCCCTGGACGGCAACCGACCTGCGGACGCTGCAGGACTGGGTGATCCGCCCGCAACTGCGCGGCGCCGCAGGGGCGACCGAGGTCAACACGATCGGAGGTTTCGCACGGCAGATCCACATCACGCCGGATCCGGCGCGGATGGTCGCGCTGGATTTCACGCTGCACGATGTCGTGAGCGCGGTGGCCGCGAACAACCGCAACGTCGGTGCCGGCTACATCGAGCGCAATGGACAGCAGTTCCTGGTGCGCGCACCGGGGCAGGTGGTCGATCTCGACGCGATCCGCGACATCGTGCTCGACCGGCGCGAGGGCGTGCCGATCCGCGTGCGGGATGTCGCCATGGTCGGCGAAGGGCCGGAGCTGCGCAGCGGTGCTGCCACGCACGATGGCCGCGAAGCCGTGCTGGGTACCGTGTTCATGCTGATCGGCGCGAACAGCCGCGAGGTCTCGCGTGCCGCCGCCGACAAGCTCGCGCAGGCCAATCGCAGCCTGCCCCCGGGCGTCACCGCGAAGCCGGTCTACGACCGCACGTCGCTGGTCGACCGGACCATCGCCACGGTGACGAAGAACCTCGTCGAAGGCGCGCTGCTGGTGGTCGTCGTGCTGTTCCTGCTGCTGGGGAATTTCCGCGCGGCGCTCATCACCGCGGCGGTGATTCCGCTGTCGATGCTGTTCACGGTCACGGGCATGGTGCGCGGCGGCGTCTCGGGCAACCTGATGAGCCTGGGCGCGCTGGATTTCGGGCTGATCGTCGACGGCGCGGTCATCATCATCGAGAACTGCCTGCGCCGCTTCGCCGAACTGCAGCACGCGCTGGGCCGGGTGCTCGACGAAGACGAGCGGCTGGAAACCGCGGCCAGCGCCACGGCCGAAGTCATCCGTCCCAGCCTGTTCGGCCTCGGGATCATCACCGCCGTCTACCTGCCGATCTTCGCGCTGACGGGCGTGGAAGGCCGGATGTTCCATCCGATGGCGATCACGGTGGTGCTGGCGCTGTGCGGCGCGATGCTGCTGTCGCTGACCTTCGTCCCGGCGACCGTCGCGCTGTTCCTGCGTGGCCGGGTGGAAGAAAAGGACACCTGGTTGATGCGCACGGCCCGCAAGGCGTACGCGCCGCTGCTGGCGCGGGCCATGACGTGGCGCCGGGCGGTCATCGCCGGCGCGCTCGTGTTGCTCGCATGCAGCGGCCTGCTCGCGACCCGGCTTGGCACGGAGTTCATTCCGAGCCTGGACGAAGGCGACATCGCGATGCACGCCTTGCGCATTCCCGGGACCAGCCTCGAACAGGCGATCCGCATGCAGGTCTCGCTGGAAGCCCGGATCTCGGAATTCCCGGAGGTGAAGGAGGTGTTCAGCAAGCTGGGAACCGCCGAAGTCGCCACCGATCCGATGCCGCCTTCGGTCGCGGACACGTTCATCATGCTCAAGCCGCGCGACCAGTGGCCGGATCCGCGCAAGCCCAAAGCGCAGGTCGTCGCCGAGATCGAAGCGGCGGTCAAGCAATTGCCTGGCAACAACTACGAGTTCACCCAGCCCATCCAGATGCGCATGAACGAGCTGATATCCGGCGTTCGCGCGGATGTCGCGATCAAGCTCTACGGCGATGACCTCGAGACGCTCGCCGAAACCGGCGAACGCATCGAGGCAGTGGCGAAATCCATCCCGGGCGCCGCCGACGTGAAGCTGGAACAGGTCACGGGGCTGCCGCTGCTGACGATCGTGCCGGATCGCCAGGCGCTGGTACGTTACGGCCTGAACCCGGGCGTCGTGCAGGACACCGTGGCGACGGCGGTCGGCGGTGAAGTGGCCGGCCAATTGTTCGAAGGCGACCGTCGCTTCGACATCGTGGTGCGCCTGCCCGAGCGGATGCGGCAGGATCCGTCGGCGCTCGCCGATCTGCCGATTCCCCTGGCGACGGGGCCGTCAGGTGGCGACGACAATCGCGACGAATCGAGTCGACCTGCCGCATGGGGCGGTGCTGCGCCACGCACCGTTCCCCTGCGCGAGGTGGCGAAGATCGAGACCACGCTCGGCCCGAACCAGGTCAACCGTGAAGATGGCAAGCGCCGCGTCGTGGTCACCGCCAACGTGCGCGGCCGCGACCTCGGCGGATTCGTCGGCGAGTTGCGCGAGACGATCGATGCGCAGGTCGAACTGCCCACCGGCTACTGGGTCGACTACGGTGGCACGTTCGAGCAGCTGATCTCCGCCAGCCAGCGCCTGTCGATCGTCGTGCCGGTCACGCTGATGCTGATCTTCGCGCTGCTGTTCTGGGCCTTCGGTTCGGCGAAGGATGCGGCGATCGTGTTCAGTGGCGTCCCGCTGGCCCTGACCGGCGGCGTGATCGCGCTGGTGCTGCGCGGGCTGCCGTTCTCGATCTCCGCGGCGGTCGGCTTCATCGCGCTGTCCGGCGTGGCCGTGCTCAACGGGCTGGTGATGATCTCGTTCATCAGAAAGCTGCGCGAGCAGGGCGCTCGTCTCGACGGGGCCGTGGTCGACGGCGCGCTGGGACGCCTGCGTCCGGTGCTCATGACCGCACTGGTGGCATCGCTCGGCTTCCTGCCGATGGCGCTCAACGTCGGTGCCGGTTCGGAAGTGCAGCGGCCACTGGCGACGGTGGTGATCGGCGGCATCGTCTCGTCGACGTTGCTGACACTGTTCGTGCTGCCGGTGCTGTATCGATGGATGCATGTCCTCGACGCATCGAAGGCGCGGGACTGAGCATTCCGGCTCGGTGCTCCCGCGACCGCACCACGGGTCGCGGGAGTCGCCGGCTACAGTTCCCTGCGCGATGAATCGTCGTCCTTGGACGACGACTTCCGCGGCGGGCGCACACCCCAGCTGAGGACGCTGCCCACGAGGGCGATGCCGAACCCGCACCAGCCGACGACGGCGCTGACGCCGCCGAACCAGCTCATGACGATGATGACGGTGCCAATGGCCCAGAGCCACCAGGCGATCTGTTGTCTGTCCATCCGGGATCCGTTGCGTCGCGCGAAGGGGGGCATTGTAAGCCCCAACGCGCGGCTCCTGGCACTGGACCGAAGCGCATCGCAAGTTTTCTCGATGGTGCGTCAACCGGAATACATCTGCATGCGTTGATGTCGCGAGCGTCGCCAGGGGGAGCCCACGGAAGCATCGTCGGGTCTGCGCGCGCTCCGCGGCATCGGGCATGCCGCGCGTCGATGGTGGCCGGGTGTGCGCACGCCGGACCACCATCGTACGGATGCGGGCGCGCATGGTGCGCCCGATCCCGCCGCCACATCGCGTGGCGCGCGGGGGCTCTCGCGTTGTTTCCCCAACATCCATTCATGGAGTGAATCTGCATGACCAATACCGCCATCCCCGCCGGGGGTGCCGTACGCGCGTGGGCGATCGGCCTTGCCGGTTGTGTCACCGTCGCAATGTCCCTGTTTGCTTTCAATCATCCGCATGCGCCCGAGGACATCGTCCGAAAGGACGACGCCAGCTCGTCTCGTACAACCGGTGCCTCGCAGATCATGAGTCGCCCGTCACTGATCGAGGCGGCCGCCGCGCCGGGCACGCCCGGATCGCGGCATTACTCGGGCATGGGGCTCAACCTCGGCTCCTTCGACTACTGGTCCACCGACTTCCCGACCATCGACCAGTTCAAGCGCGCGAGTCCGTGGATCACCAGCAACGGAAATACCTGGGATACCGGCGAAGAAGGGAAGCTCGACCTCGATGCCAACGGTTGGGTGAAAAGCCTGCCTGCCGCGAACGACACGAATGTGCGCTATCGCCACGTGGTGGCGGTGCTGTTCCAGGGCGATGGCGGGGCGCATCCGGGCGGCGTCTACACCGTGCTCTACGACGGTGCCGGCACCATCGAATACGGCGGCGTGAGCGTGGTCTCGCGCGAAACCGGCAAGGACCTCGTCGACGTGCCCGGCGCTGGTGGCACGTCCATGACGATCAACATCAAGGCCACGACGCCGGGCAATCACATCCGCAACATCCGCGTGATCCCGCCGGGCGGTGTCTGCAGCCTCGCCCAGCGCGTGCATGTCCGCTCCGCAGCGGACTGCGCCGCCAATGGCACCGGGCAGTACACGTCGCTGCTGACATTGTCCGAAGTGCAGAAACAGGCCTGGTTCCCGAATTTCCTCGGTGATCTCGCCGGCGTCCGCACGCTGCGCTTCATGGACTGGGGACGCACGAACAGCTCCACGCTGTCGAAGTGGGCGGATCGCCCGAAGTGGGACGATGCCACCTGGACCGGCTCCCACGGCGTACCGGTCGGCGCCATGATCCAGCTCGCCAATGCGGTCAAGGCGGATGCTTGGATCAACCTGCCGACCCGCGTCGACGACGACTACGCACGTCGCTTTGCGCAGACCGCGAAAGCGAATCTGCATCCGGCGGCGAAGCTCGTCCTTGAGTACACGAACGAGCCCTGGAACACGTTCGGTCCGTTCTACGTCAACTACAAATGGCAGCTCGATCGCGCGAGCGAGCCGGGCGCGTTCGGAACGCCGCCGCGCGGTCGCGAGTTCGAATGGGAGCAGAACTGGCATGCGTTCCGTGCCGCGAGCCTGTGCGACATCGTGAAGACCGAGTTCGGTGCGGACGCTGGTCGCGTGCAGTGCGTCGTCAATACGCAGGCCGGCGGTGGCTGGTGGAATGCCCTCGACTACAGCCTGAAGTGTCCGCTTGCGCTGGAGAAGCGGGGCGGGCGGCCGTGCGCGGACAGTTTCGATGCCGTCGCCATCGCGCCGTATTTCGGCGGCTACATCGGCAACCCGGATGGCAACACCTACCGCATCCACAAGCACATCCTCGACAACTGGATGACGCAGGGCGATGGCGGCATCGCGAAACTGTTCGAGGAATTGCGTGCGCGCGATGCGGCCGACCAGCCGTTGGCGAAGACGCCCTTGTCCGACCTCGTGAAGACCGGCCAGCCCGATGCGGTCGGTGGCGCGCTCGCGCAGTCGCGCGGCTGGATGAACCAGTACGCCTCGTTCATCGCGAACAACGCGAACCTTCGCTATCGCAAGCCGATCTTCGCCTATGAAGGCGGCCAGCACATGATCCAGAGTTTCTACACCTGCAAGGGCGCGGACCATCCGGACCCCGATCCGGCGGATTGCCCGCAGGTCGAGGCCGAGTTCCGCAGGAAGTGGCAACCGCTGCTGGTCGCGGCGAACAGGCACGAGCGGATGGGCAAGACCTACCAGGAGATGATGCTCGACTGGCGTGGGTCCGGCGGACAGGTCTTCACGCAGTTCAACTTCGTGCAGGCCTACAGCGTTTCGGGCACATGGGGCCTGAAGGAATCGCTGTTCAGCCCGCTGGATCGCAGCCCGAAGTGGCGTGCGATGCTGCCGTACCGCGACAGCATCCCGTGCTGGTGGGGCAACGGCTGCGAGCAGTGATCGCCTGAAACGAAACCGTGTGAAACGAAATCGCCGCGATCCGTGAGGGTCGCGGCGGTGCTACTCGGTGCTTCCAGCGTGCTGGATCGGGTGATGGGCTGTCGCGGAAGCTGACCGCCACCCTGATTCAACTGGGTCAGCCAGATATTTCACTGACCAGGCCAATGGCGATCACCTGGCCTTGCATCTTGATGAACATGTTTTCGCCGGCGGAAATGTCGAATTCACGGTCCAGTTGCCAGTCCGCCCAACCGTTTTCGCCACCGGTGGTCGTTTCCGCATCCAGGAGCGTCGCTCGTACCGATTTGCCCATGACCCAGAGGTCCATGGTTCGTCCGGGACGTGTGTCCAGTCCGTCGACATCGTCACGGTGACGCCACTGCATTGAGTCGAGCCAATACATTTCGGATCGAAATCGAGATGTCGGCACCGCTGGGTCGAGCTTCATCATGTCCGCATTGATGGTGTCGCGATCCTTCATGCCCTCGTGATCGGAGACCAATTGCATGACGTCGCTCATGTCGATGGAGCCATCGACTCCGATCGGCAGGAAGAATGCCGGGGTGTGCGCACCGTTCATGTTGTACATGTCGAGAAGATCCTTCATGAGCTGGATTTGCTCTTCCGGAGTCTCGCCGTATGCGATGTCGCCTTGGCGCTGTTCGGTCTCCAGCAGCAGGATCGAAATCCAGGGCATGTACGCTTGACGCGCGATCAGCACATGCTCGCGAAGGATCGGGTTCACGCCATTCCTGACATCGATCACCATCACCGCATGCTTGGCTGCAAGCGCGGCGTCCGCGATCCATTCCGGCGTGGCGTCCATTGCCGCCGCCCGGACGTCGAGCGTTGGCTGCGCTTCGCGTATCAGTGTTCGATGTCAACGCGAACATCGTCGCCAAGCAGCAATAGACCATTGCCGGTCGGCAGGCGCGGGCGGGGGACATCCGAAGGCGTGGCTTGATGCCCGACTCCGAGCTTGTCCGTGATCTTCGACAGGAAGCTCATGCTCAGCCGCCCTTGAACCCGCCACCGCCACCACGCGGGCCGCGATTGCCGCCGGGACGCGGACCTGCGGGGCGCGGGCCACCCGGACGGGCGCCGCCGGGACGCTGGCCGCCAGGCTTGCCGCCGCCGGGGCGGGGGCCGGCCTTCGGGCCACCCGGACGCGGGCCGCGCGGTTCGCCATAGGGATTGAAACCGCCGCCGTGGGCGTGATCGGACGGGAAGCTCGGGGCATTGCCCGGATGGCCATAGGGCTTCGCCGCACGGGCGGGGCGGTTGCCGCCCGGCGCACCGGCTCCTGGGCCGCGCGGGCCGCGGGATTCGCCGAAGCCGCCCGGACCACGCTCGCCACCGAATCCACCGCCGGCCGGCCGGTCACCCTGCGGGCGCTTGGGACGTGGGCCGCCCGGGCCGCGGCTCTCGCCGCCGAAGCCGCCAGCATCGCGATCGCCGAACGGACGGTTGCCACCCGGCCGCGGACCGCCGGGACGAGCGCCGGCAGGACGCGGGCCGCCGGGCTTCTTCGCGCCGAAGGGCTTCTTCGGGCCACGGCCGTCGGCATTGCGATGACCGGTCGGGCCGGTATCGACGCCTTCCGGCACATACCAGGTGCGGAACGCGGCGGGATTGCCCTCGGGCAGCGGCTTCGGACCCTTGTCCTTGCGCTGCTTGAAGGGCTTGTTCTGCGACTGGCGTGCGGCGGCTTCGCCGCTGACGGTGAGGTCGCCGCGCTTCTTCTTGTTGCCGAAACGGCCGCGATCTTCGCGGACGTGGTCGAAGCGGCGCAGCTCGCGCCCTTCGTCGGCAGTGTTGTGGCCGTTGACGTAGCCCTGTTGGCGACGTTCGCCCCCCACGTGCACGGTCGCCTTGGCGGCCTTGCGCTGGCCGATCACCGGCTGCAGCGTCAGCGCCGGCGGCGGACCTTCTTCCAGGTTGAGCTTCTTGCGCAACGCGTCGACCTGGGCGGCCTGCAATTCCTGGCTCTGGCTGCGCAGCAGCGGCTGCGGCAGCGTGACGTCGCCGTAGCGGATCCGCTTCAGCCGGCTGACCTGGCAGCCCTGCGATTCCCACAGGCGGCGCACTTCGCGATTGCGGCCTTCGCTGAGGGTGACGCGGAACCAGTCGTGCGAATCGGTGCCGCCGATGCGTTCGATCTCGTCGAACTTCGCCGGGCCGTCTTCCAGCGCGACGCCGCGGCGCAGGCGGTCGACGAGCTTCTCGGACACTTCCTCTTCGCCTTCGGGGGCGCGGACGCGGCAGACGTACTCGCGTTCGATCTCGAACGAGGGATGCATCATCGCGTTGGCCAGTTCGCCGTCGGTGGTGAGCAGCAGCAGGCCGGTGGTGTTGATGTCGAGACGGCCGATCGCGATCCAGCGCGCGCCCTTGAGCACGGGCAGCGATTCGAAGATCGTCGGGCGGCCTTCGGGGTCTTCGCGGGTGGTGACTTCGCCTTCGGGCTTGTTGTAGATCAGCACGCGCGCCGGTTCGGTCAGCGCGCTGGCGACGAAGGTCTTGCCGTCGATCTCGATGCGATCGCCGCCCTTCACGCTCATGCCGACCTGCGCGGTCTCGCCGTTGACCTTGACCATGCCGTCGGCGATGCGCTGTTCAAGCGCGCGGCGGGAGCCGAGGCCGGCCTGGGCGAGCACCTTGTGCAGGCGTTCCTCCAGCTTCGGGGCTTCGGTGGTGTCGGGCGTGTCCGCTCCGCGTTTCAGCGAGAGGGTGCGGGGGGCTTTGGGTTTGGTCATGTCATGCTCCGGTGCTGTCGTCGTCGTCGACGAGGGCGGTGTGGCTGTCGTCGGATGCCGGGTCGGCATCGTCTGCGGTGGTGGGGGTATCGGCGGCGGATTCGCCGTCGACGTCGGAAAGCGTGGTCTCGGGCGTGTCGTCGCCGTCGATGAGGTCGGTGTGTTCGGACTCGGTGGTGCCGCCGTCGCTCGCGTCGCCGGCGGTGGCGTCGTGTGCCACGGTTTCGTCGGCGTCGTCGTTGGCGGCACCGTCCCCGAGTTGTGCGTCGCTCGAATCGATGTCCTGCACGCCTGCTGCGATGCTGCCGTCGGCCGCGGGCTTGGGCGCGTCGGGATCGGTGAACGACAACTGCGGATCCAGTTCGCCGAAATCCTTCAGTTCGGACAGCGGCGGCAACTGGTCGAGGCTCTTGAGGCCGAAGTAGTCGAGGAAGATCTTGGTCGTGCCGAGCAGTTCGGGCTTGCCGGGAACATCGCGGTGGCCGACGGTGCGGATCCACTCGCGCTCTTCCAGCGCCTTGATGATGTTGCTGCTGACGGCGACGCCGCGGACCTGCTCGATCTCGCCGCGGGTGATCGGCTGGCGGTAGGCGATGATCGCCAGGGTTTCGAGCGTGGCACGCGTGTACCGGGTCTGGCGCTCGGTCCACAGGCGGGCCACCCAGGCATGCACGTCCTGCTGTACCTGGAAGCGCCAGCCGGATGCCGTCTCGACCAGCTCGATGCCGCGCGTGGCGCACTGCTCGCGCAGGTCGTCGAGCGCCTGTTCGATGCTGCCGTCCGGCGCCGGTTCGTCCAGCGTGAACAGGCCGCGCAGCTGCGCGAGCGTCAGCGGCTGGGTGGCCGCGAGCAGCGCGGCTTCGACGATGCGGGTGATGAAGGCTTGTTCCATGGACCGGTTCGGCGTCGGTTCTCGCGGGGCGGTTGTCTGCGGGAAGGGTGTCGGAGGGGATCAGCGGCTGTCGCCGGGGGCGGCGGACGATGCCTCGGTGGCGTCGTCGTCGAACTCGCTGGTCAGCTCGGGTATTTCGGTGTCGTTGTCGCCATCCTGCGCGGCCAGCGACTTGACGTAGATCGCGGCGAACGGCGTTTCCTGGACGATTTCCAGCAGGCGTTCCTTGGCCAGTTCGAGGATCGACAGGAAGGTCACGACGACGCCGAGCTTGCCTTCGCGCGGTTCGAACAGCGATTCGAAGCGATGGAAGCTGCGGTCGCCGAGGCGGGTCAGCACGTCGGTCATCCGCTGGCGCACGCTCAGCGCATCGCGCTTGATCGCATGGCCGGTGAACAACTCGGCGCGCTTGAGCACGTCGTGCAGCGCCAGCAGCATTTCCTTCAGCTGCACCGGCGGCGGCTGCTTGACGCTGGCGCGGTCGGGCACGAAGGCCGACACCGGCGAGGTGTCGCGCTCCATGCGCGGCAGGGCGTCGATGTCTTCGGCGGCCTGCTTGAAGCGTTCGTAGTCCTGCAGGCGACGGACCAGGTCGGCGCGGGGGTCCTCCTCGGCGCCTTCTTCGGTCGGCGGACGGGGCAGGAGCATCCGCGACTTGATCTCGGCCAGGATCGCGGCCATGACCAGGTATTCGGCGGCCAGTTCGAAGCGCATGTCGCGCATCGCGCCGATGTAGTCCACGTACTGGCGGGTGATCTCCGCGACCGGGATGTCCAGGATGTCGAGGTTCTGGCGGCGGATCAGGTAGAGCAGCAGGTCGAGCGGGCCCTCGAAGGCGTCGAGGATGACTTCCAGTGCGTCCGGCGGGATGTAGAGATCCTGCGGAATCTGCAGGACCGGCTGGCCCAGCACTGTCGCCAGCCGCATTTCCTGCTGCTGGGGCACCAGCGGCGACGCGCTTGCCGAAGCCGGCGCGGCAGGTCCGGACGCAATGTCGGCGTCGGACGCGGTGTCAGTGCTCATGCGGCTGGGTCATGGCGTTCGTCGGATGCCTCCGGGCGACCTTGCCGGATCGGCGGCGGCCAGGATGCAGGGATCGGCTCGGGTTGGAGGGGCGGAAACGACCAAGCGGCGCGGCATCCCAGGGGGGGGATGGCGGGCGGATGGAGTCGGAACCTGGGGCCGGGTGGGTGTGGCGGGTCGGGCGCGGATGCCGCCCTGCGGCTCCTGCGCGCCATCGACGGGTCGCCTCAGCCGGCCTCGAAACGATGCGGTGCCAAGAGTACGGGGTGGGGCGGCGCCTGTCCAGCCGGGTGAATGCCGCTCCGCTTGTCCCTATCCTTGCCCGGTTAGCCCGGTATGCCGGGCCCCCACACGGAGCAAACGATCAGATGTGGTACGCCATCGAAGGCCATGACGGCCCCGACACCCTCGAACGCCGGCTGCAGTCCCGCCCCGCCCATCTTGCCCGTCTCGTCGCCCTGAAAGACGCCGGCCGCCTCCTGTTGGCCGGCCCGTGCCCTGCGATCGATGCCGAGGACCCGGGCCCGGCAGGATTCAGCGGCAGCATCGTCATCGCCGAGTTCGAATCGCTCGAGGCTGCCCGCGCCTGGGCCGACGCCGACCCCTACGTCGAGGCGGGGGTCTACGCCCGGGTCGATGTCCGGCCGTTCCGCAAGGTGCTGCCATGAGCGGCGCGACCGGCGCCGGCCCGCTGCCTCCCCCGCCGGGGCAGATGCCCCGCGAACTGCGGGTCGAGGCGATCCGCCAGCGGCTGGAGGCCGCTTTCCAGCCGGTCGAGCTGGAGGTCTTCGACGACAGCCACCAGCACATCGGCCACGAAGGCGCTCGAGACGGCCGTGGCCATTACCGGGTGCGGGTCGTGAGCGCGGCTTTCGCCGGCATGAGCCCGGTGGCCCGCCACCAGGCGGTCTACGCGGCGGTCGACGACATGATGCAGAACGACATCCACGCACTGGCCATCCAGGCGTCCGCGCCGGTCGCCTGATCCACGATCTGCGATTGCCGCGCCGCGGGACTGGGGCCGGCGGCGTGTCACGGGGTCGAACATTGGTCGGACGGCCTCTGCGCCACGCGTCCGAGGGCGGCTATACTGCAGCGTTCTGGCTTGGAACCGGCCAGGGTAGCGTCAATTTCTTCAATGATTTGACGCGCATTCCTCAACCGATTTCCCAACTACGGCGGTGGCGCTCCCGGGCGCCATCGGCAGGGTCCCCGATCAGCGCATGCGCCTTTCCACGATCAAGCTCTCCGGCTTCAAGTCCTTCGTAGACCCGACGACCCTGCACCTGCCCACCAACATGACCGGTGTGGTCGGTCCGAACGGTTGCGGCAAGTCCAACATCATCGACGCGATCCGCTGGGTGATGGGCGAGAGCGCCGCCAGCCGCCTGCGCGGCGACTCGCTGACCGACGTGATCTTCTCCGGCAGCTCCGCGCGCAAGCCGGTGTCGCAGGCCGCAGTCGAAATGATCTTCGACAACAGCGACCACGCCATCACCGGCGAATACGCCGCGTTCAACGAGATTTCGGTCAAGCGCACCGTCAGCCGCGACGGCCAGAGCAACTACTACCTCAACGGCACCAAGTGTCGCCGCCGCGACATCACCGATCTGTTCCTCGGCACCGGCCTGGGCCCGCGCAGCTACTCGATCATCGAGCAGGGAATGATCTCGCAGATCATCGAGGCCAAGCCCGAGGAACTGCGCGTCTACCTCGAAGAGGCCGCCGGCATCTCCAAGTACAAGGAGCGTCGCAAGGAAACCGAGACCCGCATCCGCCACACCCGCGAGAACCTCGATCGCCTGAACGATCTCCGCGAAGAAGTCGGCAAGCAGCTCCAGCACCTTGCGCGCCAGGCGAAGCAGGCCGAGCAGTACCAGACCATCCAGGCCGAACGCCGGATCAAGGATGCCGAGTGGAAGGCGCTGGAATTCCGGGTGCTCGACACCCAGCTGCAGGGCCTGCGTGATCGGCTGATGCAGGAAGAAACCCGCCTGCAGCAGATCATCGCCGAGCAGCGCGAGGCCGAACGCCTGATCGAGGAAGGCCGCGCCAGCCGCGAGGCCGCAGCCGAAGCCTTGAACAAGGCCCAGGCCGAGGGATATGAAGTCGGCGGCACGCTGGCGCGCATCGAACAGCAGATCGCGCACCAGCGTGAACTCGGCCAGCGCCTGCAGCGCGCCCGCGAGGAAGCCCAGCAGGCCTTGTCCGAGATCGGCCTGCACATCGAAAACGACCAGCTGCGGCTGGACACCCTGCGTGCCGAGATCGCCGACGCCGAACCGCGCCTGGAGATGCTGCGCGAGGAGGACGGCGCCCGCCAGGAGTTCCTGCAGGAAGCCGAGGGCAAGCTGGCCGATTGGCAGCAGCGCTGGGACGGCCACAGCCGGGCCCAGGCCGAGGCTTCGCGCGCGGCCGAAGTGGAACGCACCAAGGTCGACTACCTCGATCGCCAGTCGGTGGACGCCGAGCGCCGCCGTGAGCAACTGAACAGCGAACGCAACGCGCTCGACGTGAACCTGCTGGCGGACGCCTTCGCCGACCTGCAGATGCAGCACGACGAGAAGAAGGCGGGCCTCGATGGGCTCAACGACGAACTGGAAACCCGCAAGCAGGCCGTGGTCGGCGTGCAGGACCAGGTGCGCAATGCGCAGGCCGAACTGGCCGACGTGCGCAAGCAGGTGCAGACCGCGCGCGGCCGCCTGTCTTCGCTGGAAACCCTGCAGCATGCCGCGCTGGGCCAGGAGCAGGGCGCGGCCGTGGCCTGGCTGAAGGCGCGCGGGCTGGATTCGGCGCAGCGCGTCGGCGAAGTGCTGCGCGTGGAGTCGGGCTGGGAGTTCGCCGTCGAGAGCGCACTGGGCCAGTTGATCGAAGGCGTGCTCATCGATGCCCCGGAGACGCTGGTCGAAGCGCTCGCCGATCTGGGCGAAGGGCGCCTGGCCCTGGTGTCGTCCGACGCCGGGGACGCCGTATTCGCGCCGACGTCGCTCGCGGCCAAGGTGCAGGGACCGCTGGCGATTCGTCGCCTGCTGGCCAAGCTGCATGCGGCCGAGACCCTGGCCGATGCCCGCGCGCTGCAGACGGGACTGGGCGAGGGCGAGTCGGTCATTACCCGCAGTGGCGAACGCATGGGCGACGGCTGGGTGCGCGTGAGCCGTTCCGGCGCCGCCAAGCAGGGCGCGCTGTTGCGCGAACGCGAGATCCAGGAGCTGCGCGTGCAGATCGACACGCTGCAGCAGCGCGAGGCCGAACTCGATCGCGCCATTGCCGGCCTGCGCGACCAGATGCTGGTCGCCGAGCAGCAACGCGAAGATGCGCAGCGTTCGCTGTACCTTGCGCATCGCAACGTGTCCGAGCTCGCTGGCCAGCTGCAGGGCCAGAAGGGCAAGCTCGAATCGGCGCGTGCGCGGATCGAGAAGATCGACGCCGACCTGTCGCAGCTGATCGAAACCATCGATGCCAGCGCCGAGCAGGCCCGCGAGGCGCGTTCGCGTCTGGAAGAAGCGATCACGCGCATGGGCGAGCTGGAAAGCACGCGGCAGGCCCTCGAATCCGAACGCCGCGCGCTGGGCGATGCCCGCGATGCGGCGCGCCAGGCCGCGCGCGAATCACGCGACAGCGCGCATGCACTGGCACTCAACCTCGAATCGCAGCGAGCGCAGGTCGTGGCCCTGGCGCAGGCGCTGGAGCGCATGGGCGGGCAGCGCGGGCAGCTCGACAGCCGCCTCAGCGAACTGTCCTCGCAGCTGTCCGACGGTGATGCACCGGTCGTCGCGCTGGAAGAGCAGCGGCAGGTCGCGCTGGAGCAGCGCGTGCTGGCCGAACGCAACCTGTCCGCCGCGCGCGCCGCGCTGGAAGGCATCGACAATGAATTGCGCGGCTACGAGCAGACCCGTCACCAGCGCGACGAGCAATCCGTGGCGCAGCGCGAGGCCATCGGCCAGCGCAAGCTCGACCAGCAGGCGCTTGTGCTGAAGGCCGAGCAGCTGTCGGAGGCGGTGATCGCCGCGGGCTTCGTGCTCGACGACGTGCTCAACACGCTGACCGACGATGCCGACACGCGGACCTGGGAAAAGATCGTCACGGACTTCGACGCGCGCCTGCGCCGACTCGAACCCGTCAACCTCGCAGCGATCCAGGAGCACGCCGAGGCCGCGCAGCGCAAGGAATATCTCGACGCGCAGGACGCCGACCTCACCTCCGCGCTGGAAACCCTGGAAGAAGCGATCCGCAAGATCGACCGCGAGACCCGCGGTCGCTTCAAGGACACCTTCGACCGGGTCAATTCGGGCGTGCAGGAGCTGTATCCGCGCCTGTTCGGCGGTGGCCATGCCTATCTGGAACTCACCGGCGAAGACCTGCTCGACACCGGCGTCGCGATCATGGCGCGCCCGCCGGGCAAGCGCGTGTCCAACATCTCGCTGCTGTCCGGCGGCGAAAAGGCGATGACCGCCGTGGCGCTGGTGTTCGCGATCTTCCAGCTGAACCCGGCGCCGTTCTGCCTGCTGGACGAGGTGGACGCGCCGCTCGACGAAGCCAACGTGGGCCGCTTCACCGCGATGGTCAGCGAGATGAGCCAGCACGTGCAGTTCCTCTTCGTCACACACAACAAGGCCACCATGGAGGCCGCGAACCAGCTGTGCGGCGTGACCATGCGCGAGCCGGGCGTCAGCCGCCTCGTCTCGGTCGATCTGGCCGAAGCCGCGCGCCTGGCCGGCGCCGCCTAATTTCTGTTTGGAGAACGACGCGATGTCGGATATCTGGTTGTTGCGCATCGGTATCGTGATTGCCGGCGTGCTGTTGATGGCCGCGATCTACTTCTTCGGTCGCCCGGGCAAGCCGCGGCAGGGCCGCAAGCTCCGCGACGATGCGCAGGAACGCCCGCATCGCGAGCCGTCACTGGCCGATGCCTTCGCGCCGGAGCCGGGTTCCTTTCCGGCACCGACCGCTGGCATGCCGGTCGAGGACGCCCCGGCCGCCAGCGGGCCGGAAGTGGGCAGGCGCGATCGCGACGAGTTCGACAAGATCGTCACCCTCTACGTCGCCGCTCGCGCGGATCAGGTGCTGCGTGGTCCGGACATCGTGGTCGCCGCGGAGAAGGCGGGCTTGAGCTACGGCTACATGAACATCTTCCATCGGCTCGCCGACGGACGCTCCGACGGCAGCCCGATCTTCAGCGTCGCGAACATCAAGAAGCCCGGCAGCTTCGAGATGCACGACATCCAGTCCATGGAAACGCCCGCCATCGCTTTCTTCCTGACCCTGCCGGCGCCGATCCCTGCGCTGGATGCCTGGGAAAAGATGCTGCCGACGGCGCAGCGCATGGCCGAACTGCTCGATGGCGTGGTGCTCGACGAGTCGCGCAACGCGATCGGCCGCCAACGCATCGCGCACCTGCGCGACGAGTTGCGCGCCTACGATCGCCAGCACGAGGCGCCGCCGGTGTCGAGGAACACCCGCTGGTGACACGCGCTGGTGAAGCGAGGAGGTCTCCGGTGTCGCCTGTTGTTGGACGCTGGCGTGCGACCGTTGCCTGATGCGCTTCCACGCTGCTCGCCACCCCAGAAAATCCAGGTCGCAGCCGGCGAGACGGCGCCGCGCGATCATTGATTGATCCGCCGTCCGGGCACCGACCCGGTTGCCGTGCCGGCAGGTCGTCCCGTTTCCATCAAGGCCCCGCATGACCGACGTCGCCACCCGCATCGCCGCCCTGCGTCAGAAGATCGAAGACGCGAACCATCGTTATTACGTCCTCGACGACCCGGACATCCCGGACATCGAGTACGACCGCCTCATGCGTGAACTCGAGGCGCTGGAGCGCGAGCACCCGGCGTTCGTCGACGCCAGCTCGCCGACGCAGCGCGTCGGCAACCGGCCGTCGTCGGGTTTCGAGGAAGTGAGGCATGTCGTGCCGATGCTCTCGCTCGGCAATGCGTTCACCGACGAGGAAGTGGCCGATTTCGTGCGTCGCATCGAGGAGCGCCTGGATCGAACCGACCCGGTGTTTTCTGTCGAGCCCAAGCTGGATGGCCTCGCGATCAGCCTGCGCTACGAAGGCGGCGCGTTCGTGCGCGGCGCCACGCGCGGCGATGGCGCGACCGGCGAGGACGTGACCGCGAACCTGCGGACGGTGAAAGCCATTCCCTTGCACCTGCGCGGCGCCGACTGGCCGGCAGTCCTCGAAGTCCGCGGCGAGGTGTACATGCCGCTGGCCGCGTTCAAGGCCTACAACGAACGCGCACTGAAGGACGGCGGCAAGGTGCTGGCCAACCCGCGCAACGGCGCCGCAGGTTCGCTGCGCCAGCTCGATCCGCGCCTCACCGCGCAGCGTCCGCTTGCGTTCTATGCCTATGCAGTCGGCGTGGTCGAAGGCATGGAACTGCCTGCCAGCCACTCGGCCACGTTGCAGCGGCTGCGCGACTGGGGGTTCCCGGTCAGCGCGGAGAGCGATGTCGTTGCCGGCACCGACGGTCTGCTCGGCTACTACCGGCGCATGGGCGACAAGCGCGATGCGCTGCCCTTCGACATCGATGGCGTGGTCTACAAGCTCGACGACTATGCGGGACAGCGGGAAATGGGGTTCGTCTCGCGCGCGCCGCGCTGGGCGATCGCGCACAAGTTCCCGGCACAGGAAGAGTCGACCGAACTGCTCGACATCGAGATCCAGATCGGTCGAACCGGTGCGGCCACGCCGGTCGCGCGCCTGAAGCCGGTGCAGGTGGCGGGTGTGGTCGTGACCAATGCGACGCTGCACAACGCCGACCAGATCGCGCGCCTCGACGTGCGCATCGGCGATACCGTGATCGTGCGTCGTGCCGGCGACGTGATCCCGGAAATCGTCCGCGTGGTGCCCGAACATCGCAGGCCCGACGCCGTGGAATGGCGCATGCCGGCAGCATGCCCGGTCTGTGGCTCCGAGATCGTGCGCGAGGAAGGCGAGGCCGTGTGGCGCTGTTCCGGCGAGCTGACCTGCGCCGCGCAGCGCAAGGAAGCCATCCGCCACTTCGCATCGCGCCGTGCGATGGATATCGAAGGCCTCGGCGACCGCTACATCGAGGATCTTTCCGACCTCGGCTACCTGAAGTCGGTCGCGGACCTGTATGCCCTGACGCTGGAAAACCTCCTGGAGATGAAGCGTCGCCTCGACGAGCGCGACGGTACGACGCCGGAAACCGTCAAGGCCGGCAAGGTCGCGACCAAGTGGGCCGACAACCTGATCGAAGCGATCGACCGCAGCCGCGCGACCACGCTCGAACGCTTCCTGTTCGCATTGGGCATCGAGCATGTCGGCGAGAGCACGGCGAAGGCGCTCTCGGCCTGGTTCGGCGACCTTGATCTCATCCGCCGGATGCCGTGGCCGCTGTTCAAGTGCGTGCCCGACATCGGCGGCGAAGTCGCGCGCGCGCTGGGCCATTTCTTCGACCAGCGAGGCAACCAGGAGGTGATCGACGCGCTGATCGAACGTGGCGTCCGCCTCGGCGAGTCCCGTGGTCCCACCGCGAAGCTGCGTCCGGTGCTGTCGTTTGCCGCAATGCTCGCCGATCTCGAAATTCCGAAGGTGACGCGGATCCGCGCCGATCAGCTGGCCGCTGCGTTCCCGTCCGCGGCGGCATTGCGCGACGCCCCCGAGCATGCGTTCGTCACGGCTGGCCTGCCCGCGGACAGTGCGCGCGCGCTGGCGGCCTGGCTGTCCGACGACGCCAATGTGCAGCTGCTGTCGCGCGCCGGCGACATGCTCGCGGCACTGCAGTCGCGGCTGCCCGAATCCGAAGAGGCTCCGGCCGGTCCGCTGGAAGGCAGGACGGTCGTGCTGACCGGTGGCCTGTCCTCGATGTCGCGCGACGAGGCCGGGGTGAAGCTCGAAGCGCTCGGCGCCAAGGTCTCCGGCAGCGTGTCGAAGAAGACCCATCTCGTCGTCGCAGGCGAGGCCGCCGGCAGCAAGCTGGCGAAGGCGCAGGAGCTGGGCATCGAGATCTGGGACGAAGCCGCGCTGCTGGCCTTCCTCGCGGAGCATGGCGTCGCGTGAGCGACTGGCGCCCCACCGCGAATCTCGATGCGCTGCGTCTGCGTGCGCGGCTGTACGCAACGATCCGCGCGTTCTTCGCCGAACGCGGGGTGCTCGAGGTCGAGACACCCGTGCTGTCGGCCGCCGGCAATACCGACGCGAACATCGAATCCTTCTCGTTGGAATTCAGCGGCCGCACCGAGGGTGCGCCTCGCACGCGCTGGCTGCGCACGTCGCCGGAGTTTCCGCTCAAGCGCCTGCTCGCTGCGGGCGTGGGTGATTGCTACGAGCTGGGACGCGTGTTCCGCAACGGCGAAGCAGGCGGGCGCCACAATCCCGAATTCACGATGCTGGAGTGGTATCGCATCGGCTGGGATCACCTGCGCCTGGTCGGCGAGACCGTCGAACTGGTGCGCGCGGCGCTGGCGCTGGTCGGTCGCGAAGCGGCTGTCACGATCACGACGTTCCGTGATCTGTACTGCGAGCGGATCGGCATCGATCCGTTTACCGCTGACGACGCGACGCTGCAGGCCGCGCTCGGCGACGTGCGCATCGATCCCGAGGGACTGGTACGCGACGACTGGCTCGACCTGCTGATGACCCATCGCATCCAGCCGATGTTCGATCGCGACGGGATTCTGGTGGTCCACGACTGGCCCGCCACGCAGTGCGCGCTGGCCAGGATCCGGCCCGGGCAGGGTGGTGCACCCGACGTTGCGGAGCGCTTCGAGCTGTACCTCGGTCCGCTGGAACTGGCGAATGGCTACCACGAGCTGATCGATTCCACCGAGCAGCGAACGCGATTCGAGCGCGACCATGCCGTTCGTTCCTTGCGCGGCGCGATCCGGCCGCCACTCGACGAACGCCTGCTGTCGGCCATGGCGAGCGGCCTTCCGGCCTGTGCCGGTGTCGCACTGGGCGTCGAGCGTTTGCTCATGGCATTGCTGGGTACGAGGCGGATCGCCGACGTGCTGGCCTTCGATTTCGGCCATGCCTGAATGGGCCGGGCGGCTGGCTGAACGACTCTCTGAATGATCGTCATATGACCGGTTGCTGCCCGGGCAAATTGACCGGCCATTCATGCGTATTGCCTACAGTGGAGCCACACATCCCGGGGGGCTGTTTCCATGCGCAAGACCTGTTTCCTGACCGCCGCCGGCCTGCTGGCCGCGCTCACCGTCCTGCCTGCGCAGGCGCAGTGGTACGGCGACGACGATCGCTACGACGACCGCTATGGCTACGACGGCCATGACGGTTATGGCCACGACGGCTATGGCTACAACAACAGCACCTTCCGCTGCGAATCGCGCGATCGACGCACCACGCGCTGTCCGACGCGCGGATACCGCGTGCTGCTGATCCGCCAATACTCCGACATGCCCTGCGTGCGTGGACGCAGCTGGGGCCAGGATGGTTACGGCGTTTGGGTCACCAATGGTTGCCGCGCGCTGTTCCGCTTCGACGACCGCGGCAACTGGGGCTGGAACAACAACAACGGCTGGAACAACAACGGCTGGAACAACAACGGCTGGAACAACAACGGGCATTACGGCAACGATTTCGTTCGCTGCGAATCCCGCGACAACCGCAGTCGCACCTGTCCGATGTCGGTCGGACGCAACAATGGCATCCGTCTGGTGCGCCAGTTGTCCGACACGCCCTGCATCGAAGGGCGGAACTGGGGCGTGAGTCGCAACGGTGTCTGGGTCAGTGGCGGTTGCCGCGCCGAATTCGTGGTGAGCCGTGGCCGTGGCCGCGAACGCCCGCCAGGCGATCTCGGCAACATCCGTCCTCCGGGCGATCTGGGCAATGGCTATCCGCCGGGTGGCCGCGTCCATCGGCAGGGCAGCGACGAGGGCCCGCCGCCGGGCGTGATCGTCGATGAGCGCAGTGGTCGCAACCGTGGCCCGCGCCAGGTGGACTTGCCGCCTCCGGGTGTCATTTCTGGGCCTGTCGGCGGTGTTGGACAGACCGGTCTGCCGCCGGGCCAGATCCAGGGTGCGCCACGCCCGCGTCCGCGACCGATCAGCGTCGCGCAGGGCGACAACCGCCCGCCTCCGGGACCGCCGCCGTCATCGGGACCGGCGCCCGGCGTCTTCCGCACCGTGCCTGCCGAGCAGGCGCCGGCCGCACGACCGGGCTTGCAGGGCCAGGAAGAGCGCAGTCGCGAGACGCCCTGAGCCATCTCGACGGCCTTCGATCCCATGCCATCCAACAGCGACCCGGTTTCGGCCGGGTCGCGTCGTGTCCGGACCGGTAGAATGTGCGGATGACCGACCCCATCGATTACGCGCGCTACGACCGCATCCGCCCCATCCGCTGGACCGGCGACACGCTGGAACTGCTCGACCAGCGCAAGCTCCCCTTCGAAGTCCGCTACATCCCGTGCAGCACCTGCGCGTCGGTCGCGGTTGCGATCCATGCGCTCATCGTGCGCGGCGCGCCGGCCATCGGCATCGCCGCAGCCTGGGGCGTGGTGCTGGCTGCTCGTGAACTGGACGCTTCCGGTGCGGGCGCCGGATTGGATGCCGCAGCTGCGGCCGAATACCTGGAACCGGCGATGCAGCAGCTCAATGCCGCGCGCCCGACCGCCGTGAACCTGGCCTGGGCGCTGCAGCGCATGCGCCGCGCACTGGCGACTGCCGGAGAAGACTGGCGCGGCGTGCTCCTGCGCGAGGCCCGCGCGATCGCCGACGAGGATCTCGCTGCGAACCACCGAATGGGCAAGCTCGGTGCAGCACTGATCGCCAACGGCAGCGGCGTACTGACCCACTGCAATACCGGCTCTCTCGCGACGGCCGGTTTCGGTACCGCACTCGGCGTCATCCGAGCCGGTGTCGCACAGGGCAGGGTGGAGCGCGTCTACGCAGGCGAAACGCGTCCGTGGCTCCAGGGTGCGCGCCTCACGGTGTGGGAACTGCAGCAGGACGGCATCGACGCCACGCTGATCGCCGATTCCGCCGCATCCCACCTGATGAAGACCGGCCAGGTGCAGTGGGTCATCGTCGGTGCCGATCGCATCTGCGCCAACGGCGACACCGCGAACAAGATCGGCACCTACCAGCTTGCCATCGCCGCGCGCTACCACGGCGTGAAGTTCATGGTCGTGGCGCCTTCGTCGACGGTCGACATGGCCACGCCCAACGGCGGCAAGATCGAGATTGAGGAGCGCGATCCGGGCGAACTGCTCGGCGTCGGCGGCGCGCGCACCGTGGCCGATGGCATCCGGGCTTGGAATCCCGTGTTCGACGTGACGCCTTCCGAACTGATCGACGCCATCGTCACCGAACGCGGCGTGGTGGAGCGTCCGAACCGGGTCTCGATGCAGACCTTCTTCGGGCACTGAGTCCAGCGACGGCGACCAGAACGCAAGTCCCTGTTTCCGCATGGGAAATGCCGCTCCGGCGGCATGCCGGTGACCCGGCTCGCGTGATACACTCGGATGTTCGCGCGAAAGCCTCGCGCGGGCTCCGTGACATGCCGCCATCGGCCGCCATCCACACCGGCGCCGGGCACGGGTGTTGTCCCGGGCAACACCCCAGGTAACCCCTCGCTTCCGCAGCGCAGCCCCTCCAGCACAAGAAGTCGTAATGACCGATCTCGCGAAGGAAATCATCCCCGTCAATCTCGAAGACGAGATGCGTCGCAGCTATCTCGATTACGCCATGAGCGTGATCGTGGGCCGCGCGCTCCCCGACGTGAGGGACGGACTCAAGCCGGTGCATCGCCGCGTGCTGTTCGCGATGAACGAACTCGGCGCGCACAGCAACAAGCCCTACTACAAGTCGGCGCGTATCGTCGGTGACGTGATCGGTAAGTACCATCCGCACGGCGACCAGTCGGTGTACGACACGCTGGTGCGCATGGCGCAGCCGTTCTCGCTGCGCTACCTGCTGGTCGACGGCCAGGGCAACTTCGGTTCGGTCGACGGCGACAACGCCGCGGCGATGCGATACACCGAAGCGCGCATGGCCCGGCTCACCCACGAGCTGATGGCCGACATCGACAAGGACACGGTCGATTTCCAGCCGAACTACGACGAGAAGGAACAGGAACCGACGGTGATGCCGTCGCGTTTCCCGAACCTGCTGGTCAACGGCTCCGCCGGCATCGCAGTCGGCATGGCGACCAACATCCCGCCGCACAATCTTTCCGAAGTCATCAACGCGACGGTCGCGCTGCTTGACGACCCCGAGATCGACATCGACGGCCTGATGCAGCACATCCCGGGCCCGGATTTCCCCACCGCCGGCATCATCAACGGCGTCGGCGGCATCCATGTCGCGTATCGCACCGGTCGTGGCCGAGTCCGCATGCGCGCCCGCGCCGAAATCGAGGTTGCCGACAACGGCCGCGAGGCGATCGTCGTCACCGAGATCCCGTACCAGGTGAACAAGGCGCGGCTGATCGAGAAGATCGCCGAGCTGGTGAAGGAAAAGAAGCTCGAAGGCATCAGCGAGCTGCGCGACGAGTCCGACAAGGACGGCATGCGCATCTACATCGAGGTCAAGCGCGGCGAGTCGGCCGAGGTCGTGCTGAACAACCTCTACGCGCAGACGCCGATGGAATCGGTGTTCGGCATCAACATGGTCGCGCTGGTCGACGGCCGCCCGCAGTTGCTGAACCTCAAGCAGATCCTCGAAGCCTTCGTGCGCCATCGTCGCGAAGTGGTCACGCGCCGCACGATCTTCGAACTTCGCAAGGCCCGCGCCCGCGCCCACATCCTCGAAGGCCTGACGGTCGCGCTCGCCAACATCGACGAGATGATCGAGCTGATCAAGACCTCGGCGAATCCGAACGAAGCCCGCGAACGCCTGCTCGCCCGCCGCTGGAATGCGGGCCTGGTCGCCAGCCTGCTCGCTGCCGCCGGCAGCGATGCTTCGAAGCCGGAAGACCTGCCGATGGGCGTCGGGCTGCTCGCCGACGGTACAAACTCGTACTACCAGCTGACGGAAATCCAGGCCAAGGAAATCCTCGAGATGCGCCTGCACCGCCTGACCGGGCTGGAGCAGGACAAGCTGACCGAGGAATACAAGACGCTGCTGGAAACGATCCGTGGCCTGATCGAGATCCTCGAGAATCCCGAGCGCCTGCGCGAAGTCATCCGCGACGAGTTGAAGGAAATCAAGGACGCGTACGGCGACGACCGCCGAAGCGAGATCCGCGCCAGCGAAGAAGACCTCGACATCCTCGACCTGATCGCGCCGGAAGACGTGGTCGTGACGCTGTCGCACGCCGGTTACGCCAAGCGCCAGCCGGTCACGACCTATCGTGCGCAGAAGCGCGGTGGCAAGGGCCGCAACGCGGCGGCGACGAAGGACGAGGACTTCATCGACCAGCTGTGGCTGGTGAATACCCATGACACCCTGTTGACCTTCACCAGCAATGGTCGGGTGTTCTGGCTGCCGGTGCATCAGCTCCCGGATGCCGGCCCGAACGCGCGCGGTCGTCCGATCGTGAACTGGCTGGCCCTGGAACCGGGCGAGCAGGTGCAGGCCGTCGTGCCGGTCCGCGAGTACGACGAGAAGCACTTCGTGTTCTTCGCCACCCGCAACGGCACGGTCAAGAAGACCCCGCTGACCGAATTCGCGTTCCGGCTGGCGCGCGGCAAGATCGCGATCAACCTCGACGAGGGCGATGCACTGGTCGGCGCTGCGCTCACCGACGGTGACCGCGACGTCATGATGTTCGCCAGCAATGGCAAGGTCGTGCGCTTCCACGAGTCCGAAGTGCGCGCCATGGGCCGCACCGCGACCGGCGTGCGCGGCATGCGCCTGGTTGCCGGCGCGGACCCGGAAGGCGAAGTCGAGGACGTGGTCGATGCGGATGGCGAGGGTGAGGCCGCGAGCGAAGCCCTTGTCGAAGTCGCGTCGCAGGTGGTCAGCCTGGTCGTGATCGACGGCATCGGCGACATCCTCACCGCCAGCGAGCGTGGTTACGGCAAGCGCACGCCGGTGTCGGACTTCCCGCGCAAGGGTCGTGGCATCAAGGGCGTCATCGCGATGAAGACCAGCGAGCGCAACGGTCGCCTGATCGGGGCGATCCAGCTGAGCGACCACCACGACGTCCTGCTGATCTCCGATGGCGGCACGCTCGTTCGTACCCGCGCCGCTGAAATCTCGCAGGTCGGCCGCAACACGCAGGGCGTGACCCTGATGCGACTGTCCGAGGGCGAGAGCCTGCAGGCGGTCGAACGCCTGGATGCGTCGCTGGATGAGGACGAGTCGGCCGAAGCGGGTGCAAGCGAAGCCGGTGGTGCCGATGCGATACCGGCGCCGGCCGAGGGAGAGGCACCGCAGCCCGGGGCCGACGCGTGACGCATCGCTCCCGAGAGCAGTGAAACGACAGGCCGCCTTCGGGCGGCCTGTCGCGTTCTGGCCGCCGAATGGCCGTGGGAACGTCTCGAAACAAAGGGGCAGAAAGAAGAACGGAACGTGTTTCCCTCGATGTTCCGGCAATCGAATTTCGGGTTTCGTTGCCGACCGTTAATGTTAAGAAAAAGTCAAAATTTCGTTCTGAAAAAGTGATGCGATAAGCGGAAAGCTCTCTATACTCCGCCCAACATCCAGGAGGTCGTATGCGTCGCTCGTCGTGGTTCGGGTTGGTGAGTCGGGTTCGTGGTCGGAAGGACGGTCGCGTGTTGAAGATCGATGCCGGACGATGGCTGGCGGGGCTCCTGATGATCCTGTTGGTTGCCGTGCTCGCCGGTTGTGGCGACAGGGAAAAGGGACAACTGCCCGAGGTCAGCGGCGAGGCCATCCAGGCCAAGCGCGAGGAGATCAAGGAATTCACCCTGGTGCGCGGGTATCCCGACCAGGACGGTGACGACCTCGCCATCGCGCTGGAATTCTCCCGCCCGCTGGTCGGCACCCAGGACTTCGACAAGCTGATCGTCTTCTCCACCGAGGTGAAGGAGAAGAGTGGCTGGAAGCTCGACGACAGCGGCAGGATCCTGCGCTTTCCCTACGTGACGGCGAACACCGAGTACACGCTGACCGTATCGTCGAAGCTTGCGGCTGCCGACGGCAGCACGCTTGGTCGGGACATCGAACAGAAGGTCTACACCGGTGAACTGAAGCCGGCGGTGGGTTTCGCGTCGCAGGGCAGCGTCCTGCCCGCGCGGGACAGCCGCGGCCTGCCGGTGGTGTCGGTCAACGTGCAGGAAGTCGACGTCGAATTCCTGCGCGTTCGCGAGAAGCAGCTGCCGAAATTCTTCGCCGAGTACCAGCGCGGCGGGCGCCGCAGCAGTTGGGAACTCGACAGCGAGTACGACGAGAAGTCGCCGCTCGGCGAACTTGCCGAGCCCGTCTACACCAATCGTTTCGTGCTCGGCGGCAAGCGCAACGAGCGCGCGGTCACCTACCTGCCGATCCAGGACATCGACGAGCTGCAGGAGCCGGGCCTGTACTTCGCGGTGATGAAGCGTACCGGCACCTTCAGCGGCGAGTTCGAGACGACCTTCTTCACGGTCAGCGACATCGGCCTGCACGTGCGCGCCTACAAGGACAAGCTGTTCGTCCACACCGCGTCGCTGCAGGATGGCAGCGGGATCAAGGGCGTCGACCTGCACATCCTCGACGCCGCCGGCGAGACCCGCCTCAAGGCCAGCACCGACCGCAACGGCAACGCGCTGGTGAACTACAAGCTGGACGCAGCCCATGTGCTGGTCGCGCGTCGTGGCAGCGACGTCTCGATGCTGCCGTTCAACCAGCCGGCGCTGGACCTGTCGGAATTCGCGGTGAGCGGTCGCGAGCCAGCCTGGTTCGACGTGTTCGCATGGTCCGGTCGCGACCTCTATCGCCCGGGCGAAACCGTACGCATCTCGGCGCTGCTGCGCGACAACGACGGCAAGCCCGTGCCGATGAAGGGCAAGCAGGCGCAGCCGCTGTTCGTCCGCCTGAAGCAGCCCGACGGCAAGCCCTTCGTCGAGAGCCGCATCGAAGCCGGTCCGCAGGGCTACTACAGCTTCCAGAAACTCATTCCGGTGGATGCGCCCACCGGCCGCTGGCAGGTCGAATTCCGCACCGATCCCGCGAGCAGCGACGCCGTGCAGGGCATGAGCCTGCGCATCGAGGAATTCCTGCCCGAGCGCATGAAGCTCGACCTCAATACCGCCGACGCCGTGCTGCGCCCGGGCAAGCCCATCCAGCTCGACGCCGTCGGTGCCTATCTCTACGGCGCGCCCGCATCCGGCAACCGCTTCACCGCCAAGCTCGCGGTCGCGGTGGAGCAGCATCCGCTGGAAGGCATGCCCGGCTATTTCTTCGGTGACCCGACGCTGAAGCTGCCGAAGGAAGCGAAGGACGTCATCGACACCACCTTCGGCGCCGACGGCAAGCTGTCGCAGGCGATCGCCTTGCCGGACGAAGCGAAGGCGGTGTCGCCGATCGCGGCGATCGTGTCCGGCAGCCTGTTCGAGACCGGTGGCCGCAGCGTCAACCGCTCGATCAAGCGCGTGATGTGGCCGGCCGATGCGCTGGTCGGCGTGCGCCCGCTGTTCGACGACAAGGACGGTGCCGACAGCGATACCAATGCCGGCTTCCAGCTCACCCGTGTGGGCAGCGACGGCAAGCCGCGCCCCGCGAAAGGCCTGAAGGTGACGCTGGTGCGCGAGCACCGCGACTACCACTGGAACTACGACGATGACGAAGGCTGGGACTACGACTTCACCACGCGTTTCGAGAACATCGAGACGCGCACGCTGGATGTCGGCCTGAGCCCTGCAAAGATCGATTTTCCGGTGAAGTGGGGCGCCTATCGCGTCGACGTGCTCGATCCGTCCACCGGACTGACCACGCGCTATCCGTTCCAGGCCGGCTGGAGCTGGGACGACGACAACCGCGGCCTGGACGCGCGTCCCGACAAGGTCAAGCTCGCGCTCGACAAGACCTCGTACGTCGCCGGCGACACGCTGAAGGTGACGGTGACGCCGCCGCATCCGGGCGTTGCGCTGCTGATGGTCGAAGCCGACCGGATGCTGTACGTGCAGGAAGTCGAAGTGAAGCGCGGCAGCACCTTCGAGATCCCGGTCACCAAGGATTGGGACCGCCACGACGTGTACGTGACCGCGCTGGTGTTCCGCGGTGGCAGCGCGCAGAGCAAGATCACCCCGGCGCGCGCCGTCGGCGTGGCCCACGTGCCCATGAACCGCACCGCACGCAAGGTCGCCGTGACCTTGTCCGCACCGAAGCTGATGCTGCCCGAGCAGATCATGTCGACCACGGTCTCGGCACCCGCGCTGGCAGGCCAGGACGCCTATGTCACGGTATCGGCAGTGGACGTAGGCATCCTCAACATCACCCGCTTCCCCGTGCCCGACGCCAACAAGCACTTCTTCGCGCAGCGTCGCCTGGGCGTGGACGCCTACGATGTGTACGGTCGCGTCATCGAAAGCCTGGACGGCGAGATCGGTTCGATCCGCTTCGGTGGCGACATGGCGCTGCAACCGCTCGCGCAGGCGCGTCGGCCGACCTCGAAGGTCAAGACGGTCGATCTGTTCTCGGGGCCGGTGAAGCTCGACGCCAAGGGCAATGCTCGCATCGCGCTCAAGGTGCCCGACTTCAACGGCACGCTGCGCGTCTCGGCGCTGGTGTATTCGGCCGAACGCTTCGGCAACGCCGACACCGAAACGCTCGTCCGTGCGCCGATCGTCGCCGAGGCCAGCTATCCGCGCGTCATGGCGCCGGGCGACCGCAGCACCGTCACGCTGGATCTCACCAACTTCAGCGGCAAGCCGGGCACGTTCAACGTGCAGGTCGATGGCATCGGCCCGCTCGACATCGCACAGGGCGCCCGCACTGCCAAGCTGGCGATCGGCGGCAAGACCACGCTGAGCTTCCCGCTCACCGCGACCGAGGGATACACGACGGCGAAGATCCGCGTGCGCGTCGATGGCAACGGCCACAAGGTCGATCGCCAGTTCGACGTGCCGGTGCGTCCGGCATGGCCCAGCGTGCTGCGCGCACGTACGGTCTCGATCAGCGAATTGTCGGCGATCAACCTCGATGCCGGCATGGCCGACGGCCTGATGCCGGGTTCCGTGACTGCGCAGATGAGCGTCAGCGCGTTGCCGCCGATTCCGTTCGCCAGCGCGCTCAAGGACGTGCTCGAATATCCCTACGGCTGCGCCGAACAGACCACCAGCAAGGGTTACGCCGCGCTGGTGATGGATGCCGATACCGCGAAGATGCTCGATGCCAAGGGCCTCGATGCCGCGACCCGCAAGGCGCGGATGGATGGCGCGTTCGGACGGCTCGCCTCGATGCAGGTCAGCAACGGACACTTCTCGATGTGGGGCGATGACGATTACGTCAATCCGCTGCTGACGCCGTACATCGTCGAGTTCCTGCTCGACGCGCGCAACGCCGGCTTCGCCGTGCCGGATGGCATGCTGCAGAAGGCGCTGAAGCGGTTGAACGAAGACCTGCTCGCGGGCGGCAACGAGTTCTACGGGCGCGATCATCGCGAGCACCTGAAGTTCGCGTACAAGGCGCATGCCGGCTATGCGCTGGCCCGCGTCAACCGCGCGCCATTGGGCACCTTGCGCGCGCTCTACGACAACGACCGCGACGAAGCGAAGAACGGCCTGTCGCTGGTGCACCTGGGCCTGGCGCTGTCGCTGCAGGGCGACAAGAACCGCGGCGCCAAGGCGATCGCCGCCGGTTTCGCGTACAAGGGCGATCGCCACGGCTACCTGGGCGACTACAGCAGCCCGCTGCGCGACAGCGCGCTGATGATCGCGCTCACTCGCGAGAACGGACTGAGTCGCCCCGAGTACGACGCCAAGGTGATCGCGCTGGGCAAGGAACTGGATGTGCGTCGCGGCGAGCGCTGGTTCTATCTCAGCACGCAGGAGCAGGTGGCCCTGGCCCGCGTGGGCAAGGCCTTGCTGGCAGACCAGAAGAAGCTCGTCTCCGGCACGTGGACACTGGGCGACGAGAGCGTGCCGGTGCAGGATCGGCGCATGCATGGCCGGCGCATCGACTACGCCACGCTGGCCAAGGGCTTCCGTTTCGATCCCAAGGGCGCGACGCCGCTGTATGCCAGCCTGGAAGTCGCGGGCGTGCCGCGCACCGCGCCGGCCGAAGACAAGTCGGTGATCGGCATCGAACGCAAGTGGTACACCACCGACGGCCAGCCCTGGAAACCGGGTCCGCTCAAGGAAGGCGAGGCGCTGATCGTGTCGCTCAGCATCACCGCCGACCAGACAATGCCCGATGCACTGCTCGTCGACCTGCTGCCGGCCGGCCTGGAGATCGAGAACTTCAACCTCAGCGATGCCAAGCAGTGGGCCGACGTGGTGGTGGACGGGATCGAGATCACCGATCGCGGCAGCGCCGCCGACGTGCTGCACGAGGAGTATCGCGACGACCGATTCGTCGCTGCGCTGAAGTTGAGCGCAGGGCAGACCGCACGCGTCTTCTACCTCGTGCGTGCGGTCACGCCGGGCACGTACACGGTGCCGCCGTCGCTGGTCGAGGACATGTACCGGCCGCAGCTGCGCGGCGTGGGCAAGTCGACGCCGGCGACGATCACGGTGGTGCAGCCGAAGTAAGGTCGCGCAGGACTCGTCACCGTGAACGAAGGTGTGAATGGCCCTCTCCCGCAGGCGGGGGAGGGCGGTGCGATACGCGTTGCGCTGCGGTTGCGGCACGGGATACGCGGATGCCTGCACTGGCTGCGCTGGGGCGCCGTTGCCTTGCTGTCGACGCTGTTGCTGCTGGACCTGATGTTCCCGCCGCAACTGCCGAAAGCGCGCGATACCAGCACGCTGGTCGTCTCGCGCGACGGCACGCCGCTGCGCGCGTTCGCGGATGCAGAAGGCGTGTGGCGCTATCCGGCCACGCCGGAATCGGTGTCGCCGTTGTACATCGAAGCGCTGTTGAACTACGAGGACCGCTGGTTCTGGCGGCACCCGGGCGTCAACCCGGTGGCGCTGCTGCGCGCGGCCGGACAGATGGCGACGAGCGGGCGCACGGTGTCCGGCGGTTCGACGTTGACGATGCAGGTCGCACGCATCCTCGATCGCGAGCGCGCGGGTGCGACGCGCACGCCCTGGCGCAAGCTGGTGCAGATCCTGCGCGCACTGCAGCTCGAAGCGCACCTGGACAAGCGGCAGATCCTGATCCTCTACCTCGAGCGTGCGCCGTTCGGCGGCACGATCGAAGGCGTGGAGGCCGCGAGCTGGGCCTATCTCGGCAAGCCGGCGTCGCAGTTGTCTCGCGCCGAAGCCGCGCTGCTGGCCGTGCTGCCGCAATCGCCCAGCCGGCGACGCCCCGATCGCCATCCCGGGGCCGCGCAGGCGGCGCGCGACAAGGTGCTCGAGCGCATGGCCGACCTCGGCGTGTGGACCCGCGAAGAGGTCGAGGACGCGCGCATCGAGCCGGTGGTCGCGCGCCAGCTGCAGCCGCCGATGATCGCGTCTCTGCTCGCACAGCGGCTGCGCAGCGCGCACCCGAAGCATGCGCGGATCTCCACGACCATCGACGCCAACCTGCAACGCACGCTGGAAGAGCGCGTCTCGGCATATTTCTCGAATCTCCCGGAGCGTACGTCGGCGGCCCTGCTGGTCGTCGACAACGAGACGATGGAGGCCCGCGCCTATGTCGGCTCGGTGACCTTCGGCGACAAGGCGCGGCTTGGCCACGTCGACATGGTGCGTGCCTGGCGCTCGCCAGGTTCGACGCTGAAACCGTTCCTGTACGGCATGGCGATCGACGACGGCATGATCCACTCCGAGAGTCTGCTGGTCGACGCGCCGCAGACTTTCGGCGACTACAGGCCGGGCAATTTCGGCGAGGCTTTCAACGGGCCGGTCAGCGCCGCGCAATCACTGCGCTTGTCGCTCAATGTGCCTGCCGTGGATCTGCTCGATCGCGTCGGCCCTGGGCGTTTCGCCGCGCGCATCGACCACGCCGGCATTCCCCTGCGCTTTCCCGACAGCGCGAAACCCAACCTGGCGCTGATCCTCGGCGGGACCGGTGCGCGGCTGGAGGATCTGGTCGGCACCTACGCCGGCTTCAATCGCAACGGCATCGCCGGACGCGTGCGCTACACGCCGGAGGATCCGAGGATCGATCGGCGGATGCTCTCGCCCGGCGCGGCGTGGATCGTGCGCGAAATCCTCGAAACCAATCCACGCCCCGGCGAACTCGAACAGTTCGATCGCGGTGCGCGCCCGCGCGTGGCCTGGAAGACCGGTACCAGTTACGGCTTCCGCGACGCCTGGGCCGTCGGTGGCACGCGTCGTTACACCGTGGGCGTGTGGGTGGGGCGCCCGGATGGCACGCCGCTCCCGGGTCAATACGGCGCCTTGACCGCGCTGCCGCTGCTGTTCGAAGTGGTCGACTCGTTGCCGCGCGGCGCGAGGGATGCCATGCCTTTGCCGCCGCCGCGCAACGTCGCCGAGGTCGAGGTGTGCTGGCCGCTCGGCATTGCGGCTGCCGATCTGCCCGCATCGCTGTGCCAGCGCCGCATGAAAGCCTGGACCCTGGATGGCGCCATTCCGCCGACCTTCGCGGAGCGTGGCGCGCGACTGTGGAGCGCAGGCCGCGAATCCTTCGATGTGGATGTTCGCAGCGGCGAGCGAGTCACTGCGGTCTGCTCGCTGCAGCACGAGACGCGACGTGAGCAGATCGCGCGTTGGCCTGCGCTCGCCACGCCCTGGCTGTCGAACGAGACCCGACGTGCTTCGACGCTGCCCAGGGTGGCTGCGGACTGCATGCACGATGGGCGTGAAGCGAGCGAAGAGTTGCGCATCGATGGACTCAATGACGGCGCGACGCTGGTGACTGCACCGGGCAGCGAGCATGCGATTCGGCTCTCGCTGCGCGCACTGGGTACCGAGCGCAAGGTGCAATGGTTGCTCGATGGCAAGTGGATCGCTGAGACCTCCGGCAGCCAGCCCCTGGTCCGCGACTTCGGAGAACCTGGCGAACACGCGCTGACCGCGCTGGCCGACAGCGGTGCATGGACGCGCATCCGTTTCACGGTGCTGGAGTGATCGAGACGGAGACGTGTGATCCGGCTCAGAAGATCATTCGATGGAGTTCGCGAATGCCCATCGCGATCAATGGAAGCACCACGAACATGACGAGCAGTGCTATGCCCGCAGGCAGGTAGAACCGGATCAGGTCGAGAATGGATTCCGGCTTGGCATCCTGCGCAGGATGAGTTGCAGGAACGCTTGCAAGGAAGCTGGCGAAATCCCGGTATTCCGACAAGGGGGCGCGATCGAGGTTGCCCTTGTCCGTACGCATCACCCGCCCGCTGTTGCAGTCAAGCACGTAGGGGCATGCATCCGCTTCGTCACCGACATACACCCAGTGATCCGGCCACGCAGGAAGTCCTGCGAAGCCGGCCCTGTATTCGAGCGTGGCCTCGATGATGTCGTCGGCATCGCCGATGATCGTGGTGTCGTCCGGCCATGCCGTCGCATGGCGCGACGCGAGAAAATCGCGATATCCATCGGGCAACGCGATCTCGAGCGTCGCTTCGATCCGCTGGATATCGCGCTTCTCCACGCCGAGTATCAGCCGACCAGGGTCAGCATGTGCTCCGCCGACGACACGCGGAATTCGCCAGGGGCTTCCACTTCGAGCTGCGTCACCACGCCGTTGTCGACCAGCATCGCGAAGCGCTTGCTGCGGATGCCCATGCCGTAGGCGCTGGCATCCATTTCGAGGCCGAGGGCCTTGGCGAATTCGCCGTTGCCATCGGCGAGGATTTCCATTTCGGCCGGTGCGTTCTGGCTGGCGGCCCAGGCCTTCATCACGAACGGGTCGTTGACCGACATGCAGGCGATACCGACACCCTTGTCGCGAAACGCATCGAACATGGCGATGTAGCCCGGCAGGTGTTTTTCCGAGCAGGTCGGCGTGAACGCGCCGGGCACGGAGAACAGCACGAGCTTCTTGCCTTCGAAGAACGCATGGGTGTCGATGGTGTCGACGCCATCGTTGATGCGCTTGATGTTGACTTCGGGAATGCGGTCGCCGATCTGGATCGTCATGTCTGAACTCCTGCGCTGGGGGAACCGGCTCGCAAGCCGGGAGGGGAGGGCGCCAGTGTATCGGCAATCCTGAATGTCGGGTCGACGAACGGCGCTTCGGGACGCTTGAAATCCCGGACTGCGCGCCTATCTCGGGTGCAAGGCGACGACATGCTCGCCCCGAACACAACCACCGATACCGGGAGATTTCCATGAGCCTCATGCGCTACCAGCAGGCCTGGCCCGCCCAGGCACGCATTCACGACGATCTGAAGCAGATGTTCGACCGTTTCCTCAACCCCGGCGACAACCCCGACGAGTCGTCGGTGGTCACCAGCCAGTGGGTGCCGCGCGTCGATATCAAGGAAGAAGCCGACCGCTTCCTCATCCTGGCCGATCTTCCGGGCGTCGATCCGCAGGACGTCGAAGTCTTGATGGACAAGGGCATCCTGAGCATCAAGGGAGAGCGCCAGCGCGGCGTCGCCGAACAGACCGAGCGCTTTTCGCGCATCGAACGCAGCTACGGCAGTTTCCATCGTCGATTCGCACTGCCCGATACCGCCGATGCCGATGGCATCACCGCATCCGGCCACAACGGCGTGCTGGAAATCTCGATTCCCAAGCGTGCCGAATCGACGCCGCGACGCATCCAGGTCGGCAATCCGACACTGAAATCCTGACCCTCTCCTGCGCACGACTTCGGTCGTGCGGCAGGGATCGCAACGCGCTCGTTGCGATGCGCATGACCCGCCGCGATGGCGGGTCATGTGCGTGCGGGCGCCGCGCATCCTCGATGCCGCGTCCGCTATAGTTCACCGCATTCGAAATCCACGGGTGTTCGCGTCATGCGTTTCAAGGATTACTACGACATCCTCGGCGTCGAGCCGGGCGCGAGCGAGGCGGAACTCAAGACCGCCTATCGCCGGCTCGCGCGCAAATACCATCCGGACGTCAGCAAGGAGCCGGGTGCCGAAGAGACCTTCAAGTCGGTCAACGAAGCCTATGAAGCCCTGCGCGATCCCGAGAAGCGCAAGGCCTACGACCAGTTGCGCGCACGCGGCTATCGGCCGGGCGACGAAGTGCAGCCGCCGCCGGGAGGCTTCGGCGGGCCCGGCGGCGTCGACTTCGACGAAATCTTCGCGGGTGGCGGCAACGGCGGCTTCAGCGACTTCTTCCAGGAACTGTTCGGTCGTCGCGCCGGTGCGGGTGGGCAGGGAGCGCGGCATCGACCTCGTGGCGATGGCGCCCTGAGGGCCAAGTTCGCGGTGCCGCTGGAAGCCGTCCATCGCGGCGAGCCTGTCCGCGTCTCGGTCGCGGGCCGCTCGCTCGACGTGCGCGTTCCCAGGGGCATCAAGCCGGGGCAGGCGATCCGTCTCGCGGGGCAGGCCCCCGGCGGGGGCGACCTCCTGCTGGAAGTGGAGTACGCAGCGCACCCGCAGTTCGAGGTCGACGGCCGCAACATCATCCACGTGCTGCCGGTGGCGCCATGGGAAGCGGCGCTGGGCGCCACGGTGAGCGTTCCCACGCTGGGTGGTGCCGTCGAGCTGAAGATTCCTGCCGATTCGGAAGCCGGTCGCCGGCTTCGTCTGCGCGGTCGTGGTCTGCCCGGAACTGCTGGTGCCGCCGATGGCGACCAGATCGTCGAGCTGGAAGTCCTCGCGCCGCGCGCGAATACCGAGGCGGAACGCGATGCCTACCGCACGATGCGCGAAGCCTTCGGCGACGACTGGCGCAGGGCCTGAGCGCCGCATTGCCGACCGCACGTGAAAAAGCCGCCTTTACGGCGGCTTTTTCATGCGTCGATGCACCGTGCGAATTCAGCCCTGGCCGGAGACGTACTTGGTGATCGTGTCCGAAAGCTCGGTTTCGCTGAAAGGCTTGGTCAGGTAGGCCTTCGCGCCCTGGCGCATGCCCCACACGCGGTCGGTGTCCTGATCCTTGGTCGTCACCAGCACGATCGGGATGTGCTTGGTGGTCGGTTCGCGGGAGATCGTGCGTGTGGCCTGGAAACCGTTGAGGTTCGGCATGACCACGTCCATCAGGATCAGGTCCGGGATTTCGCGCTTGGCCACCTCGACACCGGCGGCGCCATCCTCTGCGGTCAGTGCTTCATGTCCGAGTTTTTCGACGATGCGGCGGATGCCCATCAGCTGCGACGGAGAGTCGTCGACGATCAGGATGCGTGCCATGCGATACCCCTTGTAAGACTGTGCCCAGTGTAGACGGCCCGGAGCCGGCCCGGAAGCGGTCCGGAACGGTTTGTTGATGCAGTGCACAAGGCGTGCATGGGCGAACCCGCAACGCTCCTGTCCTGATGGCACCAGGCCGGAATTTCGAGGGTTTCAGCCCAGCCGGACGAGTGTCCTGCCGAACGATCCACCCTTCAGCATCCCCGCGAAGACCTCCGGCAGTCCGTCGAGGCCGACCTCGCGGGTGCAGATGGTCTCCAGATGCGCTGGCTTCCACGCCCCCGCCAGCCGCTTCCAGACTTCATCACGGATTTCCCGGGCCGTCCCGGCCGATGCGACGCCCACGAGCGACACGCCGCGGATGATGAAGGGCATGACCGTGGTGGGCAGGTCGGCGGTGGCGGCCAGGCCGGCGCTGCCGACGTTGCCGTAGGGGCGCGTGCGCGCCAGCAGGCTGGCCAGCATGGTGCCGCCGACGTTGTCGAGACCGCCGCCGAAGCGCGCGGCTTCCAGGGGCTTGGCTTCGGCCAGCACATCGCGGCCCAGGACCTGGGTGGCGCCGAGCGACTTCAGGTAGTCGGCATGCTCGGGCTTGCCGCTGATCGCGTGCACCTCGTAGCCGGCGCGCGTGAAGATATCGACCGCCAGCGAGCCTACGCCGCCGGTGGCGCCAGTTACCGCAAGCGGACCGAGCGCGGGCGACTGCCGGTTGTCTTCCATGCGCAGCAGCGCCAGCGCGGCCGTGAAGCCCGCCGTGCCGAGGATCATGCTTTCGCGCAGCGTCATGCCGACGGGCAGTGGGATCGCCCATTTCGACTCGATGCGCGCGTATTCGCTGTAGCCGCCGTCGCGGGTTTCGCTCAAGCCGCAGCCGGTGACGAGCACGGCATCGCCTTCGCGAAAGGCCGGATCGGTGGACGACACCACGTGCCCGGCGACATCGATGCCGCCGACCAGCGGGAAGAAGCGCAGGATCTTGCCTTCGCCGGTGCCGGCGAGCGCGTCCTTGTAGTTGACGGACGAATACGCCGTCTTGATCACGATCTCGCCGGGTGCGAGTTCATCGATGCCGGTGTCCTCGATGCCACTGCGGTAACCGCCGGCGGCGTCGTTGCGGATGCGGAAGGCTTTGAAGGCGCTGGGGATGGGCATTTCACGGAATCCCTGTGGTTCGATGGTGGAATGATCGCATGACAGTCCGGTCTCTATCGAATGATCGACGAATCAGCTCCGCTCTGTTTTTCGTTGCTTCCGTCAATGCTGGTGACTCGACGTGTCTCGATCATGACCCTGGAAAGATCACTGGTCGCATCGTGGCGGGTGGAACAATCGAATGCGTTCGGGCTGACTCCGGCCCGGGACGCTGGCTCCATGCGCCAGCGTGTCGCATGCGGCCGTGTGCAGGAGGTCGGCAGCGTCGCAAAAGACATCCGGTACCGGGCGCTGCATTCCAGATTTTGCACGGGGCTTTGAATTCCACTTGCCGGCATCCCGTTCGCAGGGCACTGCATAGACAGTTGTCGACCAACGTCCATGAGGTGTGCTGAGCGAGATGATCCGGGTCTCGTGATCGGTTACACCGAACCAGTAATTGCGCTTCAACCGCCTGAAGCCCCGTTTCTCAAAGGTTTCCAAGATTCTTGCATGCTGTATTGCCGGGAGTTTCCACTGGTAGTGGACCTCGACTGGACGGAACTCGTTTTCATCACCTTCATCCGATTCGTCGAAGCCGGTCAGTATCAGGTGTGAATGGCCCTCGGCATCGACGCGCAGGACGTAGACGGGGCAAGTGCCGTAGCAGCCCGTACGTTCAAACGAGATGTCGTAGGTGCCGGTGCGTCGCTCCGCCAATGGACGGACTCGATTCGTTTCCGGACGGCTACTGAAATAGCCAGCCAGAGCGATTGCCGGCAGGAGACAGACCGCGAGGGCGCAGAAAAGGAAAGAGCGCATGGCTACAGGCTCCTGACGTGCCCTCAGCGCAGTTCCTTCCGCCGCTTCTCATCCAGCCATTTGTCCGCCTGCGCAGGCGTGTAGTCGCGCATCCAGGCAAACAGCGCGTCGATATCCTCGCCATGCCACAGGTCGTGGCGCTGGTCGCGGTGCAGGAAGCGTTCTTCGACCATGCGATCGATCATGCCGATGAGCGGCGAATAGAAACCGTCGACATCAAGGAAGGCGCAGGGCTTGCGGCCGAGGCCGAGCTGGCGCCAGGTGAGCATCTCGAACATCTCGTCGAGCGTGCCGAAGCCGCCGGGCAGGGCGACGAAAGCGTCGGCGAGATCGAACATGCGCGCCTTGCGTTCGTGCATGTTCGCGACGACTTCCAGTCGGGTCACGCCGGTGTGCGCGACTTCCCATTGCACCAGCTGTTCGGGGATGACGCCGACGACTTCGCCGCCGTGTTCCAGCACGGCATCGGCGACGATGCCCATCAGGCCGACGTTGCCTCCGCCGTAGACGAGTTGCTGGCCTTCGGCCGCGATGCGCGCGCCGAGCGCTCGGGCGCGTTCGGCATAGGCGGGTTTGTTGCCGGCGTTTGAGCCGCAGTAGACGCAGATCGATTTCATGGGGGCTTCCGGGTGTGTCTTCTTGTCTTTCGGGTGTTCGGGCCGATGTTCAGTGATCGGAGCGCAGCAGCATCATGCCGGACATGCGCTTGGCCTGGTCGCGCTTCGCGGCCGGCATGAGCGCCATGACCAGCTCGTAGAACCACATGTGCGGCATGGTGCGATTCAGGCGGATGGATTCGTCCCAGTGCGAATGGAACTCGCTTTCCCGCCATCCGTGCGGTTCGAAGAAAGCCGTGCCTTCGCGCGGCCCGAACACGAACGGGGCATTGCCGGCGCGCACGGCCGGTGACCAGGTCTTCTCTAGCCGATTGAGCAGCATCGGCGAGGCGAGGTCGCTGAGCCACCAGCGCGCATGCGCGACATCGTTGAGGTCGCGGGCGAGGGCGGCGACATCGTCGGCTTGCAGGTAGATCAGCAGGCCTTCGGTGATCGCCAGCACCGGGCCCTCGCGAGACGCGTCGGCGAGGATTTCGCGTCGCACGCCGGCATCGCGCAGGTCGGCAGCGCGATATTCGAGACGGCAGCGCGGCGTTTCGCCGGCCATCTGCTCACGGAAATAGTCGACCATCTCGGGCATGTCGACGTGCAGCCAGCGCAGGTCGGACGGCAGGTCCATGCGGAACGGGCGCGCGTCGAGGCCGGCGGCGAGATTGAGGACGGTGCGCGCGCCGTTGCCGACGCAGCGCAGGACGATCTCGTCCATCACCGCGGTGCGAACGACGAGCGGCCAGCTCATCGCGGTGCCGTCGGGCAGCTCGCGAACGATGGCCCCGCCGCGCTCGCCGCCGAGGCGACGCGCATAGGGGTCGCGGAAGATCGCGTCGGGCCGTTCGCTTTCCATCGCGCGATAGATCGCGACCCAGCGCGCGGTGTCGGAGACGTTGCGGATCGAATTGGTTTCGCTCATGCCTGCGCTCTCCGGTGAGTGACTCCGAAAGCGAAACGGCGCACCGAGGTGCGCCGTTTCGTGTGCGGTTGGCGGATCAGTTCGCCTTGTGGATGGCCCGCTTGTGTACCGCCATCGCCGCGTCGTGCACCGCTTCCGAGAGGCTCGGATGTGCGTGGCAGATGCGAGCGAGGTCGTCGGCGGAGCCGCTGAACTCCATGGTCAGCACGCCCTCGTGGACCAGTTCGGAGACGTTGGCGCCGACCAGGTGCATGCCGAGCACGCGATCGGTCTCGGCGTGCGCGAGCACCTTCACGAAACCGGCCGGCTCGGCCATCGCGACGGCACGACCGACGGCGGCGAACGGGAAGCTGCCAGCCTTGTACGGAATGCCCTCGGCCTTCAGCTGCTCTTCGGTCTTGCCGACCCAGGCGATTTCCGGCTCGGTGTAGATCACCCACGGGATCGTGTCGAAGTTGACGTGGCCCGGCAGGCCCGCGATCAGTTCGGCCACGGCGATGCCTTCTTCGAAGCCCTTGTGCGCCAGCATCGGGCCGCGCACGCAGTCGCCGACCGCCCAGACGCCATCGACACCGGTGTGGCAATGCTCGTCCACGACGATGCGTCCGCGCTCGTCGAGCTGCACGCCGGTGCCTTCCGCCAGCAGGCCCTTGCTCGCGGCCTTGCGGCCGACGGCGACCAGCAGCTTGTCGACGACGATGGTCTGCTCGCCCTTGGCATCGGTGTAGGTCAGATGGACTTCGTCCTTCTTCACTTCGGCCTTGCTGACCTTCGCGCCCAGCTGGATGTCGAGACCCTGCTTCTTGAACTCGCGGGCGGAGATCTTCGCGGCTTCGCCATCGGCGGCGGACAGGAAGTCCGGCATCGCTTCGAGGATCGTGACCTTGGAACCGAGGCGGTTCCACACGCTGCCCAGTTCCAGGCCGATCACGCCGGCGCCGATCACGCCGAGGCGCTTGGGCACGGCCTCGAAGTCGAGCGCGCCGACATTGTCGACGATGTGCTTGCCGTCGAACTTCGCGAACGGCAGTTCGATCGAGTCGGAGCCGGCGGCGATGATGACGTTGGTGCCCTTCAGCACGACTTCGCTGCCGTCGTGCTGCTTGACCTTGACCACGTTGCCGGCGTGCAGGGTGCCGAAGCCGTAGAACGCGGTGATCTTGTTGGCCTTGAACAGCTGGGCGATGCCTCCGGTGAACTGCTTGACGATCTTGTCCTTGCGGCCAACCATCGCGCCGACATCGATCTTCGCATTGTCGAAGCTGATGCCGTGGTCGCCGAAGATGTGGCCCATGTTCCAGAACTGGCGCGAGGAATCGAGCAGCGCCTTCGACGGGATGCAGCCGACGCGCAGGCAGGTGCCGCCGAGCGCGGGCTTGCCGTCCTTGCCGAGCGCGGCGTCGATGCACGCGGTCTTCATGCCCAGCTGGGCGGCACGGATGGCGGCGTGGTAGCCGGCCGGGCCGGCGCCGATGACGACGACGTCGAAGACCTGCTGTTGGGTGGCTTGTTGTTCGCTCATTGGATTCGTGTCCTGTGGCTTCGAAGCGCGAAGCCCCTCGCGGAGGAGGGGCTTCCGGCGGGCATTACATGCCCAGCAGCATGCGGTGCGGGTTTTCCAGCTGGTTCTTGATGTCGACCAGGAACAGCACCGCGTCCTTGCCGTCGATGATGCGGTGGTCGTAGCTCAGCGCGAGGTACATCATCGGCGCGGCGATGACCTGGCCGTTCTCGACGATCGCGCGCTCCTTGATGGCGTGCATGCCGAGGATCGCCGACTGCGGCGGATTGACGATCGGCGTCGACATCAGCGAGCCGAAGGTGCCGCCGTTGGTGATGGTGAAGGTGCCGCCCTGGAGGTCTTCCAGCTTCAGGCCGCCTTCGCGCGCCGCCTTGGCGTAACCGACGATGGCAGCTTCGATGTCGGCGAAGCCCATGCGCTCGACGTTGCGCAGCACCGGGGTCACGAGGCCCTTGTCGGTGGACACGGCGATCGAGATGTCGGCGTAGCCGTGATAGATGATGTCGCTGCCGTCGACCGAGGCGTTGATGATCGGATGGCGCTGCAGCGCGTTCGCTGCGGCCTTGGCGAAGAAGCTCATGAAACCGAGCTTGATGCCGTTGGCCTTCTCGAACTGCTCGCCCAGCTCCTTGCGCATCTGCATGACCTTGGACAGGTTCACCTCGTTGAACGAGGTCAGCATCGCGATGGAGTTCTTCGACTGCATCAGGCGCTCGGCGATGCGGGTGCGCATGCGGGTCATCGGCACGCGCTCTTCCGGACGGGCACCGCCACCGACGCCAGCGGTCTTGCCGGCGGCGAAATTGACGATGTCTTCCTTCGTGACCGCGCCGCGGCGGCCGGTGCCCTGCACATCGGCCGGGTTGACGCCGCTGGTGGCGGCGGCGAAACGCGCGCCCGGCGGAAGCTCACCGCCGACCGGGGCCGGCTTGGTGCTGGTAGGCGCGGCCGCAGCGGACTTGGCGGCGTCGGCCTTCGGCTGGACCTGCTCGGGACCGGCGGCGGCCGGTGCGGCAGCGGCGGCGGCGCCTTCCTCGATCACCGCGATGACCTGCTGGCTGAGGACGGTCGCGCCTTCGGCGAACTTCAGTTCCTTGATGACGCCATCGACGGTCGAGGGGACTTCCAGCACGACCTTGTCGGTCTCGAGGTCGACGATGTTTTCGTCGCGCTTGACGGCGTCGCCGACCTTCTTGTGCCAGGTGGCGATGACGGCGTCGGAGACGGATTCGGGAAGAACGGGAACCTTGATTTCGGTGGCCATGGTGGCGTCCTGGGATGAGATGTTGGTGTCGACCGGGCTGTCGCCGCGACGACGGATTGCAAGATCACGATGTTCGGAACACGGATGTCCGGAAGCAGGCGCGGACGCCGGTTGCCCGGCGCCCGCGTCGATGGATCACTCTTCCTCGAATTCGCCGTCGGGCGAGTTGACGAGGGCGTCGGCGATCAGCGCCTGCTGCTCGACGACATGGTCGTTGAAGTGGCCCGCCGCCGGTGAAGGCGAGCGCGCGCGACCTGCGTAGTGCAGCGACTGCTTGTCCTGGATGCAGAAGCGCAGGTGGTGCTGGATCTGGTACCACGCGCCCTGGTTCTGCGGCTCTTCCTGGCACCAGATCACCTGCACGTTCTTGCTGTACTTCTTCAGCTCGGAGATCAACTGCTGGCGCGGGAACGGGTAGAGCTGCTCGATGCGGATGATGGCGACGTCCTTCAGCTCGCGCTTCTGGGCCTCTTCCACCAGGTCGTAGTAGACCTTGCCGCCGCACACCACGACGCGCTTGACCTTCTTCGCATCGCCGGCGGTGCTGTCCGGGATCAGGTGCTGGAAGCCGCCGTTGGCCAGTTCGTCCAGGGTCGACACCGCCAGCTTGTGGCGCAGCAGCGACTTGGGCGTCATCACCACCAGCGGCTTGCGGGTGGTCATGCGCATCTGGCGGCGGATCATGTGGAATGCCTGTGCCGGCGTGGTCGGCGTGCAGACCATCATGTTGTCCAGCGCGCACAGCTGCAGGAAGCGCTCGAGGCGCGCCGAGCTGTGCTCGGGGCCCTGGCCTTCATAGCCGTGCGGCAGGAACAGCGCCAGACCGCAGAGGCGGCCCCACTTGGCCTCGCCCGAGGACAGGAACTGGTCGATCACCACCTGGGCGCCGTTGGCGAAGTCGCCGAACTGGGCTTCCCAGATGTCGAGGGTCATGGGATCGGCGGTCGAATAGCCGTACTCGAACGCCATCACCGCTTCCTCGCTCAGCAGCGAGTCGATGATCGTGGCGTCTTCCGGATTCGTCACCAGCTGGCGCAGCGGGATGTGGTCGACGTCGACGTTCTGGTCGTGCAGCACGGCATGGCGATGGAAGAAGGTGCCACGACCGCAGTCCTGGCCGACCAGGCGCAGCTTGTAGCCTTCGGCGAGCAGCGTGGCGTAGGCCAGGTTCTCGGCGAAGCCCCAGTCCCCCGGCAGTTCACCGGTGGCCATCTTGCGGCGATCATCATAGATCTTCGCCACGCGCGGATGCAGCGCGGCGCCTTCGGGCAGCGTGTTGATGACCTGGGCCAGGCCATCGAGCTTGTCGCGGGCGACGCGGGTGTCGACCGGATCGCTCAGCTTGCCCGCGAGCAGCGGGTTCCAGTCGATCGAGTAGGCATCCGGATTGGCCGGGGCCAGTTCGGTGGTGACCACGCCGTCGTCGAGCTTCTGGCGGTAGCCATCGACCAGCGCCTGCGCGTCCTCGGCCTTGAGCGCGCCTTCGGCGGCGAGCTTCTCGGCATAGAGTTCGCGCGTGGTCTTGCGCTTGCGGATGTTCTGGTACATCTGCGGCTGGGTCGCCGCCGGTTCGTCCGCCTCGTTGTGGCCATGGCGGCGATAGCAGACGAGATCGATGACCACGTCCTTGCCGAACTTCTGGCGGAAGTCGAAGGCCAGGTCGGCGCAGAACGCGACCGCATCCGGGTCGTCGCCGTTCACGTGCAGCACCGGTGCGCCGACCATCTTGGCCACGTCGGTGCAGTACAGCGTCGAGCGGGCGTCCTGGCGTTCGCTGGTCGTGAAGCCGACCTGGTTGTTGATGACGATGTGGATGGTGCCGCCGACGGCGAAGCCGCGGGCCTGCGACATCTGCAGCAGTTCCATGACCACGCCCTGGCCTGCGAACGCGGCGTCGCCGTGCATCAGGATCGGCACGACCTGCGTGCGTGCCTGGTCGCCGCGACGCAGCTGGCGCGAGCGGACGCTGCCGGCGACCACCGGGTCGACGATTTCCAGGTGCGAAGGGTTGAAGGCGAGCGCCAGATGCACCGGGCCGCCCGGCGTGGCGATGTCGGCGCTGAAGCCCATGTGGTACTTCACGTCGCCGGCGTGGGCGTGTTCGTCGTGTTCGAACTTGCCTTCGAATTCGTCGAACAGCTTGCGCGGCGGCTTGCCGAGGGTGTTGACCAGGACGTTGAGACGGCCGCGGTGGGCCATGCCGAGGATCACGTCCTTGACGCCGTCGCTGCCGGCGCGGCGGATCATCACGTCGAGCATCGGGATCAGCGAATCGCCGCCTTCCAGCGAGAAGCGCTTCTGGCCGACGTACTTGGTGTGCAGGTAGCGTTCGAGGCCTTCCGCAGCGGTCAGGCGCTCGAGGATGCGGCGACGCTCGTCGCCGCTACGTTTGAAGTCGCCGCCGGTGGCTTCGAGCCGTTCGTACATCCAGCGACGCTGTTCGACGTCGGTGATGTGCATGAACTCGGCGCCGATGCTGCCGGTGTAGGTGGCCTTGAGGCGGGCGACCAGGTCGCGCAGCTTCATCTGTGCGTTGCCGCCGACGCCGCCGCTGGAGAAGGTGGCATCGAGGTCCGCGTTGGCCAGGCCGTGGAAGCCGATCTCCAGATCGGGCGCTTCGTTGCGGGCCCACATGTCCAGCGGGTCGAGGCGGGCGGCCAGGTGACCGCGCGAGCGGTAGGCCACGATCAGTTTGCCGACGGCAAACTCGCGGCTGTCGCTGCCGCCAGCCTGGGCGACCACCACGCCGCGTGCGGCCTGGCGGCCGGCTTCGGCGATGGCCTCGATCACGGCCGAATGCGGGACGTCGTTGCCGTCACGCCCCTTCACGCCGTCGAAATAGGTTTTCCATTTCGGGCCGACGCTGTCGGGGTCGACCAGGTACTGTTCGTAGAGGTCCTCGATATACGCCGCATTGGCGCCGAGCTGGGAGGATTGCGCGAATTGCTTCAGGAGACTGTCCACTTGGAGCCTGAGTGTCGGAAAGCGCGAAGGAGGAGTTGGTAACCGCTTGATCCGCCGGGCTTCCGGCAGGGGCGGCGACAGCGGCGAAAGGACCGGAATTATAGACGCAGGGTCCGCCGCAACGCACCATTCCGATGCTTCATGACGGGCCCGGGCCGGGCTTTCGACGGGCATTGTGACGGCGGTGACAGCGTGCGTGGGCTCGGTTTCGACCATGGTCGTACGCCAATGGGCTGCCCGGTGCGTGCGGCGATACTTCTCCGGCGCGCTTCTGGGGGCCCGATGCGGGCTGGTATGGTCCTCGCGAATCCACGCGGGGGACGCGGAACCGATGCGATACGGAACCAAGGCGATACGACCCATCCCGGCTGTCCTGACGATGACGGTCCTGCTTGCAGCCTGCGGGACGGGCGGCGCCGGGACCCAGGCAGACCGCGCTGCGCTCAAGCTCGATGCTCATGGCTGCCCGGATCTGAGCGGGACCTATGCCTTCAGCGCGCCGGGGGAGGGCGGGGTGAGTTTCGAAGGCTCGATCTTCGAGTCCCTGCCGGCCGGGAACGGCGGGACCATCCCCGCCGATCAGATCAGCGGCCTGTCGATCCAGCGCAGCGCCCATGGCGGCTACAGCCTGCGCTTCTTCGTCGCGGACGACCGGGTGATGCAGCACCTGAAGGTGATCCACGAGTTCGAGAAACCACGCTATCGGGAGTGGTACCACCTGCTGTCGGACCCGGCGAAGTCCAGCTATGTCGAGCGCAATGGCCAGCAGGCATACGACGAGCACCTGGCCCGGCTCGGGCCCACGGCGGACATCGTGAGGGAATTGAAGCAGGGCGTCGGCATGCGTTGCGACGACGGCTGGGTCGAGATCCCGCGCGCGTACCGCAAGCCGCTGCGGCTCACGCTGGGGGAGGACGGCTCGATCATCGGTGAGGCCCCGGAACTCGACACCGTGGGCGTGAGCGTCTGGTGCGGCGACGGCTGCGCGGAGGTTCCGGTGCCGGTCGGCAGGCACACGGGCCGCCTGCGCTGGCCGCGCAACGACGGACTGCATGCCTGGCACCCGGAGGACATGCGCGGGCGCTACGTGTTCCTGCGACCGCTGGACGAGATCGAGGCCGAGGCACGTGCGCGGGACGAGGCGCAGCGCGCCGCCGACACCCGCCGCTACCGCTCGGCGGAGGCGATCCGCGCCGACCTGCGGGCGATGGCGCCCCCGGGCACCGAGATCGAACGCGTCGAGGTCGCCGATGGCAGGGTCTTCATCCAGTACTCGGCGCCGAAGGACCAGATGGACGTGCTGCTGGACACCATCGCAGCCGCCGGTGGCGACCGGGATGCGCCGAAGCAGGTCGAGCGCGGCGGACGCAGCAGCGACATGTCCCGTCGATTCGTCCGTTTCGTGCTCACGGATTCACCCCTGGTCCTGCAGGTCGATGCTGGCGACGACGCCGTGCGCGAAACGAATGCCCGCCAGGCACAGGTGGCGCCATCAGTCGCGGCGCGCGAACCCGCGCCGGAGCCGGTGGCAACCCTCTATGCCGCGCCGGTGGAGGCGTCGGGTGAATTCGCGTCGGCGGGCGAGCTGCGCAGGCGGCTTGCCGTCCTCGCGCCGGCGGGCTGTCGCGTCACCGAGATCCGCGCGAGGCAGGGACGGGTGACCGTCCATGGCGAGGCGGAACGCATGGCCTGCATCTCGAACACGCTGCGCGCGATCGATGCCACGCAGACCGACGCCCGTTTCGGGCCGGAACTGGAGTCGGTCGAACAGGTGGGGCAGGTCTATCGATTCAGGATCCTGCTGGGCCCCTCGTCGCTGACGAAACCCTGAGTACGCGTCCTGCCCGACCAGGGCTTTCACACGTGACGTGCGGGTGTTCCTCGACGTGCCGGCGCCTCAGGCGCCGAGCACCCGGTATTCCGTCACTGGCCGGGCACGCTCCCAGACCGGATGGAAGCTTTCGACCAGCTGGCGGGCACGGCCGCCGGCATCGAGCGCGGCTTCGCCGTCGAAACGGTTGCCCAGCGGCCTGAAGTAACAGCCCCCGGCATCATTGGCGACGAACGCGGAGGCATAGCCGCGGTCAGCCGGGTCGGTGACTTCGCGGAAGGCGAACGCGCTGGATAGCCGCTGCGACAGTCCGATCATCGGCGCATGCGCGCGCTGCGGCGTGTCGGCATCCTGCAGGAGGATGCGGATGTCGATGCGCTGGCGTCGGGTGGCGAGCGTGCGCAGCGCATCGACGACCTCGGGCGCGTCGAACAGTCCGGGGTCCAGTGCCCGGCTGTAGATGCACAGTTCGCGACGCGTCGCCAGCACGATGGCGGACACGATCGCGACGGCCGATTCGCGGCTGTCGATCGCGGTGAGGCCGACGACCTGGCGACGCATCGCCTGGTGTTCGATGCCGGCCTCCATGAAGCGCTCGCCGTAGGGGACGAAGCCATGGCGGGCGTAGAAGCCGATCGCCGAAGCCTGGGCGTTGAGCTTGACCTCCGGCCAGCGACGCAGCGCGGCCTGTTCGATCAGCGACTTGAGCAGTGCGTCGCCGACGCCCTTGCCCCGCCAGTCCTGCAGCACCGCCATGCGGCCGATCTTGTGTTCGGGCGTGAGGCGCCCGGTGCCGATCGGACGTCCGGCGTCGTCGCTCGCCAGCACGTGCACGCAGAGTGGATCGAGCGCGTCCCATTCCAGTTCGCGCGGAACGTTCTGTTCCTCGACGAACACCGGTTCGCGCACCGCGCGCAGCGCATCGACCGCGGTGTGGTAGTCCACGGCCACGACCTGGAATCCCGCATGCAAACCCGCATCACGCTTCGTCATCGCCGTCCTCCCAGCCCGTGTCGCTGCCGTCGTCGAGGTGGTAGTGGCCCTGTGCCAGCAACTCCAGAACCAGTGCGCGACCGTCCTCCGACAGCGCATCGTAATCGTCGCCATCCATGGCCTGCGCAGCGGCCAGGCGCCTTGCATCGGCCAGGGGCAGCGTAAAGATCTGTCCGGCCACGTACAGGCGGGCCAATGTCTTCTTCGTCGAATCGCGTCGCCAGGCCACCCGCGTCCACGCGTGGCGGGCCAGGACGGCACCCTGCTGCAGATCGAATTCCACCTCGATCCGCGAGCGCGGCGGATCGGGCTGCAGCGATTCTCCGACGCTCCGGTACAGGGTCATGAAGCGACCGAACCAGTCGCCGAGGCGCTGCGGGTCGTTCATCCGCAGGGCGTTCAGGCCCTCGATGGCGCGACGCATCGCTTCGGCATCGATTTCGAAGGGGTCCTCGGGCGGGGAGAGGTCGCCATCGCGGTAGCGGACGGATTCGTCCGCTTCGGCCAGCAGCGTGTCGACGAAATCGCCGAGCAGCTCCGCGGCGCTCGGCGCGCGCATGCCGACGGAAAACGTCAGGCACGCGTCCTCGGCCACGCCGTGGTGCGGCACGTTCGGCGGCAGGTAGAGCATGTCGCCCGGGCCCAGCACCCAGTCATGGGTGGGGTGGAATTCGCGCAGCAGCTTGAGCGCAACGCCTTCACGGAACTCGACCGAGGGCATGCCCTTGCCCAGTGCCTCGCTGGCGTCGATCTGCCAGCGGCGGTGGCCATGCCCCTGCAGCAGGAACACGTCGTAATGGTCGATGTGCGCACCGACCGACCCGCCCGGTGCGGCGAAGGAAATCATGATGTCGTCGAGTCGCCAGCGCGGCAGGAAATCGAAGTGGTCGAGCAGTGCGCGCACGTCCGGGTCCCACTTGTCGACGTCCTGCACCAGCAGGGTCCAGTCCTGGTGCGGCATGCCGGGGAACTCCTCCTCGGCGAACGGACCGGTGCGCAGGGTCCAGCCATCGGTCGCGCGGTCGTGCATCACGATGCGCGAGAGCGCGCCTTCCTCGCAGGCCAGCCCGGCCAGGTCCTCCGGCGTCACCGGCGTTTCGAAGCCGGCGAACGCATTGCGGATGAGGAGTGGGTGCTTCTGCCAGTAATCGCGCAGGAATTTCGCCGCGGGCATGCCCAGCGGCCCCTTGCCGCGGGCATCGATCTCGAATGGATGAGAGGTTCTGGCGGGGCTTGGTGCGCGGGGCTGGCGGGGCATGTTGGACATCCTGCAGGGGATGGCCAGTTTACCTGCTGTGCCTCGCTGGCCGGGCTGGCGGGCGCTGCTTGAGTTGCTCACCCACCGCGACGATGGTCCTCAACGCGGGAATCAGTTCCCTGCCGAGGTCGGTCAGCAGGTATTCGGATGTCGGCGGGGACGTATCGATGGCGCGCCGTTCGACCACGCCCTGCGACTCCAGCGTGCGCAGCCGCGCACTGAGGACGCGAGCGGATATCGAAGGCAGGTCGCGTCGCAGTTCGCCGAACCGGCGCGGCGCGGCGCCGAGGTACCACACGACATTCGCGGCCCAAGCGGGGCGCAGCAGGTTCATGCATTCGCCCAGCGCGCAGGTCGGCGGCGGCGGCGCGGTACGGTTCTTGCGGACGGGCAGGCCCATCGGATCCTCGCTGCGGGATCGGTTTCCAGTCGCGCATGGTAACCCGGCGGTTACCGGATTCTCGGCACGATGTGTGTCGGCCGTGTTCCCGGCAGCCTAGGATGCGCGTCGCCGGATGTCCGGCGGCGGGAAGCGCAGCGCATGCAGCAGACAGTGATCAACGACGCGATGCGTCGCCTGGGCATCGAACATCCGATCGTGCAGGGGCCGTTCGGAGGCGGACTGTCGACGGTGGAGCTGGCGGCGACGGTGTCCAATCTTGGCGGGCTCGGTTCCTACGGCGCACACATGCAGGCACCGGAAGTCATCATGGACACGGTGGCGTGCCTGCGCGCAGCGACGACTCGCCCTTTCGCTGTGAACCTGTGGGTGTCTGATCACGATGCCGGCGGCGAGGCGGTCGACGAGGCGGACTTCGAACGTGCCTGGCCGCTGCTCCGGCACTACTTCGAGGAGCTGGGCCTGCCGAAACCGCCACATCGCGAGCGGGTTCATCCGTCCTTCGATGCGCAGGTCGAGGCGCTGCTGGAAGCCGCGCCGCCGGTCTTCAGTTTCGTGTTCGGCATTCCGTCGAAGTCGATACTGGCTGCCTGCCGTGCGCGCGGCATCGTCACCATCGGTGCCGCGACGACGCTGGCCGAAGCCCTGGCGCTGGAAGGCGCGGGCGTGGACCTGATCGTTGCCACCGGGGCGGAAGCGGGCGGCCACCGCCCATCGTTCCTCGACACCGCCGAGGCATCGCTGCATGGCACGTTCGCGCTGGTGCAATTGGTCAGTCGTCGGGTGAAGGTGCCTGTCATCGCCGCCGGTGGCATCGCGGATGCCGCCGGCATCCGGGCCGCGATGCTGCTTGGCGCGCAGGCTGCACAGGTCGGAACCGCGTTCCTGGCCTGCGAGGAATCGGGTACCAGCTCGGAACACCGGGCCCTGCTGTTCGACGAAGCTGCCCGACGCACCACGCTCACGCGCGCCTTCACCGGCAGGCTGGCGCGCGGCATCCGCAATCGCTGGACCGAAGAGATGCGCGAGCATGAAGCGTCGCTGCCGCCGTTTCCCCTGACCGGCTGGTTCACGTCGCAGCTCAGGGCTGCGGCGATGGCGGCGGGTCGGACGGATCTTGTGTCGCTGTGGAGTGGGCAGATCGCACCGAACCTCGAATATCGCGAAGCGGCGGCGCTGATGCACTCGCTGGTTCAGGGACTGACCCCGGAAGTCCGTAAGCCTGCTTGAGGCGGTCGCCCCGATGTCCGGGCGGAATTCCCCCGTCCCGCGCAATCGGCGCGGGGCGTTCGCTCTCGGCGTCGGCGGCGACCGCCGTTTCCGGAAACGCGTGCCGGTGCCACGTCCAGCCGGCCAGAAGCAGGGCACCAGCGATCGCAAAGGGCAGTGCGGTCACCAGTGCACCGACGCGATCGACCTTCATGCAGGCCGGGGCCGGTCAGATGTCGCGGGCGAGCCTGTCGGCCAGGCCGATGTAGCTGCCGGGCGTCATGTCGAGCAGCCGCTGCTTCGCGTCGGCGGGCAGGTCGAGGCCGGCGATGAATTCGCGCATCGATGCCGCGTTGATGCCGTGACCGCGGGTCAGCGCCTTCAGCTGTTCGTAGGGATTGGGCAGGCCGTGGCGACGCATCACGGTCTGAACCGCTTCGGCCAGCACTTCCCAGGCGGCGTCGAGGTCGGCGGCCAGGCGCTCGGGATTGGCGCTGAGCTTGTTGAGGCCGCGGAGCAGGGCGTCGTAGCCGATCAGGGCATGGCCGAAAGCCGTGCCGAGTGCGCGCAGCACCGTGGAGTCGGTCAGGTCGCGCTGCCAGCGGCTGATCGGCAGCTTCGCGGCGAAATGCTCGAACAGCGCGTTCGCGATGCCGAAGTTGCCCTCGGCGTTCTCGAAGTCGATCGGGTTGACCTTGTGCGGCATGGTCGAGCTGCC
>JAEUPQ010000016.1 GCA_016789405.1 Lysobacteraceae bacterium
TCCTTGCACCGACATGCGCCAGACAAAGCCCACACTGAAGGCTAAAAGCGCGTAAGCCTTGCGATACCAGAAACCTACCGAACGAGAGCTGTCAGACAAGAAGGGCTAGTGCGGTCTTCCCACACTAAAATCCGGATACCCAAAAAAACTCCCTCTCCGCCTGGGCTATCGCGGAGAGGGAGTTTCGGTGTACCGCTAATCGGGGTGTTGCTGATTACATCATCGGCGCCGGAGCGGCCGGAGCAGCCGGAGCGGCCTTGCGGGCGCGCTTGACGGTCTTCTTGCCGGGCTTCTTCGCAGCCTTCTTCTTGGCGGCCTTCTTGGTGGCCTTCTTGGCAGCCTTCTTCGCGGTCTTCTTGACAGCCTTCTTGGCGGTCTTCTTGGTCGCCTTCTTGGCGGCCTTCTTCGCGGTCTTCTTGACAGCCTTCTTGGCGGTCTTCTTCGCGGCCTTCTTCACGGCCTTCTTTGCAACCTTCTTCGCGACCTTCTTCTTCGCGACCTTCTTGGCGGCCTTCTTGGCGGTCTTGCGGACGGCCTTCTTGGCGGCAGCCTTCTTCACGGTTTTCTTCGCCGCTTTCTTGGCGGTTTTCTTGGCAGCTTTCTTAACAGCCATGGTATGGCTCTCCTCGTCAGTGGACTTGCGTTGGGTCACGCCCAGACAACAACAGGATCGCGGGAGTCGGACCCGCCACCCACCGCCGGCGCGCAAGGCAAGCCGGTACGGATTCTTGCCGGGTCCGCGCCCGCGGCGCCCGGATGATGAGAGAGACCTGTCGCCAGCGCCTGGATCACCGCCGCCATCCTGTGCGGGGCAAGAGAAAACCCGGGACCGGAACGGTCGCGGGTTCGGCGATGCGATCTGGGTCGATCGAATGCAGCTTGGTTTTTCGCAGAGGAGACGAAGCCTGTTTCCATCGGACGCCGGGTCCGGACGGAAGATCGAATTGTGCTTCGCGTTGTTGTCTTGAGGGGACTCACTCGCTTCTGCAATGTCGGCACTTGGGGCGAAACCTAATCACGGTTTTTTCAACTGTCAACACCCCGCGCCGGGAAATCCGTGCACGAACATCCTGCCGTCGCGTCGCGTCGCGTCGTCGACGCTCGCCCGCGAGCGCGGGCATGGACGTCCGCGGCGCAAGCAGCCTTCTGTTCCATCGAATCAAAACATCTTTTTTTCAGCGGTTTCGTGTTTCACGCGGGAAACATTCGCGAGCACGCGACGTCCAGGGCGACACCTCGCCCGACATCCCGGGATGCATCGGAGCAGCGATGAACGGGAGTCGGATTTTTTTTCGTCGAGCGGTCGCTTTTCGGCGCCGCACAACCCGGATTGCGCGAAATTGCGCAAGCCATTCGGCGCCAAACGAAGACGATCGACGCGTGCCGGAACGACTTCGACGCGCACGCGTCGGTGGCGACGCAGGCATCGTCGGATGCATTCGCGAGCTGCGATCGACGCACGCGATCGCAACCCACCGGGATCGATGACGACCATTTCGACTGCAACCGGATGCGTCGACGACCGACGAACGGCGCATTCGCGCATCGACGCCGGCATCCGGAAACGAAAAAGCCGTCCGCGTTTCCACGGACGGCTTCCAAGTGCGCCAGGACCTGGCGCGATGTCGCGGTGCGATCAGTGATCGTCGTCTTCGAGCAACTCGGCGTAGTCGTCCGGGCCGAGCAGCTCGTTGAGCTGGTCGGGCTCTTCCGCTTCGAGCACGTAGAGCCAGCCTTCGCCATAGGCGTCTTCGTTGATGGTCTCGGGCTTGTCGGCCAGCGCGGCGTTGACGGCGACGACCGTGCCGCTGACCGGGGCATAGACGTCGGACGCCGCCTTCACCGACTCGACGACGGCGCAGGCATTGCCGGCTTCGACACGGTCGCCGACGTTCGGCAGCTCGACATAGACCAGGTCGCCGAGCAGGCCCTGGGCGTGGTCGGAAATGCCGACGGTGATCTTGCCGTCGCCTTCGACGCGGGCCCATTCGTGGGACTTCAGGAATTTCAGGTCGCCGGGGATCTCGCTCATCGTGGGGCTCCGCAGGGGTCAGGTATGGTTGGGAGGAAAAATGGCTGGAAGAAACTGGGATTAGTGTAGGAGTGCCGCGGCGAGGGTCAAATACTTTCCTGCGCCTTGCCGTCGCGGACGAACGGAAATTTCACGACGCGCACCGGCACTTCGCGACCGCGGATGTCCACGCGCACATCACCGAGTTCGCCCGACGGCACGCGGGCGAACGCGATGGCCTTGCCCAGCGTCGGAGAGAAGGTGCCGGAGAGGATCTCGCCGTTGCCGGCGGCGGTGAGCACCGCCTGCCCGTGACGCAGCACGCCCTTCTCGTCCATCACCAGGCCGATCATCTGGCGCGGCACGCCGGCGGCCTTCTGCGCTTCGAGCGCGGCACGACCATTGAAGTCGCGCCCTTCGTCGAGCGCGATGGTCCAGGCGAGCGCGGCTTCGTAGGGCGACACGGTCTCGTCCATGTCCTGGCCATACAGGTTCATGCCGGCTTCCAGGCGCAGCGTGTCGCGCGCGCCGAGGCCGGCCGGCTTCACGCCGACGGCGAGCAGCGCATCCCACAGCGCGACCGCCTGCTCCTGCGCGACGACGATCTCGAAACCGTCTTCGCCGGTATAGCCGGTGCGGGCGACGAACAGCGGCACGCCGTCCTTCGTCACGGCTTCGGTGGCGACGAACTTGCCGATCTTGCCGGCAGCGGGGGCGGTGTCGGCCGACAGCAGGCCGACGACCTTCTCGCGCGCGTTCGGGCCCTGCACGGCGATCATCGCCAGCTCCGGACGCTCGGTGGCGCTCACGCCGAACGCGGCGGCCTGGGCATTGATCCACGCCAGGTCCTTTTCGCGGGTCGCGGCGTTGACGACGAGGCGGAAGAAATCCTCGGCGAGGTAGTACACGATCAGGTCGTCGATCACGCCGCCCTGTTCGTTGAGCATGCAGGTGTAGAGCGCCTTGCCGGACTTCTGGAGCTTGTCGACCGAGTTGGCGACGAGCTTGCGCAGGAACGGACGGACCTGGTCGCCGCGCAGGTCGACGACGGTCATGTGCGAGACGTCGAACATGCCGGCGTCGCGACGCACCTGGTGGTGTTCGTCGATCTGCGAGCCGTAGCTGATCGGCATGTCCCAGCCGCCGAAGTCGACCATCTTCGCGCCGAGTGCGCGGTGGGCGTCGTTGAGAACGGTCTTCTGGGTCATTGCGCGTTGCCGGGGGTGTGGGGAGGGGCCGGCATTATCCCAGAGCGGGCCAGCCCCTGTGCGGGCTCATGACGATTGGTCACAAGACGGGGGCGCATGGTGCGCCCGCCGCTCGCGCCGTCAGAGCCCGGCGGCCTCGTTGATGCAGTCCACGCGCCTCGCTTCCACCGGCGCGAGCTTGCCCGCAGCGAGGTCGTATCGCCGCGCCCAGCGGACGTCGCGGGAGATCTCGTCGTCCCGATGCCTGACGAAGGCCACGACATCCGGCGCATCCACGCCATCGACCCGGCAGGTTCCGATCTGCAGTTCGTAGCCGGCGCGCGGTTTCGGCACCTCGATCGCGTCCGTCACGAGCCAGCGCGGCTGCCGGGCTGCGCGATCGACGTTGCGCGACGACACGATCCATCGCGCGACCGGCTGGCGCGCGGGATCGGACGGCCGATGCCCGAGCACCGCGATCGAGTGATCGCAGACATGCGCGATGCCGGGGCCGCCGGCGAGGCACGCCCCCTGCAACTCCTGCAGGCCGGCGGGATACGGCGGCAACGTCCTGCCCACGAAGTTTCCACGTTCGATGCGATCGGAAGCGGGAACGGACATGGCCGGCAGGACCAGCGCGGCGAGGATGCAGGCGACACGCTGCGACGACGTGGACATGACGGATTCTCCCCGGGAAAGGATCAGTCGGCCGCTTCGACCTTCAGCGTCATGCCGTCGGCGCTGACGATCCGCACGCTGGCGCCGGCCGGAAGATCCGGGCCGCTGACGGTCCAGTAGGCATCCGCGATCTGGACGCGACCGGTGCCGCGCTCGATCGCCGACACCAGCGGCACGATCTGGCCGATCAACTGCGCGGCGCGACGATTGAGCGCGGGCTGGTCGGTCGGGCCCTCGTCCTTGCGGAACCAGGTGCGATAGACCTGGATCGAGACCAGGCCGAGCACCACGAACAGCACGGCCTGCAGCAGGAAACTCAACCCGGGCACCAGCCACACCACAACGGTCACCGCGCCGGCGGCGAACGCGAGCCAGAGCATGAAGGCGCCTGGCGCCAGCACCTCCAGGCCGAACAGCGCCAGCGCGAAGACCGCCCACGCGGCGACGTCGAAACGCAGGTCGAGATCCATGCCTCAGCCTCCGCGCGGGATCGACGGCGGCTTGCTGCCGGACTGCTGGTGGCTCAGGGCTTCCTTCGCCAGTTCGGTGATGCCCGCGAGCGATCCGAGGATGCCGCTGGATTCCATCGGCATCATGATGAACTTCTGGTTCGGCGCCTCGGCCAGCGCCTTGAACGCTTCGATGTACTTCTGCGCGATGAAGTAGTTGATGGCGTTGACGTTGCCGCTGGCGATGGCCTCGGACACCATCTGCGTCGCCTTCGCCTCGGCTTCGGCCAGGCGCTCGCGGGCTTCGGCCTCGCGGAACGAGGCTTCGCGCTTGCCTTCCGCTTCCAGCACGGCCGCCTGTTTCTCGCCTTCCGCGCGGAGGATCGCCGACTGGCGAACGCCCTCGGCTTCCAGCACGGCGGCACGCTTGTTCTGTTCGGCCATCTTCTGCTGCTGCATCGACGCGATGAGGTCGCGCGGCGGCTGGATGTCCTTCAGTTCGATGCGGTTGACCTTCAGGCCCCAGGGATGCGTGGCCTGGTCGACCGCCAGCAGCACCTTGGCATTGATCTCGTCGCGCTTGGACAACGATTCGTCCAGGTCCATCGAGCCGATGGCGGTACGGATGTTGGTCATCACAAGGTTGAGGATCGCCACTTCGAGCTGGGCGACCTCGTAGGCGGCCTTGGCGGCGTCGAGCACCTGGAAATAGACCACGCCGTCGACCTTCACCACGGCGTTGTCCTTGGTGATGACGTCCTGGCTGGGTACGTCCATCACCTGTTCCATCATGTTGATCTTGCGACCCACGCCGTAAAAGATCGGGATCAGGAAATGCAGGCCCGGGCTGAGGGTGCGCGTGTACTTGCCGAATCGTTCGACCGTCCATTCGTAGCCCTGCGGCACCATGCGCACGGCCTTGAAGAAAATGATGACGGCCACGATGACGAGGACGACTGCGAGGAACTGACCCATCTGGAACCCTCCCTGCTGGAATGGGGTCAGTATAGGCCTGTCCCGGGCCCGGCCTGCGGCCGCGACGCGGTTGCGACCCTTTTCCGCCCCGGCGCATCCAGACGATGAGATGAGCCCTCCTGCCGCCCGCTCAAGCTTCGCGATCGACGTGCCCGACAGCCTGCTCGCGCGGCTGCGCGGCGGCGAGCGCGCGGCGTTCGAGCAGGTGTACCGCTGGTTCGAGCGACCGGTGTACACGCTGGCGCTGCGCGTCTGCGGCGAACGCGAGCAGGCGGCCGACATCCTGCAGGACACCATGCTCAAGGTGTTCCACCGCATCGGCGAATTCCGCGGATCACGCAGCGACGGTGGCGAGCCCAGTCCGTTCTGGGGGTGGCTGCGCCAGATCGCGGTCAACGAGGCACTGATGTCGCTGCGCCGCAACAAACGCCACGACGACGCATTGCCACTGCCCGGTGGCGACGGGCCGGATCAGGACGGCGGACCGGAACCGGTCGACGACTTCACCCCGCCACCACCTGCAGCCGCCGATGCCGCGGCATTGCAACGCGCGCTGGATCGGCTGCCGGCGATCACCCGCAGCGTGCTGTGGCTCTACCACGCCGAGGGATACACCCATGACGAGATCGCGTCGCTGATGGCACGCACGCCGAGTTTCTCGAAATCCCAACTGTCGCGCGGCACCCGGCGCCTGCGCGAACTGCTCGAACCCGCCGACGGCTGCGCGCTGCCGGCATCCACTCGCGAGGCCGCCCATGGCTGACGCATCACGAGATCCGACACCGCCGAACTGGCAGGAAGCATTCGCAGCACTTCCGATGGAGGCGCCGCCGACCTCTCGCTGGCCCGCCATCGACGCCGCACTGCATGCCACGCAAGCCACGACGATCGACGGCATGCACGCACAGCCCCGGGCGATGGCGTCGGCATGGCCCCGACGCGCGGCCTGGGCCGCCGTCCTGGCGATGCTCGCCATACCCGCCATCCTCGTGCTGCGACCGGATGCACCCGCACCATCGCGCACGCCGTTCGCGAACGCGCCGACGCGCGCCACGACCGAACCTGCCGCCGCAAGCACGACTGAGATGACGGCATCGGGCACGGATCCGAGACCGGCGCCAATGCCTGACGTCGCCACATCGGAGGAACCTGGCTCCCTGCCGGCACGGAGCCGGACGCACACATTGGAGACAACGCCGAACGACATCCGCATCGCGCAGTCACCTGCAACGCTCGAGCGGCAGGCCACATCGCAGCAGCCGCGGCCATGGCCGCGCGCGCGCATCCCGGCCCACGGCGATGCCGGCGCATCGATGCAGGCGGCGCTCGAGCCGTACTACACCGAGTCGGCCCGCCTGGAAGGCGTGATCGCCGCTGCGCGAGATCCACGCGTCGGCAGCGGGCCGGCTGCTTCGCTGGCCGGTGCACTCGATGCCGAATTAGCCGGCATCGACGCCCGACTCGCGCAGACCGGTCTCGACGCGGGACAGCGACTCGCCCTGTGGCGAGAACGCGTCGAGGTCCTGCGCGCTTCCGCCGAATTCGAAAGCCAGTTGCGCCTGCTTGCCGCCGAAGGCGACGTGCTGGACGGCGCGCTCGTTCGCGTCGACTGATGCGCGCGACAAGCCGGCATCCAGCCACATCACGCAGCTCCCTGGATCCACTCCGGATCGGCATCCGACGATTCGTACATCACCCTGAGGCACCCATGACCACGATCCGTACGTCACTCGCACCACTCGCCATCGCCTGCATGCTGGCACCCGTCCTGTCTGCGATTGCGCAATCGCCCGCGCCGGCCAGGCCGACAGGGCCGACGCCCGAACAGCGCAAGGAACTCGACGCGGCGCGCGACGAGCTGCAGCGCGCCGCGAAGCACCTCGCCGACCTGTCCCGGCGCTACGGCAGCCATGGCGCAGGCCCGCACGGCTTCGACATGGAAGCCTTCGCTCCCAGCCGACCGGTGGTCGGCGTGCTGCTGGCACCCGAACCGCAAGGCGGCGTGCGCATCAGCGGCGTCACGCCTGGCGGCGCGGCGGCCACCGCCGGCCTGCGCAGCGGCGACCGCCTGCTGCGCGTCAACGGAAAGGCCATCGCCGGCGACACACCCGAGGCACGGGTCGAGGGCGCGCGCACGCTGCTGCGGGACCTGGATGAAAAGACACCGGTCAAACTGGCCTATGCGCGCGATGGTCGCGAGCAGGAGATCAGCGTCACCCCGAAACGCGATGCGCGGATGATGGTCTTCTCCGGCGACGGCAATGGCCCTGGCGAGCGTGTGATCGTCCGTCGCATCGGCGACGGCAAGCTGGAACTCGACGGCGAGACCATCGATTTCCCGATGCCTCACGGCGGCGCGTGGCAAGGCAAGCCCGGCGAGCCGCATGTCTTCACCTTCACGCACGGCGATGCGGCTGGACCGCACGTCGAACGCCGCGTCATCCGCATCGAATGCAAGGGCGACGACAAGAAGGAATGCGAGAAGCGCGCGGCCGCGCATGCGGGCGCGGACAAGCACGACGGCGCGCACGGCGACCGCCGCGAGATCCATCGCGTGATCCTCGGCGGCGACGGCCAGAAGGGCGGCTGCAAGCCGGGCGAAGACTGCAAGGTGCATGGCCTGCTCAGCGAAGCGTTTCGCTGGAGCGGCCTGAACCTGGCGTCGGTCGACGCACAGCTCGGCCGCTATTTCGGGACCGACAAGGGCGTCCTCGTCCTCAGTGCGGGCCCGGTGCTGGAGACGCTGCAGGCAGGCGACGTGATCCTGCGGGTCGACGGCAAGCCGGTGGCGACGCCGCGCGACGTGATGGACGCGCTCCGCGGCAAGCCGGCCGACAGCGCGGTGCCGGTCGACTACCTGCGCGATCGCACGCCGGCCAGCGCGAAGATCAAGGTGCCCGAGCGGGGCCGCCTGCCTGCGTTCGGCGCCATCGACCTCGACCTGGATCCGGTGCGCGCGATGCCGGGTTCGCGCATCCATCGCAAGATGGTCATGGTCGACCAGGACGGCAAGGTCACCACCTTCGAGGATGGCGACAAGGCCGATTGAATCGACCCGGCGCCCGGCGGCGATGCATTCCCGCCGGGTCGTTCCGTGCACTCGATACGCCGCCTCTGCGCCCGCTCAGTGCATCGCGCCCAGGCGCCACGGCATCGCGTCCGCCTCGCAGGCGTCGCCGGCGTCGATGTGCTCGCTTCGCGCGATCCGCTGGCGCATGTCGGCACCGTGCAACGACAGGGTCGCGAGGCTGGCCGCGAGCCCGTGCTTCCCGTCGGCCTGCGCTGCGGGCAGGGCGTGGAGACGAAGCGCGCTGATCTGCCAGCGCTCGCCCGACAGGCGACGCGACAGACGACGCCACAGACGTCCGGCAACGTTCTCGCACTGCGGCGACCGGCAATCGCGGCATGACGCATGCGGCGTCTCGACACGCGGCAGCGCCTGCTGGATCCGTTCCCAGGCAAGGAAGTCGCTGTCGGGCAGCAGGTACAGCCGCCAGCAGCAGTCGCCGTCCCGGTCGCGGAACTGCAGGCATTCCTGCCAGCCATCGCTGTCGATGCCGCACCACGCCTCGGCGTGCACGGCCTGCTGCCAGCCGCCGAGTTCGCCGCCGAGGCCGTCGCCCGGCCGACTCCGATACACGCAGAGGACCGTGCCCAAGGCGGCAAGCGACTGCGCCGTCGGCAACGCCAGCGTGGCAGGACGCGATTGCGACGCGCCGGGGTCGGGAATGGGTCGCGATTCGTGCGAAGGACGCATGGCGGACTCGTGTGGTGGAAACACAAGGCGGCTGGCGTCGGGGGATCCCGGTGGCTTGCGTGCCTGGGGGAGAGAGAGACAACAGCAGCGGCACAGCGGTGCCGGGTGATCTCACTGCCGATGGTGGCAGGGACCTTACTTCGTGAGGATCAGCTTGTCGTTGCGCGTGTGACGGAGGCGATAGCACTCGTCGCCGTGGCGGATCAGCACTTCTCGACCGCCATTGAGAAGGAGGCGGCTGTCGAGCGTCGGCAACGACGAGGTCGTAGCATCGTCCGCCGCCGACGTTGATGCGGATGTGGTCAGGGCATCGAAGGCATTCGGTTGCGCGTTCATCAATGGGCCATCCCGTGCGAGATGATCAAATGATAACGATTATCATTTGCGAGTCAACCTCTCGACATGGACAGGTCGCGCGGCCCGGATGGACGCTCAGGCTGCGGTGGCGGCCTCGATCCGACGCCACAAGGCATCGTCGACGCGCTCGGCCAGTTCCAGTGCATCGAGGTTCTGCAGCAGCTGCTCGACCCGGCTCGCGCCGAGGATCACCGTCGAAACATGCGGATTGCGCAGGCACCAGGCGATCGCCAGCGGCGCCGGCGGCAGGCCCGCTTCGGTGGCCAGCGCCACGAATCGACGGGCACGTTCGCGACGCCGGCCGTTCTCGGCATCGAGCACCATGCGCTGCAACCAGGCCTGTCCATCCAGGCCCAGGCGCGCGTCGCCCGGCACGTCATCGTTGTACTTGCCGGTGAGCAGCCCCGACCCCAGCGGCGACCAGGTCGTCGTGCCGAGGCCGAGTTCGCCGTACAGAGGCGCGTATTCCAGTTCGACGCGATCGCGGTGCAGCAGGTTGTACTGCGGCTGTTCCATCGACGGCGCATGCAGGCCGTGGTGGCGCGCGATCTTCGTGGCTTCGCGGATCTGCGCGGCGGACCATTCCGATGTGCCCCAGTACAGCACCTTGCCCTGCCGGACCAGCGTATCCATCGCCCACACCGTCTCCTCGATCGGCGTGTCCGGGTCGGGGCGATGGCAGAAGTAGAGGTCGAGATAGTCCACGCGCAGACGTTTCAGCGCCGCGTCGCAGGCATCGCGCACATGCTTGCGCGACAGCCCCTTCTGCATCGGCCGCGGGTCCTGCGCCGAACCGAACATCACCTTGCTCGACACTGCGTAGCCGTCGCGCGGCAGGCGCAGGTCGGCGATCACGTCGCCCATCACGGCTTCGGCAGCGCCATTGGCGTAGCCCTCGGCGTTGTCGAAGAAATTGATGCCATGGTCCCAGGCCGCCGCGATCAGGTCGCGCGCGGTGCCGCGGCCGATCTGCTGGCCGAACGTGATCCAGGCCCCGAAAGACAGGGCGGAAACCTGCAGGCCAGTGGAACCAAGGCGGCGGTAGAGCATCGGGAAGTCCGGGAAGTGCGACGCGGATGTGCGACGGATTGCGCCAGTGTAACCGCTGGATTCGGCTACAATTCCGCCACTCTTCCTCCGGGGAGTAGCCCACCGGCCGCGTCCATGCCGATGCATGCGTCGACGCCGGGTTTCGCGTCAACACACTTGGCCCGCAGGCCATGGCGCGAAAGCACGCAACGCCGATCGCGGCATCACGCCGCCAAGCAGTGCGTCGGGCAAGACCGAAGGCAGGCGTTGCGCCACCCGGGCCGGGCTGCGCGGCGTTTGCCTTCGCGTCCACGCGAAGCCCGGCCCTGGAGTCCTGCATGGATCTGTCCACGGTTTCGGCCGACAGCCTCTCTTCCGCACTGCCCACCCTCGGCGTTTCGACGCTCGCCGTCGCCATCGCCGAAATCGGCGACAAGACGCAATTGCTCGCCCTGCTGCTCGCCGCACGCTTCCGCCGGCCATGGCCGATCATCGCCGGCATCTTCGTGGCCACCGTGCTCAACCACGCACTGGCCGGCTGGCTGGGCGCGCTGGTCGCGAGCCATCTGTCGCCCGAGGTGCTGCGCTGGATCGTCGCGGTCAGCTTTCTCGCCATCGGCGTGTGGACGCTCATCCCCGACAGGATCGACGACGACACCGAACGGCTGCCCGCCCGCGGCGCGTTCATCGCCACCACGATCGCCTTCTTCCTGGCCGAGATCGGCGACAAGACGCAGATCGCCACGGTCGTGCTCGCAGCGAAGTCGACGGTGTTGTGGCCGGTGGTGCTGGGCACCACGCTGGGCATGCTGCTGGCGAACGTGCCGGTGGTGCTGCTGGGCAGCCGCTTCGCGGCGAAGCTGCCGCTGAAGGCCGCACGCATGGCTGCGGCGGCGCTGTTCATCGCACTGGCGCTGTGGGTGGCCTGGCGCGGCATGCCCACGGATGCAGGCTGCGCGCCGGGCGATGCCGGTATGCTGTGCGCCGACCCTCCCTCCCCGCACCGGAGCGCATGAGCATCACCGGCGACTGGAAACGCGACCTCGTGCGGACGCTGCTGTCGCGCCCGGACGAGGTCATGCTCGACCTCGGCGCCAGCGGCGAACTGCTGGTCGCGCGCATCCGCGCACTGCTGTCGGCGCTGTCGCTGCTGCTGGCGCCGGTGGCGCTGATCGGCAACCAGGGCGCGGGCAAGCTCACCGAACTGATGATCGGCCTGGGCGCGACGGTCTTCATCAACATCTGCGCGCAGATCTGGCTGGCGCTGGCGCGCAACCGCCGCCGCCACAGCTGGCTGCCCTATGCCACCACCACCTACGACGTCAGCACCACCACGCTGGTGCTGGGGCTGCTGCACCTGAGCGACCCGGTGGCGCCGTTCAACAGCATCATCGTGTGGGTGTTCTACCTGATCTCGATCAGCATGACCGCGCTGCGCAACGACGGCCGGCTCACGCTCTACGCCGGCGGCATGGCGATGCTGCAGTACTCGGCGCTGGTCGGCATCCTGCTGGCGTCGGCGGAATCGCCGGAAGTGCTGGTGTCGGTCGATTACGGCACCGTGTCGGTGGGCGCGCAGATCGAACGCGTGGTGCTGATGCTGCTGATGACGGTGCTCACCGCAACCGTCGTCTATCGCATGCAGCGCCTGATCGAATCCTCCGGCAGCGACGGATTGACCGGCCTGCCCAACCGCTCGTGGCTGGTGCAGCGGATGCCGCGCATCCTCGAAGCCGCGCGCGAGGACAACCAGTCGCTGACCGTGGCCCTGCTCGACCTCGACCGCTTCAAGCGCATCAACGACCAGTACGGCCATCTCACCGGCGACCGCGCGATCCGCCACGTGGTCGGCTCGATGCGCGAGATCCTGCGCGACCGCGAACGGCTGGTGCGCATCGGCGGCCAGGAATTCGTGCTGCTGCTGTACTGCCCGATCGGCAACGCCTGGGAACGGCTGGACCGGCTGCGCCAGCTGATGGCCGAACGGCCCTTCGTGCCCGAGCGCGGCGGCGACCCGCTGCACATCACCTTCAGCGGCGGACTGTCGACCTACCCCAGCGATGGCAACAACGTGTCGTCGCTGCTGCGCAGCGCGGACCGTCGCCTGCAGGTCGCCAAGCACGAGGGCTGCAACCGGGTGGTGGCGCGGGACACCTGAACGGGGGGCGCCCCATGGACTGCCCCGGGCCGGTCCTCGCGGACGGTTGCCCGTACGCCCCCCACTGGCCTACCCTGCCCGGGTTTGGGCCGATCGGCCTGCCAATCGGCCCGCCAACCGGCCGGACAATCGGCCGAACAACCGGCCCGGGGAGACAAGATGGAAGCTTTGATGCGGGTCGGGTTCGGCCTGTTCGGTCTTGCGGTACTGCTCGGCATCGCCTGGGCGTTCTCGAACAACAAGAAGGCGGTCGACTGGAAGCTGGTCGGCACCGGCGTGATCCTGCAGATCGCGTTCGCGGCCTTCGTGCTGATGACCACCTGGGGCAGCGCGATCTTCGAAGGCCTGGGCTCGGTCTTCGTCCAGCTGATCGGCTTCACCAATGCCGGCTCGCAGATGATCCTCGGCGGCATGGCCGACCAGGACAAGTACGGCTTCGTCTTCGTCTTCCACGCGTTGCCTACGGTCATTTTCTTCGCCTCGTTCATGGCGATCCTCTATCACCTGGGCGTGATGCAGTGGGTGGTGAAGATCATGGCGCTGGCGATCACCAAGGTGATGAAGGTGTCCGGCGCGGAAACCACCAGCGTCTGCGCCAGCGTGTTCATCGGCCAGACCGAGGCGCCGCTGACCGTGCGTCCGTACATCAACAGGATGACCGACTCCGAACTGCTGACGATGATGATCGGCGGCATGGCGCACATCGCCGGCGGCGTGATGGCGGTGTACATCGGCATGCTCGCCGGCACCGATGAAGCAGCGCAGCAGATGTACGCCAAGCACTTCCTCGCCGCGTCGATCATGGCCGCACCGGCCACGCTGCTGATCGCCAAGATCCTGATCCCCGAGACCGGCACGCCGCTCACCGCCGGCAAGGTCACGGTCCACGTCGAGAAGGACAGCAAGAACGTCATCGACGCCGCTGCCGGCGGCGCGTCCGACGGCATGAAGCTGGCGCTCAACATCGCCGCGATGCTGCTCGCCTTCGTCGCCCTGATCGCCATGCTCAACGCCCTCATCGGCTGGGTCGGCGACTGGCACATCCCGGGTTACCAGAGCATCAACATGATGCTCAACGACGGCGCGATGGGCGATGCGCAGAAGGTCACGCTCAACCTCGGCCTGATCCTCGGCTACGTGCTCGCGCCGATCGCCTGGGTGATCGGCATCGACTGGAACGACGCGGTGATCGCCGGCGGCCTGATCGGCCAGAAGATCGTGCTCAACGAGTTCATCGCCTACCTGCAGCTGTCGCAGACGCCGGTCGGCACCGGCCCGGGTGCGATCAGCGAGAACTCGCGCCTGATCCTGACCTACGCGCTGTGCGGCTTCGCCAACTTCGCCTCGATCGCGATCCAGATCGGCGGCATCGGCGGCATCGCCCCGGAACGCCGCGCAGACCTCGCCCGTTTCGGCCTGCGCGCGGTGCTCGGCGGCTCCATCGCCACCTTGATGACCGCGACCATTGCCGGTGTGCTGATCCACTTGCGTTGAACCCAGTCGGGGATCGCGCCCCCGCGCGCGCCCCGTCTTCCACATCCCTGTTCCACCGACACCTCCGGAGCGATCCGGAGGTGTCTTTTTCAGAGCCCCCACAATGTCTCCCAAGCCTGTTCCATCCGGCGAGTCCCCCGACGTCGTCGTCGTCGGTTCCTTCAACGTCGACCACGTCTGGCGCACCGACGCCCTGCCGCAGCCCGGCGCCACGCACGGTGGCGAGTACGCCAGCGGTCCCGGCGGCAAGGGCTTCAACCAGGCCACCGCCGCCGCGCGTTCCGGCGCACGCACCGCTTTCGTCTGCGCGCTCGGCGACGATGTCGGCGGCCAGCTCGCCCGCGCCCTCGCCACCGCCGACGGCATCGACCTGCGCGACCAGCGCAGCGATGCGCCCACCGGCACGGCCGGCATCTTCGTCGACGCGCAGGGCCGCAACAGTATTGTCGTGGGCCCCGGTGCCAACGCCCGCCTCGACACCGGTTTCATCGATGCCCAGCACGACGTCATCGCCGGCGCGGGCGTCACGCTCGCGCAGCTGGAATCGCCGATCGAAGCGGTCACCGCCGCGCTGCGCCATGCCCGCGAGGCGGGTCGATTGGCGATGCTCAACCCGGCGCCGGCCAACGTGGCCGTGCCGCGCGACCTGCTGGCGATGGCCGACGTGCTCACGCCGAACGAGACCGAATGCGCCGGCCTGTTCGCCCGCCACCTCGGCGAGCGCATCGACGGCGACGCAGTCGCCTACCTCGACTCGCCGCGCCTGCACGCGCTGTGCCGCGACCTGCTGCCCGGGGGCACCGTGGTCATCACGCTCGGCGCCGCAGGCTGCTTCGTATCGCATCCGGACAACGCCACGCGCGGCGACGACAACGCCTGGTACCGCATCGGCGCGGAAGCGGTGAACGCGGTCGACACCACGGGTGCTGGCGACGCCTTCAGCGGTGCGCTCGCCGCTGCGCTGGCGACGCGTCCTGGCGAGCCTTTCGCCGCGCTGCTGCGCGATGCGTCGCGCTACGCCGGCCTGTCGACCGAACGCCCCGGCGCGGCCACGGCGATGCCGACTCGCGAGGACGTCGCCGCCCGTTTCCCGGGCTGACCCCGGGACCGGGCCTGCGCGCGGTCGACGAGCGGTCGCCAACCGCGCGCGGGTCTTGGCTAAGCTCGACGGTACTCACCACGGAGAACCGCGTATGGCCGGCAAGTTCGTGATCAGCAAGCGCAAGAACGGGGAGTTCCAGTTCAACCTCAAGGCCGGCAACGGCCAGGTGATCCTGACCAGCGAGGGCTACACCGCGCTGCAGGGCTGCGAAAACGGCATCGAATCGGTGCGGAAGCATGCGCTGGACGCCGGCAATTTCGACAAGAAGACCGCGAAGGACGGCAGCCCGTATTTTTCGCTGATGGCGAAGAACGGTGAATCCATCGGCAAGAGCGAGATGTACAAGAGCACCAGTTCGCGCGACAACGGCATCCGTTCGGTCATGTCGAACGCGCCCGGCGCCCCGGTGCAGAACCTGATCGCGAAGTAGCGCATCCCTCGCGCCCGGCCGGCCCCTCTCCCGCACGCGGGCGGCGGGGCCGCCGCTGCGGCGCCCCGGGCCACCGGCACCCGCACAAGGAAGGGCCGGTACAATCCGCCGATGCGGATCGGCCCACACACCATCGAACCCCGCGTGGTCCTGGCCCCCATGGCCGGGGTCACCGACAAGCCGTTCCGGCAGCTGTGCAAGCGCCTGGGCGCGGGCCTGGCGGTGTCGGAGATGACCATTTCCGACCCGCGCTTCTGGAACACCCGCAAATCCCTGCACCGCATGGACCACGAGGGCGAACCGGCGCCGATCAGCGTGCAGATCGCCGGCACCGAACCGGCACTGATGGCCGAGGCCGCGCGCTACAACGTCGACCACGGCGCGCAGATCGTCGACATCAACATGGGCTGCCCAGCGAAGAAGGTCTGCAACGCCTGGGCCGGCTCGGCGCTGATGCGCGACGAGGCGCTCGTCGGCCGCATCCTCACCGCGATGGTCAACGCCGTCGACGTGCCGGTGACGCTGAAGATCCGCACCGGCTGGGCCGCCGACGCGCGCAACGCGCCGACGATCGCGCGCATCGCCGAGGACTGCGGCATCGCCGCGCTCACCATCCACGGCCGCACCCGCGACCAGCAGTACACCGGCACCGCCGAGTACGACACCATCGCCGCGATCAAGGCGATGCTGAAGATCCCGGTGATCGCCAACGGCGACATCGATTCGCCGCAGAAGGCGAAGCACGTACTGGACGCCACCGGCTGCGACGCGGTGATGGTCGGTCGTGCCGCGCAGGGACGCCCGTGGATCTTCCGCGAGGTCGCGCACTACCTCGCCACCGGCGAGACCCTGCCGCCGCCACCGCTGGCCGACGTCCGCGACATCCTGCTCGGCCATCTCGATCACCTGCATGATTTCTACGGGGAGCCGCAGGGCGTGCGCATCGCGCGCAAGCACCTGGGCTGGTACGCGAAGGATCGGCCGGAGAACGAGAGCTTCCGCGCCGTCGTCAATCGCGCGACGACGGCGGAGGAGCAACTGCGGCTCACGCGCGCGTATTTCGATGCGCTGATCGCGGGCGTCGATCCGGGGCTGGCGGCTGCCGCGTGAGATGAATTCGACGCCGCCGCCTCCCGCGTTCACGCTCTGGCTCGAATTCGAGCAGTACGCAGGCGGTTACCCGCGACCAGGCGACGACCCGACCTGCGACTTCTGCAATGCGATCGTCCGGATGGACGGCAAGGCATGTGGATCGAACGTCTGGACATTCGGATTCATCGAGTACACCCGCCGGCACGATGAAGCCACCGACCAGCCGAAAAGCGAACCCGGACGTTTCCTCCTGCCGCCAGATTTGCTGGTCGGGAAGCTGGCCCGCGCGCTGATCGAGGAGGCGGTCGCTTTCCTGCTGGGGCAGTACGCACCTTCGCCGACGCAATGGCAGTGGCATGACGAGGAGCACGCAGCATGAGCATCGCATCCGATCTCCCGAACTACCTCCACGGCTTCTCCACCACCGAACAGGCGCGCCTGGTGAAGCAGGCGCGGCTGGCGGAAGGCACGATCTTCCGCGACGTCGACTACAGCGACGCGCGACGCCTGCTCGAAGTGGGCAGCGGTGTCGGTGCGCAGACCGAGATCCTGCTGCGGCGCTTCCCCGACCTGCATGCGACCTGTGTCGACCTCAACGACGCGCAACTGGCGGCGGCGAAAGCGAAGCTCGGCGACATGCCGTGGCTCGACGGGCGCTACACGCTTCGCCAGGCCGACGCCACCGACCTGCCGTTCGAGGCGCGCGACTTCGACGCCGCGTTCCTGTGCTGGGTACTCGAACACGTGCCTTCGCCCGCACGCGTGCTCAGCGAAGTGCGGCGCGTGCTCGCGCCCGGTTCCCCGGTCTACATCACCGAGGTGATGAACGCGTCGTTCCTGCTCGATCCGTATTCGCCCAGCGTGTGGAAGTACTGGATGGCCTTCAACGATTTCCAGGTCGAACAGGGCGGCGATCCGTTCGTCGGCGCGAAACTCGGCAACCTGCTGCTGGCCGGCGGTTTCCGCGACGTGCACACCGACATCAAGACCTTCCATCTCGACAACCGCGAGCCGGCACGGCGCAAGACCATGATCGCGTTCTGGGAGGAACTGCTGCTCTCGGCGGCCGACCAGCTGCTCGCGGCGGGCTGCGTCACCCCTGAGGTGGTGGACCACATGCGCCGCGAAATGCACGATGTCCAGAACGATCCGGATGCGGTGTTCTTCTATTCGTTCGTGCAGGCGCGGGCGACGGTGTGATGCCGGGCGCGCCCATGATCGATCGCACCGCGCAATCCGCGTTCGCGGCGACACCACTCCTTCCGCCGCCGTGACGACAACGCGCACATGCCCTCGTTGCTGATTGAACGCCTGATCGATTTCGGCATCGGCTACTCGCTGATCGCCTCGCTGCTGCTCGCGCTGGTGCTGGTCACCGATCCGACGGGCCTGCCGATGCCGCGGGCTTCGCGCGTGGGCGGCGTGACCATGCTCGCCGGCCTGGCGCATTCGCAGTGGGCCCACCACCTGGCACTGCATGGCGGCGGCGAGCCCTGGGGCGGCCTCCCGTACGGCCTGGTCCTCGTCGTTCAGAGCGCGGGCTTCTACTGGCTGCTGCTCGGCATCCTGCGCCCGGCGGACGTGCGCTGGCACGTGCTGGACTGGGGCCTGCCGCTGCTGCCGCTGCTCGTCGTGGCCGCGCTGCCGCACCGCTTCGGCCCGGCCCTCGCCATGGCCGGCGGCACCGTCATCAGCCTTCGCCTCGGCCTGCTGCTGTATCGGGTGCGCTCCCAGCGCCGCTATTTCAGGATCGAGTCGCGCATCCTCGCGCTGTTCGGACTGATGGCCTTTGCCCTGGTCGGCCTGAGCTTCCTGTCCCCGGCGCTGGCCTGGCGGACGTTCGCCGCGACCTATGCCGTGCTCATCTCGACCGGCTACGTGCTGGTGACCTACCTGCTGTTGCGATTCCCGGACGTGGCGCGCAAGGCCGAGGAAGCCGTCGCGACGGCCTACGCGGTCTCGACCCTCGGCAAGGTCGACATCGAGCGCGCGCTGGCGACGCTTCGCCGGTTGTTCGAGCAGGAGCATGCCTACCGAGATCCCGACCTCAGCCTGTCGCGGCTGGCCGATCACCTCGACCTGAGCAGCCACCAGCTCTCCGAGCTGATCAACACCCAGCTCGACACCAGCTTCCCGCGCCTGGTGCGCCAGTACCGGGTCGAAGCCGCGCAGCGGATGCTGGTCGAGGAGCCGCGCGCGAGCGTGCTGTCGATCGGGCTGTCGGTCGGTTTCAACAGCCAGTCGAGCTTCTACACGGCCTTCAAGGACATCGCCGGCACCGTGCCCAGTCGCTACCGCGCCAGCGCCGAGGCCGCGCGTCGCGGGAATGCACCGGGACCGGGTGTGCAGGCTCCGGAATGATCATTCCGGAGCATCGCAAGGCATTGATTCGCCACGGCACAGACCAGTGCCCCCATCGATCCGGTCCGGATTGATCAATCCGGAGGCAAGGCCTCCGGCCCATCGCCAGCATGAGGCCCAGACACCCACCCTGGAGCGCCACCATGCATCCGCTGAACAATCCCGTCGCCGACCACATCAGCTACGCGGTCTACCTCGCCATCTCGATCGGCATGACGATCTGGGTCGCCCGGGTCCTGTCCCGTTCGGGCCAGGTCTTCCTGACCCGCTGCTTCGGGCACGACGAAGAACTGGCCAACAGCACCAACCGCCTGCTCGTCATCGGCTTCTACCTGGTGAACATCGGCTTCATTTCCATGCGCCTGAGCGCCTGGCCGGCCGAGCAGATCGAACTGATCCCGGCCCTCGGCTCGCGGATCGGGTCCTCGATCCTGGTGCTGGGCATCATGCATTTCACCAACATGCTGCTGATCGCGCGCTTCGGCAGGACCGTGAGCAACTGGATGGAAGAGCGCAGCGTGTACACCGCTGCCGGCGGGCCGCCGCCGCTGCCGGAGCACTACGGCAAGTGAGACGACAACGGGGACGCCTTTGCCCTGCCGGCATCGCGGCGAAGGCGTCCCTCAGTTCGATGCGTCCAGGGCAGGCGTGGCATGCGCCGAACCGTGCGGCAGGGGCACCACGCCCCTTGGCTCCACCCAGATCCGCGACCACATCCCGCGCAGCCGGCCTGCGGCATTCCAGGGCCACTGCAATTGTTCGGGCGGAATCGCCCGCCAGGCGCCGCCATCGCGCCGGGCCACCACGAAATTGAAGATGTAATCCGGCTCCAGGCCCATGCGCAGGTCGCTGACCACCACCCGGCCATCGACGACGCGGGCCTTCATGAAGCCATGGTTGAACCAGCGCAGCCGCTGCACCGCCGGCACGTCGGCAACCGCGCGCATCGCATCGACATCCGATGCATGGGCACGGAAACGCATCGGGCCACGATCGGCCACCAGCGAACGCTCGGCCTCCACGTAGCCATCGGGCGTCATCGCGACCACGCGCCACAGCAGGGTGTTGAACGGCATCGGCACGCTGAAGCGTGGCGCGTCGGCCAGGCCCATCGCGGCGAGCGCCTCGTCCGCCGCCCGGTCGACCTGCTGTTTCGCCAGCAGCGACCAGCCGAGGTAGGCGCTGCTGAGCACGAGCGCGGCGACCAGCGCGCGCTGCGCGAGAACCCGTTCGCGCACGACCCACGCCACGATGCAGGCGACCAGCAGCCACAAGGTGTAGAGCGGATCGATGATGAACACGCTGGCCCACATCGTCGGCGACGGGTTCAGCGGCCACCACAGCTGGGTGCCGTAGACGGTGAAGGCATCGAGCACGGGATGGGTGACCAGGGCGAGCTGGATCGCCCAGAACCAGCGGAGCGGGGCTTCGGCCACGCGGCCGTGCCCGGCGCGGCGGCCCTGCCAGCGGAACAGCCACCAGATCAGCGTGGCGAGCAGCGGCAGCACGAACAGCGAATGGCTGACGCTGCGATGCCAGGTCATCAGATCGACCGGATCGTTCGTCAGCAGCGGAATGACCAGTGCGTCGAGGTCCGGCAGCGTGCCGAGCGCGGCGCCGGCGAGCAGGGCCGCGCGACGGTGGCCTGCTGGCGCGATGGCGGCGGCGAGTGCGCCGCCGAGGACGATCTGGCTGAGGGAATCCATCCGGCGATGCTATCGCCCCGCGGTCGGCGCGGACGTGCCGGAAGCCATGCCCAGGCGACCCGGCGGACGTTCGCGTTCAGGACTGCGCCAGCACCTGGTTCGTCGCGTCGACCAGGCTGGCGGTGAACGCCGCCTGCGACTGGGTCAGGCTGATCACCAGTTCCGGCGAGGCTTCCGCGGGGTCGCCCGAGTCCAGCGGCGGATGCGGCGCGTACTGGTTCGCCAGCTGCGTGGTGCGCGCCATCTCGACGCCCCCGATCAGTTCGACCAGGCGCAGCGCGAGGTCCAGCGACGAGGAGATGCCGCCGCCGCTGAAACGATGGCGAAGCTCGTCGACATGCCAGCGCGGATAGCCCGGGACCACGGTGAGCGTCGGGAACAGTTGCAGCGCGGGCCGCGCACTCCAGTAGGTCGTGACCTCGCAGCCGTCGAGCGCACCCGACGCCGCGAGGATGAAGGCGCCGGTGCACACCGAGCCGACCCAGTTCGCCTGCGGCGTCACCTGCTTCAGCCAGCCCTGCAGTTTCGGGTCGAGCATGGCCTTGCCTACGCCGCTGCCGCCGCCGGGCACGAACACGATCGACAGTGGCGGATGGTCGTCGAAGGTCGCGCCGGGATTGACGGTCACGCCTTCGGTGGTCGGAATCGGCGCGAGATCCGCAGCGATCCAGATCGGCTTGAACACGCCGGTGAACGCGAAGATCTGGGTCGCGCCGGCGAAATCCAGCAAGGTGCAATCGGGGTACAGCACGAAACCGACGTTGATGACGGCGGGCGTGGACATGCGCGAGCTCCTTGCAGTGTGGCGCGCATCGCGCGCGAGGCGGGTGCGCGCCGGCAACCCCGGCGAGCGGGTCAGGCAGTCGACGTCACGCGGGGAAATCCTGCTCGATCCACGCCGCGAAGCGGGCGACTTCCTGTTCGGTCAGCGGCGTGTAAGGCGGCGGCGGCATGTTGCCATTGCGGATCCGCGCCAGGATCGGCCTCGCATGCGCCTTCACGTCTTCGTGCCTGGTCATGTCGAAGCGCCACAGCATCGCGGCACGGTACAGCTTGAACATCGGCGCGATATCGCGCTCGAACGAAACCTCGACAAACGAAATCTCGACAATCTCCGCGTCGCTCATCCCTGCGTCCTTGATCCTGCTTGATCCTGCTTGATCGTGATCCATCCGGAGCCTGCGGTGATCGCGGCCCCTCCCTGCGGCTGATCTTTCGCCATCCCCCACCCGGGGTCAAGCGTCCTCATCCGCAGGTCGATCAGGCGGCCCGGCGCATGGCATCCCCGACAGGCGCGGTCGCGCCCTGCGTCGGTCGCAGCTCGGCGAGGACGTCACCACGATGCGAGAGCAGGCGCAGGGTGCCGTCGGGTTCCTCGACGAAGGCGGTCAGGCTTTCCACCCAATCGCCATCGTTGGCGTAGACCAGGCCATCGCGCTCGAACAGCGCTGCACGATGGATGTGGCCGCAGACGATGCCGTCGAGGCCGCGCCTGCGCGCGTCGGCCAGGCCGGCATCGACGAAGCGCGCGATGTAGCGTTCGGCCGCGCCACTGCGCTGCTTGAGGAATTCCGCAAGCGACCAGTAGCGCAGGCCAAGCCTGCGACGCGCGCGATTGAGCAGGCGATTGCCGGTCAGGATCCGTTCGTACAGCCAGTCGCCGAATTTCTCCTGCAGGTTGCCGAACTGGGTGATGCCGTCGTAGTCGTCGCCATGCACCACGAGCAGGCGACGGCCATCGGCCGTGACGTGGATCGCGCGGCGACGCACGCGCATCGCCGGCAGCGTCAGGCCGCAGACATGGCGCAGCGGGCGATCGTGGTTGCCCGGGATGTAGACGATCCCGGTGCCGGCGCGACGCATCGCATGCAGGCGCTCGAACACGCGCTGTTCGGCCATCGTCCAGCGCGCGCGCCGGCTCGCCATCCACCACAGGTCGATGATGTCGCCGACCAGGTACAGGCGCTCGCAGTCCAGGCGATCGAGGAAGTCGGCGAGTTCCGCCGCATGGCAATGGCTGGCGCCGAGGTGCAGGTCCGACAGGAACACCGCGCGATGGCGCGGCGCGTCCGGGTTCACGCCACTGCCTCGCGCGGCTGCAGGTAACGCTGGCGCTTCTTCGGCAGGATGCGATGCATGTCGACCTCGATCAGGCCGTCGATGCTGTCGCTGAAGGACGGGTCCACGCCGAACGCGAGGAAACGCGCGCCGCCGGGCTCGCACAGTTCGGTGTACTGCTTGTAGAGCACCGGCACGCTCGCGCCGTGCGCGGCGAGATTGGCCTTGAGCACGTCGTAGGCGGTATCGGCATCGAGGTCGCCGAAATCCGGCGGCGCCTCGAAGTAGCGGAACGGTCGCAGCGACGCCACGGCATCCTCCGCGCCGTAGTAGCGCGAGTAGTAGGCGACCAGGTGCTCGCGCGCCGGCAGCGGCAGCGCGGCGCTGATCGATACTGCGCCGAAGAGGTAGCGCACCTGCGGATGCTTGCGCAGGTAGGCGCCGATGCCCTGCCACAGGTAGTCCAGGCTGCGGCTGCCCCAGTACTCGCGCGCGACGAAACTGCGCCCCAGTTCCAGGCCCTGCGCGATGCGCGGCAGCGCTTCGTCGCCGTAGTGGAACAGCGATGCCGTATACAAGCCGCTCAGGCCGCGTCGCGCCAGCACGCTGGCGCCGCGTGCGACGCGATATGCGCCCGCGATGCGCCCGGCGGCGGCATCCCAGACCAGGATGTGTTCGTAGTGCGTGTCGAAATCGTCGAGGTCCAGGCTGCGACCCGTGCCCTCGCCCACCTCGCGGAACGTCGCCTCGCGCAGGCGGCCGATCTCGTGCAGCAGCGGCGCGTCGGCTTCCAGTCGCGCGAGGCGGATTTCCTTGCCGTCGCCGGTGCGACCGAGCAGCTCGGTCTGCGCCATCGCCATCACCAGCGTCGGATGATCCACCGGCGACGCCAGCGGTGCCGGACCGGCCTGTGGCGCACCGCGCCTGCCCAGTGCGTACAGCGCCTTGCGAACCTGGCGCAGCGTGCGCTGCGGATCGGCGCCGGATTCGATCCGCAGCGGCGTGCCGATGTGCAGCCGGACCGGCCGACCGCGACGGGCGAACATCTCGCGCGCAAGCAGTGCGGTGCCGACCGGCTTGTACAGCGCCGATGCACCGTAGAACAGCGCCGAATTGCGCGCCGCGATGCGCACCGGCAGCACCGGCGCACCGCTTCGACGCGCGAAACGCAGGAAGCCGTGGCGCCAGCGCGTGTCGCGCACGCCGGCCCAGCCCAGTCGCGAGACTTCGCCGGCCGGGAAGACCACGACGCACTGGTCGGCTTCCAGCGCCTGTTCGATCGCGCGCAGGCTGTCCGGGGACGGACGGCCGCCGAGGATCCGCACCGGCAGCAGCAGCTCCGCCAGCGGCTCCAGCGTGCCCAGCAGATCGTTGGCGACGATGCGCACGTCGCGACGCACCCGGCCCAGCGCCTGCAGCAGCGCCAGCGCATCCAGCGCGCCGGACGGGTGGTTCGCCACCACCAGCAGGCGGCCGACGGCCGGAATGCCCGCCAGCCCGGTTTCGGTCACGTCGCAGTTCAGCCCCAGGAACCCGGCAGCGGCATCGACGAAGTCGAAACCGCGCCGATCGCCCTGCTCGTCCAGGAAAGTCTCGATGGCATCGAAGCGCGACCAGCGGCCGATGCCCTTCAGCAGCGGCCGGGACAGGCGGGCGCGGTGCCCGGTGAACCAGTGGGGATAGCGGGACTGCAGGTGCTGTTCGAGCGCGCGCATGGCAGGGTACCGTCGGCCGGGATGGCCGCCAGCCTGCCGCCGGGGCGAGACACCCCGATGGCGGTTTCGCGGCGGTCCCGTGACAGCCGACGGCCGCGGCCTGTCCTGCCCCGGGAGCGGCCGACGTCTAGACATCGGCGTCCCGACAGCTGCGTTCGAATGCCGTCGTCACACGCCGCACCCGGGAATGCGGTAAAACGACCGCCCAGCCCCCGGGCGGGCGGCGCCATGCAAACCGTCCCCGGGGTGTGTATCATATCCGGCCATCTTTTCATCCCGATCAAGGGATAAATCCCCACCCAAAGGAAAACGACCACGATGTCCAGCTATCTCTTCACCTCTGAATCGGTGTCCGAAGGCCATCCGGACAAGATCGCGGACCAGATCTCCGACGCCGTGCTCGACGCCATCCTGGCGCAGGACAAGCGCGCCCGCGTGGCCTGCGAAACCCTGGTGAAGACCGGCGCCGCCATCGTGGCCGGCGAAGTGACCACCACCGCCTGGGTCGACATCGAATCGCTCGCGCGCGACGTGATCAACAAGATCGGCTACAACAATTCCAACGTCGGTTTCGATGGCCACACCTGCGCCATCATCAACATGCTCGGCAAGCAGTCGCCGGACATCGCCGCCGGCGTCGACGGCACCGACAAGAAGGCCAAGAAGCCGGAAGAACAGGGCGCGGGCGACCAGGGCCTGATGTTCGGCTACGCCTGCAACGAAGCCCCGGAATTCATGCCGGCGCCGATCTACTACTCGCACCGCCTGGTCGAGCAGCAGGCCAAGGTCCGCAAGCAGAAGAACAGCAAGCTGCCGTGGCTGCGTCCCGACGCCAAGTCGCAGGTCACCCTGCGCTACGACGGCAACAACATCGTCGGCCTCGACGCCGTGGTGCTGTCGACGCAGCATGACCCGGGCATCAAGCACAAGGACCTGGTCGAAGGCGTGCGCGAGCACGTGCTCAAGCCGGTCCTGCCGAAGAAGTGGCTCGACGCGCTGCCGAAGAACAAGATCCACATCAACCCGACCGGCATCTTCGTGATCGGCGGCCCGGTGGGCGACTGCGGCCTGACCGGCCGCAAGATCATCGTCGACAGCTACGGCGGCATGGCCCGTCACGGCGGCGGCGCGTTCTCGGGCAAGGATCCGTCGAAGGTCGACCGTTCGGCCGCCTACGCCGCGCGCTACGTGGCGAAGAACATCGTCGCCGCCGGCCTGGCCGACAAGTGCGAAGTGCAGGTGAGCTACGCCATCGGCGTTGCCGAGCCGACCTCGATCTCGGTCACCACCTTCGGCACCGGCAAGATCCCGGACGAGAAGATCGAGAAGCTGATCCGCAAGCACTTCGACCTGCGTCCGTACGGCATCGTGAAGATGCTCGACCTGATCCACCCGATCTACCAGGACACCGCCGCCTACGGTCACTTCGGCCGCAAGCCGTACGAAGTCGCCTACACCGACAGCGACGGCAAGAAGCAGAAGGCCACCGCGTTCTCGTGGGAAAAGACCGATCGCGCCGCCGACCTGCGCAAGGACGCCGGCCTGAAGTAATCGGCCAGCGGTTCAGGCAACTGCATCACGCGAAGGGCGCCGCAAGGCGCCCTTCGTCGTTTCCCGGCCGCACGCGCGCCGCGACGCGCGACCGACCGGTCCGCGTGGTGTAGCATGGCCCCCGAACGCACCGCCGTACGCGCACGGCGACACCCGGGGGGACATCCCAGATTCCCCGATGCATTCCCCGGTGAAATCCCGCTGAGCTCCGACAGCAGCGGCGAATCCCGTCGAGACAGAACGACCGCACCGCGTGCCCATGCGCACGTCCAATCCCTTCATGCCCCGGGAAATCGCCTTGGCCAAGCCCAACTACAACTTCGAAAAACGTCAGCGCGAAATCGCGAAGAAGAAACAGCAGGACGAGAAACTCGCGAAGAAGCGCGCCGCGCGCGAGAGCGAGAAACCCGCCGGCACCGAGCGCGATCCCGCCACCGATCCGCAGTGAGCGAAGCCGAGAGTCCCCTGCCGCCGGACATCTGGGTCGACGCCGACGCCTGTCCCGGCGTGATCAAGGAGATCCTGTTCCGCGCCGCGGACCGCGCGCAGGTGCAGGTCACGCTGGTGGCGAACCAGTGGCTGCGCACACCAGCCTCGCGCTTCATCCGCGCGTTGCAGGTCCAGGGCGGCTACGACGTGGCCGACAGCGCCATCGTCGATCGCATGAACCCGGGTGACCTCGTCGTCACCCAGGACATCCCGCTGGCTTCGCGCGTGATCGAGAAGGGCGGCCTGGCGATCAATCCCCGTGGCGAACGCTATACGACCGACAACATCGCCGAGCGCCTGTCGATGCGGAATTTCATGGAAGAACTGCGCGGCGCCGGCGTGCAGACCGGCGGACCCGCAGCGTTCCACGCACGCGACCGGCAGGCCTTCGCGAATGCGCTGGACCGCTGGCTCGCGCAGCGGCCGAAGCCCGCACCATCGCGCGACGACTGAAGGACCGCTGCGTCGCAGACTAGCGGCTGGCCTGCACGTCCAGCATCTCCGTGACATCCACGCCCTGGCGTGTCGCTTCTGCTCGGACTTCCGCGTCCCAGCGCACGGGATCGAATCGGACCGATCCCGCGACCGTGGGCTGCGAGATCAGGTGCGGCATGAAGGCATCCAGGAGGATCCTGTTGGCCTTGTCCGGCGTGAACGTGCGCGATGCATGTCCGGGCGCGTGCGACGCACGAGCCGAATGCTCGAATGCCTTGTCGACCGCATCGAGCACCATCTGTCGATGCCCATCATCCCGCGCCATCGTCGAGACGCGATCCAGGCACAGGAACGGCACCGGCTTGCCTTCGAGTTTCGCTGCAAGCAGCCGGTAGTGGCCATCCAGCACGACATACGCCACCAGCCCGCTGATCCACTGCAGCAGGATCGGCGGCAGTTCACCCCTGCGTGCCAGCTTGCGCCATGCCTTCACGCGACCGTCGTCCGACGGCGAAACGTCACGCAGCGGCAAGGGATGCACGATGTGATCCCACGCGACATAGCCCCGCGACTCGTGCGCGAAGATGCCGTCCAGATCCCCCGGCAACAGCAGTGCACCCGCATGCCAACGCATGCGCGGCGACAGCGTCCACTCGCCCGCGTGCAGCGGCGAATAGGCTGATGTCGACAGCCACGCAGCGAAGCGCTTCGCCCACGCACGTGCCCTGGCCTCCGGCGGCTGGCTGGCGATCTCGTCGGCGACCTGGAAGGAAATCGGCGGAACGATCGACCACGAAGCATCGCCGCCCTTTCGCAGATACTCGTATCCGTAGTAGTCCTCTTCGATGCGTGCCCACAGCACCGGCACATCGCCCGCGCTCAACCGCAATCGATCAGGGGGACACACCGACACGGCGAATGTCGGCGCATGCGCCTCTTCGACCGTGACATGCAGCCTGTCCCAGCGGCCGGGCTCAAGTCGGTCGTCGATATCGCGCCAGTGGATCTTCATATCGGTCATGCTGGTCGGAAGTGCGAGCATCGCTCGGGGCCATGGCTCGGCGGATCGGCCGTGTCGGGCACCACCAATCGGAACCTGCGCTCCACGAGGCACCTCGTCATCGGATGATCATTCCATTCGGGTCGAGCCGAGATCCTGCCATCCTGCTCGATCAGCGAAATCTCGCAGCCGGATGTGGCCGCAACGGTGTTTTTCAGGATGCCGTGCTCGACGAGGATATCGACACCGTGCGCACCGCAGGCTCCGCAACTGATGTCTTCCCACGCGAATGTGTAAGCGCGGATGCGCACGTTCGCGAACTGCGGGTCGCCGATGTTCCCGCCCCCCTGATCCACGCCCGAGAAATAGACCCACGGCAAAATCTGCCCTGCGTCGTCCAGCCGCCAGCGAATCGCATCGCCCCAGTCGTATGCGCGCTCCGGCTCGGGATGGCGTGCGGGACAATACCCCCACTGAAAAAGCAGCTGTCCGAAGGCAAGTTCGACTGTACTCCCGCAAGCCGGGCAATCGATGGAGTCGACGTTAAGATAAGCGCAAACAGCCATGGGATTGGCTCCTGGTGCGATCGTCGCGGGAATTCAATGCATTCGATCAAGGCCGCACATCCTGATCACAATCAACCCACCCGCCCGATGTGGCGATCGAACAAGGCAAGGATGTCCTTTCGATCGCGCCCTTCCGCCAGTGACCGCGGCGTGTGCCCTTCGGCATCCACATCGATCGACGCCCCTCGGTCGAGCAGCAGGCACACGATGTCGACCAGTCCCATTTCCGCTGCACGATGCAGCGATGTGAATCCGCGCATGTCGCGGGCGTTCGCGTCGGCGCCGCGATCGAGCAGCAGGGCCGCCTGCTCCAGGCTGCCGGCCTGCACGGCGTTCATCAGCGGCGTCGCGCCCTCTTCGGAGCGAACGTCGACCGATGCGCCACGGTCGAGCAGCAGATTCGTGATCGCATTGTCCTTCGATGCGAGCGCCCAGTGCAGCGGCGCCAGGCCATCGGCGGCGAGTGCGTCGATCGGCATCCCCGCCTGCAGGCACGCGTCGATCGCCTCGATCTGCGCGCGTGCCACGGCGATGTGCAGCAGAGAGTGGGTCCGCAGCGGACGCGTGGGGTCCTGCCGGGGAAACACGTGCGGCGTGGCGATCTGCGCACGGTTACCGAACAGCGACATGCACCACATGGCCGCTGCTTCGGGATCCGCTTCGATGCCCGGTGGCAGCGGTGCCGGGATGACGTCGCCCAGCGCGTGGCTGCGCAGCAGGAAGTCCAGCGCCCGGATCGTGAACTCCGGTGATTCGTCTTCCGCGCACAGCGTGCCGCGCACCTGGGTGATCTCGACATGTCCCTTCTGCGCTTCGACGCGTGCAACCACGATCACCTTGCGCAACCAGCTGCGCACGACGATGAGCTCGCCGCGGTGGAAGAACAGCGCCCACTTGTGTTCCATCTCCCGGGGAATGAACAGCACGCCATCGAGCAATGCGCCATCGACCGGGAAACGCAGCGCAGCGTCGATGACGCGCTGCGAGTCGGGGGACTGTCCGATGAAGCAGGTACCATCCTCCTGCCCGAACGACACAGCGTTCGTCGCACACTGCGGATCCGAGCTCGTCGACAGCATGGTCAGCGTCACCGGACGCACATCCAGCAACCTGACGCCCCACGGATTGTCGGCGGCCTCGATCCAGCGGATCTCGGGCGGCTCCTGCGCGGATTGGGGCGGCTTGGCCGGCACCGATGCCTGCGCGGCGACCGGTACGCGCTCGGCAGGCTCGCCCTTGCCGCCCAGCATCCGCTTGATCCTGTCCCACACCATCGGTCGCCCCCATCGATCTGCGTTGGAATATGCCAGCACCGCAGGTCGCGGCGCTGTCGGGAAAAACATACACGTCCGCGCACAGCATGGCGACGCCTGAAGCGCCATTCACATCCGGCGCGACGTAACAGGCAAATAACAACAGAAAGCGCAGGCTGCACTGGCACTACGACGCAAGGTCGTAACGGCTCTCAGACGCGCCGCATCATTCCCCCACTCTCCGCACTGAGCATTCGCGCGTCCTGCCACCGGCAGGCGCCTTGGCTTCGGCCATTTCGAATCCGCGATCGCTGGATTCGCTTCACAGGCATCCATCATATGAATACCCAAGTCAACACCACGGCTCTCAACGTGCTCGATACCGCTGCCGCCAACGGTTCCTTCAAGACCTTCGGCATAGCCGTCGAGAAAGCCGGCCTCAGCGAAACGCTGCGCGGCCCCGGCCCCTTCACCGTCTTCGCCCCGACCGACGAAGCCTTCAAGAACCTGCCGGCCGGCCGCATGGACACACTGTTCAAGCCGGAAAACAAGGCTGAACTGGCATCGCTGGTGAACTACCACGTCGTCAACGGCCGCAAGACTGCGGAAGAGATCGGCAAGTGGGAGAAGGCGAAGACCGTCGGCGGGCAATCCGCACCGATCCTGCTCAAGGAAGGCAAGGTCAGCATCGACGGCGCCCAGGTGACGTCCGCCGACATCGCGTCGAGCAACGGCGTGATCCATGGCATCGACAAGGTCAACATTCCGGGCAAAGCCCTGTAATCGTCCGACCTTGTGGCACGGAATGGCGGGGATTTCCCCGCCATTTTCGTGTTCGCGATCTGGTCATCTCTGCCGGCATCCGCGCACGCCGCACGCCTGCGCCTTCACGCACTGACAGCGTGTTGCCTCAACTGCCCCGGTGCGGCGGCAGGCTGAGATTCCATCGAATCGCCGCGCCGCGCAGGGCGAATCCGGCAACCACGCCGATCACCGCCGGCCAGGGCGACGCAAGCGGCGTGTGCGAGAGGCCGACGAACAGCGCCGACGCCACCAGCGCAGCGGACACGTACAGCTCGTGCCGCATCAGGATGGACGGCACGCCAACCGTGATGTCGCGGATGACGCCACCGATGCATGCGGTGATGACACCGGCCGCAACTGCGGACACCGGAGACACCCCATAGCTCAACGCCTTGCTCGCGCCATACACCGAATACGCCGCCAGCCCCGCGGCATCGAACCACTCGAGCGCGCGTTCAGGCCACCAGCGCAGCGGAACCAGCCAGGCGACGAATGCGACGCCGACGCACAGGATCACCGGCGTGGCGTCGACCATCCAGAAGACCGGGGCATCGATGAGGACGTCGCGCAGCGTGCCGCCGCCCACCGCAGTGACCAGCGCGAAGAAGCAGGCGCCGATGAAGTCGACGCGCTTGCGCACCGCCACCAGCACACCCGACACCGCGAACACGGACAGTCCGGCGATATCGAGCCAGGACAGCAGCAGGCCGAATTCGTGCATCGGAGTCGTCTTTTCGCAGGCATGCCCCGGAGCAGGGCGTGCGCGGGAGGCTGACACAGCGGGTTTTGGCGGTCAATCGACACGAATGCCTGGACCCGCGGCGGCGCTGGCATGCGACCACGCGCACGGCGTCGCATCTGTCAGCGGCATCGGGCAGCGCCCCTGTCGCTTCGCCGATGCGTCAGGCAGGCACCCGTGTGCATCGCAGCGTTACTTGCACTGCTTCCCTTCCCACCTCGTCTTCTTGTCCGGATGCCGCCCCAGGAATGCCTGCCAATCCCGTCGATGCGCCTCGACCTGTGCAGGCGTCACTTCCAATGGCGGATCGTTCTTGATCCTGGTGTAGCGGAGTCCGAGGTAGCCGATCCCGCGCATGGCCATCGCCGTCGCCATGTTCAGGACGTTCTTTTCCGTATCGTCCACGAGGATGACGTAGTCGTAGCGACGTCCGGTCGCGTCAAGCAGCGCGATGAGTGCCCTGCCCTTGTTCGCGCCCTCGGTGAGGAAGACGCCCTGTTCGTAGACGCCGATCACTCCGTCCGTCGCGATCGGCATTGGCCCTGCTACCTGCCCGAGGGACGGGATGGCGCGATATTTGGCCCACGCAAGTTGCTTCAAGGTCGCGTCCTTCATCGATGTGCCGCGCGATGTGAGCAAGAGCATGTCGTTCGGAATGTCGGCCACGATGGACACCGCATCCGCCTGCGTCGGAACCTGGGATCCTTCCGTCGAATCATCCGCGTTCGCGGCGATGACTTCGAACAGGCAGTTCCCGATCTTGTCCTTGTCTTCGGTTGGCAGGCCATAGTTCTGCCAGAGATACCAACGATCGCTGCCGAAGAACTTCCGCTCGTTCTTCGCGATCTCCGATGTTGTCAGAAGCGTGTCGTCGATATCGAAGACGATCAGCGTGCTTGCCCTTGGAAAGTTTCGCGCATGTGCCTTGACCTGCGCGAGATCGGAGATCTTTGCCACCTCCGAAAGCAGCGGCCGCTCCTGCTGCGGCATCGCCTGACCGGATGGCCGCTGCACGCGCCCACCAGGCGAGGACACGCAGGCCGAGACGCAGATCATTGCCGCACACGCCACACTGAGGGTACGCATCATGTGAGTCCTCGCGTCAGCTATCGGATCGTTCCTGATCGGGCAGGCAGACCGCTGCGCAGTCGCCATCTGCCCCGTGCCTGCCAATGCCCCTGCTGCCCAGAATCATAGGCATTCATCGAAAATGCAAACCTGCCATATCTGACAGGAAAATCCGCAGAGACCACGTGTCGGGCGGGGCATCGGACCGGCCATCCAATGGGCGCAACAAGGATCTTCCGGAAGGCGATCGCGCAACAGCCCCTCCTGCGGCATCAGCCGGCTTTCATTGCCGCAGCGCAAACCGCACGACCGCGCGTCCATGCCGCGCAGTGTCGCAGCCCGACCAACGCAGCCGACTTCGATCAGGGATATGAATTCGATCATGAGGATGACCAGCATCATCCGCATTGATTCCAGAGTGATAGCGATCTGATACCGATGATTATCGACGCATGAGAATCACATGACTGCGCCGCATAGGGTGCGATTCATCGCACCGGCTTTTCGTACAGCTGCGATCGAGACGGTGCGATCGAGACGGTGCTCCGAGGCGCACCAATTGCGGAATCCGGGCGCGAGATGACCCACGCCCAGAGTGGAGGCCGTTGCATCAAAAGACGCGACGGACCCTGATCCGTCGCGTCCGGTTGCCGGTCGCCAGAATGCCCGGCAACAGCGCGCGATGTTTACAGCCAGAGATTCATGGCGTGGTTCGCGACCAGGTTGATCACCGATACCGAGCCGCCCCAATAGGTGCAGCCGTTGTTGCTGCCGACGTGCTGCAGGCCTACCGGCACGGTCCACACCGGGTCGAGGTTGCGGCAGAACACTTCAACCTTCGCGGTGCCGAGGGCCGAAACCAGCTGCGTGCGGAAGCTGGCGTTGCCCACGCGCGCCGGGTTGTAGGCTTCCAGGTTCGGGCGCTTGCTGCGGATGGTGAACGCATAGGCTTCGGCCATGGCGCCGCCCAGGCTGTGCCCGGTCACGCGGTAGGTGTTGTTGCATGCCACCGCATTGACTGCCGAGCGGTAGCTGTTGAGCCGGCTGGCATAGCCCGAGCCGATCCTCGCCGCGTTCGAAGAGGACTCGCCGGGCACGGCAACCGAGCCGCCGAACTGGTTCTCGATGTTGTTGAGCCAGTCGCCTGCGGTCGAACTGCCGCGCCAGGAGACGATGCAGTCGGTGATGCCGTTGCTGGTGCTGCGCCACACCTTCACGACATCGCGATTCAGCGCCACCGTATAGCTGCGCGTGCCAACAGTGCGATTGCTGGCGGTCGCCTGGTAGGCATTGTTGGCGAACCATGCGTAGTTGCTGCCCGGCGCGATGGCCCGCGTCGCGAAAGTGCTGCGCATCAGCGCCTGCGCTTCCGTGGTCTGCAGGTAATCGATGCCTACCTCCACCGCGGCCTCGGTCGGCGTCAGGTCGGTGACGACAGCGCGCCCCTTGTCCGAAGCGATGCGCACCGCAACGTTCTGCAGACCGTTGGTATCGACGCCCGGATAGTGCATGGCGAGGAAGGCGTGCAGGCGCGGCACGTTCCAGCTGCTGCTCTCGGCCATCACCACCCAGCCCAGGTCGCTGGCAAGGTCGAGGATGGCCTGTGTCTTCTTGCGATCCAGATCGAGGCTGTCCACGTCGATGTAGACGATCGCGTCGGTGGTGTCCATCGGCAGCCGCGACAGGCTGACGCGCCGGGTCTTGCCATCGAACATTTCGAAACCGGCATCGCCAATGGTCGACGTCAGCTGCACGACCGGGATGCGATCGTCGCCGACGACTGGCTTGCTGACAACAGGCTTGCTGACAACAGGCTTGCCGACAGCTGGCTTCGACCCGGGGCGGGCCGCTTGAAGCGCTGACACACCGCTGCCCGCCATTGCGATCGAGCTCGCGGCGATGCCCGCCGCCAGGAGGCCCAGCCTGATGGAATTGCGTTGATTCTTCATGCTTGTCCTTAAACTTGAGTAAGTGGAGTGTTCCGTTCCTTTCCGGATGCCGGCGACGCACGCGCATCGCCGACATGCCTGCGGCAGTCGATCATCGCCGGACTGCCGGCCGACCTTGGTTGCAAAGTCGTTTCCCCGAACGGCCGCACACGCGACCGCGTCGACATCGGCGCACACGTGATGCATCCAGCGCGCCGATGGTTCCCCCGCGGCAAGGCCGGAGATTGCCTGGCCGCTCAAGCGAGTCTAGCCGCTAGCTGCGGCGCACAATCGGTCGCACAACCCGCGACTTCCGGCCGAAGACAGGCGATGAAATCGATTTCATGACGAAGCGAAGGCCGCTTTCGCCATGGCGCCAGCATCGTCCGATCCATCATTGCTGGGGCGACTACCCCGCCCGAGACTCTAGAAGTCTTTCCACTCAGCCGATCGGAAGAAATAGCGAGCGTCCTTGTCGAGATCGTGACATGCGGTCGCTGGCGCTTCGACGATGAGGAGCAGGGAACCTTCCTTCAACCGGATCATGCGCATGTACCCGCATCGCCTGGATTCGGACACTTCCACATCGACCGCACGATGCCCATTCAATTCGAGGCTCGACACCTTTGCCCCCATCGAATCGAAGTCGGAAGAAAACCTGGCAAGCGGATCGACATCACTGGCCGGGCTCTTGCCGTACCTGAGCCTGGTGGTGGAGAACTTCCGTCCGTCCGGCAATCGACAACCAACGGTATGGATCGTCGCGGAAGGATCGTCCTTCAATCCATGCATCTGGAAATCGTTGTAGAGGCAGGGAAGTCGAACCGTGAACGCGCCTGATGTGGACGAGGCCTGCGTCCAACCCGAGTCATCCAGCGTCCCCGCCTGCCATTGATGGAAGGTCGGCCGTATTTCGGACTGCGCTTTCGTCGCAAAACCCAACAGGCACATAGCCAGCAACGATTCAGCGATTCTCGGCATCCGGGATCCCATGCTCTGATTCTGAAGGAAGACAGCGGCGACATGCGTCGCCCGCCGACCAGCATACCTGCGATAGGCCAGACCATTTCGTCAGCCGTAGCCGTCCGGGCCCGGGGACAGCCCGCGCCCGGTGACGCATCACGCGGCGGCGGCGTCCAGCGGCACCAGCAGGTTGTCCTCGTCGTAGCGCAGGCCGCAGACCATCGCGGCCATGCCGCGCAGCGCCGCCTGCGGGCTGGCACCGCTGGCTTCGCACAGAGCGATGAACTGGGGCGGGACTTCGATCAGCAGGACATTGGACGGCTGGAACTGCGGCTTGGGCTTGGACATGACGGCACTCCGTTTCGCCCGACGCCCGGAGTGGACGCCGTTGGCGATTCGGAATCGCATCGCGCGCAGGCGCGTCAAGGCTTGCGCAGCAATTCACCTTGACCTTGACACGCCGAGCACGGTGCGAGGATGGGACGACAACGGTGGGCACATCTCAGGAATGATTTCGCGGAACTTGTAGGCTGGGCGCTGTGCATCCAGCACTCTCGGATCGGGCGAATCGCTGGGTCGATGGCCCAGCCTACGGCCTTGCTTTCTGCGGCACGCCGAACTACTCGCCCTCGGCCTCCTCCATTCGCGCTTCAAGTTCATCCAGGAATGGCGATCGCCCCCAATGCATCCGGCCGCGGCCCGTGTCGACGTAGCCGGAATAGAGCATATGGATTTCGTCGCGGGCGCGCGTGAGGCCGACGTAGAAGAGCCGCCGGCTCTCGCGACGAGCGGCGGGCAACTCATTGCGCCAGGGCAGACTCCCGAGATCGAGACCGACCATGATCACAACGTCGTACTCGCAGCCCTTTGCGGAGTGCAGCGTCAGCAAGTTCAGATGCAGCGGAGACCCATCGCGACCACCAAGGCTCGTAAGATCGAGATCGGCGAGCGGTCCACCGACCGCCAGAGCCGACGACATGCGATCGACCTGCTCACGCTGATCAGCGAGCCCCCGCTCAGCCGTCATCAGCGCATCAAGCATTCCCGCGCGTACTGCCGTGACGAAATCCCGGGCGAGTCCCTCCTCGATGCGAAGCGACCATAGAAGCTGCGTCAGGCGCTGGGATTCATCTCGGGCCTGCGCTTCTGAAATCCGAGTGCGATGAAAGCCGAGCCAACGATCGAGCAGTCCACGCAACTGCGGCCGGGCCTCGCGCCAGCCGCCGGAGCACCACGCCGCGCAATCCTCGATCCAGCTCGTGAGCGCGACCTTGCGGTAAGGTGCTGCGGTATCGACGCGGACAAAATCGATGCCTGCGGCAGCAGCGGCTTCCGCCACGACGTCGCCGGCCCGGTAGTCGCGATAGAGGATGGCGATGTCACCCAACGCGCGTCCGGGCTTGGCCGCGAGAGTAGCTGGAATGATTTCGGTGACCGCATGCGCGGCTTGTCCTTCAAGGCCATCGGCGCACTGAACGAATTCTATGATCGCCTGGCGATCCGGGTCGTTGGACTGATAGCCACGGACCTCGCCTAGCGCCATCTCGGATGCGCTGACGATGCGCGACGCCGAACGATAGTTAAGCTGCAACTGAACCCGCTCGACATCGTCCCGCTCGGCAAGCTCCTGCAACAGCGCTCCGTCGGCACCGGTGAAGCCGTAGATCGACTGGTCGGGGTCTCCCACTGCGAAGAGCCGGACGCCGCCATCAAAGGCGACGCGCTCGACAATGCGATGCAAGGCGACACCCAGGTCCTGATATTCATCGACCGCGAGCACCGGAAATTTCGCCTGAAGCAGCGGGAGCACCCAGTCGTGCTCCGAAACCAGACGCTGCCCGAAGATCACGAGATCATCGAAGTCGATCAGTCCCAGCCGACGCAGCTCGGCCTCATATCCATCTGCCCACGCCGCGAGTTCCCCCTCTCTGGTCCATGCGACCGATGTTCGGTCAAGGACGGACCGTCGATGCCGTCCAAGGTCCATAGGCTTATTGGGATGGCCAACGCCGAATAGCCGCTCACCGATCCGCTTTATCGCCTGATCGCTCTGCCGCTGCGTGGCGACGACGAGCGGGAACGGCACCGGGAGGTCCGCAAGCCGACTATAGGGCATGAGAAGATGCCTCAGGCAGAACCCATGCACCGTGCCGATAAAAAGATTGGGTGCCTCGCGCAGGCCCAGCCGCTCCAGACGACGCGTCAGTTCGCGTGCGCATTCCTGGCTATAGGTGATGCATGCCGCTCCTCTGGGTGCGCGCACATCCTCTGCCATGATCCGGGCGAGCTTGAGCACCAGCGTTTTCGTTTTGCCGCTACCGGGCCCGGCCAGCACCACGCAGTTGCCCGTGGAATCATAGGCTGCCTGCTGACCCTGATTGCCTGCAAGATCGGCTGCTTGGGCGAGATAGGCCGCGCTGACACTACGTAATGGCATCGCGAATATACTCCAGCGCCTGCCGGATGTAGTCCGGACACGTACCTTCATCGACGTGCGGCGCCAGTGCCTGCGCGAAGCGCCCTTTGCCAATCCGCTCGATGAGCTTAATCAATTGCTCTTCATCGAGGGTGTCGGTGTCATCGACCCATCCTTGGATCAGATCGCATGTGGCCTGGCTGATCGACAGTTCCTCTTCGATAACCTCCTGCATCGCCTCAGCAAGCCCGCCGGTGAAAAGTTCCGGCTCGAGCGTGTTGCTGTTCACGAAATACCCGACCGCCTCCGCACGCGCGATGACGGCGTCGGCGTCCAGAGGGGTGTAGTTCACACCGTCTTCGACCAGCCGCAGGACGTTGATCAGGCGGCGCCGGACCCGCGGGGGTTTCGTTCCGTTCGGGTCACGATCGGTCAGAATGACATGTGGAATGTTGAGGCCATCAGGACCCAAAAGCTTGACGTAGGGCGTGAAGTTCGTGCCGCTGACCGAGCATACAGTGATGCCCAGCATATCGAGTGGAATGTCCAGCGCCTCGGCGAAGGCAGGCACGAGAAACCGCTCCGCGTCGCCCTCCACCAGGACGACCCCGCGAGCGAAAAAGATCTCGCCACGGCTTACGTCGATGTAGCGCTGGAGGTCGGCCTCGTCGCGCTCGTCGAGCGGCGCCTTGGCCGTCGAAACGGCAATCGTTGCGTTGGTTGCTGCGTCTTGACGAAGTAGCACGATCGACCGGATCGGGGTGACGCTCGCGATATGTGGCGAATGCGTGGTCAGGATGGTCGTGAGCGGCGGCGCTTGCTCCTCGTCATCTCCGCCGCCACCCAGGAAATAACGGTAAACCAGACGCTGAACGTGCGGGTGAAGGTGCGCTTCCGGCTCCTCGACCACGAAGAAGGTGTGGTCGCGCTCGCCATCCGTCACAAACCGATCGAGCTCCAGGCTTTTGAGCGCCAGGAAGATCAGGTTCGCGGTCCCAAGGCTGGCATCGGGAATGCCGCGCGCACCATTGTCGATCAGCAGACGCAGGCTGCGCAGCAGCGCATCGACCCGCGTCGGCGCCAAGCCGAGCGTCAACGGCACCGCATGCTGCTCGCCGGCGATCGCGATCAGCCGCTCGCCGATCCGCTCTGCGGTTGCGACCACTTCATCATGGCTGACCAGTTCGGCCTGCGCCTCGTTGACTTGCTCTTGGATTTCGGCCCGCGCCTCTTCATCGAGGGAGGTCGCCAACTCTTCAATCAACGGCCTTAACGGCGAATTTCGCCAACTCGCCAGATCCTTCTCAGCATCGCGCAGCGCGACCTGCACATCGAGCGGAAGCATCCGCCGCAGCGACGGCCCAATTGACATATCCGGATCGTCGCCGCCGAAAACGATGTACTCATAGTCGGCGAGGCTCTCCGGGTCCCGCCCGAGATTGGCCTTCGGTTGGAAGCGGTAGGTGAGGCGCGCAACCATCGGCGGCCCCGGATCGACCACGCAATCGTTGAGGTGCGCCATCAACCGCGGATCGCCCGTGAAGTCGGTCAGCTCTACTGCGACCTCGACTGTTTCGCCGATCTTGTCTTCTCCCAAGCCATCCCAGAAATGCTCAAGCCCGAGCTGCCGATCACGTTCAGAAAGACCAGGGTCAAGGATCAGTTGCAGCGCGCGGACGAAGTTGCTCTTGCCGACCTTGTTCTCGCCGACGATTACGATGCTTTTGCCAGTCTCGACATCGATCTCAGAGAAATTAGCAAAGTTGCTGATCTTTACTCGTGATATCCGCACGCAACTCTCCTTTTTTCGTTTCTACACGCGGCTGGTAAGCGCGGATCTTTAGCGAATTTTCTTCCGAAAATCTAAGGAAAAAGATTTCTGCCGATTACATCGTGGCATTCATAGGTTGCTTTTCCCCTGAAGCACTATTGATAAGTAAAGTTTCTGCAAAGGGTCGATTACTGCCCCTCAACACGTCCAATAAGTCCGCCTCCGCAAATCCACCACCTCCGGCCCATCACTGCACCCGCCCACCTCTTTCGACGTTCGATCCGCAGGGTCGTATCCGTGAATCCATTGCTTCGAGGCGGCATCCCACATGAGCTCACCTTCGGCGACCACGCCGAGCGGGAACACGGAGGAGGGCTTGCTATTGGTCAGCACGATGCGCGTGCCGGTGATGCGCGCGACCAGCGGGTGCGCGGGGAGGTTCGGGTGTACTGCGGAGCGATGGCGGAAGGCGTGTTCGCCATTGCGGAGAGGCGAGCGCTCGGCGGCGCCGACCGCGAAGGGCAGCAGGCAAAGCAGCGTGAGCGTGCGCGATCCCTTCATGCGAAGCCGGTGACATCCCCTGTGTTCCATACAGCCTAGCGCAGCTGCGTGCGGCGGGCAGCACCGCTCGGCGGGATGCGCTGCGGCCGGCGTGAGAACTTATGCCGAACTGATACCGACGGCCGCGACGACGGGCGATGCCAGTCGCGCCCGCCCCGTCGATCTCAACGCATTCGGGGCGCCGGCGCGTCCGGCCCATCCATCCCCGGCGGCGGCGTCTGCTTCGGGCTTTGCTCCATCGCCTGCTGCTGGTTGATCGCGGCCACGGCATCGCTGCTCTGCGACAGCGGCTTGCCGATCAGTTGACCGACCTCGCCGACGGCGGTCCTCGCCCATGGCGCAGACAGGTCGGCGGTATCGGTCATCGCGACCCGGTTGCCATCCGGCGTGAAGGCTGCGGCACCGACCGTCTGCAGGCCGCGCGCGCGGGCCTGCTCGACCAGTCCGCCGGCCAGTTGCCGGCTGATCTCGTCGGGTTCACGGCCGAGCGCCCTGTCGCGCTCGTGCACGACACGCAGCAGCGTGGCGTACATCGCGTGGTTCGCGTGCGCGGGGTCGTCGAGTTGCAGGGCGCCGGTACGCTCGGGCCTTGCCGCTTCCTGCGCGGGCCGGTCCTGCTCAGCGGCGCGGCCGTTGCCGCCTGGCGCCACCGGCACGTGCTGGTGATCGTGCTGTGCGTTGACGCTGCCATCCTGGGTGTGATGGAAGTTGCCCTGCGTCGTCGGCGTCTGGCTGGTGTCGTAGTAGGGCTGCGGCGTCGCCTTGTTGATCTGGATGTTGATGCCTTCCTGCTCCATCAGGTTTTCTTTCAACCCAATGCCGGCCATGTCGATCGTCAGCTTGTGGACGACACCCGGATGCTGCTGTGCATGCTGCCGCTCGGCCTGGATGATGGTCTCGATGGCGCCCGTGCCGTAGTAGTTCGTGTAGTCGACCTTGCCGCTCTCGCCAAGGCGAACCGGGCGCTGTGCCGGCGGGGCGCTTGCGTCCGGGCGATTGAAGTAGTGCTGCCCCATCGCGGTGATGTTCGTCGGGGACTGCGAAAGCGTGTTGTCGGAGTTGAAGCTCAGGCCGGGGCGCGGGACTGTCACGCCAGCCGCATCCGGTACGACGAAATCCTCCACTCGCACGCGGACTGTTTTCTTGAGCATGTCGTCGAGCGAGAACGCGGGATCGGCCTGCTGCCTTCTGCTCAACAGGGCATTCCAGCCTGCGATCTCGGCTTTCGCCTCATCGTCACGCCCCGCCTGGATATAGGCACGCACCGGCGCGGTGTAATCGTGGACGACGGGCGCGCTTGCAGCGACCTGACCGACTTGCTGGGCGAATGCGGCGCGGGCCTGCGCCTTCTCGGGGTGATTGAACCCATGCTGGATTTCATGCCCGATCACGAAGGTCAGGTCGTCGGCATTGAATCGTCCCTGGGGATTCGTCGGTGTTTTTGCCTGCAGGTTCAGTACAGGCAGGTTCATCGAATGGGTTCGGCCGCTGTATGTGCCGCCTGCCACGATGTTCGCCGGCACGAAATCGAAATTCTCCAGCAGCATGGCGCGAGGCGTTGCGCTCGGATCGCGCGTCGTCGCCGCCCTTTTCACCTGCTCGGCAAGGACAGGCGATTCATTGATCGTGTTCTGCAGGTTGTCGAGCATGTGCTGACTGACAGGATGTGTCGCTGGCGGCGTGCTGGCACCGGGCTGGGGCGGATCGGTGTAGGTTCGATTGCCGAACCTGACGGTCATTTCCTGGACCTGCAGAACCGCTTTCAGGTCGGTGCCTGCCGTCGTTCCACTGGGCTGGAACGCGCCGGCGGGGAGCGTCACCACGCCGGCCTGTATCTGGTAATGCCCGACGAGATTCGGCGTGGCACTTCCTGCAGCGGGAAGCGCGAAGGCTTGCAGGTGCCCTGCTTGCGCTGCGTTGTTCAACTGGCGGAGCAGTTGAATGTCGGACGTGATCGCATTGCGCAACTGCGCTTGTTGATCGGCGGACACACCCGGCTGCTGGGCGAACTGGGTCAGCGCGGCTTCCAGCGCGACGTTCGGTGCTGGCGAGGCCATGCTCAGCCTCCGTTCGCGCGATTCATCAGTTCGATGCGACGAACACAGGACGGGTTCGATTTGTCGTCGGCGCCTTTCATGCCCGGCTTCAAAATGATGAACATGCGGTCCGTGGCGTAGCTCGCCGCCAGCAACCGACCCGAGGCATCATGGTCGAGCTTTTCAGGGTAGCCGGATGCCTTGAATGCTTCGCGATATGCTGCGAGCGTCATACCGCAGACGAGCGAAAAATCCGCGTACTCGTGGTCGTCCGCATGATCGAACTGCAGGTTGATGGCCGCCCATGGTGCAGAGGGAGAGTCCTGCCAAAGTTCCAGCGCATACGACCAGTGATCGTCGAGGGACACCGCTGCGGAAAATCCATTGTGGCGGGGTTCCATTTCAGCTACGGGAACGTCCATCGCTTCGGCCAATGCGCCTAACGCGAGAGACTCGCCAGCATTCAATCGCTCGATCAGCTTCAGGAAGCGTTTTCCCGCATCTTCTGCAGCGATTGTTGCAGGCGTCGCGGTGTCAGGCGTGGTCATGACGGATTCCTTCACGGGCGTGGTGTGTGGCGCGTGCGCGCAGGCGGACAGACTGATGGCGAGAGTCAAGAGTCCACCCCATCGCATGGGCCATGGGGCGGATGGCCCTGTCAGTGATCGTGTGCGCCCTGCGAGCGCCAGGCCTGCGGCAGTGGGGGTACGATGCATCGCGCGATCCTTGGCTTCGTGGGCGACCCGGCGCGTTCAGGATGGAGCGCCGCACCGGCGCGGCCATTCTAGCGGCGCGGCACCGGTTCGATGAGCAGCGTGACGCAAGCCATTCGCCGATGTGCCCATACGCATCCGTTCGAGTTCATTTCCCGGATGATGCGGCGGGCTTCTCGTACACCGCATGCTCCAGCTGCATCCAGTTCGCATCGGCCTTGCGGATGAAACCGGGGCGATCCTGGTTCCATGTGTTCTGCACGGGCTTGCTGTAGTTGAGGTACAGGCGGCCATCGACGATGGCGAAGGCGTCAGGGTCGGTGCCGACCTTGTAGCCCTGCGCGGTGCCGTAGGCGCAGAAGCCGCCGTAGCGCGGGGCGTAGCGTTCGGGATCGGCGGCGAAGCGGTCGCGGTTGGCGACGCTGGCGAAGCGCCAGGTGGCGCCGTTCCATACATGGGTGATGTCGGCCTTGCCGCGCACCGCCTTCGACTCGGTGTGGTACGCCACCGGGTCGTAGCCGCGAATCGCGCCGTCGGCGGTGGCGAAGACTTCGTCGGCGGCATTGGCGGAACTGCAGCCGGCCAGCGACGCGAACGCGGCGACGGCCATGAGCAGGGACAGCATGAGGGTGCGGAACATCGGGGGGCTCCTGTCGGTGGGTGTGATGACAGGAGGCGGGCATGGCGGGAATGGTTGCGCGGGCGGCTCGCATGCGCCCCTTTTCAGAAGGGGCGAGTCATTCTTGTTCGCAGCCGTGGCCTGAACGAGTTCCCGATCAGGCGCGACACGCCGGCATGACGGCGGCGCGATCGATGGCACGCTGCACCATGCCGGCGGAGGCGACGTAAAGGTTGGACTGGCCGTTGAGCAGCGTGCGCGCCTCGCCCGAAGACTCGGCGCTGCGCATGCTCGCGAAGATCAGGCTTCGGCCATCCGCGGAGAATGCGGGCGTGAAATCCATGCCGCGCGCGCTGATCGGCGGCGGCAGGCGCACAGCGGCGGACCAGCCGGCCAGCGTGCGGCATGCGGCGAACAGATCCAGTTCGGAAGCATCGTCGCGCAGGCTCCAGAACACGGCGAGCCTGCCGTCCGGCGACAGTGTGAAGTCGCCCTGGATCGTGCCGTCGTTGAAGGGTGCGCCCATCGGTACGGGCGCATCGAAACCCGTGCCGTTCACACGTGCGCGGTAGATCGCGAGCTTCGCCGGCCCGGACTTGCGCGAGCTGTTGAAGTACAGCCAGCCATCGTGCAGTTCGGGACCGAGTTCCTGCCCGTCGCTGGCGAGCATCGGCAGGTGTTCGGGCGTACCGAAGCGCTGGCCGTCGAACGCGACGCGCCAGAGGTCGAGCGTGGCGTTCGGCGCATCGCCCGAGACCGGGCGATTCGACGCGAAGTACAGCGTGCGGCCATCGGGCGTCAGCCAGGGATCGGAGTCGCGGTAGCGCGGATCGGAAAACGGCACTTCGCTCGGCTCGCTCCAGCCTTCGCCTCGTCGCCGCGCGAGCCAGATGCGGCTGTTCTCGAAATCGGCGTCCGAGCGTGCGAAGACCATGTGTGCCTGCGCGGCGTCCGTACTGAGGTTGTAGTCGTTGCGCAGGCCGGACAGCCAGCCTTCGCCGGCGAGTCGCACTTCGCCGGCGGCCGGCACGGGCAGTGGATGCCCCGGCGGCGTTGCCGCCTTGCCGGCATCATGCACGGACGCTGCGGCAGGCGAGACCGGTGATGGGTGGTCGGACATGCAGGCCGAAACCCACACGCAGGACAGCACGAGGCACGCACGCTTCAACGCCTGCGGCATGCGGGAACGGTGGGCGGAACGAAGACGGCTCATCGGCGGCCTCCCTGCCTGCGACGCGCGGGCTTGCTGTACCACAGGGCATTGACGATGACCCAGCGTCCGGCGAATTCGCCCATGTGGAAATGATCGACGAACCATGGGGTTTCGAGGCGCACCGACGCGACGTTGCCGACGACATCGAGCACGCGGCATTCGCGATCCCATTGCGGCTTCGGCGTCTTCAGGGCACCGCCCCGGGTCAGTTCGACCAGTTCGTCCTTCGACATGCGGCGCAGGCCGAGGCGCTCGTCCGGCTGTTCGCCGACGACGGCGCGCTTGGCGAGATCGGGATGCAGGGCGCGCGCGACACGCACGGGATCGGCTTCGAGCTGGCCGTCGACATAATCGAAGCAGGTCGCTTCGATCGCGGCACGCACCTGCGGATCGATGCCCGACGCTGCCACGTCCTGCGCGGCACTGGCCTGCCCGACCCACCACGCAGCGCCCGCCACCACCAGCACACCCGACCACCACCTCATGCCGACTCCCGTCATTGCCTTGCGTTGCGGGCATTGGATACGGACCGACGTCGACTGTCTGCGGGCAATGCGACGAAGTGTTTCCCGAACGCGACGAAGCGTTGGCGGCAGCCACCGACACCATGCGGGTGACGAAAGAAGGGTGCATGCACCAGCGGCAATCGCGCATAGTGGCCGGCCAGCACGAAGACCATCGACGACCATCCGCATGCGCGCCCCTGCCTCGCCCCGTGTCCGATTCGACGCATCCAAGCACCTGTTCTGGATGCTGCAGCTTGTCGGCTGGGCCGCCTATTTCGTCCTGCACTTCTCCGCTGGCATGGGCGACGGCCGGCCGTTCGCCTACATCGGGGCATCGCTGGCGGTGACCGCCTGCGGTTTCGTGGTGACCAGCCTGCTGCGCCATGGCTACCGCCATGCCTGGCGACAATCGACGCCACGGATGATCGCGATCGCGCTGGGCTGGCTGGTGGTGGCGAGCATCGTGCAGATGCGCCTGCACATCCACTTCACCTTCCCCTACTGCGACGAGTGCAACATCGATACGCCCTTCGGCTATCTCTGGTACTTCGTCGCCACCTTCCACCTGCTGCTGTCGTGGACCGGCCTGTATTTCGGCATCAAGTTCGCGATATCGCTGCAACGGCAGAAGGAGGTCGCGCTGGAGGCACGCAATGCGGCGCACGCCGCACAGATCCGCATGCTGCGCTACCAGCTCAACCCGCACTTCCTGTTCAACACGCTCAACTCGATCTCGACGCTGGTCCTGGACGGGCAGCGGGAAACCGCGTACCGCATGGTGTCGGGTCTCGCAGCGTTCCTGCGCCATTCGCTGGATGCCGACCCGGAGCACCACGTGACGCTGGCCGAGGAAGTCGAGGCGATGGCGCGGTACCTCGACATCGAACAGACCCGCTTCGCCGAGCGCCTGCGCGTGCATGTCGACGTCGCGCCCGAAGCCGCGAAGGCACGGGTGCCGAACCTGATCCTGCAGCCGCTCATCGAGAACGCGATCAAGCATGCCGTGAGCCTGCGCGAGGACGGCGGCCGCATCACGCTGACCGCGCGCCGCACCGGCGAATGGCTGGACCTGCACCTGCGCGACGACGGCCCCGGCTTCGCGGATGTCGATCCGGCGAAGACCGACACGCCCTGCGTGGGACTGCCCAACACGCTGGAACGGCTGCGCCTGCTCTACGGCGAACGCTGTCGCTTCGACGTGCGCAACGTCGAGCCGCATGGCGCGGATGTCCATGTGCGGATTCCCTTCATCGACGACGCTGCATGACCGCGATCCGCACCCTCATCGTCGATGACGAGCCGTTGGCGCGGCGCGGGATGGAGCTGCGCCTCTCGCGTCACGCCGACATCGCGATCGTCGGCCAGGCCGGCAACGGCCGCGAGGCGCTGCAGGCCATCCCGACGCTGCGTCCGCAGCTGATGTTCCTCGACGTGCAGATGCCCGGCATCGACGGCCTGCAGTTGCTCCGGCAACTGCCGGTGTCGCAGATGCCGCTGACCATCTTCGTGACCGCCTACGACCGCCATGCGATCGCCGCGTTCGAAGCGAACGCGCTGGACTACCTGCTGAAACCGGTGGAAGACCACCGGCTCGACGGCGCGCTGCAGCGTGCCCGCGAGCGCATCGCCGCCTCGCGCAAAGAGACGCATCATGCGCGCCTGCTCGGGCTGATCGCATCGCTGCCGGCCGCGCAGCAGCGCCAGTGGCAGGCGGTGATCGATGGCGACGACATCGGCGTCGATCGCACGCTGACCTTCCGCGACGGCCATCGTCTGCTGCGCATCGAGGTCGATGCGATCCGCTGGATCGACGCCGCCGGCGACTACATGTGCATCCACACCGATGCCGCGAACCACATCGTCCGTGGCACGATGCGCGAATTCGAGCAGCGCCTCGCCGCGTGGAATTTCGTCCGCATCCACCGCTCCACGATCGTGCATCCCAGGTGGATCCGCGAACTGCGGCCCCACGTGAACGGCGAATACTTCGTCATCCTCGACTCGGGGCACGCGCTCAAGCTGTCGCGGGGCTATCGCGCGCAGTTGCGGAAGTTGATGTAGCCCACGGACATGCCGCTCGCATCGGCAGCCCAGGCATTGCGCCCGTGAACGCTGCGGCACTGGGGCGATGCTGCTGCCGCGCTCCCTCAGGTCGACAGGTCGGTGTCGTCCCACTCGACGCCGGGCGACAGCGCCCAGGTGAGCGCATGGCGGCGTTCGTGGGTGGCGCCGCCATCGCGCACGGGGTGGAACTGCGGCGGCAGGGTCTCGCCGCCGACCTGGGCGCTGCGCACGGCGTTGTGGGCGCAGTAGTAGATGTCTTCGAGGCGCGCGATCTCGTCCACCGGACGCAGCGCGTGGTCGGCGACAAAGCCGGCGACGGTCGCGTCGAGGTTGGGCAGGAAGTCGAACAGCATGCGTTCGATCACGTCCTTCGGCAGTTGGCCCTGGAAGAACGGCGGTTCGGGCTCGAAGCCGAACATCCACGCGAGCGCCCACATGTTCTCCAGGCGCCAGCCGATGCTGCCGGCATGTTCTTCGCGCGCCTTCTCGCGCGGAAGATCGAGCACCTCGGCCTCGTCGGCGGTGAGATGGTCGCGCACGGCATTGCGGGCGATGAACGCCTGCAGGCGCTCGCTGGTCGCGACCTCTTCCGATGTGCACGCCCAGAGGAACAGCGCGTTCAGCGCGAGCAGGCGTGCGGCGATCTCGTCGGCGGGGCGCAGGCGATCGGCGTGGTCTTCGCTTCGATGCAGGGGCAGCCATCGCGCGCAGAGGAAGCCGCGTTCGGCGAGCAGTCGGTAGTGGTGTTCGCGCTGCGCGACACGTGCGGGGTCGCAGCCGTCGGTGGGCGCTTCGTGGCGGAAGGCCTCGGGATCGATCTCGCGCGCGGGGGGCAGTTCCGGCGGTGTCTCGCCATCGTCCACCGCCATCGGCCCGACCAGGAAACGGCCGTCGGGCAACAGGATGCTGTTGAACGCGAACATGAACCCGTCGAAGCGCGCGATGAGCGACATCAGCGACGCGAACGTCGGCGATTCGGTGGAGACCGGATGCGGCAGCGAGACACCGATCGCGGCACGGGTACGCGCGATGCGTTGCAGGGCTTCGGTGCGGGCTTCGTCGCTGCCCGGCGCCTGCGCGACGTAGCCGCGGAAACCCTGCAGGTGTCCTGCGAGATCGGGATGGCGCAGGTGCAGGCGGACGGGACCTTCGCCCGCGTCGTACTCGAACCAGGTCGGCGCGCGGAACAGTCCGCCGTCGGAGGTGCCTGTCGGAAAGACGGTCTTGAACGGCAGTTTGTCGAGCGGGAAGTACAGCGCGCAGGCTTCGATGGTCATGCGGGGACGTGGCGATCGGCGATCCCGGAACCCTAGCACGCGAAGGACGTTCGCGAGGTGGCGATCAGCCCTGCCCTGCCGCCTTCGCCGCGCGCTGGAACGCCCAGGCCGACGCGAGCCATGCGGCAACGAACACGATCCCGCTCACGGCCGCTTCCATCGAGCCGATGGCCAGGCCGTACGCGCCGGTGAGCGCATGCGCGATGGCCGTGGCGACCATCGCGCGGACCATGCCCGCTGCACGCAGGCGCGCGACCGCGGCGCCGATGATGGCGACCGCAAGCACGCCGACGTAGACGAGATTCTCGAGATTGTCCTCGCTGCCGATGATGCCGACGGCAAGGTTGATCCACACCAGCAGGAAGCCTGTACCGACAGCGATGGCCGCCGCGAAGCGGTAGGCGTTGCTGCGCGAGGCGCGCACCGCGATCTCGCAGGCGATGCAGCCGGTCGCGAGCATGGCGCCGAAGACGAGGAAGTCGAAACCGGTCCAGTTCACCTCGGAGGTGAACTGCATGGCGATCCACGGCAACAGCAACAGGATGCCCGCACCACCCCAGACCACGGCACGCCAGGCCTTGTCCGGCAGCGGCACACGCGAATGTCCGTCACCTGCATGTCCCGTCCCCGTCATGATCGTCTCCCCCGTCGCTTGAGGCGGGCAGACTCACCCGCTGCGATGGTACCGGGATGAGCCATCGGTGAAGCGAAGGTGAAGTCGACGCATGGCCGACACGAAGGAAGATGCGTCGGGCGATGCGTTGGCATTCCCGCCAAGCGCCGTCCCGGCACCGGGACAGCATGTCACCCGTGCACGTCGCCAGTACCGCGAGGCCGACCACAACCGGTCGACCCGCACGCCGCAGGCCAGCCGTTACGCCTTGCGGTAATAGCGATTCAGCGCTTCCGCCATCTGCGCCACGCCCGTGTCGTTGCCGTAGCGCATGCGCTGCAGGCGCGCGCCGACGGTGTCGCCATCGTTGCAGCGCTGGGTCGGGCTGACCTGCAGCTTCGCCAGGCCGATGAACCCCTTGATGTTGCGCGTGGCCGCAGCGAAACACAGCGGCGTATCGTTGTTCAGCTCGGCCAGCGGTCCCCCCAGCGAGGCGGGATCGGCCAGCGGCGTGATGGCGTAGGTCATGCGAGCGTTCTGCCAGCGCAGGCTGCACACCACGAGCGACGTCGCGGCGACCTTCGGCGCCGGACTCGTCGCCAGCACCTTCTTCGCGAATACCGACTCGATGCCCGAGCGGCAGATCGCTTCGCCGAGCGCGCGCGGTTCGGGATTCATCGCCAGCATGCGGCGCATCGCGAGCTGGCTGTCGCCGATCGGCTGGCCATCCTTGTCCAGGCGCTCGGCGCTCTTGCGGATCAGCGCACCGGCGAGCGTCGGCACCTTGCGCGCAGGGAACCAGGTATCCGGCACCGGCTCGATCACCGGCAGCACCACTTCCGCGCGCGCACCGCTGGCGAGCAGGTAGTCGGCGAAATCCAGGCGCACGTTCCAGGCCTGGGGATTGCGCGCGAGGAACGCATTGACGATGCGCGGGTACTCCGCCATGCGGCCGGTCTTGCCCATCACCACCTGCAGGTGATTGAGCGCAGTGACGTGCACATGCACGCGTCCCTCGGGCTTGGCCAGCGCGGCCTGCAGGTAATTCGACGCCGCGGCGTAATCCTGCTTCGCATAGGCCAGATCGCCGAGATGCAGGTTCAGCAGCGGGTGTTCCGGACTGAGCTTGCGCGCCTGCTCGAACGCCGCCGCCGCTTCGTCGTCGCGCCCCTGCAGGTAACGCAGCCGTCCGATCTGCACGTACGCATCGGCGTCGTCGGCCTTCAGTTCGACCGCCTTGGCCAGGAAACGGTCGGCCTGCTCGTAGTTCGGGGTCTGGATGACCACGCGCAACTGCTCGCCGCGCGCCGGCATCGGCGGCGCGGACATGATCGACGCTTCGCCGAGCAGGGTCTTGATCGCGGCATCGCCCGGATCCATGCGTTCGGCCTGGGCCAGTTTCGCCAGCGCATCGATGGCCGCCTGCGGCGTACCGACCTCGTGAAGCGAGCGACGCGCATCGGCGACCAGCGCGTCCTTGCCGGCAGGGCCGCCGGGCAGCACGGTCTGCACGTTGTTGCGGTCGAACTGTTCGACCAGTTCCTCGTACCACGCACCGGCGCGGAAATCGAAGGCGCTGTTGAGCGCGACGGCGTAATCGCCGGCGAATGTGCCCTCGACGAAGTTGAGGTAGTCGGCAAGGTCGCCGTCCGGCACCTTCACCAGCGCGGGCGCCAGCCAGTCATCGACGATGCTCTCCATCGCGATCGGCGACGGCTTGGCTGGTGCGGCTGCATGCTGCGCGGATTCCAGCACGGCGGCCAGCGCCGCCGCTTCACCCTTCGCCACTGCGTCGGTATTGGCCTGGATGCGTTGCAGCAGCATCGCCGAAGCGATCCCGCGCAGCAGCGCCTTGCGCTTGTCGGTCATCTTCGCGTCTTCCTCTTCCGAGGGCGCCGGCTTCCGCGTCCAGATCGCGGTGTTGATCGCACGCATTTCGGGTTTGCGCGACCAGGCATCCATCGCGGCGATCCCTTCGCGCTGCGCGCTGAGCCCCGTGAACAGGCATGCGGCGCGTTCGCGCAGCCGCGACTCGGCGAAGGCCTTGTCGAGCACCGGCTTCAGACGCGGCATCAGCTGCGGATGGCGCTGGGCGAGCAGGGTCTCCAGCGTGACGCGATGCTGTGCGAAACGGCGGTTGACCTCGGCCATCCCGCCGGTCCGGTCCATCGCTTCGACCAGGGGGGCGAACGCCTTGGTGTCGTAGTCCTTCGCATCGCCGCATTGCGGCACGGGCAATTTGGGGCCGGTGTCCTGTTCCTGCTTTCCGCACGCAGCGACCAGCACCGCAGCGACCAGCCCCGCTCCCATGACGATTGCACGCATCTTTGCCACCCGCTCCGTACCCACGACTGAGGGCCACAGGATAAGGCCAAACCCGGACGGGGAAACCATCCCGTCCGCCCCCGGGCCATCGGGCCGCGGCCATCTGCAAAAGGCGCCCAGCGGCGTCACACCATTGACGTACAGCCAGCGCAGCATGGCGGGCGGTTCCAGGGTCTCAATCCGCGCGACAGAGGTGCCCTATCCTGTCCGGACTTCGGGAACGGACCCGAAGCCGGCATCCCGAAATCGACGCCAATCGCCGCGCGTTGCGGCCGATCTGTCCTCCCAAGCCCCGCCCATCTCTTGCCTCGCAGAGCGCAAAGCAACTGCTGCCCTGCAATGCCTCCACTGTCGACCAATCCTCAGCGAACACGGTCATATCCCTGTCTCGCTGGCGATGTGGTCGACGCTTTGCCCGACGATGTCCGTCAACAACCACAAGGATGCTTCATGACACCATCTTCTCGTTGCGCGCAACACATCCGCCGAAACCTCCTGTCGTTCTGTCTTGCCATGGCCGCGACCACGGCAGGACAGGCCCTTGCGGCAAGCGCGGACCTGGATACCAGTTTCGCCCAATCGGGGCGCTCCTTCATCTTCCCGTCCCCGACTGGCGCCCAGGCCTTCGCCGGTGCATTGCAGCCGGATGGAAAGCTGATCCTCGGCGGCTGGGCAGGCGACCCTGCGTCGCCGCAGTTCTCGGTCAACCGGCAGTTCGCGCTCTTCCGCCAGTTCAGCGATGGCACTTACGACCCGTCGTTCGGGACCAGCAACAACGGCATCGCCACGCTCGACCTGTATGGCGGAAACGATGCGATCGTCGACATGGCCTACACGCCCCAGGGCATCTATGTCGTGGGCTATGCCTACCAGTACGGCACGCGCTACCACGTCCTGGCGAGGTACACCCACGCAGGCGTCCTCGACCCCACCTTCGGCACCAACGGCCTGGTCCACATGCTCAACGGCGCCAATGATGCGATCAACGCGCTGGCGATCCAGCCCGATGGCAGGATCGTGATCGCAGGACGCATCCAGGATGCCAGCGGCAATGGCGATTTCCTCATCGCCCGTTTCAACACCAACGGCACCCACGACACCACGTTCGGCACGAACGGCTTGGCCCAGTTCTCCATGAACAGCAACCAGGACGTCGTGCACGACCTGGTGGTGCAGCCCAATGGCAGGATCCTCGTGGTCGGCGACATCCTCAACAACGGTGTACGCGCCGCGATCGTCCTGGGCCTGGAGCCTTCCGGCATCCGCGACTTTTCCTTCGGAACGAATGGCAGCGCGCTGATCACGCGCAACAGCACCGAGCTCTACGGTCGCCGGCTTGCGCTGAGCAGCGAAGGACACGTCCTCGTGGGCTCGCTTGCCCGCGAGCTCCCAAGCTACAACAATGGCATCCATGTCGCCCGTCTTTCGGCGAATGGCGTCGTCGACACGACGTTCAACAACGGCGGAAACTTCCAGACGTTCAATGTCGCGGGCGAACGCACGCTCGGCGCGATCGAAGCGCTTCCGGACGGCAAGGTCCTGATCGCGGGCGGTTTCCCGATCACGGGGACGAACGTCGCATCGCGCACCTTCGTCGCACGCTACGGCACGAACGGCGCACTCGATGCGGGCTTCAACGGCAGCGGCTTCAAGCTCGACGACGTCGCCACCGTGTCGCCCACCGAAACATCGGCCCAGTTCATCTCCGTGGCACCCGATGGCAAGTTCTACGTCGGCGGCCATTCCGGCGATCCGAACATCGCACCGAGCAATTTCTTCGTGTTGCGCTACCAGGGAACGCCCGTCGACCTGACGCCCGACAATGTCGACCTGCCCGCCATCGACGACGTGTCGCGAACCAGCCCGATGACCAGCCAACCCTTCGTCGTGCAAGGCCTTTCGGCTGATGTCCGGGTTCCGATCACCGTCGAAAACGGCAGCTACTCGGTCAATGGCGCCCCTGCCACGTCGCTGCCGGGATTCGTGCGCAACGGGGATTCGATCGTCGTCAAGCACATTTCCGCATCCGCCTATATGACGCTGCAGACAACGGTCTTGCGGATCGGAGGCAACAGTCCGTCCCACAATCGAAGCAACATCACCGGCTTGCGCATGGTGACGACCTTCAGCACCACCACGTGGCCGGGACCGGGCGGTCCGCCGAACGGCGGCGAGCCCTGAGCATTCCTGACGAACGGAAACGGCGCGCCTTCGGGCGCGCCGTTTCTCAGGGAGTGATGGCTGGGTTGTCGTCAGTGATGATCGACAGGCGGCTCAGATCCTGTGCACGCGGAACTTCCGGCCCTTGATCTTGCCGCTGCGCAGCCGCGCCAGCGCGGTGTCGGCCTGGCCGCGCGCGATGGCGACATAGGAACGCGTGGGGTAGACGTCGATCTTGCCGATCACTTCGACCTTCAGCCCTGCTTCGCCGGTGAGCGCACCGACGATGTCGCCGGGCCGCAGCTTGTCGGTGCGGCCGGCGTCGATGCGCAGGGTCGCCATCGGCGCCGGGCTCACGCCGGAGGGGCGACCGGTCAGCGGCGCCATGCGTTCGTAGCGCAGCGACTTGCCCAGGCGCAGGGCGATGGCGCTCTCGCGGGACATGTCGGCCGGCGTGCACAGGCTCAGCGCCAGACCCTCGCGACCGGCGCGTCCGGTGCGGCCGATGCGGTGCAGGTAGGTGTCCGCATCACTGGGCAGGTCGTAGTTGACCACCGCGCCCAGGTCCTCGACATCGAGCCCGCGCGCGGCCACGTCGCTGGCGACCAGCACGCTGCAGCTGCGGTTCGCGAAACGCACCAGGGTTTCCTCGCGGTCGCGCTGTTCCATGTCGCCGTGCAGCGCCAGCGCGCTGAAGCCGTAATGCGTGAGCGAGCCGACCACTTCCTCGGTGTCCTTGCGCATGTTGCAGAAAACGACGCACGACGCGGGCCGGTAGTTCAGCAGCAGCGCGGCCAGCATCGGCGCCTTGCGCTCGGGTTCGACTTCGAAGAACAACTGCTCGATGGTCGGCGGTTCCGCGCCGCCCTCGACGCTGATTTCGATCGGGTTGCGCAGCATCGCCGTGCCCAGCGCGCGGATGGCATCGGGAAAGGTCGCGGAAAACAACAGGCCCTGGCGATCCTTCGGCGTGCGCTTGACCAGGTCGCGGATGGCGTCTTCGAAGCCCATGTCCAGCATCCGGTCCGCTTCGTCCAGCACCAGCGTGCGCACGCCCGACAGCGACAGCGCCTGCTTCTGCACCAGTTCCTGGATGCGCCCCGGCGTACCGACCACGACATGCGGCTCGTGGGCCAGCGACGCCAGCTGCGGGCCGAGCGGGATGCCGCCGCTGAGGATCGAGAGCTTGAGGTTCGGAATGCCTGTGGCGAGCTTGCGCAGCTGTTTGCCGACCTGGTCGGCCAGCTCGCGCGTGGGGCACAGCACCAGCGCCTGCGTGCGGACGATGGACGCATCGATGCGATGCAGGAGGCCGAGGCCGAATGCGGCGGTCTTGCCGCTGCCGGTCGGCGCCTGCGCGATCACGTCGCGTCCATCGAGGATGGCCGGCAGGGCCTGGGCCTGGATCGGCGTCATCGAGGTGTAGCCGAGGGCGTCGAGCCCCTGCGCCAGAGCCGGTGCCAGCGCAAGCGCCGAAAAATCGTTGGAGGTGTTCATCTCGCCATGATCGCAGACCATCGGGCGAAACGCAGGCCCGGCGCACGGAAACAGGGCGCGCCGGGCCGGCATTTCGCATGGCGGCATGCACATTGCGCGTTCATGACGGTGGCCTGAGCGCGGGCATGCGGTTTCACGGGCCGTTTCGGAATCGGCTCGGAGACTGCAGCCTCCCCCACGAGGAGATCGCTCCGTATGAACATCAAGAAGATGCCCGCAACCCGCGTTGCAGATATGCCCGGCAAGGCCGGCGCCACCGCAGCCCTCACGCTCGGGCTGGCAGTTGCCTTCGCGCTGTCCCCCGCGACTTTTGCCAAGGATGGTGCGCTGACCGAAGCGCAGGTCAAGGCCACGCTGCAGGCACAGGGCTATACCGACGTGAACGACGTGAAGTTCAAGGACGGCGTGTGGAAAGCCGACGCGCGCAGCGCCGACGGCAACCGTGTCGACGTGCGCCTGGATCCGAAGACCGGACAGGTGTTCCCGGACGAACAGGTCGCGAACCTGTCCGAGGCCGACATCAAGGCCAGGCTGTCCGCGCAGGGGTATACCGACATCCATGACGTCAGCTTCCGCAACGGCATCTGGAACGCGAAGGCCGACGACCGCGCCGGTGTGGAAATGGCCCTGCGCCTCGACCCCGCCACCGGTGATGTGATCGGCAAGGACAAGGATTGATCACCTGCGATTGATCACCTGCGATTGATCGCCTGCGATTGATCGCCTGCCCTGCCGCCTGCGGAGGGACCCTGTCCGACAGGGTCCCTCCGCAGGCAGGCGCTGGCGAGACGGACCTTGCCCGCCGCGCCAGTCACGACGTACACGCCATGTTCCGAATGCCGCCAACCACTGCCCCGGAGGCCGCCATGCGCCTGGACGTGCGTCTGGCCATTGCGCGGCGCTGGTCCTGCTGCTGATACGGGCCTGGCTCATCTCGTCAGGCCCGGGCGTACCGCAATCCGAAGCCTTCCGCGGCAGCGGGATCGCTCTGGGGGGTGCTGGACTGGTGCGGATCGGCACTCGCCGGATCGGCCCGCCTGTCCATCGAGGGCGCTGCTCCCGACACCTGACGCCATCGGCGGCAGCGCCCGCATGTCGCACTGGTCGAACGACGCGCAACTGAGCGTCGACTGATACCAAGCCCCGCCGCATTCCCGCTTACCCTCGCTCCTGCGCACGAAGGCGCATCCGAACGACCAAGGGAGCATGCGGCATGGGCAGCCACGCGACGAGGATGAGCAACGGACAGACGGTGATGCTGGCGGACTGGCACGACCAGCGTCCGCCGCAGCATGGCGAAGCCCTGCTGCAAAAGGCATGGAACAGCAGCCATGACCGCAGCGGGCTGGCCTTCTACGACTCGACCGTCAACCTGATGCGCAACGAGCAGGCCGTGGCGCTGATGCCGTCGGTGACCTTCACCCACGAGAACAAGACCTACCGGCTGTTCATGAACGAGGACACGCGGACCTGGCACAGCCCGGAAGCGCTCGACATCGACCACAGGACCGAGTGGAAGCAGCACCTGGTCAACAAGCGCGTCACCAACTACGCAGACGCCAACATGGCGTACAACGACACGGACAATCTCCGCCTGTTGCCGTCCTGCTACAACCGTTCGCGCAACAGGGTCGATCGCCTCCTGGAAGGCGGGCTCGAGACGCCGGAATGGCGAGCCTGGCTCAAGGAAAACACCCAATTCGATCCGAACGCGACGCATCGCGAATTCGATCCGGTCAACGACAAGGCGCGTCGCCAGCAGTCCACGCGAGAGGCGACGTGGTCGCCGGAAGACGGACGCAGCGGCCTGCAGTTCGACACCCGCGTCAAGAGCGTGTGGCTCGAACACGAGCTGTCGAAGCGCTATGCATTGACGGTGGACATCCCGGATGCCGAGACCGGCCAGGTGGCGTTCTCGGTGCCGCTGTTCCACTGCGCCACCACCGGGCAACTGGTCACGCGCGACGCGTTCGACATCGATCACCGGCGGCCGATCAGCGATGTGCTCGAGGAGAAGTGCCGGAACAGCGATACCGGCACGATCAGCAAGGCGGAGGCACTGGATGCCTACAACGACGTGAGCAACCTGCAGCTGGTGTCGCGCAGTGCCAACTGCTCGCACGAGTGGGAGCGCGATGCGCTCGGCCAGTTCGACGGCGACTACGACTTCGGACCGGATGATCTCGAGGATTTCATCGACGACCGCGACCCGCGGGTCGTCGCCGCCGAAGGCCTGGCGTTCGAAGAGGGCGCCCGGGACGATATCGAGGACGAGCTGCCGCGGACCGGACGCAAGCGCACCACGGATGACCGCGATGCCGAGCTGATCGCAGCACGGGGAGGCGACGACCTGCCCGAACATCCCCTCGAGCCGCCACGCAAGCGCATCAGCCCCGAGAGGTTCGATGAGCAGCCCGACAGGCCGGCGCTCATCAACAGCGTCTCGCACCCGGGGCACAAGCTCTACGTCGATGCCCACCTGGCCATGAACAGGTACGACCACAGCGGACAGATCTTCGGCCATGGTGAGGTCCGCGACACCATCGCGGCTGCGCTTGCGGTCGAAGCGCAGCGCGGCCATCTGCATCGCATCGACCATGTCACGACGAGTCGCGAGGGTGGCATCTTCGCAACGCAGGGCGATCTCGGCGCTCCCGCCAGCATGAACGTCGGCACCACCTACTTCCAGGCGACGAATCGCAGCGTCGAAGCGCACAGCCGGGAAAGCGACCAGTTGCCGCCACCGCCGCAGCCACCGATGATGCCGCCAAGCCAGACGGCATCGATGCATCGCTCCTGAGCAACCCCTCGCGGCGATCATCGCGCTTCCATCTACCGCGCTTCCATCCATCGCGCTCCCGGCGCGGCATCACGGGACTGCGCCCTCGCGGAATCGGGAGCGACTGGCCCGACCCCATTCGCCCGGCCGCAGCAAAAGCCAACCGACCAGTGTAGATACGATCTCGACCACTGGCGGGAGAGGTGTCATTTCTGACAGTTCCGCCTCCGGTCTCGATCCGTGATACGGCAAGCTGGGACAATGTCCTCACTCAGGGAATGCAACGACTTTCGCACCTGACGACGCGCCCCTCGAAGACCGCGACACCTGGTCCCTGACCCGCACGGGAGCGGCGGGATACCCGTGCCCGATCGGCCCGGACCATCGTCAACCCCCGGAACCACACACGATTCGCACATCCCGCGAACCTCGTTCCGCACCGGAACGCCGTTGACCATCGTCCGTGGCCGAAGCACGACGCTCCCATCATCCACGACCCCAATCAAAAGGAAGACTGCATGACTGCAATGTTTCTGCATCGCACGCACCGCCGCTGCCGCAAGCTGGCCCTGTGCGCCGCCATCGCGCTCTCCACGCTCGCGACAGGCGGCGTGATGGCCGGCAATGCCGACATCGACACGACCTATGTGTTCGGTGGCGGATTCCTGCGCGAACTCGGCCCCTACACCACGCGCGGGACCTCCGGCGCGCTGCAGCCGGACGGCAAGCTGCTGCTCGTCGGCGTGCCCTACGATGCCAACGGCTATTCCGATTTCGGCATCGCACGCCATCTTGCCGAAGGCGAGCCGGATTTCAGCTTCGGCGCCGGCACGAGCCAGACGGTGTTCGATCTGTTCAACCAGAACAATGAAGCCACGGAAGTGGCCTATTCGAGCGCAGGCATCTACCTGGCCGGCTATTCGTTCAACGGCGCGTTCGCCTACATGACCGTCGCGAGGTTGACGCATGCCGGCGCGCTCGACACCAGCTTCGGCATCAACGGCAAGGTGTCGATCCAGATGGGCACCTGGTCCATGATCAACGGCATCGCCGTGCAACGCGACGGCAAGATCGTGCTGGTCGGCGTCAGCGAGGATCCGACGACGAAACAGGACTACGTCGTCGTGCGCCTCAACACGGATGGCTCCACCGACAGCAGCTTCGGCCTCGGGGGCAAGGTCCGCATCCCGCTGTCGACGAACGACAACGATTCTGCGCACGGCGTGGTCGTCCGCGACGATGGCAGCATCCTCGTCGTGGGCGAGACCCGGATCGGCTCGCAGTTCTCGACCGACGTGATCTGCCTGAACCAGTACGGCGACCTCAACCCGTCGTTCGGGATCGACGGCATCGCGCGGCTGGCGAGGACCGGATACAACCTCTACGGACGCGCGATCGCCCTCGACATGGAGGGCAAGGCGGTGGTCGCCTCGAACGCGCTGCAATTCTCGCCGTACCTCCGCGGCATCAACATGACGCGCCTCAACGCCAACGGGACCCTGGACACGAGCTACAACGGCGGCGTCGGCCACGTCTTCACGCCGCTTGCCGCGCAAGCGGTCTACGACCTGAACGCGATGGAAGTCCTGCCGACGGGACAGGCGCTGGCGGTCGGCCAGATCATGATCCACAACGGCGATACGACCAGCATCTTCAGCGCACGCTTCAACGAGGGCGGCATGCTGGATCCGGCCTACAACAACGGCGTCGGCTACAAGCTCGGCGACGTCGGCGGCACCATCGCCAACCAGGCCATGGCGGAATTCGTGTCCATCCTGCCGAACGGCCGGTTCTATGTCGGCGGCCATGCGCAATCGAAGATCTTCGCGCTCCGCTACCAGGGCGATCCGCTCGACCTGGTGCCGAACCAGCTCAGCTACATCCCGTACATCAACGTGGCGCGCTCGACCGTGCAGACCAGCCAGCAGATGTATGTCAACGGCCTGTCCCCGGGTGCGCGCGTACCGGTGACCGTCAGCGGCGGCATGTACAGCGTCAACGGCGGCCCGGCGACCAGCGCGCCCGGTCTGGTCGACAACGGCGATTCGATCCGGCTGATCCACACGTCGTCCGCGTCGTACAGCACCACGGCGACGACGACGCTCTACATCGGCGGCCTGACGCCTGCGAACAACCGCGGCAACATCATCGGGGATCGGATGGTTGCCTCGTTCGAATCGACGACGGCTCCGCTTCCGGCAGGCGGCGGTGGTGGTGGTGGCGGTCACGAACCGTAAGCCCGATGCGTCGCCGCAAGGTGGCGCTCCACGCAGCAGTGCATGCGCACGGCACTCCCGTGCGCATGCGCTTTGCGCGACGACATCGACGCGCTCCGACGAATCGATGCTGCAGATGCCTCAATCGAAACCCGCGTCGGGGTACAGATCGTAGGACTCGCGCCTGCCGACACGCTCGATCGCGGCTTTCACGTCGTCCCGCGCCAGCAGGGCTTCATGCTGCAGACGTACCCGCGACAGGGCGGGTGTCGGAGGGACCTGGCGATACCGCTGCAGCGCGGACAGCGTGTCCGATCGCTCCTTCGGCGAATCCAGGAGCTGGATCAAGGCCTGTGCGGCCTCGTCATAGCGCTCCAGCATCACCAGTGCGTCAAGATGGATCCATTCGCTGCTGGCACGCGCCTTCCTGATCGTCGCGAGCACGCGTTTCATGCCATTGGCATCCTTCGACAACCACGCAGCGCACAGGCGCAGGCGCGCCTGGAACATCCTGCCGTAGTCGCTGATCTGTCCGCCATCGACCGCATCCGCCATGCGCCGCGCATCGGCGGCGTTGCCCTGCATGCAATGGAATTCGCCCAGGTTCAGTGTCTGGCTGACGTTCGGCCCCTCGCCGTCCGACAGACGACGTGCCCGCTCCATGTCGGCAAGCGCTTCCTGCGTGCGACCGAGCCTGTACAGGGCAACCGCACGATTGTTGAGCAGCCAGGCCTGCTTGTCCGAGCGCTCGACGGACGCGACATCCGCATCCTCGCTCCAGTCCTTTTTCGGGCTCAATGCAAGCGAGGCATCGACGAACCGAAGCACGCCTTCGTGATCGCCGGCGTCGAGCATGGCATAGGAGAGCTGCACCCTGGCATCCAGATCGTCCGGACGCGCCTCGACCTTTCCCCGCATCGCCTCGACCGCACGCTCGGACGCGCGACCGGGATGAAATGCCCAGGCGTCCCTGTCGACAAGCGCATCGAACCGCTTGTCGCTGCGCATCGCGATGATCACGCCGGGATGGACGACCCGGCGAATCGCGGCCCGTGCGAGATCGTTTTCCCCACGATCCAGGCGCATCAGCGCCAGGTGATGCCACAGGACACTGGCGTCTCCGGTGGGATCATCCCACCTGGCATCGAACAAGGTCTGCAGGAAGTCCATTTTTTCCCGCGAGCCTTCGCGCAGCGCTGCCTGCAATCGGTACACATCGGCAGGATCGACGTTGACCAGCAGTTCCGGCCAGCGTTCCGCCAGCTCGGTGAAGGATTTCGCGGCTGCCTCGTGTTTCCCCTGGTGATGCTGATTCATCGCAAGCCAGAACCAGACATCCGGATCGGAATCCTCCGCATCGATCGCCTTCTGCAGGTACTCGATCGCACGCACGTAATGGCCCTCGGCCATGTCGATGCGCGCACGCACTGTCCAGGCCAGTCGTCGATCGGCCGCGGGCAACGTGCCGAATCCCGGATCCCCCATCGCGCGGCCGAGGATGCGCGAGGCGCCGGCGCGATCCTTGCCATCAAGCAGTGATTCCGCCTCCTGGATACCGGCGCGCAGGCGACGCGTCGCCACGTTCTCGGTGGACGAAGGTCGCGAGTAGACCTTCGACTTTTCGTTGAATTGCGGCGGGCACCCGCTGCCGCCCGGGCAAGAGGACTGGGCGACGGCGTGGCTGGCGAACAACAGCAGCAGGAGGACGATCCGCGATCTTGGCGACATGCAGCAAGGATTCCCCGTGGAGGTCGACGCGCCAGGCGGCCGATGCCTTTGCGCAATGCGGACAATGTGCCGTAGCGCACCAAACGTGGCAACCATGCCGAGACAGGCCGTCGCCCTCGCCGCGCACGCATCGCCGCGTTGACGAGACGCGCGACCTCCAGATGCATGAGCCGGGCATGCACGGGCTACCATGCGCGGCATGCAGAACCTCGTCGCCGCCAGCAAGTTCATGAGCCTGGTCCTCCGCCATCGGCCGGACCTGATCGGACTCGAACTCGACGCAGCGGGATGGGCGGATATCGCGACACTGATCAGACTCAGCGAATCCCATCATCCGCTCGAGCGCGCCCTGATCGAAGCCGTGGTCGCGGGCAGCGACAAGCAGCGTTTCGCGATCAGCGAGGATGGTCTGCGCATTCGCGCCAACCAGGGGCACTCCATCGCGGTCGAGCTGCAGCTGGAAACGATCGCGCCACCGGAACGGCTTTACCATGGCACGGCATCGCGCTTCGTCGACGCCATCCGCCGCGAAGGACTGACACGACGCAGCCGTCACCACGTGCACCTGTCCGCGGAAATCGACACCGCGATGCGCGTGGGCGCGCGCCACGGGGCGCCGGTCGTGCTGGTGGTGCGCGCGGCGGACATGGCGGCCGCAGGCCATGCGTTTCATCGCTCGGCGAATGGCGTATGGCTCACGGACGCCGTGCCGGCCGCATTCATCGATTTCGGCGACGCCTGAAGCGAGCGCGATTCTCCGGACAATTCCGGGAATACGATTTCAGTCGCCGCGTTTCGCCTTGTGACGCAGACCCGCATCGCGCAGAGTGCAACGCGATCCGTGGCCATTGCGAGCGCCGCGAATCGCCGGAGGAATACCAGAGACACGCCCGCGAAATGCCGCATTGCAGCATCGCCATCCGTGGCCGCTCCACCCGATGCGGGACCTGATGCGAAACCCGATGCGACACGCCCTGGAGGCCAGAATGCGCCCGACCCAACACCGTGACGGCCGATCGCTGCCGTTGTCATTCCTGTTCACGCTGCTGTTCGCGTTGACGTTGTCGGGCTGCGAATGGCCCGTCGCCATCGGCGCCACGCTGCCCGCGACGGCGGACGCGATGCACGCTGCCGAACCCCGGCCAGACACCACCGGCATCTGCGAAAGCACCGACGCGAGCCAGGTGCTGGTGCCCGTGCCCGCGCAGCCACGCGATGGCGCGCCGCGCGACGTGCGCGTGCATTACCGTCGCGACGATGGCGCGTATGGCGACTGGGGCCTGCATGTGTGGCAGGTCGACGCTGCGGGCCAGTACGTCGCGGACTATCCCGGCGTCAGCTGGAATGCACCGCTGGCGCGTGCCGGCATCGATGGCTATGGCGCCTACTTCGACATCCGCGCGACCGCGTTCACGCATCCCGCCGCTGCGGGTTTCGGCTTCATCGTGCATCCACCGGGACAGGGCGGCGACCCCGGCGTCGATCGCCTGTGGTCGTTCACCGATGGCGGCGAAGTCTGGCTGCGTTCCGGCGATGCGACCGTGTATCGCGCCGATCCGGTCGCGTCGACGCCGGACATCGACACCGTGCGCGTGCACTACCGTCGCTTCGACAACGCCTACGACCAGTGGGGCCTGCACCTGTGGCCGGGCAGCGGCATCGACGTCGCGCGGCTCGGCGGACTCGCACTCGACCAGTGGAACGCGCCCGTGGCGCTGTCGACGATGCCGAACCACGCCGCGGGTGCCGGCGAAGTGTCTTTCGACTTGCCGGTGCTGAATCCAAGCGCCGACACCAGCCGACGGGCCGTGGAGTTCATCGTGCACGGCATGCCATCGAAACCGAACGGCGGCGTGAACGACAAGGATGGCTGGAACGACAACATCCGCGTGCCCTTCGCGGCGCTGACCATCGCCGATGGCATCGGCCACGTCTGGCTGGTCCAGGGCACGCCGAGGATCTTCACCGCGCCGCCGGACCTGCGGCGCGTCTCGACCACGGATGCGCGCGCTTACTGGCTGAACCGCGATCGCCTGCAGTGGCCGCGCGCGGACGGCGCCGGCACGTTCAGGCTGTACCACTCGGCGGAGGGCCGCATCGTCGCCGCGCGCGGCGAACCGGTGCATGGCGCCGACGGTGCATTGACGCTGCGCATGGGCGGCGACGTCGCTGGTGCGGTCGCCGAACGCTTCCGCTGGATCGAGGCCGGCGTGCGCCTGTCGGTGGAACCGGCCGACGTTGCGCGACTGGACACGCTGATGGCGCAACAGCTGCTGCTGGTGCAGGAGGACGCCTCGGGCCGCGTGCTCGCAGCGACGACGACGCAGTTGCCGGGCTTCCTGGACGAACGCTATGCCGCCGCCGAAGCCGTCGACGATCTCGGCGTGCAGGTCGCGCGCGGACGCACCACCTTCAAGCTCTGGGCGCCGACCGCGCGCAAGGTGTCCCTGTGCCTGGACCCGGCGCGGGGTCACGGCCGGGAACTCGTGATGCGCCGCGATGACGCTACCGGTGCATGGCGGATCGACGTGCCCGGCGAGCACCACGGCGGCCACTACCGCTATGCCGTCGAAGTGTTCGTGCGCGGTGTCGGCATCGTCCGCAACTTCGTCACCGACCCCTACTCGCTCAGTCTCGACGCCGATTCCCGGCGCAGCTACATCGCCGACCTCGACGCACCGTGGCTGATGCCGCGCGGTTGGCGCCACGCCCGTTCGCCCGACACGGTGCGCGCGCAGGAAGACATGGCGATCTACGAACTGCACGTGCGCGATTTCTCCATCGGCGACACGACCGTGCCATGGAGGGATCGCGGCAAGTACCTCGCCTTCACGCGGCTCGACAGCGCCGGCATGCGCCACCTGCGCGCGCTCGCACGCGCCGGCATGACCGATGTGCACCTGCTGCCGGTCTTCGACTTCGCGAGCACGCCGGAACGCAACTGCGTCACGCCGATCATTCCCGCGGCCGCGCCCGATTCCGACGCGCAACAGGCGGCGGCCGGCGCGGTCCGCGCGACCGACTGTTTCAACTGGGGCTACGACCCCTGGCACTTCACCGCGCCGGAGGGCGGCTTCGCCAGCGACCCGGGCGACGGCGCTGCGCGGATCCGCGAGTTCCGCGCCATGGTGATGGCGCTGCACCAGGCCGGCCTGCGCGTGGGCATGGACGTGGTCTACAACCACACCAGCGCATCGGGGCAGGATCCGAAATCGGTGCTGGACCGCGTCGTGCCGGGCTACTACCACCGGCTGAACGCGAATGGCGACGTCGAGCGCTCGACCTGCTGCGAGAACACCGCGACCGAGCACCGGATGATGGCGAAGCTGATGATCGACTCGGTGAAGACCTGGGCGACGCAGTACCGCATCGACTCGTTCCGCTTCGACCTGATGGGGCACCAGCCGCGCGCGGTGATGGAACGCCTGCAGCGCGAAGTCTCCGTCGCCGCAGGACGCCCCGTGCAGCTGATCGGCGAAGGCTGGAACTTCGGCGAGGTGGCGAACGGCGCGCGCTTCGTGCAGGCTTCGCAGCTCTCGCTCAACGGCACGGGCATCGGCACCTTCAGCGATCGCGCGCGCGACCACGTGCGAGGCGGCTCCGGGTTCGACAGCGGCATGGCGCTGCTGCGCAACCAGGGCTACATCAACGGCATGCATTACGCCGACAACGGCAGCGGCGGAAGCAAGACGCGCAACGACCTGATGTGGTCGGCGGACCTGATCAAGGTCGGCCTGGCCGGCTCGATCCGCGACTACGTGCTGCGCACGCACTGGGACGCCGACCAGCGCCTCGACCAGCTCGACTACGGCGGCCAGCCGGCGGGCTACGTGGTCGACCCGCAGGAAGTGGTCAACTACGTCGAGAACCACGACAACTGGACGCTCTTCGACAACAACGCGTTCAAGCTGCCCGTGGGCACCTCGCGCGAGGACCGCGCGCGCGTGCAGATCCTCGGCGCCGCGATCAACAGCTTCAGCCAGGGCGTTGCCTACTACCACGCAGGCATCGACACGCTGCGCAGCAAATCGCTGGACCGCAACAGCTACGACAGCGGCGACTGGTTCAACCGCATCGACTGGTCGTATCGCGACAACGGCTACGCCGCAGGGCTGCCGCCGCAGGGCGACAACGGCGCCAATTGGGACGTGATGCGTCCGCTGCTCGCGAATGCGGGCATCACGCCGACTTCAGACGAGATCCGCTGGACCCGCGACGCCTTCCGCGACCTGATGCGCATCCGCGGCAGCACGCGGCTGTTCCGCATGCGCACCGCCGATGACATCCGGCAACGCCTGCATTTCCGCAACACCGGCAGCACGCAGGTACCGACCGTGCTCGCGGGGCATCTCGATGGTCGAGGATATGCTGGCGCGGGCTTCCGGGAACTGCTGTACTTCGTCAACGTCGACACCGTGGCGCAGTCGCTGACCCTGACCGACGATGCAGGCAAACCCTGGCGCCTGCATCCGGTGCACCTCGCGTCCGACGCCGCGGATCGACGCGCGCGCGAGGCGACCGTGGAGACGGCAACCGGCCGTTTCGTTCTGCCTCCGCGCACGGCCGTGGTGTTCGTGGTGCGTTGACGGCACCTTTCCGCACCACATCGAAACGACGGCGGCCACGAGGCCGCCGTCGCGTCATCGACTCAGGCCATCAGCCGCACTTCGGCCAGCAGGGATCCACGTTGTCCATCGGGTTCGGCAGGTCCGGGCGGGTTTCCGGCTGCGCGCGATCGATCTGCGGTGGACCGGACACGGTGCCCTCGTACTCCACGAAATCGGGATTGACCAGGATGATCGTGCCCTTCTTGTCTTCGATGTCCTTCGGATCGATCTCGATCGGACGCCATCCCGCCATCGTCCGGATCGTCGCATTGCGCACGCGCTCCCAGGCCTGCTTCTGCTCTTCGGTCGGTTCCCCGGTGCCGGTATCGGCGTCCGGATTGTAGTACCCGCCCTTGCCGGGCTTGCCGTCCGGTCCGCGATAATCGCCCTTGCCGTTCTTGATCTCCATGGACGAGCCATCGGAGTACAGGATCACGGTGCGACCGTCCTTGGTGTCCTCCATGAAGACGACCTTCAGGTCATCGGGAATCTTGGTGTCACCCGCTTCGTCGCCGGCACTGATGTGGCTGATGGCCACGCCGCCGACGCGGCGCTCGGGAAGATTGGTTTCCTGGTTGAAGCCACGCACGAGCGTGAAGCCGTCGGATTCGATCGAGATGCCGAAATCGGCCATCTGCTTCGGATCGAGACCCAGGCGGGTCGTCGCATCCTTGCGCTCGCCCAGCGGAAAAGCCGCCAGCGGCGACTCGGGCATCGTGCCGCCGTGCTTTTCCAGTTCGGCCTGCAGTTCGGCAGGCCGCACCACCATCTTGCCGACGCCGAATTCGAAGGTCGGCAGCAGTTGCGCGCCGATCATCTCGACCATCAGCGGCAGCGGCGGACGGCTGGCAGGATCGCGCGGGTCGGTGCCGGCGACGACCTCGTCGGCATCGCTGACACCGTCGCCATCCCTGTCGACGACGTTCCAGGCGTAGTAGCAGGCCGAGACATCGCACAGGCGCACGTGGCGCAGTTCGGGTTCTTCCGCGCGTGCCACGTGCGCGAGGCTGGCCACCGCGACGCCGCTGGCGATCGCCGATGCAATCAACGTGTGTTTCATAAATCTCCTTGTCTTATCAACGTTCGGGGGATGTATCGCACCGGCATGCGTTCTCCGCCGGCAAGCCCAGCCAACGCCGAAGCCGCGCTGCACAGGCCAGCGTCGCGCGATAGCGGAATTCCGTCGCAAAAGCGACTCTCGCTCGCGGGCCGTGTTGTCCGCGCGATGCCCATTCCTGCGTTTTTCGCAGCCCGCGCGCGCAATCCCGGCGTGCGCTACAGTCGCGATTCCCCGCCATGGACCCGATGCATGCGCCTCGTTGCTCTCTTCCTCGCCGTCCTGTGCGGTTCGTCATCGCTGGCCCACGCGGACGACGGACGCAGCGCCACCGATCGCCGCATCGCGGTGACCATCGACGACCTGCCATGGCAGCGCATGGCGACCACGCCGCCGGAGGCCCTGCAGGCCCGCCACGATGCGCTGATGGCGCAATTGCGCATCGCCGACGTACCGGTGATCGGCTTCGTCAACGAGGACAAGCTCGAAGTCGACGGCCAGGTGCAGCCAGCCCGCGTGAAGATGCTCGAGGACTGGCTCGACGACGGCCACGCGCTGGGCAACCACACCCATGGCCATGTCGACCTGCACGTGGTCGGCATGCCCGCATACCAGGACGCGATCCTGCGCGGCGAACGGATCCTGCGCCCGATGCTGGCCGAGCGCGGCCAGAGGCCGCGCTGGTTCCGCAATCCCTACCTGCGCGCGGGCATGACCGACGAGGACAAATCCACGCTGGCCGGCTTCCTCGCCGAACACGGCTACCGCCTGGCGCCGGTGACCGTGGACAACGGCGAATGGGTCTGGGCCTTCGCCTACGCACGCGTGCTCGATAGCCAGCCCGACACGCCCGAGCGCGCGGCCGTGCTGGAACGCCTGCGCCTGGGCTACGTGCCGTACATGCTCAACAAGCTCGATTACTACGAGCGGCAGTCGCAGGCACTGCTGGGCTATGCGCTTCCGCAGATCTGGTTGCTGCACGCGAACGAACTCAACGCCGTCGCCTATGCCGAACTCATCGCCGGTGCGAAGCGACGCGGCTATCGCTTCATCAGCCTGGACGAAGCGATGCAGGATCCTGCGTACGCGCGAAAGGACGGCTACCACGGCCGCTACGGCCCGAGCTGGCTGCATCGCTGGGCGATGGCCGAGAAGAAGCCGAAGGATTTCTATGCGGGCGAGCCCGTCGTGCCGAAATGGGTCCTGGACCTCGCCGGGGTGGACGGCGAATAGCGGTCCGCTTTCCGGCGGTCGCCCGCATCGCGGCCTGCAGTATCGTCCGGCGCTACTCCTGCGGTCGCGCTTGTGCCTGGGTGACGGGTGGTCCTTTGCTGTGGTCCGTCACCACCACGAACGACGACCATGTCCGCCGCCCTTGCCCCCGCGCCCTGCCCTGTCGAGAACGACGTCCACAGCGGCCTGAACCCCACCCGCCACCTGCGTACCTTCGCGCCGCGCGATATCGACGAGGTCGTCGAGCTGTTGCAGGCGGCGCGGCGCCAGGGCCGTCGCCTGGCGGTGGCAGGCGCACGGCACGCCATGGGTGGCCAGCAGTTCGCGGAAGGCGGCTGGCTGCTCGATACGCAATCGTTGTCCGGCGTGCACGCCTTCGACCCGGTCGCCGGCCGCGTGCGGGTCGGCGCCGGCACGCGCTGGCCCGCGCTGCAGGCGTTCCTCGCCGGCCAGCGCGATCGCGAGGGGCATGGCTGGGCGATCCGGCAGAAACAGACCGGCGCCGACGACTTCAGCATCGGTGGCGCGCTCGCAGCGAACATCCATGGCCGCGGACTCGACCAGCGCCCTTTCGTCGACGACATCGAAGCCTTCACGCTGGTACAGCCCGACGGCAATGTCGTGGAGGTGGATCGCCAGCGCGCGCCGCACTTGTTTTCCCTGGCCGTGGGCGGATACGGCCTGTTCGGCGTGGTGACCGATGTCACCCTGCGCCTGGCGCCCCGGCGCGTGCTGCAGCGGCGCGTGGCCCTGCTTCGCCGCGCGGAGTTGATGCACGCCTTCGAGCAGGCGCGCAGCGACGGCGCGCTGTACGGCGACTTCCAGTTCTCGATCGATCCGACCGACGAGCGCTTCCTCGACGACGGCATCTTCGCCTGCTACTACCCGACGCACCTGCGCGACTTCGCGTCTTCGCCGAAGCATCACCTGTCGGCCGAACAGTTCCGCTCGCTGCTCATGCTGGCCCACACCGACAAGCACGAGGCCTTCGAACGCTACTGCGCCTTCTATCTCACCACGCATGGCCAGCACTACGGCAGCGACGACCACCAGTTCGGCGTCTACCTCGATGGCTACCACCGCGACATCGACATCGCGCTGGGCCACGTCGGTTCGGAAATGATCACGGAGCTGTACGTGCCGCCCGGCGACCTCGACGCCTTCCTCGGGCAGGTCGCCGACGACTGCCGCCGACACGGCACCGAGATCGTCTACGGCACGGTGCGCCTGATCCGTCGCGAGACCGATACCCTGCTGGCCTGGGCGCGCGAGGACTGGGCCTGCGTCGTGCTGAACCTGCACGTGCGGCACGACGAAGCAGGACGCCGGCGGCTGCGCGCGGACGCGCAGCGCCTGATCGATCGCGCGCTGGCGTTCGGCGGCAGCTTCTACCTGACCTACCACCGCGAGGCGCGCGCGGACCAGCTGCGCGCGGCCTATCCGCGGATCGACGAGTTCCTCGAAGCGAAGTCGAGGCTCGACCCGGACCATGTGCTCGACAGCGACTGGCATCGCGCGCTGCGCGCAACCTTGTCGGCGGACCGATGATCCCGGGCCGGCCCAGCGCGACCGCGCTGATCGTCGCGCTGTCCGTGGCGCGTCGCGGCGCGGCGGCGGGCCTGCCGGACACCTCGCTGCGCATCGCCACCCGCGCGCTCGACGCCGCTGGCGGACACTGGCGCTGGCTCGGCAGGTTGGCGCGGCACCGGTTCGGCCGCGCGCTGCTGGACCTGGTCGAGAGGATCGCGTTGCCGGGCCTGGCGGCCCATCACTGCGCACGAAAGCGGTGGCTGCTCGATCGCCTGCGTGCGACGGCTCCGGCCGGCGAACTGCTCTGGCCTGCGGTCGGCTTCGACGGCACCGGCGCGAGCCTGTCGGAAACCGATCCGCGATGGCGCGTGCGCGAATACGATCACCCGGACACGCTGCGCCTGCGCGCAGGCATCGTCGGCACGCATGCCCGCCTGTCGCGCGCGCCGATCGAGCTGCCGGACGGCATCGCCTACCTGCGCGAACACGGCCTCGACGACCGCCACGCCGCCACGCTGGTCGCCGAGGGCGTGGCGATGTACCTCCCGCCGCGTCCGCTGCTGCGCGCGCTGCGAACGCTTGCGCGATGGCCGGCGCCGCCCCGGCTGCTGCTGACCGCGCTGGCGCCGATCGCGGCGCAGGGACGCGGCTTCTCGGCGGATTCGGGCCTCGTGCGACGCTGGCTGTCGGCGCATGGCGAGCCCTTCCTCTGGCGTTGCCCGCCCCCGCGACTCGAACGCCTGCTGCAGCGACATGGCTATGCGATCGCGGCGCGCTGGGAGGGCGACGGCTACGGCGAATACGCCATCGACGCACGCCACGCGCGCGCAGCCTTCACGGCTGGCGCGTGATCACGGCTTGCCGGCGGAGGAGGTGTCGGCCGAGGCCGTCGACGCGGGCACGGCCAGCGGCTTCGCTGCGGGCGCGGCGGTTCCGCGGAACGCATCGCCGCCCGCATCGGCGGCGGTCCAGCCGCGATCCATGTCCAGCCCGGTCACCCACCAGGTATGCGCATCGATGCGCAGCGGGCCGCGCACGCGTTCGTGGAAGCGCACCGGGAACAGGTAGCCGCCGACTTCGCGGTAGTCGAGGAAGGTGGTGTCGACGTGCGCGCCCTGCGTGGTCTCGAAGCCGTTGAGGCTCATGTGGATGCGGTACAGGCGGTCGGTCTCGCGATCGATCCACAGCACCAGGTCGTCGCGTTCGGCATCGCCGAACCCCGGCACGGCCACGCCCGCGATGCGGCGGTACACGCGTCCGCCCTCGCTGGCATCGTCGAGGCGGCGCCAGTTCGCGACTCGGTCGATGAACCAGCTCGGCCCGAAATGGAACATGCGGAACGCGTCGTTGGTCATCGCCGTGGCACTGCGCCTGGCCGCATCCTCGTTCGCGCGGCCGTTGTAGGCGATCGACAGGCCGTCGACGCTGCGCACCACGCGCTTGCGCCCCTGCGGGCCTTCATGGTCCACCGCGTACAAGCCTTCCGACGGGCGATAGCGCTCCTGCGAGCGGATCCGGTAGCCGCTGTCGCTGACCAGCGGCTGGATGCGCTGGATCAGCGCGTACCAGCGGCCGTCGGTGGACAGGTTGATGTCGCCGGGATGCCGGCGCAGGTCGCCGCCGTGCGCCGCGAGCGTCCGCGCGAACACCGTATCGCCGTCGAGGGTGTCTGCGACGCGCGGTGAAGCGGGGGCCGGGGGCGGGAAGCCAGCGCTCGTGGCGCAGGCCACCAGCAGCAGGCTGGCGAGGGTCGGAATCAGGACGCGGGCTAACGCGAAGGGCATGGCTGTCTCCGGCGAAGGGCAGGCGACTGCAGTGACGACCTCACGGGCGATCCGGATGCAGCGCCGCTCAGGCCAGCACCTCGACCGCATCGCCCACCCGCAGGCTGCCTGTGCCGCGCGCGATGAGGTTCATGCCGAAGGTGATTCCAGCCGGCGTGCGGCGGTAGTCCTTGAGGATCTCCAGCGGCTCGCCATCCTCGCGACGGCAGCCGAGCGTCGGATCGACGGTGGTGAAGACGCAGCGCGTGCACGGTTTCACCGCATCGAAGTCGATGCCGCCGATGCGCACGCGGCGCCAGCCGTCCTCGGCATGCGCGTCCGCGCCGTCGATCACCAGGTTCGGCCGGAAGTGGGTGATGGTCACGGGCGCGCGACCGGCGTCCGCCAGGCGAGCGTTCAGGCCGTCCAGCGCGGACTGCGAGATCGCCAGCAGCGGATAGCCGTCGGCGAAACTGACCTCGTCGCCCTCGCGCCCATACTCGGGGTCCACGGGTCGTCGCGCCGCATCGTCCATGTGGACCAGGCGCACGTCGCGCTTCAGGAACGCACTGAGCCAGGCGTCGGCGGCGGGATCGGCACGCGGCGCGTCGATCGTGTCCTTCCATACCGTCACCGTCGCGCGCGGGGCATCCGCTGCCGGCGGTGCGACCTCCAGTGGCGCCATGCCCGGCGCGGAGAGACGCAGGCCCGCGCCCAGCGGCTCCGCGCGGACCAGGACCAGCTCGCTGACCGCGCGCGCGGTGACGAAGCGGCCGCCGGCATCCACGACCAGCCAGCGCCGGTCGTAACGCGGGCCGCGCGGATCGATCTCCAATGTCTCGACTTGCAGCGAGGCGGACGATTTCAGGGGATGCAGGTACAGGGCGGACAGGCGCATCGTCGCGGGCTCGCAGCTTCGGTGGAGCATTGTGCCGCATCCCTCCCTGCATCCGCCCGCACCATCGATTCGTATCCGTCTCACGGAACGAGACGGATACGGCGACAATCCTCCCATGCAGATCACCCGCAAGCTCGCGATCCTGGCCGATGCCGCCAAGTACGACGCCTCCTGCGCATCGAGCGGCGCAGGTGGGCGCAACTCGCTGAAGTCCGGCGGCATCGGCAGCACCGAGGGCATGGGCATCTGCCATTCCTACACGCCGGACGGCCGCTGCGTCTCGCTGCTGAAGATCCTGCTCACCAACTTCTGCATCTACGACTGCGCGTATTGCGTGAACCGCGTGAGCAGCAATGTGCCACGCGCGCGTTTCGCGGTGGACGAAGTGGTGCGGCTGACCCTCGACTTCTACAAGCGCAACTACATCGAGGGCCTGTTCCTCTCCAGCGGCATCATCCGCAACGGCGACTACACGATGGAGCAGCTGGTCGAGGTCGCGCGCAGCCTGCGCGAAGACCACCGCTTCGCCGGCTACATCCACCTCAAGACCATCCCGGAAGCGTCGCCGGAGTTGCTGGCGCTGGCGGGACGCTACGCCGACAGGCTGAGCATCAACATCGAGCTGCCCACCGAGGCCGGGCTGAAGAAGCTGGCGCCGGAGAAGCAGTTGCCCGGCATCCGCGCCGCGATGGGCACGGTGTCGGCGAAGATCGAGGAAACCCTGGAGGCGCGGAAGCCGGCGGCGACCAGCAACGCCGCGCCGAAACGGCGCCGGCCGCCGCGCTACGCGCCCGCCGGGCAGAGCACGCAGATGATCGTCGGCGCCGACGATGCCGACGACCGCAGCATCCTGCACACGTCCAGCGGACTGTACGGCGATTTCCGCATGCGCCGCGTGTACTACTCCGGCTTCAGCCCGATCCCCGATGCCTCGTCGACGCTGCCTGTGAAACCGCCGCCGCTGCTGCGCGAACACCGGCTGTACCAGGCCGACTGGCTGCTGCGCTTCTACGAATTCAGCGTCGAGGAGATCGCACCCGGCGCGAAGGCCGGCGGCAGCGGCATGCTCGACCTCGACATCGATCCCAAGCTGGCCTGGGCGCTGCGCCATCCCGAGAAATTCCCGGTCAACCTCAACACCGCACCGCGCGAGATGCTGCTGCGCGTGCCCGGGCTGGGCACGCGCAATGTCGACCGCATCCTGATCGCGCGCCGCCACGGTCGGCTGCGCCTGGAAGACATGGCGCGGCTGCGCGCGCCGCTGCAGAAGATGCTGCCCTTCATCCAGTTGCCCGACCACCACCCACGCAAGCGCCTCGACGATCCCGCGACCCTGCGCGCGCAGCTCGCGCCCAAGCCGCGCCAGCAGGACCTGTTCGGCTGATGCTGCGGTTCCGCGCATCCGTCGATCCGGGCTGGGACCTCGATGCCTGGCGCCGGCTTGCCCGCACCGGACTGTGCGCGGGAATCGCGCCGGAGGACATCGACTGGAATGGCGATGCGCAGGCGACCCTGCTCGCCGCGCCCGATCTCTCCACCGCCGCCGCGATACGCCCCGCACCGCAGGTACCCGCCGCCTTGTTCGAACTGGCCGGCGCCGTGCTCTGCCATCGCGACCCGCAGCGGCACGGCCTGCTCTACCGCATCGCGTGGCGGATCGCGCAGGGCGAGAAGCACCTGCTGTCGCGCGTGACCGACCCCGACGTGCGGCGCGCCTCGGAGCTGGCGAAAGCCGTCGGTCGCGACACGCACAAGATGAAGGCCTTCGTGCGCTTCCGCGAGGTCCCGGGCGAAACCGATGCATTCATCGCCTGGTTCGAGCCCTCGCACTGGATCGTCGACCGCGTGGCGCCGTTCTTCGCCCGTCGTTTCGCCGGCATGCGCTGGGCGATCCTCACGCCGGATCGCAGCGTCGCCTGGGACGGCACCGCGCTGGCCTTCGGCCCCGGCGCGCAGCGCAGCGACGCGCCGGCCGACGACGCCCGCGAAGACCTGTGGCGCACCTACTACGCACACATCTTCAACCCCGCGCGCCTCAATCCGCGGATGATGCGCCAGGAAATGCCTCAGAAATACTGGAAGCACCTGCCCGAGACCCAGCTGCTGCCCGAACTGATCCGCACCGCCGGCCAGCGCGTGCGCGAGATGCAGGAGCGCGAGGCACAGGCACCGAAGCGGAAGATTCCCAAGCGCATCCGCAGCGATGGCGAGGTCGCCCCCGGGAATGAGGCCATTGATTGACGCGCCCTGCGGATCGGTGCCAACGTTCGTGGCGTCATCGGCACAAGAAAGGGACATGGCGACCCTGCGATTCAATCCCGAAGCGTTCGCTCGATCCGATGCCTGCATCGTGCTCGGCGTGCTCCTCGTGATGCTGACCGCATACACGTTCTACCGGGCGATCTTCGATCCCACGCTGCATTGCCATCTGTGCCTGCTCATGGCCCTGCCACCGCTCGCGACCAGCCTGTTGTGGTCCGTCTGGTTGCTTGCCTGGCATGTCCCCCACTGGCAAACGACGAGCATGGCTCGCCGCTGGTCGCTGGTCTGCTCGGCGCTTGCATCGTTCGCCTTTGCTACCTATTTCTTCATGCAGTGACGACGCTTGCCTGCCGATGACGTCCGGGCAATTGCAATGCGCACGACAACAGGGGAGCATCGCGGCACCTCACGCACCCGACCGAACATGAGCACACCTGCCCGCGCCGGCGTCTTCGTCTACGCCAAGGACCTGCCCCGCCTCGCAGCGTTCTACGCCGCCATGCTCGGCATGCGTCAGGTGCATGCCACCGACGACATCGCCATCCTCGCCTCGCCCGACCTGCAGTTGCTGGTGCATCGCATCCCCGCGCACATCGCCGCAGGCATCCACATCGAAACCCCGCCGGTCCGCCGCGAGGACTGCGCGATCAAGTTCTTCGCCACCGTGTCGAGCCTGGAAGCTGCCGGCGCGACCGCTGCCGCGCTCGGCGGCCAGCTGTTCGACGAGCGCTGGGAAGGTCCGGGCTTCATCGTCTGCAATGCGATGGATCCGGAAGGGAACGTGTTCCAGATCCGGGAACCGACGGCCTGAGCCGATGCGGCGTCAGGCCAGATACCCCCCATCCACCGCCAGGCACGTCCCGGTGACGTAGCTCGCCGCCGGCGAACACAGGAACAGCACCGCAGGCGCGATCTCGTCGGGCTGCGCGCTGCGACCCAGCGGAATCAGCTGCGACATCACCGCCATGACCTGCGGGTTCGAGGTGATCGCCGATGCGAACTTCGTCTCCGTCAAACCGGGCAGCACCGCATTGACGCGGATGCGCTGCGGCGCGAGTTCCTTGGCGAAGCCTTCGGTCATGTTGACGATGCCGGCCTTGGTGATCGAATAGGTGCCCTGCCCGAATGGCGGCCGCTTCGCATTGACCGATGCGATGTTGACGATGCTGCCGCCGCCCTTCGCGCGCATGCGCTTCGCGGCCTGCACGCTGCACCAGAAGTAGCCGCGCAGGTTCACGTCGACGGTTTTCTGGAAGCTGGCGAGGTCCTGGTCGACCATCGTGCCGTGATAGGGATTCGCTGCAGCGTTGTTGACCAGGATGTCCGGCGTGCGCCCTGCGCCATCGAGTGCGGCGAACACCGCATCGATGGCCTCGGGATCGCCGACATGCAGCGCATGCGCTTCGGCCGAGCCACCGGCTTCGATGATCGAACGCGCGACCACATCGCAGGCATCGACCTGTCGCGACGTGCAGACCACGTGCGCGCCATGCGCGGCGAGCAGCCGGGCGATGGACTCGCCGATGCCGCGCGAGGCCCCGCTGACGAGGGCGGTCTTGCCGGAGAGGTCGAACAGCGGGTCGTGACGGGACATGCAGCGGGCTCCAAACGGACTGGTATGCTCGGAGCCTATCGCAACGGACGGACGCATGCAGCGACGCATCCTGATCACCGGCGCCGGCAGCGGCCTCGGCCTCGCCCTGGCCCATCGCTACGCCCGCACCGGCGCGCGCATTGCCTGCGTGGACCTGCTCGCCGAACGCGCCGAAGCCGCACGCGCGGCGCTCCACGGCGACGGCCATCTCGCGCTGGTCGCCGACGTCGGCGACGACGCCTCGATGCAGGCCCTGCACGACCGCATCGCCGCCGAGTGGAACGGCCTGGACGTGCTGGTCAACAACGCCGGCATCGCCTCCGGCGGCCCGATGACGGGCACGACGATGGACGAATGGCGGCGCATCCTCGACATCGACCTGCTCGGCGTGGTGCGCGGCTGCCGGCTGTTCCTGCCGATGATGCTGGCCGCGAAACGTGGCCGGATCGTCAACACCGCCAGCCTCGCCGGCCTCGCCGCGGCGCCGGGCATCATGAGCTACGGCGTGGCCAAGGCCGGCGTGGTCGCGCTGTCCGAACAACTGCGCGCCGAGCTGCACGGCAGCGGCGTGGGCGTGACCGTGCTGTGCCCCGCGTTCTTTCGCACGAACCTGATGGAGACCGCGATCATCGACGGCGATGCGAAGCGCTTCGCGCAGAAGATGATGGACCGCTCGCGCGACACGCCGGACCAGATCGCCGACCGCTGCTTCGCCGCGATCGAACGCGGCGATTTCCTCGTGCTGCCGAGCCAGCGCACACCGTGGCTGTGGCGGCTCAAGCGCTGGCTGCCGGGCCTGTATTTCCGGCAGATGGCGCGGATGGCGACGCGGATGTCGCGCAGCTAGCGCGTGAAAACTCAGGCGACGCGCCGCGCACCGACCTGCCGCCACAAGCCAAGGGCGCAGAGCACGCCGAGCGACGCGAACACCAGCCACGGCAGGTGCGGCCAGCCGCGTGCGGCGGCGAGGTCGACCAGCCAGCCACCGGCGACGTTGCCGACGCCGCCGCCGATCGCGAGGCTGATCGAGCTGACGCCGAGGTAGGTGCCCAATGCCGCCTTGTTCGACAGCGAGGCGATGAGCGTCTGCTGGGTCGGACGCGTCAGGATCGCGCCGATCGAGAACAGCGCGATGCAGGCGAGGAATCCGGCGAAACCGCCGACGAAGCCCAGCACCGCCGTGCTGGCCGACATCAGCAGCACGCCCGCGACCAGGATGCGCCCGGGCGTCATGCGCGGCGTGAGCACGCGCAGCAGCGGCACCTGCAGGACCACGGTGAGCGCGGCGCTGAGCGCGAACATGATGCCGACGCCGTCCATGCCGCCGGACAGGCGCTCGGCCAGCAGCGGGAAACTCAGGTTCAGCTGCACGGCCATGCACCAGTACAGCATCAGCAGCAGCACGAGCTGCATGAACGGGCGGTCGCGCATCGCGATCGCGACGTTGCCCAGCATCGACGGCGGCTTCGACGGCGCGGGCAATGCCGGCAGGCCGCGCCAGACGATCAGGAAGTTGAGCGCGAAGCAGGCAGCGGCGGCGTGGCAGACCCACTGGAAATCGAAGCGCAGCAGGGCCACGCCGATCAGCGGGCCCAGCGTGGTCGCGACACCGCTGACCCAGTTGCTCAGCGCGTAGTAGCGCGGCCGGTCGCTGTCGTCGGTGAGCGCGGCGATCGCTGCCTGGTACGGCGCCTCGAACAGCGCGCCGCCCAGCGCCGACAGCGCCATCGCCACCAGCAGCAGCGGCAGGTCGCCGGCGAAAGCCAGCGCGGAGAAGCCCACGGCGCGCAGCAGCACGCCCAGGCACATCATCGTCTTCACGCCGTAGCGGTCGGCGAGCATGCCGCCGCCGATCGCCAGCCCCTGCTGCATCACCTGGCGCAGCGCCAGCGCCACGCCGACCGCCGCCACGCCCAGGCCCACGTTCTTCACGAAGTGCACCGCGACCAGCGGCATCAGCATCGCGAAGCCCGCGACCATGAAGAACGTGTAGACCAGCAGCACGTTCAGGCCGAGCCGCCGACGCGGATCGGCCAGCGGCGCGGGCACGGCCGCGGCCGATCCGGCGGTCGCGTCGGCGCTCATGCCGCGCGCGTCGCGGACGCCGTGTCGCGATAGAGATGGATCGGCGTGGGATCGGCGCTGAACTGCGAGAACGGGAAGGGTTCCGCCGAGATGCCGGTGACGCCGTGGCCGAGGAAGCGCGGCACGATCGCGCTGCCGGTCTGCGCGTAGACCACGAACGGAATGCCGCGCCGGCGCACCGCCGCGAGAATGGTGTCGAACGAGCCGTTGCCGAGGGTCATGCCGGTGGCGACGATCATGTCGGCCGTCTCCAGCACCGGCCCCATGTCGCGCACGACCGGCGTGCCGTCGGCGGTCGTGGCCATGTTGAAGTCGCAGGGCAGGCAGGTGCCGCCGTGGGCGCGGATCGCCGCGACCAGCGGATTGACCACGCCGATCAGGCCGACACGCTGTCCGGGCACGATGTCCAGCAGCCCCGCGATGGCGCGGTCGCGCGCTTCCGCGCGCTGCAGCGGCGTGCCGTGCGGCAGCAGCATCGGCGTGGCGCGTGGATCGTCGCGGTGCGGATGCGCCGCGCACAGGTAGGCATCCAGCGCGGCGATGCGCACCGGTGCGCGCGAATCGACGAGCAATTCGGCGACGGAGCGACCGGAGAGTTCCTCGGCGATCTCCGACGGCAACTGGTCGCGTTCGAGACAGCAACCGCCGAAGCCCGCGCCGACGCGCAGTACGAGGTAGTAGTTGCGGTACTTATGGTCGGTGCCGGGGAACTGGGTGCTCTGGCGCACCCAGAACGCGCCGACGGCGTGCTGTTCGGCGGGATCGGGGCCGTGCTCGCCGCGCAGCACCGCGCGGATCAGGTCGTCGACATCGCCGGGCGCGGGCGACGCGGAAGCGGATGGATTCGTGGACATGTCGGTTTCCATGCTGGACTAGGTGCGGATCAATCGGCGAAGTCGAATTCGACGCGACGCAGCGCCTGTTCGGCATGCGCGCGCGCGCCGGTACCGTGTGCGTCGAAGGCGAGCACGTGGCCGAGGTAGCAGGCGTTGTCGATCGGCGCGGCGACGCTGACGTCGCGCAGCGCAGGCACGGCGGCGCGCGCCAGGTGCGGGTCGCCGTCGAGCGATTCCGTTCCCCGCAAAGCGGCGAGCTGGCCGCCGCGCGGCGGCACCAGGAACTTGATCGCGGCACTGTGGACGCCGGTGGTTGCGCGCGCGAGCGCGGGCCGGCGGCCCAGCGCCAGCTCGATCTGCGCTTCGAGCAGGTCGATGCCGGTGACGCGCTGGATGAGTTCGGCGATGTAGTTGCCGCCGGGACGCGGATTGATCTCGACCACGCGCGGACCGTCCGGGGTCAGCTTGACCTCGGTGTGGCTGATGCCGTGGTCGAGCCCCACCGCACGCAGCGCGCCCAGCACCAGCGCGTGCACGGCCTGTTCGGTCGCCGGGTCCAGCGCCGCCGGGAACATGTGGCCGTCCTCGATGAAGTACGGGAAGCCGGTGACGCTCTTGTCGGTGATGCCGAGGATGGTGGTCTCGCCGTCGTGGGTGACCGCCTCGACGCTGACCTCCTCGCCGGTCATGTACGCCTCCAGCAGCCACTGTATCGGGCGCGCCTGCTCGCGGAAGTTCTTCGGGAACGCGGCCAGCGCGTCGAAGGCTTCGCGCAGCTCGGCCTCGTCGCGCACGAAGCGCACGAAGGCGCTGGACGCCAGATCCGTCGGCTTGAGCACCAGCGGGAAGCCGATGCGCTGCGCTGCGGCGAGCGTGGACGCCCAGTCGTCGGCGACGGCGAACTCCGGGTTCGGCAGACCGGCGCGCGCGATCGCTTCGCGCACACGATCCTTGCGGCGGATGTCGGCGACGCGGTCGGGAAAGCTCTGCGGCAGGTTCAGCGACTTCGCGACCTCGGCCACGGTATCGATGTAGTAGTCGCAGATGGTGACCACGCCATCGAAGCCCAGCACCTGGTGCTGCTGGCGCAGGAATTCCACCAGCGACGGCAGGTCGTTCGTCTCGGCGGTGAGCACGTGGTCGGCGTGCTCGATCACCGGATGGATCTCGCGCGTGCGCGCATCCAGGTAATGCCCGCGGTTGCGCGCGACGAAGGTGTAGCGGTGGCCGAGGCGGCGGATCGCGGCCGGAAACAGCCGCCCGGTGCCGCCGACCCAGCTTTCGATCATCAACAGGTGTGCCATGTGCGTTCCTTGCGGAAGGAGAGGAAAGGAAGGAATGAAAAGTCCATGGAAGCGGCGTCGGGCGCTCAGGCCACGTCAGCCACGCGCGTGGCGTTCATTTCGATCGGGGCGATTGGTGCGTCGGCCGACGGCCACGGGCGCCGGCCCCAGGCCATCGCCGACCAGGGCAGCGACAGTTCGTCGAGGGCATGCACCACGCGCGGCGACAGCGCCTGCAGCGGCTGCGCGCGTTCATGCTGCGCGAACACGTGCTCGACGTAGCGGTGCCCGGTGTCGGCGGCGATGAACAGCACGTCGCGATCCGGACGCAGGCGCGCCTCGCGTTCGGCGACGAGATAGGCGCAGCCCGATGAGAGTCCCGCGAACAGCGCGTGCTCGCGCAGCAGCGCGATCGCGCCGCTGAGGCCATGGTCGAACGCCACCCAGTGGATCGCGTCGTACAGGGCATGGCGCACGTTCTGGAACGGGATCGAACTGCCGATGCCGGCGATGATGATGCCCGGATCCTCGATCCCCTCGCTGCCGAAGGTGACGCTGCCGTAGGGCTGTACACCGATCAGTTCGACCGAGGGATCGTGATCGCGCAGCGCCACCGCCAGGCCGCCGGTGGAACAGCCCGAACCGACGCCGCCGACCACGCTCAGGCGGTCGGTGCCGATCTCGTGGGCGATGCTGTCCGCCACCGGCACGTAACCGGCGTAGTGGATGTCGTCGTGGTACTGGCGCATCCAGTGCACGTCCGGGCGCTCGCGCAGGATCTCGCCGATGATCGCCACGCGCAGGCTCTGGTCCATCTTCAGCGTGTCCTGCGGAGGCACCTGCTGCACGGTCGCACCCAGCACCTGCAATTGCATCATCAGCGTGCGGTCCACCGTCTTCGACGCGACGATGTGGCAGCGCATGCCGAACTTGTGGCAGGCCAGCGCCAGCGCGTAGGCATAGATGCCGCTCGAGCTGTCGAGCAGGGTGTCGTCACGTCGCACGCGGCCCTCGCGCAGCAGGCGGTCGACCGCGGCCACCGTCGAGTACACCTTCATCGTCTCGAACCGCGCCACGAACAGGTTGCGGCGCAGGCGCACGATCTGCGGCGCCTTGATCGCATCGGAGATATGCGCATACATGGTCAGAATCCCGCACGGACGAAACGGCACTGGTGGCCGAGGTCGAGGAAGAAGGCGGACAACGCGCCCATCCGCGCCGGATCGGGCGCCTCGCGGAAGAGGTAGCCGATCACGCTGCCCGTGTGGGCAACCACTATTCCGTCGGCACCGAAGCGCGCCCGCTGCGCGAGCATGGCATCGAAGCTGCGCTTGGGCAGCACGCCCTGCGCCAGCAGCGCGCTGGCGGTGGCGCAGTGCGCGATGCCGGCCGCGTCGCCGCGATCGAAGGCTTCGATCGCGCGCTGCAGGTTGGCGGCGTAGGCGTCGGCACGGCTGCGGTAGTACGACAGCAACGCGGGACCGCTGCGCTCGGTGTCCACTGCGCCGCCTTCGTCGATGTAGCAGGCGTGGTACTGCGGCATGTAGGCGAAGCGGCGCACCACCGCCTGGCGACCGCTGAGGTACAGCGCGTAACGGTCGAGGAAGACGCTGTCCGAGCGCTCGATCTCGCGCAGGATGTCGCAGACCACCGATGCCGGCGTGCGCGTGTCGAATATCGAGTCCAGGCAACGCAGGGTCGCGACCACGTCGGCGGTCGAACTGGCCATGCCCTTGCCTTCGGGCAGTTCGGAATCGTGGTGCCATCGCCCGGGCGGCAGCCGGCGTCCCGTGCGCTGCAGGTACAGGTCGACCGCACGCTGGCAGCGACGTTTCGCGCCGAGACCGGGCACCTCGCCTGCGGTTTCGCCCGGCTGGAAATGCACCCAGCTGTAGCGACGGATCGGCAGCGAGATCAGGCCGATCTGCGGCGTGCCGTCCTCGTCGTCGACCGGCCCCTGCAGCAGTTCGCCCAGCGTGCCGTGGCAGATGCCGCTGTGGCAGCGCGCGACGACGCTTGCCGCCGATGGCGTCGTGATCCTTTCTGTTGCGATGTCGTCGCGTTCCATGCGCTTGCGCTCCGGAAAGTCAGGGTCCGTCGAAATCGATGGCCAGTTGCGCCTGGAAGCGACGGCCATCGGTCAGGCCGAAGCTGTTGCTGCCGTAGATGTTCCAGGTCCAGGCATCGGTGAGGTTCAGCGCCTGCAGGCGCAGCATCGCCTTGTGCCGTCCCAGCGCGAAGCGATAGCGCGCGCCCAGGTCCAGCATCGTGTAGGCCGGCACTTCGCTGCGTCCGTCGCGCGACGCGGTGCGGTCGCCGACATGCGTGGCGGCGAAGTCGAAGGACCAGCCGCGCAGCGTCGGCGGGCGGTATTCGAGATCGGTGCGGAAGGTGCGATCGCTCTGCCCCACCGGCTTGTCGCCGATGCGGCCCTCGCGCACCGCGACGCCGGTGACCTCCGGATCCATCAGCACCGCACCCACGATCACGCTCAGGTCCTCGTGCGGCTTGCCGCTGAGGCTCAGCTCCAGGCCGCGATGGCGCACGTCGCCCTGCACGCGCAGCACGTTGGCGTCGTCGGTGATGAAGTACGGCTTGCGTACGTCGAACAGGCCCGCGACCAGCTTCATCGAGCGTCCGATCTGCCAGCGGATGCCCGCGTCGGTCTGTCGGGTGCGGATGGCCGGCAGGGCTTCGTTGCGGTTGGCCACGTCGGCCGGCGCGAGGCCGCTCTCTTCCAGTCCGCGCGTGTGTCCGGCGTAGACGGCAAGACGGTCGGTGGCGAACCACGATGCGGTCGCGTTCACCAGCCAGGGATCGTCGGTCGTGGTGGTCGGCGGCGCGCCCGGCGGTTCGATGCGCTTTTCGTAGTCGGTCTTCTGCACGCCGACGCTCCATTCGCCGACCTCGCGCCAGCGACCCTCGTAAGCCAGGCCCAGCGTGCGCTGTTCGACCAGGTCGCGGGTGCGCTCGCGGAACGCGAACTCGGGGCGCGGCACGCGCAGGATCTCGCCAAGCCGGCGTTCCGGCAGCACCAGCGGTGTCGCCGAACCGCCATAGCGGCTGTGCAGGCGGCGGCCGCGCAGGGACGCGTGCAGCACATGCAGGCGCGGGCCTTCGACGATGCTGCGGCTCAGGCGCAGTTCGCCGCTGGTGGAGGCATAGCGCTGCGAGGGATCGGCGATGACCGTCTCGCGTGTCAGGCCCTGGCGCGTGGTGCCGACGAACTGTTCGGCAAAGCCCTGCAGGCGCTCGAAACTGGAATGGAACAGGCCACCGGCGAACGCCCAGTCGTGTCCCATCCGCGCCTTGGCCAGCACGCCGTAGTTCAGGCTCTCGGTTTCGCCGTCGGCCCAGGTCTGCCCGAAGTAGCGGCGACGCTCCACGCGCGGCGGCAGGAACGAACCCGCCGTGCGGATCGCCGGCGGCGCTTCCTCGTCGCGGCCGCGCGACACACTGGCGAACGCGAGCACGTCGATGTCCTCGGTCGGGCGCCAGCGCGGTACCACCGCCGCGCGCAGGAACGGCGCATCGGAACCGTCGTAATACTCTTCCTGCGAATACGACACGCCGGCGGCGACGCCGAAGCGCGCATCCGCGAACGGCAGGCGTACATCCGCCTCGACCGAACCGCCATCGTACGGACCGGCGGTCACCGCCAGGCTGCTCACGCGCTTGTCGCCGACCTTCTGCAGGCGGTAATCGACGATGCCCGTCGGCGCGGGAAACAGGTAGCTCTGCGCCGACAGGCCCACGCGCACGGTCGAGCCTTCCATCAATCGCGGCGGCAGCGCACCCTGGCGATCGAAGTACAGGCCTTCGATGCGCACGTTGCCCGCCTGCACCGGCGAGAACCCGCGCACGCTGCGCGCGCTGTAGATGCCGATGGTCTCGCTGCCGATCGAGGTACCGAACGCGTCCTCGGCTTCGGTGACGGCGTTGTCGTCCACGCGCTGCGCGAGGCAGGGCGCGGCGTGCGGCAGGAAGGCGGCGGCGAGCGCCGCCGGCAGGATGCGCATCATGCGTCAGATCTCCTTGGGCCAGCGGCGCAGGCGCCGACCAGCGAACAGAACGAGGGTCGCTGCCAGCAGCGACAGCCAGGCGGCCATGGCCAGCGCCGTGCCGACACGCGCGGACGAGGGGGCATCGTCCATCGCGAACGCGGGAATGCGGCGATGATCGGTGAAGTTCTTGCGCAGGTAGTCGCGTTCGCCACGCGGCGTGGGACGCGCGATCTGCGTGCGGATGCGCGTGCCGAAGAAGTCGCGCAGCGCGCCCTGGTAGCCGCGCACCTGCTGCTCGAAGCGCCGGTGACGCTCGGCATCGGTGCCGGCCAGCGTCGACAGCGCGCGATCCATGCCCAGCGCGGGCACCAGGTAGCCGGCGAAGACCGACCAGCGCTGCTGCCGCGTCGCGTTGTCGACGAAGGCGGCCTGGCGATCCGCCAGCCGCGACTCGATCATCGGCGCGAGGAAATACAGCCGCGTGGCGTAGTCCAGCGTGCCGACCTTGTCGCGATGCGGAGACAGCAGCGGATCGGCGGCGAAGGCCGCGTCGATCAGCGCGGCACGATCGGCCTGCACAGCATCGGTAGCGCGGCGCTGGGCATCGATGTAGGCCATGCGCGAAGGCGCCGGCGACAGCAGGGTGGCGCCCGCCGCCAGCGCCACTGGCCCGCCGAGGCAGAGCACGGCCCACAGCGCGACCGACGACAGCAGCGCTGCCGAAGCGTGCGGCAGCGCGGCCACGAGCACGCAGCCGGCCGCCAGCCAGAACGCGGCATAGGCCGCGACCAGCACGCAGGCCGCCAGGATCTCGGGCATCGCCTGCGCGAACGGCACGCCCGCGCCCCACAGCGCCAGCAGCAGCGACAGCACCAGCGCCGGCAGTACCCAGGTCGCGAGCGCGAGCATCCGCGCACCTAGCCACGTGCGCGCCGGGACCGGCTGCGCCGCCACCAGCCGCAGCATGCCGTGGTCGCGCTCGAAGGTCGCGGTCAGCGCCACCAGCAGCAGCAAGGCCAGCGGCAGCAACTGCACCAGCACGAACCCGAGGTCGAAGCGGCCCAGCGCCAGCGCGCGCGGCGGCTCGGCATCGTAGGTCGGCTCGATGCCGAACAGCGTCTCCAGCTTCACCGGCACGCGCGAGGGCAGCAGGTCGCTCTGCCCCACGGCCAGCGGCGAGGTCGGCAACTGCGGTTTCGTCGCCTGCACGCGCAGCATGTAGCGGCTGAAACCGCCGACATCGGTCGGATCCTGCCAGTAGGGCAGCGGCGCGTCGGCCTGCACGTCGTCGCGCCGCACCTGCGCGAGCAGGTGATCGATCCACGCCGCGTCGTCGCGCGCCGCACGCGCCTGCGCAGCAGACTGCGTCGCATGCAGCGACGCGCCCGCGCGCGCGCCGAGCACCATCGCTAGTGCCATCGCGATCAGCAGGCACCACAGCAGCGGCCTGCGCAGCAGCGCGGCGCACTCCCAGCGCCACAGTGCCGTGAGGCGTGCCCGCACGAATGGCGCGGGCGCGATGCCGGCCTGCGCGGCGATCGGATCCACCACCGCACTCATGGCCGCACCCGCCGCGCGGACCACAGGAAGATCGATAAGGCGATCGCCAGCCAGGCCGCGATCGACCCCCACGCCACCGGATCGACCACGCCATCGTCCACGATGCGCGGCGGACGATGCGCGAAATCGGGAATCTGCCGCCACAGCGACGCATCGGCCTGGTAACGCCCACCAGGCGCATCACCGGCATGCCGCATGACTTCGGCGTTCATCCGGTTGACCAGCGCGCGCCGGTAGGACTCGGCCGCGACCACGAACGCGCGATGATGGCCGAAATCGGTGCCGGCGAAGGCCTGCGACAGTGCGCCGGCCGCGATCGCAGGCGACAGCGCGGCCCATCGCCGGAAATGCCCGTCCTGCTCGGCCATGCGCTGCTGGTAGCCGCCGATCACGCGGTCGAACACGCTGTGGGAATGACGTTCGGCCGCATCCAGCTCGGCGCCGCGCAGATCCACCGGCAGCGCCTCGACGCTGTCCACGCCATGGCGATGCAGCAGCTCCGCACGTCGCGCCTTCGCTTCGTCGGCGAGCCAGTAGGCCGGCGCTTCGGCGAGCAATTGCGCGCGCACGTCCTGCCCCGACGGCAGCGGCAGCGCGCGGATTGCAGCGTCGCTGGCCCAGCGCGGCAGCGCGACGAACACCACCGCCCAGGCGACGAACAGTCCCGCCACCGCCAGGCGCGTGGCGCGCATGCGCGCGACCAGCGCGATGCCGAGCAGCACCACGACCGCCACGTAGGCCAGCGCGACGAGCAGCCAGCCGACTGCGCGTACCGCAGTGTCCGCATCCCACTCGCCGCGCGCAGCGACCAATGCGGCCATGCCGACGAAGGCCGGCAGCACCAGCGCGGCGGACACCAATGTCCAAGCCGCGATGGCCTTGGCCGACAGCATGCGCAGGGGCGACGCCGCGCCGGCGAGCACGAAGCGCCAGCTACCGCGCTCGCGCGCCGCCGACACCGCCGCATGCGCCAGCAGGAAGGCCAGCAATGGCGCGAGCAGCAGCCACAGCGCAGCGGGATTGGGCAGGCCCGCGCGCTGCAGGCGCGAAGCATCGGCCTGCGGCCGGTACAGCGGATCATTCTGGTGATGCGCCTCCAGCCACACCGACTGACCCACGAAGGGTTCGATCCCCGGATCGAGCGCCGCCAGCGGCAGGATCGGCTTGAAGGCATGGATGCTGTAGTGCGCGGCGGAGTGCGGATCCTTCGCCTCCTGCCCCAGCCAGCGCGCGCGCTCGGCAGACGCGACCTCGCGCTTGGCCGCGTCCTCGCGCAGCAGTCCCGCGCTGGCCCAGGCCCAGGCCATCAGCACCAGCACCGCCGCTGTCGCGAGCGCGCCCGCGATCCTGCGCTCGCGCAGCAGCATCATCGCTTCCATGCGGACCAGGGACGCGATCATGCCGCCTGCGGCTCCTGCGCCAGCCGCTCGAGGTACAGCGACTCCAGCGACGCGGCGCACAGCCCGTCGACATCGCGCTCCAGCCGCAGGCGGCCGCCGTGCAGGATGCCGATGCGATCCGCGGCGTCGGCCACGCGATACAGATCATGCGTCGCCATCAGCACCGCCATGCCGCGCGAGGACGCGATGCGGATGACGCGGGTGAAGTCGTTCGACGCCGACGCATCCAGTCCCGAGGTCGGCTCGTCGAGCAGTAGCAGCCGCGCATCCTTCGCGAGCGCGATCGCCAGGCCCACCTTCTGCCGCATGCCCTTCGAATAGCCTTCCGTGCGCCGCGCGTGCGCATCCGCCTGCAGGCCTGCGGACGACAGCAGCTCGCGTGCGGTCGACGCATCCACGCGACGTCCGCACAGCAGCGCGAAGTAGCGCAGGTTCTCGATCCCGCTCAGCGTCGGGTTGAGCATCACCGTTTCCGGCAGGTAGGCGATCGCCGCACGCGCACGCATCGGATCGCGGGCGACATCGAAGCCATCGACCGATACCTCGCCCGCATCCGGCGCGAGAAATCCCAGGATCATGTTCAGTGTCGTGGTCTTGCCCGCGCCGTTCGGCCCGAGCAGCGCATAGATCTCGCCCGCGCCGATGCGCAGCGACAGGTCGTCCACCGCCGTGCGTTCGCCGAAGCGTTTCGTCACGCGGTCCAGTTCGAGAATATTGTCCATGGCGTCCTCGTGTGCCGACATCAGAAGCGCATGCGCCATTCGAGTTCGGCGCTGCGCGGCGCGCCGAGCAGGAACTGGTCGCTGGCGCCGCCCGCCCATTCGGCGTAGAAGGCGTCGCCGAGGTTGCGTCCGCGCAGGGTCAGCTCGCCATTGGCGAAGCGATAGGCCAGCGACGCATCCACCGTCGTGTGCCCGTCGACGCGATACAGGTTGGCGTTGTCGGTGTAGAACCGCCCCGCGTGGCGCGCGCCGACGCTCACGGTCATCGGTACGCGCTCGAAACCGTAGCTCGCGAACAGGCTCGCGATGCGTTCCGGCACGTTCGGCGGCGTGTTGCCGCGTCGGTTCGCGCCGCCGGCTTCGATCAGCGTGTCGAAGCGCGCATCGAGTGCAGCGAAGGATGCATCCACGCGCAGGCGTTCGCCGATGCGCGCGCCCAGCGATGCCTCGATGCCACGCGACGACTGCCGCCCGCCCTGCACCGACAGCGCCGGATTCGCCGGATCGCGGGTGACGATGTCGTCGTGGCGGATCAGGTAGGCCGCGAGGTTCGCGTCAAGGCGGCCATCGAGGAAGCTCGCCTTCAGGCCCGCGTCGTACGCGCGTCCCGATGTGAGGTCGAAGCGCGAGTTCGCCAGCGACAGGATCAGCATGCTGCCGACCGGCGCGCTCGCCTCGCTCACCTGCGCATACGCCTGCACCTGCTTCGCCAGGTCCACCGTGGTGCCGATGCGCCACGACAGCGGCGAGTAGCGGCGACCGAACGGCGCACCGGCATTGATGCGGCGATCCAGATCGACGCGGTCGTAGCGCAGGCCGCCGACGAGCAGCCAACCGTCCGACAGATTCAGTGCGTCCTCCACGAACACCGATGCTGCCTGCACATCGCTGTGGAACACGTTCTCCGCGCCCTGCCCGTACGGAAACACGCCGCGCACCGGCGCGTTCGGGTCCACCGCCGCCACCGTCGCGAACTGGCGCGGATTGCGGAAGCGGTTGCGGTTGAATTCCGCGCCGGCACTGAAGCGATTGCGCAACCCGCCCAGCGTCGCATCTGCCGAGAACGCGCCGCGCACGGTCCAGAACCGGTGATCGTGCTCGATGCGCGTGCTCGATCGCGCCAGCAGTCCGGTCGCCGGCACGTAGCTGAAGGTCTCGGCGTTGTGCCAGCGGCGCTCGGCGTCGTACAGCGCCGCATCGCCGGTGAAACGCCAGGTGTCGCCGATCCGCCACTGCACGCGACCGCGCAACCAGTCGCTCTTCGAGATCTGCACCGCGTCGTCGACGTTGTAGTTCGTGCGGCGCTGCGCGCGATCGACGACGTAGCCGTTGCGGCCATCGCGCACCAGGCCCGACGGGTCGCCCGCGATCGCCACCGGCACCAGCGGCGCGCCCCAGTAGGCGGTGTCGTAATCGTCTTCCTGATGGTCGAGGGCAAGATCGATGCGCAGGTCGTCGCTGGGCAGCCAGGCCAGCGACGCCGATGCCGCCAGCATGCGGCTGTCGCTGTCGTCGACATCGCGCCCGCCGGTGCGATGGCTCGCGACCAGCCGCAATGCCGTGGTCTCGGACAAATCCAGATTGCCGTCCAGCGCGACGCGCGACTGGCCGAAGCTGCCGGCCGACAGCAGGCCCGACCAGGCGGTCTCGCCCGGCTGTGCGCGCTTGGGCACCAGATTGATCGCGCCGGCCAGCGCGCCCTCGCCGTACAGCACCGACGCCGGGCCTTTCAGCACCTCGATGCGCTCGAAGGCCCAGGGGTCGAGATCGCGCGTGATCAGCGTCGACGCGGTCTGCCGCGTGCCGTCCACCAGCAGCGAGATCGCGCCGCCGGTAAAGCCGCGCATCGATGCCGTGCCCGGCGACGACGGCAGGTCGGCTGCGGTGACGCCCGGCGACAGCATCAACGCATCGATGCTGCTGCGCACGCCACGCACCAGCAGGTCGTCCTGGTCCAGCACGTCCAGCGCCGCCGGCACCTCCTCCTGCGAGAGGCCCAGACGGGAACCGGTCTGCGTCGGCTTTTCGCGTTCATCGAGCCGGCGCCCGACCACGGTCACCCGATCGAGGGAAGACGCTTCGGCCTCCGCGGAAACCCGCCCATCCGCCCAGGCCGGCACGCCGACGCTCGTCGCGACCACCGCCAGCATCGCCATCCCGCCCTGCCTCTTCCGTCCGAACACGCGCTGCACTCCGATCACCCAGAATTAAAACGTTATAACATCACATTTAGTTCCGACTGTGAAGTGCGATCCTTGCTGCGACGAGCTGCAAGATCGGGGCGAGTGGCTGGCCGGGGAGATGATGCGAGCGGGGGTGAAGGCGGTCGGCGCGCCGGGCGCCGCGATCAGGTAGCTAGCTGGCGGCCCGGTGGCGGAGCCGGCATCGAATGGGCACAGACCGGGCGGGCGGATCGATGCGCGGCGTCAGGAATGTCTCAGCGCTTTTCCTTCATCGCCATCACCACGCCGAGGCCGGCGAGCAGCGAGACGGCGGCGGTGCCGCCGTAGCTGAGCAGGGGCATGGGCACGCCGACCACCGGCAGCAGGCCGGAGATCATGCTGGCATTGACGATCACGTAGACCGAGAACGCGAGGCCCAGTGCGCCGGCGAGCAGGCGCGAGTAGGTGTCGCGGGCTTCGCTGGCGATCCACAGGCAGCGGCCGATCACGAACACGTACAGGGCGAGGACCACGGCGACGCCGACCCAGCCGAACTCCTCGGACAGCACGGCGAAGATGAAGTCGGTGGTGTGTTCGGGCAAGTAGTCGAGATGCGATTGCGTGCCCTGCCCCCAGCCCTGGCCGGTCCAGTGGCCCGAGCCGATCGCGATCTTCGACTGGATGATGTTCCAGCCCGTGCCAAGCGGGTCGCGCTCGGGGTCGAGGAAGGTGAGGATGCGATCCTTCTGGTACGGACGGAGGAACCAGAACCAGGCCACCGGCGCGGCCGCGGCACCGCTCGCGCCGGCGATGGCGAACCAGCGCCACGGCAGGCCCGAGAGGAACAACGCGAAGGCGCCACTGGACGCGACCAGCATCGCGGTACCGAAATCGGGCTGCAGCAGGATCAATCCGGTCGGCACGCCGATGATCACGCCGCAGGTCACCACGGTCAGGAAACGCGGCGGCAGGCGCTGCTGCTGCAGGTACCATGCCGCCATCATCGGCAGGCTCAGCTTCAGCAGTTCGGCGGGCTGGAAAAAGAACACGCCGAGATTGATCCAGTGGTTGCCGTGCTTGCCATCGCCGATGAACAGCACCGCGACCAGCGGCAGCAGCGATGCGGCGAAGACGAGGGGCGTCACGCTGCGCAACTGCGTGGGGGAGACGCGCGACAGCAGCCACAATGCGCCGAGGCCGACGCCGTAGCGCACCCCCTGTGCGATGACCAGCCTCGGACTTTCGTTGCCCGCGCTGTACAGCACCATCAGGCCGATCACCATCAGCGCAAGCAAGGCGCCGAGCAGCGGCAGGTCCAGCGTGCGCGTGAATCGCAGGAACAGGTCGTAGAGCCAGCGGACGAAAGTCTTCATGGCGTCGGCGGCTTCCGGGGAGGCTGCGTCGCCAGCGGCTGCGCAGCGGTGGGCGGCACGACGGGGCGAACGACGGCCTGCGTCGGCGACGCACCTGCAGACGAGGTTGCCGGTGTCGTTGCAGTGGCAGGCGCAGATGCGTGGACATCGATCGCCGCACGGTCGTCCACGGCCGGCGCTTTCGGGTCTTCCGGCATCTTGCCGAGCAGCCAGGCGTCGAAGATCTTGCGCGCGATCGGCGCCGCGGTGCTGCCACCGTAGCCGCCGCCCTCCACCACGACCGCCAGGGCAATCGTCGGGTTTTCGGCGGGCGCATAGCCGATGAACAGCGCGCGGTGACGCAGGTGCATCGGCAACGAGCGGGGATCGAGGCTCGCACTGCCGCGCCGACTGATCACCTGCGCGGTGCCGGTCTTGCCGGCGATCTGGTACGGCAGGCCGTGGCTGATCGCGCGCGCCGTGCCGCCGGGGCCATGCACCGTGCGGATCATGCCTTCCCGTACCACCTGCAGGTGCGCGGGGCTGCGGCTGATCAGGCGCGGCGGCGGTTGCACCAGGGGCGTCCAAGGCTTGTCGAAATCATCGCGGCGATCCTTCACCAGGTGCGGGCGACGCAGGCGGCCGTCGTCGGCAAGCGCGCCGGTGCCTTGCGCCAGCTGCAGCGGCGTGGCCTTCCAGAAGCCCTGTCCGATGCTGGTGATCACCGTGTCGCCGAGATACCACGAGCCCTGCTTCTTCGCGTTCTTCGCCTTCCACTCCGGCGAGGGCAGGATGCCGCCCGATTCGCCCGACATGTCGATGCCGGTGGGCGCGCCGAATCCGTACAGCGACAGGTATTCGTCGAACCGCCGGATGCCCATGTCCAACGACAGCTTGTAGTAGTAGGTGTTCACCGAATCGGCGATCGCCTTGCGTGCATCCGTCCAGCCGTGGCCGCCGCCGTGCGAATCGCGATAGCCGCGCTTCTGGCCGGGAATGCGGAATTCGCCGGTGGACAGCACGCGGTCGTCGGGCGTGCGCAGGCCGCTGTCCATGCCGGCCAGCGTGATCAGCGGCTTGAGCGTGGAACCCGGCGCGACGCCGCCCAGCACGTTGCGGTTGAACAGCGGTCGCGCCGGATCGTCCATGAAACGGCGATAGTCGGTGTGCGAGATGCCGTTGACGAACAGGTTCGGGTCGTACGCCGGCAGGCTGACCATGGCCAGCACTTCGCCGGTGCGCGGATCGACCGCGATGGCGGAACCGGTGAGTTCGCCGAATGCGATGCTGGCCGCGCGCTGCAGGTCGGCGTCGATGCTCAGGCGCAGGTCGGCGCCGGGCGTGGCCGGGATCCGGCCGAGGCTGCCGATGATGCGACCTTCCACGTTCGTCTCGATCTGCTCGAAACCGATCTTCCCGCGCAGCACGTCGTCGTAGTAGCGCTCGAGGCCGGCCTTGCCCGTATGGCTGAACGCCGCGGTGCCTTCGCCGAGCTTCTCCAGGTCGCGCTTGTCGATGCGGCCGACGTAGCCGACGACGTGGCCGAAGAGGTCGCCGTAGGGATAGCGCCGCGTCAGGTAGGGCACCAGCTCGACGCCGGGGTAGCGCCAGCGATCGACCGCGAAGCGCGCGGCCTCTTCATCGGTGATCTTCAGGCGCAGCGTCACCGGCAGGAAGCTGCGCGTCGCGCGGCGGGTGTCGTTGAAACGCGCGATGTCGTCGGGCGTGAGCGCGATGATCTTCGACAGGGAAGCGACCAGCGCGTCGATGTCGCCGGCTTCGGCGGGCACCACGTCGAGGCGGTAGGCCGGCACGTTGTCGGCCAGCACGCGCCCCTTGCGGTCGTAGATCAGTCCGCGCGCCGGCACCTCGGGCCGCTGCTTGACGCGGTTTTCCTGCGACTTCTTGGCGTAGTCGGTGTGGTCCAGGATCTGCAGCTTGAAGTACCAGCCGGCGAGCCCGGACAGCGCAAGCCCCACGCACAGGAAACCCAGCGCCGCGCGACGGCGGAACTGCTCGGCCTCCATCGCGGAATTGCGGATGTAGCGGCGGCGCATGCTCAGGCTCTCAATGCTTCCGGCCCACGCGCAGTCCGTCGAGCAGGACGAACAGCGGCGGCCAGAGCGCGGCGCCGATCATCGGCGTCCACCAGTGCATCCAGCCGTCCAGCGGGCGGCCGATCACGAAGTGGATCGCGGTGGCGATCACGAGGTCGTTGAGCAGCAGCCCGCCGATCGCGAACGCCTGCTGCGCCATGGGAAAGAAGCGCAGCTGCGGACGGAAGCGCTGCAGGATGAAGGTCAGCACGGTGAGGCGCAACGCGTGCTCGCCGAGCAGGCTGCCGAAGGCGATGTCGGCGACGAGCCCGAGCACGAAGGCGGTGACCAGGCCGACGCGCTCGTGGTCTTCCAGCAGCCAGTAGGCCAGCACCAGCGCCAGCCAGTAGGGACGCAGCGGCGTGACCATCGTCGGCAGGGGCAGCAGGCCGAGCAGCAGGGCCACGAACAGCGTGACCGGGAACAGCCAGGGGCGGCGCGCACGGCTCATCGCGCGGGCTCCTTCGGAGCAGGCGGCGGCGCGGGCGGACCAGCGGTTCCGGGCGCAGCCGTCGCAGGCAGGGGCTTGGATGCAGGGGCTGCGGGCGCGGTCACGGCGGCCGGTGCGCCGACCACGGCACTGGTGCCGGCCGTGGTGGCGGTCGCCGCCGGCGCCGGACCGATCGGCGGACGCACGGGGGCGCGGCGCAGCAGCAGGACATCGCGTCCGCGATCCAGTTGCGCCGCCGGCTCGAGATCGCCGACCAGGAAGGCGCGGCTCTCGTCGCGGCGGAGCTTGGTGATCGTGCCGACCGGGAAGCCCGGCGGAAAACGTCCGCCCAGTCCCGAGGTGACGATCAGGTCGCCGGTCTTCACGTCGCTGGAGGTGGGAATATTGGCCAGCTCCAGACGGTCGCCGCGACCGTAGGCCACCAGGCGGATGCCATTGCGCGAGACCGCCACCGGGATCGCGTGGTCGGGATCGGTCAGCAGCAGCACCGTCGCGGTGGACGAGCGCACTTCGATCACCTGGCCGAGTACGCCGCCGGCATCGAGCGCCGGCTGCCCAAGCACCACGCCCTGCTTCTCGCCGATGTCGAGCAACAGGCGCTGCCGGGTCGGGTCGAGGGCGACGTCGAGCACCGGCGCCAGCTGCACATCCAGCCCGCCCTGCTCCACGGCGCCCAGCAGGCCGCGCAGTCGCGTGTTCTCCGCTGCCGAGGCCTGCAGCCGCGCGATGCGCGCGCCGCTGATCAGCAGCGCGTTGCGCAGGGTTTCGTTTTCCTTCGCGAGGCGCGCCCGGGTCGCGGTGTCGTCGCGCACGGTATCGCCCAGCCTGGCCGGCAGCCCGGCCAGCCGCCACAGCGGCTGCGCCAGCACCTCGGCCTGCGTTCGGATCGTCGTCAACCAGCCGCCGCGGTGATCCAGCAGCATCAATGCGACCGCCAGCGCCAGCGCGACCAGCAGCCGCAGCGTGCCGGCGATGTCCTCGGAACGGTGTGCGGAGGGGCCGGCGTAGGGAGGCACGTCAGGGCGTCAGGTGGAGTTCGGCGAAAAGGGACGGCGAGGATTGCCGCGTATCGAAGCAGCGTGGCTTCGGTCCACGGAGGGACCGACGCAACAGGCCGCAGGCCGGTTGCGGCATTGGTCAGGAACCGCGCTTCCTGACCAATGCTTCGGGGTGGGCCATGGATGGCCCATCCCCGAACAGGCATTACTCGGGCGAGAAGAACTCGTTGCCGTGCATGTCGACCAGCTCGAGCGCGCGGCCACCGCCGCGGGCGACGCAGGTCAGCGGGTCATCGGCGACCTGCACGTGCAGGCCGGTTTCCTCGCTGATGAGCTTGTCGAGGTCGCGCAGCAGCGCGCCGCCACCGGTCAGCACGATGCCGCGCTCGGCGACGTCGGCGCACAGTTCCGGCGGGGTCTGCTCAAGCGCCAGCTTGACCGCGCTGGTGATGCCGCCCAGCGGCTCGCGCAGGGCTTCCAGCACTTCGTTGGAGTT
>JAEUPQ010000008.1 GCA_016789405.1 Lysobacteraceae bacterium
CGGCCAGGGCAAGGACGTGTTCCTGCTTGCCGATGCGGTGTCCTCGCGCAAGCCTGCCGACAAGGACCTGGCGCTCGCCCGCATGCGGGACCACGGCGTGGAAATCGTCTCGCGCGAGATGCTCGCCTTCGAGTGGCTGCGGCAGGCCGGCTCGGCCGAATTCAAGGACATCAGCAGCAATTTCGTGCGCTGAGTCGGCCGATGCCGGCGGTGTCGCAGCGGGCGGCGGCGGCGATGCCCCTGGCATTGCAGTTCGTGTCGACGGCCCGATTGCGCGTTGAGGGGCAAGGTGAATTCGGCTATGATGCCGATTTACCGCTGCGGCCTCGCCAGCTGCCAAGATAAATGACCAAGTACGTCTTCGTTACCGGCGGTGTCGTCTCCTCGCTCGGCAAGGGCATAGCGGCCGCCTCGCTCGGGGCGATTCTCGAATCCCGCTCGATCCGCGTCACCCATCTGAAGCTCGATCCGTACATCAACGTCGATCCGGGCACCATGAGCCCGTTCCAGCACGGCGAGGTGTATGTCACCGACGACGGTGCCGAGACCGACCTCGACCTCGGCCACTACGAGCGCTACGTCAACACCCGCCTGACCGGCAAGAACTCCATCACCACCGGCAAGATCTACGAGTCGGTGATCCGCAAGGAGCGTCGGGGCGACTATCTTGGCGCGACCGTCCAGGTCATCCCGCACATCACCGACGAGATCAAGCGTTGCATCGACGCAGCCACCGAGGGCTTCGACGTGGCCCTGGTCGAGATCGGCGGTACGGTCGGCGACATCGAATCGCTGCCCTTCCTCGAAGCCATCCGCCAGATCCGCACCGAGCGCGGCGCGGACAAGGCGATGTTCATGCACCTGACCCTGGTGCCGTACATCGCCGCCGCCGGCGAACTGAAGACCAAGCCGACCCAGCACTCCGTGAAGGAACTGCGTTCGATCGGCATCCAGCCCGACGTGCTGCTGTGCCGCAGCGAGCAGCCGCTGCCGGACGGCGAGCGCCGCAAGATCGCACTGTTCACCAACGTCTCCGAGAAGGCCGTCATTTCCGCGGTCGACCTCGACAACATCTACAAGATCCCGATGTGGCTGCACCAGCAGCAGCTCGACCAGATCGTGGTCGAGCGCCTGCGCCTGGAGCAGAAGGTCTCGCCGACCGCCGACCTGTCGGAGTGGCTGGCCGTGGTCGATGCCACCGAGCATCCCATCGACGAAGTGACCATCGCCGTGGTCGGCAAGTACGTCGATCACCAGGACGCCTACAAGTCCGTCGCCGAAGCCCTGAAGCACGGCGGCCTGCGCCAGCGCAGCCGCGTGAAGCTCAAGTGGCTCGAATCCGAGGACATCGAACGTGACGGCGCAGAGACGGTGCTGGCCGGCGTCGACGGCATCCTCGTGCCGGGTGGCTTCGGCGACCGCGGTTTCGAGGGCAAGGTGCTGACGGCGCAGTACGCGCGCGAGCAGGGCATTCCGTATTTCGGCATCTGCTACGGCATGCAGGCGGCGGTCGTCGACTACGCCCGCCATGTCGCGGGGCTGACCGACGCCAACAGCACCGAGAACGACCGCCAGAGTCCGCACCCGGTGATCGGCCTGATCACCGAATGGCGCACGTCCACCGGCGAGATCGAACGTCGCAACGAGAAGAGCGACCTCGGCGGCACGATGCGCCTGGGCCTGCAGGAGCAGCGGGTGAAGCCGGGCACGCTGTCGCATCGCATGTACGGCAAGGACGTGGTCGGTGAGCGTCATCGCCACCGTTACGAATTCAACAACCGTTACCGCACGCAGCTGGAAGACGCCGGCCTGGTGATCGCGGCCAAGTCGATGGACGACCTGCTGGTCGAAATGGTCGAACTGCCGCAGGCCATGCATCCCTGGTTCCTGGCCTGCCAGGCGCATCCGGAATTCCTGTCGACCCCGCGTCATGGCCATCCGCTGTTCATCGGCTTCATTCGCGCCGCGCGCGAGCACAAGGCCAATGAAGGACAGGCGGGCGGCAAACTGCTGAAGGAGGCGAGCGCGTGAAACTCTGCGGATTCGACGTCGGTCTCGACAAACCGTTCTTCCTGATCGCCGGCCCGTGCGTCATCGAGTCGGAGCAGTTGCAGCTCGATGTCGCCGGCCAGCTCAAGGAAATCACGTCCTCGCTGGGCATTCCCTTCATCTTCAAGTCGAGTTTCGACAAGGCCAACCGCACCTCCGGCACCAGCTTCCGTGGCCCGGGCATGGAAGAAGGCCTGCGCGTGCTGGCGGAAGTGAAGCGACAGATCGGCGTGCCGGTGCTGACCGACGTGCACGAATACACGCCGATGGACGAAGTCGCGAGCGTGGTCGACGTGCTGCAGACCCCCGCGTTCCTCGTGCGCCAGACCGATTTCATCAAGAAGGTCTGCAGCGCCGGCAAGCCGGTGAACATCAAGAAGGGGCAGTTCCTCTCGCCCTGGGACATGAAGCCGGTGGTCGACAAGGCGAAGTCGACCGGCAACCACGACATCATGGTCTGCGAGCGCGGCGCCAGCTTCGGCTACAACAATCTGGTCAGCGACATGCGCAGCCTCGCGGTGATGCGCGACACCGGCTGCCCGGTGGTGTTCGACGCCACGCATTCCGTGCAGTTGCCGGGCGGGCAGGGCAGCAGCAGCGGCGGCCAGCGCGAATTCGTGCCGGTGCTGGCGCGCGCCGCCACCGCCGTCGGCATCGCCGGCCTGTTCATGGAAACCCATCCCGATCCCGCGAATGCGCTGAGCGACGGCCCGAATGCCTGGCCGCTGCCGAAGATGCGCGCGCTGCTGGAAACGCTGATGGCGCTGGATGAAGTGACCAAGCGCAACGGATTCCTGGAAACCACCGTATAGGGTGCGCCCCGGCGCACCGTTTTCCGAGTCAACGATACAAAAAGCCGGTGCGCCAAGGCGCACCCTATTGAATCCACCTCAACTCGATGCCCATGACCACGATCACGAAGATCCACGCCCGCGAAATCCTCGACAGCCGAGGCAATCCCACGCTCGAAGCCGACGTCACGCTGTCTGACGGTTCCTTCGGCCGCGCGATGGTGCCGTCGGGCGCGTCCACCGGCACCAAGGAAGCCGTCGAACTGCGCGATGGCGACAAGACCCGTTACCTCGGCAAGGGCGTGCAGAAAGCCGTCGCCAACGTCAACACGACCATCGCGCAGGCGCTGGCCGGTTTCGATGCCGCCGACCAGGCCGGCCTCGACAAGCGCCTCATCGATCTCGACGGTACCGAGAACAAGGGCCGTCTCGGCGCGAACGCGCTGCTGGGTGTTTCGATGGCCGCCGCGCACGCGGTCGCCGCCTCGCGCAAGCAGCCGCTGTGGCAGTACCTTGCCAATGGTCGCGAAGCCGTGTTGCCGGTGCCGATGATGAACATCATCAATGGCGGTGCGCATGCCGACAACAACGTCGACCTGCAGGAATTCATGGTGCTGCCGGTGGGCTTCGATTCGTTCTCCGAATCGCTGCGCTGCGGCACCGAGATCTTCCACGCGTTGAAGTCGGTGCTGAAGGGCAAGGGCCTGAGTACGGCGGTCGGCGATGAAGGCGGCTTCGCGCCGGACCTGCGCAGCAACTCCGAAGCGCTCGACACCATCCTCGAAGCCATCGGCAAGGCCGGTTACAAGGCCGGTGAAGACGTGCTGCTCGGCCTCGACGTCGCATCGAGCGAGTTCTTCGAGAACGGCAAGTACAACCTCACCGGCGAAGGCAAGCGCCTGACCAGCGAGCAGTTCGTCGACTTCCTCGCCGGCTGGTGCAACGAATACCCGATCATCACGATCGAGGACGGCATGGCCGAACACGACTGGGCCGGCTGGAAGCTGCTGACCGATCGTCTCGCCGGCAAGGTCCAGCTCGTCGGCGACGATCTGTTCGTCACCAACCCGAAGATCTTCAAGGACGGCATCGACCAGGGCGTGGCCAACGCGATCCTGATCAAGGTCAACCAGATCGGTACGCTGACCGAAACGCTCGAAGCCATCGCCATGGCCGATGCCGCGAAGTACGCGTCCATCGTCTCGCACCGTTCCGGCGAAACCGAAGACACCACGATTGCCGACATCGCTGTCGCGACGACCGCGACGCAGATCAAGACCGGTTCGCTGTGCCGCAGCGACCGCGTCGCGAAGTACAACCAGCTGCTGCGCATCGAACAGCAGCTCGGCGCCGCGGCGAAGTACGCTGGCCGGGATGCGTTCGTCTCGCTGAAGCGGGGTTGATGCAACGCGGATGAGCGACGCTGCCCGCCCGCTTCGGATTCTTGCGCTGCTGCTGTTCGCGCTGCTCGCGTGGCTGCAATATCGATTGCTTCTGGGCGAGGGCGGCGCCGTCGCCACTGCGAGCCTGCAGGCCCAGGTCGATCGCCAGGCTGCGGAAAACCGCGGCCTGGAGCAGCGCAATGAACAGTTGGCCGCCGAAGTCGAGAACCTCAAGTCCGGCGAAGCTGCCGCGGAGGAACGTGCGCGCAGCGAACTGGGCATGATCAAGCCGGGCGAAACCTTCTACCGCGTGGTCGAGCCGCCGGCATCGGTCGAGGTGCCGGCTGCTTCGGAAGAAGCGCCATGAGTCCGGATCACGTCCGGGCCGGGCTCTGGGCCGTCGTGCCCGCAGCGGGCCGGGGCACGCGATTCGGTGCCGAGGTGCCCAAGCAGTACCTGGAAGCCGGCGGACGACCGCTGATTGCATGGACCCTGCATGCGCTGCTGATGCATGCCTCGGTCGCCGGCGTGATGGTCGTGCTCGCTGAGGACGACGCGCATTGGCCGGGATGGGACGAGATTGCGGGCAAGCCGGTGATGACCAGCATCGGCGGCGCGGAGCGGGCGGATTCGGTGCTCGCGGGCATCAACGCCTTGCCCGAGTCGGTACGACAGGATGATTTCGTGCTGGTGCACGACGCCGCGCGACCGAACCTGGCGCATGCCGATCTGGACAGACTGATCGATCTGGGGCGCGCCGATCCGGTCGGCGCCATCCTCGCAGCGCCTGTCCGCGACACGCTCAAGCGCGCCGGGAGCGATGGCGGCATCGACGGTACCGAGCCGCGCGAACGCCTCTGGCGCGCATTCACGCCGCAGATGTTCCGGCGTCTGCAGCTGTCGAAGGCGCTGGATGCAGCGCATGCGGCCGGGATCGCGATCACCGACGAAGCGATGGCCATGGAGCGCCAGGGCCTGCGCCCTTTGCTGGTCGAAGGCCGCGAGGACAATTTCAAGGTGACCACGCCGGCGGACCTGGCGCGGTTCGAATTCGAGCTGCAGAAGCGTTGAACGCGCAGTTGTTTCCAGCGCAGCGCATCCGCAGTTTCAACCCAGAGGACATGAATCGATGATGCCGTTTCGCATCGGCCAGGGTTTCGACGTCCACGCCTTCGGCGATGGCGACCACGTGATGCTCGGCGGGGTGCGCGTGCCGCACGAGCGCGGCATCGTCGCGCACAGCGATGGCGACGTCGTCCTGCATGCGCTGTGCGACGCGATGCTGGGTGCGCTGGCGCTGGGCGACATCGGCCGTCATTTTCCGCCAAGCGATCCGCAGTGGAAGGGGGCCGACAGTCGCGCCTTCGTTCGCCACTGCGACCACTTGGTCCGCAATCTGGGCTGGAAGGTCGGCAATGCCGACATCACCGTCATCTGCGAGCGACCCAAGGTCGGGCCGCATGCGGAGGAGATGCGTCGGTTGATCGCTCTGGATCTCGGCATCGACATCGGCGACGTCAGCGTCAAGGCGACCACGACCGAGAAGCTCGGCTTCACCGGGCGGGGCGAGGGTATCGCGGCACAGGCCGCATGCCTGCTGGTTCGCGCGTGAGCGAAGATTCCTTGCCTCACGCCCACGGCGTACCCGCACTTGTCGCGCGGATGCGCACGTCGCCCGAGGATTTCGTCGTCGAGGAGATCGATACCTTCGAGGCCAGCGGCGCCGGGGAACACCTGCTGCTGACCGTCGAAAAGCGCGGCATGAACACCGCGTTCGCCGCCAAGCGCATCGCGCAATGGGCGGGCGTCGCGGAATCGGCGATCGGCTATGCCGGCCTGAAGGATCGTCATGCGGTCACGCGCCAGCGTTTCAGCGTGTGGATCCCGAAAAAAGTGTCGCCCGATGTCGCGACGCTGGACTCGGACGAGCTTCGGGTACTCGAGCACGCCTGGCACGCGCGCAAGCTGCCTCGCGGTGCGCTCGCGGGCAATCGATTCGTGCTGACGCTGCGCGACGTCGAGGGTGATGTCGGCGAAATCGATGCGCGCCTGGGCACCATCGCCGAGCGTGGCGTGCCGAACTATTTCGGCGAGCAGCGCTTCGGGCGCGGCGGGCGCAACGTCGACAAGGCGCTGGCGATGTTCGCAGGCCGTCGCGTGCCGCGTGAGGAGCGGACGCACCTGCTCTCCGCCGCGCGCTCCGAGTTGTTCAATCGCGTGCTGGCGGCTCGCGTGCAGGCTGGACATTGGGATGCGCCTCTCGACGGAGAGGTGTGGTCGCTCGACGGCAGCCGCAGCGTCTTCGGGCCCGAACCGTGGAGCGAAGCCCTCGCGGTGCGGCTCGCGGCCTTCGACATCCACCCCGGCGGTCCGCTGTGGGGGCGCGGTGAACTGCGCAGCGATGGCGAGGTGAAGGCGCTGGAGCTGGCGACGCTGTCGGATCCGACTTCGCTCTCCCTGCGTGACGGACTGGAACGCGCCGGGCTGGAGCAGGAGCGACGTGCGCTGCGCCTTCGGCCATCGGACTTGGCCTGGGAATGGCCCGAGCCCGGCGTGCTCCGACTGCGATTCGGCTTGCCGCCGGGCTGTTATGCGACGACGGTGCTGGCCGAACTGGGTGAAGTGAGTGACGCGTCCGGCACCAGCGGGCCGGCCTGAATCCTGACGACTGCGCTGGATCTGGCGGCAGTCATGCCGTTCATCGGAAAACCGGATCGGCAAAGGTCGACGGTACCGCGTGGGCGTATAAGCGAATCGATGGCGCCTTGCGCCGGGGCAGGGCACGGTGCCATCGCGCATCCACCGTCCACCGGAGGTTCCCCATGAACACCTGCATCCGCCTGTCGCTTGCGCTGGCCGTCGGCTTGTCGTTGTCGGGCTGCGCCACCACGAGCGAATTCGCTTCGGCTCCGGCCGCAGCGCCCGCCCAGCAGAGCACGAAGTATTCGCCCCGCATCGAAGACGATGCCGCGTACATCGCCTACGTCGAACGCACCGCGCGCCGTCGCGGCATCATCGTGCACTGGGTGCACAAACCCGTGAAGCGCAACGTCGACATCAAGGATTGAGGCTGGCCGGGGCCGTCAGCGTGCGGCCAGCAGCACCAGTACCGCTCCGGTGCCGCCCTGTGCGGGCGGCGCCGAGTGGAAGGCCAGTACGTCCGAACGTTGGCGCAGCAGGCGATCGACGAGATTCTTGAGGGTCGGCACGCCATCGGGTGCGTGCAGACCCTTGCCGTGGATGACGCGCACGCATGTCCAGCCGGCATCGATCGCTTCGCGGAGGAAGCGGCGCAACATGGCTTCGGCCTGCTGGCTGTCGGCCAGGTGCAGGTCGATTTCGTCCTGGGCGGAATAGTGCCCGCGTGCCAGTCGCTGCAACACGCGTGGCGGTACGTTGTCGCGGCGATGGCTCAGGGTGTCGCCGGCCAGCAGCGGCGCCTCGTCGAGCGCACGCTGGAACTCGGTTCGCGCGTCGATCTCGTCGAGATCACGCATGCGGGTGTTCGGCCGGGGCCTGGGTTTCGACGGTGGCGCGGGGGGCGTCGGCAACTCGCGTACCGGGCCGATCGCGGCGCGGAACAGGGCGGCGTCGTCAGCGTCGTCGGGCAGGGACATGGCGACATGGTAGCAGGCACGCTTCGGATGCCGTTGCCGGGGAAAAACGCACGTCCATGTGCGTTGGGCAGCGGTCGAGGAGATGCGCTGCCGGGGGAACCCGCCGAGTCGATCGGCTTCGGGGGCCTGATCCTTCAGGCCTGCTTGGGGATGTGTCCATCGAAGCCTCTCCCGAGTGCCGCCGGCGAAGTACATCACGGCTTTCGCAAGGCTCGACCCGGGGACTGTCAGAATTGACAGTCGCTCGTTCAGAGAGTGATCAGTCCCCGGGCCAGGGCCAGTGCCACGGCGGCGCGACGCCCCTTGACCCCGAGCTTGGCAGAGACCCGCTGCAAGTGGAAATTCACGGTGCGCTCGCTGATGCTCTGGATCATCGAGATTTCCCAGGAAGTCTTCCCGAGCGCCGACCAGCGCAGGCATTCGCGCTCACGCAAGCTGAGGGGCGATCCCGGATGAGGCACGTCCGCCTCGATGCGCTGCAGCGAGACCTGCAGGCAGGCTGCGAAGTAAGTGGCGGAGGGCAGGATTTCGGCGTACTCGCGCGGCGAGCAGCGGTGAGGCGCGGTCAGGGTGACGAAGGCCCAGTCGATGCCGGGTGCGCGCATGGGAATGGTGATTCCGCTGTGCAAGCCGAACTCGCCGGCGAGCATCAGCTTACGCTTCGCATGCAGATGGATGCCGCTGGGCAACGCATAACTGGAGGCACCCAGGGAATTCCACGCGACCGGAGGCAACCACGCGCGTGCCTGGAGGATGCGCGGATCATTCTGTTCTGCGTGCGGCGTGTGCAGGTGTCGATAGCTGTCGGCCCACTCGCCGACGAAGTCGTGGAAATTCGTGTAGCCGGCATCGCCCTCGCTCTCTGCACGCCGGGATGCGAAGCCGAAGTTGCGGAATCCCATCCGGGATGTGAATCGTTTCAGGATGTCCTGGATGTCCTGGTGGGAGCCGGCTCGCATCGCCCGCTCGCAGTCGCTCCAGTCGTCAGCGAATCGGCGTTCGAGGGTACGCATGGCGCTCGATGCTCCGGGAAAATTCTGTCCACATGGTGATGAAGCGATGATGATCCGGATCGGGTTCGTTGCCGATACCACGCGCCACGCGACGGCAGTCGCCGGACAGTCTACACAGCAGCCAATGGGGCGTGGATCGGAACATGAATCCGCCGCCGGTCCACCCGGTGTGTCTGCCAGTGTCTCTGCCGGCGTCTCGATGCGTTGCCATGGTCATCCTTGTGCAGAATCACGAGCGCATCGAAAGCGGATCCCGCTGCCGCCGTGCGCTTCCGGATCCTCGCTGCTTTCGGGTGGATGTCGAGACGTTCGGCGAAAGCCGATAGGCGTGGCCTATAGTCTGATCAATCCCCGGGCGAGGGCCTGGGCGACGGCTGCCCGTCGTCCCCTGACCCCCAGTTTCGAAGCCGCGCGATACAGGTGGAAGTTGACGGTGCGCTCGCTGATGTGCTCGATCAGCGAGATCTCCCACGATGTCTTGCCGAGGGCCGACCAGCGGAGGCACTCGCGCTCGCGGTCGCTGAGAGGCGTCTCGGCCGTTCCGTCGTTGTCTTGCATGCGCCAGAAAGCCGTTTGCAGGCAACTGGCGAAGTACGTGGCATTGAGGAGCAAGGGCACGAGTTCCTTCGGCGGCGTCCTCAGGGATGCGCTGAACGTGATGAACGACCAGTCGATTCCCGGCGCACGGATCGGCACCGTGATGCCGCTGTGCAGCCCGAATTCGCCCGTCAGCATCAGTTTCTTCCTGGCCGATGCGCGCATGGATGGCGGAAGGTCGTAGCTAGACTTCCCGAGCGAATTCCATGCCACGGATGGCAACCACAGCTTGGCTTGCTGGATGCGCGGCTCCGATCTTTCCGCTTCGGGGCTGTCGAGACTGGAGTACGGGCGCGCGAGTTCGCCCTGCAGGTTGTGGAAGCAGGACACCGATCCTTGGCCCCTGTTGTCGCCGCTGTTCGTGCGGCGCATCGCGACGGCGTAGTTCGAGAAACCGAGCTTGCGCGTGAACCGCGCGACCAGCGATTCGATCGCGGGCTCGTCCCTTGCGCGGAGAACCCTCTGGTAATCGTCCCAGTTGTCGTCGATCAAGTGAGGCATCTTGAAGATCGCGGCGAATGGTGAGGCTGCATCGTGCCGATGCCTGGAATGCGGGCATCGTGCGGCCCGGCCGTGGGGAAGGGCGAGGCCATGCAGGATAACGCCAGCGGGCTGCGCCGCCTCATTCCTTCGACGCATGAGCACACCGTCCTGCCGCAGGTCGATCACCGTGTATGTGTCCCGGCCATCGACACGTTCCGCGGCTTCATCGAAGAGATCGCCCGGAGTGCCCCTCGGGACCGAATCCGGGCGTGGTCGACGCCATCGGCTTGCCTCCCAAGATGCTCGAGACGCCCCCTCGGCGGATTGCTGCAACCCGGGACGCGATGAACTTGGGGGTGCGATTCGCTATGATTTCGGCTGGTGTCCCCCTGAGTGACCATGCGAATCCTTGTCAGCAACGATGATGGCGTCGACGCCCCCGGCATCCGGGTCCTTGCCGAAGGCCTGAGGTCGGCGGGGCACGAAGTACTCGTGGTCGCGCCTGACCGCGACCGCTCGGGCGCCAGCAATTCGCTCACGCTGGACATGCCGATCCGCGTCGTCCGCCAGGACGAAACCACGTGGCGCGTGCATGGCACGCCCACCGACTGCGTCCACGTCGCCATCACCGGCATGCTCGAACGCGAGCCTGACATCGTGGTCTCGGGCATCAACAACACCGCGAACCTCGGGGATGACGTGATCTATTCCGGCACGGTGGCCGCTGCGATGGAGGGCCGGTTCCTCGGCCTGCCGGCGGTCGCGGTGTCTCTGGTCACCGCCGACCACAAGGGGCTGCACTACGAAACCGCAGCGCGTGCCGCGGCCGAGATCGTTGCGCGCCTGCGCACGGATCCGTTGCCGGCGGACACCATCCTGAACGTGAATGTCCCGGATCTGCCCTGGGACGAAGTGGCAGGGTTCGAAGTCACGCGCCTGGGCAACCGTCACCGCGCCGAGGCCTGCACGCCGCAGGAAGATCCCCGTGGCCGGCAATGGTGGTGGATCGGCGCGGCCGGCCCTGAGCAGGATGCGGGTCCCGGCACGGACTTCCACGCCGTGCGTCGCGGTTGCATCTCGATCACCCCGATCCATGTCGATCTCACTCGCTACCAGGCGCTCGAACACGTGGCGAGTTGGGTCGGCGGCCTCGCCGCGTCGCTGCGCGATGATGGGGGGCCGGCATGACCGCGCGGCTGCGCCTGCAGCCCGAAGCGCTGGGCATGGGCATGACCTCGCAGCGCGTGCGCGACCGACTGATCGAACGGCTTCGCGAGCAGGGCATCCGCGACGAGCGCGTGCTCAACGCGATCCGCACGGTGCCGCGCCATCTGTTCGTCGATGAAGCCCTGGCCGCACGGGCCTACGAAGACAATGCGCTCCCGATCGGCCATGGCCAGACGATCTCCCAGCCCTGGGTGGTCGCGCGCATGACCGAAGTGCTGTTCGAAGCGGGCGCCGCGCCGAAGAAGGTACTCGAAGTCGGCACCGGTTCCGGCTACCAGGCCGCGATCCTGGCCGCGCTGGGCCTGGAGGTGCACACCGTCGAGCGCATCGGTGATCTGCTGCGCACCGCGCGCAAGCGATTCCGCAACCTCGGCCTGAATATCCGCAGCAAGCACGACGACGGGCGCATCGGCTGGCCCGAGAATGGTCCGTTCGATGCCATCGTGGTCACCGCGGCCGCACCTGCGCTGGTGGATGCCCTGACCGAGCAGCTCGCACCCGGCGGCACACTGGTCGCACCCGTGGGCGGCAGCGGTGCGCAATCGCTGGTCATGTTGCGCAAGGACGCGGACGGCGTGATCGAGCGCAGCGAACTGGCGTCCGTGGTGTTCGTGCCTTTGCTGTCGGGCATGGTGGATTGATTGATGACGACACACGCCACGCATGCCGATGCTTCGCTCGGCGAACAGCTCAGCAGCATCATCGAACAGCTTCCGCCGGACTCCTTGAGCCTGCAGGAGTTGCTGGATGTATTCGGTGACGAGGGACTGCTGCTCGTCACCGTCCTGCTGACCCTGGTCTTCCTGATCCCGGTGTCGATCCCCGGCGTCAGCACCGTGTTCGGCGCCGCGATCCTGCTGGTGGGCATCAGCCGCCTGTTCGGTCGACCGCTGTGGCTGCCGGCCCGTCTGCGCAGCCGGGCATTGCCCGCGGACAAGTTGCGTCCGGGGCTCACGGGCGGACTCGTCTGGGTTCGTCGACTCGAGAAGATCAGCCGTCCGCATCGCCTTCGTACGCTCGCCGACGGCGCGCTGACGCGCATGCTGAACAACCTTGCCTTCATCCTCGCCGCACTGCTCCTGATGGCGCCGTTCGGCTTCGTGCCTTTCAGCAACACCTTGCCTGCGCTGGCTTTGCTGCTGTACGCCATCGGCTTCATCCAGCGCGATGGGGTCGCCGTGTTGCTTGGTCACCTCGCGAACATCGGCACCATTGTCTATTTCGGCGTGCTGATCAGCGGGGGAGGCCTCGCGGTGCGCGAACTGTTGCAGAGGGTCGGAATGTGACTCGGCTTCTGGCTCTGGATGCGATGCCGCGCGCGATGGCAGTGGCTGTTCTCGCCATCACGTTCCTGGTTGCCGGGTGCGCGAAGACGACTGTCGTGCGCAGCTCGTCCGCATCGCGACCACCAGCGTCCACTGCGGGCGGCAAGCCTGTGCAGACCTCCGGCAAGACGGTCACGGTGCGCAAGGGCGACACGTTGTATCGGATCGCAAGCGCGCATGGCGTGAGCGCGCTGGACATCGCCATGTGGAACCGCATCGCGCCGCCATACACGATCCATCCCGGGCAGACCCTCCGTCTGTCCGCGCCGGAGCCCACGCGGCCGGCAAGGCCCGGGACGACGCAGGCCTCGACGACCGGCAAGCCGGCGTCAGGCGCATCGACGACAGCTCCCGCCAGGCCGTCAGAAGCGGGCAAACCCGCCGCTGGCAGCAAGCCGGGCACGACCGGCAAGCCCTCGACGGCAACCGTGACGAAACCGGCCCCCTCCGCCGGGAGCACGAAGCCGGCCGGAACGTCCGCGCCCGCTGCAACCCCGGCCCCCGACGCTGGATTCGCATGGCGCTGGCCTGCAGATGGCAGCGTGGTCGGCCGCTTCGTCGCCGATGACCCCACGCGCCAGGGCATCGACATCGGTGGCAAGAGCGGCGCACCGGTGCGCGCCGCTGCCGATGGCGTGGTCGTCTATTCCGGTGCCGGTCTCGTCGGCTATGGCGAACTGATCATCATCAAGCACAGCGAGCAGTGGCTGTCGGCCTACGGCCACAATCGCGCACGCCTGGTCAATGAGGGGCAGCGCGTGAAAGCCGGCGACCAGATCGCCGAGATGGGTCGCAGCGGCGCATCGCGCGACATGCTGCACTTCGAGATTCGATACAACGGCAAGCCGCAGGATCCTCTCTCGGCCCTGCCCAAGCGCTGAAACGCCCGGTGTCCGCTCGAAAGGAGTCGCAGATGTTGCGCCATGGATTCGCCGTGTTCTGCCTGTTCATCCTCTGGCTTGCGGGAGACATCGCGCCTGCGTCAGCGCAGGCATCGTCGACGACATCGCAGCCCCTGGTGGTCGGCGAGACCTTCACCCTCGATTCGAAGCGCATGGGCGAGACCCGGCGCATCAACGTCTACCTGCCGCCGGGCTACGACGAGCGTGCCGACGCGAAGGTGCCTGTCCTGTACATGCCCGATGGCGGCATCGCAGAGGATTTCCTGCATGTGGCGGGCCTCATGCAAGTGTCGATGGCGAACGGCACGATGCGGCCATTCATGCTGGTGGGCATCGAGAACACGCAGCGGCGCCGCGACATGACCGGGCCCACCGAAGTCGCCAGTGACAGGAAGATCGCGCCCGTGGTCGGTGGCTCGGCGGTCTTTCGCGCATTCATCCGCGACGAACTGATGCCGGAGATTGCGCGCCGTTATCGCATCACGGGGGAGACCGCGATCGTCGGCGAATCCGCCGCGGGCCTGTTCATCATGGAAACGCTGGTGCTGGCGCCGGAGATGTTCGATGCCTACATCGCCATCGACCCCAGCCTGTGGTGGAACGATCGCGCTCTGGCGAAAGGCTTCGCTGCATTCCTGGAAGCGAATGCCGATCTCAAGGCCCGGCTGTTCATCGCGCACAGCGGTGAACCGAGCATCGCGGATGTGGTGAAGACGCTGCCGGCCGTGCTCGATGTTTCGGCCCCGAAGGGATTGCGCTGGCATTACCTGCCATTGCCCGAGGAAACCCACGCAACGGTCTATCATCCTGCCGCGCTGCGTGCGTTCCGTGTCCTCTTCGCGCCGGAAGCGCGCTGACCGAACCTCAGCGTTTCGTGTTGCACAACGACGTGCGTCGCGTGCGATCCGTGCCCCAGGTGCGGTAACCCGCGGTGTCGATGTGGATGGCCGTGGACGTGTAGAAGCCCAGGCCCATGCGCGCGCGCGGCCCGTGCTGCCGCCACCAGGCGCACAGGTCCGCGACGTTGTCCGCCCGTTCCGGAAGATCGAAATCGATGGCGTTGTTCTGCATGTGGCGACTGCTCGATGCTCCGCCTGCGCAGCGATTGATCCTCGAATCGCGCCAGCCCGAACGTGCCAGGGCGGGATCGAGCAGGCCCGCCTCGCGAAGCCTGGCGATCACGCGCAATGTCGGTTCGATGTTCGGCTGGAGTGCGGCGGGCGGCGTCGCGAACTCGTCGTGCAGGCAGATCCGCCAGCGCCGGGACGTCCGGAGCAAGGCGTCCATCGGCATCGTGTCGCCCAACTGCTGTCGCTGGAGATGCGCGCGATATGCGTCGACCTGCACGCGATGGCCTGCGTCGAGCCAGCGTTCGAAGCGGGGCTTGGCCACTGCGCCGCGAGCAGGCGATCGCGGTGCGTCATTGCAGGAAGCCAGCAGGATCGACACGGCCAGCACAAGGGCAAGTCCTGCGCCCGATGCAACGGACTTCACCAGGTCAGCCGCCGAGCACGAAACCGGCGACGACGCGGCGGCCTTCGCTTGCCAGCACGTTGAAAGTGCGGGCGGCGGCGGCATTGGTCATCGTTTCAAGACCGATGCCGCGCGACAGGCACGCGGCCATGGTCACGGGGGGCGGGAAGGCCTGGCTTGCACCGCTGCCGAGCAGCACCAGTTCCGGCGAAAGCGCCAGCATCGGCTCGAGGTCGGCCGGTGTCATTGCCCGGATGTCGTGGACCGGCCAGTCTTCGATCAACTGGCGGGGAGAAAGGATGAAGCTGCGGCGCAGTTCGCGCTCGTTGACCTTGGCGCCGACGCCATCGGCGCCGCGCAGGAAATACTCGAAGTCGGGCTGTTCGAGGTGGAGCAGCATCGGCGGATTGGCTCGGGAAAGCGGGGCTGGGCACGCGGAAGAGCGGTACCGTCAGGCCCTCGGCAACACGATCTGGCGATGGTCCTTGCTCTGGCGGTACAGGACTGCGACGTTGCCGATGCGCTGCACCAGCGTCGAGCTGGTGCGTTCGGCCAGGTCGCCGATCATCGCATCGCGGGCATCGCGGTCCTCGGCAGCCACCCGGATCTTCAGCAGTTCGTGGTGCTCCAGGGCCACCTCGACTTCGGCCACCACGGCGTCCGTCACCCCCTTGGCGCCCACCTGGAGCATCGCCTTGAGGCCATGGGCCTGGCCACGGAGGAATCGGATCTGGGCGTTCGTCAGGGAGCTGGGCATGCAGTACGGGCGTGGATGGATCGTCGCGCAGGGTATCATGGCCGGCAGGCAGCCCGCTGGCCGGGCGTCTGATCCACAGCGGCGACGCGCCCGCCTCCTTTTCCTTCCGAGCTTCGTATCCCCCGCATGTCCCGCAGCAAGAGCAGCCACCGCTGGCTCAAGGAGCACTTCTCCGACCCCTACGTCAAGAAGGCGCAGGCCGAAGGCATGCGCTCGCGCGCGGCCTACAAGCTGGAGGAACTGGTCGAGCGCGACCGATTGCTCAAGCCGGGCATGGCGGTCGTCGACCTGGGGGCGGCCCCGGGTGGCTGGTCGCAGTGGGTTCGCCAGAGCCTTGGCGACACCGGCCGAGTCGTGGCGCTGGACATCCTGGACATGCCATCGCTGGCGGGCGTCGAGTTCATCTGCGGAGATTTCCGCGAGGACGCCGTCCTCGCCCAGCTGGAAGCCCTGCTGAACAGCCAGCCCGTGGACCTTGTGCTGTCCGACATGGCCCCCAATATGAGTGGCGTGGATGCCGTGGACCTGCCCCGGGCCATGCATCTGGCGGAGCTGGCGATGGATTTCGCCGACCGCCACCTGCGTCCCGGGGGCACCTTCCTGATCAAGCTGTTCCAGGGGGTGGGGTTCGATGATTACGTCCGGGCCTTGCGCAAGCGCTACGCTCGTGTCGTGATCCGCAAGCCGGCGGCGTCGCGAAAGCGTTCGCCCGAGGTCTACGCCCTGGCCCAGGGCAAGCATGCGGCGCCGGTCGGATGACCGGAATGCATGCTCCCGGGACCCCATGCCCCCATCCCGTGCCCTAATTCGTTGTGTGATCTGACAAGGCCCGTCACCGGGTCGCGAGTGGAAGGAACAAGACCTTGGCCAAGAATCTGATCCTGTGGGTGATCGTCGCCGTCGTGCTGATGGCGGTCTTCAACAGCTTTTCGCCTGCGGGCGTGGGCATGGGCGGCTCCAGCTCGCTGGCCTACGACGAGTTCGTCCAGATGGTGGACGACAACAAGGTTCGCGAGGTCAAGATCCAGGAAGACCGGGTCACGATCGAGGGCGTCACCAAGGACAACACCCGGTTCGTCACCTACAACCCCGGTGACAGCGAACTGGTCGGCGACCTCATCAACCACAACGTGAAGGTCACCCAGGTGCCGCCCTCGTCGGGGCGCAGCATCTTCCTCAGCCTGCTGCTCAACCTGCTGCCGATCGCATTGCTGATCGGTGTCTGGCTGTACTTCATGCGCCAGATGCAGCAGGGCGGCGGCAAGGGCGCGATGTCCTTCGGCCGTTCCCGCGCCAAGCTGCTCAACGAAGACCAGACCAAGGCCACCTTCGCCGATGTCGCCGGCTGCGACGAGGCCAAGGAAGAAGTCGCCGAACTGGTCGAATTCCTGCGCGACCCCGGCAAGTTCCAGAAGCTCGGTGGCAAGATCCCGCGCGGCGTGCTGATGGTGGGCCCCCCGGGTACCGGCAAGACGCTGCTCGCCAAGGCGATCGCTGGCGAAGCGCGCGTTCCGTTCTTCAGCATTTCGGGCTCCGATTTCGTCGAGATGTTCGTCGGCGTCGGCGCCAGTCGCGTGCGCGACATGTTCGAGCAGGCCAAGAAGCACGCGCCCTGCATCATCTTCATCGACGAAATCGACGCAGTCGGCCGTCATCGCGGTGCCGGTCTCGGCGGCGGACATGACGAACGCGAGCAGACCCTCAACCAGTTGCTGGTCGAGATGGACGGCTTCGAGGGCGGCGAGGGCGTGATCGTGATTGCTGCGACCAATCGTCCCGACGTGCTCGATCCGGCGCTGCTGCGTCCCGGGCGCTTCGATCGCCAGGTCGTCGTGGGGCTGCCGGACGTGAAGGGCCGCGAGCAGATCCTCAAGGTCCACATGCGCAAGGTGCCGCTGGCCGACGACGTCGAGCCGATGGTGGTTGCGCGTGGCACGCCGGGCTTCTCGGGCGCGGACCTGGCCAACCTCGTCAACGAGGCGGCCCTGTTCGCGGCACGCGAAAACGCGAAGGAAGTGCGCATGGAGCACTTCGATCGCGCCCGCGACAAGATCCTGATGGGCGCCGAGCGCCGTTCGATGGCCATGAGCGAGGACGAGAAGCTCAACACCGCCTACCACGAAGCCGGCCACGCCATCGTCGGCCGTGTGGTGCCGGACCACGACCCCGTCTACAAGGTCACGATCATCCCGCGTGGTCGCGCGCTTGGCGTGACCATGTACCTGCCGGAAGGCGACCGCTACAGCTACAACCGCACGCATATCGAATCGATGCTGTGTTCGCTGTACGGCGGGCGTGTCGCCGAGGAGCTGATCTTCGGCGCCGACAAGGTCACCACCGGCGCGTCCAACGACATCGAGCGCGCCACCAAGATGGCCCGCAACATGGTCACCAAGTGGGGCCTGTCCGACGAACTCGGCCCGATCGCCTATGCCGAGGACGAGGGCGAGGTCTTCCTGGGCCGCAGCGTCTCGCAGACCAAGAACGTCTCCGACGACACCGCGCGCAAGATCGACGAAGTGGTGCGCAGCATCCTCGACAAGGCCTACGGCCGCACGACGCAGATCCTGACCGACAACATCGACAAGCTGCACACGATGGCCAAGCTGCTGATGCAGTACGAAACCATCGATGCGCCGCAGATCGACGCGATCATGGAAGGCCGCGAGCCGCCGCCGCCGGCGGGTTGGGGCAAGTCGGGTAACTCGCGCGACAAGGACGGCACCTCCACGCCGGCCCCGCTGATCGGCGGGCCTGCAGCGCAGACCTGATCCATTGACCGAGAGGCCGAAGCATTGCTTCGGCCTCTTTCGTTGTGCCATCGATATCCGACTTTCCAGGCGAGTTCCCGCTTGATGCGAACCCTGCGTCGATTGGCCGAAGACGTGTTCGAGGTTCCGGACTTCCTGTCTGTGCAGGAATGCAGTGCACTGGTCGCCGAATCCGAGGCGCATGGCTACAGCGAGGCGGGTGTCGGGGAAGCCCAGCAACGCATCGAGATGATCCGCAACAATGATCGTATCGTGCTGTTCGACCCGGCATGGGCCGACGAATTCGAGTCGAGGCTGCTCTCGCTGGGGCTTCCGGTGCTCGACGGACAGTCCGCGATCGGTTTCACGCGTTGCTGGCGGTTCTACCGATACGGGCCGGCGCAGCGATTCAAGACCCACCGGGATGGTTGCGTGGAAGAGCGCGGACTGCGCAGCCGCCTGACCTTCATGATCTATCTCAACGACGGATTCGAGGGTGGTTCGACGCGATTTCGCCGGAATTCGTGGGAGGTCGGGGGGCCCGCGCTGGAAGTGCGCCCACAGTTGGGCAAAGCACTGTTGTTCGTCCACGAGCGCTGGCACGAGGGGGGCCTCGTGATGAAGGGCATGAAGTACGCACTGCGAACCGATATCCTCTACGGCTGACCGTACATGCGCCTGCGATCGGCGCGGGAGGCTCCGATGTTCGATGTTTCTCCCCAGCTTGACTGCGCCGGTCGCGTGCTGGTGCTGGATCGCCCGCGCGTGATGGGCATCGTCAACGTCACGCCGGATTCGTTTTCCGATGGCGGCGAACATGCGACCGTCGATGCCGCCGTCGCGCATGCGCTTGGCCTGGCGGACGAGGGTGCGGACATCCTCGACATTGGCGGTGAATCGACCCGGCCGGGTGCCAGCGAGGTGTCGATCGAGGAGGAACTGGCCAGGGTGATCCCCGTGATCGAGCGGCTGTCGAAGCAAACGACGCTTCCGATCAGCATCGACACCTCCAAGCCGGAGGTGATGCGGGCCGCGGTCGCTGCCGGCGCGGGGATGATCAACGACGTCCAGGCGCTGCGTCGCGAAGGCGCGCTCGATGCCGCGGCCGCGCTGGGCGTGCCCGTGGTGCTGATGCACATGCAGGGCGAACCGCGATCGATGCAGCAGGCTCCCGACTATGACGACGTGGTCGCCGAAGTGCATCGGTTCCTGGCCGAGCGAATCTTTTCCGCCGAAATGGCAGGCATCGCGAAGAAGAAGATCGTCGTCGATCCCGGCTTCGGCTTCGGCAAGACCACCGAGCACAACCTCGCCTTGCTGGCGCGACTCGATCGCTTCGGCGATCTCGGCGTGCCGGTGCTGGCCGGCCTGTCGCGCAAGCGCAGCATCGGTGAACTGACCGGACGGGACGACCCGCATGCTCGCGTGCACGGCTCGGTTGCGGCGCATCTGATCGCGGCGCAGCGAGGCGCGATGATCCTGCGCGTGCACGATGTCGCGGCCACGGTCGATGCGATCAAGGTCTGGGATGCCGTGGCGAAGGTGCCGATGCCCAAGCCCAGGTCCGCTTCGCCGGGCATCCGCTGGCCGGACGATGCCTGAGGCTCCGTCGTCGGCCGAGTTGTGCACAACAGCTGTGGGCAACTCGTGGAGTCTTCCTGTGGACAACCTGCTGCGAGCCTTGCGCTGCGTGGCTTCGCGACGGTCTGATCAAATTTTCGCCACGCATTCCGAGTGGCCAGACTGGTGATTTTTTGATCAGGATGGCTCTGGTGCCCGTGGCCATTGGGCCGCAGCCGATCATCCACAGGCTTGTGCATCGGTTGTCCACAGGTGCTGTGGATCGCAGCGCATGATGGTGCCGCAGTCGACTCAGCGCGTTCGTTGCGCGTGGAACATGCGTACGCGGGGATCGATGACGCGGAACCACAGCGGCGGGAACAAGGCCAGCACGAACATGGCTGCGTAGCCACCGGGCAGCTGCGGGCTGTCGGGATGGTGCAACAGCGCCTGGTAGCGACGACGCGGCGTCTCGTGATGATCCGAGTGCCGTTGCAGGTGGAACAGCAGCAGGTTGCTCAGGAGGTAGTCCGAGTTCCACGAGTGAAGGTGGGTCGTGCGCTCGTAACGGCCGTCCGAGAGCTTGTCGCGCTCCAGGCCGTAGTGCTCGATGTAGTTGATGATTTCCAGCGAGCACGCGGCGAGGAAACCCTGGGCGAAGAAGAAGGCCACGCCGGCGACGCCCAGCCACAGACCCATCGCGACCGCCATGGCCAGCCACAGTGCGGTCCAGCGCAGCAGTTCGTTGCCCGGGTGCCAGGCCGAGCGCCCATGTCGTTGCAGGCGGTGCGCCTCCAGGCGCCAGGCATTGCGGGTATTGCGGAACAGGGCGCGCGGCAGGAAATGCCAGAGCGACTGGCCGAAGCGCGCGCTGGATGCGTCCTCAGGTGTCGACACATGCACGTGGTGCCCGCGGATGTGTTCGATCTTGAAGCCGGCATAGCCCACCGTCGTGAGCAGCAGGCCGCCGAAGGTGCGTTCCAGCCGGGTGTCCTTGTGGATCAGCTCGTGCGCGACGTTGATCGCCAGCACGCCACCGACGATGCCCTGAGACAGAAGCCAGCCGGCAAGGCCGAAGGGTCCGAAATCGGCGTCGATGGCATGCCGCGCCGACCAGGCCAGCACGCCGACCTGGGCGGGAAGCGCAGCGAGCGTCATCCATCGGAAGCTGTCGTCGGCTTCCAGCGGCGCCGCGTCATCGGGATCCGGGTTGCGCGGGTCATGGCCCAGCGCGTAATCGGCAAGCGGCAGCAGAACGAACAGGAAGAACAGCGGGAACCAGGCCAGCAGGTCCGGGTGCCCGCTGCGAGCGCCCAGCCATCCGGCGGCCGGCATCAGCGCCGGCACCACGAAGACGAGAAGGAAGCCGAATCGTTTCCAGAGGGGCATGCCGCCAGCCTACGCCGAAGTACGGGAGGCGCAAACTGCGTGGACGTGCCCTGCGTCGCCGGCCTGGGCCATGCCGTCCGCCGAGCCGGTCGGGGTATGCTGCGCGCTTCGCCCGTTCCACGGAATCGACCATGACCGCTGGCCAGCCGTTGCTCATCACCTTCGGCGTCTATCTGATCGCCATGATCCTGATCGGTTTCTGGGCCTGGCGCTCGACGCGCAGCTTCGACGATTACATCCTCGGCGGCCGTTCGCTGGGCAGCGTCGTGACCGCGCTGTCGGCCGGTGCCTCGGACATGAGCGGCTGGCTCCTGATGGGTTTGCCCGGGGCGCTGTACCTCAGCGGTGTGTCCGAGGCCTGGATCGCCCTGGGGCTGGTCGCTGGCGCCTGGTGCAACTGGAAGTTCGTGGCCGGGCCGCTGCGTGTCTACACCGAGCGAACCAACAATGCGCTGACCCTGCCGGACTACTTCACCCATCGCTTCGAGGACCGCAGCAAGGTCCTGCGCGTGCTTTCGGCCGCGGTGATCCTGGTGTTCTTCGCCGTGTATTGCGCCAGCGGCATCGTGGCCGGCGCGCGCCTGTTCGAGAGCGTGTTCGGCGTGCCCTATGCCGAAGCGCTGTGGTGGGGCGCGGCCGCGACCATTCTCTACACGCTGGTCGGTGGCTTCCTGGCGGTCAGCTGGACCGACACCGTGCAGGCGTCCCTGATGATCTTCGCCCTGGTGCTGACGCCGGTCATGGTGGTGATGAGCAGCGGCGGCTTCGACGCAAGCCTCGCGCTGATCGAGCAGGTCGACCCGACCAAGCTCGACTGGTTCAAGGGTGGCACGCTTGGCTTGGTCGGCATCGTGTCCCTGCTGGCCTGGGGCCTGGGCTATTTCGGCCAGCCGCACGTGCTGGCGCGTTTCATGGCGGCCGATTCGCTGACCACCATTCCGAAGGCGCGGCGCATCGGCATGGGCTGGATGGTGTTGTGCCTGTTCGGTGCGATGGCGGTCGGCTTCTTCGGCAATGCGTATTTCGCGCAGCATCCCGACCAGGTCGGCCCCGTGGCCGCGAATTCCGAGCGCGTCTTCATCCAGCTGTCGACGGTGCTGTTCAACCCGTGGGTCGCAGGCGTGCTGCTCTCGGCGATCCTCGCGGCAGTCATGAGCACCCTGTCGTGCCAGTTGCTCGTCTGCTCCAGTGCGTTGACCGAGGACCTGTACAAGGGGTTCCTGCGTCCGGGTGCCAGCCAGCGCGAGCTGGTCTGGTTCGGCCGCGCGATGGTGTTGGCGGTGTCGCTGCTCGCGATCTGGATTGCGCGCGATCCGGACAGCAAGGTGCTCGGACTGGTGTCCTATGCCTGGGCCGGCTTCGGCGCGGCGTTCGGCCCGGTGGTGCTGTTCTCGCTGTTCTGGGGACGCATGACCCGCAATGGCGCACTGGCCGGCATGCTCGTGGGCGCGGTGACGGTGATCGCGTGGAAGGAGCTGGTGGTCGCCGGCGGCATCAGCGCGCTGTACGAGATGGTGCCCGGTTTCATCGCAGCATGCCTTGCGATCGTCGCCGTCAGTCGACTCGGCCGTGCGCCGTCGGACGCTGTGCAGTTCCGGCACAAGGGCGTGCAGGAAACGTTGAAGGTGCATGGCTACTGAGCCGCTGCCTCGTGCATGCATCGCGACCGGATTCGCCGTCGTCGATCCATCGTCTGTCATGACGTCGCACGCGTGGCGGCCTATCCCCGGGGATGCGAACGATGGAATTTCCGCCTGAAGTGGTTCGCGCCAAGGCTGAACGCGATCGCTGGCAAACCATCCTGCTGCTGAGCGCCATGTCTTTCGTGATCGTCATCGGATCGATCGGGTTCGCGATCCGGTTCGATAGCAAGGCAGCCCTTGCGCTTGCCTTCATCGCCTGCGTGCTCCTCGCCGGGTACATGATGTTTGCCTGGGTCCGGATGCTGCGCGCGCACATGAAACTGCGCCGATTGCAGCGGATCCAATGACGTCAGGACCGCAGTCCCGCATGCCCGCCGACCGTCGTCCACTTGCCATCGCCCTCATGGGCCCGACCGCATCGGGCAAGACGGCGCTCGCGCTGGATTGGGCGGAACGTTTCGGAGGGGAGATCGTCAGCGTCGATTCGGCGCTGGTCTATCGCGGGCTGGACATCGGCGCGGCGAAGCCGACGGCCGAAGAGCAGGCGAGGGCGCGCCATCACCTGATCGATGTGCGCGATCCCTGGCAGACCTATTCCGCAGCGGATTTCGCCCGTGATGCGCGCGTCGCGGTGGAAGGCATCCTCTCGCGGGGCGGCTTGCCGATCCTTGCCGGAGGTACGGGCCTGTATTTCCGTGCGCTGCTGCAGGGGTTGTCGCCGATGCCGGAGGCCGATCCGGGGGTACGCGCGCAGCTGGAAGCCGAGGCCGCCGAGCGTGGCTGGGGCGCATTGCATGCCGAGCTTGGCCGGATCGATCCGGTCGCTGCCGCACGCATCCATGCCACCGACCCGCAGCGCATCCAGCGCGCGCTCGAGGTGCATCGACTGAGTGGCCGGACGCTGACCGACTGGCAACGTGACGTCCGGCCAGCGGCCGAGCGATTCCCCTGCCGCGTACTGAAGATCGCAGTGGCCCCGATGGATCGCGCCGTGCTGCACGCGCGTATCGAACGACGCTTCGAAGCGATGCTCCGCGCTGGTTTCCTCGATGAAATGCGGGGGCTGCGTGCCTTGGCGCCATTGCGCGACCATCCCGTGCCGCTCGACCTGCCCGCGATGCGGGCGGTGGGGTATCGACAGGCCTGGGAGCATCTCGATGGCGCCTTGTCGACTGCCGAATTCCGCGATCGCGCCATCTTCGCCACCCGCCAGCTCGCCAAGCGCCAGCTGACATGGCTGAGGGGCGAGCTCGATTTGCGCAGCTTCGATCCGGAACGGCAGGCAGATTCGCTTCGTGACGCCGTCCACGCCTTCATCGGGAGGGGTTGATATCCGATTCGCAAGGGGCTTTTGGTCCGGCTTCCTGTCACGGTCGGGTTGTGTAAACATCGGGCTCCCTGACCGGGGAACGCCGTGCCAACCCTGGGTGCGGCTGGTCGGGGAGCGAACCACGCACACCCATCCAGAACGATGACTCTTCCAATAACAAGACCCAAAGTGGGGAACACCATGTCCAAAGGGCAATCCTTGCAAGATCCTTTCCTCAACGCACTTCGGCGCGAACGCGTCCCGGTGTCGATCTACCTCGTCAACGGCATCAAGCTGCAGGGCACGATCGAATCCTTCGACCAGTTCGTCGTCCTCCTCCGCAACACGGTCAGCCAGATGGTCTACAAGCACGCGATCTCGACCGTCGTGCCCGCCCGCAACGTCCGCGTCGGTCCGGGCGGCGGCTATGTGCACTCCACCGCCGAACATGACGAGGAGTCGGCACCCGCCGGCATGCTCGCCACCTCCGGCGGCTGATTCCGAGACCTGATCCGTTGCGTCCGCCGGTCGGCTGAAGCGGCCGGCGGCACCGGTGCGTGTCCGCGGCGCCAGGAAGGCGCCGCACACGTCATACTGTCCCCCTGTTCGCCACGGATGCCTGCGTTTTGTTTGAACGTTCCCGCAAGGGCGAAACCGCCCTGCTGATCCAACCCCATGCCGGCGGCCCCCCGGAAGCCGACGTCCTGGAAGAATTCGCCGACCTCGCGCGTTCCGCCGGTGCCACGGTCGCGGCTCTGCTCCACGCACGCATCGACCGGCCCAATGCGGCGACGCTGATCGGCAGCGGCAAGCTGGAAGAGTGCAAGGCTGCCGCAGACGCCACCGGTGCAGACCTCATCCTGATCAATCACACGCTCAGCCCTGTACAGGAGCGCAATCTCGAGAAGGCGCTCGGCCGACGCGTCGTCGACCGTACCGGCCTGATCCTCGACATCTTCGCCCAGCGGGCGCGCAGCCACGAAGGCAAGCTGCAGGTCGAACTTGCCCAGCTGCGCCACATGGCCACGCGCCTGGTGCGTGGCTGGACGCATCTCGAACGCCAGCGCGGTGGTGCCATCGGCCTGCGCGGCCCGGGCGAAACCCAGCTCGAAACCGACCGGCGCCTGCTCCAGAAACGCGTCGAACAGCTCCAGCGTCGACTGGAAAAGGTCGAGGTCCAGCACACGCAGATGCGTCGCGCACGCGTGCGCAGCGAACTCCCGCGCGTCGCGCTGGTCGGCTACACCAATGCCGGCAAATCGACCCTGTTCAATGCCCTGACCGGTGCGGAGGCCTACGCCGCCGACCAGTTGTTCGCGACCCTCGACCCCACGGTGCGTCGCGTCGCGCTGCCGGGTGGCGGGATGGTGCTGGCCGACACCGTCGGGTTCGTGCGCGACCTGCCGCACGACCTGGTCGCGGCGTTCCGCTCCACGCTGTCGGAAGCGCGCGAGGCGGACCTGCTGCTGCACGTCATCGATGCCGCGGATCCGAATCGTGCGGATCGGATCGCCCAGGTCGACGAAGTACTGGCTGAAGTCGGTGCGGGCGACCTGCCGCAGCTGCTGGTCTACAACAAGATCGACCGCATCGAAGGCGCAGGCCCGCGGCACGACCGGGCCCTGGCTGAAGACGCCGAATCCCAGGGGCTCGAAGAAACCGCCCGCGAGCGGGTCTGGGTGTCCGCACGCGATGGCGTCGGGCTGGACCTGCTGCGCGACGTGCTGGTGGCGCGACTGGGGCTGCGGCGCGTGCTGGGCACCGTCAGGCTGCCGGCACGCGCAGGCCGGTTGCGTGCGCGGCTCTACGCACTCGATGCGGTGCGAAGCGAGGTCCACGAGGACGACGGTGGCTGGACGCTCGACCTGGACATGGCCCGTCCCGATGCCGAGAAACTGGCTGCGGGCGCCGACGGCCACGTCCTCGACACGCTGCTGCCGCCCGACGAGGACGACGGGACCTGGTAGACGCGACTCCTCGTACACGCGGCACCTTGTAAACTCACCCTCCCGCCCGCATTCCTGCGTGGCGTATTTCCAGATGGAGCAGGCATGGCCTGGAACACTCCCGGCAACAACAACGAGTCCAATTCCGGCGGCGGCAACCGCAACCCGTGGAAGCCACGCCAGACGGGCCGTGGCGGCGGGGGCGGGGCCTTCGACGAGCTGATCGAGCGCCTGCGCGGTTTCGGTGGCGGCGGTGGCGGCGCTGGCAGTCCTCTGCGCTGGGTTCCGGTCGTGGTCGGCCTCGTCCTGCTGTTCAACAGCTTCGTCCTGGTGGCCGAACAGCAGCGTGGCGTCGTACTGCGCTTCGGCGCCTTCCATCGCGTCATGACCCCGGGCCCGAACTTCAAGCTGCCGTGGCCGATCGAATCGGTCGACAAGGTCAACGCCACGCAGATCATGACGCACAGCGAGAACGTGCCGGTGCTGACCAGCGACGAGAACATCGTGCAGGTCGAGATCAACGTGCAGTACCGCATCAGCGATCCGAAGCTGTACCTCTACGGCACCCGCGACAGCGAGGAAGTGCTCAAGCAGGCCGTGGTCAGCTCGGTGCGCGAACAGGTCGGCCGTTCCACCCTCGATACCGTGCTCGGCGCGCGCGATGCGCTGTCCGTTGCGGCCCGCCAGAGCGTCGACAAGTCGCTCATGGCCTACCGCACCGGTCTGGTCCTGACGGAACTGAACCTGCCCAACGCGCGTCCGCCGGAAGCGGTGAAGCCCGCCTTCGACGACGTCAACTCGGCCCAGCAGGACAAGGATCGCCTGATCAGCGAAGCGCGTGCCTACGCCGCGAAGATCGTCCCTGAAGCGCGCGGCCAGGCCGCCCGCATCCGGACCGTGTCCGAAGGCTACAAGACCGCCGAGATCGCTCGCGCCACCGGCGATGCCACGCGCTTCACGCAGCTCGTGCAGCAGTATCGGGGCGCCCCCGAGGTCACCCGCAAGCGCCTGTGGCTGGAAACGGTGCAGACTGTGCTGAGCAACAATCGCAAGATCGTCGGTGGCGACAGCCGCCAGTTGCTCTACCTGCCGGTGCCGCCGGCACGCGGTACAGCATCTCCGCAGATGCAGGCGCCTCCGCCCGAGTTGATCGCACCCACGGTCACCTCCACGCCCGACGACAACCAGCAGACGCTACGTCGGCCCCGCAGCCAGGGCCGTGATGGAGGCAGCCGATGAAACCGACCCACTGGATTCCCGTCCTCTTCGTCGTGCTGTTCGGACTGCTCGGTTCGGTCTACCAGGTTCGCGAAGGCCACACCGCCATCGTGCTGAACCTCGGCAAGGTCGTGCGGAGCGACATCGGCCCCGGCCTGCATTTCAAGTGGCCACTCGTGGAGACCGCGCGCGTGTTCGATGCACGCCCGCAGGCGCTTCCGACAAAGTCCGAGCGCTACCTCACCTCGGAGCGCAAGGACGTCGAGGTCGATTTCTTCGTGATCTGGCAGATCCGCGACGCGCGCGCCTTCTATCGCGCCACGGCCGGTGACGAAGGCGCCGCGATCGATCGTCTCGATCCGATCATCAAGGATGCCGTGCGCAACGAGATCAACGCCCGCACCCTGTCGCAGGTGGTGTCCGGCGAGCGCGGCAAGATCGCCGGCAGCCAGCTCGACACCATCAACAAGGGCGCGGCCACGCTTGGCGTGCGCATCGTCGACCTGCGCATCAAGCAGATCGACCTGCCGACCGACAGCAAGGTCATCGAGGACGTCTACAACCGCATGCGTGCCCAGCGTCGCCAGGTTGCGAGCAAGCTGCGCGCCGAAGGCGAGGAGCAGGCCAACACGATCCGTGCACAGGCCGACCGCGACCAGGCCGTGATCCTGGCCGAAGCCGAGCGCGATGCGCAGAAGCTGCGCGGCGAAGGCGATGCCGAATCCGCCCGCATCTACGGCCAGGCGGCCAACGCCGACCCGGGCTTCTTCGCCTTCCAGCGCAGCCTCGAGGCTTATCGCGAGTCCTTCAAGGATGGCGATGCGGTCATCGTGCTCGACAAGGACGATCCGTTCCTGCAGTACATGCGCAGCGATCGCTGATCCGATCGCTGCACGCCCGATGACCGACCTCTGGGCCGCCCTGGCGCTGGTCGCCGTACTGGAAGGACTGGTGCTGTTCGCCTTCCCGGGACTGTGGCGCCGCACCGCCGAGCAACTGCTGTCCACGCCCATCGCCCAGGTGCGGTTGATCGGCGGCATCGTGATGGCCATCGGTCTGGTGGCGCTGTACTTCATCCGCAATTGACCAGAGGGCCGGTCCGGTCAGGCGCGCAAGGCGAGCGATGCGATCGTCCTTCCGAGACGGCCTGCCCCGACGATCGGTCATGTTGCATTGCAAAAAATCATGTCCGAAGGCTGGCCCCCGGGGCCCGAAACCCGGATAATGCACAAAAGCCGGATGGGGCCCACGCCCCTCCGGCTTTTTCCGTGTCGGGTTTCCATGCACGACGGGAGCGGCCCAGCCGCTGCGCCGTCGGGACCCGTCCGGTTCGCGGCTCAGGCCGCACCTACATCCTGAAATTCCGGAGTCTGAAATGGGTCAGTCGGTTGTGGTGTTGGGCGCCCAGTGGGGCGATGAGGGCAAGGGCAAGATCGTCGATCTGCTCACCCAGGACATCGGCGCGGTCGTGCGCTTCCAGGGCGGCCACAACGCCGGCCACACGCTGGTCATCGGTGGCAAGAAGACCGTGCTCCACCTGATCCCGTCCGGCATCCTCCGCGACGACGCGCTGTGCCTGATCGGCAATGGCGTGGTGCTGCATCCCGGCGCCCTGCAGAAGGAAATCGCCGAACTCGAAGCCAACGGCGTCGAAGTGCGAAGCCGCCTGAAGATCAGCCCGGCCACGCCGATCATCATGCCGTACCACATCGCCCTCGATCAGGCCCGCGAGAAGGCCGCCGGCAAGGGCGCCATCGGCACCACCGGCCGCGGCATCGGCCCGGCCTACGAAGACAAGGTCGCGCGTCGCGGCATCCGCGTTGCCGACCTCAGCTATCCGGCCGAACTTGCCGAGAAACTGCGCAGCACGCTCGATTACCACAACTTCGTGCTGACCCAGTACCTCGGCGTCGAAGCCGTCGACTTCCAGAAGACGCTCGACGAAGCGCTCGCGTTCGGCGAATACATCGAGCCGATGAAGTCCGACGTGGCCGGCATCCTCCATGACCTGCGCAAGCAGGGCAAGCGCGTGCTGTTCGAGGGCGCGCAGGGCTCGCTGCTCGACATCGACCACGGCACCTATCCGTACGTGACCTCGTCGAACACCACCGTCGGCGGCGCGCTCGCCGGTACCGGCGTCGGTGCCGATGCCATCGACTACGTGCTCGGCATCGCCAAGGCCTACGCGACGCGCGTCGGCGGCGGCCCGTTCCCGACCGAGCTCGACGACGAAGTCGGGCAGGGCATCCGCGACCGCGGCCAGGAATATGGTGCGACGACCGGTCGCCCCCGCCGCTGCGGCTGGATGGACATCGTCGCGCTCAAGCGCGCGGTGGCGATCAACGGCATCACCGGCCTGTGCATCACCAAGCTCGACATCCTCGACGGGATGGAAAAGCTGAAGATCTGCATCGCCTACGAATATCGCGGCAAGCGCACCGAGTACGCACCGCTGGATGCCGACGGCTGGAACGAGTGCAAGCCGGTCTACCTCGAGTTCCCGGGCTGGAGCGAATCCACCGCGGGCATCACCGAGTGGGACAAGCTGCCCGCCGCGGCCCGCGCCTACCTGCGCGCGCTGGAGGAACTCGCCGGTTGTCCGCTGGCGATCGTCAGCACCGGCCCGGACCGCGACGACAACATCGTGCTGCGCGACCCGTACGCGTGATCGTTCGCGCCCGATAGCGTTGCATGATCGAAAGCCCCGCGAAGAGCGGGGCTTTCGCGTTTCAGGCGCCAACAAGGGAGTTGGGTTCTCGATGCGTCGAGAATGCAGCTGTGGGCAGGATGGCTCGGCTCGTGGCATTGCCTCAGTCACCAGCGTGTGGTGTCATCGCGTTTTGGTCCATCGGTCGTGCTGCATGTTGACGTGTCCGCATCGCAGGAAGCCCGCTATGAACGGGATGACGAAGTTGTTCCTCGGCCCCTTGCGTTCGATCGAGTGCGATCGCTGCCGTCGCGCAGTTGCGGTGGCGCCGGCATGGAGCCTGGTTGCGTATGCGCTGGCCATGCCCGGTGGCCTTCTTCTGTTCAAGCATCAGGACGTGGAGCATCGTTTCGTGTACGCCGCATTGTTCTTCCTGGTTTCGGCCTTCGTCCAATGGACGCTGGTGCCGCTGGTACGCGCAATATGATCGAGAAGCCGCATTCGCCCAGCTGCGATCGCAACAGGGATCCGATCCTCGACGTCTTGCGCATGCATTTCTCCGATCGACGGCACGTGCTGGAGATCGGCAGCGGCACCGGGCAGCATGCGGTGCATTTTGCGGCTGAAATGCCTTGGCTTACGTGGCAATGCTCGGATGGCGAAGCATATCTGCCGGGTGTGCGGATGTGGCTGGATGAAGCGGCATTGCCGAACACGCCGGTGCCGTTCGCACTGCAGGCCGTGGCCGAACCCTCGCCGCATTTCGCGCCACAGCCGGTGCCGGTGCCACGCGATGTCGTCAACGGCCATGCGGGTTACGACGCGGTGTTCAGCGCGAACACCCTGCACATCATGGGCTGGCCCGAAGTGGAAGCCATGTTCGCGTCGTTGCCGACGCTGCTGGCCGATGATGCGACGGTTGCGGTGTATGGGCCGTTCAACATCGACGGCGAGTTCACAAGCGAAAGCAACCGCCAGTTCGAAGGCTGGCTGAAGGCGCGCGATCCACGTTCGGGCATCCGCGATCTGGAAGCCGTCGATGCCCTGGCCGCAGCCATCGGCTTGCACCTGGTGGCGGATATTCCGATGCCGGCCAACAACCGGATGCTGGTCTGGCAGCGTGGCACAATCACACCGAACTGATGCGAGGACGGTGTTCATGCAAACGATGAGCCTGGCTGCATGCCTGGCGTGTGCCGTGTCCGGCGCAGCGATGGCGCAGGACGAATCGGGATATCCGGAGGTCGAGTACCCCCGGTTGCCGGCGCACGGCGCGAGCGTCGCCGCCTTCGTACCGAAAGGCTGGCGCATCGAATTCCAGCCGAGCGGCGATCTCGACAAGGATCGCCGCGACGACGTGGTGCTGGTGCTGCGCATGGACGATCCCGCCAACATCATCGAGAACGACAGCCTGGGCGTGAGCGCGTTCGATACGAATCCGCGCCTGCTGGCGGTGCTGCTCGCCGAGCCGGCCGGCGGGTACCGGCTGGCCGTGCAGGACCATGCGCTGATCCCGAGACCGGACAATCCGGTGATGGACGATTACCTTGATGGCGAGGACGCCGTGATCGTGCGTCGGGGGGCCTTCACGGTACGGCTGCACAGCTGGGCCAGTGCCGGCTCCTGGTACACGGGCAATACCACCTTGACCTTCCGCCTGCAGGACGGCTGCTTCCGCCTGATCGGTTACGACAGTTCGGGCTTGCATCGGGGCAGTGGCGAGACATGGAAGACCAGCATCAACCTGGCGACGGGGAAAGCCGAATTCGAGAACGGCAGCATCGAGCATGACGAGGTGCAGAAGAAGTCACAGGCCTTCCCGCGCCGGGAACTGCCGTGCCTGGATCGGGTCGGCAGCGGGTTCGAATACGACCCGGGGGTCAAATCGCCCTTCGGGGGCTGATTTCGCGAGGCCTGGCGGGCTGTCGGCGGGGCGTTTTCGGGAGAAAGCGCGGGCGATTGCCCGGCTATGCCCTTCCGGCCGCGAGTGCCGCGACTAGATTGGATGCACGCCACCGGGACAGGTGGCGAGACGGGCGAGGGCGGTTGCCCGTCCATTGCGATCCATCCGCACATGTGTGCATCCAATCGGGAGAGACTCTTCATGAAACGACTGATGTTGTCCGCGTTGCTGGTGCTGGGCTGCGCGCCGGCCGCCATGGCCGTGCCGCCGTGCTGGCCGGGTTCGGTGGTGAACGTGGGGCCTGCGCAGTCGCTGACGCCGGCGCAGCTGAGTACCTGGTGGGCGACCTACGGCGTGCCCTCGGGCGTGTCCGATCCGAACGCCTACGTGGCGTTCCATGCCACAGACCAGCGCTGCAAGGCGCTCTACGGCAGCGGCGCGTGGGCGCAGATCACGGGGCCGTACTCGCTGACCAACATGGTGAACAGCTATTCGATCAGCCAGGGCGTGACTTTCCAGTGCAAGAAGTGCTCGGGTGGCGTGATCAAGTATCCGGTCGAAGAGCGCTGAGTCCAGGCGCCGACGGATCGGCGACAACTCGGGGAAGAAGAACGGCGGGGCATGCCCCGCCGTTCTTCTTTCGTGATCAGCGCGGCGGCTGTTCGCGGCGCGCCGTGCTCTGGCCGGATGCGCTGGCAGAGCCTTCGACCGATGCACCGCGACGCGAGGCACGGGCGTTGCCGCTGGCGTTCGCATTCGTGGTTGCGCCAGCATTGCCGCCCTGGCGGTTGCCCTGGGTGCCGAGATCAATCGACTTCGCGGCCTCTGCATTGCCCGAGCCCTGGACGCCTGCGCTGCGCAGCGAAGATCCCGTGGCAGCTGCATCCGTCGATACCGTGCTGCGGGCATCGGCCGCCAATGAAGTGCTTGTCGACATGCCACTCGAGGCGATGTCGCGGCCCGTGGTCAATGCACGCTGCGTGCCGTCGCGACCGTGCTGGGCTGCAGACGAGGCCACGCCAACGGCGGTGTGGCGGGTCCGGTCGGCGGTGGCTTCCGCGCGACCACGCAGGCGTTCCGCACGTTGCGCGCTGCGTTCACGCAGGTCCTGGAGCCGGCTGCTGCCTCGATCGAGGCCATCGCGGACGTGGCGCGTGGGCAGTTCGCCGTGCAGCGAGCCTCGGCCACTCAGGGTGCCATCGAGCGCGCCGGATACCGGACCGGCATTGCCGCCGAGGCCGCCGCCGAGCGAGCCGTTGCCGCCCAGCAACTGGGCGTGTGCCGCACTCGACAGGGTGCCGGCGAGGATCAGGGTCAACATCGACATCTTGCGCATGGTGGTTCTCCGAATCACGCGGACCGTCCGCGTTCCCATGGCAGGACGATCCACGCTGCGCGGTTCTTCCCGAGGCAAACGATTCTGTTGTGTTTCGTTCAGCGGGACGTCCCGGATGCGCTCGTGATCGCACCCGCGCCACAGCGCGCATCCCGGCCCGGAGATGCGACATCGACTGCGATGCCTTCCAGCCTGCGCAACGCCTGTGCCGCGCGAGCCGGTGACGGTGTGGCGACGTCGACGAGATCGCGTGCGATGGCGTTCGCCACGATCGGCGCAGCGAACGAGGTGCCGCGTGCATCACGCGCGACGACACCCTCCGCGCAGAAATCCAGGTGCGCGCCGGAGGCCGACTCGGGCAAGGGGCGTTGCCGTGCATCGAGTGCGCCGACCGCGATCACGGGGGGGTAGGCCGCCGGATAACGCGGAGGCGCTGCGGGCCCGTCATTGCCGGCGGCTGCGACGAGCACGAAGCCGCGAGACGTCAGCGCGTCGACCGTGCGCTTCAGCGCAGCGTTGTCCGGGCCGACCAGGCTCAGGTTGATCACCGGCACCCGTTCCTTCGCCATCCATCGCAAGGCATCGATGACACCGAGGGTGTCGCCGCCTGCGCGCATTCCGCACCACACGTCTGCGGCGAACACATCGCCGGAGGCGCCGGATGCCAGGCGGATCGCGACCTGCGTGCCATGTCGCTGCGGGACGACTCGACCATCGCAGCCGTGTCGGTGCACCGTGACGTTCGACAAGCCCGCGGCCTTCGTATCGACGCCGCCATCCACCAGGCCGGCACGGATCCGCGATGGACCTCCGGTCGTCACGGCGTTGTCGGCCGCGCTGGGCGCTGCGGCGAGATAAAGATGGTGATACTCGATCGTCGCCCCGGGCATGGCCTCGCGCAACGCACGCATGCCGCGTGCGGGAGCGCGCGCGCGGGCGTCGCGCAGCTGCGCGATCGAAGTTCCGAATGCATCGGCCTCGTGACGAACGACCTCGAAACCCGTTGCACGTGCACGGGCGAGCATTTCATCGTTTGCGTCGAGCGCAAGATATTCGCCGCGGCGCATGGCATCCCCGGCCGGCGTGACATCGACGCGCTTGCGCTCGCTGCGCAGCAGTGCATCGACGCGCCGGGTGTAGTCGTCGACGACGCGCAGCGTGCTTCCGGCGGCATCACGCGTACCTCGCAAGGTCTCGTCCACGGGGAGGCCGGGCAGGCTCGGTGATTGCGTCGACGGCAGCTCGGGCAACCGGACCTGCGCCTGTGTCGCGGGCAGCGCCAGCAGACAGGCCAGGATCGCGTGGGAAATGGGCGTCCAGCGAGGCACGAGGGTCTCCGGGGCGACGACGGGACGCATGCTAGCATCGGCTTCGATGACGCCCGCTGAGCGGGCGGCGCACCCGAGGGAAGAAACGGCCCCGCCCGAACGTATGACGGCTGAATCCACTCCGCAGAGCCTTCCCGAGACGATGATCCGCGACGCCCTGCCGGCGCTGGTGCCGCGCATGCGACGCATGGCGCGCGCCCTGACCGGGCACGCAGCAGATGCCGATGACCTGGTGCAGATCGCACTGGAGCGGGCGCTTGCACGCGCGACCCAGTGGCGCCCTGACGGACGTGCCGATGCATGGGTGTTCGGCATCCTGCGCAATGCCTGGCTGGACGAACTGCGCAGCCGCTCGCGATGGCAGCAGGTGCTGGCGCCGGAAGAGGCGGGCGAGACGGTCGGCGAGGCCGCGATGGAGCGGCAGGCCACGGTCTGGTCGGTGGCTGATGCGGTCGGTCGCCTGCCGCCGGAGCAGCGTGAAGTGGTGGCGATGGTGCTGGTGGAAGGGCTGGGGTATCGCGAGACCGCGGAATTGCTCGACATCCCCATCGGAACGGTGACCAGCCGCCTGGCGCGCGCCCGCGCCGCACTTCAGACATGGTTGGGTGACGCATGAACAACGACACGCACGACAACGCGCACGACATCGATCCCGCCGAATGGCAGGCCTACCTCGACGACGAGCTGGATGCCGACGCCCGCGCGCGCATCGATGCCGCGATCGCCTCGGATCCCGAGCTGGCGGCGCGGCTTGCGCGCGACCGAGGCTTGCAGGCGCGCGTGCGCGATGCCTTCGCGGATGTCCTCGACGAACCCGTGCCGGCGCACTTGCTCGGACTGCTTGCGGCGGGACTGGGGCCGCAGGCACCTGCAACACCGTCCGCGCAGGAAGCCCCGAATGTCATCGCCTTGTCCCGACGCAACGCGCATCGACGCATGCCGCCAGCATGGCTGGGATATGCGGCAGCGGCGGTGCTCGCCGTCGTCGCGATCGGAGGGGTCTGGCAGCGCACGCAGTCCCCGGTTCGAATCAGCGACGGTGAGCTTCTCGCCGGTGGCCCGCTCGCCAAGGGTCTGGACACCTTGCTTGCCTCCGCGCCCGATGCCGCGTCGCCAGTGTCGATCGGCCTGACCTTCCGCAGCAGAGACGGACATGTCTGCCGCAGCTTCAGCTTTCGCGGCGACGCCGTTCTCAGTGGAATGGCATGTCGCCATGGCAGCGCATGGCGACTCTCAGCGCTGGAACGCGTCGAGCATGCGGAAGATGGTGAATGGAGGCAGGCCTCGTCGACGATGACGCCTGCGGTGCAGGCCGCGATCGATGGTCAATTGAGCGGCGATGCGTTCGACGCAGAAGCGGAGCGGGTGGCGATCGAGCGTGGGTGGCGCTGACGCCAGCACCTGGATTGCGGTGTATGGCGCCAATCACGGCAGAACGGTGTCGCGCCAACAGGAAAGGCCCCGGAGTGCGGGGCCTTCTCTTTTCATCAGGATTCGGCGCGACGCTTACGCCTCGATCGCGTCATCCTTGTAAGCATCCACGGGGATGCAGGCGCACATGACGTTCTTGTCGCCGTAGACGTTGTCGACGCGGGCGACCGGCGGCCAGTACTTCTGCAGCTTCAGCGTGGCCAGCGGGAACACAGCCAGTTCGCGCGGGTAGGCGTGCGTCCACTCGCTGCCACTCACCATCGTCGCGGTATGCGGCGCGTTCTTGAGCGGGTTGTCCTCGCGGTCGAGCCGGCCGTCTTCGACGGCACGGATCTCGTCGCGGATCTGGATCATCGCGTCGATGAAGCGGTCGAGTTCGTGCTGCGATTCGGATTCCGTCGGCTCGACCATCAGCGTGCCGGCAACCGGGAAGCTCAGGGTCGGGGCGTGGAAGCCGAAATCGATCAGGCGCTTCGCCACGTCTTCGGCGCTGATGCCGGTGCTGTCCTTGAGCGGGCGCAGGTCGAGGATGCACTCGTGCGCGACGAGGCCGTTGCGACCGGTGTACAGCGTTTCGTAGTGCGGGGCGAGACGCTTGGCGATGTAGTTCGCGTTGAGCAGCGCGACTTGGGTGGCGCGGCGCAGGCCGCCGGTGCCCATCATCGTGATGTACATCCAGCTGATCGGCAGGATCGACGCGGAACCGAACGAAGCCGCCGACACCATGCCGACCTTGCCTTCGCCGACGCCGTCGGTGCGCATGCCGTGCGAGCCGAACGCATTCGGCAGGAATGGCGCGAGATGCGATTTCACCGCGCACGGACCGACGCCGGGACCGCCGCCGCCGTGCGGGATGCAGAAGGTCTTGTGCAGGTTGAGATGCGAGACGTCCGAGCCCCACTTGCCGGGCTTCGCGACGCCGACCAGCGCATTCATGTTGGCGCCGTCGGTGTACACCTGGCCGCCGTGCGAGTGGATGATCTCGCAGATCTCGACGATGTCTTCCTCGAACACGCCGTGCGTGGACGGGTAGGTGACCATCAGCGCGGCGAGGCGGCTGCTGTACTTCTCGGCGGCCTGGCGCAGGTCTTCGACGTCCACGTTGCCGTTGGCATCGGTCTTGGTGACGACGACGGTCATCCCACACATCTGTGCGCTGGCCGGGTTGGTGCCGTGCGCGGAATCGGGGATCAGGCAGATGTCGCGATGGCCCTCGCCACGCGACTGGTGGTAGGCGCGGATCGCGAGCAGGCCGGCGTATTCGCCCTGCGCGCCGGAGTTCGGCTGCAGGCTCACCGCGTCGTAGCCGGTGCATTCGACCAGCATCGCTTCGAGGCCGTCGATCAGTTCCTTGTAGCCCAGCGTCTGGCTGGCCGGCGCGAGCGGATGGATGTTGCCGAATTCCGGCCACGTCACCGGGATCATCTCGGCAGTGGCATTGAGCTTCATCGTGCACGAACCCAGCGGGATCATGGTCCGATCCATCGCCAGGTCCTTGTCTGCGAGCGAACGCAGGTAGCGCAGCAGTTCGTGCTCGCTGTGGTGCGTGTTGAACACCGGATGGGTCAGAAACTCGGACGTGCGCAGCAGCGACGACGGCAGCGCATCGGTGGTGGCTGCATCGAGGCCGTCGATGTCGGACGCGTCGGCGCCGAACAGCGCGGCGAGCGCGACGACGTCTTCGCGCGTGGTGGTTTCGTCGAGGCTCAGGCCGAGGCTGTTGCCGTCGATCGGGCGCAGGTTGATGCGGGCCGCTGCGGCCTTGGCATGCAGGGCGTTCGCGTCGACGCCGGTGACGTGCAGCGTGTCGAAGAAATCGCTGCCGACCGCGACGCCGGCCTTGCGCAGCGCGGCAGCGAGGATCGCGGCCAGGCGGTGCGTGCGGCGCGCGATGCGGGTCAGGCCTTCGGCGCCGTGGTAGACGGCGTACATCGAGGCCATCACGGCCAGCAGCACCTGCGCGGTGCAGATGTTCGACGTCGCCTTCTCGCGGCGGATGTGCTGTTCGCGGGTCTGCAGGGTGAGGCGATAGGCCGGCTTGCCTTCGGCATCGATGGACACGCCGATCAGGCGGCCCGGCATCGAGCGCTTGAACCCGTCCTTGCAGGCCATGAACGCGGCGTGCGGACCGCCGAAACCGAAGGGCACGCCGAAACGCTGCGAGTTGCCGACGACGATGTCGGCGCCCCATTCGCCAGGCGCGGCGATGAGCGTCAGCGCAAGCAGGTCGGTGGCGACCGCGACCAGGCCACCGCGCGCGTGCACGGCATCGGCCACGGCCTTGTAGTCGCGCACGTTGCCGAAGGTGTCGGGGTACTGCAGCAGCACGCCGAAGCCGTCGGTGGACGCGGCCTGGGCATCGTCGCCGAAGACCAGTTCGATGCCCATCGGCTCGGCGCGGGTCTTCAGCACTTCGACGGTCTGCGGGTGCACGCCGTTCGAGACGAAGAACACGTTCGACTTCGACTTCGCCGAACGCTTGGCGAGGGTCATGGCCTCGGCAGCGGCGGTGCCTTCGTCGAGCAGCGAAGCGTTGGCGATCTCCATGCCGGTGAGGTCGGCGCACATCTGCTGGAAGTTGATCAGCGCTTCCATGCGGCCCTGAGAGATCTCCGCCTGGTACGGCGTGTAGGCCGTGTACCACGCCGGGTTTTCGAGGATGTTGCGGAGGATGACGTTCGGCGTGTGCGTGCCGTAGTAGCCCTGGCCAATGAACGAACGGAAGACCTGGTTCTTCTCGGCGATGGCGCGGATCTTCGCTAGCGCTTCGACTTCGGTGATCGCTTCGGGCAGCGCCAGCGGCGCGGCGGACTTGATGCTGGCCGGCACGATGGCGTCGGTCAGTCCTTCCAGCGAATCGTGTCCGACCACGCGCAGCATGTGCGCGATTTCGGCGTCGTTCGGGCCGATGTGGCGTTCGAGGAAGGCGGAATGGTGCTCGAGGTCGCGGAGGGTTGCCGAAGCAAGGGCGGCACGGGATGCGGCGTTCGAAGTCATGGAGAGGGCGTCGTCAGGTGCGGCTGGGCCGCAGGAGGGGCGTAGCGACCCGGTGAACGGGTCGGCGAGTGCCCCTCTGTCCTTCTGCCTGAGAGTTTGGAAACACGGTCCGCGGGTGCGGGGGGAGGTGCGCTCCCGTGACGTGTTTCTTGCCCCTTCGGCGCCGGCGCTGCCCGAACTGCGTGGGCGGCCGATCTCTCCAGAGTGTTTGGATCGACGGTGGTTGTTGGGCCTGAGCGATTCCGGGCGTTTGCGCCTTCGGCAGCGTCCGGGGCCTCCGACGAGTCGAGGACCGGGCGCTTCTCCCACCGTACGCCGGGATTATACGCGCTGGCTGGCGGAAAGAGGCCGGGGCCCCGGACGAATCCGGGGCCCCGGCGAGACCGCGATCGGGAGTCGCGGATGGAGCAGGCCGGGCGGAGGGAGCGCCCGACCGGGGTCACCGGCGAACAGGTACCGGTGCGGCGCCTGACCCCTTCACGCTGCCTCCATCAAGGCAGGTAGGGCAGGTATGGCTTCTCTTCGCGGATCGCGTAGGTCTTGCCGCCCAGGCCCACCGTGAAGTTGGCGGGGCCGGAGATCGGATACTGGTACACGATCGTCAGGGTCACGCTCTGGCCGGCGGCCAGGGTCTGCCACGCAGGCAGCTTCACCGCGATGCGGTGGAAGTCGCCCTTCAGGCCGCCGATGTTGTTGCCGCTATGACCCGTGGTGACCGTGCGCAGTCCGAAGCCGGACTGATCGGACAGGTTGGCCGGTGCTGCGGTCGGCACGTCGAACTGGAACTCGGTGCCGCCGGGCAAGGCGCGGGTGGAACGGTTGGTGATGGTCAGCTTGGGCGAGATCGGGTAGTTGCTGTCGCCCAGGGCGTAACCGGCCAGCGCGAAGCGCACGTCGATGGCCGCCGTCGGTGCGACGATCGTCGGCGCCTGTACCTGCACCGGCGTGGTCGTCGCACGGCTGAAGGTGTCGTGCAGCAGGCTGGTGAGCGTGGTGCCGATGAAGTACTCGCCCTGGCCATTGTTGCGCTGCGGGTGCCATGCATAGTCGCCGGCCAGTTCCCAGAACATCACGCCACCGATGTCGTTGCGTTCGGCCCAGGCGGCCTTGCGCGCGATCGACACCTCGTCTTCCGTCGATAGGAACACCTTCTTCGTCGCGTTCCACAGCCATGGGGCGACCAGCGTGGCGTCGTAATGACGCTGGTAGCTGCCGGTGACCTGGTTCGCGGGGAGCGCCGGGTCGAGGCCGTAGCTGGCCAGATAGCTGCCGCCATGCTGGCGCTCGAGGTTCTTCGCATGCCACATCGGGTTGGAGCCGGCACCCACTTCGCGGCCCTGTTCCTCGTCGTGCCACAGGTTGTCGATGCCCACCGCGCCGTCGCCGCAGGCGGTCAGCCCGATCGGACAGCCGCCACTCTTCGGCGCCTTGCCCCACAGGCCATTGGTGCCGCCGGTGACGTTGCGCCAGCCGCGCGAGTAGTAGGGCACGCCGATGTTGATGCGCGAGCCGGGCAGCGCGCCGCGGTAGTAGTGCCAGGCCCAGTCGGTGTTGAGGTAGCCGATGCCGCCGAACTGCGCGCTCGAATAGACGTTCCAGCGGACCAGTTCCGCATCCTTGCCGTCATCGAACAATGCGGCGTTCGGTCCGACGAACTCGTTCCATGCGCCGTGCAGGTCGTAGGACATGACGTTGACGAAATCGAGGTAGCGCAGGCTGTCGAACGCCTCCATGCCGCGCAGGAGGTAGCCGGACGCCGGCACCGCAGCGGTCAGCTGGTAGTAGCGGCCGTCCTGCGCCGCAGCGCGATCGAGCTTCTCGCGAAGCGTCTTCATCAGCGCGTTGTAGCCCTTGTTCAGATGCGCGCGACGCGGGTTGGCGACGGCCCAGTCCAGCGGGTTGCCGGCGTCGAGCATCGATGTCGGGTATTCGTAGTCGATGTCGAGGCCATCGAAGCCGTACTTGCGCAGGAACGCCACCGAGGAATCGGCGAAGGCATTGATGCCGGCCTGGTTGATGCTGCCGTCGGCGTTGATGGTCATGCTGTAGAAGCCGCCGCTGTTGACGCGGTTGCCGGCTGCATCGAAATAGCCGCCGGTTTCTGCCCAGCCACCGACCGAGATCAGCGTGCGCACGTTCGGATGCAGGCGCTTGTGCTTGGTCAGCAGGTTGAAGTGGCCCTTGTACGGCAGCGACGGGTCGAGTTCGGCGCCAGCGACGCCCGGCCAGCTCATGTCGGTGGCAGCGTTGCCGGGGACGTTTTCGCCGACCGAGATGCGATTGCTCGCGTCGACGTGCGCGAAGGCGTAGTTGATGTGGGTGAGCTTGCCCCAAGGGATGTCGCTGGCGAGATAGCCCGGCTGACCGTTCTTGCCGGTGCGCCAGCTTGTGAAGTATCCGATGATGCGGCGACGGCTCTGGTTCGCCAGCTTCTCCTTGCCGCCCGTCTGGTAGGTGTGGCAGTAAGGGATGTCGAGGTCGGGCGTGCGCGCAAGCCGTTCCGGCTGGCAGAGCAGATTGCCGGTGGGGGCAGGCACATTGACCAGCGTGTCGCCCGGGTTGGTGCCACCGCCACCGTCGCCGCTGCAATTCGCGACGAAAGCCCACGGGTCGCCGGCGGTCGGCAGGTTGCCCTGCGTCCACCACTTCGCCTGATAGGTCTTGGATTCGTGGGTCACGCGCTGGCCGCCGGAATAGGCGGCGGTCGCGCTCCATACCGGATCCGGGCAGCCGGCTGGGGGATTGGTGCCGCCACCGCCGGTGTCGCCACCGCAATTGGCGATGAACTTCCACGGGTCGCCTGCGGAGGGCACGTTGTTCTGCGTCCACCACTTGGCTTCGTACGTCTTGGATTCATGGGTGACGCGCTGGCCACCGCCGTAGGCGGTGGATGCGTTCCACACGGGGTCGGTGCACGCAGCCGCGACGGCGAAGCTGCGTGCGCCTGGCGCGAATTTGTTCGACACGGTGCCGTGCAACTGCCACGCGGCGGCGCTGGTGATCACCGCCACGACACCGATCTTCACGGACAGGGAGGATCGCAACATGGTCTTTCCTTGGTGGGGCCCGCGGGGGCGGGCTGTGGTGCGGGGGAGCTGGGTGTCCTCGGCATCCGCTGCGACGGCGGTCTGCGGCTGATTGGATGACAACGATAGCCATGCATGTTTCAAGTGCATCGGCGTGCATCCTGTTGAAACCGATGACAACGTTTTCCCCAGTCAATCATGTTTCGGGCTCCGTGGCGCGCATGCCGGTATTGCGGTGTGTCATGACCGCGAAGCGGGCCGCTTCGTCGCGCGATCGTGTCCGGAGGGCGTCATCCCGGTGTCGACCGGATGTCCGTGCCAGGACCATGCGGGACGGTCCAGTGGACCGGCCGGGACAGATTTCCGTTCGTCACTGGCCTGTGTTTGAATGCCCGGCCACCCCCGCTCATGTCCCCGGCTGCGTCATCGTGCGCATCGCCGGTCGAGGTCCCGTTCCGATGCACGTCGAAGACGCCACCCGCAAGCCCGGTTCACGCCGCCTCTCGCTGATCCTCGGCGGCCTCGCGATGCTGGGGCCGTTCTCGATCGACACGATGTTTCCTGCATTCCCGCAGATCGGCGAACAGTTCGGTGCCGACAAGGTGGCGATGCAGCAGACGATCAGCGTCTACCTGCTGGCGTACGCATTGATGAGCCTGGTGCACGGCCCGCTGTCGGATGCGGTCGGGCGAAAGCGCGTCATCCTCGGTGGCCTGATGGTCTTCGCGCTGGCATCCGTGGGCTGTGCGATGGCCACAAGCCTGCCGATGCTTCTGTTCTTCCGTGCGCTGCAGGGCATGTCGGCCGGCGTCGGCCTGATCGTCGGACGTGCGGTGATCCGCGATGTCTTCCAGGGGCAGTTCGCGCAGAAGCTCATGAGCCAGGTGTCGATGATCTTCGGCATCGCGCCTGCGCTGGCGCCCATCCTGGGTGGCTGGATCCTCGGCTGGGAACGCTGGCCGGCGATCTTCTGCTTCCTGGTGATGTTCGCGCTGCTGATGATCGTCGCCACGTGGCTGGGCCTGCCCGAGACGCATCCGCCCGAATCGCGCTTCCGGCCGTCGCCGAAGCAGTTGCTGCGCAACCATGCCTACATCTTCCTCAACCGCCGTTTCCAGCGCTTCGCCGCGGCCGGTGCATTCAACTTCGCCGCGCTGTTCCTGTACATCGCGTCCGCGCCGGCGTTCGTGCTCGACCACCTGAAGCTGCAGGAAGACCAGTTCGGCTGGTTCTTCGTGCCGACGATCGCAGGCATGGTGTTCGGTGCGTTCCTGTCCGGGCGCGCCGCCGGGCGCATGAGCGGGACGCGACTGGCGGGGATCGGATTCGCGCTGTGCGGATTCGCCGCCGTGTCGAACATCGCCTACACCCTGTGGGTGCCCGAGCCCACGGTGCCGCTGGCCATCTTGCCGATGGCGATCAACGCGATGGGCATCTCGCTGGTGTTTCCGATCCTGACCCTCGCCATCCTGGACATGTATCCGCGCCAGCGCGGCGCGGCCTCATCGCTGCAGGCCTTCACCAGCCTGATCCTGCAAACGGCGGTGGCCGGCCTGTTTTCGCCGATGCTCAGCCACCATCCGCTGTGGCTGGCGCTGGGTGCTGCGGCGTGCACCCTGGTCGGCTTCGTGCTGTGGTGGTGGGAAGTGCGGCACACGCGCCTGCCGCCCGAATCCGAACCCGTCGCCGCAGGGCCGCCGGCGCTCTGAGGCGTCGGCAGCCAGTCCGAACCGTCAGGGTTTGCGGGCGCCGATTCCACTCGTCGTGGGGCGCAGCGATTGCAACTGCGCGGCGGTCGAAGGCGTCTTGCTCGCAGGGCGTGGGCGAAGCAGCGGGCGCGAACCGTTGACGGCCTCTGGCTGCGGCTCCAGCCAGCTCTTGATCTGCGGGAAGTCGATATCGAAACGCGAGTACTCGTCGACGTTCAGCGCGTTCGCCATCGATCCGGTATTCGAGCACGAAGCATCGCCGTTCCACAGTCCGCCACGCAGGACATAGCCCTTGGTGCCGATGCTGAAGAGACCCGAGCCGCTGCTTCCGCCCTCGGTCGTACCGCTGAGCCAGCCGACCAGCGTCGTGTCGCTCGTGGTGCTGCGCGTCTGGCCGGTCGAGACCTTCTTCGAGTCGCCGCGCGGATGGTGGATCGCGGTGATCGCATCGCTGGCGTTCAGTGGCCTTGCATTCCAGCCGGCGAAATAGGCGCCCGCGGGTGCGGCATCGTTGAGCCGCAGCAGCATGCCGTCCGTGGTATGGCTGGAATACAGATAGGTCGCGCCGCCGGTGAGCACGGTGAGAGGCGTCTGCGTGAGGTTGGCGCAGCCTGTGGTTTCGTAATTCCAGTAGGTCTGGAGCGTGTTCGCCACGGACTGCATCTGGGATGTCACGGGCGGTCCGTTTTCCACGTTGGTGAAGCAGTGGTTCGCGCTGTGCAAGTAGGGGATCTGCGTCCCCGGCACGGTGTCGTTGAGCAGGGTGCCGGTGCAGATGAACGTGCCGCCGCCGGTGCGGGTGAAACGCATGTGCGCGACGGCATTCTTGACGCTGGCGAAGGCCGGGCCGAGTTCGTTGACGCGACAGATCACGTCGACGTTGCAACTGCCCGACTCGCCGATTTTCTCGATCAGTTTGAAGCTGTTGCGGCTGTCGGCGACGAGGTGCGAGACCATCGGCGCGTCCAGCGCGATCGAACCAGCCTTGACGCCGGCCGGCCGGAAGAGTTCGATGATCTGCAACTCGCCGTCCGTGCCGGGCGTCCAGTACAGGCCATCCGGGCCGAGCAGGCGCTTCGCGTCGACGCCGCGCACCATGGCCACGATGTCGTTCGGACGATCCGATCCCGCGAAACGCAATTCGACGCCATCGGGCAGCCGCGACACGTCGAGTCCGACGCGCAGGCCGAGGGCATCGGGCGACGCAATGCGCAGGCGCGCGACGGCATTTCCGCGGCTGTCGCCCAGCCACTGCAGCCGAGGCAGTCGAACGAGCGTGCTCTCGACGCCGGCGCGGCGACCGATGCCGACCTGCGGCGCCTTCATGCCGTTCGCGACATTGCGTTTCTGCAATTGCAGCAGCCGTTCGGCTGGCATTGCGTCATAGGTCATGTCGCTGCTGCGCAGGTTGCGGTAGACGGCCCCGCGCCAGGCGAGCGGAGCCACGCGCTGCGATCGGCTGACTTCGCCGCTCGCGACGCCATCGGCGGCGGTGGCGACCTGGCCGGAAAGGCCGGCGAAAAGGGCGCAGGACAGAAGGCTGACGCGATGCAACATGGACGGAACTCCAGGAAAAGCGGCCATCGCAATGAAGCGAATCGAACGCATCGGCGCGATTATCGCCGCGCGACGCCCGGGTCGCATCACCCTGATTCGATGAACGAGACGCGAGGCGCGGTCCGGCCGATTCAGCGAGACCGCGAGGGCCGGGCCTGTCTGAGGGCCAGATGCAGCGGCAGGCCTGCAGCGACGAGCACGGCGCCCCAGGCGAGGGCTTCGTGGCCTGTGCCGACCAGGGCGTACAGGCTGTAGATCAGGGCAAGCGCTGCGACCAGTCGCCCGCGACGGCCCAGCTTCAGGCAGGCGGCGCTGCTGAACACGTAAGGCAGCAAGGTTGCGGCGGTAGAGAGCAGGATCGAGAAGGTGAAGACCTTGGCCAGCGACTCGGTGTAGTTCGCCACCACCAGCAGGCTGGCCAGTGCTGTGCTGACCAGCACACCCATGCGCGGCGTGCCTTGCGCATCGAGCCGGGAAAACGCCTTGGGGAACAGGCCGTCGTTCGCCGCCGCCATCGGCAATTGCGCCGACAGGAGCACCCATCCGTTCAGCGCGCCGAAGCAGGAGATCGCGGCCACGATCGCGATCCCGATGCCGGCCGCCGGGCCCCAGAGCGACTTGGCGGCGTCGGCCATCGGCGCGGTCGAGGCCGCGGCCACATCCGGCGGAACCAGCCCGAGCACGGCGGTGCAGGCAAGGATGGTGGCGATGCCGGCGAGCAGCGTGCCGATCAGCGTGGCGCGCGGAATGGTCCGCTCCGCATCCTGGATCGCGCCAGCGGGCACGGTCGCAGCTTCCAGGCCGAGGAAAGCCCACAAGGTCAGGGCGACGGTCATGTGCAGCGCGCCCAGCCAGGTCGCGGGCGCATCGGCTTCTTTCGCGGCGGCGATCGCACTCGTCTCGTCGGCCAGCAGGCTTGCGTCGAGCCACCAGATCGCGATGCCGCCGAAGACCAGCAGAGGCACCAGCTTGAGCATCGTCGCGACGATCTGCAGTCGTCCCGCTTCACGCACGCCAGCGAGGTTGATTGCGGCGCACGACCACAGTGTCACGAGCGCACAGGCGGCGCCTCGGAACGGCGTCGCCACCAGCGCAGGGAAGAGGCTGCCCATGCTTCCGGCGAACGCCACTGCGATCGCGGCGTTCGCGCACCAGATCGATATCCAGTAGCTCCAGGCGATCATGAAGCCGACGGTGTCGCCGAAGGCCTCGCGCGCGTAGGCGTAAGGCCCACCCGCCTGCGCGCCGCGCGCGGCCAGTCGCGAAAACGTCAGTGCCAGAAGCATCGCGCCGCCGAGCGTCACGGCCCAGCCGTAGAGACTCACCTTGCCGTAGGGCGCGAGCGAGGCGGGCAGGAGGAACACGCCGCTGCCGATCATGTTGCCCGCGACCAGCGCGATCGCGGACCACAGGCCGAGCGGGCGTGCGCCGCTCATCCGACTGTGCGTCCATCCTGCAGCGCTTCACGATAGGTGCGACGCAGCAATTCGTGGAAATGATGCACGGCGTTCTCGCGCAGCGGATTCAGGCGTCCCGCGTGGTACGAGCCCGACGCCAGCCCACGCTGCACGTCGATGCAGATGCCGATGTCTTCGTCCTGCACGACATCGCTGAACTTCAGGTCGGCGTCCCGGCGCGCACGACCGGCATCGGAATCGTCCATCGCGTAGTAGAAGTCGAATTCGACGCGGCATTTGCCGACGCCGCGCGGAACGATGCGATTGGTCTGCAGCCGGCCGGGCAGGATGTTGAGCATCGTGTTCGGCCACATCCAGTAGTAGAGCGCGTCGCCGCTGCCGTACAGGCCATCGCCGCTTTCGAGCGGACTGAACTGGAAGGAATGCCACTCGGCGGTTTCGGTGATGTAGCTGCGGTAATCGAGCAACCGATTCAGTTCGGGATGCACGTGCGGGACGTGGTAACCCTCGAGGTAGTTGTCGACGTACACCTTCCAGTCGCAGTCGATGTCGTAGCCGATGCGGTGGTGGTGACCGAAGCGTTCGAGGCCGCGATCGGCCCCGAGGCGTGCGTCGATGCCGGCGACGAAGGCATCGAACGCCGGTGCCCTGGCGTCATCGATTGCGGCGAAGACCATGCCCTGCCAGACCCGCACGGCAAGTTGCGGCAGTTTCACTTCGGACACGTCGAAGTCGGGCGTCGCGCCCATTTCCGTCGCCGTGCGCAGTTGGCCGTCGAGCGTGTAGGTCCAGCCGTGGTAGCGGCAGCGCAGCGATTTCGCGCCGAGCCCGTCGCATTGCGCCAAGGGGCCCGCGCGATGTCGGCAGACGTTGTGCATGACACGGATGATGTCGTCGGCGCCGCGCACCGCGATGACCGGCAGGCCGCCAAGATCGGCAACGACGTGATCCCCGGCGCCACGCAACTGGCAGACATGCGCAACCAGCTGCCAGCTGCGGTCGAAGATGCAGGCCCGGTCGATCGCCGTCATCCCCGGATCGGTGTAGTAGCGCGCCGGCAGCGCGGTGGCGTGGTCGAGCGCTTGCGGGACGAGTTCGGCGGCATGGTCGTGCAGGTTCATCGACCGAGTATGGCGCAGCGTAGCGGGGCTGCGCCACATACAGGACGGGGGCTCAGGTGTCGCCGGGAGGCATGTCGCCCGGGTCGCCCCAGGTGTCCTGGCCGCGCAATCTGCCCAGGGCTGAGGCGATCAGGATGCAGATGGCATCGGGATCAAGCTCGTTCCGTCCTGCGAGGCCAAACATCGCTGCCAATGCCTGCCAGACCAGGGCGTCCCGAAGCACTTCCGCGTCGAATGGAGGGATGGACGCGCCGCAAATTCGCTCGGCGATGCGCTGCAGGTATGCCGCCACGAGCTCGAGGCCATTGTCGTCCAGGCCGAGATCGGCCGTCAGCGAGAGGCCGGGACGCAGGTCGCGGGATGCCGTGCCTGACGCGCCTGCGATGATCATCAGTGCGTCCTGCGTTGCAGTCGCGAGGCGGTGTTTGTCGCTCTCCATGTGGTGCTGTCTCCTGTCGAGTCGAGGCCCGGGCATGTCGATGCCGGGCAGGCGTCCCGCGCCGCCCGCGCGGCGCGGGTCACGTGCCTTCATGCCGACAGGCGCAGAAGCTGCTCCACCGGCACCCCGAAGCAGCGCGACAGTTCGCGTGCGATCCGGAAGCGCACCGGATGCCCGCACTCGGCACGCTTGATCGTCGCGATCGACACCCGGATGTCCCGGTGCCAGCAGTCGTTGGCCAGGTCCTGCTGGCTCATGTAGCGGGACAGGCGCAGGCGACGGAGCGTCGGGCCGTCGAGCTGGATCCAGCCCTTGAGCATGGTGTCCTGCGGAGGGTCGACGATGGGGTGGGCGTCGGATGGCGGGCGGGAGGGCAGTGCAGTGGGGGCTGCATGTTCGGATTCGATGAGCGGGATCGGGGAAGTGGTGAAGGGGAAAGGTTGGGTGAGGCAGTCGTTCATGGCAGTCTCCTGACAAGGGCGTCTGATGCCCCGTCGCCGATCCGTGCAGGATGGCGACGGGGTGTCTGGAGGCTGCATGTGGAAGTAGTGAACGTCTCTTCCGGAAATCTTCCGGAGTTTATGTTTTTGATTTTAAATGGATTGTAGTAGTGGTGTGCATGGGTGTTGTCGACAATTCATGAGAGGCTTGCAGCCTGCTTTTTGCGACCATGCTGTAGGGGGGGCGATATGCATCCCTCGCTATCGGAGAGGGGATAGGTGGACTCCAGTCACATGCTGATGAGTCGATGCACGGGGCTGATCAGGGAGATCCGGGGGGGTCATTGCCAACCAATGGGTCGCAGTGGACTTCGCGGTTGTGGACGATGTCAAAGGCGATCACGTCGATCTTGAAGTGATGATTCGGGTCGGAGTCCTGTTTCATTTCGAATGAAAGGCGAATGGCATTGGTGCCGTCAGGGAAGTAGGTTCCGCTCTTGAACTCCGTCCAGTTGGCAATAGATTGATCGTAGTATTGGATGGCTTTGACCGGGGCCTTATCGAGGCACTTCACATCGCGAATGAAGAATCTTGGTATTTTTTCTGGCAACGCCGCATCAAAAGAATGCAAGTATATTTCGAGTATTTGCGGAGTAGATCCGCACATGAATCTGATTTCGTAAGAGCTCCATTCATATGTGATTCGATGAGGATTCGCGGAATCGTCGTAGTCAATGGTCAGTAATGCTTTGTGTTCTTGTTGATCTTTTTCCAGCCTGATTTTTTTTGGAAAAGGCTTTGGAATGGCTATCGGTGGAGGTGTTGAGAACAAGGCGTGTTTCGCGTTGAGCTCTTTGAGAAAATTAATTGGCGAGTCATTCAGATCGTCGAGCGATTTCATCTTGAATTCGAAAGCAGGCATCTTTGCCACCTCGTTTGATTTTGAAGGTTGGGGGCAGATTGACGGTTATATTCCGTCTTCTACACCTTCTCATTCTGCATGGGCGATGATGGGATCTGTCTGGATCGGATTCGGGATCGATTGGCGATCTCGCTAGTCGCGACAGATGGTCAACGTGTGTGCTTGCGGTCTGGATTTTTTCAGTTTTTGTATGACTGATGGATATTCCGGGTTGGCAAAGCAAGAAGATCGAAGTTGGTCGATTGCCTTTGCAATTAATGGGTCGGTGCTTGCAGAAAGTATGGCCGCTTCGAGCCAGGGTGCCAGTATCCTTGGGTCTTTGGTTTTCTTGGCTTTTTCCTGGATGTAAAGTTCAGCTTGCCTATATGCGGCAGTTGCTTTTGCGTGTTCACCGATCGAGTGAAGCATTTTTCCCTTGGAGATCAATGCTTGGGCCAAAGCGATTGTTGCATTTTCGTTGCCTGGGTTTTCGTGTCTTATCTTCTGCAGGGTTTCGATGGGGCTTTCGAATTCGATCAAATTTCTTTCCAGAAAGGAAATGCGTAAGCTCACTGATGCGCACAGTTGGCGCCATGATAGTGACGGCATTGTGCCTTTCCATGTGTTGCAGGCAGTGGATGTTTTCTTGTATGCGTGAATCGCATCTGATTTTTTATCAATGATGAGATTGATGTCGCCGAGCTTCATCCAGGCTGATGCCATATTGCGCTTCCATTGTAGCTTTGACGGCTGCAAAGTTGTTGAGAGTTGCAGGTTCGATAATGATGAGAGCATCAGTTTTCTTGCCTCGACGGTTCGTCCGAGGTCGATCGCGGAAATGGCTGCGATGTGTTCGATGCTAGAGAGTTGCTGAATCCATTCGATAGCGTTTGGGTTTTCTTTGATGATGGATTGCAAGTCGACGATCTGTGTTAGATATTGCTCGTATGCTTCTGTGGTTCTCCCGTTCTTCGTTAGGCACCTGCTTAGCCATGATCTAGCGACGATTTGATCGTACCTCCATATTGTCTTTTTCGGCTTTCTGGAGATTGATTCACTCATGGATTCGATTGATGGCTGAAATTTGGCAATTGCCTCATTGCAATTGTCTGCTTCCAAGTCAAGTACTGCCATGTTTGCAGATGCAAATCCGAATTCCATTGTCCACTCCGGCCGAGGAAATGGCTTATTGGCTAGGGTTGCTGCAATTGACTCGTATGAAGACCAGTGTCTTCTTGCGCCATCGTAATTTCCGGAGAGTCTGTTTTGCGCGCCGAGCCAGAATTCAGTCTGCCCCAATTCAAATTGAGCGTCTGGCGATTCTGTGTTCATGAGATATGCGTTCATTGCGACCTCTTTCGACTTTTTGAACGCAGTGGTCGCTTCTTCTGATTGTCCTGCGGATGAAAGTATTTCACCTCTTGTTCGCAAGGCCCTCGAGTAGTTGATCATTTCATCTTGACTCATGCTGGAGAAGGGTTCGGATTCGAGATAGGACAGGGATTGCGTGCTGATGCTGTCCAACGCTTGAATACTTGCCGAAGGTCTGAGTTGGTCGCTGAGCTCATCTAACATGTAGCCGACGAGTGCTATGCCCTTCTCTTTTCTGGATTCGGCTTCTTCTGTCGATTTCATTGCCATTATCGACGATGCAGTAGATGCGAACGCTAGTAATGTAAGCAACGCGATGGCCGCGTTCTTCAATAGTCTTTTCTTGGTTTCTTCGGCTCTTGAATTTTCTACGAACTCTCTTTCTTCTTGGCTTAGGTCACGATGTTCGCGTCGCTCGATTTCAAGCGCTTCTTCCAGGGGTGCCCCTGGGTTTAGAAGATGATCGTTTCGCTTTCCCTCTTCTGCCCATCGCGCAGCTGCGCGATGCAAACGAATTCGTGCGAGAAGAATGCGGCGATTCTCTCGTGTCCACTCTGCAACGCGTGGCCATCGACGCAGGAGGGCTTCGTGGGCGACGCGATAATGTGCGCTGCCATTCTCGTGCTCGGCAACGAAGAGCCTTGCCTGGACAAAGGATTCGGCGAGCATGATGGTCGGCGGATTGAGCGTCCATCGTGGAATGCGCCGGGCGCTGATTCGATCGTCTTCCGGTTGCATGACTACCATGCGCGAAAGAAGCTCGTCGAGGCTCTTCTGGATGTCTCCTGGTAGTGCGTTGAAGATTTCCTCGGCGTGGTGGGCGAGCGCGCCTTCCAATTCGCCGATCTCGTAGTAGGCATCGAAGCACAGTTGCTTCTTTTCGTTCCTGCGTTCGTACAGCATCTGCAAGGTGTGTTGCAGCAGAGGGAGCGCGTCCGGCTGCGAAGCCGTGGCGCGGAGCAGGATGTCGTCGAGGTGGTCGCCAGATTCTGGGTGCTGCTCGAACTCCAGTCCTGCGGCGGCAGCGGGCGTCCGGATGATCTCTCCAATTTCGCCGCTGCGTGGCGTGAGGACATCGACATGTCCGTCGCCTGATTTTCTTTCGGTCATGCGAGGAAGGGCTTCGGCCAATGCCAGATAGAAATCGCCCCTGACGATCATGATCACGCAGACGTGCCTGGATTCGCACAGGTGATGCAGGAATCGATCGATCTCCGAATGTGCATCGCCGCCGTAGGATGGGTCGGCCACGAGGGCTTCTGCATGATCGATCACGAGCAGCACATGTGGGTGCGTCAATGCGGATAGTTCCCGGCTTGCGTGGCGCCGGAATGCATCCTCCAGTGTCTCGGATATCGAATCGATGTGTGCGCGCAGTGATTCAACAAGCGTTTCGACGGACTGTGGCGCGAAAATCTCGCGCGCTCCCAAGGTCCATTGCATCAAGGCCGCTGCGAGTCTGGGCAGTGCGTCATCGGGGCGTGTGCCCGCCAGATCGCAGCGTGCGACGCTGAGAGCGCACAGCCCTGCATAGCCGCCGTCCTCGGTCACCATCGGGATCGCGCCGGCGTTCAACACCGAGGTCTTGCCGCATCCGCTTGCGCCGACAACGAGGACGAGACGACGTTGCTGGTCGATCTGGCGACGCATCGCCGTGACCAGTTCAGACGTGGTGCGGCTCCGGCCCAGGAAAACGCTCGAGTGCTCGGAATCGAAGGCATTCAGGCCGACATAAGGACTGCCCTTGGTCCAGGTCTTCTTTCTGGGCACGATCACGCGGCGCGAATGATCCTGGTAGACCACCCGGGCGACCAGTCTGTAGCCGCGTTTCCTGATCGTTTCGATGTATTGCGGAGATTTCAAGTCGTCGGCGAAGATTTTTCGCAGGCAGGTGATCGCTTTGTGTACCGGGTTTTCGGCCTGCGCTCCGCCTACCTGATCATGGGTTGGCGTTGGCCCGCCCATCCAGACCCTGATATAGAGATCGACTGCGCTGAGGACTTCGTTTTCCTGCGCAGCAGTGACGAGCGCAATGAGTACTTCCATGACCCTCGGCTCTACCGAGTGCTCTTGGTCGTGGATGAGGATGGCAGAACGATCGGGGTAGACCATTGCATCGCCGACGCGGAAATGCGCTTGATCTCGATACGGTTTCTTCGACATGACGGCGGTTCCGATCCAGGTGGCCGTTCAGTGCGTAATGCGCTGTCCCGCGCGCGACGCTCGCTTTTCGATTGTTTCAGGAGTCTTGAAACGATCCATCGTGTCGCCGCCAGAGCAGGTTGCGCAGGCTGGATGCAGCCAGGCGCGTCGGCACGCACCGGGCATGCCTGCTGCCGGACTCGCGTGGAGTACACGGCCTGTAATCGATGCGTATGCGTACGGTCTGATCCATTCCCTGCCCCCTGGCTGCGGATCGCGTGCAAGGCGAGCCTAGCAGACTCGTCGACGGCACGAGAAGAGGTACTCAGGCGTGGATGAGTGCGCGCCGGTCGTCGTCGTGCAGGCCTGCGCGGATCGCGTCCGCGTAGCTGGCGGGTTCCGCGCCGTTGGCGATGATCCGTTCCAGCGACCAGATCGCGCCGCCGCCGAGACAGGCTTCGCGCGCGTGGCCGCGCAGGGATTCGCGGATCTCCTGCGGCATGTTTTCCGCCCATTCCGCGGCGATGATGAAGCCATTGGCGTCGAAGCCCGGGGCTGCGGATTCGAAGGCCCGGGCCCATTCCGCAGGTGCGTTTCCGCTGCCCTTGGCGTGGCACTGGAGATGGCATCGACGCACGCGACCGGGGTGCCGTGCATGCAGTTCGGCGAAGGCGCGTACCCAGAAGTCGCGGAACATGCTGGGACGCAATGCCAGATCGAATCCCAGTTCGACGAGCAGCGAAGCGAAGTCCACGAAAGAATCGTGGTCGTAGGTGTCTTCGCAGGAGAGTTCGATGCTGTCCAGCCAGGGCATCGCCACTCGCAGTGCAAGGAGATTGCGGCGCAGGCCGCTGCCTTCGAAACACGCGCCATGGCGCGCGTGCAGCAGCCGGATCGCGCGGAAGTCGTGGTGTCCGGCGCCGCCGAACACCAGTGCGATCCGCAGTCCGTATCGATTCGCAGCGTCGCCGAGGGACGTGAGCCATCCCGATGGTCCGAGGTAGCGATCTTCGGAAAACAGCAGCGTCTCGTTGTATCGCAGTTCGCCGGCGATCACCGTCTCTTCGTCGCGTCCGATGTGCAGCAGTCCCAGGCTCAGGGCATCGAATCCGGCCGCGCGCACGTCGTCGAGCATGCTGGCGAGCGTCTGTCGCGGGAGTGCGGGATCGAACTCCTCCTCGGCATGCAGGACGATCGCGGTCATGCGTTGTGCTCCAGGACACTCAGGGTCGGCGTGATGCGGAAGCGCATCGCGGACTGGCCGGGGCGGATGACGTCGAACGCGATGGCATAGGTGTCGCTGCCCGGGTGGGTCGCGATGGCGGTGTAGGCGTCCGCGTTGTCCGGTGCCGGGCGAGGCTGAGCGTCCGGCGCGAACAACGCAGATGTCGTGATCGAACGGATACGCAGCACGACGTCCGATGTCGGCGAGATGTTGAACATCTCCCAGCAGATCCGACCGCCCGCGCGCACGCAGCTCGACAGCATCGAGGTGCCCTGGAGGCGGCTGCCCATGTCGCTGCGGTTGTCAGCGACATGGATGCCATCCGCCGATCCCGGGTGCAATGTGTCGGCATCCACCCAGATCCGGATGAAGGTGGTGCACTCGAAGGTGCCCACGTGCCCGGGCGCCTGGCCATCCGGGCATACCGCCGATGCGCGACGAAGGCGTCGACCGTGCGCGGCACGGAAGACCCGGGCGAGGGTTCGGCGGATGCGGTCGGTCGCGGGTATCGGCAGGCGGGTCGCATTCATGGGCGGGTGTCCGCGTTGGAAGGGGTGTCCCGATCACGCCACCAGGGGTTCCGGCGATGCGACGCGTTCCAGCGGACGGAGGATGTCGCCGACCGGCACGTCGAAGCAGCGGGCCAGCTCGCGGGCGACGCGGTAGCGGACGGCATGCCCGGCCTCGGCGCGCTTGATGGTGGCGATCGAGACCCGGATGTTGCGACGCCAGCACTCGTCGGCCAGGTCCTGCTGGCTCATCAGGCGGGCGGTCCGCAGCCGACGGAGCATGCCGCTGTCGAGGATCACGCTGCCCGGATTCCGCCCTTCGCCGGCGATCTGGACAGGCATCTGGACGGGCAACGCGTGGAAGAGTGCGGCAGCGTCCAGCGCTGGGGTGAAGTGCGGCACGGCGGCATGCGTTTCCTGGATGGCGGAGATCGTGAGCGTCATCGAAGGTTCCTCGGTGCGTGGAGCGTCAGGGGTCTGGGCGTTGCCTGCCTGTCGCGGACGGGGCTGGGTGTTCGCCTGTCCGCAGGCAGGGCCGCCAGGGCAGGGACACGGTGCCGATATCGTCAGAATTGCGCCTTTCGGAAACCTTACGGTTTTCAAGTGCTTGTTTATGTTTGTATTTTTGTTTCTCCGGAATGGGCGCCGAAAGGTGCCGGGCAGGCAATCGAAAGGCGTGGAGGGCGTCCGAAACCTCCGGTGGAACCTCCGATGGCGACCAGAAACGACGAAGCCCGCCTCGCGGCGGGCCTGTGTGACGGCGGGATTGCAGCGGCGGAGCGGAACCGGGCGAGCCGGTCCCGCAGCCCTGACGGATGCGTCGCGATCAGGTCTGACCGTCGTTGCCGACCTGGGGGTCGCCATCGAACTGCTCGTCGTCGATGTCCTCGTGGAACTTGAACTTGATGTTGCCGACATCGTCCTTGCCGCCGAAGACGAAATCGAGGGTCAGTTCGCGGGTCGGCGGGCAGATGGCGCCCGGGGCGGGGGTGATGCTGGGCTTGGAGCCCTTCTTGACCGAGTAGCTGTACTTGCTGATCTCGAAGCCCGGGGTCACGACCTGGAACACGTAGGTGCCCTGCTGGGTGCCCTTCGGGAATTGATACCCCTCGCTGCCCGGGGGCGGGTTGTAGGTGGCGTGGTACTTGCCGTTCTTGTCCGGGCCGGTGATGGTGATCTGGATGGGATTCGGGACAGTGCTGCTCATCGGACTGGGTTCTCCATGGTGATCGTCGCTCGAAGTGGACATTCCGCCCACGAAGTGTAGGCGGTGCAGGGGATGGCGGGCAGCACACTTCGGAATCAGTTGCGTCACGGTGCCTGCGACGAACATGCCGGGTGAAGTGTCTGGAGATAGTCCGGATGCCTTGCGCCGATGCTGGCCAGGATGCGGGCCGTTCGCGACGCATCCTGGGATCGGCCTGCCAGGCAGTGCGCGCTGGCCCAGGGCATCAGTATCGCGTGATCGCGCGAGCGGGGAGCAATCGCGCCCAGCAATTCGCGCACGCGCAACAGGTCCGGCGTCCAGGCCTGGTTCGCCTGCGCGACGACAGGTGCGCTGCGCTGGCTGCGTGCGATGAGCGTGCGCGCCAGCGCGCTGCGACCGGCCACGTCGGTCGGCGTGCGCGAAACCAGGGCCTCCAGCCTGGCGATGGCCCGGTCTTCGTCGTCATGGCGTCCTTCGAGCGATGCGAGCTTGGCTTCGATCAAGGCGGTCATCCGGAACCATTCTGCCTGGGCATTCCGGCTGGAGACGAGGTCCCTGCTGATCTGGGACGCCTGGCGAAGACGCTCGAGCGCGTTCGGGCCGTCCCCCTTGAGTCTTGCGAGATCAGCCCACTCCATGAGGCTGTGCGCGAGGTCGCGGCGCCAGACCTGGTTGTCTGTTTCCTGGCGAACCAGGCGCGAGAGGCGCTGCACGCTTTCCACCAGGGCAGGCTCGGCATCGTCGAGAAGGCCGCGCACCATGGCCAGCTGGGCATAGCGTCGAAGAGAATTGGCCAGGCGGCGCTCCCATGCCTTCGCGCCCGGTGTCCTGGACAGCAGCTGCCGCAGCATGCCGATCTGTTCGCGATAACGGTCCGCGGCTTCGGCCAGGCGCCCCTCGGATTCGTCGCCCGTGCTGATCCACGACAGTGTGTCGATCAGTTCATAGCGCAGGCTGTCGTCGTCAGGACGTGCATCGATCGCCTGCTTCTTGAGTTCGGCCGATTTGCGGAAGAATCCGATGGCTTCGCCGGTGCGTCCCTGGTCCTGCGCGAGCGTGCCGAAATTGTTCAGCGCGTAGGAATGCTCGAGTTGCCGGTGCGGATCGCCGGGTGCGCGCTCCAGGAGTTTTCGCGTGGCGTCGAGATACGTGGTCCAGTGCGCCTTTGCATCATCGAAGCGTTTCTGTCGATAACGATAGTAGCCCAGCCAGTAGCCGGCCAGGCCGGATTCCTCGAGTGCGCCGACCGAATCCGGTTCACGACGCAGTGCTGCAGCAGCTGCCGCATCTGCACGGACGAATGCGGATTCGGCATCTTCGAGCTTGGATTGCTCCAGCATCACCTCGCCCAGCGTGCGCAGGGCACGGGAGGTGTTGATGAGATCCTCGGTGCGCATGCGCTGCTCCGGGCGTTGTGCCAGCTGCGCGAGCGCCTTCGCGCTGATGCTGTCGAGCAACTTGAGGTTGCCCAGCGGGCGCAGCTTGTCGGCGAGCTCCACCAGCATGAAATCGGTGAGCTGGAAGGCCTCTTCGCGACGTTGTTCGGCTTCCCGTTGTGCAGTCACTGCCCATAGGGCCAGCGCGCTGGAGGTCAGTGCGAGCAGTGCCAGCAGCGCAACTGCAGCGGTACGGATGCGCTTGCCGCGACGATGATGACGCTGCGATGCCGCGAGCAAGGCACGCTCGTCTTCGCCTAGCATGCCCGGCAGTCGCTGCGCGGCTTCGCTTGCCTCGCTCAGTGGCCGGCCCGCATTCAACAGGTGGTCCTGGCGCCGACCTTCCTCGACCCAGCGGCGCGTCGCAAGACGCAGGCGTCCATGCGCCTGCAGCAGGCGCCGGTTGTCGCCGGCCCAGTCGCGCGCGCGCGGCCATTGACGGAGCAGCGCTTCATGGGCGACGCGGAAGCCGGGCTTGCCGTCGCTCAGTTCGCTGACGAACAGGCGCGCCTTGACGAAGGATTCGGCCAGCATCCGTGCATCGTCGTCGGGCAGCGACGACCACAGCACGCGTCGCGCGTTCACGCTGTTGCTGTCCGGATGGATCACGATCAGCTGCGAGAGCACGGCGTCGAGGCGGGCCTGCGCTTCGACCGGCAGCGCGCTGAAGACTTCTTCGGCGCGATGCGCCAGCGCGCCTTCGAGCGCGCCGATCTCCTGGTAGGCAGCGAAGGTGAGCGTGCCGTTGTCGTCGCGGCGTTCGTACAGTGCCTGCAGCGTGTGCTGCAACAGCGGCAACGCGTCGGGATGCTGCGTGGCCGCATCGCGCAGCACGTCGTCGAGGCGCGCGAGCGTCTGCGGGTTTTCCTCGAAACCCAGGCCCGCGAGGATCGCGGGCATGCGGATGATCTGCGCGATTTCTCCGGGACGCGGCGTCAAGACGTCGATGTGACCATCGCCGGCCTTGCGTTCGGCGATCGCTGGTACCGCCTCGATCAGCTTGGGGTAGAAATCGCTGCGCGTGACCATCACCACCATGATCCTCGCGCAGTCGCACAGGCGCTGGAGCACGGTCGAGAACGCCGCGCGCTCGGCATCGCCGATACCGGGTGCGGCCACCAGCGCTTCGGCATGGTCGACGATCAGCAGCAGGTGCGCGCGGGGATGTTCGGCCAGGCTGCGATCGGGAAACCGGCGGAAGGCTTCCTCGACCGTCGCGTCGAGCGTGCCGGGATGCGCCAGCAACGCGTCCGCGAGCGCTTCGGCGCGCTGTGGCGCGAACACCGGGCGTCCTTCGAGCGACCATTCGGCCAGCGATGCTGCCAGATGCGGCATCAGGTCGCCGCCGTTGCAGCCTGCGAGATCGCAATACGCCACCGACAGTGCCTGGGTGCCGTCGAAGCCACCGTCCTGCTGCAGCAGCGGAAGCATGCCGGCGCGCAGCAGCGAGGTCTTCCCGCAGCCGCTTGCACCGACCAGCAGCACGAACCTGCGCTGGCTGTCGATCTGGTTGCGGACGGTCGACAGCAGTTCGGCGGTCATCCGGCTTCGACCGAAGAAGACGTCGCTATGGCTGTCGTCGAACGACGACAGGCCCACGTACGGGCTGCCGCCGGTCCAGGCGTTGCCTTGTTGTGCGCCGCGTCGATAGTCGTCGGGGAAGGAGACGGCTGCGATCAGCCTGTAGCCGCGCTTGCGGATCGTCTCGATGTATTTCGGCGCGCGGCTGTCGTCGCCGACGAGTTTGCGCAACTGCGCGATGACCTTGTGGACCGGGTTGTCGCCGTAGAAGGTGCCGCGCCAGACTTCGATCAGGAGTTGTTCGGCGCTGACCACTTCGCCGGCATGCTCGGCCAGTGCGATCAGCACTTCCATCATGCGCGGTTCGAGTGCGATCTCCTCGCCATCGATGCCGATGGTCAGCCGTTCGGGCTGCACCAGCAGCGCGCCGATGCGGAATCGGCCGCGCGAAGCCAGCGATCTGATCCTGTCCGAACGTTGGGTCATGGGTCCATGCGGGCGTCGACTGCCACGCGATGTTAGCAGGCTCGCACGCGATGGCACGCGATTCCGTCGTCCGGAAAGCACGAAGCCGGCATCCGCCGGCTCCGTACCTCATCGAAGGTTTCGATCGGCCCATGCAACGAGGCCGTGTGCCGATCGATTGCCGATGTCCGCGATCCAGCGCGGCGATCAGGCCTTGGCAGCAGGCTGCCAACCGCAGCTCTGGCCTTCGTTCTGCTGCTTGAGCCAGGTCTGGAGCGGCGCGAAGTATTCCAGCACGGCGGTGCCGTCCATCTTCTCGCCGCCGGTGAGTTCCTTCATGGTCTTCTGCCATGGCTGGCTGGAACCCTTGCCGAGCATCGACCAGTAGCGCTTGCCGGCTTCCTTGTTGCCGTAGAAGCTGCATTCGTACAGCGGACCGGTGTGGCCCGAGGCGTCGCACAACGATTTGTAGAACTGGAACTGCAGGATGTGCGACAGGAAGTAGCGCGTGTACGGCGTGTTGGCCGGCACGTGGTACTTCGCGCCCGGATCGAAGAATTCCTCGCCGCGCGGTGTCGACGGCGCCACGCCCTGGTACTTCGCCTTCAGGTCCCACCAGGCCTTGTTGTACTGGTCCGGCTTGATCGAGCCATCGAACACACCCCAGCGCCAGCGATCGATCATCAGGCCGAAGGGCATGAACGAGATCTTCGCCAGGGCCATGCGCATCTGCGCGTTGATCAGGGCTTCCTGGTTCTGGTCCTCGGCCTTGGCCAGGTTGATGGTCTGCAGGTACTTCGGCGTCATGCCCAGCACGATGGTGTCGCCGATCGCCTCGTGGAAACCATCGTGCGCGCCGTTCTGGAACAGCGGCGGCTGGTGGTTGTAGGCGAGGTAGTAATAGACGTGGCCGAGTTCGTGATAGATCGTGGTGAACTCTTCCTCGTTCGGCTTGATGCACATCTTGGTGCGCACGTCGCCGGCCATGTTCATGTCCCAGGCGCTGGCGTGGCACTGGACGTCGCGATCTCGTGGCTTGGTGAATTGGGTCTTCTGCCAGTAGCTGGCCGGCAGCTTGGGCATGCCTAGCGAGACATAGAAGTCTTCTGCGGTCTGCGTCATCTGCTTGGCGGTGACCAGGTCGGCTTCGCGCTCGATCTCGACCAGATCGGCAGGCGTCGCGTTCGGCTTGCCCGCACGCAACTGCGCCAGGTTGGCCGCGTGGCGAGCTTCGAGCGCACCGTTGATATCGAGGCTTCCCGCGCTCGGGTAGGGCTGCAGCACGTCCCAGAGGTTGCCCCAGTCCTGTTGCCACAGATTGCCCATCAGGTGTGCGGGCAGCATGCCGCCGGCAACCTGGCCCTTGTCGTCGCCGTACTTGGCTTTCAGCTTGGTGCGGGCATAGCAGTGCAACTGGTCGTAGAGCGGTTTCACCTGGCCCCAGAGGCGATCGGTTTCCGCGGAGAGCGCTGCCGGCGTCATGTCGTAGCCCGAACGCCACATTTCGCCGGCATCGGCGAAGCCCATCTCGCGGGCGCCTTCGTTCACCAGCTCGACGAAGCGGACGTAATCCTTCCGCATCGGTTGCGAGATGGTGTGCCAGCCACGCCAGGCTTCGAGTTGCGCGTTGTAGTCGCGATCCTGGGCGAGGACCTCGCTGAGCTGGCCGATGTCGCGGCAGACCTTGGCAGTACCTTCCCCGGTGCAGGACTTGCCCGCGCCGTAGAGCCCTTCCATGCGGGTCGCGATGGTTGTCAGTTCGCCGACCTTCTTCGGGTCGCTGGGTGCAGGCATCGCGGTCGCGAGCTTGAGCAGCAGGATGGCGCGCGCGCTCTCGGGCGACATCTTCTGGCCCTCGAACTGCCTGGCCGCCTTGATCCAGCCATTGAGCCGGTTGAGGTTCTGCTCGCTCGCCTTGGCGGCAAGCAGCTGGGTGTCGTCGTTGATGTACGTCGAGGACAACCACTGGGCTGCATTCAGCTCCGGGGCGACCGCCTTGTATTCCTCGTTGACGCGTTTGACGAAGGCATCCGCGTTGGCGTCCGTCGTGCCTGCCGAGGGCTGCGCGCCAGTATTCGATCCGGCCGGTTCCGGCGTGTCACTGCTGCAGGATGCGAGCGCGAGCAGACCGGCGCCGATGGCGAGGGCCAGCAAAGTATTGCGATGGATCACGGTGATTCTCCGGAGCGGTGGGCGCCGCCGTGACGGGGCGGCATCGGATGGCGCCGGTCGCGACGCTCGACAACCGGCCGGGACGCAGGCTAGCAGGTTGTCCAGCCTGCTTCACCCGGGGGCAGGGTTTTTCGCCTCGAACGGCTGCCGTACGGGTCAGCCCGGGGTGGACGCCAGCCGCTCCCGGATCCGGATGCGCAGCCGTTCGGCGCGGCGCTGCACCTTGCGGGCACGCAGCGACGGCACCCAGCGCGACACCGGCAGGATCTCGCGTCCGTCCAGGATGGATTTCACGTCGACGCACACCAGCCGGACGCCACATGCCTCACCGGGGTCGTCGACCACCACGAAGTTGCCGCTGTTGAGGTCGAACAAGGGAATGCCGTGCTGCAGCAACCACGCTTCGAACGCGTCGACCGCTGCGCACAGCTGGTCGGGCCGGTACGGCGTCGATTCGAAGAGATGCGCATGCAGGCTTCTCGCAGGCGCGCCAGCCGCATCACGCACCAGGATGCAGCGCAACGCGATGCCTTGCGGCGTACCGACGAGTCCATCGCAGGAGGCCACGAAACGATCGATCGTGTGTCCCGTGCGCGCCCGGAGCCAGTGCCATGCGCGCAATTCCGTGCGGTTTTCGCCGAGTGCCGGAACGCGACGGGCGATCCAGCGGCGCAGGCCCTGGCGCAGTCCCACGCGAGTGCGCGACTCCGGTGCGAGCTCGTATTTCAGGCAATGCGCGTCCGAGTCCGGATCACGCACGCAGATCCGGTTTGCGCCTTGCGCGAGGATGCGATCGGCGGGAAAGCGCGACATGTTCAGCGATACAGTCCGTCGATGACCGAGTAGCCCGAGGCATCCCAGCTATCGCCGACGCTCTCCGCTTCCCATGCGAGGAAATCGGGATCTGCCAGCAGGGTGTCCCGGTAGGCGGTCGCTGCGTCCGAAGCGCCGACCGCATAGGTGCGCAGCCGTGTCGCAACGGGTGTGAAAAACGCGTCCGCGATGCTGCGCGTGCCGAACAGCCAGGGGCCGAGATGCGCGTGTTTCTCGCGCAGGCCCGACCACAGTTCATCAATGCGTGCGAGTTGGCGGCGCGTGTCGTCCGGCCAGTCCGGCGCGCGTTGCATGCGGCGATGGATGTTCATCGACAGGTCTCGACGGACCGCGCCGAAACCGGCGTGCATTTCGCAGGCGGCGGCACGTGCCTGCGCACGCAACGCCGGATCCTCGGGCCAGAGAACGCCGGGCCCGGCCTGTTCCGCGGCCCATTCGGCGATGGCGAGACTGTCCCAGATCACCAGCCCGTCGGCATGCAAGGCCGGCACGGTGCCGTTCGGTGCCACCGCCTTCACGTCGGCGATCTCCTGCCGGCCGTAGCCGGGTTGGTCCAGCCGCACCTCGCGTTCCTCGAACGGAATGCCGGCCCAGCGAAGCGCGAGCCATGGCCGCAGCGACCATGAGGAGTAATTCTTGTAGCCGATGAAGAGGACGTTCGACACGGTGCGCTCCTGCGAGTGGCGGGACCGCGATGTTATGCCCCAGGAAAGGCGCCGGGCGCCAGTCCGTGAAGACACTGCGTTGCGCGAAGGCGGGGCGTGTCAGTGCGGCTGCGAGGTCGGCGCCATGCCGGCCGGAAGCAGGCCATCGAGATGCGCGAGATCGCGCAGATATTCGGCCGCGTCTTCGGCATCCCGTTCGAACCAGGCACGTGCCGAGCCGAGCCGGAAGGTATAGCCCCATGCGTCCATGTCGGCGAACGCACGTTCGATGCCGAAGCCCGGCAGCTCGTCGGCGAGCAGCAGTTGCAGGTAGCAGGTCGCGTCTTCCTCGAACTGCGAATCGCTCGCGTCGGTGTGCACGCGATGCCGCAGCGGCGGTGGAATCACGATCAGGTGGCAGGCTTCATGCAGCAGCGAGTGCAGCGGCGTATCGCTGCGTGCGTACACGTTTGCGCCGATGAGCCCGGCTTCGCGGTCGCCCCAGAAGCTGCCTGGAATGGGGGCGCCATCGGTGACGCGTTCGAAACGCAGTCCGAAACGGGAGAGCAGGGCGACGACGTGATCCACGGACACGTCGGCCAGCGTCAGCACCTCGGGTTCTCGGTCGGGGATGGCGAGGGCAGCGGTCATGCGCGACGGGCGCGATACATTCGCGCCCCGGGCCTCATCCGGCGGATGGACGGTCGTCTGGCAACGCGACGGAGATGTCCAGCACGTCGTGGTCGCCGTCCTTCGCCATCTCCACCTTCACCGCGTCGCCGTCGACCGAAACGTACTTGCGGATCACTTCCAGCAATTCGCGCTGCAGCAAGGGCAGGTAGTCCGGCGCGCCGCGATGGGTGCGTTCCTGCGCGACGATGATGCGCAGGCGCTCCTTCGCGATCGATGCGGTGGCGTTCTTCTTGGGCTTGAGGAAGTCGAAGAGCGACATGGATCAGCCTCCGAACAGCTTGCTGAAGAATCCCTTCTTCTCGTTCTGGATGAAGCGCATCGGGCGTTCCTCGCCGAGCAGGCGCGACACGGCGTCGTCGTAGGCCTGGCCTGCGTTCGATTCCATGTCCAGGATCACCGGCTCGCCCTTGTTCGAGGCATTGAGCACGTCCGGGGATTCCGGGATTACGCCCACGGCCTTCAGGCCCAGCACTTCCTCGACGTCCTTGATGCTCAGCATTTCGCCGGTTTCCACGCGAGCGGGGCTGTAGCGGGTGAGCAGGAGATGCTCCTTGACGCGCTCGCCGGCTTCCGCGCGGTGGGTCTTCGAGGACAGCAGGCCGAGGATGCGGTCGGAGTCGCGCACCGAGGAGACTTCAGGATTCACGACCACGATCGCCTGGTCGGCGAAGTACATCGCCAGGAACGCACCCTTCTCGATGCCGGCCGGCGAGTCGCACAGGATGATGTCGAAGCCGTCGTCGGCCAGTTCCTTGAGGACCTTCTCGACGCCTTCCTTGGTCAGTGCGTCCTTGTCGCGCGTCTGCGACGCGGCGAGCACGTAGAGGTTCTCGAAGCGCTTGTCCTTGATCAGCGCCTGCTTGAGCGAGGCTTCGCCATGGATGACGTTGACGAAGTCGTACACGACCCGGCGTTCGCAGCCCATGATCAGGTCGAGGTTGCGCAGGCCAACGTCGAAGTCGATGACCGCGACCTTCTTGCCGCGACGCGCGAATCCGCACGCGAGGCTGGCGCTGCTGGTGGTCTTGCCGACGCCACCCTTGCCCGATGTGACTACGATGATTTCAGCCAAAGTCGTTCTCCTGTTTCTGATGACGCGTTCTGATGGCGCATTCTGGTGCCCGCGACTCAGGTGAGCGCGGCGATGTGGATTTGCCCGTTTTCCAGCCAGACCTGCACGGCCTTGCCGCGGAGGTCGGTCGGGATGTCCTCCATGACCTTGTAGTGTCCCGCGATGGCGACGAGCTCGGCATGGAACTCGCGGCAGAAGATCCGTGCCTTTTCGTTGTCGCGCGCGCCTGCGAGGGCGCGCCCGCGCAGGGCGCCATAGATATGGATCGAGCCGTCGGCGATGACTTCCGCGCCTGCGCCGACGGTGGAAAGGACGGTCAGGTCGCGCTGCTCGGCATAGATCTGCTGGCCGGAGCGGATCGGTGCAGACACCATCATTCCTGGTTCGCCGGGGGCGGCCAGGACTGCACGCGCCGGCTCGGAACGCGCAGGAGCAGCCGGCGCCGGTGCAGCGGCGGGGGGTGGTGCCGGCGCGGCTTCATGCGATTCGTACTGCGCACGGAACTTGGCGAGCAGCGGCAGGCCGAGTTCGATGGCCAGTCGTTCGTTGTCGGCGCTGCCCCAGGCCAGGGCGACGGGGATGACGCCGGCCGATCGCAGGGCGTCGAGCAGCGCCCGGGCGGTCTGCACGTCCGGCGTGCCCGGCAGGCCGCCGAAATCGATGATCACGGCCGCGCGCTCGAACAGTTTCGGTGCGCGTGCGACGCGTTCGCGCATCTCGGTGCCGAGGCGTTCGACGTCGAGGGTGCGGATGCGCAGGTTGGCGATGCCGACCTGGCCGATCTTGAGGTCGCCGGCCAGCTCGTAGTTCATGGTCGTGGCACCAGAGCTCATGCGCCCGTGCCCGTCGCGAGCGGGCGCTGCGCGGCGGCTCGCGGCGGTGCCAGCCAGGGCACGTCGGGCAACTGGGTGCCGTAGGTTTCGCGGACCCACGGGTAGCTGCACATGTCCTTCATCAGCATGGCCGCGCGCAGGCCGGTCTCGGGCATCATCTGCTGGCCGACTTCGCGGAAGCCGAAGCTGCCGTGGAAGAGCAGGGCAGGGTCGGGCAGGCTGGGGTCGTTGGCGGTGTCCAGGAACACTTCGCAGGCCAGCAACGGATAGCGCAGCTCGGCATAGCTCTGCGCGTCGGCATAGAACGCGCGGCCCACGCCACCGCCACGGCGGCGGCTGGCGACCACGATGCGGTCGATGTAGAAGAAGCGGTCGTAGCGCTCGGCGAACCAGCGGAAGTTGCTGCTGTCGTGACCACCTTCGCTGCCCACGCCGATCATGAAGCCGGCCAGCGTGCCGTCGCGCTCGGCGACCCGGAAGTACTCGGCGGACTCGAAGAAGTGGCGCAGACGGGCCTGGTCGAAGGGCAGGATGGTGGGGCCGGCGGCATTGTTGAGGGCAAGGACGGAATCCAGCTCGTGCTCGCGCACGTCGCGGATGACAATCGACATTCCAATGGCTCCGGCGATCTGTGGGGCGGGGCGGGTGCCCGCCCGGGGGACACAGGATTATCGCATGACGGCCACATGCCGGACATCCGCCGCCTGTCTGCGGGCGTCCGTGGCGCGTTCACGGCCCGTTCGCCGCCTGTTCACCGACGCGGCCGCTGCCTGCCGGCAATGGCGTCGATCCGTCGGATGCATCGACCCATGACTTCCGGTCGAGTGCAGGCGGGTGGGGGTGGCCTACACTGCCGGCATGCTCACTCGCATGAATCACACCCGCCTCCTGCGTTATGCCGGCCTGTTCACCTGGGGCATGGTCGGCTTTCCACTGCTTCTGCTCTCGCTGCAGGCGGTGGAGGGGGGCGATGGCGTGGTCGGGCCACTGTCCTGGCAGGGCTGGGTCGCCTGGGGCGTGTTCGGCGCCTGCTATGCCTGGTTGACCCGCAATCTCGGCGCCCGGCAGATCACGCCGCTCGACTACCTCGCCCTGCTGGTGCTGACCGCCAGCGCCATCGCGATCAGCTACTTCAACGAAAGCGGCCTGGGCAGCATCCTGCTGACGGTCGTCGCCTACCTGTTGCCCTGGATGCTGCCGCTGGCGCTGGGCATCGGCTGGATGGTGCTGGGGCAACTGGCCATCATCCCGGTGTTCGTGGGCGGGCTGGACTTCCCGGTGCCCGAAGCGGTGATGCTGTCGCTGCTCTATGCGGGTTTCTCGGGTTTCATCTTCGTGACCAGCCTGGTGGCACGGCAGCAGGCGCAGGCCCGCGAGGAGCAGCGCCGCCTCAATTCCGAATTGCGCGCCACCCGTGCGCTGCTTGCCGAAAGCGTGCGCGTGAACGAGCGCACCCGCATCTCGCGGGAGCTCCACGACCTGCTGGGCCACCACCTGACCGCGCTCAGCCTGAACCTCGAGGTCGCCAACCACCTCGTCGAAGGCAAGGCCCAGGAGCATGTGTCCCAGGCCCATACCCTCGCCAAGCTGCTGCTGAGCGACGTCCGCGAAGCGGTCAGCCGCATCCGCGACAGCGACGCCATCGACATGAGCACCACGCTGCGCCCCCTCACCGACAACGTGCCCGGGCTGGCCGTGGACATGCGCATGCCGTCGCCGTTCATGGTCGACGACGCCGAGCGTGCGCACGTGCTGCTGCGCTGCACCCAGGAAATCATCACCAACGTGGTCCGTCACGCCCAGGCATCGAGCCTCGACCTGCATTACCGCTGGCATGACCAGGGGGTCGAGCTGAGTGCGCGGGACAACGGGCGAGGGGCCGACGATCCCTCGGCCGGGAACGGCCTGCGCGGCATGCGCGAACGCCTCGCCGCCTATGGCGGGGATGTCGAGATCGATACCCGTCCCGGCGCCGGCTTCGCCCTGCGCCTCTACCTGCCGCTGGCCGGCCTGGCCGTGGCCGGGGCCGCCTGATGATGCGCCGGACGGACACGCTGGCCCCATACTCCCCCGATATCGAGCTCCAGGAGGCACCATGATTCGCGTTTGTCTGGTCGACGATCAGACCCTTGTCCGACAGGGCATCCGATCCCTGCTCGCGCTGGCCGAGGGCATCGAGGTCGTCGCCGAAGCCGTGGACGGCCGACAGGCGGTCGAGATGATTCCCCAGATCCGCCCCGACGTCGTCCTGATGGACATGCGCATGCCCGCCATGTCCGGCCTGGAGGCATTGCAGGCCCTGGCGCGGATCAACCAGCTGCCGCCCACGATCATCCTGACCACCTTCGACGACGACCAGCTGGTGCTGGCCGGCATGAAGGCCGGGGCCAAGGGCTATCTGCTCAAGGATGTCTCGCTCGACCAACTGGTCGGCGCCATCCAGACCGTCGCCGACGGCGGATCGCTCGTCCAGCCGGCCGTGACCCAGCGCCTGCTCTCCGGGCTGGAACACATGCGCAACGATTTCGTGAGCCTGGATCGCCCGGATCCGTTGACCGACCGCGAGACCGAAATCCTGCGCCTGATGGCCTCCGGCTTCTCGAACAAGGAGATCGCCAACTCGCTCGGCGTCGCGGAAGGCACGATCAAGAACCACGTGTCGAACATCCTGTCCAAGCTCGGCGTGCGCGATCGCACCCGTGCCGTGCTCAAGGCCTTCGAGCTGCAATTGATCTGAACGACAGGATGGCCGGCCCGGCGCCACGCGCCGGGCGTTCGCACCGCCGCGCGGCAGTGCCGCGCAAGCATGCAGCGCTCACCCTGTCCAAGCTCGGCGTGCGCGATCGCACCCGTGCCGTGCTGAAGGCCTTCGAGCTGCAATTGATCTGAACGACAGGATGTTCCGGGCCGGCGCAGCGCACCGGCCGTTCGTCGACACGCGCGGCACTGCCGCGCGCCGGGCGTTCGCACCGCCGCGCGGCAGTGCCGCGCAGGCAGGCAGCGCTCACCCTGTCCAAGCTCGGCGTGCGCGATCGCACCCGTGCCGTGCTCAAGGCCTTCGAGCTGCAGCTGATCCGAGATCGGCGCCGGGAAGCACGGTCTGCTCGGGGCGCTTCGTGCATGCGCCGACGTACGGCGCGTGCAGGGCGTGACAACGGTCGCGGCGATGTCCGGACCTTGGCCGTAACGCCGATTCAGAGGTGCCGGGGCTCTCGCCCCGAGCCAGTCTTCCCTGATACGATTCGGGTCTTGCCCGTCTGGAGCGGGCATTGGTCCTGGAGAGCCCCTGAATGACCCGTCTGCTCGAGTTTCTGATTTCCCTGGCGATCGTTGCCGTGCTGTTCCTTCTCGTCGGCGTCGTTCTGCCGTCCAGTCGATCCCTCACCGAGCGGATCGAAACGAACCGCAAGCTCACCATCGTCTACGACACGCTGAACAACTTCAGCCGTTTCAAGGACTGGAACGCGATCCCGCTGCGTGATCCCAAGATGCAGATGCGCATCGCGGGCCCGGATTCGGGCGTCGGCGCCGAGTTCCACTACGAGTCCGAGAACTCGCAGGTCGGCACGGGCACCTGGAAGATCGTCGAGAGCGTCCCGAACGAACTGGTCGCCATGGAGATCGACAACGATCGCATGGGCACGGGCAAGCGCACCGAGTTCAAGTTCAAGCCCACCGGCAAGAACAACCGCAACGTCGAGATCACCCAGACCTACAAGGTGGACTACGGCTGGAACCTGCTTGGCCGTTACGCCGGCCTGTACGTGCGCAGCCACGTGGGCGACGACATGAAGTTCGGCCTGGCCAAGCTCGTCAACGTGCTGGCGTCGATCCCGAACATCGACCACACCGTGTACGGCGACAAGCTGACCGGCCTGGCCGTCGTTCCGGTCGCTTCCGAACACCTGCTGTACGTGTCCTCGGGCACCCTCGAATTCGATGACGACATCATCGAAGGCTCGATGAAGGCCAATACCGAGTGGATCAACCGCACCATGGCCGCCAACGGCCTCGTCGCTGCCGGTCCGATGCGCATCATCACCAGCGAGCAGGGCCGCGAAACCTACACCTTCGACATCGCGCAGCCGGTCCGCAAGACCGCTGACGCCGAAGGCGCACCGGCGACCGCCGAGCTGACCGGCCTGACCCTGCAGGGTCCGGTGAAGTACCAGATGACGCAGGCACGTCGCGCCGTGACCGCCAAGTTCACCGGTTACATCCGCGAACTCGAGAACGTGCGCAACGCGCTGCGCGCCTGGTCTGCGCCGCGCGGTCTGGAAGTCACCGATCGTCCCTACGAGGTCTACGACAGTGGCATCGCCGGTGCGTTCACCGAAGAAGGCAAGTTCACCGCCTACTGGGCGATCAAGTGATCGAACGCGACGGCTCGTCCGTCGCGCGCCTGTCCACCGAAGCGCCGCCTCGTGCGGCGCTTCGTGTTTGTGGGACACGCAACCTGCCTGGAGACAAGGCATGACGGTCGCCATCCTCCTGCGTCGCGCGCTCGTCGCCTGCGGCGCGCTGTATGCGTCAGCCGGCGTTGCGCTGTCCGCCTACGCGGCGCATGCCGCCGATGCCGGCGCGCGCGGCAGTCTGCAATCCGCGGCCCTGTTCGCCTTGCTGCACGGCGTTGCGCTTGCGGCGCTCCCGCCGCAGGCATCGCGTCGAACGGGGCTGTCCGCGCTTTCGATGCTTGCTGTCGGCACCTTGCTGTTCTCGGGCTCGCTCGTTGCTGCACATGCCTTCGGTACGCCAACCCGGCTTGCACCGTTTGGCGGTGTGCTGCTGATCTTCGGCTGGCTGGTCTTCGCCATCGATGCGCTCAGACGCTGACGCAGCTGCTGCTGTCGTTGCCTCCGGTGCCGATCCGGACCAAACGGGCTGCGGAGGTGATCGCGACGATCGATTCCTTCGCGGTCGCGCATAGAATCGACGCTCGCACGATCACGCTGGAGTGCCGGCATGCCTCGATACGCGCGCGGATTCGATACCCGCGAAGCCCATGACCACATCGCGCGGCGCGACCGCAAGCTGGCGGCGTGGATGAAGCGCATCGGTCCCATCGATCCCGATCCGCGCTGGAAGAAGTCGTTCGATCCGGTCGATGCACTGGCGCGGGCGATCCTGTACCAGCAGCTCAGCGGCAAGGCAGCTGCCACGATCGTCGGACGCGTCGAAGCCGCGATCGACAGCGACCGTTTCCATCACGACACCCTGTCGCGCTGCGATGACGCCACGATCCGCGCTTGCGGCGTGTCGGGCAACAAGCTGCTCGCGTTGCGCGACCTGGCATTGCGCGAATCGAGCGGCGAGATTCCCGATCTCCGGCGGATGTCGACGATGGACAACGATGCCATCGTCGCGGCCCTGACGCCGGTGCGCGGCATCGGGCGCTGGACGGTCGAGATGATGCTGATGTTTCGCCTCGGTCGCGCCGACGTGTTGCCGATCGACGACCTGGGCATTCGCAAGGGGGCGCAGCGCGTGGATCGACTCGACGACATGCCGGCGCCGAAGGCGCTGGCCGAGCGCGGCGAACGCTGGGGACCCTATCGCACCTACGCGAGTTTCCACCTCTGGCGCATCGCCGATTTCGCGATGCAGGCGAAGACGCCGACGAAGCGCTCGCAGGACTGAAGCCGCGACGTCTACCGCGGCAGGTAGCGGTCCCACAATGCATTGCGGAATCGGCCGTCGGGGTCGACGCGTGCCTTGATGCCGGCGAACGCATTCGCTTCCGGATACGCCTGCATGAACTGTTCGCGCGTCGCATGCGGGCGGTAGGGCAGGTAGTAGCGGCCGTCGCAGGCCAGCACCGCGTCGATCAGCTTTCTGGTCCACACCCCGGTGGCGCGGTCCGCGCCATGCGTGTTGCGCTGCTTGTGGTAGACCACGAACGAGAACACGTCCTGTCGCGCCCAGGCCATCAGGCTGTGGCGGTCGGCGGGTGAATGCCGGATCGACACGTTCAAGGCATGCGTTTCGTGTTGCGCGAAAATCCGCTGCAGCTGCCTGGCGAAGATCGCGAAGTGCCGTTCTGGGACGAAGTATTCCTGGAGCAGGTAGGTCGACATTCGTCGCGTGCGCGGTTCGAGCGAATCCGCGTCGAGGCTGGCTTCGAGATTGCGCCGTACCACCGGGCGCTCTTCCAGCTGCGAGCGTGTCAGGGTCTTCTTGCGGACCTCGTCTCCGAATGGCAATTCCGACGCGGCCCAGATCAGGTTCTGTTCGCGGCCGTAGTCGAGATGTTCGGGGACCAGTCGTTCCATTCGCGTCAACGGGGCATCGGAGCGCCGCCAGGTGATCGCAAGCGGACGTTCGAAGCGGGGTGGCGAGAGATCGGCGTTGTGCAGGATGGCGTCGCTGCTGCCGAGGACCGTCTCGCGGAACCAGGCAGGATAGTCATCGAGTGCGACGAACTCGGCTTCGCGCGCGATGCGATCGTTGCTGTCCAGTCCGAGTTCGACCTCGGTCACCACGCCAAGCCCGCCGTAGCCGCCGATCACCGCCGAGAACAGCTCCGGATGGCGGTCGCGCGACAGTTCGAGCGCGTCGCCGTCCGCCGTCACCAGGCGCATCGCATGCAGGCTGTTCGCCAGCGAGCCCTTCCCGACGTAGCGGCCATGGCAGTTCACCGAGATCGATCCACCGACCGTGAAGTTGCTGTAGCTCTGCATGATCGCGACCGACAGATCGTGCGGATCGATCACGCGCTGCAGATCGCGCCAACGCATGCCCGCCTGGACGCGGACGCGCCGCTGTTCGACGTCCAGATGCACCAGTCGACGCATCGTGCGCATGTCCAGGTGCAGTGATCGCGGGCAGGCGATCTGGCCTCCCATGCTGTAGCGCCCGCCACCAATCGAGACAGGCAGGCTGGTGTCCGCGAGGGCCCGTGCGATGTCGCGTTCCGACGCGGGGCGCAGCACGCGGTCGACGATGGTGCGGTCGATCCGGCTGACATCCATGACCTCCTGTCCCGTGGCTTCGCTGCAGGCGGACAAGCCTGCGGCGAGAGGCGATGCCGCGAGGCCGGCAAGCAATCGACGCCTGCATGGATCGACAGCGTCGCTCATGGTGCGCGTGCGTCCTCGCCGTGGGTATCGACAGATGCGAAACGAGTTGCGTTCGCGTCCGCGTGCGAGTTCGCCCGGGCCCGTTTCCATCGCAGGGCCGGGCGTTCGATCAGGAACCACGATGCGGCCGCGCAGGCCAGTGCAAGCGCCGTGGATGCGAGCGTGTTCGCCGCGACACTGGCAGCACCGGCGAGCAGGGCGATCTGCTGCATCGGCCAGCCGTAGAGATAGAGACCGTAGGACAGGTCGTTGCGCTCGATGCGCGACAGCGGCGCGCGGAAGGCAAGGCAGAACACGCCGTAAGCCACGGCGATGAAGTAGGTCGGAACGAACCACACGGTTCCCCGTGCCAGCGCAGCAGCCGCCAGCATCGGCAGCCAGGCCCGCCACGACAGCCGGACCTGCGCGCGCAGGACCCACAGCAGGGTTCCGGTGATGAAGAACGAGGTGACCCACAGCAGGTATTCGAGGTGCTCCGGCAGTGGATGCGACCGCCACGCGAAGGCTGCCGCGCCAGCCATGGCCAGTGCCCACGCAGGCGCGTAGCGCTTCGGCGCGAGCATGCCCAGCAGGCCAGCGACGAACAGTGCGAGATACAGCCGGCCTTCGATCGGCAGGGTCCACAGCGACCCGTTCACCGCAGTGCGTGGCAATGCCTCGAAAACGCCGGGCAGGAAGAACTCGGCCCGCCACAGCGACGCGTTCGACCAGAGGTAGCGCCATGTGCCCGGGTTCGAAAGATAGTCGGGCGCGGTGCTCAGGATCGGGCCCAGCACGCCGACCGTCAGTACGACGCAGACGATCAGAGCCGGATAGATGCGCAGCGCGCGTGCGCGCAGGAAATCGCGCCAATCGTTGCGTTGCAGGCTGGCGGCGACGAGGAATCCGCTGATCACGAAGAAGACATCGACCGCGAATGCACCGGCGGAGCGCGTGGTGATGCGCGAGAAATGATCGTGGCCGGCGGTTCCGGTGATCGCCCAGGCATGGCTCCAGATCACGAGCCATGCCGCGACCAGGCGGATCAGGTTGAAGTTGTTGCGGCCTGTGCGCCAGGCGGCGTCGAGCGTCATGGATGCAGGCATGTCGATCAGTGGTTCCGCCAGCACCAGTGCCAGGGCTCGTAGACGATGCCGTGCGGATTGTCGCGCGGATAGCTCATCGTGAAACCGTGTCCGCCGGCTTCGGCGCGCAGCCAGTCGAAGGCGAGGGTCTGTTCGAACGATTCCTCGGCCGGTGGCTCGCCGGGCGTGCCGATGTCCAGCGCCTGCCCGCCGTGATGCTCGCTGTATCCGGGGGCCGCATTGACGGTGAGGATCTCTTCGACGCTGAGGCCGCGCGAGAGTTTCCGCTCGAAGATGCCCAACTGGTAGTCGTGGCTGCGATAGCCGGAAATCGCTTCGAGGACCACGCCATCCCGGTGCGCCGCATCGCGCATGCGGGTCCATGCGCGCGACGCGCAGGGGTGAAGCCAGAGGGGGCGACGGTAGCGGTCGAACCCCGCGTGTGCCAGCCAGGCAGGTTCGGGGACAAGACCCAGTCCGGATCGCGCGCCGTAGTCGTCGGCTTCCAGGCCCAGGCCGTGCAACCGGGCCTGAAGGGCGGACAGGGGCAACTGCTTCGGCAGGAGGTCCGCACCGGGAGGCGCTGCGATGGCCTGGAGCGCTTGAGGGAGTCCGGGTTCGCGCGCCCATGCAGGCAGCAGGCCGACGCAACCATGGGTGCCGATGGCGGCCACGAAGCGGCCATCGCGCTTGCGCCGGATCACGTGCCGCGAATGCGACAAGGCGCGTGCGTCGTGATTGCTTCGGGCACGCAACAGCCAGGCAGGCCAGACCTCGAGGTCGGCGGTATTGAGCAGGCGGGTGGGAAACGGGCGCATCCGGACAGGGTAGAGGCTGCGCTGCCGTTTTTCATCCACCGGCCATGCCGACGTCCCACAGGGCAGGCGTCAGCCCCGATCCGTCCGGACGCCGTGCAGGAGTTCGATCCACAGCGCGATGTCGTCCAGCAGTTCGGGCGACACCTTGCCGGGCACGCGGTAGCCACGGATCGATGGCGGACCATGCTGCGCGATACCCAGGTGATTGAGCGTGTCGTAGTGGACGAAGGTCACCCGTGGCGTCCCGGCAAAGGCGCGGCGCCACCGCAGCCAATCCGCGGACACGACCTGCAGGTCGTGTCCCCCCTGCAGGAGCAGCATCGGTTGCCGGATCGTTGCGGCTTCCGCGACGGGATCCACGGCGTCGACGCTGCGCCAGTAGCGCGCAGACAGGCCCATGGGCAATTCCGACGGCAGCGGCTCCCGGCCCGCACGGATCGCGCGCACGCTTTCGATCAGACGGCGGATCAGCAACTGCTCGGCGTCGTTGATCACGCCATCGTCGAGCAGATCGATGCGGCGATGCTGTTCGACCAGCAGATCCAGCAGTGGGCGAGAGGGGGCCGCCAGCAGGACGATGCCGGCGACCTCCGGTGCGCGCGCGGCGATGCGAGGCGCCAGCATCCCGCCCTGGCTGTGGCCGAGCACGAAGACGCGGCGTTGGTCGATCATCCGCAGCGCCCGCAGCTTCCGGATCGCGAGCAGCGCGTCGTCCGTGGTCTCCCGATCGATGGTGAGCTGTTCGTCGGACAGCAGCCGCGGATAGCGTCGCGTGCGTTTCTCGTAGCGCAGTGCCGCGATGCCGCGATCGGCGAGACCATGCGCGATGTCTCGGAACGGCGCGTTCGCGCCGATTGTTTCGTCGCGATCATGGGCGCCGGAGCCATGGACCAGGACCACGGCAGGAAACTGCCCACTGCCATGCGGCAGCGTCAATGTCGCCGGCAGACCCGTGTCGCCGCCGATCCACAATTCGATCTCCATGTGCCGGGAGACCGAAAGGATTGAAGAGGGTCTTGCGACCGCGTCGGTTGTCGTTGTCTCGGCGCGGGCGTCCGCCGTGCGGACGTGGCCTGTTCCCGATGGCGGCAACGATAACGTGGTGCCGCCGATGATGATCATTGGCGCGATGAATGCGATTCGCAGCACGTCGCGGGCGCGTGGCAAGCGGATGGCGTCGATCGAGTGTCCGCGACGGTTGCGAGGCACGTGGCACCTCCCTGTGTCGGCGCTCCATTGGAGACGCAGGACATGCGACTGTCGGGATTGCCTGCGATCCTGCTGGACCTTGGGTGGCCGTTGAAACGCCTGGAATGGATCGCAAGCCCCGGGCAGGCTTCCTGTCGCTTCCGGAGCAGACGGGCGACATTGCCCGCGACACGATTGTGCGCCTTCCAGCCTCGTCTGCACGAACCCGCACGAGCGCAGGTCGGATCAGTGACCAATGTCGCGATGATCGATATGCCCGATCTTTCCTGGCGCCAAGATCGGATCGGCTGCATGAATCGCAGCGCTCATCGCATGGCTCGTGGCGCGCAGGCGACGTGGGTCAGCGAGAGTGGTGCTCGGAGTCATGGCCGAGCGCATCGATCAACGCCTGCGGGCGCGACAGGCTCAGCAACAGGCTGCGGCCATCGCGTTCGCGCAGGGCGACGACCTTCCTGCGGTCGGTGAGCAGCAGGAATGCGCGACTGCGGTCGCGCAGGCGGAAGTGCCCCGCGTGGAAACCCGGCAAGGACGTGCCGAAGGTCTTCCACATCGGGCGCAGGCCGGGTTCGCGATCCATGTCGATGACCCGCGCCGATGCGATGTCCAGCGCATCGAGCGGTATCGAGATGCTGTTGATCCCCGCGCGGATCTGCAGCCGATTGTCGTCGATCACCACTTCGCGTCTGCGCAAGGACCAGGCGATGAGCGCGCATATCGGCGCGAGGACGGCAAGCAGCATCCACGCCCGTGCGTCCGTGCGTGCGGCGAATGCGACGCCGACGACCGCCGCGCACAACCCGGTGGCAGGCAGCAGCCAGACCTTGCGCAGGTCAGGTGGCGTCACCTCGAACGCGCGGCGCATGTCAGCGCACAGCCTTCGCACGTGTCGCGGCGGCGCGGGTGTCGATCCATGCCGCGATGTCGGTGATCAGCTCCGGCGACACATGGCCCGGTCGCGTGTATTCCTCGATGCCGCCTTCCCCTTCGCCGGGAATCGCGAGGTGGTTCAACGCGTCGTAGAGCTTGAAGGTGACGCGCGGGTCGTCATGGAATGCATTGCGCCAGTTCTGCCAATCGGCATCGACGACCTGGATGTCGCGCGCACCCTGCAGGATCAGCATCGGTTGCTTGATCTTCGTGGCGTCGAGCACGGGATCGACGGCTTCGATGGTGCGCCAGTAGGCAGGCGCCATGCCCATGGGCGACTGCGCCGCCGTCATTTCGCGTCCGTCGCGGACCGCCTTCACGCTGTCGCCCAGGCGCATCAATGCGGCGCTTTCTTCATCGCTGATCTTGCCATCGTTGAGGATGGCCAGACGCTTGTTCTGCTCGATCAGGATGTCCAGGAGCGGTCGGGAGGGCGCGGCCAGCAGCACGATGCCGGCGACTTTCGGATCACGCTGGGCGATGCGCGGTGCCATCATGCCGCCGAGGCTGTGTCCGAGCACGAAGACCTGCCTGGGCTGGACGCCCGGGCGCGTGCGCAGCGCCTGGAGCGCCAGCACGGCGTCGTCCGTCGTTTCGCGGTCGACGGTCGGATCGCTCATGAATGCATCCGGATGCGCCTTGGTGCGCTTCTCGTAGCGCAGCACGGCGATGCCGCGTTCCGCGAGGCCGCGGGCGATGTCGAGGAAGGGACGGTTCGGTCCGATCGTCGAATGACGATCCTGGGGCCCGGAACCATGCACCAGCACGATGGCGGGGAAGGGCCCCTTGCCCTTGGGCATCGCCAGCGTGGCCGGCAGGCCGGTGGCCTCGTCTCCGATGCGCAGGTCGACTTCCTCGAACAATGCATCGGCAGGAACCGGCGGTACTTCCGCCGTGGCCGGCTTGGGCGGACGCAGTGCGAATCCGGCGATGCGTTGCTCCTTGTCGAAGGCGACGATGGCGACGACTTCGGCACGCTCGAAACGCAGGGGGATCGTCACCAGTGCACCGTCTTCGCGAACATCGCTGGTCGCCTCGCCGCGCGCCTGCAGTTCGCCGACACCCGCCTTCATGCCAGTGAGCCCCTGTGCGAGTTGCTCCGCGCTGACCGCAGCGGCCATCGTTGCATTGAAACGTGCATGGACCGATGCCGTATCGCCGGCGAGGAAGGCATCGAGGACCTGTCGTGCTTCGCGTACCGCATCGAATGCAGCGGCGTCGCTTTCCGGGGCGGTCTCGGCTGGCGATGCCTGTGCATCCTGTGCATGCAGAAGACCCGATGCGGCCAGGCCGCCTCCGATCGCGAGCAGCATGGCGGAGGCGAGCAGCAGTCGCGGAACGACGACGCCACGCCGGGAGGGCGGCAGGCGGCGCTGGATCTGGCGGACGACATGGATCATTCGGATTCTCCGTTGGGGGGTGCCTCGGCCGCATCGGCGGAGGCGGGCGACTTCATTCGCCCTGCCTTGCGCAGCGCATCGCGCAGCACGTACTCGATCTGGGCGTTCAGGCTGCGCAGCTCGTCGTCGGCCCAGCGCTGCGTGGCCGCGAGGATCTCGGCGTTGATGCGCAGCGGGTAAGCCTTCTTCTCGCTCATGGTGTGGATGTCTTCGCGTGAGCGGCGGTCGCCGCGATCAGTACAGGGAACCGGTGTTGACGATCGGCTGCGTGGAGCGTTCACCGCACAGCACGACCAGCAGGTTGCTGACCATCTGCGCCTTGCGCTCCTCGTCGAGCTGCACCACGCCGTTCTTCTGCAGTTCGGCCAGCGCCATCTCGACCATGCCGACCGCGCCGGCGACGATGCGCGTGCGTGCGGCGATGATCGCGTTCGCCTGCTGGCGCTGCAGCATGGCCTGGGCGATTTCCGGGGCATAGGCGAGGTGGCTGATGCGCGCGTCCAGGACGGTCACGCCGGCATCGGCAAGGCGCTCCTGGAGTTCCTCCTTGAGGTGCTGGCCGACTTCGGTGGCGTGGCTGCGCAGCGCGAGCTGGCCGTCCTCGTGCTGGTCGTAGGGATAGCTGGTGGCCATCGCGCGCACTGCCGATTCCGACTGGATGTGGACGAAGCTCTCGTAGTCGTCGACGTTGTAGACGGCCTCGGCGCTGTCCACGACCTGCCACACGATCACTGCAGCGATCTCGATCGGGCTGCCGTCCAGTTCGTTGACCTTGAGCTTGCTGCTTTCGAAGTTGCGCACGCGCAGCGACACCTTCTTCTTGCCGTAGAAGGGGTTGTTCCAGCGCAGGCCGTTGTCCTTCACGGTGCCGACGTACTTGCCGAACAGATCGAGCACGGCGGCCTGGTTGGGCTCGACCTTGTACAGGCCAAGCATCAGGAAGATGGCGCCCAGCACGAGCACGATGCCGGCGATCCAGGCGGCGGTGCCGTCGCGTGCGCTGCTGCCGATGAGCCAGGCGCCGACGACGACGGCCGCCAGGAGGAGCAGCAGGGCGGGAATACCGGGGAGCGAGCGGGAGGTGTTCTCTTTCATGGCGCGGACTCGGTGGTCAGGAATGATGAAGTGATATCAAAAAGATATCACTCGATACAAGCAACATCGGACGAGCGGCGGTGACGGTATACGGGGCTCGGGAGGGCCCGTGTGCAAACCATTGATTTAAAATGACCACTTTCCTCCGGAGCTCTGCCCATGCCCGCCTACCCCGAGATCGAATTCGGTACTCCGCTGTCTCCTTCCGCCGTCCGGGTGCTGCTGCTGGGCGCCGGCGAACTGGGCAAGGAAGTGGCGATCGAACTGCAGCGCTTCGGCTGCGAAGTCGTCGCGGCGGATCGATACGCCGATGCGCCCGCCATGCAGGTCGCGCACCGCAGCCACGTCCTGAACATGCTCGACGGCGACGCGCTGCGCGCGTTGATCGCGGAGGAGCGTCCGACCCTGATCGTCCCGGAAATCGAGGCGATCCACACCGAAACCCTGGTCCAGCTCGAGCAGGAATTCGCCGAGCGCGGGACCCATACCCGCGTGGTGCCGACCGCGCGTGCCGCGCGCCTGACGATGGACCGCGAAGGCATCCGCCGTCTCGCCGCCGAATCCCTGGGCCTCGCGACCTCGCCCTACCGCTTCGTCGACACGCTCGACGACTACCGCGCCGCGGTCGCCGAGATCGGCATCCCTTGCGTGGTCAAGCCGGTGATGTCGTCTTCGGGCAAGGGCCAGAGCCTGGTGCGCACGGCCGAAGACGTCGATGCGGCCTGGGACTACGCGCAGACCGGCGGCCGCGCCGGTGCCGGGCGCGTGATCGTCGAAGGCTTCATCGACTTCGATTACGAAATCACCCTGCTGACCGTGCGCCACGCCGGCGGCACCGACTTCTGCGAACCCATCGGTCACCTGCAGCGCGACGGCGACTACCGGGAGAGCTGGCAGCCGCAGCCGATGTCGGCGAAAGCGCTGGAGCGCGCGCAGGCGATCGCCAGGGCCATCACCGACGATCTCGGCGGCTGGGGCCTGTTCGGCGTCGAACTGTTCGTGAAGGGCGACGAAGTGTGGTTTTCCGAGGTGTCGCCGCGCCCGCACGACACCGGCCTGGTCACGCTGATCTCGCAGGATCCGAGCGAGTTCGCGCTGCACGCCCGGGCGATCCTGGGGTTGCCGATCCCGACCCTGCGCCAGAGCGGCCCATCGGCCTCGTGTGCGGTGCTCGCGCACGGGCATGGGGTGCCGGCCTTCACCGGCGTGGCAGAGGCGTTGCGCGCACCCGACACCGCGCTGCGCCTGTTCGGCAAGCCGAAGGTGGAAGGGCATCGTCGCGTCGCGGTGACCCTCGCACTGGGCGCGGACATCGACGAGGCCCGCGCGAAGGCGCGCGACGCGGCGTCCGCGCTGTCGATCGAGCTGCGCTGATCGCGACAGACTCTTGTAGAGCGGAGCTTGCTCCGCTCATGCATCTCCATCAATCCGAGCGGAGCAAGCTCCGCTCTACAAGGGGAACTGCTACGCTCGGCGGACGCCGTCACAGGACCCATCGATGAACGACACCAGCGGCTATGCCGTCTTTTTCTTCCCGCAGGCACTGGAAGTGCTGGGCGATCCGATCCGCCCGTTCCTGCAGGATGGCCCGGCCGGTCCGCACGTGGCCTGCGCCACCATCGACACTGGCGGCGCCTTCATCGAGATGACCATCGAAGGCCGCACGCCGGAAGGCCGAGAAGTGTCGCTGGAACTGATGGTGCCCAGCGGCATGGTGCGCATGGTGGTGTCGACGCAGAGCGAAGCGATGTTCGGCTTCGGCCTGCGCGATGCCGACCCACTGCCGGTCGCTTTGCCCGTGCTGGGGCCGACGGCGGAACCGGCCAGCGCGCCGTCGGAGGCGTTGCCGTCGTCGGCGGATGATGCGGCGCCACCTGCGGCCTGATCCGGATGTCGTTTTCGTCGCATCGAAAGGCGGTGCGCAATCCATTACTGCCGTTCCCGCATCGCGCTTCGCATCTGCGATCGCGTGCGCTGCTTGTCGCCAGCAAGCTTGCGATCCCGCGGGATGTCGTGATCGATGTCGTGGAGTCGACCACCGGCATTGATCTGCATGCGCCAGAAGATGGCGAAGCACTCGAGCGCGCCCTGGGCGCACTCGAAGACATGCGCATGCACCAAACCGGCTGAATCGATCGGCCCGGTTGGGCCGCTCGACTCATTCCATCCGCGGCAGATCGAACGCCAGCACCTCGGCATCGTGTCCGCCTTCGATCTCGATGCGCGGCTCGTCGCGATACAGCAGCGCATCGCCGGCCCTCAGCACGTGGCCATTCACCAATGCATTGCCGCGCACCACATGCACGTAGCCGAGTCGGCCTTCGGCGAGATCGAGCGTTGCGCGCTCGTCGCCATCGAACAGTCCCGCGTACATCCGCGCGTCCTGGTGGATCGTGACCGAAGCATCGGCGCCGTCGGGGCTGACCACGAGACGCAGTTGCCCACGCTTTTCGGCGTCGGTGAAGCTGCGCTGCGCGTAGCCGGGCGCGACGCCCATGCGGTCGGGAATGATCCAGATCTGCAGGAAGTGGGTGGTGCCCTGTGCGTCGTGGTTGAACTCGGAATGGGTGACGCCGGTGCCGGCACTCATGCGCTGCACTTCGCCGGGCACGATGCTGGCGGCGTTGCCCATCGAGTCCTTGTGCCCCAGTGCACCGGCGATCACGTAGCTGATGATCTCCATGTCGCGATGACCGTGGGTACCGAAGCCGCGGCCAGGCGCGACGCGATCTTCATTGATCACTCGCAGCGGGCCCCAATGCACGTGGCGTGGATCGTGGTACTCGGCGAAGGAAAAGCTGTGCCACGAGTCGAGCCAGCCATGGTTCGCATGGCCGCGTTCGGCCGCAGGACGCTGGGTGATCATCGGCTTGCTCCCAGAAGGCTGGCCGCGCCGTTGGCGCTGCGACGGGTGATCAGGGCATCCACGCTGTAGCGACCGGCGCCATGCGCGGCGAGTACCAGCAGGCCGCCAGCCATCGCGATGTTCTTCAGGAAGTGGATCATCTGGTTCTGGTCGGCGAAATCGGCATGGAACAGGCCGGCAGCGACCACGGAGAACAGTGCGAGGCCGGTTGCGGAGACGCGGGTCAGCAGGCCTGCGACCAGGGCGAGGCCGCCGCCGAGCTCGGCGAGGATGACCAGCGGCAACAGGGCGCCGGGCACGCCGACGCTTTCCATGTACTGCTGGGTCCCGGCATAGGCGGCGAGCTTGCCGGCGCCGGAGAGGACGAAGATCGATGCGAGGGCCGCGCGGCCCAGGAGCGTGGTGGCAGAAGCATTCATGGCATTCCTCCCGATCCGCCTGAAGGTGGGTGCGACATGCACCTGGATGACCCCGGCGGCGTGGACATATCTTCGGGAAGATTCAAAAACGGAACAATAAATAAAAAAGTAACCGATTGTCCTGAAAATTAATCCAGTGATCAGTGGAGACCCGCGACTCGGCGTCGGCTGCCCCGTGGGAGAGGCTGGGGCTTTCCGAACAGGAAGCCCTGTCCGAACTGGCAGCCCTGTTCGAGCAGGATGTCGCGCTGCGTTTCGGTCTCGATGCCTTCTGCGATCGTGTCGATGCCCAGGGTGATCGCCATGGCCAGGATGGCGCGCACCAGGGCCAGGCTCTCGGTCTTCGTTTCGCCTTCGAGGCCG
>JAEUPQ010000009.1 GCA_016789405.1 Lysobacteraceae bacterium
CCCTGGTGCGCGCCATCCTGGCCATGGCGATCACCCTGGGCATCGACACGATCGCAGAAGGCATCGAGACCGAAACGCAGCGCGACATCCTGCTCGAACAGGGCTGCCAGTTCGGACAGGGCTTCCTTTTTGGCGCGCCGAGGATGCTTGAACGCAATCCTTCGGCGTTCCGCCATCGCCCGGGCCTCCACTGAGGCATCACTTCCGGGACAGACCATCCAACGATGCCGGCAACGCAGACGACCCTCCCGACACCGGCATCAGGCAGCACCAGGCGTCACCCACGACGGATTTCCCCCATATGGATATCGGACCCCGATCGCGGAGTGCGATGCGGCGTGCCGCGAGCGCGCTCCGATCCACGGGGGAATGGCACGGATGATGCTTCGCGTTTTCACGAAAGCCGCATGTTTCCCGAGATTCCGCGTTCGCAAGTCGACATGGCACCCAACGGGCAAGGGCACCTCACCATGATCCTGAGCAGAGACGAACTGGATGAGACCACGACAGGATCGGTCGATACCCCTTCGATGACCGCAGGCGGCGACGGCGACAGCCTGCGGGCTTCGCTGGCCCCACTGCTCCGCACGGTGCCACCGGAAGCCCAAGTGGCCATCGCATGGCGTCATGGCGCGCTGGGCACGGGGCTGCTCGACGGTACCGGCGACGAATCCCTGCGCAGTTTCACGCGCATGGCGCTGGACGGTGGCCCGGACACGAGCGGGGACATCCACGTCCAGAGCTTCGAACACACGGAGGACGTGATCTGCATCGGGCTTCGTCGACACACCGGTTCCGATGCCGAATGGATCGACCGCCACTGGTCCCCCGTCGCCGCGCAACTCGTTTCGTCATGCCTGCGATTGGCCGATGCGGAAACCCGCGTCGTGCGCCTCGAGAAATCCAAGCGCCTGCAGCATGCCCTGTACGAGATCTCCGACCTCGCGGGGTCCGGCCTCGAGATGCGCGAGATGCTGGCGCGGATCCACGGCGTGGTCGGCGAGCTGATGCCGGCGGACAATTTCTTCATCGTCGAATACGTTGAAGCGCACGATCGCATCCGCTTCCTCTATTTCGCCGACCATCAGCACGAATTCACCGCCGATCCACAGGTGGAGTACCCCCTTTCGTTCACCCCGCTGACCTCGGTCCTGATCCGCCACGGCCGGCCGCTGATCGGGTCTCCACTGAGGATCCTCGAATCGCTCGGCATTCCTTACCAGGAAGGCACGGGCGGCCCGGTCAGCGAGGACTGGCTGGGGGTGCCGCTGCTGCGCGACGGCAGGGTCTGCGGCGCGATCGTCGTACAGGACTACCTCCGCCCCAAGTGCTACGCGAGCGAAGAACAGGCGCTGCTCGAGTACGTCGGCCAGCACATCCTCACCGCCTTGGATCGCAAGACCGCGCAGGTCGAACTCGAACGTCGCGTCCGCGAACGCACCCACGCACTGGAAATCGCGAACCTGGAGCTGCATACCGAGGTACTCGAGCGCAAGCGTGCGGAAAAATTGCAGCAGGCGCTGTTCCGCATCACCGAACTCTCGGTCAGTGCGACCAGTCTCGAGCACTTCTACGCGCAGCTCCATGGCGTGATCGGCGAACTGCTGTACGCGAAGAACCTCTACATCGCGCTCCAGAGCGCGGACGGCAAGCGCATCGAATTCCCCTATGTCGCGGACGAGCTGGACACCAGCACGGTCCACGATCGACCGCGCGGCAAGGGCCTGACCGAGTACGTGATCGATACCGGGAAACCGCTTCTGGCCCGTCGCGAGGACATCCTCGTGCTGGAAGCCAAAGGGCTGGTGCACAACCTCGGGCCCGGACCGATGGCCTGCTGCTGGCTGGGCGTGCCGCTGACGCGCGACGGGGTGGTCGGTGGCGTGATCGGCGTGCAGAGCTATACCGAGAGCATCGGCTTCATCGATCGGGACCAGGAGCTGCTCACCTTCGTCGCGCACCACATCGACGCCGCCCTCGCCCGCAAGCGCGCGCAGGACACCCTCGTCGCCGCGCACGCCGAACTCGAGACCCGCGTCCAGACCCGCACCCGCGAACTGGCCGATGCCAACCGCGAGCTGCGCGAACAGATCGCCGAGCGTCTTCGCGCCGAGCAGCGCCTGCGCCACCAGGCGCGCCACGACAACCTCACCGGCCTGCCCAACCGCGCGCAGCTGCAGGAACGCCTCGACGACGCGATCATGCGCGTCACCTCCGCCGATGCCCGGCCCTTCGCCGTCCTCTTCCTCGACATCGACCGCTTCAAGCTCATCAACGATTCCGTCGGCCATGTCGCCGGCGACGAATTATTGGTGGAGTCCAGCCGGCGCATTTCCCAGCTGATTCGCCGCGATGACCTGGTCGCACGCCTGGGCGGCGACGAATTCGCCATCCTCGTCGAGAACGTCGAGACCGCCGAAACCGCCAAGCAGTGCGCGAGCAACATCCTCCGCGCGATCGGCCAGCCGCTGTGGATCGAAGGCCGCGAGATCTTCCCTTCCGCCAGCATCGGCATCGCCCTGTGGCATCCGCGCTATCGCAAGAGCGAGGAACTGCTCCGCGACGCCGATGCCGCGATGTATCGCGCCAAGCGCCTCGGCCGGAACCGCAGCGAGGTCTTCGGCGAAGAGATGCGCGCCGAAGCCATGCGCCTGCTCGACCTGGAAGCCGACCTGCGCCGCGCGATCATGCACGACGCCTTCGAGCCGCACTTCCAGCCGATCCTGCGCCTGGCCGACCGCCAGCAGGTCGGCTACGAGGCCCTGGTCCGCTGGAACCACGAACAGCGTGGCCTGCTCACGCCGGCCGAGTTCATCGGCGTCGGCGAGGACAGCGCGCTCATCGAACAGGTCGACTGGCTGATGTACGGCCACGTCGTGTCGTCGATGGGCGAGTACCCGAAGAACTACGTCTCGATCAATGTCTCGCCGCGCCACTTCCTGTCGGACAACTTCTCCGACCGCCTGCTGCGCATGCTCGACGAGGCGGGGCAGGATCCGTGCCGGCTGCGCATCGAGATCACCGAGGTGGCGCTGATCGAGGATGCGAGCCGCGCCTTGCGGGTGCTGCGCGAGTTGCGCGGCCACGGCATCGAGGCCCTGCTCGACGACTTCGGTACCGGCTTCTCGGCCCTGTCCTACCTGCACCGATTCCCGATCCAGGGTCTGAAGATCGACCGCAGCTTCGTCTCCGGCCTCGAAGGCGAAACGAAGACCGAGAGCCTGGCCCTGGTGCGCGCCATCCTGGCCATGGCGATCACCCTGGGCATCGACACGATCGCAGAAGGCATCGAGACCGAAACGCAG
>JAEUPQ010000012.1 GCA_016789405.1 Lysobacteraceae bacterium
GATCGCGCCGGACGGCTCGGTCTACGTGCTGCACAACCGTTCGGGCGGCGGCACCGACAACATCAACCAGACCTACACGGTCAACCTGTCGGGCGAAGCGCTGAACGGCACGTGGAAGCTCCGCGTGAACGACAACGCCAACGCCGACACCGGCTACATCAACAGTTGGAGCGTCACGTTCTGATCGAATCGAATCGATCCGGAATGATCGACCCGGAGCCGCGGATCGAAGGATCCGCGGCTTTTTCGTGTTCGCGGCAAGCCCGGGAGACCGCGATGTTCGCGCACTCGCGACGCAAGACACCATCGAACGGACAGGAAACAGTGACGCGCTTCAATCTGCGGAACTGAACGCCCCTTCGCACTTCGCGCAACGACCTTCGTCGATTCGCTGATGCAATCCATTCTTGTCGTCGCTACGCATCTTGCATTGCACAAATAAGAAAAGATCATTTCGCGCGCACGCAAGCTTGGGAATTTCATCGTCGCCGACAGCCTTCGTGCGAACGGAGGCTGTTCGCGCGTGGCGGGGCCGGCCGTGCGCGCCACGATCCACGCACCGCGTGGCGCTCTTCGCAATCCACGGCCCAGCGGAACGGCACCGCGCCTCTCGATCCGGGGGGACGAAGCGCGGATCGCCCTGTCCGGGGACCGGAGGACGATCGCACACACCGATCGGGTCCCGTGCCTGCTCCACCACGATGTCTTCATCCAACAACAACAGTCGAAAGAAGGACACGCACATGCAGAAGAGATTCAATCGGGTCGCGATGGGCGCGCTCGCGCTGGCAATCGTGGCCGCGAGCGGCCTGGCCATGGCCGCGGGCACCACCACGAGCAAGCCCGGCGTCTGGAAGACCAGCGCCGCCTTCAGCAGCAAGTTCAACAGCCGCATCGTCGGCGGCACGCTCGCGCAGGGCGACCGTTCGTTCACCGTGCGCACCTCCGGCTGCGGCGGCACGATCATCGCCGACAACTGGGTCCTGACCGCCGCGCACTGCGGTCGCCAGACCACGGTCTACGCCGGCTCGAACAACACGAGCAGCCAGACCGCCTACTCGGTCGCCGAGTACGTGCAGCATCCGAACTACGCCGCCAGCTCGTCCGCCGGCAGCTACGCGAACGACTATGCCCTGCTCCGCATCAACGGCACCTTCCCGAGCAACCTGATCCGCGCCAAGCTGCCCGACGCCACCGTCATGCAGGCCGTGGCCAAGCCGGGCGACCAGGTGACCACGCTGGGCTGGGGCGCCACCTCGCAGGGCGGCAGCGGCTCCAGCAGCCTGCGCGAAGTGACCATCCCGGTCGTGTCCGACAGCACCTGCGCCGCGTCCTACAACGGCAGCACCGCCGCCAGCGGCCTCAAGCTGGTCCCGGCGGTCCAGATCTGTGCCGGCCTGGCTGCCGGCGGCAAGGACTCCTGCCAGGGCGACAGCGGCGGTCCGCTGGTCGCGAGCTACAACGGCTCGATCTACAGCATCGGCGTCGTGAGCTACGGCAAGGGCTGCGCGCTGGCGAACTACTACGGCGTGTACTCGGAAACGGTCGCGATGGTCGACTGGATCCGCAGCAAGATCGGTGGCACCACCCCGCCGGTCGGCCAGACCTACACCAACAGCGCCGACTACCAGATCCGCGACAACACCACGGTCGAAAGCCCGATCACCGTCTCCGGTCGCACCGGCAATGGTTCGGCCACCACGCCGGTCGCCGTCAATATCGTGCACACCTACATCGGCGACCTGAAGGTCGACCTGATCGCGCCGGACGGCTCGGTCTACGTGCTGCACAACCGTTCGGGCGGCGGCACCGACAACATCAACCAGACCTACACGGTCA
>JAEUPQ010000013.1 GCA_016789405.1 Lysobacteraceae bacterium
TGACCGTGTAGGTCTGGTTGATGTTGTCGGTGCCGCCGCCCGAACGGTTGTGCAGCACGTAGACCGAGCCGTCCGGCGCGATCAGGTCGACCTTCAGGTCGCCGATGTAGGTGTGCACGATATTGACGGCGACCGGCGTGGCGGCCTGGCCGTTGCCGGTGCGGCCGGAGACGGTGATCGGGCTTTCGACGGTGGCGTTGTCGCTGATCGTGTAGTCGGCGCTGTTGGTGTAGGTCTGGCCGACCGGCGGCGTGCCGCCACCCGTGTAGCCCTGGATCCAGCTGACGACCTTCACCACTTCCGAGTACACGCCGTACTTGTTCGCACGTGCGCAGCCGTCACCCCAGCTGACGATGCCGATGCTGTAGATCGAGCCGTTGTACGGCGCGATCAGCGGGCCGCCGCTGTCGCCCTGGCAGGAATCCTTGCCACCGGCGGCGAGGCCGGCGCAGATCATCGAGCTGGGATCGATGCGGCCGTTGTACGACGTGGCCGAATTGCAGGTGGTGTCGGAGACGACCGGGATGGTCACTTCGCGGAGGCTGGTGGTGCCGCTGCCGCCTTCCGAGGTCGCGCCCCAGCCCAGCGTGGTCACCAGGTCGCCCGGCTTGGCGATGGCCTGCATGATCGTCGCGTCGGGCAGCTTGGCGCGGATGAGGTTGGTCGGGAACGTGCCGTTGATGCGCAGCAGCGCGTAGTCGTTGGCGGACGTGCTGCTGTTGTAGCTCGGGTGCTGCACGTACTGGGCGACGGTGTAGGCCGTCTGGCTGCCGGTGTTGTTGGAGCCGGCGTAGACGCGGCTCTGGCTGCCGCAATGCGCGGCGGTCAGGACCCAGCTGTCGGCGATGATCGTGCCGCCGCAGCCGGAGGTGCGCACGGTGAACGAACGGTCGCCCTGCGCGAGCGTGCCGCCGACGATGCGGCCGTTGACCTTGTTGCTGAACGCTGCGCTGGTCTTCCAGACGCCGAGCCGGGTGTTGCGATCGGCCGCGGAGGCCATCGTGCTCGCGGCGAGCAGCGAGACAAGCAGTGCGCCCGAGGCGATGCGAAGTTGCTTCTGCATTTCCATCATTCCTTTGTTGTGGATGTTCGTGTGTTTGAAATACGGCGTGCAACGCACTTCGCACGTACACCACGATGCAAGGCGTCCATGCGAAGCCACAAAAAAGGACGCCACGCCAATCCCTCCGGATCGGGCGCGGTCTCGTCCTGCGGTGCGGGCCTGTCTGATTTCCGAGAGCGTGCCATCGGCCAGCCTGGCCGCGTCGCCGACGGTCGATCCTGACCATCGGTCCGGGCATCCTACCGGGGGGCCGGTACCGCGCGGCGACGGCGGTCGCACTTCCCGCCGTCATGAAGAATGATCATTTGTGCGCCGCACCACGCCCTGGGTGCGGCCATGCGTGGATCAGCGGAAGACGCGACGCAGCAGCTCAGAGGTGCGCGCTGCGGGGTCCTGGCGGATCTTGCGCTCCTGTTCGGCGATGACATGGAACAGGCCGTCGATCGCCTCGCGCGTCACGTAGTCGTCGAGATCGAGGTTGGCGTTCCTGTCGTCGCCGCTGCCGCCCAGCAGCATGGCCATCGTGCCGCCGTTCTTCTTCGTGAAGTCCTTGTACTTGCGGGTCACGCCGGTGGCCTGGGTCTGCTTGGCCACGATCGGCCGGAACGCATCGAACAGCTTCTGTTCGCTGGTACGACGGAAGAAATCGGTGGCCGAGGTCTCGCCGCCGCGCACCAGGCTGATGGCGTCGCGCAGGGTCATCTGGCGCACGGCGTCGGACAGGATGCCGGCGGCGGCGGGCACGGCCTGTTCCGCGGCCCGGTTCATCGACAGCTCGAAGGCGTCGACATGCTTGCCTGCGCCGATCCTGCGCAGCGTTTCGCCGGCCTTGCGCATCTTCTCGGGGACCAGGATCTTCACCGCCTGGTCGCGGAAGAAGCCGTCCGGCTTGCCGAGCTGGCGCACCGCGCGATCCGCGCCCTGCGCGAGGGCTTCCTTGATGCCGCCCGCGGCATCGCGTTCGCTCAGCGATGCGTCGCTGCTGCGGTTGCCGCCGAGCAGGCGCTCCTTGAGCTGGTCTTCCAGCGATTGCGCGTGCGCGCCGGTGACGGTGGCCAGGCCGGTGGTCAGGCAGAAGGCCGCGAGGAGGGTGAGATGGCGACGCATGGCACGGCTCCCGATGATGATGCCGACAGCATACTGCCGGCCTGATGCGGTCGTTGCGGTCGCCGGATGCGCGAACGGCGCCGCAGGGGGCGCCGTTCATGGGTGCGTGCGAGGGAACGCGACGCGTGTCGCGCTTCCGTGCCGAAGTGCCGGTGTCCTTACCAGGCGTAGCGCGCGCCGATCACGACCTGACGCGGATTGCCCAGCAGGATGCCACGCGTGCGATCGACGATGTATTCGCGGTCGCTGATGTTCTTCACCGTGACGTAGGCGCTCCAGCCGGTGATGTCCGGTTCCCAGTTCAGGGTTGCGCTCCACACGGCGTAGCCGTCGAGTTCGCCGAACTGGCCGCTGCCGTCGACCGGATAGCGGTTGTTCGCGAAGTCGGCGTACTGGCGGCCGACATGCTGCACTTCCACGGAACCGTCCCAGGCGCCCTTCACGTAGCCGATGCGGAAGGTCGACGCCAGTTCCGGTGCGTAGGGCAGGCGGTTGCCGGCGATGCTGCCGTTGGCGGCGGAGCCGGTGTCCACGCGGCGCAGCACCGTGGACTGCTCTGCATCCGCGAGCCAGGTGACGGCGAGGTTCGCGTAGACCTCGCCTTCGCGCGTCTGCAGGGCCTTGCGGTTCACGCCGATCGCGAACTCGAAGCCGCGGTAGTCGGTTTCGCCCTGGGCCAGCGGCGTGCTGCCACCGGCGATCGAACCCACGACGACCTGGTTGTCGAAATCGGTGCGGAACGCGGCCGCTTCGAGGTCGATCATGCCCAGCCAGCGCGTGCGCAGGCCGGCTTCGAAGTTGCGGCTGTGCTCGGCGTCGACCGTGGTGCTGGTGCCATTCCCGGCGATCAGGTCTTCCACGCGCGGCGGTGCGAAGCCTTCGTGCGCCGATGCATAGACCGACAGGGTGTCGCTGACCCGCCAGTTCGCGGCCAGGCCCCAGGTGGTCTCGCGGACTTCGTCGCTGCCTGCGAGTCCGCCGGGCAGGCGGTTGCTGCGCGCGAAGTCGACGCGCTCGTGGCGCACGCTGGGGGTCAGCTGGATGCTGCCGAAATCGAAGGTGGTGGTGGCGAACGCCGACAGGGCTTCGGCGGTGCGCAGGTTGTTCTCGACCAGCGTGCCGGTGCGCGCGGTCGCGCTGCTGCCGTTGCGCTGGTAGCGCACCTGCTTTTCCTCGTGCCAGCGCACGCCGACTTCGCTGCTGCCACTGGTGCCGAATGCGCTGCGTTCGAACGACAACCGCGAATCCACGCCCCAGGTGTAGTAGTTGCGCAGGCGGCCCTGGGCCGAGGCGCAGGTGTCGGGATCGACGCGCTGGCCGATCAGGCGCGCGTTGCGGAAGCCCGTGCCGCACTGGGTGTCGGTGGTGTTGCTCGATTGCCGCCACCAGTCACGCTCGAAGCTCGTGTAGTACGCCGAAGTGAGCAGGCGCACCGTGCCGATGCGCCAGTCGTGGCTGACCGAGAACGCGGTGTGGTCGATGTCGAAGCTGTCGTTGCCGAACGGGTTGTACTCGCGGCCGAAGTTCGCGTATTCCGCATCGGTGATGCCGGTGTAGCCGACATCGGAGCGTTCGCGCAGCAGGTTGGCGCGCAGGGCGATCGCGTGGTTCTCGTTGATCTGGCGCTGGTACTTGGCGAACACGTCGCCCTGTTCGAGATCGGTGTTGTCGCGCGCGCCCTCGCCGCGCTTGTAGCCGATGTCGACCAGCAGGCCCTGGCCGCCGACGCTGGCGTGCACCGCGCCGAAGCCGCGCGTGCCGGCCGAAACCTCGACGTGCCCGGCGAATTCTTCCGGCGGCGTCGGCGTGATGTAGTTGATCGCGCCATGGATGGTCTGCGGACCGAAGCGCAGCAGGCCGGCGCCCTTGAGCACCTCGATGCGGTCGTAGCGCTGGATCGGCGCGTGGTAGTAGCTGGCGTTGTCGCCGTAGGGCGCGTACATCGCCGGCAGGCCGTCTTCCAGCAGCAGCACCTTGGTCGAGCGGGTCGGGTTGCTGCCGCGGATGCCGATGTTCGGCCGCAGGCCGAAGCCTTCCTCGTCGCGGACGGTCACGCCCGGCACCTTGCGCAGCGCCTCGTTCACGGTCAGCGCCCGGCCGGAGACGATCACGCTCTGGTCCAGCACCGACGCGGTGCCTTCCGCGGTCTTCCTTTCCTGGTGGTTGCCCACCACCTCGATCGTCGCCAGGGTGCGGCCGGCATCATCGGCGGTCGCTTCGGCGGGTGCGTCGTCGGCGCGGACGGCCATGGGCGACAGGGCGACGACCAGGGCGATGCCGAGGGTCAGGGGGTGGCGGGCAAGGAGCATGGCTGGCCGGGAACAAGTAATAGGAATTATTCTCAATTGTAAGATTTCCGTTCGGAAATGCAACGGATTCTCATTTTCATCCATGCCCGTACGTACGGCGGGGCTGGCCCTCGGGACGGTCGATCCCGGATCATGGCCGCCCCCAAGCAACACGCCGGCGAGCGGAGCGATGCGATGAAGATCCTGGTGACCGGTGGTGGCGGCTTCCTCGGGCATGCGCTGTGCCGGGGTCTGGTCGCGCGGGGCCATGAGGTGACCAGCTACAACCGTGGCCACTACGCCGACCTCGATGCGATCGGCGTGCGCCAGGTGTGCGGCGACCTGGCCGACCGCGACGCTGTGCTGGCGGCCTGCGCCGGCATGGACGCGATCTTCCACAACGCCGCCAAGGCCGGCGCCTGGGGCAGCTACGACAGCTACCACCAGGCCAACGTGGTCGGCACGGAGAACGTGCTGGCCGCCTGCCGGACCCATGGCATCGGTCGGCTCGTCTACACCTCCACGCCCAGCGTGACCCATCGCGCGACCCATCCGGTCGAGGGCGGCACCGCCGAGACCGTGCCCTACGGCGAAGGCTTCAAGGCCCCGTATGCGACCACGAAAACCATCGCCGAAAAGTCCGTCCTGGCCGCCAACGGGCCGGACCTGGCGGTGGTCGCGCTGCGCCCGCGCCTGATCTGGGGCCCGGGGGACCAGCAACTGGTGCCGCGCCTGGTCGACCGCGCCCGCGCCGGCCGCCTGCGCTTCGTCGGCGGTGGCGACAACGTCATCGACACGACCTTCATCGACAACGCCGCCCAGGCGCATTTCGATGCTTTCGACCACCTCGCGCCGGGCGCGGCCTGCGCCGGCAAGGCCTACTTCATCAGCAACGGCGAGCCGAAGCCGGTCCGCGAGATCGTCAACGCGCTGTTGCGCGCGGCCGGCGCGCCGGAGATCGACAAGACCCTGCCGTTCGGCGCGGCCTACGCCATCGGTGCGGTCTGCGAAGGCCTGTGGACCGTACTGCCGTTGAAGGGCGAGCCGCCGATGACCCGCTTCCTCGCCGAGCAGCTGAGCACCACGCACTGGTACTCGATGGCACCGGCGACGCGGGACTTCGGCTACGTGCCGAAGGTGTCGATCGAAGAAGGCCTGAAACGGCTTGCCGCGTCCCGTGCCGACGCCTCGCCGGACGCCGCCTGACCGATTGCCCGGCGCATTCAGCCTTCCCCGCTAGAATGCCCCCATGAGCACCTCCCCCTTCGATTGGAAACCGCTGGCCGGCCGTGCGCTGGAAGCGGCGTTGAACCGCGCCATCGACCTGGATCCGGACACCCGCGCCGCGTTGCAGCCGCTAGACGGACGCAGCGTGGTGCTGGCGCTGGACGCGCCCGCCGATCGCGAGGCCGTGCCGCTGGCCCTGCGCATGACCGTCGCCGACGCGCGGCTGCAGGTAGGCCCCGCCGCCCCGGAGGGCACTGCGCAACCCGACCTGGCCGTGCGCAGCACGCTCGGCGGCGTCGTGTCGCTGGGCATGCGCACGCTGCTGCCGAAGCTCCTCGGCACGCCGGCCGACGACGCCGATGCGATGCCGGTCGGACGCCTGCGCATCGAGGGCGACGCCGAACTCGCGCGTCGACTGCAGCGCCTCGCGGAGCGATTCGATCCCGACTGGCAGCTGCCCTTCACCCGCGTGTTCGGTGAGGTCATCGGCGTGCAGATCGCGAACGGCATCGCCGCCGCGCTGCGTGGCGCCCGCGAAGGCGGCCGCAAGCTGGCCGAGACCACCGCCGAATACCTGACCGAGGAGTCGCGCGACGTCGTGCCGCGCGCCGAGCTCGATGCGTTCTTCGACGATGTCGATGTCCTGCGCGATGATGTCGAACGCATGGCCGCGCGCGTGACGCGACTGCAGAAGCGAGCAGGCGCATGAGTGCCTTCCTGCGTGCGGCGCGCATCGGCCGCGTCCTGATCCGCTACCGCCTGGACGACCTGCTCGACGACACGCCGGCCGAGCGCTGGCTGAAGCTCGCGCGACCTTTCGTGCCGAGTGCTTCGGCCGAGGTCGCGGCGATGCCGCGCGGCGCGCGCCTGCGCCTGGCGCTGCAGGAGCTGGGACCGATCTTCGTGAAGTTCGGACAGATCCTGTCCACGCGGCGCGACCTGATGCCGCCGGACATCGCGACCGAACTGGCGCTGCTGCAGGACCGCGTCGCCCCGTTCGATGGCGAGACCGCACGCCGCATCGTCGAGCAGGCGCTGGGCCAGGACACGCGCGAGGCTTTCGAGCATTTCGACACGGTCCCGCTCGCCTCGGCATCGATCGCGCAGGTCCATGCCGCGCGCCTGCCGGGCGGACGCGAAGTCGTGGTCAAGGTGCTGCGTCCGGACATCGAGAAGCAGATCCACGGCGACATCGCCCTGCTCAACAGCGTCGCCACGCTGGTCGAGCGCGCGCACCCCAACGCCGACAAGATCCGTCCGCGCGAAATCGTGCGCGAGGTCGAGACCACGCTCGCCGCGGAACTCGACCTGCAGCGCGAAGGCGCGAATGCATCCGTCATCCGTCGCTTCTGGAAGGACTCGCCCGACCTGTACGTGCCCGAGGTGATCTGGAGCCACACCGCCGAACGCGCGCTGACGCTCGAGCGCGTCTATGGCATTCCCAGCGACGACGTCGAGGCCCTGGACGCCGCCGGCATCGACCGCAAGGCGCTCGCCGCGAAGGGCGTGCGCGTGTTCTACACGCAGGTGTTCCGCGACAACTTCTTCCATGCCGACGCCCATGCCGGCAACATCTGGGTCGACAGCGACCCGGCGCGCAAGGACGATCCGCGCTTCATCGCGATCGACTTCGGCATCGTTGGCCAGCTCTCGACAGAGGACCAGTACTACCTCGCCGAGAACTTCATGGCGATCTTCAATCGCGACTATCGCCGCATCGCCGAACTGCACGTGCAGGCCGGCTGGATGCCGGCGACCACGCGCATCGACGAACTCGAAGCTGCCGCGCGCGCGGTCTGCGAACCCTACTTCACGCGTCCGCTGTCGGAGATCTCGCTGGCCGAGGTACTGGTCAAGCTGTTCCGCACCGCGCAGCGCTACGAGCTCACGCTCCAACCCCAGCTCATCCTGCTGCAGAAGACCCTGCTCAACATCGAAGGCGTCGGCAGGCAGCTCGATCCCGAACTGGACATCTGGGCGGTCGCCAAGCCGGTGCTGGAGAAGATCCTGGTCGAACGCTACAGCCCGCAGCGACTGGCCCGCGAATTCCGCAAGCGCCTGCCCGAGCTGGTGACGCGCGCGCCGGACATGCCGCAGCTGCTGCATGCATGGCTGAGCCAGCAGGTCGAGGGCCAGCACGAACTGTCGATGCGCTCGAACGATCTCGCCGACCTCGCCGACACCCTGCGCGCGATGCAACGGCGGATCGTCTCCGCCATCCTCGGCACCGGCCTGCTGATCGTGGCCGCGGTGCTCTATGCGCTGGAAGCCGGTGGTCCGCCGCTGCTGAGCGTGCCCGCAGCAGCCTGGATCGCCGGTGTCGGCGGGCTGTGGGCGTTGCTCGCGGCCTGGCCGAGGCGCTGACCGCGCGACGCGAGCCGCGCGTCCCCTTCACCGCGCACGGGTGAAGGGGGTACGACGATGCGCCCTACTTCGTGGCAGGCCCCGCGGTGCTGTTGCCTGCCGTCGCCATGGCCTTCGCGAAATCGCCCGCTGCGAACATGCTCAGCGTGTCGGGGCGGATGTGCTTGCGGATCGCGGCATTCACGCCATCCACCGTCAATGCGCGAATGCCGGCTTCCAGTTTCGCGGACCAGGCCATCGAGCGACCCATGTAGGCATTGCGCGACAGCGTGCCGGCGACGCTGCCGTCGCCCGAACGGCCCTGCTCCTGCCGCGTCAGCAAGTTCGTCACCGACTTCTTCAGTTCCTGCTCGGTGATGCCGTCGCGGACGAAACGCGCGAGTTCCTCGCGCACCGCCGCTTCCGCCCTGTCGATGTTCTGCGGCGCGGCGATGGCCTGCATCATCAGCATGCCGTTGTCGTCGCGACGCCCCGGCGCACTGCCTGCGGACACGAAACTGCTGACGGAATAGCTCAATCCTTCCTTCTGGCGCAGGCGGTCGCCCAGGCGGGAACTCAGCGCGCCGCCACCCAGGATGTCGCTGGCGACCAGCAGGGCGGGGTAATCGGGGTCATCTTCGTTGAGCGCGAGGTTGCTGCGTGCGACCAGGGTCGCGTTCGCCTTGTCGGGGGTCTCGAAGCGTGCCGCACGCGCGGGGACGTCCCGGAACGACATCGGCACGTCTTCGTAGGGGACCGGGCTGCGCCATCCCGCGAACAGCGATTCCAGCTGCGTGCGCACCTTCGCCGGATCGAAATCGCCCACGATCGAGATCTCGCCGCGCGCGGTGCCGTAGACCTCGCGATGATAGGCGGCGACATCCTCGCGTTTGACGGCCCGCAGGTCGGCGAGCTGTTCGTCCACGCTGCGGATGCGGTACGGATGATCCTTCGGCCAGGGATCGAAGTGTCCGTAGAGCGCGAGGCTTGCGATCGTGGACGGTTCCTTGCGACTGTTCTCCAGGCCGGCGATCGCCTGCAGCTTGTATTGCTCGAACTCCGATTCCGGGAAGGACGGCGTGCGCAGCACCTCGGCGGCCAGCGACAGCGCGTCGGCCAGGTGCTCGCGGCGGGATTGCAGCGACACGAAGGCCGTCTGGCCGGTGCCCAGGATGTTCGCCGTCGTCTTGAGCGATTCGAACTGCTGGGCGATCTGCTCGCGTGTATGCGTCGTCGTGCCGCGCATGAGCATGCCGCCGATCGCATCCGGCGCCGCGCGCGGGAAGCGGCGCAAGGTCGCCACGTCGCCGAAATGGAACGATGCATTGACCGACACCGTGTCGCCACGCGTGTCTTTCGGCAGCAGCGAGACCTTCAGGCCATCGCCGAGGACGAAGGTCGTCGTCCGGCTGTCGATGTTGGCGGGACTGGGATCGAAGGTCTCGCCCGAGGCGATGGCGGCCTTGCCGACATAGCCCTTCAGCGACTCGGCGGGAGACGGCGCGGTGGCGATCTCGACGCGTTCGGGCTTTTCGACGGGGATGAAGCGACCGATGGTCCGGTTGGTCGGCTTGAAGTACGTGCGCGCGACGCGATTGACGTCGTCGACGGTCACGTTCGCGATCTGGTCGCGACGCAGGAAGAACAGCCGCCAATCGCCGATCGCGACCGATCCGGTCAGCGACATGGCGATGGCATTGACGTTGTTGAGCGTGTTCTCGTAGCTGTTGGCGATGCGCTGCTTGGCCTGCGCCACTTCATCTGCCGTGATCGGTTCCGCCACGAGGCGGGTCTCGACCTGGCGCAGCAGTTCCGCTTCGGCCTTCGCCAGGTCTCCATCCTTGGGCGTGACCGCGACCAGGGTGAGCATGCCACCCTCTCGCTGGTCGCCATTGCCGCCGCCGGCGTTGGCTGCGATCTTGGTCTCCACGAGCGCCTTGTGCAGTCGACCGGTCGGCGAGTCGCCGAGCACGTCCATCAGGACATCGAGTGCGGCGTTGTCAGGATGGGTGTGTCCCGGTGATCGGTAGGCGATGCCGACGGCACGGATGTCGCCGACGCGACGGACGTTCACCTCGCGCTCGCCATCCTGCGTGGGTTCCACCGTGTAGAGCGTCTGCAGCGGTGTCGCGGGGCGGCGGATCGGCGCGAAATGCGCCTGCACGCGTGGCAGCACCTTGGCCGGATCGATGCGGCCGGCGACGATCAGCGTGGCATTGTCCGGCCGGTACCAGGTGCGATAGAAACCCTGCAGCCGCTCGATCGGCACGTTCTCGACGTCGGAGCGCGCGCCGATGGTGGAGTTGCCGTAGTTGTGCCAGAGATAGGCGGTCGAACGCAGGCGCTGGAACATCACCGAGGTCGGGTTGTTCTCGTTGCGCTCCATCTCGTTGCGGACCACGGTCATCTCGCTGTCGAGGTCCTTCTTCGCCACGAAGGAATTCACCATGCGGTCGGCTTCGAGGCCGAGCAGCCAGTCGAGGGTCTCGTCGTTGGCGGGGAACGAGCCGTAGTAGTTGGTGCGATCCAGCGATGTCGTTGCATTCGCCTGGATGCCGCGGGTCTTCAGCGCGCCGGGAATGTCGCCGTGCGTGGGCGTGCCCTTGAACAGCAGGTGCTCCAGCAGGTGGGCCATGCCCGTCTCGCCGTAGTTCTCGTGCACCGAGCCCACGCCGTAGGCGATGTTGACGGTGACGGTGGGCTTGCTGGCGTCGGGGAACAGCAGCACGCGCAGGCCGTTGCCCAGCGTGTATTCGCAGATGCCTTCGACGCAGGGGCCGGCGGTCACGCCCTTCGGCAGGGCGACGCCGTCGCCTGCGGCAGCCAGCGGTGCCGCCAGGACGAGTGCGCAGGCCAGCGCGAGGGGCCGGACGAATCCACGGAAATGTGTGGCACGCGACATCGGAGCTCCTTGGTGAGCGGTCTTTCGGGGACAATGGGTGTCGATTCTTGCAGAGCGCGACGTCCCGTCACATGACCCAGAAGTCGTCTTCCGAGTTCCCGGAGCCGGGAGCCGAACCTGTTGTCCCGGCCGAGCTCGCGGTGCTGCATCGCGACGACTGGCTGGCGATCGTGGACAAGCCGGCAGGGCTGATGGTCCACGACAGCGCTCTGGCGCGCGGCGAGACCGATTTCGCTGCCGATCGCCTGCGCGAACAGTTCGGCCGACCGATCTTCCTCGTCCATCGCCTCGATCGCGCGACCAGCGGCTGCCTGCTGTTGGCCTTCGATCGCGACACGGCCTCGGCGCTGGGCAAGGTGCTGATGTCGCACGCCTTCGAGAAGGACTATCTCGCGATCTGTCGCGGCTGGCCGGCGGAAGACGTGTTCGAGGTCGACCATCCGCTCGATGGCGGCCCCGGAAAGCCGCAGAAGAAGCCGGCCATCACGCGTTTCCGGCGGTTGGCGACCTGCGAGCTGTCGTTGCCGTCGGCTGCGGCGGGCACCGAATTCCCGACCTCGCGCTATGCGCTGCTGCGCGCGCAGCCGCAGACCGGCCGCTTCCGCCAGATCCGCCGGCATCTCAAGCATGTGTCGCATCACCTGATCGGCGACACCAGCCACGGCGACGGCCGCCACAACCGCGCGTTCCGGATGATGGGCATCCATCGCATGCTGCTGCACGCCGAGCGCCTGCGCTTCATCCATCCGCACAGCGGCGAACGCGTGGAGGCGCTGGCGCCTCCGGATGCCGAGCTGGCGAAGGCGCTGGCGCTGTTCGACGGGGCCTAGTCGGCCGGCGGTGGCGGGTCGATCGGCCTGGCGTCGTCGAGGGTGCGGACTTCGGCCTCGATGGACTTCTGCATGTCCGCGATCAGCGTCTGCATGATCGGCTGCATTTCCTGCATCGACAGTTCCATCGCCTGCGGCATCTTGCGCAGGATGCCGCGACCGGTCTCGCTGCCGTAGAAGGCGATCATCGCGTCGATTTCGTCGGCGGTGAACAGCTTCCGGTAGACGTTTCGGTAGATCGGGCCCAGCTTGTCCCACGACATCGTCTTGCGCATGGCTTCGTGCTGCTTCGCCAGGACCCGGCGCATCTGTTCGCGCTTTTCCGGCGTCGCGTCGTCACCCAGGAACTGCTCGCCCATCTGCAGGCCCATCGCGTCGATCTGGGTGAACATGTCGTCGACCAGCCGGCGCATGTCCATGGTTTCTATCAGGCGATCGACCTGCGCGTCGGTAGGCTCTGCGGCTAGGGCCGCAGGCGCGGCGAGCGGCGACAGCACGCAGAGCAGCAGCGCGGCGGCACGGGTGCGGAGCATGGTGAATCCTTGCATGCGCTGTCCTCAGCGGCGGCGGACGCCGTTCTGGATGGCGGTGTCGGTGGCCTGCTTGATGTCCTTGAGCATCGGCAGCAGCAGCCCTTCGAGGTTGCGCATTTCCTGCTCGGCGTCGCGCATGCCCACGCGCAGGCGCGCTTCGGGGTCGTTGGCGTTCGTCCGGCTGTAGTTCGAAACCCCGCGGGCTTCGTCCGGGTGGCTGCGCTCGAAGGTCGCGCTGTACAGGTCGCGCGACAGCGGGCTGAGCTGGTTCCAGTTGCGGCGCACCAGGTTTTCGGCCTGGCTGCGGTACTGCAGGGCGGCCGAGACATCGCGCGTATCGCCCTCGCCGGTGTCGCGGCTGCCATCCTGCTGCATGCGGACCTGGCGGAGCAGCGCTTCGATTTCCTCGGCGGCCGTGGCCCGTTCCATCGCGGCGATGGATGCGGGTGCCTGCTCGCGCGGCGGGGGCGCCATCGGCGCGGAACGGCCGCCGACGAAGGCAGGGTCGTGGCCGTTGCCGATCGCGGCAGGGTCCTGGGCCTGGGCCAGCGGCATGGCCAGCAGCAAGAGTGCGCAAGGCAGGGCGAGACGAAGCATGCGGGGGTCCTCCATGGCGGACTGGCATCATCCGGCAGGCGCGCGATGGCGGTCAACGTGCCGTGCGGGGAGGTGGGCCGATGGGCCGGGATGCCGTGCCGGGACGGCGACCTCGCTACAATCGCCGACGGAGGGCCCACGTGGACGAAGGCATCGAAATCCCCGAATCGGAACTGGTCGAGCGCTTCGTGCGCTCGTCGGGACCCGGCGGGCAGAACGTGAACAAGGTGGCGACTGCGGTGGAACTGCGTTTCGACGTGGCCAATTCCGCGGTCTTGCCCGAACCCGTGCGCGAGCGCCTGCTGGCGCGCCGCGACCGCCGCATGACCCTCGAAGGCGTGCTGGTCATCAACGCGCAGCGCTTCCGCACGCAGGAGCGGAACCGCGAGGATGCGCGCGAACGTCTCGCGGCCTTCGTCGCCGCCGGCATGAAGGCGCCCACGCCGCGCATCGCCACCAAGCCTTCGAAAGCCGCCAAGAAGCGGCGACTGGACAACAAGCGCCAGCGCTCCGACGTGAAACGCCAGCGCGCGACGAAGGACTGGGATTGATGGGCGCATCTCCCGGAGGCGCAGCGGCAGGATCGCCGGACGATGTCGTCCTGCCGATGCCGCCGCAGGCGCCACGGACGCGATCCGGTCCTGCGCTGCGCTGGGTCGCGCGCACGCTGCTGCGGCTGGGTGGCTGGCGCATGGCCGGCACCCTGCCGGATCTCCCGAAGCTGGTGCTGATCGGCGCACCGCACTCCTCCAACTGGGACGGCGTCTGGGGCATGCTGGTCAAGGTCGCGCTGGGCCTGGACATCCGCATCTTCGCCAAGCGCGAACTCTTCTGGTGGCCGCTCGGCCCGATCCTGCGCCGGATGGGCGTGATCCCCGTCGACCGCAATGCCGCCCGCGGCCTGATCGAACAGATGCTCGAGCGTTTCCAGCAGGAAGACCGCTTCTGGCTGGGCATCGCGCCCGAAGGCACCCGCAAGCGCGTGGAGCGCTGGAAGCCGGGGTTCTGGAAGATCGCCAGCGCCGCCGGCGTGCCCGTGCTGCCTGCGTACTTCCATTATCCCGAGAAGATCATCGGCATCGGCGAGCCCTTCCAGCTCACCGACGACATGGACGCGGACATGGCGCGGATCCGCGCCTGGTACGCGCCCTGGCGCGGCAAGCACCACGGCGTCTGACGCGGCGAGGGCGGTCCTGGCGTCATGTGACATGGGTCACTGCTGGATTTGTCCCCCCGGTACCTTATTCTTCCGTTTGACGCATTCGCGCACCGCACATCGCCCCCGGGGACCGCATGGCATCACTCAAGAAGATCCTGGAAGCCGCACGCCTGATCGAATCCTCGGAGCCGCGGCCCATGCCAGCCGAGCCAGCGGGCGAGGACAGCGACATCGACGCGATCATCCGCCGTGCTGCGGAAGCCGAGAGCCGCGCCACCGCGCCGCCGCCGATGCCGGCGGCCGGGGCTGTGGACGCACCGGCCTCGCCCGGCGTGGAAGAAGGCCTCGACTTCGCACGGATCTATGCCCGCCAGGGGCTGGTCGATGCGGCGTTCCCGGTCGAGCGCCTGATCAAGCTGGTCGACGGCCTGAAATCCCTCGACCCGACCACGCGCCGTGCCGCGATCACTGCCATGGACGTGGCCGACGAAACCTGGTCGATGGAACAGGTGCTGGCCGATGCCGACGCCAAGATCGCCGCGCTGCGCGGCCACCAGCGCCACCTGCAGGGCAACGCCGATGCCCTCGTGCAGGCCAACCAGGCCCGCATCGCCGAGCTGGAAGGCAGCCGCGACACGCGCCTGGCCGACCTGCGCCAGCAGATCGCCAGCCTGGAAGCGCAGATCCAGGACGCCGTCGGCGCCACCGCCGCCGACATCGCGCGCCTGCAGTCCGAATCCGAATCGAACAAGGCCGCGCTGGCCCGCGAGACCCAGCGCCTCGATGCGCAGGTACTGAGCCTCGAGGAACTGGCGGCCCAGTTCCGCGGCGCCGCGAAGTGAGCGCGCACGCCGGCGCGCGCACAAACGCCAGACCCAAATCCGCCACATCCGAATCCGCCCCAACCGAACACGTTTCGACTACGTCCCCCAGGAGCGCCACATGGCCGTCAAACTCACCCCGTTCGCCAAGATCCTGATCGGCGCGATCGTCGTCGTCGGTTCCGGCTCGGTCGTCTGGAACCTCTACAAGAACCGCAAGGCCGAGAGCGGCGACGAACCGGCCGCCACGGCCACGCAGTCCGACGGCAAGCCCGCCAGCGCGGCTGCCTACAGCAGCAAGGGCGATGGCCCGCTGGGTTCGGCGGGTAATCCGCTGAAGGTCAGCATCGTCAGCTTCCACGGCTACGCGCCGGCGCTGGTCGCCAACGGCCAGAGCCTGACCACGCAGTCCGGTTCGCTGTTCGACAAGGAAGGCCTCAACGTCGAATTCGTCATCCAGGACGACATCCCGACGTTGTCCACCATCTTCGAGGCCGGCACCGCGCAGTGCGCCTGGCGCACCTCCGATTTCTGGGCGCAGGAACAGCCGAACCTGCGCAACAGCGGACACGACGGCCGTGCGGTCATGATCGTCGACAACACCCGCGGCGCCGACGCGATCATCGCGAAGGATCCGTCGATCCGCACGGTCGAAGACCTCGCCGGCAAGAAGGTCGCGATGCTGCAGTTCACGCCCTCGCACGGCATGACCATCGACGCCGTCGACAACTCGTCGCTGTCGGCGCGCCGCAAGCAGAGCATCGAATACGTGTTCATCGGCGCCGAGGAAGGCACCGCCGGCGTGCGCGCCGCGCTGGAATCCGGGAACGTCGATGCCGCCGTTCTGTGGGATCCGGACCTGTCGCTGGCGCTGCGCGCGACCAAGGGCCACGTGGTCTATTCCACCCGCACCGCATCGAACCTGATCTTCGACGTGATCGTCTGCGACAAGCGCGTGCTCGACAGCGAGGACGGCGCGGCCGCGGTGCAGAAGCTGGTGAACGGCTGGATGGCCGGCGTCGACGCCGCCAAGGCCAATCCCGACGGTGCGGTCGACGCGCTGGTGAAGACCGAAGACTTCTTCAAGCTGCTCGCCAAGGACGAAGGCAAGGGCTTCGTGAAGAAGCTGTTCGACAACCTGCTGTGGACCGGCGTGGGCGACAACGCGCGCATCCTCGGCCTGGCCGGCGACACCAACCACTACGCCCGCGTCTACCAGCGCTTCGACCAGATCTACCGTGCAGCCGGTGCGCTGGCCAATCCGAAATCGCCGGTGATCAATCCGTCCGACAGCTTCGACCTGCGCTTCATCCGCAAGCTCTATGACGCCAGCACCACCGCGCAGGTGGAAGCGAAGAAGGAAGAGGTCTTCACCGAGGCCGCGCGCGAGGAGGCGGTGCAGTCGGCACCGGCGGAAGTGACCAAGCCGGTCACCGTGAACTTCTCCAGCGGCCAGTCGGCGTTGACCAAGCGCGCCGAGCGCACGATCGATACCGAAATGGTGCCCTTCATCGAGAACAACGGCGCCGCCTACTTCGAGATCAGCGGCAACACCGACAGCACCGGCAACGCGGCGGTGAACGATCGCCTGTCGCGGGCGCGCGCGGAGGCCGTGGTCGACTACCTGGCCAAGCAGTGGGAGTTCCCGCGCGAGCGCTTCAAGATCGTCGGCAACGGTTCGAACAAGCCGCTGTGCGACGAAAACAATCCGCAGTCCGAAGGTGTGGGTCTCGACGGTTGCCGCGAAATGAACCGTTCGACGCGCATCGCGGTCTACGGCGCACGACCGTAAGCACGGGAACCACGGACGATGGCCAGCCCCTGGAATCCCTATGTCGCGCTGCCCGCCGGGTTGCGGCGGCAGCTCGGCTTCGCCGGCGTCGCGGTCGTGCTGCTGGTGTGGTTCGCGCTCAGCGCGAGCGGCGCGATCAGCCCGAACAAGCTGCCTTCGCCGGTCTCGGTGGTGAAGGCGCTGGCCTACCTGTCGTGGCACGACGGCAGCAGCCTGCTGCTCGATGCCACGCTGTGGTCGGTCGGCCGCGTCGCCGCCGCCGGCGTGCTGGTGGTGCTGGTCGGCGTGCCGCTGGGCATCCTGATGGGCGCCGCGCCGAAATTGAACGCGCTGCTGTCGCCGCTGATCGATCCCTTCCGCTCCGCGCCCGTCGTCGCGCTGCTGCCGATCCTGGTGATGTGGCTCGGCATCGGCGAGACGATGAAGGTCGCGTTCCTGTTCCTCGGCGCGGTGGTCTACCTCGTGCCGATGGTGCGCGACGCCGTGCAGGCGGTGCCGCAGAGCTACTGGACCGGGGCGCGCGACCTCGGTGCCACGCCCTGGGAATGCATCCGCCATGCGGTGGTGCCGATCGCGATGCCGCGCATTGCCGATGCGATCATCGTCAGCGTGTCGGTGATGTGGACCTACATCACCGTCGCCGAATACGTGAACGCCAAGGTCGGCCTGGGCCAGCTGATCCAGAACGCGCGCCGCTTCAGCGCGATGGACCAGGTGTTCGCCGGCATCATCGTGATCATGGCGCTGGCGCTGCTGACCTACCAGCTGATGCGTCTGGCCAAGCGCCGCCTCTATCCGTGGGAGACCCAGGCATGACCGCTGCGGCAACGAGCAAGGGCGCAGCCGTCGTCACGCTCGAACACATCGTGCAGGAATACCCGCGGCCCGAAGGCGGCGTGAACCGTGTCGTCGACGACCTGAGCCTGCGCTTCGAAGGGCCCAGCATCAACATGCTGCTCGGACCGTCCGGCTGCGGAAAGAGCACGCTGCTGTACATGATGGGTGGCGTGCGCCCGCAGAACGTCACGGTGCCCACCAGCGGCACGATCACGATCGACGGCGAACCCTGCACCGATGCGCACGACGACGCGGTCATGGTGTTCCAGCGCTACGCCAATCGACCCGATCTCAGCGTCTACGACAACGTCGCGTTTCCGTTCCGCCTCGGCCTGTGGCGCGATCGCGTGCCGGCCGCCGCACGCCATGAGCTGGTGATGCACATGCTCGAAGCGGTGGGCCTCGCCGACAAGGCGAAGCTGCATCCCAGCCAGTTGTCCGGCGGACAGAACCAGCGCATCGCGCTGGCGCGCGCACTGGTGCTGAAGCCGCGCATCCTGCTGATGGACGAACCCTTCGGCGCGCTCGACGCGCAGACCCGCGAGGACATGCAGACGCTGCTGGTGAAGCTCTACCAGGAGCATCCCTGCCTGATCATCTTCGTCACGCATGACGTGACCGAGGCGCTGCTGCTGGGCGATCGCGTGGTGGTGCTGTCGACCCAGCCGGCGCGCATCGCCGACGATTTCACCATCGCCACGCCGAAGCCGCGGGACAGCGGCTGGTTGCGCATGCCCGAGGCCGCCGCGCTGGAGCAACGCATCCTCAGCCGCCTGCACCAGGCCACCGGCAAGGGCAACGTGCGGGTGAGCGTGTGAGCGCATGAGCCAGCAGCCCAAGCCCGTCAGTTACCTCCGCGCCTGGCTGACCAGCCAGGCCAACGTCATGACTCTGCTCGGCGGCGGTCTGGCGATGGCGGTGGCGTCCGTGCCTGCCGGCGGTGCCGGCGCGCTTGGTGCGCTGGTCGTGCTGGGCGCGGTGCAGACCTTGCTCGCACTGGTCATTCCCGATCTGCCCAAGTTCCGCAGCAAGGTCGATCGCGGCGCGCGCCGTGCCGCCATCGACCAGCGTCGCGCGCAGTTGCAGCAGGAGCTGTTCACGCTGCACGGCGGCATCGAGCGCGTGGCCGGCATGGGCATGTGGCAGAAATACCAGGCCATCGTCGAACGCTCCAACGTCCTGTACCGCATTGCCGGCGAAGCGCAGAGCCAGTTGTCCTATGACGACGCCGAGCGCGTCGACAAGGCCTCTGTCGATTACCTCGCGCTGTGGCTGGCGCAGGTCACGATCAAGGAGCGCCTGCGCAGCGGCGAGGAGGCCACGCTCGACCGGCGCCTGCGCGAAGCCGAAGACGCGCTGGGCGAAGTCGAAGAGCGCGATCCGCGCCACCGCCTGCTGAAGATGGCGCGCGACGACTACCTCGCGATCAAGCAGCGCCACGGCAAGCTCGCCGCGCGGCGCATGTCGATCGACGCCGCGCTGGTCTCGTTGCCCGACCAGGTCGAAGAGGTCTACCAGCTCGTCGTCGCCAGTCCGTACTCCAGCACGCTCGGCTCGAAGCTCGGCGAATCGCTCTCGCGACTGCAGCTGGAAGAGGACATCGAACTGGAGCTGTCGCAGAACGACCTCGACAGCGACTATTTCAAGACCGGCGCAGCCGGCGCCAAGTCCATGGCCGCACGCCAGGCGGCGCGGGCGGCGAAATGATCGACACCGACATCCACCGAACACATCAAGCTGCAACCAGGAGACATACATGAACATCTTCAGCCGACTGGCCAACCTCGTTCGCGGCTTCCTCTCGCTCTTCGTCACCGGGCTGGAGCAGCAGCATCCCGAGATCGCGTACGAGAATGCGATCAACACCATGATCGAGAAGTACAACAAGCTCAAGAACGCGACCGCCGGCCTGATCCGCCTGCGCGAGGACGCGGCCGACCGCCTGCAGAAGGCGCAGGCGCAGCAGAAGGAGCTCGCCGCGATGCTCGAGCAGGCCATGGCGACCGGACAGGACGATCTTGCGGTCGAACTGATCGAGCGCAAGGATGCCGTCGAGGCCGAAATCACTTCGATGCAGGCTGAACTGGAAGGCGCCGAGAAGGACGTCGACACCGCCAAGAACGCGCTGACCGAAGTGAAGGGCGAGATCGGCAAGCTCAAGTCCGAAAAGGACCGCATGCTGGCCAAGATGCAGAGCGCGCAGGCGCGTACCCGGATCAACGACCAGCTCGAAGGCCTGTCGGTCGATGCCGAGCTGCGTGCGCTGGAAAACGTGCGTACCGGCATCAAGGACACCATCGCCAAGGCCAAGCTCGGCGACGAACTGCGCGAGTCGGACCTCGACACCCGCCTGAACGCGCTCAAGGCCAGCAGCAGCAAGGCCACGGCGCGCGCCAAGCTGGAAGCAATGAAGAAGGATCGCGCTGCCGCCTCCGACGCGAACCGGACGATCTGACCGTTCCGCCCGGCCTGCGCGCCTTGCGCGCGGGCTGCCCGTCGCGATCCGCGGCTAGGGCGACGGGCGCGAGCTTCGACATATTGGTTCTCGTCGGCCCAGGATCGAGCGCATGACCACACTCAACGGCACACCGTCTCCGGGCACCGCCCTTCCTGCCTGGGCGGATGAGCTCAAGCGCCGCTACCTCGCAGGCGAGGCCGGGCTGTTCATCCTGCACGGCAACGTCCACGACGGCGTGCCGCACGAAGGCAAGCTGCAGCCCTTCTCCGACTACGTGCACGACGTGGTGCTCGCGGCGAAACCGCAGCGCTACGAACTGGCCCTGCGCCATGCCGGGCTGAAGCGTCGCGGCGAGGGCACAAAGCCGGTCGACGGCGGCGATTCGCTGCTGGAGGGCATGGCCAATCTCGAGCTGCGCATGCGCACCGGCGATGGCATCGCCCTGGTGCTGCCGCATGCCGGCGACCTGGTGCCGAATGCGGAAACGACCTTCCTCAGCACCGACGAGCGCGGCCTGCTGGAGATCTTCCACGACTGGTCGCTGAGCGGCCTGCTGCTGCAGCGCAATCACATCGTCGTGCTGCTGTGCGCGTCGCTGTCGGAGATCCATCCGTCGCTGAACACCAACCCGCGCATCTGCGCGATCGACGTGGCGTTCCCCGACGAAGCCGCGCGCCTGCAGCTGGTCGCGCAGTCCGCGCCGCACATGGCGCAGGAACAGCAGGCGCTGGTCGCCAAGCACACGGCAGGCCTGCGCCTGCTGGAGATCGACAGCATCGTCGCGGAGCGTCCCGCCGCCGGCCTGCCGGAAGAAGAGCGCAAGGCGCTGGTGCTGCAACTGCTGGCCGATGCGCCCGATGCGAAGCAGCGCGCCGAGATGTACGCGGGCGTCACTGCCGGCAAGACCCGCGAGCAGATCGCGTTCATGATCCTCGGCGCCGCAGCACCGGCACCCGACGTGGAGCCGATGGACGCGATGCTCGCGATCATCGGCGAGCGGAAGCGCGAGATCATCCAGCGCTCCTGTGGTGACCTGATCGAATTCCTCGATCCCTCGTACGGACTCGATGCGGTCGGCGGCTACGACCAGATCAAGGCCGAGCTGATGAAGATCGCCGCGACCATCAAGACCGGCGACCGCAAGCTCGCGCCGATGGGCCTGCTCGCGGTCGGCCCGATGGGCGTGGGCAAGACCTTCGTCATCAAGGCCTTCCTCAAGGAAGCCGGCCTGCCGGGCGTGGTGCTGAAGAACTTCCGCTCGAAGTGGGTCGGATCGACCGAATCCAACCTCGAACGCGTGCTCAAGATCATCCGTGCGATGAGCCCGATCGCGCTGGTGATCGACGAAGGCGACCGCAGCTTCGGCAACGGCGAAGGCGGCGACAGCGACGGCGGCACGTCGTCGCGCGTGATCGCGCGGATCAAGGACTTCATGTCCGACACCGCGAACCGCGGCCACGTGCTGACGATCCTGATGACCAACCGCCCGGACAAGCTCGATGTCGACATCAAGCGCCCGGGCCGACTGGATCGCAAGATCCCCTTCTTCTACGTCGACACCGGCGAAGACCGCCTGCGCATCGTCCGCGCGATCCTCAAGCGCAATGGCACCGATCTCGCCGACGACAGCATCGCCGCACTCGGCGACGCCTTCGCCGGCCTCGATGGCTATTCCAACGCCGACCTCGAAGCCATCGCCCTGCTTGCGCTGGACATCGCCCGCAACGACGGCGTCGCGCTCGCCGCCACGCATCTGCAGCAGGCGATCGCCGACTTCATCCCGCCGCAGCACACCGACACCATCCAGCTCATGGAACTGCTCGCGGTGCAGGAATCCTCGCGTCGCAGCCTGTTGCCGGAGCGATTCGCCAAGCTCGCGCCGTCGGAAGTGTCTGAGCTGATCGGGGAGTTGAAGCGAAGGGTGCGCTGAGAAATTTCCAGCGACCTGGCAGAACGTCATCCTCGCATTCGCGAGCATGGCATCGTTCCTGCGCTGCGAAGATTGCCGCCGGCGTTGAAGGCGAATCGCGTTCAGCGCGACAGCATCATCGGTCAGCGCTGCCCCACCTCCACCCGCGCCGGCAGGGACTGCGGCCAGCCGCCGGCCAGTGCCTTGAACAATCCCACCGCGCTCGTGGTGCTGCGCGTGCGTGCGTCGGCGAAGGCATCCTGCGCCTGCAGGCGCGTGCGCTCGGCGTCGAGTACTTCGAGCAGTCCTGTCGCGCCGGCCTCGAAGCGCGTGCGCGCCAGCGTGGCGGCCCTGGCGCTGTCCGTCGCCGCACGTTCGAGCAGTGCGTCCTCTTCGCGGGCGCGGGCATGGCGCACCAGTGCGTTCTCGGTGTCTTCCAGCGCCAGCAGCACGCTGCGCTCGTAGGCGGCGAGCGTGCCGGCGGCGTCTGCATCTGCAGCGGCGATGCGTGCGCGCACGCGGCCGATGTCGAGGAAGGACCAGTCGATGCCGAGCGCGACGAGGCGCGTTTCGCTGCCGCGCTCGAACAGCGCGCTGGTGTCGATGGCCTGGCTGCCGATCAGGCCGCCCAGCGTGAAGCGCGGGAACAGGTCTGCAGTGGCGACGCCGATGCGTGCGGTGGATGCATGCAGTCGCGCTTCGGCGGCGGCGACATCGGGGCGACGTCGCAGGAGTTCACCCGGCGTGCCCGGATCGATGCGCGCCGGCAGGGCGGGCAACGGCGCGGGTGCGGACAGCTCTGCAATGAGTGCGTCGGGCGTGCGGCCGGTCAGGACCGCGAGTCGATGCATGGCGGTGGCGGTCTGCGCTTCCAGTGCGGGAATGCGCGACGAGGTCGCGGCCTGCTGTGCACGGGCACGCGACAGATCGAATTCGCTGTCGCGACCGGCATCGAACCGCGCCTGCACCAGACGCAGGGTTTCGGCCTGGTTGTCCGCGTTCTCGCGTGCGACGCGCAAGCGCTCCTGCAGGCCACGCAGTTCGAAATAGGTGCGGGCGACTTCGCCCACGATGGCGACCTGCGCAGCGGCGAGGTCGGAGGCATTGGCCTGCGCATCGGCGCGATTGGCTTCGACATTGCGGCGGATCCGGCCGAACAGGTCGAGTTCCCATGCGATGCCAGCGCCGACGCTGTATGACTCGATGTCGCGTCCATCGCGGGCAACGCCGGGCATCTGGTCGGTGCTTGCGCGCGTCTCGCGGCCATCGGCGTTCGCGGTGATGGTCGGCAGGGCGTCGAATTTCGCGCCGCGCAGCAGTGCATTGGCGCGATCGTACTGCGCCAGTGCGATGCGCAGGTCGTGGTTGGCCGACAGCGCGGCGTCGACCAGCGCGTCGAGGCGGGCGTCGCCGAAGCCGTGCCAGAATGCGGCGTCCGCAGCAGGCGTCATCGTGGCATCGCCGATGCCTGCATCGCGCGCGAAGCGCTCCGCGACCGGCAGGTCGGGACGGACATGGTCGGGGCCGACGGCGCAGGCGCTGATCGCCAGCGACAGCGCGGCGATCGTCAGCATCGACGGCAGTGAGCGGTGGGAAGCGGGCATGACGAAACTCTCCATGGACATCGCGATGCGGACGGCATGGCGACGGAAGGTGGACGCATCGGCACGATCGCGCGTGCCGATGCGGGGTGCGACATCACCAGCGCAGGGACTGGCCGAGGTGGCTGAAGCCGCCGGTCGGGCCGACATCGCCGAGCAGCGCCATCGCGACGCTGCTCTTCGCGCCCAGCTCGATGCCGATGTCGCCATTCGCGTTCATGTCCGTCTTCACCGAGCCCGGGTGGATCGCGTTGACCTTGATGCCGGTGTCGCGCAGTTCGTGCGCCAGGTGCACGGTCCACGCATTCAGCGCGCTCTTCGACACGTTGTACGCCGGCACCTTGAACTCGAAGATCGGCGACAGCGGATCGGTGTGCTCGGCGATCGAACCGAGCAGGCTCGACACGTTGACGATGCGGCCGGCTTCGGACTTGCGCAGCAGCGGCAGGAAGGCCTGGGTGGTTGCGATCACGCCGAACAGGTTGGTGTCGAAGGTGGTGCGCCAGGCATCGAGCGACTGTTCGGACGGCTTGCGCGCGAAGTCGTCGATGAAGATGCCGGCGTTGTTGACGAGGATGTCGAGTCGGCCGTGGCGCGCGGCGATCTGCTCGGCGGCGGCCGTGATGCTGGCCTCGTCGGTCACGTCGAGCGCGATGGCCTCGACCGGCAGGCCTTCCGCCTGCAGCGACAGCGCGGCTTCGACGGCCTTGGCCTTGTCGCGTCCGGCGAGCACGGTGTGGATGCCGGACGCGGCCAGCTGGCGGACGGTTTCGCGGCCGATGCCGCGCGTGGCGCCGGTGACGAGCGCGATCTTGTCGGTGTTGCTGATGTCGGTGTTGCTCATGGGATGAATTCCTTGCGTAGCAGTGGGGGATGGATCAGACGGCGACGCCGTCGTGCGGGTTGTTGTCATGCGATGCCTGCGGTGCGTGCGACACCAGCGGGCGGTTGGCGAGCTTGCGCAGCGCGACGTAGAACACCGGCGTGAGGAACAGGCCGAACGCGGTGACGCCGAGCATTCCCGCGAAGACGGTGACCCCGGTGACCGAGCGCACCTCGGCGCCTGCACCACTGGCCAGCACCAGCGGCACGGTGCCGGCGATGAAGGCCACGGAGGTCATCACGATCGGACGCAGGCGCAGGCGGCAGGCTTCCAGTGCGGCCTCGACAATCCCCTTGCCCTGCAGTTCCAGTTCGCGCGCGAATTCGACGATCAGGATCGCGTTCTTGCATGCCAAGCCCATCAGCACGACCAGGCCGACCTGCACGAACACGTTGTTGTCGCCACCGTTGAGCCACACGCCGAGCAGTGCGGACAGCAGGGTCATCGGCACGATCAGGATCACGGCCAGCGGCAGCGTCCAGCTTTCGTACAGCGCGGCCAGCACCAGGAAGGCCAGCAGCACCGCCAGCGGGAACACCACCAGCGCGGCCTTGCCCTGCGTCGCCTGCTGGTAGCTCAGGTCGCTCCAGTCGATGCCCATACCCTGCGGCAGCGTCTTCTGTGCGAGTTCGGTGACCTTGGCCATCGCTTCGCCGGAGGACAGCACGCGCGGGTCGGCTTCGCCGAGCAGGTCCGCGGCGGGATAACCGTTGAAGCGGATCACCGGGTCCGGACCGTAGGTCTGCTTGATGGTCACCATCGAGCCGATCGGCACCATCTCGCCGTTAGCATTGCGCGTGCGCAGCTTGGCGATGTCCTCGACCTGGTCGCGGAACGGCGCGTCGGCCTGCGCGACCACCTGCCAGGTACGACCGAACATGTTGAAGTCGTTGACGTAGGCCGAGCCGAGGTAGGTCTGCAGCGTGTCGAACAGTTCGGTGAGCGGCACGCCCTGCGCCTTCGCCTTCACGCGATCGACTTCGGCATCGAGTTGCGGCACGTTCGCCTGGTAGCTGGTGATCGGGAAGCCGAGGCCGGGGGTCTGCGACGCCGCGCCCTGGAAGGCCTGCACCGCGCTCTGCAGTTCGCCATAGCCCAGGCGCGTGCGGTCCTCGACGAACAGCGACCAGCCCGAACCGTTGCCCAGGCCCTGGATCGGCGGCGGCATGAAGGCGAAGGTGAAGCCTTCCTGGATCGACGAGAACTTCTGGTTGAGCTCCGCCGTGATCTCCGCGGCGCTGCGTTTGCGTTCCGAGAACGGCTTCAGGGTGAAGAACACCACGCCGTTGTTGGGCGTATTGGTGAACTGCAGCGGGTTCAGGCCCGGGAACGCGACCTCGCTTTCGATGCCTTCGACCTGCTTCGCGAGCGCGGCCATCTTCTTCAGCGTCGCATCGGTGCGCTCGATCGAGGCGCCTTCGGGCATCTTCACGCCGGCGATGAGGTACAGCTTGTCCTGCACCGGGATGAAGCCGGCCGGCACGGCCTGGAACATCACGCCCGCGCCGACCAGCAGCGCCGCGTAGATCGCGAACACCGCGCCGCGACGACCCAGCGCACGCGACACCGCGCCTTCGTAGCGCTTCGAACTGCTGTTGAAGAAACGGTTGAACGGACGGAACAGCCAGCCGAACAGGCGATCGATCAGGCGCGACGGTGCATCCTTCGCGGCATCGTGCGGCTTGAGCAGCTTGGCGGCGAGCGCCGGCGACAGGGTGAGCGAATTGATCGCCGAGATCACGGTCGAGATCGCGATGGTCACCGCGAACTGCTTGTAGAACTGACCGGTGACGCCGGTGAGGAAGGCCATCGGCACGAACACTGCACACAGCACGAGTGCGATCGCGATGATCGGTCCGGAGACTTCCTTCATCGCCAGGTGCGCTGCTTCGAGCGGTGTCGCGCCGTGTTCGATATGCCGCTCCACGTTCTCGACCACCACGATGGCGTCGTCGACCACGATGCCGATCGCGAGCACCAGGCCGAACAGGGTCAGCGTGTTGATCGAATAGCCGAGCAGGTAGAGCACGGCGAACGTGCCGACCACCGACACCGGCACCGCCAGCAGCGGAATGACCGAGGCGCGCCAGGTCTGCAGGAACAGGATGACGACCAGCACCACCAGCAGGGTCGCTTCGAGCAGCGTCGTGATCACAGACTTGATCGAATCGCGCACGAAGATCGTCGTGTCGTAGATCGACACGATCTCCACGCCCGGCGGCAGGGTCTTGCGGATCTCGGCCATCTTGTCGATGACCGCGTCGCGGATCTCCAGCGCGTTCGCGCCGGGGGCCTGGAAGATGCCGACCGCCGATGCATTCATGCCGTCCAGTCGGGCGCGCAGCGTGTAGTCGCCGGCGGCCAGCTGGATGCGGGCGACGTCGCGCAGGCGCACGACTTCCCCGTTGTCGCCGCTCTTGAGCACGATGTCGCCGAACTCGGTTTCATCCTGCAGGCGGCCCTTGGCGTTGATCGGCAGCAGGAAATCGCTGCCGTTGGGCATCGGTTCGGCGCCGAGCTGGCCGGCGGACACCTGCACGTTCTGCTCGCGCACCGCGCGCAGCACGTCGCCCGCGGTCATGCCGCGCGCGGCGATCTTGTCGGGGTCCAGCCACAGGCGCATCGCGTAGTCGCCGCCGCCGAAGGCCTGTGCATCGCCGACGCCGGGAATCCGCGCCAGTTCGTCCTTCACGTGCAGGCGCATGTAGTTGCGCAGGTACAGCGAATCGTACTTGCCGTCCTTCGACACCAGGTGCACCACCATCAGGAACACTGGCGACTGCTTCTGCGTGGTGACGCCTTGCCGGCGCACGTCTTCGGGCAATCGCGCGAGCGCCTGTGCCACGCGGTTCTGCACGCGTACGGCGGCTTCGTCGGGATCGGTGCCCGGCTTGAAGGTCACGGTCAGCGAAAGCACGCCGTCGGAACCGGCGACCGACTTCACGTACATCATGTCCTCGACGCCGTTGATCGCTTCTTCCAGTGGCGTGGCCACGGTTTCGGCGATCACCTTGGGATTGGCGCCGGGATAGACCGTGCGCACCACCACCGAGGGCGGCACCACTTCGGGGTATTCACCGATCGGCAGCAGCGGGAGCGCGATCAGGCCTGCGGCGAAGATCACGATCGACAGCACCGCGGCGAAGATCGGCCGGTCGATGAAGAATCGGGAGAAATCCATGGGAAGTCCTTGGTTGCGGCAAAGCCGCGGCGAAGGCCGGCCCGAAGGCCGACCGGTGCGATGACGCGTGGCGTTGTTGCGATTCGTTGAAGGGACGAGCCGCCGTTCCGTCGCCGCCGGGGGGAGCGGCGATTGAATCTGCGACGGAACGGGGCCGTCAGACCGACGACCGGGGGAGGGTCACGGCGTTGCCGCCTGGGTCGGTTTCGGGGCGCCACCGATGGCCGCGATAGCGCGACCGCCGGTGCTTGTCGATGCATCCATCGCGACCTTCTTCGGCACGACCGGCATGCCGGGGAAGAACACCTTCTGCACACCGTTGACGATGACCGTGTCCTGCGCCGCCAGGCCGGACTCGACCACGCGCAGCCCATCGACCGAACGGCCGAGCACTACGTCCTTGCGCACGGCCTGGTTGCCCTTGCCGAGCACGTAGACGTACTTGCGGTCCTGGTCGGTCAGCACGGCCTTGTCGTCGATCAGCAGGGCCTGCGCGCGGGCGCCGCCTTCGAGCTGCACGCGCGCGAACAGGCCGGGCGTGAAGCGTCGATCGGTGTTCTTCAGCACGGCGCGTGCGCGGATCGTGCCGGTGGCCGGGTCGACCTGGTTGTCGACGAAATCGACGATGCCTTCGTGCGGATAGCCGGTCTCGTCGGCGAGGCCGACGCGCACGCGGCTGCTCGAAGCCGTGCCGTCGCGCAGGAAGGCCTGTTCGTCGCTTTCGAAATACACGTGCACCGGATCGAGCGAAACCACCGTGGTCAGCAGCGTGCCGTCGGCCTGCGCGAGGTTGCCGGTGGTGACCAGCGCGCGACCAGCGCGACCGTCGATCGGCGAACGCACTTCGGTGAACTGCAGGTCCAGCCGCGCGCTGGCGACCGCCGCTTCGGCGGCGCGCACGCCGGCATCGCCCTGTGCGGTGGCGGCCTTGCGGGTGTCGAACTCCTCGCGCGAGATGGCCTTGGCGTCGATCAGCGCCTGCGCGCGTGCATCCTGCGATCGTGCGAGGCGTGCTTCGCTGCGCGCGCGTTCGAGGTTCGCTTCCGCCTGCGCAAGCGCGGCGCGATACGGACGCTGGTCGATCACGAACAGCAGTTGGCCCTTGCGGACTTCGTCGCCTTCGCGGTACGCGACGCGTTCGATGTAGCCGCTGACGCGTGGCCGCAGCTCGACGGTTTCCACGGCCGAGAACCGGCCGGTGACATCGTTCCATTGGGTCACGTCGCGCTGGAGCACCTGCGCGACGCTGACTTCCGGCGCTGGCGGCGCTGCATCCGCGGGTGCGGCTTCGCTGCTGCACGCGGAGACGACGATGGCGATCGCTGCGCTCAACAGCAGCGCGGCGAGGGAGCGGTGAGTGCCCGGACGGGCGAGCGAGTCGAGGTTCATGGCGAGAGCCGGTCCTTGATGAGGGGAGTGGAAGCGATGTCGCGCAGCAACCTGCGCCCATCATGGAGAGAGCGTTCCGCAGGAACGGGCATTGCGCCATCCGATTCCTGCCATGTCGTGGCAGTAGTGTTCGTCGGTGCGGTGTCGATCGCGTCGATGTCGTCCGACCAGAACGGCGACGGCGCGTCTGTCGCGCCGAAGCGGATGACGGCATCGGTCGATGCGGCCGGGGCGATCGCCATCGACACCGCGCGTCGCGCCACCGCACCGAGGCTTGGCCATTCGGGGCAGGCATGGCGCACGTTGCCAGGTGTGCGCAGCGGTGCATCCACGCCGAGCAGCTGCACGTGCACGCCGAGGGTGCGTGCTTCGTCGTGCAGGACGCGCGCGAGCATCCGCAGCGCGGCGGCGGTGATCGAGTGATGTCCGTAGCCCGCCCACGGATAGTCCGCGCCGGGACCGCCGACCAGCACATAGCCGCCCTGGCCGTGCGCGGAGAGCATCGGCAGCAGGTGGCGCGCAGCGAACAGGTGCGGCAGCAGGTCGTCATCGATGCAGCGGCGCAGCACCTCGCCGGGCTGGTCCAGCAGTCGACCGCGGACGGGTGTGCCACGGATCGCGGCGACCACGCCGGTGATCGGCATGCCGAACGTGCGCACGCGGTGCGCGAGTCCAGCCGCCTCGGCGTCGCTGGCGACCGAGGCCGCGAGTGTCGTCAGCGGCTTGCCTGCGTGGCTCGCCTGCAGTTGGTCCAGCGCGTCCGCGTCGCGGCCGATGGCGATGACCGAGCGACCCGCGCCCAGCGCGGACGCCACCAGCGCGCCGCCTAGGCAGCCGGTCGCGCCAAGGACCAGCAGTGCGGGCTTGGGACCGTCGTCGAGGCCGGGATAATCATCAATTGTCCCGATCATGGGATTTTCTCTCCCGAAAACATCACCTCGACGCTCTGGATGCGACCCGAGACCACGCCTTCGGCCCAGCGATGCAGCCACTTGCCGATCGGCAGCGCGAGGAGCGCGCCGATCAACCAGGACCAGCCAGCGGGAATTCCAAGCAATTGATTTACAAGCAATGCAAAGCCGGCCGACAGATCCACGAGGATCATCAGGACGAGACTGCTGCTCAACAGATTGCGGCGGGAGGCGGTGCTCACGGCGGGACTCCGATCCGGGAATGGTGTGCACTCTAGGCCTCCGGCCGCCGCTTGATTAGTCGGCGAATCGGGGAATAATTGTCCCTCGATTGGTCCAATCATCCCATTGGCCCAAACCTGCACGCCCCCGGAGGCCGTCATGCAACGCGATCTCAACGACACGCTGGTGTTCGTCAAAGTGGTGGAGCACGGCAGCTTCATCGCCGCTGCGAATGCGCTGCGCCTGCCCAAGACCACCGTCAGCCGCAAGGTGCAGGATCTCGAAACACGGCTGGGCGCGCAGTTGCTCCACCGCACCACGCGCAAGCTCGGGCTGACCGAAGCGGGCAGCGTGTATTTCGAGCACTGCCAGCGCATCGCGCGCGAGCTCGACGAAGCCGAGAGCGCTGTCGGACAGTTGCAGGGCGGTCCGCGCGGCTGGCTGCGGTTCACCGCGCCGTATTCGATCGGCATCACCTGGGTCGCGCCGCTGCTCGGCGAATTCCACGCCATGCATCCCGAAGTGCGCATCGAGATGCTGCTGAGCAACGAGCCCGTCGACCTGATCGACCAGGAAATCGATGTCGCGCTGCGCGGCGGGCCGTTGCCCGATTCCAACCTCGTCGCGCGCAAGCTGTCGGTCTTCCGCTCGCAGGTCTATGCGAGCCCGCATTACATCGAACGCCATGGCGAGCCGCTGACCCCCGACGACCTGCAGCACCACCGCACGCTCGCAATGCCAAAGCATCGGCGCAATGGCCAGTACTTCTGGCCGCTCGGCGATGGCGAGCGCAACGACGACGTGCGCATCGATCCGATCCTCGTCGCCAACGATCCCGGTGCGCTCACGGGCGCGCTGATCTGCGGCGAGGGCCTGATGCTTGCCAGCGACGTGATGATGAAGGCGCACATCGAGCTGGGCCACGTGCAGCGCGTGCTGGCAGGCTGGACCGGACCGGAATACGCGTTCAACGCGGTGTTCCCGCGTGGCCGGGTCACATCGCCGAAGGTGCGCGCCTTCGTCGACTTCCTCGTCGACCGATTGAATTTCGACGCGGACTACATGCAGGTGATGTGCCCGGACCGCAAGCGATTCCTGGCTGCACAGGAAGCCTCGCGCGTGGCGAAGGCGGAATTGAGCAAAGCGCGTCGCAAGGCCGTCGCCATGCCGCTGCCCGAAGGCGAGTACGACGCCGGCATGGACATGTCGGAGCCGGTCGCGCGCTGAGGCGGGCCGTGCCCCGCGTGCCCGACGCCTCGCGCGGGACGCTGCCGACCGCCGCAGGCCGAGGATGCGCGGCGCATGTCATGAGGAAGTGCATGAAGCTCAATCTGTCCATCGGTCTGGCCACCGTCCTGCTCGCAGGTCTCATGACTGCCTGTACCGCGCAGGCAGGCTGGCCGCAGCCGAGTACGGCCTGCACCGCTGCGAACCAGGGCGCCACATCGGCCGTGGAGTATCGCTCGCCATGGGGGTGAGCGCCTGGAGATCACTTACTACTGCGACGGCGGCCACTGGCAGCTGTTCGTCATCTGCGACCTCAACCCGGGCGGCATCTGCGTGCTGTATTGATCGCAGCGCGGGTGCGTCATCCGGCACCGTTCCGCTGGTGCCGGATGTCCGGAGCGGAAGCCGGTGCACAGTTCGCGCCATCACGGCCGCGCCAGTCGCTGCAGGCGGAAGGCGTCGCCGAGATCGCCGCGCATGCCGGCGATGAGCGCATGCATGAGGATCAGGCGACGGTCCGCGTCGGGATGCGTCCTGCGCAAGCGCTCGGCCGCTGCGGCGCCCTGCCGCCGATAGGCCAGCAGGACGCGCGCTGCCTGCTCTTCGCGCGTGGCCTCGCGCGCGATGGGTGCGTGGCCCATCGCGCGGACCATCGCTTCGGCGACCGACCACGTGGCCCAGGGGTTCTGGCCCGTGACCAGTTTGCCGTCGACGATCGTGTTGTCGAGATACATCGGCCCTTCGACATAGCGCGCGCCCACTTCGCGCAGCCGATCCTGGAGGAGATAGGGAAAGAGGTCGCGCGCGTTCTCGATCAGGAACAGTTCCTCGTCGTTGCTGAAACCGGTGACGCGGCGTTGCGACAGCAGTCGCGAACCATCGTCGAGACGGACGTTCAGCAGCGCTGCGGGACCATGGCAGACCGCGCCGATCACCCCGCCGCGCGCATGGATCGCGCGCACGATCCGATGGATGTCGACATCGTCCGGAAAGTCGAACATCGTGCCCTTGCCGCCGACGAAATAGACCGCCTCGTAGCGATCCGGATCCACGGCCGACAGCTGCAGCGTCGCCTTGAGCCTGCGTCGTGCTTCGGCATCGTTGAGGAATGCGTGATCGGCCTGGTCGAGGTCCTCGTCCAGCTTCATCGGCGGTTCGCCGCCCTTCGGGCTGGCGATGTCGACCTCATAGCCGTTCGCGCGGAACACGTAGTACGCACGCGACAATTCGGTCAGCTCGTAGCCGGCCTTCTTGCCGCTGTCGCCGATCATGGCCGTGCTGGTGACCACGGCAAGCACGCGTCCTCGCTGCTCGCGCACGCCATCGCGCAGGAATGCGAGATCCGCTGGCGTCGATGCGGGGTTCGCCGGCATCTGTTCGTCGAGCGCGAAACCGTCGACGTAGACGTATCCGCCGATGCACGACAGCAGCAATCCCGTCGCGCAGGCGAGCAGGCCGCGTCGGATCCATCGTTTCATGGAAACCACTCCCGTCCGGCCGCAATCCGGCCCGTCGAAATCCTGTCACCCGGGATGTGAAGAAAGATTCAAGCGTCGCTGCCGTGCATGCGTCCGTGGGCGCGGCCTTCGTCGCCCCTGCCGCTACTTCAGCCGTTCGAGACGCCCCTTGCGGCGAACGATGTTCTTGTAGTCCCACTGGGTGTCCCGGGCCTTGCCGAGCCAGCGCGCAAGATCATTGATGTCGACCTGTTCGGCCGTGGTGAATCGTGCTTCCGCAGCCTTGAACTTGCCTTCGTTCGAGAGGCCCGGCTCATCGAACGACTGCCCGCTCCAGAACAGCAGGCGAACGCAGTGTTTGAGCTTGCTGTAGCCGACGATCGGATTGCCGTCGAGGAACCACACGGGGTGGGCGTGCCACACCTTGTTTTCCGCTTCGGGCAAGTGGCATGCGATTTCGCGTGCGAGCAGGTCGCAGATCGCCTGGTCGGCGGGTTGCAGCGCCGCATGGTACTGGAGGGTGTCGGGATGCATCGGTCGGGTCCGTGCCGGGGGTGCGGGCATGTTGCATGGCGGTGTGGTGGAGCGCCAGCGACGGCCGCGCGATCAGTCCACCGGCAGCGACTGCGGGTGATGGAAGACATTGGTCGGATCCCAGCGCCGCTTGATGTCGACGAGGTTGCGCGGGCGGTTCCGATAGTTGTCGAGGAAGTACAGCCACAGGGCGCGATCGACATCGCCGCCGGCATGGGTGCCGAGCGCGCTGTCCGGATAGTTGTAGTAGCAGCCGTCGACGACGCTTTGCGCATCGCGCGCAGGATCGGGCGTGCCTCCGTATGCGGCGTACACGTCGCGATACAGACCGTCGATCCAGCCTACGTGCGCGGCTTCCTGCGTCGTGTACGGCGGGCGATTGCCCTGGCCGGGCGGCGAGTCGTTGTTCCAGTAAGTCTGGTACTGCAGCTTCATGATCGAACTGCGTTGCGGTACGGCGGTTGCATCCGATGCGCGGCGGTTGATCGCGCCGCCGTAGCTGTCCACCTGCAGCAGGCTCTGCGCCATGTCGGCGGCCTGCACGCCTGCGGGCACCACCTGCAGCCAGTGGTGGATCGCGTCCACCTGTTCGATCGGGAAGGCCTGCTTCATGTATGCGGACTTGTACTTGCCGAACTGGTTGGGTCCCGAGCCATTGAGCGTCTGCAGGGCTTCGAGATAGGTCAGGTGCTGCGCCTGCTCGCTCGCCGGCAAGGTGTGCATGTAGCCCGGGTGGCCGCCGAAAGGCTTGAGCAGAGGCGTCGTGCGCGCGACGCGCGAGAAGCGCGCCTGCAACTGTTCGACATGGCGTTCGGCGTGCAGGCAATGCTCGCGATGCGCCGTTCCCGGCGGCGATGCGACCTGCAGCACCAGGCCGAGCTGGCCGGCAGCCACGTGATTGAGCTTGAGCAGGGTGAACGCGTTGTCCGGCAGCGTCGTCATCAGCTCGGCGTATTCGGCCAGCAGCGAACGGAACGACGACAGCGGCATGTCGCTCCAGTTCCAGGCCAGCGTCCACAGCGTCGCATGCTCGGGTGTCGCAGGCAGTTCGGCGAACCAGTAGCGCGCGATCACGCCGAAGTTGCCGCCGCCGGCACCGCACAGCGCCCAGAACAGATCGCGTTCGTCCACGTCAGCACTCTGTGCAGAAACGTGTCGCAGGCGCGCCTCGCCGCGCGCGGCATCCCAGGTGACGATGTCGACGGCATGCAGATGGTCCACCGTCAGTCCGTGCAATCGCGACAGCAGGCCATAGCCGCCGCCGGTGATGTGCCCGCCAGCGCCGACCGAATAGCACGAGCCGGCCGGCAGGGTTCGGCCGAAACCATTGAGCAGCGTGCGGTACACCGTCCAGTTCTCGCAGCCGGCGTCGACGAAGTACATCCCGCGCTCGCGATCGAAACCGACCTGGTTCAGCGCCGACATGTCGATGACAGCGCGGGTGTCGTCGCTGTAGACGAAGTTTTCGTAGCAGTGTCGTCCTGAGGTGGCCTTCACGTCCCGGCCGTGGGCCGCGATCGCATCGCGCAGCATGTCGGCGACCTCGTCGATGCGAGTCGGCACGTACACGGCTTCGAGCGCGGGTGCGAACCAGCGCCGGTCGAAGCCCTGGCGGTCGCTGAGGATGGGGGGGCGCGTGGGTCCAGGCGTGAGGCGGCTCATGGCAAACATTCCCTGTTCGATGATGGGCACGATCATGCGCCTCCGGTCAGGCGCACCGCAATCGGGGGCGGGATCAGTTCGGGATCGATCGCGTGTTGCGGGGCCTGCCGATGGACGGCGTGCAAGAGGGCGAAATGAAGCAAAGGGAGGTGTATCGTCCCGTGGCGGGCAGGGTCGCCTCGCATGCCTTCGTGGTCACGATGCGAAGGTCGGTGGGGCGGTCGGCCCGGTCGTGCTTCTGGTTCAATGCTTCACAGTGCGTCCGTAGCGGTCAGTCCTGCCGAATCCGCCGGCGATCGCGGTCCGCGCCGTCCGGCAAACATGTCAACCTGACGATGGGAGTATCGCAATGAGCAGAATCAAGCATGCGTTTGTCGGTATCGTCGTGACCTGCGGTTTCCTGGCATCGAGTGCGCAGGCGATCGACAAGAAATACCGTGCAGCCCTCGAAAGATCAGGCTGCACGCAGCTGACCGAGATGCAGGGCTGCGACATCAACAAGACGAAGGCCCAGAACGCGCAGGCTGGCTTCGGCGCCACGGCATCGAGGCCGCCCGCGTCCTCGACGCCGCGCTACAAGGACCTCGTGCACAGGAATTCGATCGATGCGATCGACGCCATGATGGAGCGGGGATTCAAGAACGTCGATTCCATCAACTCGGCCAACACGCAGTACGGGATCTTCTATCACCCGGGCGGCCGGCTTTGCGTGCAGCTGACGATGGCGGATGGCGAAGTGCTCGCTGCGGACGACATCCATTCCCACCCCAACTGCCATTGATGACGGGCAGCGGCCAGTGACATCGCGAGGCATCTCCCGATGTGGCCCTAGCGGCAACTTGAATCACGGACGGCGGAATATAGGATCACGCCGATGAAGGACGGTCGTGGCCTAGCTGAACAGGACCCTGAAGTGCGCTCCGCGAGAACTGCCGGCATCGCCGTCGGGGGACACTAGCAGCAAGTCGCCTCCGTGGCCGACCATGATCTGTCTTGCAAGACTCAGGCCGATTCCAGATCCCTTTGGTTTTGTCGTGAAAAAGGGGACGAAGACCTGATGGCGGACGTGGGGTTCGATGCCAGGCCCGGAGTCGCGGATATCTACAGTCGTCTGATCGTATGCATTACCGGAAATGCCGATCAAGAGGGTCCTGTCAGGCGTGGTCTTCATGGCTTCCACTGCATTGACGACCAGGTTGACCACGACCTGTTCGATCTGGACGGGATCCGCCATCACCCAGAATTCGGATTCCGATTGGATATCGATGCGAACCTTGATGCCTTGTTTTCGGAAAGTGTCGTCGAAGAGAACGACCACGTTCGAAACGAGTGAGCGCAGGTCCACTCGCTGCAAGCTGGGTGGAGGCAGCCGCGAAATCTCCGCAAACCTCGCGACAAACTGGCCAAGGTGTTCGGCTCGATTGCTGATGACCTGCAGCGCTTCCTTCAGATCGTCATGGGCTTGTGCTTTGGCGATATCGTGGTCGCTATCGATGAGGTTCGATGCAGTATTTGCGAGAGATACGAGAGGCATGATGGAATTGGCCACCTCGTGCGTCAGAACACGGGTCAGCTGCTTGTAGGCGGACTGTTCCTTGGCCTCGAGTGCCTGCCGGATGGACTGGATGCTGACGATCCTGGTTCTGTCGGTATCGTCACGGAAGAAGGAGACGTATACGGAAAGGGTGTCTTCGTGTTCCCCCTTCTTCCAGGGGATGATCGCCCTGGCCGGGCTTGTCGCCCTGCCCAGCAGATCGCCAAGCGAGCGCCATGAGGCATCGCTGGTGTCGTCTGGCAGCGGACCGAGAAGTCGATCTGCCGCCGGGTTCTTGTGTACCACGCAGCCTGCACCATTCAGGACAAGAATGCCCGCATCCAGATGTACAAGCATCGACTTTAGAAATCGAGACTGCGTGCGTGCTTCCGATTGGGATCGAAGGATGCGCTCGCGCACACGGTCGAACTCGCGTTGCAAGGGAGCGTCACGGGGGAATCGCATCGATGCGTCGAGGTTTGCAAGTGCACGCAGCGCTTGCGTGAGTCGATGGTTCGAGCGCCGGTAGGTAGTGAATATGCCGGCTATGGCGGAAACGACAACGATTCCCGCAATGATGCTGAGCGGTGAGATCCCGTGCTGTTGTATCGACAGCACCAATCCGACCACGGCCATGCCGCAAAGCAGCAGCCAGCTTGCCAGCTTGAGCTCGCCTGAGAACGCGTTCGGCCTATAAGCCATACTTTTCCAGCCTGCGGTACAGGGCGCCTCTCGAGATGCCCAGCGCCTTTGCTGCCTGACTCATGTTTCCGTGGAAGTGCTTGACGGCCCTGTGGATGGTCTGTTCCTCCACGAGCTCAAGGTCGAAGGTTGCGCGTGCGTCTTCCGTGTTGCTGCCCTGTGCGGCACAAGCCATCGACGCAGTCGTTTCCCGGCGATTGCTTGTTATCGTGCCGATATCGATTCGGGTATCGTCCGCGAGGATGACGGCACGTTCCATTGAGTGGGCAAGTTCCCTGACGTTGCCTGGCCAGCGATACTTCAAGAGATGTTCAAGATCGTCTGGATCGATCCTGCGATCGACGCGATACTTGCGACAGAAATGGCCCAGGTAGTAGTCGAGCAGGAGCGGGATGTCCTCGACACGTTCCCGCAGCGGGGGGAGCGTTATCTCGACCGTGTTGATCCTGTAAAGCAGATCCTGCCGGAATCTGCCTTCCGCGACAGCTTGGTGCAGGTTTTCGTTACTTGCGCAGATCAGTCTTACGTTGGTCTTCACCGCCTGATTCCCGCCAACCGGTGTGATCTCGCCGGTCTGCAGAGCGCTCAGTAGTTTGGCTTGCTGGACGAGAGGCAGGTTGCCGAGCTCATCAAGGAACATGGTGCCATTGTTCGCCAATTCGAAGCGACCGACACGATCGGTCTTCGCATCCGTGAATGCTCCCTTTCGATAGCCGAAGAATTCGCTTTCGAAGAGGGAAGAGGTCAGGGAGCCGATGTCGAGTGTGACGAATGCGCCGTTGGCGCGTGTACTGGATCGATGCAATGCCTGTGCAGCAAGCCCCTTGCCGGTACCGCTCTCGCCCGAAAGCAGCACATTCGCATCGGTTCTGGCTACCTTCTCGATGGCGTTGAATACGCGACGCATTGCAGCGCTTTCGCCGATGAATGGGTGTGCCGTACCTTCGAGGAGATGGCTTAGTCCCCTGTTTTCCTGACGCAGCTTGTCGATTTCCTTCTTGGATTCGACATGGCGGAATGCGGATGCGAGCGAGGCCAATAGATGCTCGTTGGAACACGGTTTCGCAATGAAATCGGTTGCGCCTGCCTTGATGGCTTCGACGGAAAGTGAAATGTCGGCGAAAGCGGTCATCATGATGACGACAATGTTCGGGTCGCATGAGAGCGCTTGCCTGAGCCAGTGCAGGCCTTCCCTCCCGCTTGTCGCGTCACGAGCGAAGTTCATGTCGAGAAGCAACACATCGAAGCCGGGTTCCTTGAGCAATTCCATGATCCGGGACGGATCATCGGATGTCTGGACGACCGTGTAGTGCTGCTTGAGCAGCAGCCGGCTCGCAGTCAGGATGTCGCTGTTGTCGTCCACGACCAGAATTCTTCCGGGTTGAATCATTCATGCTCTCCTGACATGGCACGGAACTCCGGCGACGTGGCCAATTTGCCGGCGCACGACGGATTGTCCGATAGCGGACGAGCGCTGTCCATAAATGGACACATGGATGTGGGCCCGGTGATGCAACTGATTGAAATAAAAGGTTTGTCCAGTTGGCAGGGTTCTTGCTGACGTTATGGCGGGAGTGGGCCATCACCATGGGCCCGCCGGGAGGAGTGGCAGCGAAGCTGACGGCGCCATGCGAGAGGCCGGAGCTTCGTCACGTTTCGTGAAGCCGTGCCGCCGCCCTCGCTGCTTGACCCATATCTGATTTGACGAAGGACTGCCAGTGGACAAGAAGATCGACAGGACGCAATCAAGGCGCTGGGCAAAATACGCGAAATGGTTTGCCGGGGCAGGCGTTGCTGCGGTAGTGATCTATGCATTCGCGAGCAACGGATCCTCGATCCGCAGGCAGAAAGTCGACGTCAAGAGCATTTCCGTGAGTGATGTCGTCAAGGGGGAGTTCGAGGAATTCCTCAGCGTGAGGGGGACGGTCGTGCCTAAGACGACGGTCTACCTCGATGCGACCGTCGGCGGTACCGTCAAGGAAAGACTGGTTGAGCAGGGTGAGTACGTGAAGGAAGGGCAGCCGATGATTCGACTGATGAATGCGGATCTCTACCTTGACGTGATCAGTCGGGAGACGCAGATCACCGAGCAGCTGAATTTCCTTAGGAATACCCAGTTGCAGGCAGAAACGAATGCGCTCGACGTGCAAAGAAGCATCCTCGAAGCCGAGAACGAGATCGCACATCTGCAAAGGAAGATCGATCAGATGGCGCCCCTCGTCGAGCGAGAGCTGGTTTCTAGATCGCAATACCAGGAAGCGCAACAGGACCTGAAGTACCAGCGCCAGAAACATAAGATCGCGCTGGAGCGACAGAGCAGGGAGAGCGCCGTGCGCTCGCTGCAGATCAAGCAACTCGAGGAGAGTGCAACGAAGCTCAACGAAAACCTGCAGTTCGGCAGGGCAAATCTCGACAGCCTGCTCGTGAAGGCGCCAGTATCCGGATTCCTCAGCGAACTCAATGCTGAACTGGGTGAGCTGAAGACGTCAGGCTCGAGGCTCGGCCAGATCGATATCCCCGGTGCTTTCAAGGTCCTCGCGACCCTGGATGAGTACTATCTCGGCAAGGTCTCAGTTGGAGGCCAAGTGAGAATCCGGCATGCGGGAAAGGATGTCCAGGCGACGATCACGAAAATCGACAGTCGCGTCAAGAACTCGGAATTCACGGTTGAAATCGACTTGCCAGCGGGTCTCGACGAGAGCGAGGAAGGGATCAAGCGTGGACAGAGCCTGCAAGTCGATATCGTGGTGGGTGGCGCGATCGCGAATGCCATCATGATCAAGAATGGACCGTTTACCAGGGATACCGGCGGGAATTGGATCTTCGTTCTCGAAGAGGATGGCGACAAGGCGGTGAGGCGCCAAGTAAAGCTCGGGCGCAAGAACGAAGCACGCATACAGGTCGTTGACGGGTTGCAGCCCGGCGAGCGAGTGATCGTTTCCAGCTACGCCGCTTTCGACAAGGCCGAAGTCATCGGTCTTGAGTGATGTGGCATCGGAATATTCAATACATCTGAGGGAATACAATGATCAAGGTCGAGAATCTCGCCCGGGTTTTTCGCACGGACGAAGTGGAAACAACAGCGGTCAATGGCGTGAGTCTTGCCGTGCCTAGCGGAGACTTCCTGGTGCTGATGGGGCCCTCCGGCTGCGGAAAGTCGACGCTGCTTTCGATACTCGGCATGCTTGAATCGCCGACGAGCGGAACCTATGACTTCAATGGGCAGGATGTCAGCAAATTCACGGAGCGCCAGCTATCCGATGTGAGGAAGACGGCGATCGGATTTGTCTTTCAGAGCTTCAACCTCATCGACAACCTGACCGTGTTCGAGAACATCGAACTGCCATTGCGCTACATGAACGTGCCAAAGGCGGAGCGCAAGGGCAAGGTAGAAGCATTGATGGCGCGATTCTCCATCGACCACAGGTCGGGTCATTTTCCACAGCAGCTTTCTGGCGGACAACAGCAGCGAGTTGCCATTGCCAGGGCCCTGATCAAGGCACCAAAACTGATTCTCGCCGACGAACCGACAGGCAACCTCGATTCCAGGAACGGTGAGGAAGTCATGGGTCTGCTGCGTGAGCTGAATGACAGCTCCACGACCGTGATCATGGCGACTCATTCGGAAGCGGATGCACAGTACGGGAAGAGAATCGTCCGGATGTTCGATGGCCAGATCGTGTCCAGCGGTGCAAGCGCGCCTCGCGAGGTGGACTATGCTCAGTAGTTACATGAGCACGGCGTTCCGTGCGCTTACCAAGCACAAATTGCACCTGTTCCTCAATCTGTTCGGCCTGGCCGTAGGGCTTTCTGCTGCGCTTCTGATCGCTCGATACACGCTTCACGAATCGTCGTATGACGACTTCCAGCCAGCCGTGGAATCGACCTTTCTAGTCGTCCAGAGGCACAAGGAGGCGGATGTCTACCATCCGCTGACCAGCCCTGCTTTGCACGGAGACATCAAGGCATCCGCAGGGGTCGCCGACGTGATGGATCTTGTCGGTGCAGACAGCAAGATAGACGGAGTGGTTCGCCTTGGTGCGGATGTCATGAAGCTCAAGGACGTCTACGGAGCAACGGCGAACATTCGTTCTTTCATCTCCCTGAATGTGCTGCATGGTGACCTTGCCAGGACGTTGTCAAAACCGGATGAGATCGCGTTGTCGAAATCCGAGGCGATTCGCTTCTTTGGTGAAGAGAATGCGGTCGGGAAGACGCTGCAGACCGAGCGAAAGGCCTGGCAGGTGTCGGCGGTTTTCGATGATCTTCCGGAGAATACGCACTTTGGGTTCAAGGCACTGGTCTCAGCCACGCAATTTCGTCCTGCCATTCAACGATATGACTCCTATACCTATGTCCGTTTGAAGGATGGCGCGGATGTGGCCGCAGCCGCTTCCGAAATCGGGGAAGCGCTGAACAACAAGACGCACCAGGGAAAGAGTGTCGTTGAAGTGTTCCTGCAGCCAGTGACGGACATCCATCTGTCGGATCTGTACGGCTTCCGCATGACGCCGCCCGGATCGAAGCGGACCGTCTCCATTGCGATAGCACTCAGCCTCATCTTGTTGCTGATCGCGAGTTTCAGCTTCATCAACCTGAGTACGGCGCAGGCTGGTTTGCGTGCGACCGAGGTTGGCGTGCGGAAGTCCCTCGGTGCATCGAGGGTGCAGCTGATGGTCCAGTTCCTGACCGAGTCGCTGATCGTGGCAACCATCGCGGCTTTGATTGCCTGTGCATTGGCTGAAATCGCCCTCCCGTACTTCAACGATCTGGTCGAAAGGCGCCTGACCATCGAATACCTTGGCGAGTTCGGCCTGGTCGTCATAGGCGCTACCTTGTTTGTTGGCCTTCTCGCGGGCTTGTATCCAGCACTGTTCCTTTCGTCCTTCAGTGCGAAACGCACGCTCTCTGGCGATCTGCAGCGAGGACTGACCGCGATCTGGATCAGGAAAGCGCTGTTGGCCACGCAGGCGGCTCTTTCCATCGGTTTGATCGTGGGTGCTGCGACCCTGTGGTTCCAGCTCAAGCATCTCAACGAAATTCCATTGGGATATCAGAAGGAGAACCGGCTCATCGTCTCGACCATCGAACAAGAGGAAGTCCCGTTCCTCTTGCAGGACGATACGTTGTTCGGGGACATCGGCAGGATCCAGGGCGTCGAGTCAATGACGATCACCGATCTCGACCCGACGACAGCCGCCAATGCGTCCGTTCGCTTGCGGAGTTCGGCAGCGGGTGGGGCGCCGGAGAACATCGCCTACGCCGGCGTCGGTTTCGATGCCGCGGCGGCGCTGGGGCTCAAGCTGCTTTCCGGTCGCGATTTCTCTGCCAGCCATCGTGGCGATTGGTTCACCCGGGACGGCGACAAGTCCCAACTGGGCGTGATCATCACGGAGTCGATGCTTCCGGTTGCGGGCTTCAAGAGCGCGGATGAGGCTATCGACAAGGAAATCATCTTTGATGGCGGGCCGCTATCTGGCGTGGTGGGAAGGGTGGTCGGCGTGGTGGCCAACGTCAAACTCGGCGGCTCTCGCGATGTTGTGGTTCCAACGATCTTCGGGTGCGGACTGTCGTGGACTGGTACTTCGTCGATCTACGTCGAGGTCGAGGATGTGGGCTCCGCGAGCGTGGCGCAATCCATACGGGATATCCTCCGAGTCAGGTTGCATATGCCGATTGTCGAAGTGGACTCGGTCGAGAGCCGTTATGCTGCGCTGTACAGAGGCGAAAGACAGCAGGCCAAAGTCATCTTGGTTTTCTCGATGCTGGTAGTGTTTCTGACCTGCGTGGGCCTCTTCGGCATGGCCTCCTTCAGCACCCAGCGCCGCGGGCGAGAAGTCGCGATCAGACGCGTGATGGGGGCTTCGAGAATCAGTCTGGTGAACCTGCTTGCCAGTGAATACATCGTCTTGAGCGTCGCAAGTGTCCTGATCGCATTCCCGCTGACTTACTGGCTCCTTGGCGATTGGCTGAGCAACTTCAATGACAGGATTGAACAGTCGCCGCTGGTCTACCTTTCGTCTGCGATTCTTGTCGCGGTGATCACGTGGGCGACGGTTTCGTTGGTTGCCTATCGTGTGGCAAGCCTTAGCCCTGCGTCGATGTTGAAGCACGACTGATGATGTGGCGTCCATTGGAGTATTGGGTGCGTGCGCATTCGGCTGAGTTCCGACGCGGCACCTGACGATGAATGCGCTGCGCCTATATGGAGGAAGTTACAGAAATGTCCGGAAAGACTGATCTTTGGTTCAATATCGCGAGGCCGAATCCTTCGGCCAGGCTGCGCTTGTTCTGTTTTCCCTATGCAGGAGGGGGAGCCTCGGTCTTTGCCGATTGGGCTGCGCATCTGGGTGGCAGTGTCGAGGTGGTCGCCGTCCAGCCCCCTGGGCGCGGAAACCGGTTCGTCGAACCGCCAATTCCCTCTCTGAAGACGATTGTCACTGAACTCGCGGAGGCCATATTCCCGCTGCTCAACAAGCCATTTGCGTTTTTCGGGCATAGCAACGGTGCACTGATCAGCTACGAATTGGCCAAGGCGCTTACGCGCAAGGGGCATGCGAGGGGGCTGAGGCACATGATCGTCTCGGGAAATCCTGCGCCCCAGGTAAGGAAGTTCGAGACCGTGCTGCACCACCTCCCGGACGAAGAGTTGAAGCAGAAGTTGCGGGACTTGCGTGGCACGCCGGAAGAGATCCTGCAGAATTCAGAGCTGCTCGAGATGTTCATGCCGGTGCTGCGTGCGGACTTTGCGATTGCAGAAACGCACACGCACGAGCCATGCCCTGCATTGAAGTGCGATCTGTCCATCTTCGGCGGAATGAAAGACGACGGTGTTTCGGAAGATGATCTGCGTGCCTGGGGTGATCTTTTTCACCAAACCACTGAAATGAAGCTGTTCCCCGGCGGGCACTTTTTCATCAATGAAGACAAGGCTGCAGTGCTTGCGGCCCTGAGGTCCCGGCTGGATGAGGTCATTCGTGCGAATGGCCAGACACTCAGCGCAGTGTAGGGGTGTATCAAGACCCGGGTCGCCCGGCCTCCGGTCGCGTCCTTAATGCACATGGATGTGCAGACGTTCTGTTGTCAGCATCTGAAGTAAGGGTGCTCTTGGCATCCCGGTGTGCGTGTCAATCCTTTGAATGGTGGCCTGGTCTGCGCTAGTGCTGCTCTAACGAAGCCTCTGTTCTTGACGTGTTCCCATCGCGACCGATGACAGCGGCAGGCGCGCGCCCTGCAGTGTGCCGCGTTCGAATCGTTGCCCTTCGATGAGCAGCATTTCGCCGTTCTCGCCATTCTTGATGCTGGTGTCGACGGCGATCACCTTGCCGTCGAAGCGCGTCTCCACGCGCTTCATGGAGGTATGGCCGACGATGATGCGGTTCGCGCCCATGCGCGCCAGGATGTCGTCGAGCTGCTCGCGCGTCAGCGCATCGTCCCTGAAGTAGCCGCGGTACCAGATCGGACTGGTCCTGCCGTCGTAGAGCGTGGACAGGACCGGGTCTTCCTTTACGCGCGCCTTCTCGAGGCCGAGCGAATTCCGGTAGGCGGCATTCGCCTTGTCCAGCCCCATGTCGATCGAAAGGAACTCCGGCGAGATGCCGCCGTGCACGAACAGCATGCCGTTGATCTTCGCGATGGTCGGCAGGGTGCGGATCCAGCGCCCGAGCACGGTGTCTTCGCCGTACAGCATCGGGTATGGACGCTCGAGCAGGTTCGAGACGGTGGCGTACTTCGCATGCATGTAGCGCAGGTCGCCGGACAGCGTCATCGACTCGTGATTGCCGAGCAGGAGGTTCACGTCGCCACCGGCCCGGCGCGCCTGCTGCTGCAGGTTGTACAGCAGCCACAGCACCTCGGTGACATGCGCGCCGCGATCGAAACAATCGCCGACGACGACAAGATGTCCCCGTCCGTAGGCCCATCGCCGTTCCGAATCGATCACGCCATTGGCCTGGAGGAGGCGAACGGCGAGATCGAACTGGCCATGGAGATCGGACATCACGGCGAGCTTCTCCACGCCGTTCACGACGAACATCTGCTCCAGCGGGGACGCCGGCACCTGGACCTCGTCCGGATAGGCGCATCGCGGCGGGAACCTGGCAGCGTCCTGCCCGAGCGGACGCACGATTTCCGTTGGCATTCCGTCGCAGATCCATTTCGCGGTCAGCGTATCGCCGGAAACCACGATGTACGGCCCGTCGTCCATCGTGGCGCCTTCCTGCAGCGGCGCTGCGGGATCGTTGTTCCTGCCCTTCTGGGCAGAGGCCTGCAGGGCGATGCATGACAGCAACAGGGCCGATGCGAGACGCAGGCCTGCGGATCCGGAAGACCAGGACCGCGTGGCGATCGCCTTGTCGACGTGAGTGGCGCTGGAAGATGGCATGCCCTGCTTCTCTGTGCTCATTTGTCGCGAGTGAGGATGCGTTCGCCGGAGCTTCCCTGTGTTTCCACCACGCCGTACGCCATCCGCAATGCATCCACGAAACCGTTCGGATCTTCGCTTCGAAACCTGCCGCTGATCCGCAGCGTCGTCAGCGACGGTTCGCCGATGACGAGCCGAGGCTGATTGTATCGGTTGAATTCATCGATGGCGGCAGGCAGCAGCGACACTTCGAGGCTCGTGCCGACTGCGCGGACGCTTCCGTGTCGGGTCCGGACAATGAACGGGCGCGATGATCCGGAGAACCTCGATTTCAGGAGCCGCGTGCGTGCCGGCATCGACTGGAATCGCGGCGACTGGCAGGCCAGCACGTCGATGGTGCGCCATGGCTCCTTGCCCAATGCGGCCGGCACCGGGCGCCTTGGCGCGCTCTGCCTGTGGAACGCGAACCTCGGCAAGAAGATCACCGAGAAGATGGAGCTGCGCTTCTACGTCAACAACGTGCTCAACGGGATCCATCCGGGCGACGATACCAACACGGCCTTCCCGTATTCCTACGAAACCTACAATCCCGTGGGACGCGAAATCGCGCTGCAGGCGACCTGCACATTCGATTGATCCGTCCCCTTCTCCCTCCGTGATGTCATTCCAGCGATGAATCTGCGCCGGCGCGATGCCGGCGCTTTTTTCCATCTTTTTGGGGGGCTATCGCCCCGAATGACCCGTTTCGTCGTATTCGCGCGGCGCCAGCATCTGCGGCTGGATGAGTTCGATGAAGTCGCGCGCCTGCTGCGACAGGTACTTGCCCTTGCGCACCACCACGCCGTAGCTGCGCGACGGGAAATACTTCGCCAGGGAGCGTGCGGCGAGGCGCTGGCGGTCGGCGTCGGTGAGGCAGATCGAGGTGACGATGCTGATGCCCAGGCCCATCGCGACGTACTGCTTGATCACCTCCCAGCCGCCGACTTCGAGCGCGACCGTGTAGGGCACGCGATTCTGCTGGAAGACGAGATCGACCAGGCGATAGGTGGTCAGGCGCTGCGGCGGCAGGATCAGGCCGTAGGGCGACAGGTCTTCGAGCTTGAGGTCGGCCTTCGTCGCCAGCGGGTGTTCGGGCGGGGCGATCAGCATGGGCTCGAAGCGGTAGACCGGGGCGTAGTCGAGATCGCCCGGGGCGTCGAGCATCGAGCCGACGGCCAGGTCCACCTCGTCGGAGCGCAGCAGGTCGAGGCCACCGGCACCGGTGACGTTGTGCAGGATCAGGCGCACCTCGGGATGGGCCTTGCGGTAGGCCTCAACGATGCGCGGCAGCAGGTAGAGGATGGTCGAGCTGCCGGCGGCGACGTGCAGCTCGCCGGCATCCAGGCCACGGAGCTGTTCGCGGAAGGTGGCGGGCAGGGCGTCGATGCCCTCGACCAGCGGACGGGCCAGTTCGTAGAGGGCATCGCCCTCGCGGGTCGGGGTGAGGCGACGGCCGCTGCGCTCGAACAGCCGAACCCCCAGCTCCCGTTCCAGGGCCTGCAACTGCAGGGTCACGGCCGGCTGGCTGACGTAGAGAGCGCTGGCGGCACGCGAGATCGAGCCCAGGCGGACCACCTGGCAGAAGGCCCGCAGGGGCTTGAGCCGGTCGCCCTTGTAGGCAAATCGGGGTGCGCTGGCGCTCTCGGAGGTCATTGATTCGCCTGCATATAAGTCTGGCTTATATCACGCATTGAGAAAACTCAATTGTCAAATACAGTACCCGGACGGATGGTGTGACTCCCACGTTGCGATGGAGTCACCGATGTCCGCAGTGCTCAAGCCCCAGGCCGAGACCCCCGAAACACCGGCAGGCATCGAGGTCCTCGGGTGCGTCGATGGCCAGGATGCGCTGCTGACCCCGGCCGCGCTGGCCTTCCTCGGCGGGCTGCACCGCCGGTTCGAGGCCGAACGCCAGGCCCGGCTTGTGGCGCGCGTCGAACGCCAGGCCCGGTTCGATGCCGGTGCGCTGCCGGACTTCCGCGAGGACACCCGAGGCATTCGTGAAAGCGACTGGCGGGTGGCGCCGATCCCGGCGGCCCTGCTCGATCGCCGGGTGGAGATCACTGGCCCGGTCGACCCGAAGATGGTCATCAACGCGCTGAACTCCGGCGCCAACTGCTACATGGCGGATTTCGAGGATTCGACCGCCCCGACCTGGGCCAACCTGCTCGAAGGCCAGCGCGCATTGCGTGACGCCGTGGCCGGGACGCTCGAGTTCGATGCTGCCAATGGCAAGGCCTACCGCCTCAAGCCTGAAGCCGAGCGCGCGGTGCTGATCGTGCGTCCACGCGGCTGGCACCTGGACGAGAAGCATGTGCGCATCGACGGCCAGCGCATGGGCGGCGGCCTGTTCGACCTCGGCCTGTTCGCGTTTCACAACGCCGCCGCGCTGGTGTCGAAGGATCGTGGCCCGTACTTCTACCTGCCGAAGCTGCAGTGCATGGAAGAGGCGGCACTGTGGAACGCGGTGCTCGACGAGATCGAAGTGCAGCTCAACCTGCCGCAGGGCGCGATGAAGGCGACGGTGCTGATCGAGACGCTGCCTGCCGCATTCGAGATGGACGAGATCCTGCATGCGCTGCGCAGCCGCATCGTCGGCCTGAACTGCGGTCGCTGGGACTACATCTTCAGCTACATCAAGACGCTGCGCGCGCATCGCGACCGGGTGCTGCCCGAGCGCGGCCAGGTGACGATGACCCAGCCGTTCCTGCGCGCCTATTCCGAACTTCTGATCAAGACATGCCACCGCCGTGGCGCGCATGCGATGGGCGGCATGGCCGCGCAGATCCCCAATCCGCGCGATCCGGTCGCGAACGCTGCCGCGCTGGCGCGCGTCGAAGCCGACAAGTTGCGCGAAGCGACCGCCGGCCATGACGGCACCTGGGTGGCGCATCCGGGCCTGGTCGAACTGGCGCGCGGCATCTTCGACGCACACATGCCCGGCCCGCACCAGCACGACGTGACCCGCGACGACGTGAAGGTCACGGCCGAGGACCTGCTGAAGCCGTCGCTGGGCACGATCACCCAGGCCGGTTTCTACGGCAACGTCGAAGTCTGCGTGCGCTATCTCGCAGCCTGGCTGGACGGCAACGGCTGCGTGCCGATCCACGGGATGATGGAAGACGCGGCGACCGCCGAGATTTCCCGCGCGCAGCTGTGGCAGTGGCTGCACAACAACGCACTGCACCTCGACGACGGTACGCCGGTCGATTTCGCCCTGCTCGAGCGCGCGCTGATCGGCCTGCCGTCGAAGCTCGGCAGCGACCCGACCGTCGTCGGCGCATCGCGCGTCGATGCCGCCATCGCGATGCTGGCCGAGCTCACCCACCGCGACACCCTCGCCGAATTCCTCACGCTGCCGGCGTACGAAACCTTCGATTGACCCCGCTCCTGCGGGAATCACTGCTGCATTACACCACCTCCCCACGCGAGACCGACGCCATGAAGACCACGCTCCCCACCGCCGAACAACTGAAGCTGGACTGGAACAACAACCCGCGCTGGGCCGGCGTGACCCGTCCGTACAGCGCCGAGGAAGTCGTGCGCCTGCGCGGCACGATCCCGGTCGACCACACCATCGCGCGCCTCGGTTCCGAGAAGCTGTGGAAGTCGCTGCAGACCGAGGACTTCATCAACGCGCTCGGCGCGCTGACCGGCAACCAGGCGATGCAGCAGGTCAAGGCCGGCCTCAAGGCGATCTATCTCAGCGGCTGGCAGGTCGCGGCCGACGCCAACATCGCCGGCGAGATGTATCCCGACCAGTCGCTGTATCCGGCGAATTCGGTGCCCCAGGTGGTCAAGCGCATCAACAACACCCTGCTGCGCGCCGACCAGATCCAGTGCGCGGAAGGCACCGGCGACATCGACTTCCTGCAGCCGATCGTGGCCGACGCCGAGGCCGGCTTCGGTGGCGTGCTCAATGCCTTCGAGCTGATGAAGGCGATGATCGAGGCCGGCGCGTCCGGCGTGCATTTCGAAGACCAGCTGGCCAGCGTGAAGAAGTGCGGCCACATGGGCGGCAAGGTGCTCGTGCCGACCCGCGAAGCGATCGAGAAGCTGGTCGCCGCGCGTCTCGCCGCCGACGTGATGGGCGTGCCGACGATCATCGTCGCCCGCACCGACGCCGAAGCCGCCGACCTGCTGACCAGCGACGTCGACCCGAACGACCAGCCGCATTGCACCGGCGAGCGTACGGTCGAAGGGTTCTACAAGACGAAGAACGGCCTGGACCAGGCCATCTCGCGCGGCCTCGCCTACGCGCCCTATGCCGACCTGGTGTGGTGCGAGACCGGCAAGCCGGACCTGGAATTCGCGCGCAAGTTCGCCGAAGCCATCCACGCCAAGTACCCGGGCAAGCTGCTGGCCTACAACTGCTCGCCCAGCTTCAACTGGAAGAAGAACCTCGACGACGCCACGATCGCGAAGTTCCAGAAGGAAATCGCCAGCTACGGCTACAAGTTCCAGTTCATCACCCTGGCGGGCTTCCACTCGCTGAACTACTCGATGTTCAACCTGGCCTACGGCTACGCCCGCCGCCAGATGAGCGCCTTCGTCGAGCTGCAGGAGGCCGAGTTCGCCGCCGCCGAGCGCGGCTTCACCGCCGTGAAGCACCAGCGCGAGGTCGGGACCGGCTATTTCGACAGCGTGACCCAGACCATCCAGGGCGGACAGTCCTCGACCGTGGCCCTGAAGGGCTCGACCGAGGAGGAGCAGTTCCACGACGGCGCCGCCCGGGCGGCCTGAGCGGGGCATCCTGACCGGGAGCCCTTGCGCCCCGCTCCACGCGGGGGCGTGTCCGGTCCCGCCCGGAACCTGCGAAGGCAGGTTGCAAGGGGCGGCTGTCCGACGAATAGCCGCCGTCCTGGCGGCCATTCGTCTTTCGGGACGCATGGGTCGCGCCATCCATCCTCGCTTCCGTGCTTGAATCGGGGCTCTCCACGTACAACCAGCGAAAACCAACGCCATGCGCAAGTCCGTTTTCCTTTCGGCATGTTTGTCCGTCCTGATGGCCCATGCCGCCCTGGCGTCCGACGACCGGATCCAGCTCAGCCAGGAATTGCCCGAAATCCGTGCCGCGCAGGACGCGCTGAAGGACGCCCTGGACAAGAAGGATGGTCCGTACGCCCGTTATTCCGATTCCCAGCGCAAGACCCTGCGCGAACAGCAGTCCAGCATCTACGGCCTGATCGACGGCAAGCAGAGCGTCGACGATCTCGGCGAGGACAACCGCCTGCGCCTCGCCAACCTGCTGATGGCGCAGAAGGCGCAGCTCGAACAGTCACCGGAAGACCGGACGATCTGCCAGCGCGTGAAGGTGCTTGGCTCCAATCGCCCCAAGATGCAGTGCATGAGCGAAGCCCAGCGCGAGCGCCAGCGCGAGGAGCAGCGCAACCAGGGCCTCAAATTCCAGCAATGACGATCCGATTGCGGCATGGTGCGGCGAGGCGGGGCTTCGCTCGGCCATGCCCGTCACGTCGCGGCAGACACTTGTAATCCGGAAGCTGTCTGGCAGTGTATGCCGCTGTTTCACGAGGCCGAATTCCAGGAGACCCGATGTCCTTCAGTTTTTTCCCCGCAACGACCCTTCTGGCGGTTCTGCTGCTGACGCCGCCGATGGCTTCCGCCCAGGCCACCACCGACCAGCAGATCACGACCATGCTCCAGGCCCGCAAGCTGGGCTCGATCGAGATCACGCAGCTGATGAAGCGGCTCTCCGAGGGGCAGAAGGATCAGTTGCTCCGCGAGCAGGCCATCATCGATGGCATCCTGCTGGTCTCGACGGATCCGTCCAGCCTCTCGCCGGATGACCGCCAGCGCCTGTGGAACGCCACCAAGGTCATCGACTCCATCATTGCCCAGGACCGGTCCGTCGCCGACGAGCAGCTGGTCTGCCGCCAGGAGCGCAGGATCGGTTCGCAGCTGGCCAAGCGCAACTGCCGTACCAGGGCGCAGCTCGAGCGCGAGCGCGAAGACGCGCGCCGCGCTCTGGACAACCAGCAGAACCAGTCGCGTCGCTGATCGCCGTTTCGCGCCTGCGGTCGGAGGCTGCCGCAGGCGTTGCCGCGCCAATCGGCGGCAGGAACGCGCGCCTCCGGGCCGGCGCTCCCGCGCTTGCCCGATTCGGAAAGAAGGAAGTTCTGTCCCGGCATCTCCATGGAGATCAACGATGATGTCGAAAGCATTGCTGTTCGCACTTCTGACTTGCTCGTCGGCCACCGCACTCGCCTCTGCACCCGTGGCGTCCCGGGATCAGGGCCTGCCGCGGATCCTCAGACTGCAGACCGAGATCGCCGAGCGTGTCGAACACGCCGGGGGCGCGCTGAGCCCCCGCCAGCGGCAGACCATCCGGATGGAACAGAAGCGGATCCGCGGGATCGTCGAAGGCAGAGGATCCCTGGATGAGCTGTCCCAGGAACAACGGGTCGCGTTGATCAACGCCCAGGAGCGGATCAATGCTGCGATTCGGGGCACCCGGGAGGCCGAAGATGCCCGGCTGGTGTGTCGCCGGGGGCGACCGACCGGCAGTCAGGTGACCCGTCTTCGCTGCGCGACCGTGGGCCAGGACAATCGCCTGCGGGAATATGCCGATCGCGATGCTGACGGAGACCTGCTGGAAAATTGATGCCCCGCCAGCCCGGGCGTGTCCGCATGGGACACCCGCTGGTCCGCCGACCGGCACTTGCCGGAGTCGTGGTGAATTCAGTACCGTCAGCAGTCTGTTCGTATGGTTCGCCGGGAGCCGCAACATGCTGAGGATGCTGTCCTTGGCCTTGGGCCTGCTGATGACTTCGACCGCGTTCGCGGTATCGCCGAGCTCCTCCTCTCCGGGGGTGTCTTCGGCGTCTGCCGATCGCGATCTGACCAATATCCTCGAACGGCAGCGCGAGATCGCCGACCGCGTGCGCATGGCGTCCGACGCGATGAGCGCGCGCCAGAAGCAGGTCATCCATCGCGAGCAACGCAGGATCTTCTCGATCCTGCAGGGGCGCAACTCACTGGATGAATTGGCGCCCAGTCGCCGGATCGAACTCTGGAATGCGCTGCAGAGCGTGAACGCCGCGATCGACGGTTCGGCTTCGGCCGAGGAGCGCAAGCTCGTCTGCTCGCACCAGAACCGCACGGGCAGCCGGGTGACCCGCGTTCGCTGCATGCGTGCAGACGACCTGGCCCCGGCCAAGCAGGAGATGATCCGCGACGTTCGCTGAGTCCGAGTCGATCGTTGCCTTCCTGAACGCGATCCTGCGACCAGGCCGCTGTTCGGGCTGAAGTCACCACGCGCGTCCTAGCATGGGCTTCCCATCCGCCAAGGACGTTTCGCCGATGCCGGACACCCTCTACGACGCGCTGCGCGAGAGCCACGAGACCCAGCGTTCGCTGTGCCGCAAGCTGCTGAAGTCCAAGGTGCACACGCGCGAGCGGCAGGACCTGTTCACGCAGCTGCGTATCGAGCTGGCCGCCCATGCCGCTGCGGAAGAGCGCTATCTCTACATGCCGATCCTGCTCAGCGATGCGGGACTGTCCTCATCCCGCCATGCGCTGTCGGAGCATCACGACATCGATGAACTGATCGAGGGCATGCAGTCGTTGGGTGTGAGCCATCGTGGGTGGCTGGCGAAGGCGCGGAAGCTGTCGGAAAAGGTCCATCACCACCTCCGCGAAGAAGAAACCAAGTTCTTCCAGGTGTCGGGCAAGCTCCTGACGCAGGCGCAGAAGGTCGGATTGGCGAAGCAGTACCGCGCGGACTATGCGCGCATGCAGGCGGTACTCGCGGAACGCTGAGCGTGGGCCGCTCCGCGCAGCGGCTCACCCCGATGGTGGCGCCCCCTTTCGGGGTAATCCGTCGCCTGGATTCACGTCCGCCCAATCCACATGGGTGTCCCAGAACACGTGTGCCATGGGCGCCTTGTCGGCGGGGCCTTCCAGATTCGCCAGGGTGACGTGAAGTTCACCTGGCCAACGCTCCGAGCGAAAGAACAGCGAGCTGCCGCACGTCGCGCAGAAACCGCGTTCGGCGCCGGCCGAGGACGTGTACCAGCGCAGGGCGCCGACGCTGTCTTCGATCCTGGCCCGATCCTGGTCGATGCCGAACCAGGTGACATACGCCGCGCCATGCGCGCGCCGGCACATCGAGCAATGGCAGTGGGCCACCCACTTGCTGGGCCAGTCGACACTGAATCGGACGCTGCCGCAGAGGCAGCCGCCATGGGAACCGTGCATCGCGCGTTCTCCTTGCATCGAGCCTGCCCGGACGATGCCATGCCCGGGGGATGGCGTCACTGGTCATGCGCGCCGGTGCGGTGGGGCATCGCCATTCATCGCCTCGTGTCGCCTGCCCAAGCGCTGTTGTCCCATCATGACCGCTGCGACCGTTGGAAGGGACGCGACCCAACGAACTGCCGGCCGGCAGACCGGCAGATGACGCATCAAGGCAGCGACGGGATTCGTCCGGACCGCTCACGACGGCACAGGATGCGATGGTCGATCGTGATACGCTTGCGTATGGAATCAAAGGAGTGATTTATGTCTGATAAGACCGTCCACGAAACGCTCGTGGCGATATTCAGGGACGAGCTTGCGATCGACCCCGCCCGTGTCCATCCGGGCGCCTCGTTGATCGGTGACCTGGGGTTCGACTCCGTTGCCTTCGCGATCGGCCTCGTCTCCATCGAGGAAAGGCTGGGTCTGACGCTGGAGCAGGACGAACTCATCGTCTGCAAGACCGTCGGCGACATCACCCGGCTCATTGAAGAAGCGCGCAGTCACGCCGACGTGTCTGCCGGATAACGCCAGGGTTGGCAGGGCGGAGCATCTCCGTCGCCGGCATTGCGATGCCGGAAGATCAGGATCGATCGAATCATGAGCAGGTTTACCAGGGACGTATTCATTTCCGCACCTGCGTCCGGAAAGGGGCTGGTGACGGGTGAGCCGCGCCATCCCGTCCGGCGCACGTGGAAGGAGATTCACGGGATCGCGCGTCGAATGGCGGGTTCGCTCGCATCGGCCGGCGTGAATCCTGGCGACGCCGTTGGCGTGCTGGTCGGCGAACCCGCGAGCATCGCGCCAGTGATCCAGGCCATCTGGATGCGGGGCGCGTCCGTGACGATGCTCCACCAGCCCGGGCCGCGCGCAGACCTCGGTGCCTGGGCAGAAGACACGTTCGCCGTGCTCGACATGATCGGCGCGAAGGTCGTGGTCGCAGGAGACGCGTTCGCGCGCACGATGCCGTTGTTCGAATCGCAGGGCACGGTCGTCATGTCCGTGGAGGCGCTGGCCGAAGGCGCAGCGATCGAGCCCGTCGATGGTGACGAAGACGATATCGCGTTCCTGCAGCTCACGTCGGGCTCGACGGGCATGCCGAAGGCCGTGGCGATCTCGCATCGCAATCTCCACCAGAACGCTTCGGCGATGATGAGCGCATCGAAATTCGATCCGCAGACCGATGTGCTGGTGAGCTGGCTCCCGTTGTTCCATGACATGGGAATGATCGGATTCCTCGTCCTGCCCATGCAGGTCGGCGCGGAGGCGGTCTGCGCGACGCCCGCGGATTTCCTCAGGTCGCCGCGGCTGTGGCCGTCGTTGATCTCGAAATACGGCGGCACGATGACCGCAGGGCCGAACTTCGCGTACGCACTTCTCGCGCGCCATCTGCGAACGGCTGCCGACGGCGCGTTCGACCTGTCGTCGCTGCGATTCGCGCTCAGCGGCGCGGAACCCATCGATCATGCGACCGTCGATGCCGTGCTCGCGGCCGGCGCCCGATTCGGGCTGAGTGACAAGGCCTTCGTCGCTGCGTACGGGATGGCGGAAGCCACGCTCGGCATCTCGTTTTCCGAGACGGGTGAAGGCATGCGATTCGACGCAGTCGATCAAGCGGCCATCGAGTTCAGGGCGCATGCGGCGATCAGCACCGAAGCCGGTGCACGCCATCTGGCCAGGCTCGGCAGGCCCTTGCCCGGCATGGAGGTGGCCGTGGGTGAGTCCCCGGTTTCCGCTGCAAGGCCGCGCATGGTCGGCGAACTGAGGATCCGGGGTGATGCGGTGTCGCGCTATTACCTGACGCAGGGGGGGAAGCAATCGCTCCTGGATGACGGTGGATGGTTCAGCACCGGGGACATCGGCTATGTGACCGAATCGGGCGAAGTCGTCATCTGCGGCCGATTGAAGGACATGATCATCGTGGGCGGGCGCAACATCTTTCCCGCCGACATCGAGCGGGAGGCCTGTCGCGTCAGTGGCGTGCGCCCAGGGAACGCGATCGCGGTCGCGCTTGCAGCCGCGGGCATCCGCGAGGAGTTCGCCGTCGTAGTCGAAGCCGCCGAGAGCGCCGACCTCGAATCGAGTGCCCGCATCAAGAACGAAATATCGAATGCCGTCTATGCGGCATTCGGCGTCAGCCCCCGGCTGGTTTCGGTGATCCCGCCACGCACCCTGCCGAAGACGCCATCAGGGAAGCCGCGACGTTCCGCGACCATCAGCATCGTCGAAACGGAGCTGGCCATCCTGCACAGCAGGAACAACCAACGGCAACAGGAAGAGATCGGTTCATCATGAGCATCTGTCTGGAACATTCGATGTCCGATATCGCTGCCTTCAAGGACCATCTGGACGGGATCCTGGCCCTGGCATCGACGCGCCGGATCATCGAGGATGCGGAAGCCGCCGGCACGTTCCCGCGCAGCATCATCGAATTGCTCGGCAGGGAAGGCATCTTCGCGGCCAAGTGGCAGGAGCGTCCGCTGCCGGCGCTGGAACACACGCTCGCGCTGTCCGAACGCTTCGGCCGGCTCGGCTGCGGCGGCATCGCGTCCGGCGTGACCCTGCACGACTCGGCGATTGCGATGCTGCGTCGGTTCGGTCGTTCCGCGCGCCTGCGCGAAGTCGCCGGCCAGGCGATGGCGGGCGATGCCGTGCTGTGCATTTCCGCGACCGAAGCCGGCGCGGGCTCGGACATGCTCGGGCTCAGCTCGACGGCAGTCCCCGAGAACGGCGGTTTCCGGCTTCGAGGGCACAAGAAGATGGCGTCGCCGTCGACGGTCGCCGATTACATCGTGCTCGCGCTCCGCGGTGTCGATGACAGTCGGGAAGGCCGCGACGATCTTGCGTTGTTCCTCGTGCCCACGTCGCAGCTTCGCGTCGGCAAGGCATTCGACATCGTCGGCGCCAGGAGCATCAGCACCGCACCTGTCGTCTTCGATACGTGGGTGCCCGCCGACATGATGATCGCCCGGCCCGGAACGGGTCTCGCCGTGCTCAGCTGGGCACTGGCCCAGGAGCGCTTCGCGATGGCTGCGCAGATCCTCGGCGCCTGCCATCTCGCGCTGGGCGTGACGGTCGCCCGGATGAAGCGACGGAAATCCTTCGGCGCCACGCTGTTCGATCACCAGGCACTGCGGCTCAGGGTCGCGGACCTGCAGGCGCGGGTCGACATGATGCGATTGGCCTTGAACGGGCTGATCGCGGACGGTGCCGGCTTCAACGTGCGTTCGGCCTCGGCGGCGAAGGTCACCGTGGTTCGCCTGGGATGCGAAGTGATGTCCGAGTGCATGCACATCTTCGGCAGCGCGGGTGTGCTCGAGACGGAGTCGCCGCTGGGCCGTTGGTGGCGCGACGTGAAGATGGCGCGCATCGGCGGCGGCACGGACGAGATGCTGTGGGAGATCGTCGCCGCGGGTCTGGAGCCCGATCACGAGAACTACGAGCGGCTGGTCCACGAATGGCAGCCGGAGCAGGTCGATTGAACCTGGCGCTTCAACCGGCTGACTGAGCAGCCGGTTGACTCTTCGGTTGAGCCAGATGGTTGAAGCAGATGGTTGAACCAGTGGGTTGAACCAGCTGGTTCAACCGGCAGGCCTGGATCGAATTCAGTGTCGGCAGCGTCGCGCGACGACGGATCCGACGCGCTCCGCATCGCGCCCCACGAAACCGAGCAGGGCCGAGCCGCGGTTGCGCATCCGGTACAGGCCGACGAAGTGCAGTCCGGTTGGGCCGACGCCCGCGTCGTGCACGGGCTGTCCATCCGCGCCGAGCAGTTCCGCGCCGAGCCATGACCAGTCGTTGCGGTAGCCGGTGGCCCACAGCACGGTCGATGCGTCGATCCGCTTGCCGTCGGCAGTGACGAGCTGTGCGCCGGCGACATCGACGACGCGCTCGGCGAATTCGACGCGCTGGGCAAGATCGCTGATCCTGGTTCCGACGACCGGGTCCGGCATCGCGAGCCGTCGCGCAAGCGGCGTGTTCGTCGGCAGGCGCAGGATTCCGGACTTGGACAACCACCAGAAGGCGTCGCGTCCCAAAATCCGTTGCGGCAGCCTGGGTTGCTTGCGGCCCCTGCAGACCACCACGTCGCGACTGCCGGACAGTTCTTCCGCAATCTGCAGTCCCGAGTTCGCTGATCCGATGACGGCGACCCTGCCGGCGGGGATCTGGTCGGGATTGCGGTATGCATGCGAATGCAGCTGCGTGACGGACGCGGGAAGTCGTTGCGAAAACGCCGGTATGAGCGGCGTCTGGAATGCGCCGACGGCCACCACGACCTGGCGTGAGATCAGGCTTGCGCCGGGCGTGCCCACGGTGAAGGCGTCACCGGCGCGCTTGACCGAAACCACCGGTGTATCGAGATGGATCGGCAGTTCGAACGTGGCTGCGTAAGTGCGGAAGTAGTCCGGCACTTCGTCCTTCGCGGGGTATCGATCCGGGTCGCCGGGGAATGGCAGGCCAGGCAGGCCGCAGTAGCGCGCCGATGTGAAGAGCCGCAGGGAATCCCAGCGGTTGGTCCAGGACACGCCGAGTTCGGTCGCAGCGTCGAGCATGACGAAGTCGACGCCGGCCTGCTTGAGCGTACGACCGACGGCGAGACCGGCCTGGCCCGCACCGATGACGACGACGTCGACGTCGGTGGGCAGTTCACGGCTGACGGGAGATGCGTTCGAAATTGGCATGGTCACTCCGCGACGCCAACGCGCACGGGCGTTGGTGCGCATGCAGGAAGATGTGAGGGCGAGCCGCACGGGTGGACAGCGCTCATCGTGTGAGCTCTCGCAGCGCGGCCACGACGTCGGCGAGGTGCTGCGCACCGAACAGGCTGTGGTGCGTGCCCGCGACGGTGCGTGTCGCCACCGTGCCACGCGTACGCGTGGACCAGCCCCAATCGTCCATGGCCTCGTGCGGGTGCGCCGCGTACTCGCTGACATGTCCATCGCGCGCACGGATCAGCGCGACATCGGCAGCCACGACGCCCGGCGCGTAGCTGCGGCACGCATTCACGACCTGCGCGAACACCGGGTAGACATGGTGGAGTTCCGCGGCGAGCAGGTCGGCGCCGGCGGTGTCCTCACGGAACCACGCCTGCATCGTCGCGTCGTCGACAGGGCCCGGTGGCGGGTCCGTCGGTGCGGGCGCATCGAGCACGATCAGCTGTGCCACCTGTTCTCCTGCGGCTTCGAGCTGTGCGGTCATCTCCAACGCGATCACGCCTCCCGACGACCACCCGAGGATGGTGTATGGGCCTGGCGCAGCGCCACGCACGGCAGCGACATATCCCTTCGCCAGCGCCTCCAGGGTGTCGGGCAGCGGTTCGCTCGCGGCGAGTCCGAAGCAGGTGCGGTCGAGCTCGCGCGCGAGCTCGCGATAGGCCGCAACCGATCCGCCGGCCGGATGCACCATGAACAATGCGGGCCCGGTTCCAGCGTGCAGCGGCACCAGGACGTTGGAAAGCCGCTGCCCCGTCATCAGGCTTGCCAGGCGCGAAACGGTGCGCGACTCGAGCAGTCCGCCGAGGGACACGTCGAGCTTCGTTCTCGTGCGCAGCGCAGCGATCGTGCGCAACGCGGTGAACGAGTGTCCCCCGAGGTTGAAGAAATCGTCTTCGACGCCGATGGTGTCGACACCGAGCACGTCCTTCCAGACGGCGACGATCGTGCGTTCCAGTTCGGTGCGCGGCGCGACATGTTCCGGGCGGGCATCGGCGGTCGCTTCGGCGAGTGCGAGCAGGGCGCTGCGGTCCAGTTTACCGTTGGACGTGACGGGCAGGCTGGGGATGACCGTGATCCTCGCCGGAATCATGTAGCTCGGCAGCTGGTCCGCCAGGCCCGTGCGGATGGATTCGCCATCACCGATGTTCGAACCTGCATGGAGAACGATGAATGCATGGAGCTGCTTCTGCCTGGCTTCGCCTGCGACGAGGACGACGGCGTCCTTGACGCGTGGATCGGCAGCCAGCACGTGCTCGACCTCGCCGGGTTCCACGCGATGCCCCTGGATCTTGCATTGCGCGTCGATCCGCCCGAGCAGCTCGATGTTGCCGTCGGGCAGCAGGCGGCCGAGATCGCCGGTGCGGTAGATGCGTTCGCCCGTGACCGGGTGGCTCACGAATGCCGAGGCCGTCTTTTCGGGATCGCCCCAATAGCCTTGCGCCAGGCCGATGCCGCCGATGTGCAGCTGCCCCGTCGTCCACAGCGGTGTCTCGTTGCCCTGCTCGTCGAGCACGTACCACGGCTGGTTCGCCATCGGTCGTCCGTAGGGGATGCTGCGCCACCGTGGATCGACGACATCGATGGGATGCCAGATCGACCAGATGGACGCCTCCGTCGCACCGCCGAGGCTGATCACCTTCGCATTCGGCGCGATCGCCTTGATGTCGTCGGGCAGCGACAGCGGGATCCAGTCGCCGGACAGCATCACGATGCGCAGCGCGGGCAGGCGGACGTTTTCGGCACGCGCGACATCGACCAGGAGCTGCATCAGGGGCGGCGCCGAATTCCAGACCGTGACCTGCCGCTCGATCATCGCGGCCAGCCAGGCATGCGGAGTGTGGTCGGCCGGATCGGGCAGCACGAGCGTCGCGCCGGCCATCGCCGCGCCGAAGATGTCGTAGACCGACAGGTCGAACGACAGCGACGACACGCCGAACAGCACATCCTCCGCGACGATGCCGAACGCGTTGTTGACGTCGAGAATCGTGTTGATCGGTCCGCGGTGGTCGAGTGCGACGCCCTTGGGCTGCCCGGTCGAGCCGGACGTGTAGATGACGTAGGCGAGCGCGGACGGGTCGAGGTCGATCGGCAGATCCACATGGATGGCGGCTGATGTGTCGTCACTGACCCGGAGGACGGGCACGCTCGCATGCGCGATCGTGTCGGCCGCGACGATGGCGGCCGCTCCGACGTCGTTGACCAGCTGATCGATCCGTCGCTGTGGAGATGCCGGATCGATCGGCACGTAGGCCGCGCCTGCGAGCAGCGTGGCGTAGACGGCGATGATCTGCGGGGCGCCCTTGGCCAGCACGACCGCGACGCGATCCCCGGCTTGGACGCCGCGAGTACGCAGCAGCTTCGCCAGTGACTCGGCGGCTGCAGCGAGTTCGCCGTAGGTCAGCACGTGGTCGCCGCACACCACGGCCGGATGGCCGGGGGCGACGGATGCGGTGGCTTTCAGGCCGTCCGACAGACGGCCATCGAGCAGCGACTGTGTCGGGCAGAGGCGGGTCGGTGGCTCCGTACGGCCGATCGGCACGAGCATCGTCGTCGTGGTCCACGCTTCCGGATTGTCAGCCAGGGTTCGTATCAACGCTTCATGCGCACGGCACAAGGCATCGATGAAGCCTGCCGGGAACGCCGCTTCCACGACGTCCCAGATGATTTCGACGCGATCTCCGCGAAGCGCGAAGAACTGGTGGTCGAGCAGCACCTGCGGCGTCGCGAGCTTGCTGTAGCCGAACTCCTCCTGCGGTCCGCCGGCCAGCCCCGACGAGACGACGAAGGGACACGCAGCGCTGCCTTGCGAGCGGTGGCGCGCATTCAAGGCTTCGAGCACATCGACGCCCGACCAATCGGTGCGTCCGAGATCGGCGATGATCGTCGACTGCAGTCGGCGGGCCCTCTCCCGCAGGGACGCCGTTCCCCGCCAGTCGAATTCCAGCGGATAGATCGCACCCAGGTTGCCCAGTACGGATTCGGCGCCCGGGATCCGCCGCAGCGCGCGACGCGACATCATCTGGTTGAGGATGAAATGGCGCGAGCCGCTGAAACGGGCGACGATCTCACCGTACACCGTGAGCAGTGCCGTCACCGGGCTGATGTCGTGCAGGCCGACGCCTGCGGTGAAGGCGCTCCATGTCGTGGCGTCCAGAACGAGGCGTCGCCGGTTCAATCCGGGGTTGCCGTGCAGGCGCGAGATCGGCAGGTCCGGAGGCGCGGGCAGCGTCGCGATGCGATCGGTCCAGTAGGCGCGTGCCCGATCCGCGGCGTCGTGCCGCTGCGCCAATGCGACCGAGACCTCCTGGATTCCCATCCGGTCTGCGGGCAACTCGATATCGGGCGTCGCGTAGTGCTGCTCGATCTCCGAGAGCAGGCGAAGTCCCGAATACTGATCGAGGAACAGGTTGCTGAAGTTGACGTGCAGTCGGGTGTCGCCGTCGCCATATCGCGTCACCTGGAAGTCGAGCCATGGCCAGCGATCCATCGGGAGCGGCTGGTTCGACATCCGGTGCCGGATCTGCATGAGTGCGTGGGCGGTTCCCAGCTCGGAGAGCCCTCGCAGGTCCCACACCTGCACCTGAAGTGGTCCTGCCTCTTCGACCTGCCGCAGCCGCAGGTCGGGCGTCACCGCGACGATGCTGCGTCGATGGCGTTCGAGCACGCGGGTGATTGCGGACGCAAAGCGATCGATGTCGAGTCCGGGACGCTCCACTTCGAAGTAGAGGTGCGGATGCAGCGCGTATTCCATGCCGTCGGACGCGCTGACGACAAGCAGGCGCTGCATGTCCGTCAGGGGGAAATCGGCATCAGCGGGCCGGGTCTCCGGCGCTGCAGTGGTGGCCACGTCTTCCGAAGGCGCACACGTCCGTGCGACGACACAGCTTTCCTTGCTTTCCATCTGTCGATCCTTTGACCAGAAACAATACCGCTCCGTATGGGGAATCCTACCAGTTTGCGGGGTATTTGAAAAAAGCCTCTGCTTGACCGGCTGAACGCCGGCGCAGGGTGGAATGGGACAGGTCGGCGGCGCCCGGGTGCAGGGCGACGGAGCGCATCACGCGGGTGTCTGCGCGTCGTCGCCAAGGAAAAACGCGGTGGCCGCAGCGAAGACCCGTCCGGGATCTTCCAGTTGCGGAAAATGACCGACGTCGTCCAGCAGGACGACATCCGCGTGCGGAACGAGCTCCCGATAGCGCTCGGACATGTGCAGTCCGCTCACGGGGTCGACTGCACCGCAGATCAGGCGCAGGGGCGTCTGGGTCGTCTGCAGCGCGCCGACCCAGCGTGCACGTTCGCATCGGCGTTCGGCCATGTAACCGAGCAGGGACGGCACCGCATGAATGCCCTCATCGTGTTGCAGCAACGCCCAGTATTCGTCGATCGCCGTTTCGTCGAGCGGTCGTGTCGGCGAGAACAAGGCATTGAGATTTCGTGCGAAACCGCGGCGGCTCATCAGCCCGACCAGCCAGGGCCCCAGGGGCGAGGCGAGCAGTCGCTGGATGGGGCGCGAACGATGGGTTTCGGGGAACAGTCCGCCATTGAGCAGGCACAGGCGAAGGATGCGCAGCGCGGCATGCGCGGGATCGCGGTTGCTCCGGGCCAGCAGCTCCTGCGCGACCGTATCGCCATAGTCGTGAGCGAGCACGAACGCGTCGTGCCAGCCGTAGTGGTGCGAAACCGCTTCGGCAAGATCCGCCTGCTCGGCCACGCGGTAGCGATGGCCGCGCGGTTTGGCGGAAAGGCCGAGGCCAAGCAGATCGAAGGCAAGCACATCGAAGCGCGAAACCAGCATCGGCCACATCGGCGCCCAGTCGAAGCTGGCGGTCGGGAAACCATGGATCAGCAGGAGTCGAGGACCGGTTCCGCCGCGACGGCAATGGATGCGATGGCCGCGGATGCGGATGAATTCGCCGGCATCCCGCCAGGCGCACAGTGCGGGAAAGTCATCGATCGCAGTCATGGCCGAGCATCCGAAAAGTCGCTGCGCGCCGGTAACGTGTCTTCACTCTCGATCCTTGAGGCGATGGTGCCGTCCGTAGTGTAGAGGCAGCGTGAGCGTGCTCACGCTGCGCGTGATGCCGCTCCCCGCTCCCCGCGCCGATACCCGATCGCCTCCGCCACATGCGGACCGAGGATGTCGTCGCTCCCGGCGAGATCGGCGATGGTCCTCGCGACCCGGAGGATGCGGTGCATCGAGCGTGCCGACAACTGCAGCAGGTCGATCGCGTTCTCCAGCATCGCCTGGTCCTCGGGCGCGAGCCGGCAGACCGCGTTGGTCTGAGACTGGTCGAGCCGGGCGTTGATGCAACCTGCGCGCTGTTGTTGCCGTGCTCGCGCCTGCACCACGCGTGCGCGCACGGCGTCGCTGGACTCGCCTGGCGGTGCATCTGGGCGCAGTTCCGCTGGCGGCAGTCGCGGCACTTCGAGATGCAGGTCGATGCGTTCGAGCAGTGGGCCGGAGATCTTGCTGCGGTAGCGCAGGATCGCGTCGGGGTGGCAGCGACAGCGGCCTGAGGGATCGCCGGCCCAGCCGCAGGGGCAGGGGTTCATCGCTGCGACAAGCTGGAACCGTGCCGGGAATTCGCTTTGCCTCGCTGCACGGGAGATCGTCACCACGCCGGATTCCAGCGGCTCGCGCAGCACTTCGAGTGCCTTGCGGTCCCACTCGGGCAGCTCATCGAGGAAGAGCACGCCTTGATGGGCAAGGGAGATTTCCCCGGGACGCGGCTCCGCGCCGCCGCCGACCAGCGCCACGGCACTGGCGGTGTGGTGCGGGCTCCGAAACGGGCGGGTGCGCCAGCGACTCGGATCGAGGCCGCGTCCGCCGAACGAGGCAATCGAGGCGATGGCGGCGGCTTCCAGGGCTTCGGCCTCGCTGGCGTCGGGCAGCAGGCCGGGCAGGCGCGAGGCGAGCAGGGTCTTGCCGCAGCCGGGTGGTCCGACCAGCAGGAGGTGGTGTCCACCGGCGGCGGCGATCTCCAGCGCGCGCCGGGCCCGGGTCTGGCCGCGTACGTCGCGCAGGTCGGGGCCGTGGTCGTAGCCGCACGGCGGGGCGATGGCGCGTGGCAGCGTCTTGTAGCCGCTGAGGTGGCCGCAGACTTCCAGCAGGGTGCGCGCGGTGAAGGCTTCGACCTCGGCCGCGAGCGCGGCCTCGGCGCCGTTGGCAACGGGAACGATCAGCTTGCGCCCCTCGGCGGCGGCGGCAAGCGCGGCTGGCAGGACGCCGTCGACCGGGCGCAGTTCCCCGGTCAAGCCCAGCTCGCCGAGGAATTCGTAGTCGCGGAGGGCTTCCAGCGGAATCTGGCCGCTGGCGGCGAGGATGCCCAGGGCGATCGGCAGGTCGAAGCGACCGCCATCCTTGGGCAGGTCCGCCGGCGCCAGGTTCACGGTGATGACCCGCGCCGGGAACTCGAATTGCGCGCACTGGATCGCGGCGCGGACGCGGTCCTTGGATTCGCGGACGGCCGCTTCGGGCAAGCCGACGATCGACATGCGCGGCACGCCGCCGGCCAGGAAGACTTCCGCGTTCACGGAGGGCGCGCGCACGCCGGTGCGTGCACGGGTGTGCACGAGGGCCAATGTCATGGGGATGCCCCTCAGGCCTGGGGCGGGGTGTCGCTGCTGCCGGAGTCGGCGAGGCGCGGCTCTGCCAGGCGTGTTTCGAGCTGTTCGACCAGCGCACGCAGCTCGTCGAGCTGGCTGCGTGTGCGGGCGAGGACGGCGCGCTGCACGTCGAACTCCTCGCGGGTCACCAGGTCGAGTTTGTTGAGGCCGGCCTGCAGGGCGGCCTTGAAGTTGTCCTGCATTTCCTCGCGGCCTTCGCGCAGGGCGGGAGGCACCAGGCCGCTGAGGCGGCGGGCGAGGTCGTCGATCTGGCTGAGGTCGATCATGGGCATGCTCCGTGGATTGTAGCGCGGCGCCCAGCATCGCGTCGCCGTCGGGAGTGGACCATCAGGGAACGCCGCACCAGGACGTGGGAAAAGTCCGACGCGAACCACCGACCCCGGCTATCCTTCCGGGCAGACGACATTCGACCCGGAGACCCGTTCATGAAGATGGTCATGGCCATCATCAAGCCCTTCAAGCTCGATGATGTTCGAGAGGCGCTGGCGGAAGCCGGCGTGGCCGGCATCACCGCCACCGAGGTCAAGGGGTTCGGCCGGCAGAAGGGGCATACCGAGCTGTATCGCGGCGCCGAGTACGTCGTCGACTTCCTGCCCAAGATCAAGCTCGAAGTGGCCGTGACCGACGACCAGGTGGACACCGTGGTCGAAGCGATCATGCAGTCCGCCGGCACGGGCAAGATCGGCGATGGCAAGATCTTCGTCTGGGATCTCGAGAAGGTGGTGCGGATCCGCACCGGCGAGATGGACGGCGACGCGCTCTGACTGCGGGTCAGGGTGCGGGCGTGTCGCGGACGGTTTCGCCCTTCATGTAGGTGGTGGTCTGCGTGCGGCCTTCGGTGGTGTGCGTGATCACGGCGGTGGTCATCTTCTCGCGATCGAGTTCCACCTGCAGCGAGGTGACTTTGCCGCCTGCGCCCTGGAAGCGGCCATAGAGGCTGTCGAAGACTTCGAGGTTGCGGGTCGAGACCATGTCGTATCCCGGGGTGCCCTTGGCGCCGTTCGGCAGCTTGGATGAGCCGATCCTGCCGAGGTCGATGGTCTTGCCCTCGAGGAGAACGGCACCGCCATCTTCCTTGCTCTTGGCGAAGCAGTAGCGGTAGGTGATCGTCACTGGTGTGGTCTTCGGCTCGCCGATCCAGCGGAACGGGCCGTCGTAGCTGTGCGTGAAGCCCTGGTCCCCGAATTTGACGTAGCGCATGCGCGTTGGACCGCTGTGCTGCTCGGTGAAAGTTGCTTTCCAGCATTCGGCGAAGGCGGGGGCTCCTGCACTGCCTGATGGCGACTGCGCGGCGATCGGCAGCGATGAAAACAGCAACAGGCTCGTGGCGCTGAAAAGGACGTGTCGCAGCATCTGAAGTTCCCGGCGGATCGCGAACGCGAATCGTAACGTGGCCGGCGACGGTTTTTGCAGTGCGGCCGCACCAGATTGGCGGTATTGCGATGATCGATGCGCTTCGGGGTCTCATCGGTTGGTGAGGCCGGAGCGGCCCGGGGCTGCTCCGGCCTTGTTTCGAGGCTGCGACGGGAGATCAGCGGCCGTCGCCATCCGCATCGCCGGGCACGCGACGCTCGATGTAGTGCCAGCCGTCACGGACGGCGTCGCGGGCTTCGCCCCACGCCAGGCGCGAGTTGGCCCTGGTCTTGTCCCAGCCGCGCTCCAGGTCGCTTTCGATGTCCTCGAACTTGCGGCCGGCGTGCGAGCGGTAGCCGTCGTAACCGTACTGGTAGGCCGGCGAATAGTCGTTCCAGTCGCGATCGCTGCGGTAGTAGGGCGCAGTGCGATAGTTTTCGCGGAAGTGGTCGTTGTACTCGGTCGGATTCACGGCTTCGGCGACCGTGCCGCCGACCTTGGCGCCCGCGATGGCGCCCACGGCTGCACCGACGAGCGAACCTGCGGGGCCCGCGGCCGAACCGATGGCGGCGCCGGTGATCGCGCCTGCTGCAGCGCCAGTACCTTCGCCGATGCTGTGATCCTTCTTGATGTCGTTGCTCATGGGATAGCTCCTCGTGGGGGATGGGTGTCGGTGTTCGCTGATGCGAATCGAGCCGGCGGAGGGACTATCGATGGCGAGGGTGCGTTTGTCGTTAGGATTTCCGAAGTCGACGCAACGCGCTTGGACGCGATTCATCTGCAGGCGTTTTCGCCTTGTTTTCAAGCATTTTTCATTGCGTCTCGCACGGGCGTCGTGCAGCGCGCAATGTGACTGCGGGCGATGCATCCGCGTGCGGCACTGGATTGCGCGAATCGCCCTGTGTCGATGTCGGTGATGCTGTGATGCGTGGCATGGCGCGACGGTCCCGCAGCGCATAGGCCACGGACCAGCAGATCGCGATCGTCCACAGATCGTGAGACAGGAAGTGCGCACCGCGCAGTTGCTGCGTGATGCCGTACAGCGCGCCGAGACCGATGCCCGCGCCGAGACCGTATCGGCGCCAGGCGGGACGCACGGCCAGGAGGAAGAAATACAGGGCGAGCCAGGCGTAGCCGCCGCTGGCGTGGCCGGCAGGAAAACAGCGGCCTTGCGGCAGGCCGTGCGGTCGCCACTCGAGCAGGGAGAGGTTCGGGCGCACGCCGCCGAGTCCCTGGATATCCCACGGGCAGTCCATGTTCGACCAGGACTTGATCCAGGACACCAGGAGGGTGGAGAGCAGGACGGACAGCAGCAGACGGGCCATGGGACGCGCGAGCGCCGGGTTGCGTCGGCGGATGGAGAGCCATGCGGCGAGCGTTCCCGTCCATGCGGCGATGCTGAGCAAGTGTCCGCCGCGATGGACCAGTGTTTCGGTGACCAGGGTGTCGCGCAGGAACCAGCGATAGCCTTCCCAGGCGAACAGGGCATGCGAGAGATGCCAGTCGATGTCCAGCGCGGCGACCATCGACACCACGAGCAGCCATGTGAGCAACGGCACCCAGAAATGGATCCAGGCGAACCAGCCGGCATCGTCGATCATGAATGGCGACCGCGCCGGCATCGGCAATGGCAGCGCGCCGCCTCGGACGCGCCGCGCGCAGCGGGGATGGTGGCGGATCATCGATTCGGCCCGGAGGAGATGCGTCCTTGTAGCCCGCACGTCTTAAGGCAGCATGATGCGGATGTTCGAATCGCGTTGTGCTCCGCCCGGAACGCGAACGGGCCGCATCGCTGCGGCCCGTCCGGTCTGCTCGCCAAGCGGGGCGATCAGTCGCCCAGCACGTCCGCCACGAACGGCGGCGAAACCAGCACGCCGCGGTGCAGGTCGGGGGTGTAGTACTTCGTCTTGAACGTCTTCGCGCGCGCGTCTGCTTCGCGGAAGTCGAAGGGCATGCCGTCGAAGCCGCCTGCCTTGCGGGCGAGGGTGACGCTCCACCAGCCGGTCGGATAGCACGGCTGCGGGAACGGCAGGGTCTTGAAGGTGGTGAAGCCGGCCTTGCCCATTTCGTCGCGCATCGCCTGGATCAGCGCCAGCTGCATCAGCGGCGACTCGGACTGCTGGATCAGGATGCCGTCGTCCTTCAGCACGCGGAAGCAGCTCGCGTAGAAGGCCTTGTTGAACAGGCCTTCGGCCGGGCCGACCGGGTCGGTGGAGTCGACGATGACGATGTCCAGGCTGCCCGGCGCGACGTTCTGCATGTAGGCGATGCCGTCGTCGAACAGCAGTTCGGCGCGCGGGTCGTCGTTCGAATCGCACAGTTCCGGGAACCATTTCTCGGCCATGCGCGTGACCTGCTCGTCGATGTCGCACTGCACGGCCTTCTTCACGCCCGGGTGCTTCAGCACTTCGCGCAGCGTGCCGCAGTCGCCGCCACCGATGATGACCACGTTCTCGGGATTGGCATGGGTGAACAGCGCCGGGTGCGAGATCATCTCGTGGTACAGGAAGTTGTCGCGGGCGGTGAGCATCATCGCGCCGTCGATGAGCATGAGGTTGCCCCAGTCGGTGCTCTCGTAGATCTCGATCTTCTGGAACGGCGACTGCACCTCGTCGAGCTTGCGGGTGATGCGGTAGCCGATGGCCGAGCCGGTGGGCTCGAACTGCTCGAAATGCCAGGAAGTCTCGGTCATGGCGCGGGGCCCGGGAGGTTGGGAGGGGGCGGCATTGTACCTAAGCGGACTTGGCGCTTCCGTTACGATGCCGGGCTGAACGGCCTGCCATGGCCCACCGGAGACCCGAATGCGCGAGACCGCCGACGAACGACGACGCAAGGCACGGGTGGCACGGCTGGAAGAGGAGTCCCGCCGCGCGCCGGACGCCTACCGTCGCCGGGTGGCCCTGCTGGCGGCCCTGGGCTATGTCGTGCTGGGTGGGCTGGCGTTGATCGGGCTGGGCCTGCCGGTGCTGGCGATCGGGGGGATGTTCGTCACCGGGCAAGAGTGGGACGTGCAGGCAGGAATCATGGTGATTTTCCTGCTGATGGTGGGAGGCGGCGTCCTGCGCGCACTGTGGGTCGATGTGACGCCGCCCTCGGGATACCGGCTGTGGGCCGACCACGTGCCGGAGCTGGCGGCCGAGATCGAACGCCTGCGTCGCGAGGCAGGCGCGCCGCCGCTGGACGGCGTGGTGATCGACGGCGAGCTGAATGCGGCCGCCGTGACCTGTCCGCGCGTCTTCGGACTGCTGGGCGAGCGCCGCTACCTCGTCCTCGGCCTGCCCTTGCTGCGGCTGCTGGACCGCGACGAGCTGCTGGCGGTGATCGCGCACGAATTCGGCCATTTCCGCAGCGGCAATGGCCGGTTCATGGCCTGGATCTATCGCCTGCGCCTGCGCTGGTGGCGCATGGCCGAAGCCGTCGCGGTCAGCGGCCTGCTGTCGCCGCTGCTGCTGTCGCGCTTCTTCGCCTGGTATGCACCGCACTTCGATGCAGTCAGCTTCGTGCTGGCCCGCGAGGAAGAGTTCGAGGCGGATGCGGTCGCGCGGCGCCTGGTCGGCCACGGGCCGCTGGCCACCGGCCTGGTCCGCCTCGAGCACGCGTCCGCATGGCTCGACAAGCGGTTGTTGCGTCCGATGTCGGACAGGATGCGTGCCCAGCCGAAGCCACCGTTGTCGATCAGCGCCGAACAGGCGCGCTGGCTGCGCGAACTGCCGCCGCTGGACGTGGACCGGGTGATGGCCGCCTCCGAGCGCGAGCACGATGTCGACGACACCCATCCCGCGCTGTCGAGGCGGCTCGCGGCGGGCGAGGGCGTCCCGTCGAGCCTGCGGCCGGGCACGCCGGCTCTGGCGCTGTTCGACACCCCGCTGCAAGCCGAGATCGAGCGTGCGGTCGATGCCCTGTGGCGCGAACGGCTGGACGCGCGCTGGGCCGAAGGCCATGCCGCCGCCGAGCCGGAACGTCGCCATCTGTCCGAACTGGAGCGCGGCGACGGGCCGAGCGATGCCGATCTGCTGGCCCATGCCCGGCTGGTGGAGCGCCTGCGCCCCGAGCAGGATCCCCTGCGTGCGTACGAGCGTGTGCTGGCGCGGCTGCCGGACAACCCGTCGGCGCTGTTTCGGGTCGGCGTGCTGCGGGTGGATGCCGGCGATCCCGAGGGCGTCGCGCTGCTGGAACGGGCGATGACCGGCGACCCGGGGGCGATCGTCCCGGTCTTCGAACGGCTGGACGCCTGGCGACGAGACCCGACCGTCGCGACGCCGCTGGCGGTCGCGCTCGAGCGGCTGCGCGAAGGGTTCGCCGCGCAGGCCGCGTCGCTGCGGGCGCGCGACGGCGTCGACGAGGACGACGAGCTGGTGGCCCATGACCTGGATGCCGAAGGCCTGCAGGCGCTCGCCGGGGCGTTGCGGGCGATCCCGCAGGTCAGCGATGCCTGGCTGGTGCGCAAGCGCCTGGACCTGCCGGGCGAGGCCGCGCATTACACGCTGCTGGTCGCCTGGCGTGGGTCCGTCGCCAGCGAGGCGGCCGGTCTGAAACGGTTGGTCGGCGCGCTGCGCCTGCCCGGCAGCGTGACCGTGTTCGGCGACGGGGACTCGGGCCAGCGCCCGCTGGCCAGGCGGGTGCGGGCGGTCTGCGGGGCTCCGGTGTACCGACGCGGGCGCTGACCCGGCGCAGTGGCAGTGCGGGCGGGCCGCAGGCCATACAATGCACGCCCCCCTGACGTCCCGGAAGCACGCCCATGACCGCCTGGTCGATCGACCAAGCCCGCAAGACCTACTCGATCCCGCACTGGGCCGAGGGTTACTTCGACATCGACGCACGCGGCCGGATCGTCGTGCATCCGCGCGGCGCGCAGGCGTCCGGCGTGGCCCTGCCGGAAGTTGTCGACGCGGCCTTGTCGAGTGGTGCGAAACTGCCGCTGCTGGTGCGCTTCCCGCAGATCCTCGGCGACCGCCTGGGCAAGCTGCAGGCCGCGTTCGCGCAGGCGCAGCAGGACTTCGACTACACCGGCGGCTACACCGCGGTGTATCCGATCAAGGTCAACCAGCACGCCGGGGTGGCCGGCACGCTCGCGTCGCACGCGGGTGACGGTTTCGGCCTGGAAGCGGGCAGCAAGCCCGAATTGATGGCGGTGCTGGCGTTGAGCCGTCCCGGCGGCCTGATCGTCTGCAACGGCTACAAGGATCGCGAATACATCCGCCTGGCCCTGATCGGCCGCAAGCTCGGCATGCAGACCTTCATCGTGGTCGAGAAGCCGTCCGAGCTGCCGCTGGTGATGGAAGAGGCGAAGGCGCTCGGCGTCACGCCGGGCCTCGGCGTGCGCATGCGCCTGGCTTCGCTGGGTGCCGGCAAGTGGCAGAACAGCGGTGGCGACAAGGCCAAGTTCGGTCTGTCGCCGCGCCAGGTGCTGGACCTGTGGAAGACCCTGCGCGACGCCGGCATGGGCGATTGCCTGGGCCTGCTGCACTTCCACATGGGTTCGCAGATCAGCAACGTACGCGACATCGCCAACGGCATGCGCGAAGCCACGCGTTATTTCGTCGAGCTGTCGAAGCTCGGCGCGAAGATCAGCCACGTCGATGTCGGCGGTGGCCTGGGCATCGACTACGAAGGCACGCGTTCGCGCAGCTACTGCTCGATCAACTACGGCATCCACCAGTACGCCTCGAGCATCGTCCAGCCGGTCGCGGAGGCGTGCGAGCAGTACGGGCTCGCCCCGCCGCGCCTCGTGACCGAATGCGGTCGCGCGATGACCGCGCACCACGCCATGCTCGTGACGAACGTGTCCGAGGTCGAGCGTGCGCCGGAAGGTCGCGTGCCACCCGGGCACGACGACGAAGCCGCGGTGATCCGCCACCTGCGCGAGATCCACGCCGACATCGACAAGCGACCGTCGGTCGAACTGTTCCACGAGGCGCAGCACCACCACAGCGAGGGCCTGTCCCTCTATGCGCTCGGCCAGATCGACCTCGTCGCGCGCGCGCGCCTCGACGACCTGTTCTACGCCATCGCCCACGCGGTGCGCGCGCGCCTGACCTACGACGAAAAGAGCCACCGCGACCTGCTCGACGAACTCAACGAGCGCCTGGTCGACAAGTATTTCGTCAACTTCAGCCTGTTCGAGTCGATGCCCGATGTGTGGGCGATCGACCAGGTGTTCCCGATCACGCCGATCGAGCGCCTGGACGAGCGTCCGGAACGTCGCGGCGTGATCGCCGACCTGACCTGCGATTCCGACGGCAAGATCGATACCTACGTCGAGAACGAAGATCTCGACAGCTCGCTGCCGTTGCATGCGCCGCGTCCGGGCGAGCGCTACCGGATCGGTTTCTTCCTGGTCGGCGCGTACCAGGAAATCCTCGGCGACATCCACAACCTCTTCGGCGATACCGATGCGGTGGAAGCGCGCTGCGACGACAACGGTTTCCGCATCGTGCAGCAGCGTCGCGGCGACACGACCGACGTCATGCTCGACTACGTCGGCTACAAGGTCGACGACCTGCGCCGGATCTATCGTGCCAAGGTCGGTGCGGTCGACCTGAGCAAGGGCGAGGCTGCGCGCCTGAACGAGGCACTGGAAAACGGCCTGACCGCGTACACCTACCTGAGCGACGAACCGCTCGCCTGAGTCCTCGGGCGCGGCAGGCACCGGCCGGTCGCGCCACCCACCGTCTGGCCGCGGCGCCACGGCATCGGCGTTCCGCAAGCGATCCTTGCCTGCTCAAATGCAGCCTTTCCCAACAGGCAGGGCTCGATGCGCAGGGCGATCGTCGGCAGGACGCGGGCAACCAGAACGTGGAGCACGGCCGCACTGCTCGCGGCGTGCGTGTGGGTCTATCCGGTGCTGGCGGGACCTTCCAGCGATGCATCCGCAGAGTCGGATGTGCGCGAAGTGGTCGAGCGCTTCCGTGCGGCGATATCCAGCGGCGATGGGGAAACGCTGCGCGCGCTCTTCCTGCCGCAGGGTGGCGCGTGGCTGTCGATGGACCACCGTGCCGACGACACGCAGGTACGCCTTGCGACACCGCTCATGAAGCCGGGCTCCTACGAGGCGTTCGCGAAGGCTATCGAACGCAGTCCCGGGCGGCACGAGGAAGTGTTCTCGGACATCGACATCCGTACCGACGGCACGGTGGCTTCGGTCGACTTCGATTTCGTGTATGTCGTGGACGGAAAACCCGTCAATCGCGGGCTGGAGGCCTGGCAGTTGGCGAAAACCGGCGACGGATGGAAAATCGTGTCGTTGATCTATTCCTCCCATCCGCCGCGATGAGGCGCAACTTCGATGTCGACCCTCCGGCACGGCGCTGACATGAAGATGCCGCCCTGGCTGACGGTGATGGCGGGCCTGCCGGCCTGCGCATCCCTGGCGCTGATGGTGCTGCTGGAGCTCGAGCTTCCCAGGGCGGTGGCCTACGGCACCCTCTACATCGTGCTCTGCGTGCTGTGGATGCCGGTGCTGGCATGGTTGCAGCGCGCGCTGTGGCGCCGCGGGATCGCCTGGTGGTCGCTTGCCGTGACCGTCTTCGTGCTGACCTACGGCATGTCGGTGATCAACAAGCTCTTCGGCTTCGCACTCGGCTGGTCGATGGGCTGGAGGCTGCTGTCCGATTTCCATTTCGTCGACATGTTCGAAGACCTGGAGTCTTGCTGGCTGGCGCTCATCGCGTTCTGTGCGACGCACGCCGTGCTCATGTACGCCTTCGAGTTGCGCAACGAGCAGGCCCGGCACGCCGAAGCGCGGGCCGCTGCACGGGATGCGGAATTGCGTGCGCTTCGTTATCAATTGCAGCCGCACTTCCTGTTCAACACGCTGAACGCGGTATCCGGACTCGTCGCTGAAGCCCGCAATGCCGAGGCGCAGGCGATGATCGCGCGGCTCGGCGATTTCCTGCGCACCACGCTGGATGCCGATGCCTCGCACGAAGTGGTGCTGGCGGAGGAACTGGCGAATGCGGAAGGCTATCTGGACATCGAACGCGCGAGGCTCGGCTCTCGCCTGCGGGTGAAATGGCGCATCGGCGCCGACGTGCTGCGCGCACGCGTGCCGACGCTCCTGCTGCAGCCGCTGATCGAGAATGCGATCCGGCACGGCATCGCGCCGCGACGGACGCCCGGTCTGCTGGAGATCTGCATCGATCGCGTCGAAGACCGCGTGCGGATCCGGGTCGAGAACGACACCAGCGACACGCCATCGTCCAGCGAAGAGCCAGGGGGGCGCATCGGCCTGCGCAATCTCGCCGAACGGCTCCGCGGCCTGTATCCGGGCGACCACGCGCTGCGTGCGGAACGCGGGACGAACGGTTGTTTCCTGGTGGAACTCGACCTGCCATATCGCGACGACGCGCTCGGGCCGGCTTTCGCGGAGACGCCCGCGTGATGCGCGTTGCGATCATCGACGACGAACCGCTGGCGCGCAGCGGCTTGCGTGCGCGCCTCGCCGCGCATCCGGACCTGCTGGTGGCGGCCGAGTATGCGGACGGACTTGCCGCGATCGAAGGGCTGCGGACGGCGCAGGTGGAGCTTGCCTTCGTCGACGTGCAGATGCCCGGTGCATCGGGTCTGGACGTGCTCGCATCGTTGCCGGAATCGATGCGGCCGATGGCCATCCTGCTGACGGCCCACGATGGATTCGCGGTGCGCGCGTTCGCGCTGCGTGCGATCGACTACCTGCTCAAGCCCGTGGACGATGCGCGCTTCGAGGAAGCGATCGATCGCGCACGGGAGACGCATCGCTGGCGAACGCTCCCGGGCCCGGCATCCGGCACCGCGCCGGCGCCTGCGAACGCGTATGCAAGACGCTTCGAAGTGCGCGTGGGGCGCCGCATGCGCTACGTCGATGCCGATGCGATCACGTGGATCGAGGCCGATGGGGATTACGCCTGCCTGCATGTCGATGGCCAACGCCACCTCGTCCGCGACACGCTCGGCCGCTTGGTCGAAAAGCTTGATCCTGCACGGTTCGTCCGCGTCCACCGGTCGGCGATCGTGCGCCTCGACTGCATCGACGAACTGCAGCCGCTGGCGAACCGGGACGCGATCCTGCGCCTGGGGGATGGCACGCCTGTGCGGGCCAGTCGCAGCTACATCGATCCGCTGCTGCGCAGGCTTGCGGGCATCGATGCCGATGAACCCGCACCGCAATGACGCGTGACGAGCGCTTCGAACCCGTGATGCGTAACCCGCGTCACGTCGCGCCACGTCGCGTTCCGCGCGCCTAGAATCGTTCGTCACGCGGGCTGCATGTCGCAGCCTGCATATCTCACGGCACCTCATGCACGTTCATTCCCAGCGCCTTGCCGGCCTCGATTCGCTTCGCGCCATCGCGGTCATCTGGACCATGCTGTTCCACTCGTTCCTCGTCGGTGGCCTGGGTGAAGACTGGCAATGGCTGCAGCAGTACGGCTGGATGGGCGTCGACCTGTTCTTCGTGCTCAGCGGCTTCCTGATCGGTTCGCAGGTGCTGGCGCCGCTGGCGCGCGGCGAGCGGTTCTCCTTCGGTGATTTCTACCTGCGTCGTGGGTTCCGCATCCTGCCCGCCTTCTGGGCGGTGCTCGCGGTCTACCTGCTCTGGCCCGGTTTCCGCGAAGCGCCTGGCATGGAACCGTGGTGGAAGTTCGCGGGATTCTTCGTGAACGTGTCGATCGACTACGGCAGCAATGCCGCGTTTTCGCATGCATGGTCGCTGTGCGTCGAGGAACACTTCTACCTGGCGTTCCCGTTGCTTGCCTTGCTGTTCTCGCGCCTGCGTTCCGCCACGGCGCTGCTGGCCTTCTGCATCGCGCTGGTGCTGGGCGGCATCGCGCTGCGCAGTGCGATCTGGCTTCACTTCGATGCGCTGGACCCGGGTTACAACTGGTTCGTCGAGGAGATCTACTATCCGACCTGGAACCGCCTCGACGGCCTGCTCGCCGGCGTGCTGCTCGCGGTGTGGAAGACGTATCGCCCGGCTTCGTGGCAGCGCGCCGCCGGTCGCGCGAACCTGGTGTTCATCGCCGGCCTTGCCATCATGGCGCTGAGCTTCTGGCTGTTCCGCGAACGCACCGGCCTGCTCGGCAACAGCATCGGCTGGCCGGTGCTGTCGTTCGGCCTGGCGCTGCTCGTGTTCGCAGGTGCGCAGACCGACAGCTGGATCGGCCGACGTGCGTTTCCGGGCGTGGCGTGGCTGGCCGCGGTGTCGTACAGCCTGTACCTGGTGCACAAGCCGGTGTTCAAGCTGGTGGAAACGCATCTCGGCGCAGCCCTCGACGGGCATGGCTACGTGGCGTTCATGGTCTACGGTACCGCGTCGCTGCTCGCGGCGGCGATTCTGTACTACGCAGTGGAGCGGCCGGCGTTGCGGTTGCGGAGGCGCTGGCAGCCGCGCGGAACGCGCAGGGCATCGATCCCGGCGCACTGATGGATCGCTGCGCCGGGATGCGAGCCCGTATCACTTCGATGCGGTGCGCGCATCGTCACTCACGGCGTCGCGCAGCATCGCCACCTGCAGTTCGACGCGCTTGAGCTCGCGCAGGCTGCGGTTGCTTTCCATGCGCGCGCCGAGGAAGGACTTCGCGATCGCGGTGCACTGGAACAGCACGACGGCGAGGACGCCGAACTTCATCGACACGAGGATGTCATCGGCCGTCCACATCTGCCAGAAGGCATACGCAAAGCCCGCGAAGGCGGCGAGCGAGCTCAGGTAGGTCAGCCAGATCACGCCACCCTGCGGGCCGCGGAACAGGCCGAACGCCTGGGTGAAGTAACCGGGTTCGCCATGGCGCGCCAGCAGTTCGCGATCTTCTGCGGACAGGGCGCGTTCGATCATGTCATCGGTCTTGCTCATGGGGGTCTCCTTCCAATCGGGCGCGGATCTTGCGCCGCGCGTGCATCAGCCGGGTCTTGACCGTGCCCGGTGGTACGTCGAGGGCGATGGAAATCTCCGCCACGCTCAGGTCTTCGAGATGGAACAGCGACAGCGCAGCGCGCTGGGTGGGCGGAAGCGTCGCCATCGCTGCCTGCACGCGCGCGACATCGATGTCGCGGGCCATGCCATCGGCCGCCGCGGCATCATCGCTGTCGTACGGGGTGTCGGCGATGTCGAGCAGATCCGCATGCGCGCGTTCGTGCGCATGCCAGTCGCGCTGGCAGCGACGGGTGACGATGCGGAACGCCCAGGCCGGGAAGGCCACGACATCGTCGAGCTTCCGCAGGCCTTTCCAGATGTCGATCCAGGCGTCCTGCACCCGATCCGCCGCGCGGTCGGCGTGCCCGGTCAGCCGCCACGCATGGCGCAGCAGGCGCGGCTGCCAGCGCACGACCAGCCGCTCCCAGGCCGCGCGATCCCCGGCCTGGGCCGAGGCGACGAGGTATTCGTCGTAGATCCGCTCGCTGTCGCGCTGCACTGTCCGCTCCCGTCCGTTTCATCCCGCTCTGGAAGACAGGTGGCGCGGTGAGGGCGAATGGTTCAATCCGCCGGATCACGCGCCGGGATGGAGGCGAGGATCGCGCCCTGGCCGGTCGGTTCAGCGAGCCCCGTCATGCGGTGTCGTCGGTGAGGCGGCGTGGGCTTTCGTCGCGCCGCGCCACGGCGCGGCGACCATCAGCACGCCGGCCATCATCAGGATCGCGCCGGCGATGCGCACTGGATCGGCCTTGCGCGCCATCTGCAGCACGCCGAAGTGATCGAGCAGCAACGAGGCGGTGACCTGGCCGAGGATGGCGAGGCAGACGAGCGAGGCGGCGCCGAGCCGCGGCATCAGCAAGGTGAAGCACGCGACGTAGACCGCGCCGAACACGCCGCCGGCCCAGATCCACGGCGGGAGGCGCGCGGCCTCGCTGAGGGACGCCGGTGCGCGGCTCAGCAGCAGCCAGGTGCCGAGCAGCACCGTGCCGACCAGGAAGGATGCGAACGCCGCCTGGATCGGACCACCGATCTGGCCGCCGAGGCGCGCGTTGATCAGGCCCTGCAGTGGCAGCACTGCGCCGATCAGCACGGCCATCAGCGCGGGCATCAGGAGTTTCACGCGCTGTCCCGTGCCACCTGGAATCCCGCGAACGACTGCCGGACCGGCATCACTTCGATGCGGTTGACGTTGAGGTGCGGCGGCAGGTTGGCGATCCAGAACATCGTCTCGGCGATGTCTTCGGGCGTGATCGGTTCGGCGCCCTTGTAGAGCGTGTCCGACGCGCCCTGGTCGCCGCTGGTGCGGACGAGGGTGAATTCGGTTTCGGCCATGCCCGGCTCGATGCTGGTCACGCGCACGCCGGTGCCGTGGAGATCGCTGCGCAGGCCGAGCGAGAACTGCGAGACGAAGGCCTTGGTGCCGCCGTAGACGTTGCCGCCGGCGTAGGGGTAGGTGGCGGCGATCGAGGAAATGTTGAGGATCGCGCCGCGCCGTGCGATGAGGGTCGGCAGCAGGGCATGGGTCAGGGTCGCCAGCGCCGTGACATTCGTGTCGATCATCTGCTTCCACTGGGCGAGATCGGCGCGCTGTGCCGGCGCTGTGCCGAGCGCGAGGCCGGCGTTGTTCGCGAGCACGTCGATGTCGCGGAAGCCTTCGGGCAGCGCGTCGATCGCGGCGCGCATCGCGGCTTCGTCGCGCATGTCGAACGCCGCGGTGTGGATGCGTTCGCGGCCGAGCGCGTCGGCCAGTGCGTCGAGGCGTTCGGCGCGCCTGCCGGTGGCGATCACGCGCCAGCCGGCGCCATGGAAACGTTCGACGGCAGCACGGCCGAAGCCGGAGGTGGCACCGGTGATCAGGATGGTGTTCATGCGCGAATTGTAAGCCGGGTTCCGCGCCGTGGTGGTCCCGGGTCTAGACGCCGAGTTTGCCGTGCAACTGCGTGACCCGGATGAAGCCCCAGCCTGCCAGCGCGGGCATGAAGGTCTGGTCCGGCGCGCTGTCCGCAGGCGCATAGGGATAGTCGTGCAGGATGCGGACCCAGTATTTCAACGCCTGCAGGTCCTCGGCGGCCAGTTGCCGTGTGTCCAGCAGCCGGCTGATGTCGTCGAGGTGCTCGAAGAGCCGAATGAAGCAGTGCCTGTAGACCAGGCCCCGGGGGTCGGCGAGGGTGGCCGGGTCCAGTGCGGGCTTCAGCGCGCGCGCCAGCACGGCGGGATCGTGCTGCATGACCTTCGGCAACTCGCCCGAGCCGTCCTTTGCGAAGAACGCTCGATAGGGCTCCGGGATCAACAGTGGACCCACGCCCCAGTCCATCGACTGGCAGGCAAGGGCCAGTGCGGGATCACGCTGGAGTTCGCCAAGGAGCGACATGGCGAGGTCGCCGGCCTTCCATCGTTGCGCGCGCCGGTATTGCAGGTAGACGTAGAGCGCGCTCAGCGCCGCGATGGCGGGGGTGACCAGCTTGTTGGCGATTTCGACCCAGTCTGGAACGCTCATGCGATCAGGCTCCTGGCGGAGGGACTAGCGGATTCGTTTCTTCACGCTTCGACCAGGAAGGGCTGCGTCGACAGCAGGGAAGTGAATGCATTCGCCGCCAGCGGCTCCGAAAACAGGTAGCCCTGGCAGCGCTCGATCGCATGGGCCTTCACCCAGTCGAGCTGTTCGGCGGTTTCGACGCCCTCGGCCACCACGGACAGGCGCATCAGCCGGCACATCGACACGATCATCTCGGCCACGGCGCGATTGGTGTCGAGGCTCTGCACGAAGGAGCGATCGATCTTGAGCTCGCGGATCGGGAAGCGCTGCAGGTAGCCGAGGTTGGAATACCCGGTGCCGAAGTCGTCGAGCACGATGGTCAGTCCCAGGGCTTCCACCGCGTGCAGCAGGTCCAGCATGGCATCGTCGTTGCCCAGCAGCATCGATTCGGTGATCTCGACCTGCATGAAGCGCGGGTCGCCGCCGGCGTCTTCCAGCGCACCGGTCAGGTCCGGCAGCAACTCGCCCAGCTTGAGCTGGCGCACGGACAGGTTCACCGATACGCGCAGCGTGCTGCCGCTGCGCAACCAGGCGACCTGCTGGCGTGCCGCGGAACGGAACACGAAGCTGCCGATCGCGCGGATCAACCCGATGTTCTCGGCAATCGGGATGAACACGCTGGGCGGGATCATCCCGCGCTCGGGGTGGCGCCAGCGCGCGAGGGCTTCGGCGCCGACGATGCGTCCGCTGCCGACGTCGACGATCGGCTGGTACGCCACCTCGATCTCGCCGCGTTCCAGCGCGCGACGCAGGTCGGTTTCCAGCGCGATCCTGCTGCGCACCGCATCGGACATGTGCGTGTCGTAATAGGCCAGGTCGTTGCGCCCGAGTTCCTTGGCCGTGTACATCGCCAGGTCGGCGTTGCGCAACAGCGTGTGCACGTCCGTGCCGTCGCGCGGATACAGGCTGACGCCGATGCTCGGCGTGATCCTGACTTCATGGCCGTGGACATCGAAGGGCTCCGCGATCGCCTGGAGGATGCTCTGGCGCGTCCGATCCACCTCGGCGCGCACGTCGCGCGCGACGAGCAGGATCAGGAATTCGTCGCCACCCAGGCGGGCCACGAGGTCGTTCTCGCGCACCAGCTGGCGCAGGCGGTAGGCGACTTCCACGAGCAATGCGTCGCCGGCCGCATGGCCGAGGGTGTCGTTCACGTCCTTGAAGTGGTCGAGGTCGATGAACATGAGCGCAGCCTGCAGGCCAGCGTCCTGGATGCCCTCGACGGATTCGCTGAAGCTGCGCATCACCTGGCTGCGGTTGGCCAGGCAGGTCAGCGGGTCGCGCAGCGCGAGGAAACGGGCGCGCGACTCGGCGTTCTTGATCGCACTGACATCCGCTTCACTGACCAGCACGGCATCCTGGCCGGTGACGGCATCGCGGCAGCGCCGCGCGGAGATCTCGTGCCAGCGTTCGCCATCGGGCGTGTGGATCAGCAGCGTTCGCGTGGCCGTACCCGCGCTCGCAAGCTCGTCGAGCAGGGCGTCGTGCTCGACGGGGTCGACCATGCGATCCTCGAAGCGCTCGTCGGGCGTGCGTGCGGCAGCGCGTGCAGCGGGATTGCGATACAGCGGCCGGCCATCGCTGCCGTACAGCGTGATCATCACCGCAGTGTGCAGCAGTGCCTCGACCGAACGCAGGGATTCGGGCTCCTGGACCACGCTGCCGCTGGCTTCGCACAGCATCGCCATGCGCCCGTCGTCGAGGCGGTGCCCGGAAATGCGCACGGTGAGCGGAACGGGCCGGCCGGCGGGATAGATCGTCCACTGCTCGACGAAGATGGCGTCGTGGGTGATGAAGTCCTGGCGGAACTGGTCCAGGCGCGTGGCCACGGCATCGGACATGTCGCTGCCCAGGTCGCGCATGCACAGCCGTTCCAGGGAGGTGTCGCACCAGACGTCGAGGGCGGCGCGATTCGCCCAGTGGATGCGTCGATGGTCGAAATCGAAGATCCACACCGGTTGCGAGACGAGATTCAGTGCGTCGTAGCGACGCGAGCGTGCGTCCACATCCATGACATCGAACCCTCCGCCCCTGCACGGCCCGGCATCGCCGTGGCCTCGCGCCCCGTTGGAATCGATCGATCATGTCGATCGTCTGCGCCGGTCGCTTTCGCGGCGCGTCCGCAGCGGCAGTATGCCACGCGACGGTTGACCCTCAAGCATTCGTTGAACCGGCCTCGTTCCGGCTCGGCAGGGGAACGCGTGAGCCATCCTCAAGCCTGCCCCGCAGGCCTGCGACGACGACTGCGGTGCGTCTTCCCGCGGGTTGCCTCGCGTGTCTCGCGGTGACGGGCGAGCATCGCTTCTGCAAGCAGGATGTCGTGCGCTGGAACGCCACCGGCACGGGCCTGTGCCAGGCGCGCCTCGACGCGCCGTTCGTCCGGATGCGGGAGGAGCAACTCGCGGATCGCGTCGCGCATCGCGGCTTCCGCGCCACGACGCTGCGCACGACGGCGTCGCTGGTGCAGGCGGGCGAGCAGGGCATCGACGACCGGCTTGAACAGCGAGGGTCGGAGCAGGGCGGCTTCGAGCGTCATGGCGTTCTCTCCCGATGGGACGAGAGTATGCCGGCAGGGCGTCTCACGGATCGCGACCGTGAGACGGAAGTCCCTTGTTTTTCAGTGACTTGTGCGTGTCCTTACTTGGCCTTCACGGCCATCGCCGGCAGGCCGCCGGAGGACAGCTTTCGCTTGGCTTCCGCCAGTTCCGTGGCGCTGCCGTAGGGTCCCATGCGCACGCGATAGACGGTCTGGCCCTTGATCTGCGCCGATTCCACGCGCGCGCTGAGGCCGAGGAATGCGATCTTGGCCTTCAGCGCCTCGGCGTCGCCGGACGCCTGGAACGCGCCGGCCTGCAGCAGGTAGCGCGCATCGTCGCGTGCCGGCTGCGCAGCGATGTCATCACGAGGCCGCTGATTCGCGTCCGGTGTCTTCACGTCCGGCGCGGGTGCGGCATCGATGGCTGGGGGCGGTGTCTTCGCGTCCTCGGCCGGCGTCTTCACCACCGCGATGTCCGCGGCGTCCGAATCCTTTTCCGCCTGGCGCTGCGCGGCTTCCTCGGCGCGCGCGCGCGCCGCGAGCTCGGTATCGCTGAGCGGGGTCTCTTCGCCGGAGAGCAGGGTGTAGAAGTCGTACTCCTGCGCCTTTTCCGGCGAGGTCGGGTTCGCTGCCGCGTCCTCGCCCCCATCCTGCGCGATGGGCGTCTTGTCGCTGGTCGCATCGATTGCGGGCGGCTGCGCCTCGGCGTTGGGCTTGGGCCGGAAGAAGCTGTCGGCGCTCTTGCCGTCGAGGAACTTCGGGAGGAAGAGGAACAGCGCGATGCCCAGGCCCAGGCCGACCAGCATCCAGATGCCGCCGGGGATGGCCGTGCTGTCGCCGCCGGAATTGCGCCGCGCCTGCGATTTCGTGTTGCGCTTGCCCGCCATTTACGCGGCCTCCGCGCCGTCGGCGTCGGCGAAGAACATTTCCTCGGGGGCGGACACGCCGAGCAGGCCGAGGCCGTTGGCGAGCACCTGCTGCACCGCGTGCGCGATGGCGAGACGGCCGTTGCGGGTGTCGGCGTCATCGACGACGAAGTGATATTCGTTGAAGAACGACTGGAAGGACTGGGCCAGTTCGACGAGGAACGTGGCGATCTGATGCGGTTCGAGTTCCTTGCCGGCGGTCTCGACGATTTCCGGCCAGCGCGACAGATCGATCAGGATGTTGCGGACGATGCTGTCCGCGATGTCGAGCGGCTGTACGAGGCCGGCAGTTGCGTCGAAGGACAAGCCGCGCTCGGTCGCCTTGCGGAACAGGCTGCAGATGCGCGCATGCGACAGCTGCACGTAGTACACCGGGTTGTCGAGCGACTGCGAGCGCGCGAGGTCGATGTCGAACACCAGCTGCGAGTCGGGCTTGCGCGCGATGAAGAACCAGCGCACGGCGTCGGCGCCGGTTTCGTCGATCAGGTCGCGCAGGGTGACGTAGCTGCCGGCGCGCTTGGAGATCTTCACTTCCTCGCCGCCGCGCATCACCGTGACCATCTGGTGCAGCACGTACTCCGGCCAGTCCTGCGGAATGCCGCAGTCCAGCGCCTGCAGGCCGGCCTTCACCCGTGCCAGCGAGCCGTGGTGATCGGCGCCCAGCTCGGTGATCGCGCGCTCGTACCCGCGCTGCCACTTGGTGAGGTGGTAGGCGACGTCCGGCACGAAATAGGTGTAGGTGCCGTCGGACTTGCGCATCACGCGGTCCTTGTCGTCGCCGAAGTCGGTCGACTTCAGCCACAGCGCCCCGCCCTCCTCGTAGGTGTGGCCGTGGGCGACGAGCTCGCGCACGGCTTCCTCGACCTTGCCATCGCGGTAGAGCGAGGATTCGAGGTAGTACACGTCGAACGACACCCGGAACGCTGCGAGGTCGAGGTTCTGCTCGCGACGCAGGTAGGCCACGGCGAAGCGGCGGATCTCGTCGGTGTTCTCGGGATCGCGTGCACCGGTGATCGTCTGGCCGTCGATCTCGACCGAGGCGCCGTCGAGATAGGCCTTGGCCACGTCGGCGATGTAATGACCCTGGTAGAAATCCTCGGCCCAGCCTTCGCTGCCCGGGCCGAGGCCGCGCGCGCGCGCTTGCGTGGAACGCGTGAGGTTTTCGATCTGCACGCCGGCGTCGTTGTAGTAGAACTCGCGCTTCACGGCCCAGCCGTTGGCATCGAGCACACGCGCGATGCAGTCGCCGATCGCGGCGGCGCGGCCGTGGCCGACGTGCAGCGGTCCGGTCGGGTTGGCCGACACGTACTCGACGCCCGCCGTGCGGCCCTGGCCGCTGTTGTTGCGTCCGTAACGCGTGCCTTCGGCGTGCACCGTGCGCAGCTGGCGCTGCCATGCGGCGGCCGAGAGACGGAAATTCAGGAAGCCCGGTCCAGCGATCTCGACCGTGCCGATGTCGTCGTTGGCCGGCAGTGCGTCGATCAGCGCCTGCGCGATCGCGCGCGGATTGCTTTTCGCCGGCCTGGCGAGCGTCATCGCGGCATTGGTCGCGAAATCGCCATGGCTGCGATCCTTCGGTCGCTCGACGACGAAATCCGGCGTGGCGAGGTCGGCGGGCAGGACGCCCTGGGCGCGGAGGTTGGCGATGCCCTGCTCGATGAGGGCGCGAAGCTGTGATTTCACGGAGTGTTTTCGCAGGAAGGCCGGGCGGGCCGGCATCGGATCGTCGGTCGGGCATTGTAGCCGAGGGCCATCGCGCGGGCGGCCTCAGACCCAGCCGAGCGCGGCGAGCGACACCGGGCTGCCGTCGCCGATGACGAAGTGATCGAGCAGGCGGATGTCGACCAGCCCGAGGGATTGCTTGAGGCGGGCGGTGATGGCGCGGTCGGCGGCGCTGGGCTCGCGGTTCCCGCTGGGGTGGTTGTGGCCGACGATCAGCGCGGCGGCGTTGTGGGCAAGGGCGCGACGCACGACTTCCCGCGGATGGACCTCGGCGCCGTCGACGGTGCCGCGGAACATTTCCTCGAAGGCGATGGCGCGATGCCGCGTATCGAGGAACAGCACGGCGAAGACCTCGTGCGTCAGGCCACGCAGGCGCTGCGCGAAATAGCGACCGGCGCTGTTGGGGTCGTGCAGGGCGTCGCCGCGCTCCAGCGCAGTGGCGAGGTGACGGTTGCCCAGCTCGAGCGCGCCGAGCAGCGCGCAGGCGCGTGCCGGGCCGACCATCGGCAACCGCAGCAGCTGGCGGGGCGGCAGTTCCAGCAGGGCGCGCAGCGAGCCCTGCTCGCTCAGCAGCCGGCGGGCGCAGGTCACGACGTCGGCGCCCTGCCGGCCGGAGCCGAGGAAGAGGGCGAGCAGTTCGGCGTCGGACAGCGTGGCCGGGCCGTGCTTGAGGAGTTTCTCGCGCGGGCGTTCATCGTCGGGCCAGTCTCGGATCTGCATGGCGCGGGCGTGCTCGGGTATGGGACGGGATGCCCATTGCAGCGCCTGGCGCGGCGTCCGGCTGTCGGGCTTTGCGCCGTCATCGGGTAAGCTGTCCGCCGGTCCGTTTCGTAGGAAAACCCCGCATGGCGCACTCCCTGGCCGGTCGACGCATCCTGCTGTGCGTCTGCGGCGGCATCGCTGCGTACAAGTCGGTGGAGCTGGTGCGTCGATTGCGCGAAATCGGCGCCGAGGTGCAGGTGGCCATGACCGAGAACGCCCAGCGCTTCATCGGTGCGGCCAGCCTGCAGGCGGTGTCCGGCGTGCCCGTGCGCGGGTCGCTGTGGGATGAAGCCGCCGAGGCGGCGATGGGCCATATCGAACTGGCGCGCTGGGCGGATGCGGTGCTGGTGGCGCCGGCCACGGCCGACGTGCTGGCGCGACTCGCCCATGGCATGGCCGACGACCTTGTGACGACACTGTGCCTGGCCACGACAGCGCCGCTGTCGGTGGCGCCGGCCATGAACAACCGCATGTGGCTGCACCCGGCCACGCTGGCGAACCTCGCCACGCTGCGTGCCCGCGGCGTGACGGTGATCGGGCCCGAGAGCGGCGCGCAGGCCTGCGGCGAGATCGGCCCCGGCCGTCTCAGCGAGCCGCCGGCCATCGTCGAGGCCCTGGCGGCTTCGCTGGCGTCCGGACCGGACCTGAGCGGCTGCCGCATCCTGATCAGCGCCGGGCCGACCTACGAGGACCTGGATCCGGTGCGTTTCATCGGCAACCGGAGCAGCGGCAAGATGGGCTTCGCCATCGCCGCGTCGGCCGCGCGCCGAGGCGCCCAGGTGGTGCTGGTCGCGGGGCCGGTGAGCGTGCCGACGCCCCCCGGCGTGCGTCGGATCAACGTGCGATCGGCCTCGGAAATGCACGACGCCGTGCTCGGCTCGCTGCCGGCGGACGTGTACATCGGCGCCGCCGCCGTGGCCGACTACACCGCCCGCGAGATGCTGCCGCACAAGATCAAGAAGGCCGACCAGCCCGATGGTGGCGACACCATGACCATCGAGCTGGTGCGCACCCGCGACGTGCTGGCCGATGTCGCCGGGCACGCGCAGCGTCCGCGCGTGGTCGTCGGCTTCGCGGCCGAGACCCACGACGTCGAGCATTACGCCCGCGACAAGCTGGTGCGCAAGAAGCTCGACATGATCGCGGCCAACCTGGTGGGCTGCGCCGGCAGCGGCTTCGAGAGCGACGACAATGCCTTGACCGTGATCGACGCCGAGCAGGTGCATCCGCTGGGTTCGGCACCGAAGACGGTGCTGGCCGATGCCCTGCTGGACCTGATCCGCGCGCGGCTCTGAGCCGGCGCACACGCCTGGACGTCTCGATGCACCACACCCTGCAGGTCAAGCTCCTGGACCCACGTTTCGGCGGCGAATGGCCGCTTCCGGCCTACGCGACCGAGGCCAGTGCCGGCCTGGATCTGCGCGCCGCCATCGACGCGCCGCTGACGCTGGCGCCCGGCGACGCCGCCCTGGTGCCGTCGGGCCTGTCGATCCACATCGCCGATCCCGGCCTGTGCGCGGTGATCCTTCCGCGTTCCGGGCTTGGCCACAAGCACGGCATCGTGCTGGGCAACGGCACCGGCCTGATCGATGCCGACTACCAGGGGCCGCTGCTGATCAGCACGTGGAACCGCGGCCGCGAAGCATTCACCATCGCGCCCGGGGACCGGATCGCGCAGCTGGTGATCCTTCCGATCGTGCGTGCGACCTTCGAGGTCGTGGATACTTTCGCCGACAGTGCCCGAGGGGCGGGCGGCTTCGGCCACACGGGCGTTCGCTGAGCGTCACCCGGCAGGCGCGCCGGTCCCGCGCGGGGCGGCGCCGGACAATTCAAGGTTTGGGACCCAATCGATGAAAGACCGCACACGCCAGCAGATCCTCCAGATTCGTCCGGCCCTGCTGCCCATCGCCGGGCTGTGCCTCGTCCTGGCGCTGGTCATGGCCTGGAGCGGCTTTTCGCAGTTCATGCACGACCAGCGCCGCGAAGCGCTCGAATTGACCCGCGACAACGGCGTGCAACTGGTGCATCAGGCGATGCTGCGCCAGCAGAAGCAGCTGTCTTCCGCGCTCGAGCGGCCGAACGTGCAGGCCGCGCTGGTCACCGGCGACCTGGCCGGCGCCGCGAAGGCGATCAGTACCGGCTGGCCGAACGTGTCGATGGTGGAGGTGTACGGCACCGATCTGGAAGCGGCCTACGCCGAGAGCGAAAAGACCGGCTTGGGCCGGCTCGGCGTGCTGGAGTCGGCGCAGGCCGAGAACCGGGTGCGCAGCTGGGTGGTCAGCAACAAGGGCAAGCCGCACCTGGCGCTCGCGGCGCCGGTGAAGCAGGCCGATCGCGTCGTCGGCGTGGCCTACGCGCAGTTGCCCTTGTCGGAGCTGACGGCGGGTCTCGATACCCTGGGCCTGGCCGACGACACGTACCTCGCCCTGCGCCAGAACAGCGCCAACGTGTGGGAGCGCGGGGCGATGGAGTACGCCGGTGGCGCGGAACGCCTTGCGCGCGACGTCTCCGACTCCGGTCTCCGCGTGGTGGCTGCCACCTCGACGCCGCCGGGCGCGCTGGCCGGCCTCGGCGCGATCCCCGCGATGGTGGCGGCCGTGCTGCTGGTGCTGCTGGCCTACGTCGCCTTCCGCCTCAGCCGGATGCAGCCCGGCAGCGGTGGTGTCGTCGACGACGCGCCCACGCTGATGGAGTCGGTCGCCAGCGAACCTGCCGCGACACCTGACGCCGCCGTGCCGTCGCCGCTCGGCGTCCGCGAAGTCCCGAAACCGCCGCAGGTGCTGATCGAACGCAGCATCTTCCGCGCCTACGACATCCGCGGCATCGTCGGCAATACGCTCGATGCCGGCGTCGCCGAGCTCATCGGCCACGCCATCGGCTCGCTGATGCGAGAGCAGGACCTCAACGACATCGTGGTCGGTCGCGATGGCCGCCTGTCCGGTCCGGTGATGGTCGAGGGCCTGGTCGCAGGCCTTCGCAAGGCTGGCGTGAATGTCATCGACATCGGCATGGTGCCGACCCCGGTGGTCTATTTCGGCGCCTATCACCTGCGCACGGGCTGCTGCGTGTCGGTCACCGGCAGCCACAACCCCCCGGATTACAACGGCTTCAAGATCGTGGTCGGTGGCGAAACCCTGTCCGGCGACGCGATCACCGACCTGCATGCCCGCATCGCCGAGAACCGGCTGCACCAGCCGCACACGCAAGGCAGCTACAGCGAGCGCGACATCAGCGCCGACTACGTGCAGCGGATCGCGTCCGACGTGCAGCTGGGCCGCCGCCTCAAGGTCGTGGTGGACGCCGGGAATGGCGTCGCCGGCGAAATCGGTCCGCGCGTCCTGGAGGCCATCGGCGCCGACGTGGAGGAGCTGTACTGCGAGATCGACGGCACCTTCCCGAATCACCACCCGGACCCGAGCGAGCCGCACAACCTCACCGACCTGATCAGCATGGTCCAGCGCCTCGACGCGGACCTCGGCATCGCCTTTGACGGCGACGGCGACCGCCTGGGCGTGGTCACCCGCGATGGCGAGAACATCTTCGCCGACCGCCTGCTGATGCTGTTCGCCGCCGATGTGCTGGAGCGCAACCCGGGCGCGATGATCGTCTACGACGTGAAGTGCACCGGTCGCCTGGCGCCGCATATCCTGCGCCACGGCGGCAGCCCGCTGATGTGGAAGACCGGGCATTCGCTGATCAAGGCCAAGATGCGCGAGACCGGCGCGGAACTGGCCGGCGAGATGAGCGGCCACTTCTTCTTCGCCGAGCGCTGGTACGGCTTCGAC
>JAEUPQ010000014.1 GCA_016789405.1 Lysobacteraceae bacterium
GTGTATCCCAACGGCAGCGCGGACGTGAACCACTTCCACGCGGCGGGCGGGCTGGGCTTCGTGATCCGCGAACTCATCGACGCGGGACTGATGCACCAGGACCTGCTGTGCGTGCACGGCGGCGATCTGCTGCGGCAGGCGCAGGTGCCGCAACTCGATGGCACGACGCTCAAGTGGCACGATCCGCCCACCGAATCGAAGGACACGACGATCCTGCGTGGAACGAAGGAACCGTTCGATGCCGAAGGCGGACTGCGGCGGCTGCAGGGCAACCTCGGCCGCGCGGTGGTGAAGGTCTCGGCGGTGGCGCCGGAGCACCGCAGCATCACGGCGAAAGCGAAGGTGTTCGAGACGCAGGACGCGCTGCTCACGGCGTTCAAGGCCGGCGGTCTCGAAGGCGACTTCGTGGCCGTTGTCAGGGGCCAGGGTCCGCGCGCGAACGGCATGCCCGAGCTGCACAAGCTGACGCCGACGCTGTCGGTGCTGCAGGACCGCGGCCAGCGCGTGGCGCTGCTGACGGATGGAAGAATGTCCGGCGCGTCGGGCAAGGTGCTGGCGGCGATCCACGTGAGCCCGGAAGCGGCCTGCGGCGGCGCGATCGCGATGCTGCGCGAAGGCGACGTGATCGCGATCGACGCCGAGGCCGGCACGATGCAGGCGCTGGTGGACGAGGCCGAGTGGTCCGCGCGCGAACCGGCACAACCCGACCTCGCCGCCAGCGCGCATGGCACCGGACGGGAATTGTTTGCCATGATGCGGCGCACGACGACCTCTGCCGAGCGCGGCGCCTGTGGCCTGTTCGTGGATGACGAAGACGCGGAGGCGTCGACATGACCTTGCACGAACCGCTGGCGCTGCCGGCACTGATCGCCGACATCGGCGGGACCAATGCACGCTTCGCGCTGACCGATCTGGCATCGGCGATTCCGCGCGTGCAGCAGCCGCAGAGCCTCGATGCCTCGCGCTTCGCCAGCCTGCAGCATGCGGCCGAGCATTATCTCGACACGGTCGGCGTGCGCCCGAAGCACGCGGCGATCGCAGTGGCCTGCCCCGTCGACGGTGAAGAGATCCGGCTGACCAACCGGGCCTGGTCGTTCACGCGCCGCGAATTGCAGGCCTCGCTGGCGCTGGAACACCTGCATGTGCTCAATGATTTCGGTGCGGTCGCATGGTCCGTGCCTGCGCTCGGCGCCGACGACCGCATCGTGCTGCACGGCGATGACGAAGCGCTGCAGGAAGGGCCGATCACCGTGCTCGGCCCCGGTACCGGCCTTGGCGTGGCCCTGCTGGTCGGTCGCAACGACGATTGGCAAGTAGTCGAAACCGAAGGTGGACATGTCAGCTTCGCACCGCTCGGGGACGAGGAACAGGCGATCGCGCGCTGGTTTTCCGCACGCTTCGGCCGCGTGTCGAACGAACGGCTGCTCTGCGGCGCCGGCCTGTCACATATCGATGCGGTGCTGCGTGGCGCTGTCGACGACAGCAATGGCCAGCACCAGGCGCTGCGCGAACCGGCAGACATCGTCAACGCCGCGCTGGAAGGCCACGACCTCGCCGCGCGACGAACGCTCGCGCGCTTCTGCGCGGTCCTCGGCAGCGTCGCCGGCGATGCCGCGCTGATCCATGGCGCGCGCACGGTGATGATCGCCGGCGGCATCGTGCCGCGTTTCGTGCCCTTCCTGCGCAGCAGCGCGTTCCGCGAGCGTTTCCTCGCCAAGGGTCGATTCGCGGCCTATCTCGAATCGGTCAACATCCGCGTCATCACCCACACCTGTCCCGGCCTGCTCGGCGCGGCGATGGCGCTGCGCGCGGACCTGGCACGGGAAGCCGCGCGATGACACCGGAACAATTGCAGCGCATCGACGCCATCCTGCACGCCGCGCCCGTCGTTCCCGTGCTCGCGATCGATGATCTTGACGATGCCGTGCCGCTCGCACGCGCGCTCGTCGACGCGGGCCTTCCGGTACTCGAAGTGACCCTGCGCACGCCGGTCGCACTTGATGCCATCCGCCGGATGCGCGAGGTGCCCGGCGCCATCGTCGGCGCCGGCACCGTGCTCACTGCGAACGATCTCGCTGCCGTCAAAGCCGCAGGCGCGACTTTCGCCATCTCGCCAGGCGCCACCGATGCGCTCTACGCCGCCGCGAAATCCTCGGCGATTCCCTTCCTGCCCGGCATCGCCACCGCCAGCGAACTGATGCGCGGCCTCGAACACGGCTGGACCCGCTTCAAGTTCTTCCCCGCCGAAGCCAGCGGCGGTGTCGCGGCATTGAAAGGCTTCGCCGGCCCGTTCCCGCAGGTGAAGTTCTGCCCCACCGGCGGCATCGATGCCGCGAAGGCACCGAGCTATCGCGCGCTGCCGAACGTGCTCACCGTCGGCGGTTCGTGGATGGTGCCGGGCGATGCGCTCAAGGCGAAGGATTGGGCGAGGATCGGGATCCTCGCGCGCGACGCAGCGGGTTGAAGCACAGGCTTTGGCCGCTGGCTCAGGCCTTCAACCACAACGCCACCGCCAATCCGACGAACACCACCATTCCGACCCAGTGGTTGCCGAGGAAGGCACGAAAGCACGCTGCACGTTCGCGATGACGCGCGATGACGAACTGGTGCACGACGAGTGCGAGCGCGACAGCAAGTCCCGCCCAGTACAGGGCACCGAGGCCGGCCTGGCGGCCGACGAATGCCATGCCAATGAAGAACAGTGCGTAAAGCACGCCGAGCGCGACGAGATCCATGTCGCCGAACAGGATCGCGGTGGATTTCGATCCGGCGCGCAGATCGTCCTCGCGATCGACCATCGCGTACCAGGTGTCGTAGCCGGTGGTCCAGCAGATGTTGGCGACGTACAGCATCCACGCGATCGCAGGCACTTCGCCTCGGATCGCAGCGAACGCCATGGGAATGCCCCAGCCGAACGCGAGCCCGAGGTAGACCTGCGGCAGGTAGGTGTAGCGCTTGAGATAGGGATAGCTGGCCGCGAGCAGCACGCCGACCACGCTCATCAGCACGGTCAGCCGGTTCATCGTCAGCACCAGCGCGAACGCCACCAGCATCAGCACCGCGAAGACCGCGAGGGCTTCTCGGCCACGCACCGCGCCGGTGGCGAGCGGCCGACCCTTGGTGCGTTCGACCTGCGGATCGAGCCAGCGATCGGCGTAGTCGTTGATCACGCAGCCCGCCGAGCGCGTCAACCACACACCAAGCGAGAACACGACCAGGGTCCACCACGGCGGCACGCCGTCGGCGGCCAGCCACAGGCCCCACCAGGTCGGCCACAGCAGCAGCAGCCAGCCGATCGGCCGGTCGCCGCGCACGAGCGCCCAGTACAGGCCGAGGCGTTCGCGCCAGGCTGGAATTTCCACGGGACTTTCGGAGGTTTCGCTCATCGGAGGGGACTGCGGATGGGGGAGGCTCGCGTCGTCGGCTCGAATCGGCCACAATAGCCGGCCACGCGCCTGTAGCTCAGCCGGATAGAGTAGCGGCTTCCGAAGCCGTTGGTCGGGGGTTCGAATCCCTCCAGGCGCGCCACATACTACACCCGGGGCATCCCAAACCGTCCCGGATGCAACAGAAAGCCCGCACAGCGCGGGCTTTTTTGTCTCTTGCGATCCCGGGGGGTGCCCTTGCATCCCTGCCGAAAGCGAGTAAGCCTGTGAGTACAGGCACCCCATCCTGCGGGGCGTACTCACTCCCGGCGTACTCACATGCTGACCGACACCAAGCTGCGCACCTTGAAGGCGAAGGCGAAGCTCTACCGCGTCGCCGATACCAACGGCCTGTGCATCGAAGTGCGCACCAACGGCGCACGCATCTGGCGCTATCGCTACCGCTACGCGGGCAAGGCCAGCATGGTCGGGCTGGGCGAATACCCGGCCGTGTCCCTCGCCGAAGCGCGCGCCGAGCGCGACCGGCTGCGCGCGCTGGTGAAGGGTGGCGGCAACCCGGCGCACGTCGCCCGGGTCGAGCGTGCGGCCAAGCTGGAGCATGCCGAGACCACCTTCGCCGCCGTCGCCGCTGAGTTGCTGGCGAAGCGGGCGAAGGAAGGACTGAGCCCCGGCACGCTGGTCCGCGAGCGGCGATTGATCGAAAAGGACTTGGCCCGCATCGGCGGCCTGCCAGTGGCCGACGTGACCGCGCCGGCCCTACTGGCCGCGCTGCGCAAGATCGAACAGCGGGGCGTGATCGAAACCGCCCATCGCGCCCGGGGGCTCGCCGGGCAGGTGTTCCGCTACGCCATCGCCACGGGCCGCGCCGAACGCAACCCGGCGGCCGACCTGTCCGGCGCGTTGGAATCCCCGCGCGTGCGGCACTTCGCCAGCGTCACGGAACCCGAGCGGGTCGGCGAACTGCTGCGCACCATCCGCAGCTATACCGGCTCGCCCGTGACGGTGGCCGCGCTCAATCTGGCGCCGCTGGTGTTCGTTCGCCCCGGCGAGCTGCGCGCGGCCCGCTGGGCAGATATCGACCTGGACGCCGCCGAATGGCGCTACACAGCGACCAAGACCGGCACCCCGCATATCGTCCCGCTGTCCTCGCAAGCCGTGGCGATCCTGCGCGAGTTGCACCCGCTGACCGGCCGTGGGGAGTACGTGTTTCCCGGGGTGCGCAGCGCGCGCCGGCCGATGAGCGAAAACACGATCAATGCCGCGCTGCGATACATGGGGATCGACCGCGACACCATGACCGGCCACGGCTTCCGCGCGATGGCGCGGACGATTCTCGATGAAGTCCTGCACTACCGGCCCGACTACATCGAACACCAGTTGGCGCACGCCGTGCGCGACCCGAACGGCCGCGCGTACAACCGCACCGCCCACCTGCCCGAGCGCCGCAAGATGATGCAGGGATGGGCGGACTATCTGGACCAACTCCGCGAGGGCAGCAACGTCGTGCCCCTGCGCAAAGCATCCGGCGCAAGCCGGTAACCAGCGGACGGCCGGGGTGCGTCAACACCCCGGCCGTCCTCACCACAACCGTTCACCGAGGGAACGATCATGGCTAAGCGCACTCTAGCAGCCCCCAGAAAGCGCCACAGCGCGCGCCGTACCGCTTCGGGGGCTCGTCCCAGCTTCCGGGCCGAGACGGCCCCTGTCGCGTTCCGCGCGATCCCTGCGCAGGGTCGGCACTTGTTGGCCGTGGCCGAGGGGATCGATTGCGCCATCGCCTGCCGGGAAGCGGCAGACTTGGAAGACGCCGTGCGGCGCCTGTTGGGCGGGTCGATCGAAACCGGGACGGACGGCAGCACGGCCTATTTGTGCGAGTTCGCATTAGAAGCCGCGAGGGCACTGCGTGACTCAGCGGATTAAAGCCGCACCACTGAGTTGCTGCGACACGACCATGAGACCGACAGCAGTTCTTGCCTGTCGGCCTCTCATGCGATGTTTTGAATCGCCTTGACATTTCAAGAAACAGGCGCAAGATTCCCCACCGTGAGCAGTAAGTGGCTCGCTGTTGAGCGTAAGCCGGGTTCGCCGCCGGTAGCAGCGTAAGGGGATTCATGCCCCCCAATGACAGCGACCTACTGCGCAGCAAGCTCCGCGAATGTCGTAAGCCGGGTTCGCAACCGGTAGCAGCGTACTGAGGACTCGTGCCCCTCGATCGCGGAATGGCCCGCCTACCCGGCGGATGCATTCCCTTTCGAGCACCAGCCATGACTCATGACGCTATCCAATTAGCGCCCGAAGCGGGCGCGCATACCCTCATCCGACTGCCCAGCGTGATTGCCCGCACGGGATTGTCACGCTCCACTCTCTATCGCCTCGTTTCTGCCGGTGAATTCCCGCGCCCGATCAAACTCGGTGAACGCTGTAGCGCGTGGAATTCGAGGGAAATCGACGCTTGGATCGCCGATCGGATCGCCAAGCGCGACCAGGACGGCAAGCCGTGAATCGTCTGTTTTGCTACTGGCAGTTAAGCGAGGTCCGTCATGGCGCGCTCTACAGCTCGGCGCCGTAGGCAAACCGGGCGCAGCGCCGCGACGCACCTGGGCATCCCGCACTATGTACTGCGCTCGCCTGAGTTTGGCGCACTGAACGGCTGGGAAGTGAAACTACTGGTCGAAGTCGCCGGGCAATACAACGGATACAACAATGGCGATCTGAGTTGTACTTGGTCCCAGCTTGCCCGGCGTGGCTGGCGCAGCAATGGCACCGTGCGCAAGGCGCTGGATTCATTGCTTGTCGCCGAATGGTTGATCTGTACCCGGCACGGAGGGCGCAACCGTTGTGCGCTCTATGCGGTGTCCTGGTGGTCGATAGACGACTGCAAAGGAAAGGGGCTGGAGATTGGTCCGGAGAAGTCGGCAAGCAACCGCTGGCAAAAAACGAAATCGCTGGGCGCTATGCGAACCAATGTAGGCGCTATGTGAACCAGTGGCTTCGCAGCAGGCGCCGAAAATGGTCAGAAAAACGCCAGCTAGGCGCGCTGTGAACCAGTCATGCGGTGAAACTTTCGCCAATGTGGGCGCTATTCGGACACCTTTATAGTTTACCAAGTGGGCAGTTGCCCGACTGTCCTCATCGCTCGCAAGAGGAGGGGTGGAACGGCCGTATCTTCGACCGTTTGCCCTTGGTACTGGCATCGCAAAGCCGGGCGAGAAATCCCCGGCCATAGGGAGACTGACTCATGTCCGATATCGATTCCAATGCCAATGTGACCCAGCGCGCCCGTCGTGCGGCCAAAGCACGAATCGACTACTACCCGAGCCCGAATGCCTTGACCGTGATCGAAAGCCGACGCACGCGCTACGGCACGACCAACAACAACAGCGGAATCATCGACACTATCATCGCCGAATGGGTCGCGCTGGCCGGACTATGTGCGGACAAAGCAGAGAAGCCCACGACTCCGACAACACCGCCGGAATTGAGGCACCAGAACGCGCACGCGCGTATGAGTTCGGGCACTTTGACCAAGTGCGCGAGCATCCGCACAGGACAGGCTTCGGCGATGCCGGAATTTGCGCCCGCTTCGCATGCGCGCGCGGGCGCGAATTACTCCGGCATGGATGAGGCGAGAAAGGTGCGGGTGACCTGTGGCGCACGGCGGCGCCGCGACGGCCAGCCCTGCGAAGCCCTGAGCGTGCCGGGCAAGCGACGGTGCAAGTGGCACGGGGGATGCAGTACAGGGCCGCAGACGAATCAGGGAAAGAAGCGGGCGCTATCAAATCTGCGGCAATTTCGATAGCGAAAATTTAGCCAGGCCAACCCCACTTGTCTGCTTTGCGCGTGACGAAATACGCGCACAAAAGACCTGCCCCCCAAAGCGCAGGGGTGATAACTCGCGCCCAATCTGGACCCGCCATCGCCAAGTCTTCTTGCCCGACAAACCATGCAAGAAGCATGGCCGCAATGATTCCTACGGCAACGCATGCGATAGCACCAACCCTAGCCCGATGAATGGGGGAGAAAAACGCGGCAGCAAGCACAAACGAATATGGAACTGCAAAGGCATAAAGCAATCGCTCAAGTACGTCCATGGGTAATGCCGAAAGCGGATTTCCACCTGCAGTACTTATCGCCAATGCAAGCCAACGCATGGGAAAAGTAACCAGAACAGCAGCAATTAGCGCAGCCGGAATGAGCAAAGCCCATCGAATCATTCTCACGCTTCCCCCTTGAATTCTATCGTTTTGACTTTGAACAACGTAATGCAAAATTTCTGCGGAAGGTCACTTGTTACACACATCAAAGCACTGTTCGGATGTTCTGTTCGTATGCTCTATGCATGCTGCAATACATTGCTGGATCGGCGACTCTTTAGTCGAATTTTCAATGCTTTTTTGATCTGCGAATGGTGCGGAGCAATTGAACTCGACGGCCTTGGCTTCAACCAATGCAACGTTACGCTGCCACGCAATCTCAAATTCAACAGCCCGCTGCCCTGAGAACATATCCCGGGAGCTTTCACCTACGCTTCGCTGTCTGGCAGCCTCTACCCGCAAGTCTCGACACAGGCGGTTGTGTTCTTCGCTATTAGTTGGCCGAGGAACGCCTGCTAGCCAGCGCTCATATTCTACTCTTGCATCTTCCCTCTCCCTCCGCGTCATTTCGCGAGGTTGTGCTATTGCAAGAATGGGGGCTGCCAGCATGCATGCTAGAAGCATCGCGGAATTGGAGTAGGTGGGCTTCATAGGGAGGGCTCACGGTTGTCGAATTTCCAGCAGTGCGCAGATGCGGCAGCCTTCCACAGCTTGCGACTGACTCGACTCAGGATCCTGTACCCGCCTCGCTTGTCACTGTCGCCCATCTTTGAAAGCGCTTCCCGCAATTCCGCCGCGACGGTCTCGCGATCCTCTATCGCATACTCCGGATCATTCTCCAGTCGGCGCGACAGACCATAAAGCACATCCTTGCCATCGCTGAAGCATTGTTCTAGCAGGCACTCCATGACGAAACATATTTCGTCCAGCACTTTGTACACCGGAGCCATCGTTTCCCCCTGAATCGATCGGATCGTCCGTGCACGCGGACAGGCGATGCGCCAGCGTAGCGCAGTCATCAAGCCGAACGAGAATCGGAGCGCGGCGCGGCCCGCCCGGCGTGGCAGCCGTAGCCTGGGGCCTGAGTGCCACAGGCCGACGCTCTTCACATGGCCGCCTGAGCGATTCAGGGCTGCGCCTGCGGCCTTTGCCGACACGCAGCCCCGCAAGGAGTGCGCACGGCCGGATGATCGGCAGACGACGACCGTGGGCGGCCCCCGGGGCGTGCGACAGGTCGAACACCCCGATCCGCGCACTTCCTCACATTGCGACACCGGATCGGCGCCCCTCCCCCGCCCGCGTCACGGCGATCTGACGAACGGCAAGCGCTCACATCGGCATGCCGACGGGCGATAGGGCAGCGGAGGGAAATGTGAGTACGTTTGTGAGTACGTTTGCCTAAAGTAGCCACAAATAGATCGCCGAATCATGCACTTATGGCCTTTATTCGGTTGCCTCCAGGCCTTCGGGAAGTCCTTCAGTCGGGATTTCCGGCCATCGCGATGCGATGGCGCTCTGCTCCGCGCGCGGCAATGCCGCGCAAACGCGGTGCCTCGCCCCTCCAGGCGCGCCATTTTCCTTCGGATAACCCTTCAGTCGGGATTCCCGGCCATCGCGATGCGATGGCGCTCTGCTCCGCGCGCGGCAATGCCGCGCAAACGCGGAGCCTCGCCCCTCCAGGCGCGCCATTTTCCTCCGGGAAGTCCTTCAGTCGGGATTTCCGGCCATCGCGACATGCGCGATGGCGCTTGGCGATCTGGATGAGTCCATCCGTGCCACACGCCTTTCAGCCCAGGAAGCGGTCGATCGACTCGCGATAACGCCGGCTGCCGGGGACTTCGCTGCCGTCCTTCAGCACGACCACGAAATCGCCGTTGAACATCGGCTGCAACTCGCGGACCCGCTCGATGTTGACGATCGAGGCCCGCGAGACGCGCGCGAAGCGCTCGGGGTCGAGACGCGCCTCCAGGTGCGTCAGCGTTTCCCTCAGGAGATGCGTCTTGCTGCCGACCCGGATTTCGACGTAATTGCCGGCCGCATCGATCCGGTCGACGTCGCGCAGCTCGACCAGGAGGACGCGGCCCGTCGACTTGACCGCAAGGCGCTTCGCCCAGCGCCGTGACGCCCCGAGCCCCAGGTCCTTGAGCGCCGCTGCGATGCGTTCCGCGGTCTTGTCGCCGGGCTCGCGGATGTGGCGGCGCGCCCGATCCAGCGCGCGATGGAAACGCTCGCCATCGACGGGCTTGAGCACGTAGTCGAGCGCGTGCACGTCGAATGCGCGCACGGCGAACTGGTCGAATGCGGTGACGAAGATGACCGTGGGCATCCGCTCCAGGCCGACGGCGTCGATGACGTCGAACCCGCCCAGGCCCGGCATCTGGATGTCGAGGAACACCAGGTCTGGCCGAAGCTCGGCGATGGCGGCGATCGCGGCAATGCCGTCGCCGCACTCGCCGACGATCGCCATGTCCTCTTCGCTGCGCAGGCGCTGGCGAAGGCCGCGCCGCGCGACGGGCTCATCGTCGACCAGCAGGACCCGGATCGTCATGGCTGTTGCTCCGACTGCAACGGAGCGAGCAGCGGAATCGCAAGCGACACCAGCACGCCCCCGCCCTGCGCCGCCTTCAGTTCGAACGCATGCGCATCGCCGTAGAGCAATCGCAGCCGCGAACGCGTGTTCGACAGACCGACGCCATCGATCGCATCGGAGCTGATGCCCACGCCGTTGTCGCGCACGGTGAGATGCAGCATGCCGTCGCCGCACGTCGCCACGATCTCGACACGGCCTGGCGACGCGGAAGCAGACAAGCCGTGACGGACCGCGTTCTCGACGAGCGGCTGCAGGATCAGGCTCGGGACGCGCGCATCGGGCAACTGCGGATCGATATCGATCCGATAGCTGAAGCGCTCGTCGAATCGCGCCTGTTCGATGGCGAGATACGCTTCGACGAACGCCAGTTCCTCGCGCAGCGCCACCTCGGACACGCTGGACGCCTCCAGCGCCCGGCGCAGCAGGCCGCTGAGCAGGACGAGGATGCGATCCGCGGTGTCCACGTCCTCGCGCATCAGGACGGACACCGTGTTCAGCGCGTTGAACAGGAAGTGCGGCTGGAGCTGGGCGCGCAGCGCGAGCAGGCGCGCTTCGGACAGCTGCGCCTCCAGCCGCAATGCACGGCTTTCGCGCTCGCGTGCCGCCCGTGCCAGGTGTGCGGCATGTATCGCACCGATCACCAGCCAGTACACCGGCACGTTCAACAGGAAGGTCGTGCCGAGCAGCCGCGAAAACGTTGCGTACCAGTCCGGTCCCGCGTTCACCGCACCGACCTGCGGAGCGATGATCGCGAACAACGCCAGGTTCGATGCGGCGAGCACGATGCCGGCGACACCATGGACGATCGCGGTCTGGGCAAGCCGGGGACGCGCGATCGGGAACTGCCGGGCCAGCGCGATCGCGACCGGGGTCAGCAGGGCCCAGATGCAGGCCCATGCGAACCAGATCGCGAACGAGTGTGTCCAGGCGATCGGCTCGCCACGGAACGCGCCGGACACCCAGGCCTGCGTCGCCAGCAGGAGGCCCGCGAGCGTCCAGGCACCCATGACGATGGCGGAACGGACCATGCTGCGCGAGTCTCCGGAATGCAGGAGCTGCATACCTTAACGGGTCTTCGCGGCGCCCGTGGCAAGCGGCGGCATCAATCCGAGCTGCCTCAACAGGCTCAACGAATTGCCTGCCGTCCACTCTTCCGCGATCGCGCCGTCGACGAAGCGGAAGATCGTCGTGCCGTTGACCTCCACGCGCTTGCCGGTTGCAGGCAGCCCGTTGCCGCTGCCGGTATTGGTGCCGCGCGCGGTCCAGCGCACCGACACCAGGTCGCCCTCGGCGATGATGAGATCGACGCTCACGTTGAGGTCAGGAAATGCGCTGCGCCATCCCTTCGCTTCGGCCATGCCGTCGGCATGGGTGAACGTCGTGGCACCGCCATGCCCGACGAAGCCATCGGTATACGGCACCTCGAACTTGCCCTGGCTCAGGCCTTCCTCATAGACGCGGCGCGCGACCGCCTTGTTGCGGGCGATGTCGTGCGCGTCGGGCTGCAGCGTCCTGTGCGCCTTGGCAGGCGCGTCGCCGGCAAGGCTGACGGTGGCGTGCGACAGCGTCGAAACCAGCAGCATGACGCAGAGGGTGATGGGATGAAGCCGCATGATGGGTATCTCCTGATCGCGTTGGGGATGGGCGGTGTCCGGTGCAATCCAACGTAAGCAGGGCCTGCGACCAGCGCACCTGTTTCGTGACGAGCCGCGGTCGTCGCGGGGCGAGCGGGTGCATGGCAGGGATGACCGCCATGATGCGACGTCATGTCACTTGATGCAGGAGCGATAGAGCACTGCGCGCGTCGCGCTCGCTGCGATAGGCACGCGATATCGCGCGACGCGAATGACCCAATTCTCGGGATGGCGAAGTCTTCCCGACAGGCGTAGGTTGGCGATGCGGATCGAAGGATGTGAGGCCAGGACGTTGCCTCATGCAGGATCGCCATGCCTTGCGCTGCACGATCCGCATCCATCGGGCGAGCAAGCCCGCATCGTGACCCACACCATGGACAAGGAACGTACGATGAAATTTCGCATGCATCATCTCGCCGTCGCCGTCGGCGCCACCCTGCTGTGCGCCGCAGTACCAGCCTTCGCCGGCGAGTTCCGCAAGGCCGCAAAACCCATCAATGGCCAGTACATCGTCGTGCTGAAGCCGCAGGCTGCAAGCCTTGCAGGCGAATCCAGCCGCATCAGCCGCGTCCCCGTGGCCGCGAAGTCGATCGCCACGCAGCATCGCGCGATGCTGGTGCGCAGCTTCGACCGCGTGCTGCGCGGCTTCGTCGTGCGGGCGGACGACAAGGCCCTCGCGAGGCTGCTCGCCGATCCGCGCGTGGCCTACGTGGAACAGGACGGCATCGCCACGCTCGACACCATCCAGACCGGCGCGACCTGGGGCCTGGATCGCGTCGATCGCCGCCTACTGCCGCTCGACACCTGGTACACCTACGACACCACCGGCGCCGGCGTGCATGCCTACGTGATCGATTCGGGCATCAACACCGCGCACAACGAATTCACCGGCAGCATCGGCCCGGGCGCCGACTTCATCGGCGGAGGCGTCAACGACTGCAACGGCCATGGCACGCATGTCGCCGGCACGATCGGTGGCACGACCTACGGCATCGCCAAGAACGTCACCCTGCATCCGGTCCGCGTGTTCGGCTGCGGCAACACGACGGCGCTGTCGACGATCATTTCGGGCATGAACTGGGTCGCGGCGAACCAGGTCCTGCCGGCGGTGGTGAACATGAGCCTGGGCGGCGGCGCCAGCCTCGCGCTCGACAACGCGGCCCAGAACCTGCACAACGGCGGCGCCACCGTCGTGGTCGCAGCGGGCAACAGCAATGCCGATGCCTGCGGCTTCTCGCCGGCGCGCGTGCCCGACATGATCACGGTCGGTTCGACCACCAACACCGACACGCGCTCGTCGTTCTCGAACTGGGGCACCTGCCTCGACTGGTTCGCGCCCGGCAGCAACATCACGTCCGCATGGATCGGCAGCCCCACCGCGACCAACACGATCAGCGGCACCTCGATGGCCGCGCCGCACGTGGCCGGCGTGGCCGCGCGCTACCTCCAGACGTATCCCGCGGCATCGCCGGCAGCGGTCCGTGCCGCGCTCCACTGGGCGAACAACATCTTCGGCGTGACGCCGTCCTGGCCGGGCGTGATCAACCGCGGCACCGGCTCGCCGAACGAGCTGCTGCACTACGGTTCGCTCAACGATGGCTACAACGATGGCGACCCCCACATCCGTACCGTCAACGGCCTGTCCTACGACTTCCAGACCGGCGGCGAGTTCGTCGCATTGCGCGGACAGGGCATGGAATTCCAGACCCGGCAACGTCCGGTGGACGGCCTGCCGTGGGTCAGCGTCAACACCGCCGTCGCTGCGCGCGTCGGCAAGCACCGCGTGACCTGGCAGCCCGGTACCGGCTTCACGCCCGATCCGTCCGGCCTGCAACTGCGCATCGACGGCGCAGTCACGTCCCTGCCTGCAGGCGGCATCGCGCTCGGCGGCGGCAAGGTCTCGCCGCAGGGAAGCACCGGCATCGTCATCGATTTCCCCGACGGCACGAAGATGACCGCCAGCGCCTACTTCTGGCCCTACGGGAACGCCTGGTACCTCAATGTCCGCGCCTACAACACGATGGCCACCGACGGCATCATGGGCGTCCTGAAGCAGGGCGAATGGACCAGCCCGGGCTTCTCGGACAAGTGGCGCGTGAGCAAGCGCATCGGCACGCGCGCCATCGCGCAGGAAGAAGGCGTCAATGAAAGCCTGTTCGATTACGACGAGGGGCTGGATCCGCAGAAGTTCGTCAGCGAGCCGTTCCCGCAGGACAAGGTCCCGCCGATGGATCCGCGGAACGTCGAGCTCGCGAAGCAGGTCTGCGCGCGCATCAAGGACGAGAAGCTGCTCAAGGACTGCCTGTTCGACGTCGGCACCACCGGTGACCCGATCTTCGCCGAAGGTGCAGCGGGCGAAGCGGCCCTGAAGCGCACGATGAAGCGCTGAGGCATCGCACGCGACAGCCGCCGTCGTTCCGGCGGCGGCTGTCGTTGCAATGCATCGCTAGCGTTTCGAATGGAACATCGATGTCACGTTCGACACGTCCACGATCGCGGCGATGGCATAACCCTCGCGCGCGATGGCGTCGATGGTCTCGTCCACCGTCAGCCAGTTCTCGATCCGCACGATCCGCGCGTCGCGTTCGAAATTGACGCGGCTGCCGATGTCCGCACGCAGCACGGCCGCAGTGACGCCGCGCATCACCTCCGGTTCCAGCGGGTCCCTGAGCTGCAGCTTCATGGCGTGATCCTCGATTCGATGGCCAGCGTGGATCGTGACGATGCGTGGTCGCCCACCTCGCGCCACCACGGCGTCATCGCCTGCGGCGCATGCAGGTCGACGCGTTCGCCCATGCGTGGTGTGGTCAAGGTGATGCCCTGCGCATTCGCAAGCGCGACCACGCGCTCGAAGGGCTCGGTCCAGGCATGCATCGCCAGGTCGAAGGTACCGTTGTGGATCGGCAGCAGCCAGCGGCCACGCAGGTCCTTGTGCGCCTGCACCGTCTGCTCGGGCTGCATGTGCACGAAGGCCCAGTTGAGGTTGTAGGCGCCGGTCTCGAGCATGGTCACGTCGAAGGGCCCGAAGCGCCGGCCGATCTCGGCGAAACCACCGAAGTAGCCGGTGTCGCCGCTGAAGAACAGGCGCATCCCGGGGCCATCTGCCGGTTCGTCGATGATGGCCCACGACGCCCAGAGCGTCTTGTCGCTGTCGAACAGGCCACGACCGGAGAAATGCTGCGCCGGCGTCGCGACGAAACGGATGCCGTCGATGCGCGTGTCTTCCCACCAGTCGAACTGCTGCACTTTCACCGGGTCCACGCCCCAGGCCATGAGCCGGTCGCCGACGCCCAGCGGGGCGAGGAAGACATCGGTCGTCTTCGCGAGGCGGCGCACGGTCGCGATATCCAGGTGATCGAAATGATCGTGCGAGAGGATCACGCCGCGCAGCGGCGGCAGGTCGTCCAAGGCGATGGGCGGGGCGTGGAAGCGCTTCGGGCCGGCCCACTGCACGGGCGAGGCGCGCTCGGAGAACACCGGGTCGGTGATCCACCAGCCACCGCGCAGCTTGACCAGCAGCGTGGAGTGGCCCAGCCGGAAGAGGCTGCGATCGGGCGCCTCGGCGAGCTGTTCCGGGGTGAGCGCGAGCACCGGCGGCGCGACCGGCGGCGCGGCATCGGCCGGCTTGTTCCACAGCATGTCGCCGATGATCCGCAGCGTCTTGGCCAGGCCGGTGGCCGGGCGCGGGATCGGGTTGCGGAACCGGCCGTCGGCGTACTGGGGCGACGCATCGTGGCTGGCGAGAGGCAGGTTGGTCTTGGCGTAGGACAGCAGGCAGGCGCTCACGATGAGGACTCCGGTCAGCAGGCTGTAGCGACGAAGGCGGGAGACTCGCGACATGGATGGGGACATGGCGGCGGGTGGCTCAGGCAGTAGTTACACTACCCAGTGTAGTCTACTTTTTGAGAAAGTAAACCCGTTGGTGTACTCTTTGCGGATGCCGACTCCGCCCGCCCCGACCCGCCTGACCGACCGCAAGCGCGCGGCCATCCTCGAGGCCGCGGTGGCCGAGTTCCGTCACGCCGGCTACGAGGCGACGAGCATGGACCGCATCGCGGCCAGTGCCGGGGTCTCCAAGCGCACGGTCTACAACCACTTCCCCAGCAAGGACGAGCTGTTCGCGCACATCCTCCAGCAGCTGCTGGCGAGGAGCCTGTCCTCTCCCGACCTGCTGTACCGGCCCGACCGCCCCCTGCGCCCGCAGCTGCTCGAACTGGTGCAGCAGAAGCTGCAGCTGCTCCATGACGAGGCCTTCATCGATCTGGCGCGCGTGGCGATCGCCGCGGTCATCCCCTCGCCCGAGCGGGCGCAGGCGATGTTCGCGCGCATGGGCGACAAGGAAGAAGGCCTGACCGTGTGGGTGCGAGCGGCCGCCGCCGATGGCCGCCTGAAGATCGAAGACCCGCAGTTCGCGTCGATGCTGCTGCAGGGCATGATCAAGGGCTTCGCGTTCTGGCCGCAGATCACCCTCGGCCAGCCGGTGCTGACGCCCGCGCAGCGCGAGCAGGTCGCCCAGACGACCACGGACATGTTCCTGGCCTATTTCGCATCGGCCTGAGAACCTCGGACAGTCCGCTCGCAAGGTCTTGGTCGCGACAGTCGGGCCACGACGGTCCGGCGTCGCGCAACGCCCTTGAAACGCCGGGCCTCGCGCCCAATCTCCGCGGTCTGTCTGTCCCAACGACTTTCCAGGAGCTTCCGGATGAGCACCGATACCCCCGACACCCAGGCCGCGCAGGCCGAGACCCATGCTTTCCAGGCCGATGTCCAGCAGGTCCTGAAGCTGGTCATCCACTCGCTGTACTCGAACCGGGACATCTTCCTCCGTGAACTGGTGTCCAATGCCTCCGATGCCTGCGAGAAGCTGCGCTTCGAGGCCCTGGCGAACCCCGGCCTGCTGGCGGACGGCGGCGACCTTGCGATCGACATCGTCGCCGACCGCGAGAGCCGCACCCTGAGCCTGCGCGACAACGGCATCGGCATGTCGCGCGAAGAGCTGATGCGCAACCTCGGCACGGTCGCGCATTCGGGCACGAAGCGTTTCCTCGAATCCATCGCCGCCGGCCAGCAGGTCGACGCGCAGCTGATCGGCCAGTTCGGCGTGGGCTTCTATTCGGCCTTCATCGTCGCCGACGAGATCGCGGTCACCAGCCGCCGCGCCGGCAGCGACGAAGCCTGGACCTGGCGCTCGCACGGCGACGGCCAGTTCAGCATGGAACCTGCGCCGGCGGACACGCCGCGCGGCACCACGCTCTACCTGCATCTGCGCGAAGACGCCGACGATTACCTGCAGGACTGGAAGCTGCGCTCGCTGGTCCGTACCTATTCCGATCATGTCGGCTTCCCGATCCGCATGCTCAAGCCGGTTGCGAAGACCGAGGACGACGCCGAAACCCCGGTGCCTGAACTCGAAACCGTGAACCAGGCCTCCGCGCTGTGGACACGGGCGAAGACCGAACTGAGCGACGACGACTACAAGGGCTTCTACAAGCACCTGTCGCACGACTTCGCCGATCCGCTGGCGTGGACCCACAACCGCGTCGAGGGCAACCAGAACTTCACCTCGCTGCTGTACCTGCCTGCGCACGCACCCTTCGATTTCCAGGCCGGCCGCGACGAGCGCAAGGGCCTGAAGCTCTACATCAAGCGCATCTTCATCATGGATGCCGCCGAGCAGATGCTGCCGGCCTACCTGCGCTTCGCGCGCGGCGTGATCGACTCGGACGACCTGCCGCTGAACGTGAGCCGCGAGCTGCTGCAGGAAAGCCGCCAGGTCGAGCGCATCAAGGGCGCGCTGGCCAAGCGCGTGCTGGACCTGCTGGAGAAGATCGCGCGCGACGAGCCCGAGAACTACACGACGTTCTGGGACGCCTTCGGCGCTGTGCTGAAGGAAGGCGTGGTCGAGGACGCGGCGAATCGCGAGCGCGTGCTCAAGCTGCTGCGCTTCGCCACCACCCGCAGCGAGTCGGCCGACCAGCGCATCTCGCTGGACGACTACATCGGCCGCATGGCCGGTCTGCAGGAAGACATCTACTACCTCACCGCCGACGGCTGGAACGCGGCGCGCCACCACCCGAAGCTGGAAGCGCTGAAGGCGCGCGGCATCGAGGTGCTGCTGCTGCACGAACGCATCGACGACTGGATGTCGAGCTACTTCCACGAATACGCCGGCAAGCGCCTGCGCAACGTGGCCAAGGGCGAGATCGACCTCGACAAGCTCGGCGGCGAGGAAGACAAGGCGAAGCAGGAAGAAGCCGCGCAGGCCGCCGCGCCGCTGGTCGAGAAGCTCAAGACCGCGCTCGGCGACCGCGTGAAAGACGTGCGCGTCTCGAATCGCCTCGTCGATTCCGCCGCCTGCCTCGTGGTCGACGAGTACGACATGTCCCTGCACATGCAGCGCCTGTTCGCCGCCGCCGGCCAGGCCGTGCCGCCGTCGCAGCCGATCCTCGAAATCAATCCGGGCCACGCGCTGATCAAGCGCGTCGAAGCCGTGGAGGGCGACGATGCGCTGGTCGCCGACTACGCCGCGCTGGTCTTCGAGCAGGCGATGCTCGCCGAAGGCGGCACGCTGGACGATCCGGCCTCGTTCATCGCACGCATGAACCGGCTGCTGCTGGGCTGACACGCCTCGCCGACGCTCCCCCCGCACCTGCGGGGGAGAGCGACGTCGGCTGACGGTTGACGCGTCCGGTTGACACTTTGGGGATTCCGGCGGGCCGCGAGGGTCGGCAAGATGGGCACCCCACCCGGCCGCGAACCCACGATGCGCACCGAACGCGACGCACAACGCCTTCCCGCAGAACTGTCGCATTCGGCCGAACTCGAAGCGCTCGCAAGCGACGATCGCCACCCGCGCCCCCCGGGATGGCACCTGAGTGCGCAGGCCGTGCGCCACTTCATCCTCGGTGGACCGGCCACGCCGGATCGGCCGGCCTGCCGACGCAAGATCTTCGGCAACGACCTCGCGGTCGAACGCGCCATCGTCACCCTCGCCGGCCAGCGCGGCCTGCTGCTCGTGGGCGAGCCCGGCACCGCGAAGTCGCTGCTGTCCGAGCTGCTGGCCGCGGCGATTTCCGGCAGCAGCACGCACACCGTGCAGGGCTCGGCGGGCACCGCCGAGGAGCAGATCCGCTACGGCTGGAACTACGCGCTGCTGCTGAAGGAAGGCCCCAGCGAACGCGCGCTGGTGCCCGGCCCGCTGCACCGCTGCATGTCGCTCGGCTGCCTGCTGCGCTTCGAGGAAATCACCCGCTGCCCGGTCGAGATCCAGGACAGCCTCATCCCGGTGCTGTCCGATCGCGTGCTGCACGTGCCGGAGCTGGGCGACGACGCGATGCTGCTGTCGCGCCCCGGCTTCAACATCGTCGCCACCGCCAACCTGCGCGACCGTGGCGTCAACGAAATGTCGGCAGCGCTGAAACGGCGCTTCAACTTCGAGACCCTGCTGCCGATCCGCGATCCGGCGGCCGAGGCTGAACTCGTCGGCCGGGAAGTGGATCGGCTGCTGGCCGAGGACGGCATCGGCGCCCGCCTGCCTCCGGACGTGAGCCAGCTGCTCGTGCAAGTGTTCCAGGAACTGCGCGCCGGCGAAGCGCTCGGCGTGCGACTCGAGCCGCTGTCCAGCGTGCTGTCGACCGCCGAAGCGGTGAACGTGGCCTACAGCGCCGCCGCCGAGGCCTGGTACTTCGGCGACGGCAGCGCGCAGCCCGAACACCTGCTGCGGCACATGAGCGGCACCGCGCTCAAGGACGATGCCGACGACCGCAAGCGCCTGACCGACTACCTGCGGCTGCTGCGCGGCAAGCGCGGCAACGACCCGGGATGGAAGCGCCTGCTCGACGGCGAACGCTGGCTGTAAGCCCTCGCGCGCTGCAACCGCTTGCCGTGACCGCTCCTCCGCACCGCATCCCGCGACATCCGTCCGGACCGTCGCGTCCGCGCGAACGCACTCCCTGATCCGAACCCGGAACCTGCACCATGACCACATTCCCCGCGCCGCCCGCCACCCTCGACGAGATCCCCGCGCAGTGCGCCGCCGCCTGGCAGGCGCTCGGGGCGGACCTCAGCGAGGCCTTCCAGACTTCGATGCGGAAGGCCTGGGAACGCAACGAGTTCGGCGTCTTCGTCCACTACCTGCGCGAGATCCGCGACGACGTGCCGCCGGCGGAACGCATGCCCGGCTGGCGCGATGCCTTCATGGCGCTGCTGCAGGCGCATCCGGAAGCCTACGCGAGGCGGGGCGCCTTCCTGGTCGACGCCTGCGTCCACCTGCTGTCGGCGCGCGACGTGCTGTCGATTCCGGGGAATGTCGCCGCGATCGGCAAGACCTCCTGGCCGCAGGCCTGGATGCGCGGCTTCATGCCGCGCTCGCGCGAGGAGCGCGAGGGGCTGGTCGCACTGGTCCGCGAATCCGCCGACGTCGCCGTGCAGGCATCGGCGCTGGACCTGCTGGTCCGCCGGCGCGACTACCGCGAGGAATCCGTCGAGGACAAGGCGCATCGCCATGCGCAGATCGAGGAGGCCCTGCGCCACATCGACGATGAAGCGCTGCGGGGCTTCGTCGTGGCCAACGCGGATTTCGGTGGATTCAGCGCCAACGACCTGATGCGCCACGTCGAATCCCCCGCGCTGCTGGTCGAATTCGCCGAGCGCGGTGGACTTTCGCTGCGTCGCGCCGCGCTGGAGCGCATCACCGATGCCCTGCGCGACGTGGACACGATTCCCGACGCGCTGATCGATCGGCTGGAAGCATTGCTGCTCGCCGACCAGGTGAGCTTCCGCAAGTCCTGCGTGCAGGTCCCGCACGTCGGCCTGTGCGAATTCGCATGGCAGCACGCCGAGGACGACAAGATGCGCGCGCACGTGCTGCGCTGGACGGCCACGCTGCTGGAGGACGAGCGCTTCGGCGCGTTCGGTCCCTCGCATCCGGCGTTGCCGTTGCTGTGGACCATCATCGGATCCGCGCCCGACATCGTGCGCGCCTGGTTCTGGAACTCCGACGCTTACCGGCCGCACGCCGAGATCGACATCGCGCTGTTCGAAACCCTGTGGCAGGCGCGCACGCCCGCCCTGCTCGACCTGTTCCTGCCGTGGATCGCCTCGTGGCAGTCGAGCTGGCAGCCGGACGCAGCGCTCAGGCGCGCGACGCCGACGCTGCAGGAGATCCTGGCCGAGCGGCGCGCCGACCTGGCATCGGTGAAGCCCACCCAGGTGGTGGAACTGCTGGCGCGGATCGACGGCGAGGCGCTGTTCGACACGCTCGATCCCCAGCTGCAGGACCTGGCCGCGAAGAGCAAGCCGATCCAGCGCGCACTGCCGCAGCACCTCGCGCGTTTCGGCAGCACGCGGCTGCAGCGGCTGGGCTGGCTGGCCGACAAGCGCAAGGCGACGCGCGAGACCGGACTGGAAGCCCTGCTGCTCTGCAACGACGCCGATGCGGCGACGGTGCTGCAGTCGGTGCGCGACGACAAGCGCACCACGGACACCGATCGCGACCGCATCGATGCGCGCCTGGGTCGCAGCACGCGTGCAGACCACACCGCGACGGCAGGACCTGCGGCCGCGACGCCGGAGCCGGGCGCGGCCGATCTCGATGCGCTGAAGACACGCGTCGCCAAGGCGAAGATCAAACCCGTCGTCGACAAGGTCTGGAACGAGCGACTCGCCGCCGCGCTCACGCCGCTGCCACCGGAGTTCGGCCGCTGGCTGCTCAGCCTCGCCGTGGAAACCAAGGAAGACCGCCTGACCGGCACCGCGCTGGGCCTGATCGCGCACCTGTCGCGCGAGCGTCGCGCGGCGCTGGCCGAGCTGCTGTTCGAGCTGTGGCTGGCCGCCAACGGCGATCGCAAGCTGATCTGGCTGCTGCTCTTCATGGCGCCGTGCGGCGACGACCGCCTGCTCGAACCGCTGTCCACGGCCTTCAAGAGCTGGCACAAGCGCGCCAAGCCCAAGGCGGTGACCGTGCTGAAGACCATGGCGTCGCTCGACACGGCGTACGCGCTGTCGCACGTCTACGAGGTCTATTCGAAAGCCACGTATTCCTACGCGATCCGGATCGGCGCGAAGGAAGCGCTGCAGGCCGCCGCCGCACGCCGGGGCTGCACGCTGGCCGACCTCGCCGACGAGATCACGCCGGATTTCGGCCTGACCGCACAGGGTCGCGTGTTCGACTTCGGCACCGTCCAGTACACGATGCAGGTCGGCACCGACCTGGACCTGCGCTTCACGCACCACGGCACCGGCAAGACCGCGAAGACGCTGCCCAAGGCGAAGGATGGCGAGGATGCAGACGCGCGCGCCGAAGCCGACGCCGCGATCAAGGTGCTGCGCGGCGGACTGAAGAAGGTGGTGAAGCTGCAGGCGCAGCGCCTGGAGGACGCGATGGTGATCGAGCGCAGCTGGCCGGCCGCGCGCTGGCGCGTGCTGTTCGTGGATCACGCGGTGCTGGGCCTGATCGGCCAGGGCCTGGTCTGGACGCGACTCGATGCCGACGGCGAGGCACGCGGCAGCTTCCGGATCAGCGAGGACCGTTCGCTGATCGATGCAGCGGACCAGCCGGTGACGCTCGCCGACGACGAGCGCGTGCGCCTGTGGCATCCGTCGCTCGCGTCCGCCGGCGAGGTGCAGGCCTGGACCGCGCATCTGGCGGACTACGAGGTCAAACCCTTCCTCGAACAGGTGCGCCGCCCGGTGGTGCAGCTGAGCGCGGAGCAGGCCGATGGCCACAGTTTCGGACCGCACGCCACGGTGAAGGTGGCGCAGTCGACCATCAAGTACGGGCTGGAAGGCTGGAACTACCAGATCAGCGACCAGGACGGCAGCCACATCTTCGGCTTCAGCCGCCGCTTCGGCGACGGCCTGCGCGTGTTGATCGACACCGAGGACATGGATGCGAGCCTGTACGGTGATTCGGCACTGGGTTCGGCGAACTTCTACCGCGGCGACGACATGCTGGCGCTGCGCGACGTGCCGGCGCCGCTGCTGTCGCTGGTGGCCGAACACTTCGACAAGCTGGCGGCGAAGGCGGTCCGGTGAGCGAAGACGCGGCAGGCGCGCTGGCGCAGCGACTGGCGGACATTCCCGCCAGTCGCGCGCTGCGCCTGCTGCCGGTGCGTCACCACAGCCCTGCCTGCGCGTGGCAGCTGCGCGCCCTGATCCGGCGCGAGCGTCCGCGCCACGTGCTGATCGAAGGCCCGGCCGAGGCGACGGCACTGGTGCGCTACATGGGCATGTCCGGTGCGAGCGCGCCGCTCGCGGTGTATGCCTGCCTGCCGTCGCGCGATGCGGCGACGCCCGGGCCACGCGCGTTCTTTCCGTTCGCGGCGTTCTCGCCCGAATGGGTGGCACTGCGCGAAGGCCTGCGCTGCGGTGCGCAGGTGCGCTTCATCGACCGGCCTGCCGCCGCGCTGCTGGACGAAGACGATGCACGGGACGACATCGGCGGCGATGACTGCGACGCGACAGGCGACGGCGCCTCCGGCGATGCCGACCCGCTGCTGCGCGACGATCTTGCGGAGCGCGCGCAGCGCGTGGTCGCGGCCGCGGGCAGCCCGGATTTCGACCACTGGTGGGATCGCCACTTCGAGGCCGGCGGCCACGCCATCGATCCCGACGCCTGGTTCCGGCGGCTGCAGCAGTGGTGCCTGCTCCTGCGCGAACGGCCCGAACCCGCGACGTGCAGCGATCGCGAACGCGCGATGGCCGCGCACGTCGCGGCAGCGGTCGCGACCGGTGAGTCGACGCTGGTGGTGGTGGGCGGCCTGCACGTCGAGGCGATCGCGGTGCTGCTCGCACAGCCCGCACCGCCGCCGATCGAAGCCGGCGACGGTCGCGCCGAGTGCTATCTCGTGCCGTACAGCCTGCAGCGACTGGACAGCGCGAATACGCACGCTGCCGGCCTGCCGGACACCGGCTACTACCAGCACTGGTGGGACGCCGTGGATGCCGGCGCGGCGCGGCCCGAGCGCAGCGCCGCGGAAGCCGCCGCGATCCGCGCAGTGACCGGACTGCGCGAACGCGGCGAAATCGCAGGCGTGCCGGATGCGATCGAGGTCGTGCTGATGGCCGAGCGACTGGCCGCGCTGCGCGACGTCCCGCTGGGTCGTGCCGAAGTCCTCGATGCGCTGGCGGGGATCCTGCCCGGCGACGATGCAACGCCCGGCGCAAGCGGATCGCGTCGCACCCGACTGCGCGGACTGCTCGCCACCGATGCGGTCGGCACCCTGCCGAAGCAGTATCCGCGCGCGCCGCTGGTGGACGACTTCCGTCGTCGCGCAAGCGCACTCGGCCTGCCGTTGCTGCCCGGCACCACCGACCGCGCGCTCGATCTCTACCGCAGCGACAAGCATCGCGAGATCTCGCGCCTGCTGCACCAGCTCGCCGCATTGGGCGCGCCCTACGCGATCCTGCGTGCCGGCCCGGATTTCGTGGCGGGCACGGGTCTGGCGCGCGTTCGCGAGCAGTGGCGACTGGCCTGGCATCCCGAAGTGGATGCACGCCTGACCGAGAGCCAGCACCTGGGCGCGCAGGTGTCCGATGCCGCACTCGCCCGGTTGCTGCTGCGCGTGCGCCGGCATCCCGACGAGGCGCCGACCTGCCTGCTCGAAGGCCTGCGCATGGGCCTGCACGCGCGGATCGAACCGCTGCTGGACGCCGCCGGGCACTGGGTCGATCGCGAAGGCGCGCTGCCGGTGCTGGCGCGCGGGTTGGCACAGCTGGCCGCCGCCGAGCGCGCGCGCGACGTGCTGTCGGCGGCGGGGCTGCCCGGCCTCCACGACCTGCTCGCGCGCAGCTATCGGCGTGCGCTCGCATTGCTGCCCTGGCTGGGGCGGATGGACACGGACGCCGCGCTCGAGACCGGCGACGCCCTCGCGACGCTCAACACGCTCGCCAGCGAGGCCTGGGCGGACCTGCCCGCGCTGCTCGATGCCCTGCAGCGCATCGTCGATGCCCCCCTGCCTGCGCTGCTGCGCGGACGCATCGCCGCGATCCTGTGCGTGCGCGGTCGACTGTCGCGTGCCGAAAGCGCGACGCGCCTGCGCGCGGCGCTGGACGCCGGCCTGATCGAACCGCAGGTACCTTGCGACTACCTGCTGGGTTTCCTGCCACTGGCGCGTCACGTGCTGCTCGGCGATGCATCGCTGATCGACGCTTTCGATGCAGCGCTGTCGCAATGGGACGACGACCTGTTCCTGCAATTGCTGCCGGGACTGCGGCTGGCGTTCACGGCACTCAAGCCGCGCGAAGCCGCCAGCCTGCTGCGGTCGATCGCAGGCGATGGCGCCGATGTGGATACCACGCCAGTCACGCTCGGTCCCGGGCACCGGGAGGCCCTGTCGCGATTGCGCGTCGACACCGCGCGCATCGCCGCGCTCTGGGGCCTGCATGACTGAGCACATGCGCGAACGCCTGCGCCGCTGGCGCCTGGTCCTCGGTCCTGCCGCCGAGGCCGGCACGACGACAGGACCGCAACCGGGCGCGTCGCCGCAGGGGGGCGCGGAGGCCGCGATGCCCGCGGACGGCCACCTGCTCGATGCCGACGATCGCAGGCGCGACGCGCTGCTCGACGCGCTGTATTCGCGTGAATACGATTCACGTGAATACGACGCACGCGAGCATGACGTCCACGGTGAGGACACCGACGAATTCGACGCGTTCGCGCAATGGAACCGCGGGCCGGGCGGATCGCGTCGCGGCGGACGACGCAGCCGGGGGCTCGATGCACCGGAGTGGCTGCGCGGCGTGCGCAGCCTGTTTCCTGCGCGCACCGCCGAGTACCTGCAGCGCGAGGGCCTGCAGCGCTACGGCCTGGTCGAGCTGCTCGCCGATCCGCAGGTGCTGGCCCGCGCGACGCCCGACATGGCGCTGGTGCGAACGCTCATCGCCTGCCGCAGCCTGTTGCCCGACGCGGCCATGGCCGAAGCGCGACGGATCATCCGCCGCGTGACCGCCGATCTCGAACAGCGCCTCGCCCGCGAAGTGCGCGCACGCCTCGCACCACGCCGCCTGCGCGGCGCGCACGGCGGCCCGCGCAAGCTGTCGGAACTCGACTGGCCGCGCACGCTGCGGCGCAACCTGCGCCACTACGACATCGATGCCGATGCGCTGGTCCTGCGCGAACTGCATTTCCATGCCCGCCAGCAGCGCCACCTGCCCTGGGAACTCGTGCTGCTGGTCGACCAGAGCGGTTCGATGCTGGACTCGGTGATCCATGCCGCGGTGCTGGCCTCGGTGCTCTGCGGCGTGCGCTCGCTGAAGACGCGGCTGGTGCTGTTCGACACGCGCATCGTCGATCTCGGCGACCAGTTGCAGGACCCCGCCGAGACCCTGCTCGGCGTGCAGCTGGGCGGCGGCACCGACATCGGTTCGGCATTGCGCTACGCAGGCGCATGCCTGCAGCAACCCGCGCGCAGCCTGGTGGTGCTGATCAGCGACTTCCACGAAGGCGGCGATCCCGACGTGCTGCCGCACGAGGCGCGTCGACTCGTGGCCAGCGGCGCGCGCCTGATCGGACTCGCCGCGCTGGATCGCGGATCGCAGCCCGACTACGACCGAGGGATGGCACGGCGGCTCGCTGCGTGCGGCATGCCGGTCGCGGCGATGACGCCGGAGCGCCTCGCCGACTGGATCGCGGTGCAGATGCGATGAGCACGAACTCGCGTCCTGAAACGAACACCGACATGCCCGACGCGGCACGCAGGACCGCGCTGCAGGCCTGGCTCCGCCAACTCGACGACGACGTCCTGGTCGGGTGGGCCAATCGCGGCCTGCTGCGCCGCGCGCGCGGCGTGCTCGCCAGCGTCGAAGACGCAGGCTGGAGCGCGTCGGGCCTGGCGTGTTCGATCGAATCGCAGACCGTCGTCCTCATCGGCCCCGGCTTCCCGCAGTTGCGATGCAGCTGTCCGGCCGGTGGTCCCTGTCATCACGCGCTGGCCGCGTTGCTGCGCTGGTGCAGCCTGCCGCTCGACGCCACGGGCGCGGACGTGGGCATGGGCGTGGACGCGACGGCACCCTCGCCCGCGGAAGCAGCTCCGTCGACGCTGCAGACGGACACGGCATTCTGGAATGCAGCGGCATGGACACCGATCGCGCGCGCCCTGCGTGCCGCGACCCTGCGCCGCGCGCGTGGCTGGCTCGAAGACGGCCTGCAGATCGATTTCGTCGAAACGCCTGCGCAACTGGAAGCGCGCCTGCACGACCACGACCGAACGCGCGTGCGTTTCGACGCCGCGCTCGGGCCGGCCAACGCGATCTGCACCTGCGCGCAGCCTGCCTGCGCACATGCCGCCGCGGCGCTGTACGCCTGGCGCGAGCAGCACGCGCTGGACCGTGGCGACGCCCGGCCGCAGCGACCGCATCGTGAAACGGTGGTGCTCGACGCGGTCGAATCCACGCTGTGCGCGATCGCGGACGAAGGCCTCTCGCAGCTGTCCGCCACGCGCCTCGATGCGCTCGAAGCGCTGTCGCAGCGCTGTCGGCAGGCCGACCTGCCGGCACTGGCACGCGATCTCGTCGACCTGCATCGCGCCGCCACCGCCGAGCTTGCGCGCCGACACCATGCCGAGGTCGCGGCCGTCGCGCGATGCATCGCGCGCGCCTGGGCACGCCTGCGCGCATTGCGCGCGCCGGTCTCGCCGCAGCCGCGCATGCAGCTCAAGGGCAGGCATCGTCGCGATTACCACCCCGCGCCAACGCTCGATCTCGACGTCTGCGCGATCGAGCGCTGGGATGCGAACGGCGTCAACGGCAGCGGAATCGGATTCACCCTGCACGCGTGGTGCCACGCCGGCAGTCGCTGGTGGCGCATGCCGGTCGCGGACCATGTCGGCGCCGGTTCGGCCGTGCCGGACTGGCGGCAACATCGCTGGGCGGCACGTACGCTGGGCGATCTGCTGGGCCAGCGCCTGCGCCTGGACGGCGCATGGGCCAGCGACGACGGCAGCCTCAGCGCGCGCGCCGACACCCGATGGTCGACACGCGATGCCGCGTCGGAAACCACGACGACAGAGGATGCCGTCGCGACGCAACGTCCACCTGCCGACGCGCAGCTCGATATCGCGACGGCGATCGACGGGTGGCGACGCGAGCGACCGCCCGGCCTGCTCGACGCACGACCGCGCATCGCATTGGTCACCGGGCTGCATCTGCTGCCGCAGGGAGCGTCGAAGGATGCGCTGACGCTGTCGGCCCGGGATGCAGACGGTCGCTGGCTGGTACTGCACTGGCCCGACCACGGCGACAGCCGCCTGCGTGCGCGTCATCGCCTCGACGCGCTGCTCGCACGCGATCGCGGGCCGCACCAGATGCTCGGCTGGCTGCAGTGCATCGATGGAACCGCGCACCTGGAACCGATCAGCTTGTGGAGCATGACGACACAGCGATGGTGGCATCTGCACACCGACGACGTACCTGGAGACAGCCTGCCCGCGCCGCCGACGGCTTCCGATGACCTGCACCGTGCCGAGCTCCCGCATGCCGAGCTTCCGCATGCCGATCTCCCGCGAGCGGATCGACTCGGCACGTACCCGATCCTGCAAGCGCTGCTGGGCACGCAAACGCTGGCATGTCGCCAACTGGCGCATGGCTGCGCGCACGCCGATCCCGGCATCACCCTCGCGCGCGCGCGCTGGCGCACCGAGGGCCTCGGCCGCGACTGGCCGGAACTGCTGCAGGGCGTGGGCGAGCACGACGCCACATGCGCGCCGCACGCCCACGCGCTGCTCGACGCGCTGGTGCGCATCGCGCTGGCATTGCAGTTGCACGATCCGCGCGGCGAGGCCCCGGGCGAGGCGCGCTAGCAGCCCTGCTTCGCGCCGAGCCGCTGCGCGAGTTCGAGGCACAGGCGATCGGCTGCGGCGGCATCGCCGCCATCGCGCAGCAGTGCGGCGAGGCCACGCGTGGCGTCCGGCTGCAGCGGCGACTGCTCGAGCACCTTGCGATACCAGCCTTCTGCGCCGAGGCGATCGCCTCGCGCCTGGTGACGCTGCGCGATCACCACGCCCAGTCGCGCATGCCATGGCCGGATCTGCGCCGGGTTGCGGTCGTAGCCGCGCGCCATCGCGGCATGCGCTCGCTCGAAGTACGGCAGCGCTTCGGCATCGCGACCGAGGATTTCCAGTACGTCGCCGATATTGATCAGTGCCCCCCATGCGTCCGGGTCGAGGGCGACCGCACGCTGATAGGCATCCAGCGCGGCATCCAGTTCGCCCTGCGCACTGGCGACGAATCCACGGGCCTTGTGCGCGGCCGACGATGTCGGGGCCAGCGACACCGCGCGTTCGGCCAGCTGCCGTGCGCGCGCCAGCTGCTGCGTTGCAGGCGGCCGGGCCAGGTGACCGTTGGCCAGCGCATCGCGCAACTGCGTGAATTCGGCAGGGCCGCTGCCCGGCTGTTCCGGCCAGCGCAGGCTGCGCTGGGTCAATGCATTGGCGAGGCCCGACAGCGCGGCGGGATCGTCGGGGTGCAGTCCCAGCACGCGCTGGTACAGCTCGATCGCCGCCTCGTTGTCGGCCCGCGAGAACTGGAAGTAGGTGTCGTCGGCGCGGGTGAGCAGCACCGCGGCGTCATCGCCCTTCGCGGCCCCGGCCATGGATCGATCCGCACGGAAATGCGCGGGGATCACGAAGACGACCAACGCCAGCGACACCGCGACCACGACGCAAAGCAATGGCCACAACCAGAGCGCGCGGCGCGATGGACCCGCGTCGGCTGCCCGGAGCGATGTCCCGGCATCCTCCGGCGTGCTGCCCGCGGTCGCGTCAACGTCCTCGACCTCCACCAGCAACCGATAACCGCGCTTGGCGATCGTCTCGACGTAGCACGGCGACTTCGCATCGTCGCCCAGCGCCTGGCGCAGCTTCGACACCGTGCGCGCCAGCGCATCGTCGCCGACCACCAGTCCCGGCCACAGCGCCGCCATGATCTGGTCGCGCGACAGCACGCGGCCCGGATCTTCTGCGAGCAGGCAGAGCAGGTCCATCACCTTCGGTTCGACGCGCTGTTCGCCGTCGGGGCCGTGCAGCGCACAGGCGTCGCGGTCCACCCGCCAGTCGCCGATCCGGAAGGCATCCGTGCAACTGGTTGATTTCACGGGCGAACATCCTCGGGGAGGAAAAGATCGGGAGAAGAGGAGCCGGCGGTCATGGTGGTCTAGCATCGTCGGCGCTGGGATGGCTCGCAACCACAGACCGCGCCGGAGTCCACATGTTCACGCTGCCCCGTTCCTTCGCCGCCCGGCTGCTCGCGCCGCTGCTGCTTGCCAGCCTGGCCGCCACCGCAGCCTGCGCCGCCGCACCCGTCGACGGCGAGACCCGCTACCCGGTCGAAGACCTGCGCGCGGACTTCGACGCCCTGCATGCCGGCCTGCGCGCCGCACATGTCGATCTGTACGCGCGCCGGTCGAAAGCCGAATACGACGCCCTGCATCGGACGATGCGCGCCGAGCTGGATGCCCCGCTCACCGCCGCCGAGGCGCGCGTGCGCTTCCAGCGCTTCGCGGCGTTCGGCCGGGTCGCGCATGCGCGCGTCGAGCCGCCGATGGACGCCTGGGAGACCTATCGCGGCAGCGGTGGCAAGGCATTTCCGCTGTTCCTGCGCGTGGTCGACGACCAGGTGTACGTCACCGACACCGTCGGCGACATCGCGGAGGTCACGGCAGGCGACGTGCTGCTGGAGGTCGACGGCCAAGCTGTCGACGACTGGCTGGCGCCGGCGCGCGCGCTGATCTCGGCCGACAACGACCATCTGCGCGATACGCAGCTGGAAACGCGACTGCCGATGCTGGCCTGGTTGGCGCATGGCGCGCGGGAACGCTTCGCGATCACCGTGCGCAAGGCCGATGGGCGCAAGGTCGATGCGGTGGCGCCTGCGCGCAGCCGCGCCGAATACGGCACGCTGATGGCGGCGCGAGCACCGCGCTTCGAACTCGACTGGAATGCGCGCGAAGCACGCATGCTGGACGGCGGCATCGCCTACCTGCGCCCCGGTCCGTTCTACGACAACCGGCCCGATGCGAGCTCGCCATGGGACAACACCGCGTTCCTCGCCTTCATCGACAAGGCGTTCGCCGATGCCATCGCCGGCGATGCGCGCGCATTGCTCATCGACCTGCGCGACAACCCCGGTGGCGACAACGCCTTCAGCGACCCGATGCTGTCCTGGATCGCCGACAAGCCCTTCCGCTTCACGCACCGGTTCGAGGTCCGGGTCAGCGCGCAGACCACCGCATCCAACCGCAAGCGGCTGCAGGACACCGGCAACGCTGCCGACAGCCTGTCGGCGCGCTTCGATGCGCTGTATCGCGGAAAGCCGGATGGTGCGCGCGTCGAATTCCCGATCGACTGGGCGCAGCCGCGCGCAGATCGTCGCTTCCGGGGCAAGGTCTTCGTGCTGGTCAACCGTCATTCGTACTCGAACGCCGTGTCGGTCGCGTCGATCGTGCAGGACTTCGGTTTCGGCACGGTCCTGGGCGAAGAGACCGCCGACCTCGCCAGCACACTGGGTGCGATGGAGCAGTTCACGCTGCCGCGCACCGGGATCGAGGTCGGCTATCCGAAGGCACGCATCCTGCGTCCGAACGGCGACGCGCGCCCGCGCGGCGTGGTGCCGGACATCGCGATCGACACGCCGATCGTGGCCGGGACCGAAGACGTGGTGCTTCATCGCGCACTCGAGGCCATGTCGCGCGGACGCTGATGCAGGAGGTCCCCCTGCCTTCCGGCAGGTGTGGCACGCGTCCGGCTTGCGTTGAATGGGGCACGGCGCGCGGCGCGATGCACCACGCCACGCGCCGCGCCACTTCGGAGATCCACGTGCCCTGCCTCCAGACCCACGCCCTCGTCCACCGCTACGGCAACGACCTCGTCCTCGACGGGATCGACCTGATGGTGCCCGACGGCAGCATCTATGGTTTCCTCGGCCCGAACGGCGCCGGCAAGACCACCACCCTGCGCCTGCTGCTCGGCCTGCTGCGCAAGCAGCAGGGCGACATCGCGATCTTCGGGCGGCATCTCGACGAGGACCGCATCGGTCTGCTGCGTCGCATCGGCTCGATGATCGAAAGTCCTTCGTTCTACGACCACCTCACCGCGCGCGAGAACCTCGCGCTGCTGCAGAAGATCCATCGCTGTCCGCCCGCGTCCATCGACGAGGTGCTGGCGCTGGTCGGCCTGACCCACACCGGCCGCAAGCGCGCGGGACAGTTCTCGCTGGGCATGAAGCAGCGCCTGGGCCTGGCCGTCGCGCTGCTGCACTCGCCCGACCTGCTGATCCTCGACGAACCCAGCAACGGCCTGGACCCGAACGGCATCATCGAGATGCGCGAACTGCTGCAGCGTCTCAACCGCGAACGCGGCATCACCATCCTCGTCTCCAGCCACCTGCTGCCCGAAGTCGAGAAGCTGGCCACGCACGTCGGCATCCTGCATCGCGGCCGGCTGATGTTCCAGGGCACGATCGGCGATCTGCAGGCACGCCAGCACCAGCGACGCGCCCTGCGCCTGCGCACGAGCGACGATCATGCGGCAATGACCCTGCTCGGCCGCACCGGCCTCGCGGTCGCGCGCGACGCCGATGCACTGGTGCTGCCGGCGCAGGACGATGCCGGTGTCGCCACGCTCAATCGCCTGCTGGTGTCGGCCGGTGTCGACGTGTTCGAGCTCGCGCCGGAACGCGGCGACCTGGAGCGGATCTTCATGGACATCGTCGACGACCGCATCGACGGTCGCGCGGCCGTCGTGCCGCAACGGGAGGCCGCATGAGCGCCGTCCTCCATCGCGCCACCTTCTTCGACGCGCTGCAGTGCGAGTGGCTGAAGCAGCGGCGCAGCCTGTCCGCCTGGCTGGTCCTGGTCGGCGGCTTCTTCGTCCCGGCGATGATGCTCGCCGCGCGCCTGTGGAACCACGAGGACCTGCCCGCGGTGCATGCCAGCGCGCACTACTGGCCGGCGCTGTGGAAGAAGGCCTGGGAATTCACCGCAATGTTCCTGCTGCCGATGGGCACGATCTTCGCCGCGAGCCTGATCGCGCAGATCGAGCACCGCAACAACGCCTGGAAGCAGGTGCACGCACTGCCGCTGTCGGTGCCGACGATCTTCTTCGCCAAGCTGGCGATCATCGTCGGCATGCTGCTGCAGTACCTGCTGCTGTTCTTCGTCGGCCTGGTCCTGGTCGCCTTGCTGCCGTCGCTGCTGCCCGGCGTGGACCTGCCGAAGGGCGCGATTCCTTACGATGTCTTCCTGCGCGACAGCCTGGTGTTCCTCGCCGGCTGCCTGCCGATCGTCGCGCTGCAGTACCTGCTCAGCCTGCGCTTCCGCAATTTCATGGTGCCGATCGGCGTGGGCTTCGTGCTGTGGCTGGCCTCGCTGATGACGCTGCCGTGGAAATGGGGCTGGCTGCTGCCCTATCGCTACACGATCTACCACTACCTCACCGAGGTGGCCGACGCGCCCTTGCCGGTGCCGATGGTCGACACCGCGTGGATGGCGCTGGGCTGGTGCGCGATCTTCATCGTCGCCGGTTACGCGCTGTTCGCGACGGCGAAGCAGAAGGGCTGAGCGTGTAACCTGGACATCGTCCGCTTCCGCCGATCATCGAGACCGGGATGAAGATCTTCACGCACGGCGGTTTCTATGGCGCGTTCGAACACCGTCGCCGCATCGATGACAGCGCGGTCGATGACAGCACGCACGCGATCGAACTGGCGGAGCTGCAGCCGACCGTGCCCGAGCATGAAGTCGAGGTCCACACCCACGCTGACGCGCATTTCGTGCTGGTGCTGTCCGGGAAATACGTGAGCAGCGCGCGCGGGATGCCGGCAGTCAGCGTCCGTCCTGCGCTCGTGTACAACCCCCCGGGCACCACGCACCGCGACTGCTTCCGCGGCCTCGATGGTCGCTTCTTCACCCTGTCGATCCCGGCCGATGCGCTCGCCGGCCGCGTGCTTCCCATGCAGGCTTTGAAAGCCGGTGCGATCGCCGAGCACCGCATGCGCCGCGTGCGCGCGGAACTGGCGCGCTGGGACGACGTCTCGCCGCTGGCGGTGGACGATGGCATCGAGGCCGTGCTCGATGGCCTGCAGCGCCGCATCGTCGACACGGGCGATGGACCGGCCTGGCTGGCCCGTGCGCACGAGCGGCTGCGAGACGACTGTGCGCATCCGCCGCGCATGGCCGAACTGGCGCGGCACGCAGGCGTGCACCCGGTCGCGTTCGCACGCGCATTCCGCCGTCGCTACGGCTGTTCGCCCGGCGAGTACCTGCGCGAATGCCGGCTGGACCGCGCGGTCGACCTGCTGCTGCGACGTCCCCGCCTGGCATTGGCCGACGTCGCGGCGCGCGCCGGCTATGCCGACCAGGCGCACTTCAACCACGCGTTCCGCGCGTCCTTCGGCTGTACTCCCGGTACGTATCGCCGCGCGGCCTGAAGCAGGCAGGACGCGCCCCCGGTTCACTGCGTACAAAACGACGCCGACCGCCCCTGCTAGCGTAGCGGCATCGCCTTTCGTTCCCGGGACCTCCATGCACCGCCACATCCTCGTTCCCCTGTTGCTGCTGACCGCCGTCTCCGCACGCGCCGCCACGCCCGACCCCTTCGCCGACGCGACGCGCGCGATCGAAGCCGGCGAGTACAAGCAGATCACCAGCGTGCTCGTCGCCCGCGACGGCCAGGTGGTGTACGAGCGCTATTTCGATGCGGGCGGCGCCGAGGCGCGGCGCAACTCCCGCTCCGCGACCAAGACCGTCGCCGGCATGCTGCTCGGCCTGGCCATCGCGGACGGCAAGGTGCCGAACGCACGGACACCCATGCTGCCGTACCTCGGCAAGCGGCCGCCGATGGCGAACCCCGATCCGCGCAAGGCGCAGATCACCTTCGAGGACCTGGCGACGATGTCCTCGCTGCTCGAGTGCCACGACGAAAACCAGTATTCGCGCGGCAACGAGGAACGCATGTACCTGGTCGAGGACTGGGTCGGCTTCTATCTCGACCTGCCGATCCAGGGATTCCCGGCCTGGATGCCCAAGCCCGCCGATTCGCCGTACGGTCGCAACTTCCGTTATTGCACGGCAGGCGTGACCACATTGGGCGCCGCGATCCAGGGCGCCGTCGGCGAACGCCTGGATGCCTACGCGCAGCGCAGGCTGTTCGACCCGCTGGGCATCGCGAAGCCCCAATGGCAGTTCTCGCCGCTGGGCCTGCCGCAGGCGGGTGGCGGACTGGGCCTGCGCAGCCGCGATCTGTACGCGCTCGGCCAGCTCTACCTCGATGGCGGCCGTCGCGACGGTCGGCAACTCATGCCGGCGGACTGGGTGAAGACTTCCGTCGCGCCGCATGCGCGCGTCGACGAGGGCATCGAATACGGCTACCTCTGGTGGCGCATGCAGTTCCCGGTCAAGGGCACGACCTGGCATTCGTTCGCCATGAACGGCGCCGGCGGCAATACCGTCCAGGTGTTCCCCGAGCAACGGGCGGTGGTCGTCATCACCACGACCAATTTCGATGTCCCGCAGCCACATCGCTTCACCGCGAAGCTGCTCATGGAGAAGCTGCTGCCCGCCCTGTGACGCGTCGATGCGCCGGGACGCATCGCGGAACGGCCAGTCGCAACGTGCCCTGCCGGGCGTCCTGTCGTCAGCGCATCACGCCTGCGCGTCCGCGATGGCCGGCACCGCATCGCGCCGGTAATGGGCACCGACCGACTCCTGCCGCGCCATCGCCGACCGCAGGATCGCCAGGGCAACGATGCCCTCGCGGCTTCGCGCAAGGATCGGATCGGCGCTGATCCGGCCTGCGAACGCATGCATCGCATCGTGTTCGCGCTCCGGACCCAGCGTCGACCAGATGCCGCTGCGCAGCGTCGACAGCGCAGCGCCCGCCAGGGCATCGCTGCCGACCTGCCGGAGCGGCTGTTCGTCGTGGTCCGCGCCGACGGGCACCGCATCGTCGAGCGACAATCCCAGGCGACGCCCGAAAATCGCGCCTTCGAGCAGGGAATTGCTGGCCAGTCGGTTCGCACCGTGGACGCGGTTGCAGGCAACCTCTCCGACCGCGCGCAGACCGGCGACGCTGGTCCTGCCTTCGAGATCGGCCTTCAATCCGCCCATGTGGAAATGCGCGGCCGGGACCACCGGAATCAGGTCGCGCCGTGGATCCAGCCCGTGTTCCATGCAGATCGCGAAGATCGTGGGGAAACGCTGGGGCCATTCGCTGTCGATCCGGCGCGCGTCGAGGAAGACGCTGTTGCCATCGCGATACGAGCGCCAGACACGCCGGGCCACGATGTCGCGCGGCGCAAGGTCGCCCAGCGGATGCTCGCCCACCATGATCCTGCGACCGGTGTCGTCCACGAGGAACGCCCCGGCGCCTCTCACCGCTTCGCTGATCAGCGGCAGTCGATGCTGGACATCACGGTGTCCGGGCTTGAGCACGGTCGGGTGGAACTGCACGAATTCGAGATCGCGCGGCTCCGCGCCCGCTTCGATGCCCAGCGCCAGGCCAGCGCCATCGCACTCGGGCGGATTGCTCGTCCACTGGAACAGGCCGCCGATGCCGCCCGTCGCCAGCACCACCTCCGTGCCCTCGATGCAGCGGATCCGGCCGTCCTGCGTGCGCACGCGCACGCCGCAGACGCGATGGCCGCGCATCAGGAGACGGTCGACATGGGCATGCTCGAGACAGGTGATGCCTGGTCGATCGGCAACCCGATCGGACAACGCGTCCACGATGTACCTGCCACTGGAATCCCCCCCCGCATGCAGGATCCGGCGATGGCTGTGCCCGCCTTCCAGGCACAGGGCGGGTCCCTCGGGCCCGCGATCGAATGCGACGCCCTGCGCTTCGAGCCAGTCGATGGTTTCGCGCGCCTGCGACGTGAGCACGTCGACCGCAACCGGATCGTTCACGCCCGCGCCAGCAGAGAAGGTGTCCCGGGCATGATGCTCGGGACTGTCCTCGGGCAACCATGAAGCGGCGATGCCACCCTGCGCCCATCGCGTCGCGCCGCTGCGCGAGAGCTGGCCGCGCGTGAGCAGGAGCACGGGCTGTCGACGGATCGACAGGGCCGTGCTGAGTCCGGCAATGCCAGCGCCGACGATGATGACGGGAGGAACCATGTCCTGTGGCTTCCTTCAGGGCGTTTGCTTGGGAGCGTCTGCTTCAGGGCGTCCGCATCACACGGCGTCCCGCCGACCGACCGCCAGCATCCGCTCCAGGGCACGACGCGCGCCTGCGGCGATCTCCGCAGGCACGTGCACTTCGGGCGACATGTCGCGCAGGCAGCGGTAGATGCCGGGCAGCGTGATGCGCTGCATGTGCGGGCAGAGGTTGCACGGCTTGACGAAGTCGATCTCCGGGAACTCCACGCGCAGGTTGTCCGCCATCGAGCATTCGGTGATCAGCGCGACGCGCTCCGGGCGCTCGCGGCGCAGCCACGACGACATCGCCGTCGTGGATCCGACGAAATCCGCGGCATCGAGGACATCGGGCGGGCATTCGGGATGGGCGACGACCGCCGCCTTGAACTTGTCCCTGACCTGCTGGACCTGGTGCGATGTGAATCGCTCGTGCACCTCGCACGCGCCTTCCCACAGGATCAGCTCCACGGACGTGTGCTTGGCGACGTGCGCGCCCAGGTACTTGTCCGGCAGGAAAAGCACGCGATCGGTGCCCATCGCTTCCACCACCTGCAGCGCGTTGGCCGAGGTGCAGCAGGCATCGGATTCCGCCTTGACCTCTGCGCTCGTGTTCACGTACGTCACGACCGGCACGCCGGGATACATAGCGCGCAGGCGACGCACGTCCGCACCGGTGATCGAGGACGCGAGCGAACAGCCCGCCCCGAGATCGGGGATCAGCACCGTCCGGTCCGGCGCCAGCACCTTCGCGCTCTCGGCCATGAAGTGCACGCCGCAGAGCACCACGACATCGGCATCCACCTTCGCGCTTTCCTGGGCCAGCGCCAGCGAATCGCCGGTGAAATCCGCAACCGTGTGGAAGATCTCGGGCGCCTGGTAGTTATGCGCCATGATCACGGCATTGCGCTCGCGCTTGAGCTTTCGAATGGCATCGATCCACGGCACGTGGAATTCCCATTCGAGGCACGGAATGCGGTCCTTCAGCGTTTTCCCGAGATCGGCGTACTTTTCGAGAAGCTCTTCCGACGGCTCCATCACCTGCACATCATCGATAATCATCGACATCCCAGCTCATTCCTTTCGAGTCTTCCGACCCAATCATTCAGGGTGATCAACAAGAGTGCCGCGACGCGCACCTGGCGTGTCCGTACGACGAATGCCGTACGGACCAGGTGCACGCAGGCACCCGCGTTTTACGACGCAACAAGACTATTCCCGATGGCGACGGGCCCGGCGGAACGTTTCGCCATGTCGTCATTCGATACCGCCTTCCACCAATCCCCCAGCGCATCGAGGAACGTCTCGCGCCAGGCGTCGACTGCGCCGTCGTGCGCCAGGGAAATGAAGAATGGATGGCCGACCAGCAGCAGGACGCCGCGCGCGAGGAAGCTCGCCTGCAGCTTGCGCAGCAATGCCGGATCGGCATACAGGTCATCGCGCATCCGGATGTCGAGCAGGGATCCCCCGAACACCGGAACCATCGCCAGCGCCTCGGACAACCCCAGCTGGCGCACGCAGGCATTGAACAGGTCGGCCATGGCAGACCCTGCATTGCCCAGGATCCGATGACCATCCGCTTCCTGCATGCGGTCCATCGTCGCCAGCGCGCAATGCACGGACAGGAGCTCCTTCGAGTGCGTTCCGCCGACCTGCGCCTTCAGGGCGGGATCGCGGAATGCCTCCTTCACCAGGAGCATGCTGATCGGCGCGCCGTTGCCGATCGCCTTGCCGAGCACCAGCATGTCCCACGCATCTTCGCAGTGTCCGGCCACGCCGAGCGGCGACACGCGACCGGCCGTCTTGGTTTCATCCAGCACGACCATGATGCCGTGCCTGCGGCACTGGGCGATCGCACCGAGGATCACATCCCGCTCGACAAATGCGAACTGGAAGGCATCGAGGATGAAACAGGCGATGCGATGTCCGTGGGTGTCGAGCAGCGCACCCAGGTCCTCGGGATCGAGCGAAATCCAGTTGAAGACCTCCTCGTCGCCACTCACGCCGCGCAAGCCTTCGGTATTGCGCAAGGGCATCCGGTGGCCGGGCGGCGCGTGCCACGAAGGCGATCGTGCATGCTGGCTGTCGTGCCAGCCCGTGAAGCCGCAGCGCAGCACGCCCTTGCGTCCCGTCACCAGGCTGGCGATCCGGATAGCGGCCGTGTTGGCTTCGGACGAGGTCTTCATGAACGAGGGCGCGACCGGCGACTTGAGGCCGGACACCGCGACCAGCTTCGCGACGTACTCATCATGCGCGTCGGCGAACCCGGGGAAATGGATGCCCTTGCCCAATGCGTCCGCGATGCGCGCATTGAAGCGCTCGTCGGCATGGCCGAGCACGACCGGCCCATAGCCGAGCACGCAGTCGAGGAACCGGCGTCCTTTCCTGTCGAACACATGGCAGCCTTGCCCGTGGGTGAAGACGATGTCTTCACCGGCGGCATCGATGAACCTGACGACGGTTCGCTTCAACAGCGGATTTGCGGGATTGCTCACATGTCGCTCCATGATTCCATGCATCAACTCGATGCCGACGAATACCTGCGAAGACCCATTCGCCATACCCACGCCAACAACAGGAAAAGCGCGGCGGCGATCGCGATCGACGACAGCGCCACGCGCCACGGGTCCGCCTCGAACAATGCCGTCGTCGGCCACGAGGCGACGAAGGCGAACGGCAGAATCGAGGACAACACGTAGCTCAACCAGCCCTTGTAGATGCGGTGCGGCTGGTTTCCGAATCGCTGCAGGGATCCGAAAATGGCCCTCAGTCCCTTGTCCGACCCGGTCCAGAATGCCGTGATGACGAACAGGGCCTTCATGAAACTGAAGATCAGCACGCCGCACAGCAGCGCGCAGGCATAGGCCACGAATCCGCCGGCGCTGATGTCTCCCGGATACTGGCTGAAGGCCCAGCCCAGGAATCCGCACGCCATGAACACGTTGGTGATCGAACTGGCGGAGAAGTCACGCAGCAGCAGGAAGTACAGCGACGAGACCGGGCGGACGAGGTAGTAGTCCAGGTCGCCTCGATTGATGAAGATCGGCAACCACCAGATATTGTTGTCGAACACCGCCATTTCGATGGCGTCGACGAGGAACACGCTGCCGACGAAGATCATGACCTGGGCGTAGGTCCAGCCACCGAGGATCCCGGTGTAGTTGAACAGGGTCGTGTAGAAGACGATCTGCGTGGCGTACCAGCCGATGTCCATCAGCGCATGCAGGACGAAATTCGTCCTGAACAGCAGCGCCTTGCTGAAGGAGAACCGGACGAAGTGCAGGTAGAGGGAAAGATATCGCATGGTGTCCGCCTAGATCCCGACGCCGGAATAGCGCGACTTTCCCGCGAACCACGCGAGCTGGCAGGCCAGGTAGAGCGCCAGGCACCAGCCGGAGGCCAGCGCGATGTCCACCATCCACTGCGAGAGGCCGCTGTGGCCCATCAGCGTGGTGACCGGCGTGCCATAGATGTGCCGGAACGGCAGGACCTCGATCACCGCCCGCACGCGCTCCGGGAACATCGCGATCGGCAGCAGGTAGCCGCCGAGCAGCGTCGCGACGAACAGCTTGATCGACAGCAGGCCCGAGACGCTCCCCAGCCAGAACGCGCACAGCTGGACGAGCATGTCGATCAGGAAGAACAGGATGTTGGCGAGCGCCAGGCTGACCAGGCACATCAGGATGGAGCCGGCGGTGATGTCGACGCTCGGCGGCATGCGCAACACCGTCGCCAGGGCGATCCCGAAGAGTACGAACTGGATGAAGGCCGGCGCCATCCTGCCCAGGTATTGCGCGTACTTGAAGCCGAGGTAGCGCACCGGCATCAGGATGTACTTGTTCATCCTGCCCTGGTAGATGTCGTCGGCCGTATCGTTCGCCGCGCGGTCGCCCTGCGTGACCTTCGCGAACAGGACGACGAGGAAGTAGTACAGATAGATGTTGGAAGCATCGAAACCGACGATCTTCACCGCTTTCGATTCCGCGAAGATCGCGGTCCACAGGATCCAGACGACCGCGACCTCGACCACGAAGCCGAGCAGGGAGCTCACCCAGAAATCGACGCGATAGTTCATCCGCGCACGCGCTTCGATGGCCGCAGCCGCACCGAACATGCTCATGGCGAGATTCTCATGACGACACGCTCATGACCGGGCGACCTGGTCGTTGCGCTGGCCGAGCACGGATTCGTAGACCACGGAATCCTCGGGCTCGGAAATGGACAGGTCGACGACGACCAGGTGCCTGAAGATGTAGTGGACGCAATCGGCGACGCGATCCTTGTCGACCTCGATCAGCAGTTCGTCCCGCGTGAAACGCTCGACGAAGCCGAACGCGGTGAGATCCGTCGGACCGACGCTGCCGTCGCCTCCATCCAGGCGTGCCTTGATCAGCCGCTTCGGAGAATGTGCGTGCAGCAGGGCTTCGACAGTTCCCAGGTCCGTCAGCTTCCCCGCGCGGATGGCGAGCACGCGGTCGCACAGCTTCTTGATGTCCTCGAAATAGTGGCTGGTCAGGATGACGGCCGGCTTGTTCGTCGCGACGTATTCCAGCAGGAACTGGCGAATGGACTGCTGCGCGGACACATCGAGCCCGATCGTCGGCTCATCGAGGAACAGCACCTTCGGCCGGTGGAGCAGCGCTGCGATCAGTTCCATCTTCATGCGCTCCCCCAGGCTCAGCATCCGGATCGGCACGTCCAGAAGGTGGCCGACGGACAGGCGTGCGCCCAGGTCGTTCAGCGTGGACGCGCACTCCGCGTCCGGAATGCGGTAGATCTCCTTCAACAGGACGAAGCAGTCGGAAGCGGGAAGGTCCCACCACAGCTGCGCCTTCTGCCCCATGATCAGCGCGATCTGGCGGCGCATGCGGTCGTCGCGCTGCCAGGGATCGTAGCCGAGCACGCGCACGTTGCCTGCCGTTGGGCGGATGATGCCTGCGAGGATCTTGAGCAAGGTCGTCTTGCCTGCGCCATTCGCACCCAGCAGGCCGACGACTTCGCCCTCCCGCACCGTCATGTCGACGCCATCGAGCGCGTGCACCTCGCGCACGCGCCTTCGATAGAGGCTCCTGATCGATGCGGCGAAACCGGGCTCCTTCACCTCCGTCCTGAAGGTCTTGGAGACGCCGGAAACCTCGATGAGCGCATCGCTCATTGACGCTCCTCGACGAGGAGCGAAACGCTGCGATGGGGATTGGAAATCCACTTTTTCCTGTACAGGAGCTGTTCCCTGCTTTCGTGTCGCACGGCGGTCGATACCGCGAGGTAGCAGGTCTGGATCACCTGCATTTCGCCCATCACATGATACTCGAACGCCCAGCGCCGGGAGTACTGCATGCTCACGACGCCGGTGAGCGAGTCGGTATCCTTGAACTGGATCTGCAGCATGGGCACGCCGTTCTCTTCGAACACGTTGAATTCCCAATGCCGGAAGCGGATTTCGGAGACGATCTTCCTGATGTCGTCGAGCGATGCGATGACCCACGCCTTCATCGGATCGACGATGCGGTTCTCCGCCTTGATGTATTTGTCCGTGCTCGCGTGCGGCTGGAAGATCCTCGCGCCGCGATAACTGAACTCGCTGTTGAGCGCGTGCTTCTCGATCGTCGACACGGCCAGGAAGATCAGCTGGATGATCTGCTGGAACGACATGTCATCGTCGACATACCAGGTCGTGAAGGGCGTGATTTCCGCCCCGAGCGCGCCGGTGTCGTCGTCCGGCGTGATCTTCAGCAGGATCACGTCGTCGTTGCCGGCGACCACGTTGAACATCCAATCCCTGTACTGCACATCGCGGACGATGTCCCTGATCCTGTCGATCGCCAAAAGGCCGACCGAATGCTGTTCCAGAACTTCCTGCATGCAACTCCTCCTGCTTATTTTCAATATTTCCCGGCGATGGATCTTCTGTCATGAAGCGTCGGCACAATGCCCGCGAGAGGCCGCCGTGCAACCGGTGCCATCAGGCGCCCGGCCTCCCGGATGCCTGGCTCGGCGCGCCACGCGCCCGCTGACCGCGCGCAACGCGCTTGTCACCGGGCCTGGAAAACTGCCGTAGAGAGGGCCGTCATCCATGGCCGCCGACGAATGCGATGCGCAACCGCCAGCGAGCAATCGAGTCGTGAAGGCGCGGAAAGTTCCGGTGGGCAACGCACCACGTGGCGAAACGCATCGAAGTATCGCCACGCAGCGACGATCCGCCGGCGCAGGTTGCACCGAGGTCCGTACGTGCAGGTATGCATGCCTCGCGAAACGAATGCGCAATCAGTGCAGCATCCATGCGCATGGCGTGGCCGCCATCTCTTCGTCTTCCAATGATCCTGTTTGCGTTGGCCTTGCTCCCGAATGTGGCGGTCCAGCGTTCAACATGCGTCAGCGGAATCGCGGGCATTTCCGGATCAAGCAGACCATCCCTGTCGTGCCGCAAGCTCGCACGTCACGCCAAATACGCAAGCGTATTGATGCGCTGCACGGCCGGATCCCGTCAGGGCCGCGTTCTGGAATCGGGTCTGCTGGCCGCAATTTCCCTTGCTTCGACAAGTCCGATGTCTTCGTGCTTCCTGATGTGCTTCCCTGACGCTACCGATGTACGCAAGTGCGGATTCGGAGAGGTCGTGCACTCCGAGCCGCCTGGTGATCTGCTTGTTTGACAGGCACTCTGCCCCAGCGCCTGCCCAGCCTCATCGATCGAGGCCCCATCGATCGAGCGTACACCAGGCAATCATCCATGGCAAAAGCGGGGCTGCAGGCAGGCCATCGAACGAATGGCATTGTGGCCGCCTGCAACAGGCTGTTGCAGCGCAGCAAGAATTGCCGGCCCTTCAGGCCCTGCAATGCGCACGTGCGCGGCGTTGCGTGAGGCGCGGGAGGACACGACGACGCGAACCGCGAGTCCTCACTTCTCCTTGCGCCAGTTGACCGAGCCGCGATTCTCGACGGTGCTGGATTCGATCTCGATGTCGAAGCCCTTGCGCAGCAGGTACTTGAGGGTGACCACCTGGCCGGTGCCGAGCAGCGACACGCCATAGCTCACGTACAGGCGCGGCGAAAGATATTTGCCGATGCCGACCACGGTACCGCCGAGGGCGCGCGATTCGCTGAGACCCGCATCGTCCAGGCCGATCTTCGTGCCCAGCTGCGAGGCCAGCAGGTTGCCGGCCGACAGTGCCGCCGCTGCGCCGCTGAGCTGGCGATTCTCGTCGGAGGTGATGCTCGCCAGCGGACGACCCAGTGCGAGATAGGACAGCGCCTCGGACTCGCTGGTCGCGGGATCGCTCCACACGCTGGCTTCCGGCGCGGATGCGCGGCCGCGCACGTCGATGCCGGCGGTGACGCTGCCGACCTGGCGCTGCGCGCGGATGTCGAGCACCGGATCGCCGAAGGCGTTGTTCGACCACAGCAGCCGGCCGCGTTCGATCTGCAGTTTCTGGCCGTAAGCGGTGTAGCGCCCCTGGATGTCGAGCGACCCGGTCGCGACCGTTTCGCGACCCGGGCGCGCGCGCATGCGCACGCTGCCACCGAGCGAGCCATCCAGGCCGAAGCCCTGCAGCCGCACGTCGTCGCCCATCACCAGCGCGAGGTCGAGGTCGAGCGGCGATGCGCGCTCGCGTTCCGGATTGGCCGGATCGAGGACGACCACGTCTTCCGACGCGGACACGCCGGCATCGAGGCGTTCGAGGTCGAGCTTGGCGCTGGGAATCCGCACCGTGCCGGACACCGCGATCGGCTGTCCCGCGGCGTAGCGCACGGTCACGTCCGGATCGACCACCGCGCGGAGTTCGCGCGTATCCGACACCAGCACGTTCTCGCCGCGCACGGCCAGCCGCAGCGGCGTGTCGTCGCTCATCCAGCCGAGCGTGCCGTCGACGCGCACCACGCCCTCGCCGCTGCGCACGCTGCCGACGATGCGTGCGCTGCCATCGGGCTGCGCATCCATGCGCACGTCGCCATCGCGCAGGCTGATCGCCAGCGATGGCAGTTCGGCGGTGAAGGCCGCGAGTTGCGCCTGACCGCCCAGTGTCGGCTGCGCGCGCGTGCCGCCCAGCGCGATGCGTCCGGACAGACGTCCCCGCGGCTCGACGATGTCCGGCGAGAACAGTTCGAGCCAGGTCAGGTTGCGGATGTCGGCGTCGATCTCGCCACGCAGCGGTGCGTAGGCATCCCAGCCGGTGGCGATGCTGGCCGAGACACGGCCGTCGTCGCGCAGCGCGCTGGCCAGTTCAGCTTCCAGGCCGCGAGAATCGAAGCGCGCGTCGATGCGCAGGTTCGCGTACGCCAACACGTCGCGCCTGCTGCGTGCATCGAGCGCCAGGCCGCCTTCGGCCGAGCGCAGCTGTGCGTTGCCGGCCCAGCTGCCGCCGACCGGGCGCACCCGCGCATCCAGATCGACGGTGCCGCGCAGTCGCCACTGGTCGCGACGCTTGCGCTGCGCGTCCTCGCCGGCAGCGAGATAGGGCGACAGCAGCGTGAGCGGCAGGGCTTCGCCCTTCACGTCGACGCGCGTCGGCCAGTCGACATCGGCGCACAGCGAACCGGCACCGTCGTCGGTCGCGAAGCAGCTCGATGCGATGCGCATGCGCAGGCCCGCGCCGGCATTCGGTATGACGCTGAACGCAGCCGGCGCGCGCAAGGCCCAGGCGGCGCCCGTCGTCGGTGCCACGCGCAGGCTCGACAGCGTGCCCTGCCATTGCGCGCCGCGTTTCGCGACATCGCCGCGCAAGGCCAGCGTGCCCACGTCGGACTGCGCATCGCCTTCGAGCTGCAGCGCCTCGACCGCACCGCGCGCCGCCACGCGCAGGCGCGAGAACGACACGCCCGCATCGACGCCCTCGCCTTCGACATCCAGCGCGCCAGGCCGGCCGGCACGCCACGGCAGGCGGCCACGGGCACTCATCCGCGTCGCGCGCCAGTCGTCCCAGCGCAGGTCGCGACCATCCAGGTCGACATCGACATCCGGCGCCGTGCGTGGCCCGCGCAATGCGATGCGGCCGCGCAGCACGCCCTGCCCGTCGGGCACGAGATCGGCCAGCTGCAGCGGCGCAAGCTCGGCGTCGACCACGATGTCGGCCGCGACCTTGCCCCTGGCATCGATCCGGCTGTCGCCGAGTCGCAGTGCGATGTCGCCTTCGATGTCGGTGCGACCGCCGTCCTGCGCAGGGAGATGCGCGATCACGTTCGCGCGACCGCCGAGCGCGCGGCCGCGCAGGCGTCCGCCCAGGTCGTTCGCTTCGATGCGGGCGTCGAGCCCGCCATCGCGACGCGTGTCGCCGGCCAGGCGCAGGCGCCCCTGCACCGCGCCGCGCCAGTCGGGAAGGAAATAGCCGGGGTCGAATCCGGCGAGGGCCGCGTCCAGGCGCCAGCGCAGCGAGGGCGACCAGGCGATGTCGCCGCTTGCATCGAGGCGGCCGCCGGGCATCGCCGCACGCAGGGTTTCGATCTTGGCGGCCTGGCCGTCGCCGCGCGCCTTCAATGCGACCTGCGCGCGATCGCGTCCGCGCTGCAGCATCGCGGTGCCATCGGCAGCCCATGCGCGCAGGTGGCCCGACAGCAGGAAATCGCCATCGCCGACCACGGCCACCGCATCGGCGGCGTCGCCCTGCCAGCGCAGGCCGCGCGCACGCACGCGACCATCGAATGTCGGATCGGACGGCGTGTTGAAATCCGCGCGGCCGGTGGCCGACAGCGTGCCGCCGAGCAGCGACACCGACAGCGGCGAAAGCACCAGCACCTGCTCTTCCAGCGCCACCTTCGACGGCAGCAGCGTCACGTCCAGTGCGCTCTGCGCGACGCGGCCCTGCAGCGTCGCGCGTCCGCCGACGCCATCCGCGCGCAGGTCGAAGGCATAGGGCACGTCTTCCACGTCTTCGCCAAGCAGCGCGGCGAGCGTGAGCGCATCGCTCTTCGCCTCGAAGCGCCAGCGCGGCTCACGCTCGCCCTTCAGCTGCAGGTGCGCCTTCAGCGGTGCCGGTGCATTGCCCGACACCGACACATCCAGCTCGCGCAGGTCGCCGCGCGCGACCACGCCGACGCGCGCGGGCGTGCGCCCCGCCGGTGCCGGCAAGGTGGCGCGGACGATCATGTCGACGCGATGTCGATCGCGCGGCGCGTACTCGCCATGCACGCCGAACTCGCCGCGATCGGTCTTCGCCACCAGCCGCTCCATGCGCAGGAAGCCGCGATCGATTTCGAGGCAGCCGCGCAGGCTGACGATCGACACGACATGCTCGGGCCCGGCCGCAGGCGAAGCAGCCGCGACCGCATGCGGCAGCGCGCGCACCACGCGCAGCCGGTCGACCACCATCTCGTGCGCTTCCACGGCCAGCGGCGTTTCGATCAGCGGCAGCGACTCCGGCCAGCGCGGCAACTCGAACGGACTGTCGTCGTGCGGCAGCGTCAGCGTCGCATCGGCGATCGACAGGACTTCCAGCTGCAGCCGCCTGCCGAGCAGCGGGCGCAGCGTGGGATCGAGCGTGACCCGCTTCGCGGCGAACACGGTCAGCAGGGCCTCGTCGCCGCACGCAGGCCACGCCACCGGCTTGCCGTCCTTGTCGGGACAACCGCGATGCACGTATCGCACGTCATGGAGGATCATCGGGCCCGACGCCGGGCCTTCCGCGCGCGACCAGGTCAGCTCGCTGCCCGCCGGCAGGCGCGCCACGATCTGCCGCAGCAGCACATCGCGACCACCGATGGTGTTGAGCAGCCAGTAGCCGAGCACGATCACCGCGATGCCGACCGCCACCACGGCCAGCGCGCTGCGCGTCGCCAGCCAGCGCATCCGCGCCAGCCTGCGCGTGCGCAGCTCGGCGATGCGCGCTTCGCGGGCGTCGTCGGGCTTCGGCAATGGCGCGTCGTCGCTCATCGAGTCGCTCATCGATCGCTCATGGAATCAGAGGTCCGCGCCGAGGTTGATGTGCAGCGTGAAGGACGAATCCGGATCGTCCAGGCCACGACCGATGTCGACGCGCAGCGGCCCCACCGGCGACTTCCAGCGCAGGCCGATGCCGACGCCCGTGCGCCAGCGGTCGACCCGGTCATCGAAGGCGCTGCCGCTGTCGACGAACGCAGCGAAGCCCCACGTGTCGTTGAGGTACTGCTCGTATTCGATGCTGGCCGTGGCCATGTTCTTCGCGCCCAGCGCGTAGGCCTTGCGGCCCGGTCGCGCGGCGATGCGCGGACCGATTTCGCGCCATTCGTAGCCGCGCACGCTGCGGTCGCCGCCGGCATAGAAACGCAGGGTCGGCGGAACCACCGTCAATTCGTCGGTGAAGGTCGCGCCCAGTTCGCCGCGCGCGATGAGCCGGCTGCGTTCGCCGAGACCGCGGAACCAGCTGCCGCGCGCCTGCAGCTGCGCGAAGTTCGCATCCGAACCCAGCGCCTCCAGCCCGCCGCGCAGCGTGGCGCTGACGCCGAAGCCACGGCGCGGCTGGAAACGGTCGTCGACATCGGCGTACTCGGCCGACACCGACGGATAGAAGAAGGTCACCTGGCGGTACAGCGTGACCGGACGCAGGCGATCGTCGACCGCGTAGGCCCAGCGTTCGCGCAGCCCGTGCACCGAGGCCGACAGCGACAGGTCGCGGCTGTACTGCGCGGTGCGGCCGAACACCGCTTCGTAGCGCCGCGTGTCGATGTAGTCGGTCTGTTCGTCGTAGGCCTGCAGGCTGGTGGTGTACCAGCCGTCGCGCCAGGCATAGGCCGGGATGCGATGCTGCAGCGTGAGCGTCTTGCGCTTCTGCGCGTAGTCCAGCTGCGCAAGCGCCTTGTGTCCGCGCGAGTTGAGGTAGCGCCGCTCCAGGCCCAGCGACACGCCGAAGCCGCTGTCGGTGCCGAAGCTGGCGCCGACGCTGTACACGCTGCGCTTGGCCGGCGTGAGCGAGACCTTCACCGGCACGCGGCCGTCCACCGCGTTCTCGGGCTCGGGCGAAATATCGATGCGGCTGAAGTAATCGAGCGCGGCCAGCGACTTGCGCAGGCGGTCGAGACGGCCCTGGTGGTAATACTCGCCTTCTTCCCAGTAGATCGATTCGCGCAGCAGCGACTCGCGGATGATCGGGTCATCGCCCTGGTCGAAAGTGATGGCGCCCATGTCGTAGCGGTCGCCGCTGTCCCAGCGCAGGTCGATGTCGGCGGCCTTGTCCGCACGCGTCACTTCCACCTTGCGCGCGACGAAGTCCGCATCGAAATAGCCGCGCTCGGCCAGTCGCCGGGTGATGAAGGCCTTGCTGCGCTCGTAGACCGCATGCTCGAACACGTCGCCGCGCTTCGGCGAGAACGCATCGATTTCCTCATTCAGGTAGCGGTCGTCCTCGCCATCGCCCTGGATCGCCACCGCCGCGTTGCGCACGCGCACCGGCTCGCCCTTGTCGACGCTGATCCGCACGTCGACCGAGGCGTCCTCGGCCAGGCCGTCCAGCGATGCCGGGACGGTGCTGATGCGGATCGTCGGAGAGTAATGGCCGAAGGGTTCCAGGGCCTCGCGGGCCTCGTCTTCGGCGACCTGCAGCAGGTAGTCCAGGCGCGCGTCGGAGACCCGCTTGCCGCGTGCGTCTTCCAGGGACAGCGCGGTCACGACGTTCGTGGTCATCGCCTCGTCGAGGCCGTCCACGCGCACGTTGCCGATCTTCGCCGCATGCGCGGCGCCGCAAAGCATCAATAGGACTGCGGCGATGGCGGATCGGGGAGGCAGGCGCATGGCGCACAGGATAACCGCGGCCTGCGTGGATGCCGACCTCGGGTCGGCCGTCGTTCATCGTGGCTTCGTCGTGGCGCGTGGTCGCAAGCAGCGGCAGGCAACGACAGGCCATGGCAGGCGAAATGCACGATGCGCCACGGCCCGCTGCGCCCCGGGCGGTGGCGCCCGGGGCGCGGTTCGACGACCGTCGCGAATCAGCGGTCCGTCGATCGTCCCTGCGTCACCGGGCCGGCGCTCCACGGCAGCACGATGTCCTGCTGCGTGCACAGGCCCGGCGCAGGATCGCTGATCGCGAGCAGGTTGAAGTTGGCGTCGTACACGCGCAGGCGCGCGACGATCGGGCCTTCGTAGCGCCAGCAGTAGAAGCGGCAGCTGGTCTGGTTGGTGCAGTCCTGCGGGAAGATCGCGTCGGTGCCGTTGGTGTCGAACTGCCAGATCAGCGTGACCGGGCCGGAATCGCTGCCGCCGTCGCCGAAGCACATGTTGCTCTGCAGCGAGCAGTCGGCGTAGGCCCAGGACGCGGCGGATGCGGTCACGGGCGCGGCCAGCGCGAAGAGACCGGCGAGTCCGAAGGCGGTGAAGAGACGCTTCATCAGATGCACTCCTTGTCGAATCGGGATGAGCCCGCGGCCATGTCCATGGCGAAGTACCGCACGGGCACGGCCCGCGGTGCGCGTCGCATCGGCGATGCGACCGCCCGATCCTAGCAAGCGCGTGCGTGAACGAAGACGACATGGATCACAACGATGCCGCCCCGCGGGACGGCATCGCATCAAACGCTGTGCGGAGTTTGTTCGCAGGAAACGCTGGCGGCGAATGCCTCGCCGCCAGCTGCGATCACACCGACAGGTGCTCGATCGCGGCGACGCTGCCGAGGCGATCGGCGAGGCGCTGCAGCAGGGCGAGGCGGTTGGCGCGCACGGCCGGGTCTTCGGCGTTGACCATCACCTTGTCGAAGAAGGTGTCGACCTCGGGGCGCAGGCGCGCGAGGCGGGCGAGCACGGCGACGTAGTCGCGATTCGCGAGCAGCGGATCGGTGTCGGCGATGGCCTGCTCGACCACCGCGTGCAATGCGCGCTCGGCATCGTCCTGGAACTTCAACGCATCGACCGCATCGGGAATCGCGATGTCGGCCTTCTTCAGGATGTTGCGGATGCGCTTGTTCGCCGCCGCCAGCGCCTCGGCATCCGGCAGCTTCGCGAATTCGCCGATCGCCTTGAGGCGGCGATCGAAGTCGACAAGGGATGATGGTCTAGATGATGCAACTGCTTCGAATTGTTGCGGTGAAGCCCCCATGTCCGCGTAATAATTGCGCAGACGATCAAATATGAAGTCCTGCAGGAAAACAATCAGCTCAAGCTCAAGATTTGTCAGGGTTAGCGAAACAGAACCCAACGGCATCTTTCTGAGCGCCATGGCGTTCTGAGATATCTCGCCAAACTCTTTCAGATAGGTTTCAGGTGAATTTTCATAGTGCGCGCTATTTGCAATAGCGACAGCCCATTCAATCAATCTCGTCCAATTGATCTGCACCTGTTTTTCAACAATGGATCGCGCCAACCCCAGCGCATTCCTGCGCAGCGAGAACGGATCCCTGTTGCCCGTCGGCCTGAGGCCCGCAGCGAAACCACCCGCCAGCGTATCGAGCCTTTCCGAAATCGCGAGCACTTGGCCCAATTTCGACGGCGCAATCGCATCGCCCGCGAAGCGCGGCATGTAGACCTCGTCGAGCGCGTCGGCGAGCTGATTGCGCTCATCGGCGGACAGATCGTCGAGCGACGCGTCCTTCATCGCGTAGTAGCGGCCGGCGATGCCCTGCAGTTCCGGGAATTCGTTGACCATGCGCGACTGCAGGTCGGCCTTTGCCAGCAGCGCTGCTTGCTTGGCGAGCGCGGGATTCACGCCGACTTCGCCGGCGATGCTCTCGGCCAGCGCGGCGACGCGCTGCGCCTTGTCCCACACCGTGCCCAGCTTCGCCTGATACGTCACGGTCTTCAGGCCCTCGTTCATCGAGGCGAGACCCTGCTTCAGATCTTCGTCGAAGAAGAACTTGGCGTCGGCGAAGCGCGGGCGGATCACGCGCTCGTAGCCCTTGCGGACTTCGCTATCGTCCTTCGATTCGATGTTGGCGATGCCGATGAAGTGCTCGGTGAGCCTGCCGTCGACATCCAGCACCGGGAAGAACTTCTGGTTCGCCTCCATCGTCGCGATCAGCGCTTCCTGCGGCACGGCGAGGAATTCGCGCTCGAACGCGCACAGTACGGCCTTCGGCCATTCGACCAGGCACTGCACCTGTTCGAGGTTGTCGTCGGTGATGCGCGGCTTGCCGCCGGCCTTCGCGGCGGCGGCGTCGACTTCGGCGACGACGCGATGGCGGCGCTCCTCGGGGTTGACCAGCACCTTGGCGGCGCGCAGGACGTCGATGTAATCGCCCGGCGTGCTGATCCACACCGGACCTTCGTGATGGAAGCGATGGCCGCGACTCATGCGGTCGGCCTTCACGCCGAAGACTTCGGCGTCGACCACGGCATCGCCGAGCAGCAGCACCAGCCAGTGCACCGGTCGCGCGAAACCGCTGTCGCGTTCGCCCCAGCGCATCGGCTTGGGAATCGGCATGCCGGCCAGGGCCTCGGCCACCACTTCAGGCAGCAGCGCGGCGGTCTTCGCGCCCGGCTTCACGGTGCGCAGGACGAAGCGCTCGCCCTTGTTGTCGGTCGTCTTCTCCAGCGCGGTCCAGTCGATGCCGGCCTTCGCGGCGAAACCTTCCAGCGCCTTGGTCGGCTTGCCTTCGGCGTCGAGCGCGATGTTGAGGTACGGTCCCAGCACTTCGCCGCGCTGTTCGGGCTGTTCCACGGCCACGCCCGGCAGCAGCACGGCGAGGCGGCGCGGCGTGTAGAGGGGCTTGGCACCGGCGCGGTCGAAGGCGATGCCGCGTTTCTCGAAGCCGGCGATCACGCCGTCGAAAAAGGCCTGGGCCAGGCCCGGCAGGGCCTTGACCGGGAGTTCCTCGGTACCGAGTTCGATCAGAAGGGGGCTGAAACCGCTCACGCTGGAAATCCTTGGGGTCGGGGATGCCCGGACACGGCAAGGGCAGCGGCCGGGCGGCGCGCTGCCCCTGGATGACGCGGGTTGGCTACTTTAACCGACGGTTTCGCCGGGACGAACCCGGCGGGCCCGTCGGCGGGCGGGTCAGTAGACGACGAACACCGCCCGGCAGCCGCGGTCGGTCCAGACCTGGTTGCGGTCCACGCCCCAAGTGCGGCCGTAGGTGCACGGGGTGTTGCTGAGCTGGCGGCGGACCTCGACGTGTTCGCTCCGGCCGACGCGCTGGCCGCACCAGGTCATGCGGCTGTCGTTCGAGGCGCAGGTGAACTCGCGGCCCCAGTTCGCGCCGCCACCGTAGTAGCCGTCGCCGTAGCCGTAGTCGTAGTGGTCGTCGTAGCGATGGTTGTAGCGATCGTCGTCGTAGCGATCGCGGCGATCGTCGCGCTTGTCTTCGTTGTGCTTGGCGATGGCGATCGCGGCGATGGTGCCCAGGACGAGGGCGCCGGCGACCTTCGCGCCAGTGTTGTTGTCCGAACTGCGCGAGCCGACGCGGAACTCGGCGCGACAGCCGCGCGTCACCCAGACGCGGTTGCGGTCGTAGCCCCAGGTGTCGTTCTGCCAGCAGCCCTGGCGACTGAGCTGGCGGGACAGATGCACGCCGCCGGACGTGTCCACCGGGCAGGACTGGTATTGCTCGTTCTGCGATTCGCAGACGAGGGTGGTGTCGGCGGCGAAACCCTGGCCTGCCGCGAGCAGGAGTGCGGCACCGGCGAGGGCATGCAGGCGGACGGCATGGATGCGATGGCGGCTCATGTCACTTCCCTCCGTTGCGAGCGTTGCGGCCGGCTTCGATTTCCTGCGGCGAGAGGCAGCCGCTGCGATCGGCATCGACCGCATCGAAACGTGCGTGGTAGGCGTCCTGCCAGCCCTGGTTCGTCACGGGGCGGGCGTCGGCCCCTTCGCCCGGCTGCAGGGGCGCTTCTTCGGCATCGAGCGAGCCGTCGTGGTTGCGGTCCAGCGCATGGAAACGACGACTGGCGTAGTTGCGCCCCTCTTCCACGTCGACGCAGCCGTTGCCGTTGCGATCCAGCGTGGACACGACCTCGGAAGCCGGCATCGACGACAGCGCCGGCGGATCGTCCGCACGCGACGACATCGACCAGCCCAGTGCGACCACGGCTGCGACCGCGGCGGTAACAACGACTGCTTTCATCTGCGTCTCCTGTCGGAGCCGACGGCTCGGGGGGACGAGCCGCTCCTGCAGCCCCGGGGCTACGCTACACCCGGAGGGGCGGCATCGCCACCCCGTCGCCCATGCGTGCCAGAGGCGTGCTCAGGCCGGCAACAGGCTCAGCGCGGCGCGCTTCGCAGCGTCCTTCAGGCCCGGGAAACCCAGTTTCTCGCGTTGCGCGTGGTAGCTCTCGGCCACCGCCTGCGACAGCTTGCGCACGCGCAGGATGTAGCGCTGGCGCTCGGTGACGGAAATGGCGCGGCGGGCATCGAGCAGGTTGAAGCTGTGCGATGCCTTGCACACCTGGTCGTAGGCCGGCAGCGGCAGGCCGGCTTCGACCAGCTTCTGCGCTTCGAGCTCGCAGGCGTCGAAGCGGTGGAACAGCTCCTCGACGTTCGCATGCTCGAAGTTGTAGGCGCTCTGTTCGCGTTCGTTCTGCAGGAACACGTCGCCGTAGGTGACGACGCCCTGCGGGCCTTCGGTCCAGACCAGGTCGTAGACGTTGTCGCAGTTCTGCAGGTACATGCAGAGCCGCTCCAGGCCGTAGGTGATCTCGCCCAGCACCGGCTTGCACTCCAGGCCGCCGGCCTGCTGGAAGTAGGTGAACTGGGTGACTTCCATGCCGTTGAGCCAGACTTCCCAGCCGAGGCCCCAGGCGCCGAGCGTCGGCGATTCCCAGTTGTCCTCGACCAGGCGCAGGTCATGCACCTGCGGGTCGATGCCCAGCGCCTTCAGCGAATCGAAGTACAGCTCGACGATATTGTCGGGATTGGGCTTCATCACCACCTGGTACTGGTAGTAATGCTGCAGGCGGTTCGGGTTCTCGCCGTAGCGGCCGTCGGTGGGACGGCGGCTGGGCTGCACGTACGCGGCATTCCACGGCTCCGGGCCCAGCGCGCGCAGGAAGGTCGCGGGGTGGAAGGTGCCGGCGCCGACCTCGAGGTCCAGCGGCTGGATCAGGACGCAGCCCTGGCCCGCCCAGTATTCGTTGAGGCGCTGTATGAGGTTTTGGAATGTCGGTCCCTGCATGTGGCGGCCGCGTCGGTTTGGGGACCCGTTAGTATAAGCGGCACCTCATCCGCCCAATGCGGCCCGCGCCGCGTACCGTCGCCGTGAAGTCCCAGTCCGACGCGTCGTTCCTCATCATCGAAACCGGCCAGCCGGTGCCGAGCATGCGCCGGCACGGCCGCTTCCCGCACTGGATCCGCGTTGCCGCCGGCTTGCCGGCCGACCGCACGACGATGGTCAACGTCGAAGCCGGCGAGGCCCTGCCCGACCATCGCGGCCTGGCCGGGGTGCTGGTCACCGGCTCCGGCGCGATGGTCACCGACCGCCACGACTGGAGCGAGCGCACCGCCGACTGGCTGCGCGACGCCCTGGACGACGGCCTGCCGGTGTTCGGCATCTGCTACGGGCACCAGCTGCTGGCCCACGCCCTCGGCGGCGAGGTCGGCTACAACCCGGCAGGTCGCGAGATGGGCACGGTCCATGTCGACCTGCATCCCGATGCCGGCGGCGACGCCCTGTTCTCGCGGGCACCGTCGCGCTTCGAGGTCCAGGTGACCCACCTGCAGACCGTGCTGCGCCCGCCCGGCGACGCCGCCGTGCTGGCCCGCTCCGAGCAGGACCAGTGCCAGGCCTTCCGCTGGCGCGACCATGCCTGGGGCGTGCAGTTCCATCCCGAATTCAGCGTCGGCCACATGCGCGGCTACGTGCACGCGCGACGAGACGCGCTGGCGAAGGAAGGCCAGTGCCACAAGCGCATGGCCCGCGACGTGCGCCCGACCCCGCACGCGCGCGGCCTGCTGCGGCGTTTCGTCCGCCACGCCGCTACACTGCGCGGTCACTGATCGCTGCATCTTTCGAGGAAGACGATGGACGTTCGCAAGGTGCCGGCCACCGCCGGCGCGGAATGGCTGCTGGGCGGCTTCATCCTGCTGCGCCGCTCGCCCGGAGGCTTCGGCGTGCTGGCCCTGAGCTATGCCGCGCTGTGGCTGACCGTGGTCGGCCTGACCCAGGCCGTCCCCAGCCTGCTGGCGCCGCTGCAGCTGACGTTCTTCCTGATCGGGCCGCTGCTGCTGGCGGGCATGATCTTCGCCGCGCGCGAGGTCGATGAAGGCCGCAGCGCAGCGCCCGCACACCTGCTGGCGGCACTGCGCACCGGCAAGGCCGCGCGGCTGGTGAGCACGGTGCTGCCGCAGGTCGCCCTGATGGCCCTGTGCGCGATCCTGCTCTACGTCGTGGTCGGCGCCGAGCACATCGAGAACCTGCTCAAGCTGTTCGCCAAGCTGCAGGCGCAGGCCGAGTCGAAGATCCCGATGGATCCTTCCGAATTCGCCAGCATCCCCGTCGGCCGCCTGTTCCTGTGGATGCTCCTGGTCATCGGCGTCGGCCTGGCGGGCTTCCTGTTCACCTTCACCCTGGTGCCGGACATGATGTTCACCGACACACGGCTGGTGCAGGGCATGGCGCGCAGCTTCCGCGCCTGCAGCGCCAACCTCGGTGCGATCGCCTTGTTCCTGGTGCTCGGTTTCGTGGTGATGATGGCGATCGGCCTGGGTTTCGCGCTGGTCAGCCAGATCGCCATGCTCATTGCCGGCCCTGCAGGCATGCTGGTGGCGAACGCCGCATTCAACGGCCTGATGACGGTCTTTGCCTCGGGCGTCATGTACTTCGCATGGAAGCAGCTGCTCGGCGACGGTACGCCGGCCGCGCCGTCGGCACCCACCTCGACCGGGATCGAGGTCTGATCCAGCAAGCCGGTTCGTGACGCCCACATCGGCGCCTTCGGGCGCCGATGTTGCATGCGCGATAGAAAAAGCCGTCATCCTCGCCGCTTCGTCGACACGCACAGAGTCGCAGATCCCTTTGCTGCCGCCCCTTTCGCATAGGAGCCCAGCACCGATGCATGCGCGTCGGCTCACTGTGGCGGCGAGGACAACTCCTGCGCATCCAGGAACCCGTTGCGATCGCGATCCTGGCGCTTGAAGCGTTCGGCGATGCGCAGGCGGTGGTCGGCGCGGGTGACGAGCTTGCCGCGTCCGCCAGGCTGCTCATCGGGCGTCAGCACGCCGTCGCGGTTGCGGTCCATGCCGTCGAAGGCATAGCTGAGCCAGTCCTGGTATTCCTCGGGCGAAACCCGCAGGTCACGATTGGCGTCCATCAGGCTGAGGTAGTCGCCGGTGCGCTGCGGTGCGTCGGCCGGAACCGGGGCCACGGGCGTCGCCGGGTTCGGCTCGGGAGGCAGCGTGACCGTGCCGCTCCATTTCAGCGATTGCGCATCCGCCGCACACGGCAGCGCGGCAAGACAGAGGACGACAGCGAGACGGCAGGCGTGCGACATGCGCGCAGGGTGCGCGGCGCGGCGGCTGGCTGCAAGCCCCTCCGAGATGCGCTTGCGCAGGCAAGACCCCGGAAACGACGACGGCCGCACGCGGCGGCCGTCATCGATGACGCCTTGTGCTGGATCAGAGGCGCGCGGGCTGCAGGGCGTAGCCCTTCATGCGCAGCGAGAACTCCTGCAGGGCCTGGATACCGCTGGCCTCCGCCTCGCGGCACCACTGCTGGAGCGCCTGCAGGGTGTCGGTCGCGTCCTGGCTGCGGCTTTCCAGCACCGCCGACAGGCGGGCGCGGAATTCGATCAGGGTGCCGATGCGTGGACGCTGGGCGACCCACTCGCGCAGCTGTTCGCGGGCGTCGGGCTTGAGCCAGCGACCGTCGTCGACGATGCCCTTGCGCAGCTGGCGCGGCAGCAACGCGCGCAGCTTGGCGCCGGCGATGCGGGCTTCTTCCTGCAATGCCGGCTTGACGACATTCCGCTGGTAGTCGGTCATGGCCTGGAAGCGCAGGGCCAGAAGGGCCTTGAGGGTGTCGGTATCCGGCACCGGGATGTTCGGACGCACGTCCAGCGCCGGTGCGACGCGCAGCACCTTGGCCATGCCCACGGCCTCGAACAGCTTGATCGCGGCCCAGCCGATGTCGAACTCCCAGCGGCGCAGCGCGAACTTGGCCGAGCTGGGGAAGGCATGGTGGTTGTTGTGCAGTTCCTCGCCGCCGATCCACACGCCCCAGGGGGTGAGGTTGGTCGCGGTGTCGGTGGTCTCGAAGTTGCGGTAGCCCCACCAGTGGCCGAGGCCATTGACCACGCCGGCCGCCCAGAACGGGATCCACGCCATCTGGATGGCCCACACCGCGATGCCCTTGAAGCCGAACAGCGCGAAGCTGACGAACAGCAGGAAGGTCGGGCCCCAGGTCGCGTGGGCGGTGTAGAGGTGGCGCTCGATCCAGTCGTTCGGCGCACCCTTGCCGTACTGCTCGATCGAGGCACGGTCGCGGCGCGCTTCACGGTACAGCTCGACGCCGCGCCAGAACACGGTGTGGATGCCCTTGGTCATCGGGCTGTGCGGATCTTCCTCTGTCTCGCACTTCGCATGGTGCTTGCGATGGATGGCCACCCATTCGCGCGTGATCATGGACGTGGTCAGCCAGGTCCAGAAGCGGAAGAAATGGTTGAGTACGGGATGGAAGTCGACGCCGCGGTGCGCCTGGCTGCGATGCAGGTAGAGCGTGACGGAGAAGATCGTCAGCTGGGTCGCGACCAGCAGGTAGACGAGCATCGTGCCCCAGCCGGCCTGGACCAGGCCGCCGGAGAGAAAGTCGAGCAGGGACGGGAACATGCGAATGACTCGTGAGGAACATTGAAATGATGGGGGCTGCACCGGGTGATTGCCATACATCCGCACACGTATGGTGACGGCCGGCGGTCGATGCGCGTCTCACTTCCATGCACCGTCCGTCGGCGACAAGGTGCGCAGCGGTATGGAATGATGGGGCGATGTCGATCTATGCACTGAAGCCGAAGTTCCAGGCCCTGCTCCGTCCCTTCGTCCGACGCCTGCACGCGCTGGGCATCACCGCCAACCAGGTGACCGTGTTCGCCTGCGCGGTCTCGGTGGCGCTCGGGGTGTGGCTGTATCTCGCGGCGCCAGGCCCGGCCGCCTTCCTGCTGCTGCCGCTGTGGCTGTTCCTGCGCATGGCGTTGAACGCGATCGACGGCATGCTGGCGCGCGAATTCGGCCAGCAGTCGAAGCTCGGCGCCTACCTCAACGAGTTGACCGACGTCATCGCCGATGCCGCGCTGGCGCTGCCCTTCGCCGCGGTGGCGCCCTTTGCGCCGGCCTGGGTGGCGACCTTCGTGGTCCTGGCCGGCCTGAGCGAATTCGCCGGCGCCCTCGGGCCCACCGTCGGCGGCACGCGCCGCTACGACGGGCCGATGGGCAAGAGCGATCGCGCCTTCGTGCTGGGCGCGGTGGCGCTGTGGCTGGGCATCGCCGGCCTGCTGCCCTCGTGGATGGCCTGGCTGTTCCCGGTCCTGGGCGCGCTGATCGCGCTGACCATCGTCCGCCGCGTGCGCAACGGCCTGCGGGACGCCGCTTGATCGCATCCCGCGTGCCTGCGGTGGATGTCCGCACGGCCACCGGTATCGCGATCCGATACCTCGACATTCCCCCCTGCCCGACCGTCCGACGCAAGCGTCAAGCTGCGTCCTGAAGATCGACACCGCCCACTTCCGCGAGGATCGTCCCGCTCCATGTCCGCCCCCACCCCACGCGAACAGCACGAGCACCACTTCCCCACCCACGACGGCATCGGACTGTACTACCGCCACTGGCCCGCACGGGCCGATGCGCGCGGCGCCGTCGTACTGATCCATCGCGGCCACGAGCACTCCGGCCGCATGGCGCACCTCGCCGACGAACTCGACCTGCCCGGCTTCGACGTCTTCGCCTACGACATGCGCGGCCACGGCCGCTCGCCCGGCACGCGCGGCGACAGCCCCAGCTTCGGCACGTCGGTGCGCGACCTGCAAACCTTCATCGAGCACCTGGCGGCGACGCACGGCATCGAGACTGCGGACATCGTCGTGGTGGCGCAGAGCGTGGGCGCCGTCGTGGCCAGCACCTGGGCACACGACTACGCACCGAAGATCCGCGGCCTCGTGCTGGCGTCGCCGGCCTTCAAGGTCAAGCTGTACGTGCCCTTCGCACGACCGGGCCTGGCGCTGATGCGCAAGCTGCGCGGCAACTTCTTCGTCAACAGCTACGTGAAGGCGAAGTTCCTGACCCATGATCCCGAGCGCATCGCGAGCTACGAATCCGATCCGCTGATCACCCGGCCGATCTCGGTGAACATCCTGCTCGGCCTGTACGAAGCCGCCGAACGCGTGGTCGCCGATGCCTCGGCGATCACCTTGCCGACGCAATTGCTGATTTCGGGCAGCGACTGGGTGGTGCACCACGCGCCGCAGCACCGCTTCTTCGAACGTCTCGCGCATCCGCGCAAGGAAAAGCACGTGCTGCCGGGCTTCTTCCACGACACCCTCGGCGAACGCGACCGCAAGATCGCGGTGGATCATGCGCGCCGATTCATCCTCGACCTCTTCGACCGACCGCCTGAGGTGCCTTCGCTGCGCGATGCGCATCACGTCGGCTTCACCGCCGACGAATCGCGCGCACTGGCCGAACCGCTGCCGTGGTACACGCCACATGGTGCCTACTGGGCGCTGACCCGACTGGGACTGAAGGTCGGCGGCCTGCTCTCGCGCGGCATCGCGCTGGGCCACGCCACGGGTTTCGATTCGGGCAGCACGCTGGACTACGTCTACCGCAACCAGGCGCAGGGCGTGCCGGCAATCGGCACCATGATCGACCGCACCTACCTCGATTCGATCGGCTGGCGCGGCATCCGCATTCGCAAGACCCATGTCGAAGCCCTGCTGCGCGAAGCCTTCGAGCGCGTGCGCCGGCGCGGGATGCCGCTGCGGGTGATGGACGTCGCCGCCGGCCACGGTCGCTATGTGCTCGATGCCGTCGCGAGTTCCGGAGGCGCGTCGGAATCCGCGCCGGAGTCCATCCTCCTTCGCGACTACAGCGACATCAACGTGCGCGACGGTCGCGCGCTGATCGCCGGACGCGGGCTCGACGGCATCGCGCGCTTCGAGCAGGGCGATGCCTTCGACCGCGACGACCTGGCCAGGGTCTCGCCGTCGCCGACGGTGGCGGTGGTATCGGGCCTGTACGAACTGTTCCCGGACAACGACCAGGTCGCGCGCTCGCTCGAGGGCATCGCCGCCGCCGTGCCGCCGGGCGGCTGTCTGGTCTACACCGGCCAGCCGTGGCATCCGCAGCTGGAGCTGATCGCGCGCGCGCTCACCAGTCATCGCGCCGGCCAGGCCTGGGTGATGCGTCGGCGCACGCAGGCAGAGATAGACCAGCTGGTCGAAGCGGCAGGCTTCCGCAAGGTAGCTCAGCGCATCGACGAATTCGGCATCTTCACCGTCTCGCTGGCGGTGCGGAACGAATCGGCGTGACGATGGGCGCGGCGATGCAGGATTCGGCGACGACGGGCGGGCGACCTTGGAGACAGGCCGCACTGTGGCTGGCCTGTCTCGCCCCGTTCTTCTACCTCAGCTACGGGTTCGCGAACCATCTCGCGGCGCAGCGCGCGGACGTCGCCTCGGTGGTCTTCGACTGGGAGCGGCACGTGCCGTTCGTCGCATGGACGATCGTGCCGTACTGGTCGATCAACCTGTTCTACGGCCTGTCGCTGTTCCTGTGCCGCACCCGCGACGAACTGCATGCGCACGGTCGTCGCCTGCTCACCGCGCAGCTGGTCGCGGTGAGCTGCTTCCTGCTGTTCCCGCTGGGCTTCACGTTCACGCGACCGCCGACCGATGGCATCCCCGGCCTGTTCTTCACCGCGCTGACCAGCTTCGACAAGCCCTTCAACCAGGCGCCGTCGCTGCACATCGCGCTGCTGATCGTGCTGTGGGACCTGTACCGGCGCCTGCTGCCCCGTGGCTGGCTCTGGCTGCTGCACGTCTGGTCGTGGCTGATCGCGATCTCGGTGCTCACGACCTATCAGCACCACTTCATCGACATTCCCACCGGCGCGCTGCTGGGCCTGGTCTGCCTGTGGCTGTGGCCAATCGAAGGACCGTCGCCGCTGCGTGGCATGCGCTGGACGTCCGACGCGCGCCGTCGCCGGCTTGCGTTGCGCTATGCGCTGGGCGCGGCCGTCTTCTTCGCGCTCGCCGCTGTGCTCGGTGGCAGTGCGCTGTGGCTGTGCTGGCCGGGTCTGTCTCTGGTGCTGGTCGCGTCGAACTACGCGCTGTTCGGCGCAGCAGGATTCCAGAAGGACGCGCATGGGCAGCTGTCGTTCGCCGCGCAGTGGCTGCTGATGCCCTACCGCATCGGCGCGTGGATCAATGCGCGCCTGTGGACGCGTCGCGAGACGCCGGCCGTGCGCATCGCGACCGGCGTGCTGCTCGGCCGCATGCCGACCACCCGCGAAGCACGGCGACTTGGCGTCACCCACGTCGTCGACCTGAGCGCGGAGCTGTCCGTGCCGCGCGACGTGACGGTGCATGCAGTACCGATGCTGGACCTGATCGCACCCGACGCCGATCGCCTGCATGCCGCGGCCGATGCCATCGAGGTACAGCGCCAGGCAGCGGGCGACGAAGGCGCCGTACTGGTGTGCTGCGCGCTCGGCTATTCGCGCAGCGCAGCCGCCGCCGCTGCGTGGCTGCTGCACACCGGCCGATCCGAGCGCGTCGACGAAGCGATCGAACGCCTGCGTCGCGAACGACCGAACCTCGTGCTGCACGATGCGCACCGCACCGCCCTCGCCACGCTGGCCTTGCGCGCATGAGCAACCACGACACATCCACGGCGCTCGACGCCCGCGACCGCGCGCGCTGCGCCGTCGTCGCACGGCGCATGGACGCAGCGCACGCCCTCGGCCTGCTCGCGCTGGTCTGCACGGCCATCGCGCTGATCGGCATGGCCGTCGATGCCTGGCGCGACGAAGTGCTTGCCGTGGCCCTCGGCGCGCTGCTGCTGGGCATGGTCGAACGCTACTACGCGCTTCGCCTGCGCTTGGACGCGGGCCTGTTCGCGGATCTCGCGAGCGGCCGCGTCGCGGATCTCGCGGCGCTGGACCACGGACTGGCCGCGATCGGCGCGCGCATCGCCACGCCGCGTCCGCTCGACGACCGCATCGCCGGGTGTCGCCGGCTGTGGCGCCGGCATCTCGCCATCGTCGTCGTGCAGGCGGTGACGACCCTGCTCGCAGTGGTATCGTCCTGAGCGGCGCATCCCGCCCGCCACGCCCCCACATGCATCGATGCTCGAACGCCTGATCGCCCGGATCATCATCGGCTTCATCCGCCTGCTCACCGGCGCCCAGGCCTACTGGCGCGGCTGCACGCCGAATGCGGCCCAGCGCATCTATTTCGCCAACCACGCCAGCCACGGCGACTTCGTGCTGCTGTGGGCCTCGCTGCCGCCGTGGCTGCGTCGGCGCACGCGGCCGGTGGCCGGCGCCGACTACTGGAACAAGGGCGCGCTGCGCCGATTCCTCGGCGGCAAGGTGTTCCGCGCGGTGCTGATCGATCGCGAGCGTCGCGAAGGCATGCCCGATCCCGTGCAGCAGATGGTCCAGGCCCTCGCCGGTGGCGATTCGCTGATCATCTTTCCCGAAGGCACGCGCAACACCACCGACGCGGTGCTGCTGCCGTTCAAGAGCGGTCTGTTCCACCTCGCCACGCAGTATCCCCATGCGGAGCTTGTGCCGGTGTGGATGAACAACCTCGGCCGGGTGATGCCCAAGGGCGAGCTGATCCCCGTGCCGCTGCTGTGCACCGTCATCTTCGGCCCGCCGCTGGCGCGCATCGACGGCGAGGACAAGGCCGCCTTCCTCGAACGCGCGCGCGACGCCATGCTCGCGCTGCGTCCGGGTGATGACGAAGACGACACGCCCAGCGATGCCACGCCTTTCGACCCTCTCTGACTTCTCCCGACCGGATCGCCATGCAGAACCCCTTCCCGACCCTGTACGCGCTGCCGATCTTCGCCGGTGCCGTCGTCGTGCTCACCATCGCGTCCATCGTCGGCTGGATCCTGAAGCTGCGGCTCGCGCCGGACGGGCCGCATCCCACCATCGACAACCTCAACAGCCGCATCCGCGCCTGGTGGTGGATGGTCGGCGTGCTCGCCGCCGCGTTCTGGTTCGGCAAGGGCGGCGTGATCGTGCTGTTCGCGCTGCTGTCGTTCTTCGCGCTGCGCGAATACATCACGCTGTGCTACACGCGGCGCGGCGACCACCTGGTGCTGATGCTCGCCTTCTTCATCGCCCTGCCGGTGCAGTACGCGCTGGTCTGGATCGACTGGTACGGCCTGTACTCGATCTTCATCCCGGTCTACGCCTTCCTGCTGCTGCCGATCTTCGCGGCGCTGTCGGCGGACACCACGCGCTTCCTCGAACGCGCGTCGAAGGTGCAGTGGGGCCTGATGATCTGCGTGTTCTGCCTGTCGCACGTGCCGGCGCTGATGTCGCTCAACATCGCGACCGACAAGATCGGGGGTTACGAGAACCGCAACCTGCTGCTGATTGCCTTCATGGTCATCGTGGTGCAGGGCAGCGACGTGCTGCAGTACGTCTGGGGCAAGCTGCTCGGCAAGCACAAGGTCGCATCGTCGCTGTCGCCATCGAAGACCTGGGAAGGCCTGATCGGTGGCGTCGCCAGCGCCACCGCGCTGGGTGCCGCGCTGCACGGCATCACCCCGTTCACGCCGAAGGAAGCCGCCCTGGTCGCCCTCGTCATCTGCCTGATGGGTTTCTTCGGCGGCCTGGTGATGTCCGCGATCAAGCGCGACCGGGGCGTGAAGGACTGGGGCCACATGATCGAAGGCCACGGCGGCATCCTTGACCGCCTCGACTCCGTCGTCTTCGCCGCGCCGATCTTCTTCCATATCGTGCGGTACGGGTGGGTGTGATGCGCGCATAGGATGCGATTCATCGCACCGGCTTTTCGTACCGCAGCAACCAAAGCGGTGCGCCGAGGCACAGCCTAGTGCAACGACAAAATTCCACCATTAAAGCGAAGAAGAGGAGCCTTCGATGCAACGCAACACCAAGATCATCCTTTCCGTCATCGGGGGCGTGTTCCTGCTGATGATGCTCGCGATCGGCGGCGTGGTCTGGTACGTGGCGCAGAACGCCGAAGGCTGGGTGGAGCGCGGCAAGGAGCGCGAAGCGGAAGGGCGGACGGCGGGCGAATCCATGAACAGCCGTGGCTGCGTCGACCACGCGGTCGCGGATTACCGCAAGGACCGCGGACCGATCTCGGTGATCTCGCACCGGCTCTGGTTGAAGGGCTGCCTGCAGACCGCGGAACATGATTATTCGTTCTGTCCGAAGATCACGTCGGAAGGCGCGTTCGACCAGGTCCGCGAGCTGCTCGCCTCGCAAACCGCGTTCTGCGAAAGCCGCGGCCTGGGCTACGACCAGAACTGCCAGCAGCTCGCCGAGCAGGCGCATGAGTTCTGCTTCAATGCCGCGCAACACTGAGCGCGCAACGCCCGAACCGACCATGCTTGACCTGGCGGCGCATCAATCCGCAACGCAACCGGCCACGCTGCGCCGATAGGGCGCCAGCACCTCGCGGGCCGCGGCATGGCCGCGGGCCGCCGATTTCTCCAACCATTGGAGGGCCTCGCGCATCGGCACGCATTCCCTGCGCAGGCGCTGCTCGTACCAGGCGTTGTACTGCGCGATCGGATGACCCAACCGCGCGGCGTTGGCGCGCCAGCGCTGCGCACGCGCATCCGCGCCGGTGGCGTCGTAGTGGATCGACAGGCGGAACGCGGCATCGGCATTCCTGGCCGCGAGCTTGAGCAACGCACCTTCCTCCGTGTTCGACAATGCGGCATCCCGACCGTGCGCCTGGCCTTCCAGATCCGGCGCAGGCGCACCGACGATCTCCGGCAGCGGCACAGGCACGCGGGATGCCGCCGCACATGACAGGGCGAATGCAGCAGACGACAGAACGAGGAAGATGCGCTTCACTGGGTCTCCGGTGATGTCCTTTTCCGATACCCGATTGTGGCACGAGCATGCGTTGCGCCTCGTCCGGCAGCGCCCTGCGAACGTATGATCGCGATGTCCATCGACACGCATCACACCCATGCCCGAACTCCCCGAAGTCGAAACCACGCGGCGCGGCCTGGCGCCGCATCTCGAAGGCCGGCGCATCGCGTCGGTGACGCTGCGCCGCCCGGACCTGCGCTGGCCGATCCCGCGCGAGATCGTCGACCTGCTGCCGACCAGCACCATCCAGTCGGTGCGACGACGCGCGAAGTACCTGCTGATGGAGACGCAGGTCGGCACGGCGATCTGGCACCTCGGCATGTCCGGCAGCATGCGCGTGCTGCCGCTGGACACGCCGGTGCGTGCGCATGACCACGTGGACCTGATGATCGAGGGCAAGGGTCGAACCGGTTCGCGCGTGCTGCGCTTCAACGATCCGCGCCGCTTCGGCTGCCTGCTGTGGCAGCGACCGGGCGAGACCCACGAGCTGCTGCGCGAGCTCGGGCCGGAGCCGCTCTCCGACGGCTTCGACGGAGACTATCTGTTCGAGCGCAGCCGGGGGCGCGCCATCGCAGTGAAGGCCTTCCTGATGGACCAGAAGGTCGTGGTGGGGGTGGGCAACATCTACGTCGCCGAGGCGCTGTTCGCCGCCGGGGTGTCGCCGACGCGTGCGGCCGGCAAGGTGTCGCGCGAACGCTACGCGGACATCGCACGCGAGGTCCGGACCATCCTCGACTACGCCATCCGCCGGGGTGGCACCACCCTGCGCGACTTCATCAGCCCGGACGGCGCGCCCGGTTATTTCGAACAGGAGCTGTCGGTCTACGGACGCGGCGGCGAGCCCTGTCCGCGCTGCGGCCGGGCCCTGAAGCAATCGATGCTGGCGCAGCGGGCGACGACCTGGTGCGGCCATTGTCAAAAATAGTCATCACATCGCAAAAACAGAGGCTTACGTCCGGTTCGGTCGTGCCGGCATTCGGGGTATAGTCCGCCCAAGATCTTGCCGATGCCGCCCCGTTGATGAGCGATCACGCCGAACAAAGCCCCGAAATCACCCAGTGGCTCGACGCTGCCCGTGGCGGCGACCGCGGCGCCCTGGACCGGGTCCTGGGCACCCTCTACAACGAACTGCATTCGATGGCCCGGCGCCAGCTGGCCGGCCAGTACGGACAGACGCTCGATGCCACCGCGCTGGTGCACGAGGCCTACCTCAAGCTGATCGGTCGCCGCGACGTGCAGTTCGACGATCGTGCGCACTTCTTCGCCTATGCGGCTTCGGCGATGCGCAGCGTGGTGGTCGACTACGCCCGGCAGCGGCTCGCGCAGAAGCGCGGCGGCGACCTGCATCGCGTCACCGAGCTGCCCGACGACGTCGAAGGCGGCCTGCGCCTGGACGAGGACATGCTGGGCCTGGACACCGCGCTGACCAAGCTGGCCGGCGTCGACGCCAAGCTCGCCCAGGTCGTGGAACTGCGCTATTTCGCGGGCCTGTCCGAACAGGAGATCGCCGAGCTGATGAAGCGCTCGGAGCGCAGCATCCGCCGCGACTGGCAGAAGGCCAGGCTCTTCCTGCTCGCCTCCCTGGGCGGCGAGAACGGCGAGCGCTGACCTTCACGCCCCGCCTCGCACGGCCCTGCGGCGCGTGCGAGGATGAACCCACCCAGGCCCCGACGCCCCGCCGATGGATGCCGAACGCTGGCAGCGTCTTTCGCCGCTGCTCGACGCGCTGATCGAACTCGAAGCCGATGCCCGCCAGGCGCGGCTCGACGCATTGCGCGAGGAGGATCCGGCGCTGGCGGCGGAAGTCGAAGCCCTGTTGGCACTCGAGGAAGACAACGAGGACTTCCTCGCCGAGCCGCTGGTCACGCCGCCGCCGATGGCCAAGCCCGACAGCCTGATCGGCCCGTACAAGCTCGACCGGTTGCTCGGCGAGGGCGGCATGGGCCAGGTCTGGCTGGCGCGTCGCGCCGACGGCCTGTACCAGCGCCGGGTCGCGCTGAAGCTGCTGCGCCCCGGACTGGCCGATCCGAACCTGCGCCAGCGCTTCACCCGCGAACGCCAGATCCTCGCGCGCCTGGGCCATCCGCATATCGCGCGTCTGCTGGATGCCGGCATCAGCACCGACAACCAGCCCTACCTCGCGCTGGAATATGTCGAGGGCGAACCGATCACCGACTGGTGCCGCGGACGCGACCTGGGCATCGAAGCGCGGCTGAAGCTGTTCCTGCAGGTCTGCGAGGCGGTGAGCCACGCGCACGCCAACCTGATCGTGCATCGCGACCTCAAGCCGTCGAACATCCTGGTGACGCCGCTGGACGAGGTGCGGCTGCTCGACTTCGGCATCGCGAAACTGCTCGATGGTTCGGAAGCGGGTCGCGACAACACGCGGACCGAGGTGCGCGCCTTCACCCTGCACTACGCCGCGCCCGAACAGATCCGCGGCGAACCGGTCACCACGATGACCGACGTGTATTCGCTCGGCGTGGTGCTGTACGAACTGCTGGCGGAGACCAAGCCCTATCGCCTCAAGCGCCAGACCGACGCGGAATGGGAAGAAGCGATCCTCATCGCCGATCCGCTGAAACCGTCCGCGACGCTGCTGCGCGAAGCCGACAGCGACCCCTCGCGCATGCCGGCACTCAAGCGCCGCGCGAAGCAGATCGCCGGCGACCTGGACAACATCGTGCTGAAGGCGCTGTCCAAGCGCGCCGAGCATCGCTATGCCTCGGTCGAGGCGATGGCGCTCGACCTGCACCGTTACCTCGAAGGCAAGCCGGTGCTGGCGCGGCCGCAGAGCGTGGCCTATCGCACTCACAAGTTCGTCCACCGCCATCGCTGGGTGCTGGCGACGGCGGCGCTGGTGGTCGTGGTGATGGCGTCAGCGATGGTGCTGGTGAGCTGGCAGGCGCGGCAGGCGCTGCGCGAGGCCAGCCGCGCGCAGGCGCTGCAGAAATTCGTGACCGGCCTGTTCGAGCAGGCCGGCGGTGGCGCTCCCGGCCCGCTGGACGTGCGCAAACTGCTGCAGGCCGGGGAACAGCGCGCGAACCGCGAGCTGCTGCGCCAGCCGCTGGATCGCGCCGAACTGCTGGGCGTGATCGCGCGCCTGCGGATCGGCCTGGGCGATTACCGCGAGGCCGAAGCGCTGCTCAAGATGCAGGGCGCGATCCTGTCCAACCTCGGCGACGTGCCCGACAGCCTGCGCCTGTCCTCGTCGTCGGATTACGGCAACACGCTGCGGCTGCTCGATCGCCCCGAGGAATGCGTGTCGCGGATGTCGCCGATGGAAGACGACGCCCGCACGCTGCAGCGGGCGCTGCCGATGCAGGCGACGGAGTTCTACTCGGTGCTAGGCCGCTGCCATCGCCAGCTGCGCAACGGCAAGACCGCGCGCCTGCTGTTCCAGCGCTCGCTGGAAGTGCGTCGCAACAGCCTGGACGACACGATCGGCGCGATCGGCATCGTCGAGAACCGCATCGACCTGGGCGACCTCGAACGCGATGCCGGCAACATCCCCGGCGCCTTGCAGGCCTACCGCGATGCCCTGGCGCAGATGCAGGCCGGCGCGGATGCGAGGCATCCGCTGGGCATCGAACTGCAGAAGCGACTGTGCGAACTCGAGCGCAGCGCCGGACAACTCGCGGTCGCAGAGCGCCACTGCCACGACGCGCTGGCGCTGGCGCTGGAGATCCGCGGGCCGACGCATCCGGCCACGGTCGATTCACGCCGGCAGCTGGCGGCGATCCACGTCGACCTTGGACGCTATGCCGAAGCCGACAAGGCCTTCCGCGACAGCCATGGCCTGCTGGTGGCGCGGCTCGGTCGCCAGCACCAGGACGTCGCGCGCAACGACAACAGCCTGGGCATCATCGCCTGGGAACGCGGCGACACCGCCACCGCGCTGGCGCACATCGATCGCGCGCTGGCCGTGCTGCGCAAGCAGCCCGAGGCCCCGCTGTACCAGAACGTGCTGTTCAACAAGGCGATGATCCTGCACGACGCCAGCCGCGACCGCGCGGCCCTGCCGCTGCTGCTGCAGGTGGACGGATTGCGCGTGGCCACGCTGGACAAGGGCCATCCGCGCAACGGCGAGACCGCGCGCCTGCTGGGCGAAGTGCGGGCGGCGCTCGGCGAAACCTCGCGTGCACGCGAGGATCTTGTTCTGGCCGTGCAGCTGACGCGCGGCGGATACGGACTGACCCATCCGCATACGCGACGCGCCGAGCTGTCGCTGGCGCAATTCGACCTGGCGCATGGCGACCCGCCGGCGCCGTCGGTGGTCAACCAGTTGCGATTGCTGGCGGACCTGCCCAAGTCCGACCCCGAACTGCGCAAGATCGCCTGGCTGGCCGAAGCGGCGCTGGCGCTGCAGGCCTGCAAGGAACCGGGCTTCGGCGATGGCAGGGAACGCCTGGATGCCGTGGCCGCCGAGATTGCAGTCGCCATGCCCGAAGGCGGCGTGGTGGCACGGACCTTCGAACGCGAACGGCAGCGCTGCCGATGACAGGACACCGCACATGATCATGCGATCCCGCATGCACGACGACCGCAACGCTCCACTGGCTGCGCTCGCGCTCATCCTTGCGCTCGCCGGCTGCGCGGCGGCGGACGAGCGCACGCGACCTGCGACGGCCAGCATCGAAGGCGTGATCCAGCATCCCGCGCATGCCGTGCCCGCCATGCGCATCTGCGCGCTGTCGACATCGGACACGCGCGAGCCGCATCGCTGCACGACCACGCGCGCCGGCGCAGACACCTATCGCATCGATGGACTGCCGCCGGGCGAGTACTACGTCTTCGCCGAAGTCGCGACGGGCCTGCATCGCGTCGGCGGCCACATGCAGGTGGTGCAGTGCATCCGCGCGCCCTGTCCGGAACAGCCGAAGACGGTGACCGTCACCGCAGGCACGACGCTGCGCGATATCGACCTGACGCACTTCTACGACAAACGCGTGGATTTTCGGGCACTGCCGCCGATCGATTGATTCCGGCCTGGCGGCCACAACCATCACGCCGATCCGCGTCGGAACAAACGCGAGAGGAACGACGGTTCAGCAGGAGGGAGATACACCTCGGCCGGAATTCCGATCAGGGCCGGGCCGGAAAGCTTCGCGCCATCGAGTTCACGGAGCGAGCTGCCGTTGTTCAAAGCCTTGTTGACTGCGCCCATCATTGCACCTCTGCTCGCGACCCGGATCACCAGCGGTCTTTCGTCGGAGTGGAACATGATCGATGCCATGTCGATCGCACGCCAGACGATGGGTTCGCGGTTCATCGGAATCCGGACCCATTGGCCATCGGCTCGTTTCGCACTGAATTCCGGCGACAGATGCACGTTCGCGATGTGGCGGATCAACAGCAAGCCTGTTGCTTCCGGAATCCAGTCGATCAGGCGCCTTGCGACCATGGCGTCTCCCGCCATCGCCAGGACGGCCGCTTCCAGCTGTTCGCTGGACAGCGATTCATCACCGAGCAACTCGAAGGTGCGACGCACCCACGCATCGGAGACATCCAGGTGCGACGCCGTTTCGTTCAAGACGACTCAATCCAACGGCAACGGCTGCTGCAGCGGTTCGATGCGTCCTTCGCCGCGCATCACCTTCTTGAACTCGGCGCGGCTGACCGACACGTAGCGTTCGTTGCCGCCGATCTCCACCTGCGGGCCGTCCTGCACGGCGTGGCCGTTCTCGTCGACGCGCACGGTCATCGTCGCCTTCTTGCCGCTGTGGCAGATGGTCTTGATCTCGCTGAACTCGTCCGCCCAGGCCAGCAGGTACTGGCTGCCTTCGAAGAGTTCGCCGCGGAAATCGGTGCGCAGGCCGTAGCACAGCACCGGGATACGAAGACGATCGACGACCTCGCTCAGTTGCCAGACCTGGGAGCGGGTGAGGAACTGCGCCTCGTCGACCAGCACGCAGTCGAGCTTGCCGTGCGCAGCGATGTCGGCATGCACCTTCGCGTCGAGATCGTCGTCGCGCTCGAAGGCCATGCCTTGCGCGCTCAGGCCGATGCGCGATGCCACCGTGCCGGATCCGCCGCGGAAATCGAGCTTCGGCGTGAGGATCAGCACGCGCATGCCGCGCTCGCGGTAGTTGTGCGCCGACTGCAGCAGCGTGGTGGTCTTCCCGGCGTTCATCGCCGAGTAGTAGAAGTACAGTTTCGCCATCGGCGCAGTATAACGGCCGTGCCGGAAGCCCAGCCCGCACGGCCGCAGGGCGACGCCTCGGCACGTGCCCGGCCCGGTTTCGATCGGACCCGCCGTCACGCCCCCCATGGTTTCGCTGCGCACGGAACACCAGGTTTCCCGACGTTCGCGGACGTGTCGCGCCTGCCCTGCGTTTCGCGTGGCGAAGCGCGCGACGGTCACCGCGATCCGCTCAGGGTCGCGGCTGGGGCGCGGGCGCCTGCGAAGGATCGGACCGCGGGTCCGGAGGCAGTTCGGGCAGCGGTTCAGGCACGGGCTTCCGCTTGCCCTTGCGCCTGGGTGCGTCGATCTCCTCGATTTCGCCGATCGTGACCGTGGCGTTCTTCGGCGGCACCCAGGGCGCATCGACCTTGTGCCAGTAGTCCTCGAAATCGACCACGGCCAGGCGTTCGCGACGCAGCAGGCTGGTGCTCTGACCCAGCAGCCACTGGTATTTCTGGCGCTGCTTGGCGGCGGGATCGCCATAGTGTTCATAAAGTGCGGGGCCGCGCTCGACGGCGGCCGCACGCTCGGCTTCGTCGAGCTGGCGCCACATGCGTTCGCGCACGGCGAGGAATTCGGTATAGCCGCGCTCGGCGGCAAGATCGGCCCACAGGTAGGCCTGCACGCGATCCTTCTCCACGCCCACGCCATGCCAGTACAGCAGGCTCAGTCGATGCTGCGAATACTTGTCGGCGTAGCTTGCGGCGATGCGGAAGTCGTTCGCGGCGTCGGGCCAGCGCCGTTCGGCGGCGGCGACATGGCCATACAGCCGGTAGCGGTAGTTGAGGACGTTGGCGCTACCCGGATACAGGTCGTCGAACTGCTTGCGGATGTCGCGGTCGATGTCCGCGGAGACGGCGGCCTCCGGGGGCTCGATCTTCACACGGGGCTTGATGGCGAACGCATCGGCCATGGCCAGCAGCAGGCAGGCGCCCAGCGCCGGCGAAATGAACCTGGTTTTCACGGACGGCCCCCAACGGCTTGGCTCTCATGATTGCCTGGCACCGATGGCCGCCGGTTGCGTCGCGATCGGTACGGCATCGGTCGGTGAGCGCCCGTCCCGGGCAGTCGCTGCATCCCTGCCGGGCCAGTATTCCACCAGGTCCCGGCCTCAACAAGCCAGCGGAAGCACCCGGAAGGGACGGTACCGCCGCGCCCGGTTCGAGGCGATCCCGGAACGCGGCGGTACCTTCACCACACCATCCATTGTTGTCGCGCTTGGGCCGCCAAAGCGGACATGCGTCGATCAGGGCGTGGCGGGGGCGGGGGGCGGCGGCTTCGGCGGATCCGGCACTTCCGGTGCCACGGCATCCGCTTCGGGCGTGGTCTCGGGGATGCGCGACTGCTGCTTGCCCTGCCCCGGGATCTGCTCGATCTCGCCGATGGTGACGCGCACGCCGTTGGGGTTGCGCCAGACGCGATCCTGCCAGGCCCAGTATTTCTTCGCGTCCCAATAGCGGTCGTCGTAGAACTTCGATCCTTCGATCATCTGCATGCCGGCCGGACCCGGGACCTGGATCTGCACGTTGCCCCTGAAGCCGGTGCGGCTGCCGGTCATCTCGCGACGACCGACGCGCAACTGGTGTTCGTAGCGCGGCTTGGCCGCCGCATCGCCGAACCGGGCGTAGAGCGCCTGGCCTTCCTGGATGGCGCGCTCGCGTTCGGCGGGGGTCAAAGCACTCCAGTAGCGCTCCCGGTGCTTGATGAACTCGACATAGCCCCGTTCGGCGGCCAGGTCCATCCACGCATAGGCCAGCGCAGGATCGCGCGCGACGCCCTGGCCGCTCCAGTACATCTCGGCGACCATGCCCTGCGAGGGCTTGTCGGCGAAGAAGCTGGCGCGGCGGAAATACTTCATCGCGTCTTCGTAACGCTTTTCCTCCAGGGCCTCGATCCCCAGGAGGCGATATTTCATGTCCTGGTGGTGGTTGAGGAAACCCGCGGTGATGAGCAGCGGATCCTCGACCGGATCCGGAGGCACGACGTTCTGCGCGGCAAGGACCGGTGCGGAGAGGGCCGCAAGGAATGAAAAAGCGATGATGCTGGCGCGGAAGCGCGGGCGGATGTCCATGATGTCCGGATATGGAAATGTGGGGGTTGTCGTATCGACAGGATGCTTACGGTAGCCGATCCGTCGCACCCGAACGGGTAAACTGACGACCTACATGACTTCAGTCATGCCCCGAAAGTTCACGCACGGTTTGTACGCGCAGGTCAGTTCATGCAGGTTTGTCCATGCAGGGTTTGAACCCCCCACAACGCGAAGCGGTCCTCCATACCGAGGGGCCGCTGCTGGTGCTGGCCGGCGCCGGCAGCGGCAAGACCCGCGTTATCGTCGAGAAGATCGCGCACCTGATCCAGACCAATCGCTACCCGGCCAAGCGCATCGCGGCGATCACCTTCACCAACAAGTCGGCGAAGGAAATGCGCGAACGCGTGGCCAAGCGAATCAAGGGCGGCGCGGCCGAAGGCCTGACGGTGTGCACGTTCCACGCGCTGGGGTTGCGGTTGCTGCAGATCGAACATGCGCGCGTCGGCCTCAAGCGCGGCTTCTCGGTGTTCGACACCGACGACGTGGCCGCGCAGATGAAGGATCTCCTGGCCGGCGCGAAGCCCGACGTGGTGCAGGCGATGCAGGGCCTGGTGTCGCGCGCGAAGAACGCGGGCCTGTCGCCGGAGGAAGCCATCGCGCTTGCGCAGAGCCCGCGCGAACTGCAGGCGGCGCAGCTGTACGTGAAGTACCAGCAGCGATTGAACACGTTCAACGCCGTGGACTTCGACGACCTCATCCGCCTGCCGGTGGAACTGCTCGAGCGCGACGAGGAATGCCGGCTGGGCTGGCGCGAGCGCATCGGCTACCTGCTGGTGGACGAATGCCAGGACACCAACGACGCGCAGTACCGCCTGCTCAAGGCGCTGTCCGGCGAACAGGGCAACTTCACCTGCGTGGGCGACGATGACCAGAGCATCTATGCCTGGCGCGGCGCGAATCCGGAAAACCTGTCGCAGCTGGGCAAGGACTATCCGTCGCTGCGCATCGTCAAGCTGGAACAGAACTACCGCTGCAGCAACCGCGTGCTGCGCACCGCGAACGCGCTGATCGCGAACAACCCGCACGAGCACCTCAAGACGCTGTGGAGCCAGCAGGCCGATGGCGAGCGGATCCGCATCCTCGAATGCCGCGACAACGAGCACGAGGCCGAACGCATCGCCTCGGAGATCCACTTCATCAACCAGTCGCGCAAGGCCGAATGGGGCGAGTTCTGCATCCTGTTCCGCGGCAACCACCAGTCGCGCCCCCTGGAAAAGGCGATGCAGCTGCTGCGCGTGCCCTACCACCTCAGCGGCGGCACGGCATTCCTGGATCGCGGCGAGGTGAAGGATGCGCTGGCCTGGCTGCGCCTGATCGCGAATCCAGACGACGATGCGGCCTTCCTGCGCGCCGTGCAGTCGCCCAAGCGCGAAGTCGGCGCGACCACGCTGGCCAAGCTGGCCGAACTGGCCCAGCACGCGGGCATGCCGATGGCGCGCGCCGTCGAATCGGTCGGCCTGCTCAAGCAACTGCAGCCACGTGCGGCGAACGCACTCAGCGGCTTCGTCGACATCGTGCGCGGCCTGCGCGCCGAATCGCATCGGCTGACGCCGGCGGAACTGGTCAAGCAGCTCAACGATCGCTCCGGGCTGCTTGCCGCAGTGCGCGCGCAGTGCAAGAACGAACAGATGTTCGAGATCCGCCGGCGCAACCTCGACGAACTGGCCGACTGGTTCGATGGCGCGCGCGGCGGTGCCGGTCCCGGCGAACTTGCGGCATCGCTGGCCCTGCTGAGCCACGCCGACAAGGGTGAACCCGGCAACCAGGTCCGGCTGATGAGCCTGCATGCGGCCAAGGGCCTGGAGTTCCGCTACGTCTTCATCATCGGCATGGAGGACGGGATGCTGCCGCACGAGGCCAGCATCGAGGAAGGCCGGCTCGACGAAGAACGCCGCCTGCTCTACGTCGGCATCACCCGTGCCAAGGAGCAGCTGTGGCTGTCGTACTCGCGCGAAGCGCAGCGCTGGGGCACGAAGCTCCGCTTGTCGCCGAGCCGCTTCCTCGACGAACTGCCGGAGAGCGAACTGCAGCGCGACGGCGCCGATCCTGAGGCGGACGCGGTGCGCAAGCAGGAGCGCACCAGCGCGGGTTTTGCGGCAATCAAGGCGCTGCTGGGAGAGTGACGTGGAGATCCTGATCGTCTGCCTCGTCGCCCTGGCCGCTTCGGCGCTGACGTTCTTCTCCGGCTTCGGCCTCGGCACGCTGCTGCTGCCTGCATTCGCGCTGTTCATGCCGCTGGAACAGGCGGTGGCGGCGACGGCGGTGGTGCACCTGCTCAACGGCCTGTTCAAGCTGGGGCTGCTGCGACGGCACATCGATCGCGCCGTGCTGCTGCGCTTCGGGCTGCCGGCGCTCGTCGCCGCGGCGCTCGGCGCCTGGCTGCTCTCGCTGCTCGGCACGCTGCCGGTGCTGCACGCCTACGAAGCCTTCGGCCATGCCTTCGCGATCACGCCGATCAAGCTGGTCATCGGCCTGCTGCTGATGGTCTTCGCGCTGTTCGAGATCGTGCCGGCGCTGCGCGATCTCGAATTCGACAGCCGCTGGCAGCCACTCGGTGGCGCACTCAGCGGATTCTTCGGCGGGCTCGCCGGCATGCAGGGGGCGCTGCGCAGCGCGTTCCTGGCGCGCAGCGGCCTGGAGAAGCAGGCCTTCGTCGCCACCGGTTCCGCGATCGCCTGCCTCATCGACCTGTCGCGCCTGTCGGTGTACGGCAGCACGCTGGCGCGCGTCTTCGGCAAGTTGGACCACGTCCTGCTGGCCTGTGCCGTGCTGGCCGCGTTCGCCGGCGCATGGGTGGGCAACCGCCTGCTGAAGAAGACCACGCTGCGCGGCCTGCAGCGGGTCGTCGCGGCGATGCTGTTCGTGTTCGCGCTGGGCCTGCTGTCGGGCGCGCTGTGACGGATCGCTGTAACGGATCGTCCGCACGGGCTCCGCTACACTCGCCATCTTCGTTTTCGCTCCATGGGAGTCCGCATGCGCCGTCCGTTCGCCTTCACCGCCCCGCTCCTCGCGACGCTCCTCGCGACCGTCGCGCTCGGCGCCTGCAGGTCGACACCGGACGCCCGCGAGACCCCGCCACCGGCGGCATCGGCCACACCGGCCGCCGCTGCCGTGGTACCCGCCGACGACAACCTGAACGCGGTGCTGTGGGTGCAGCGTTCGGCCGAATACCGCGCCACCGCCGAGACGGTCTACCGCGCGGCGACTGCACGCCTGGATGCCGCACTGAAGGACCCGAACTGGGACGCGCTGGTACCCGGGGAGCGCGCCAATCCCGCGCGCGGCCTGCCCCCGGCCGTGGTGATGGACATCGACGAGACCGTGCTGGACAACTCGCCCTACCAGGCCCGGCTGGTCCGCGACGGTGCCGAATACAACGAAGTCACCTGGGATGCCTGGGTGCGCGAGGAACGCGCCAAGCCGGTGCCCGGCGTGCTCGACTTCGCCCGCGCAGCGCATGCGAAGGGCATCACCGTCATCTACATCTCCAATCGTGCCGAGCACCTGATCGACCCGACCCTGGCCAACCTGCGCGCCGTCGGCCTGCCGGTGAAGGACCCGAGCGTGTTCCTGGGCCTGGGCACGCATGTGCCCGACTGCGAACAGGAAGGCTCTGAGAAGCTCTGCCGTCGCCAGCTGATCGGGCGCAACTACCGCGTGCTCATGCAGTTCGGCGACCAGCTCGGGGATTTCGCGCAGATCCTGGCGAATACGCCCGAGGCCCGGGCGGAGCTGCAGGCCAGCCATCGGGGCTGGTTCGGCGAGCGCTGGTGGATGCTGCCGAACCCGACCTACGGCGGCTGGGAGCCGGCGCTGTTCAACAACAACTGGCGCGAACCCCGTGGAGAGCGTCGCGAGGCCAAGCGCCAGGCGCTGGACGTGGCGAGCCCCTGAAGCACCGGGACCGCGGTCGACCAACCACCGATCAACGACTTGCGCTCGCATTGTTGATGTATTGCGTGCGGTGCGAGCTGCAGGTAGCCTGATCCTGATCCGGTTCGCCGGACCCAGACCACAACCGATGTCCTCCGGCGGTTCGCCGGAACTTTCCCGAGGAGACCGACGCCGGTCTCCTTTTTCTTGTCCGTCGCTTGTGGCGGTCGGCTGCCCCGGCCAAGATGCCCGCTCATGCCTGTCGTCCGACCCCACCCCCGCAGCCTTGCCCTGCCCGCCCTGATGGCGGGTGCCTTCAAAGTGGCCGTGCTGGTGTCCGGCCTGCTGGCGCTGACGGCCTGCGGCGAGGACGCACCGCCGCCCGGCCCGGCCATGGCGCCGGAACAGTCGGTGCTGGTGCTGGCCGGGCGCTTGCGCGACAACGACCTGGTCGGCTTCGCCCACGATGCCATCCCGCCGGGCCTGCATCCGGCCATGGCCGAAGCCTGGCGCACCGGACGCACGCGCTGGCCGCTGGAGGAACTGCCCTTCGACCATCGCATCCCGGGCATGCTGGCCACACTGTCCGCACCCGGCGCCGAGAAGGCCCTGCAGCGCGACTTCGATCGCCAGTTCGCGAACGCCCATGGCGAGATCCGCTCGGCCGCCCGCTCGCTGGGGCTGTTCGGCGTGAAGTACCTCGAAGGCGATCGCAGCCTGACCCCCGACGAACGCCACCACGCGGTGCAGCTGGTCGCGGCCTTCAGCGCATGGGGAGAACAGGCGCGCCTGGGCGATCCCAAGCTGGCACGTGCGACCATCGCCCGGCTGGGCCTGGCGGCGAGACGCACGCACCTGGCCTCCGACGCGGATTTCCGCGAAGCCGGCATGGACGAAAGCCTGCGTCGCCTCGGCCCCATGTGGGCTGCGCTGAAGGATGCCCTGCGCGGCTACGACCTCGACCTCGACGAAAGCCTGGGCAGCATGCAGGCGACGCTGGTCGAGCGCGACGGCAACCGTGCCCGGGTACGGCTGCACTACCCGTTGGCCGGCAAGACCATCGACACGGTGGTCGCGGTGGAACACATCGACGGCCACTGGTACCTCAGCGACTTCGTCCGCCACGCCCGTGCCGCCACCGCCCCGCAGCCGCCCGCGGGTGCCCCGACGGCATCGCCGCCCGTCGATCAGGACCAGCCTTCGATGCCGGCCCTGCCCGCCCGCGACACCCCGCCGATGGCCGCACCGCCGCGGGCGTGAGCCCGGCATGACCTCCGGCCGCACCCGGCAACAGCCCCCTTCGTCATAATGACGGCGATCATGCCGACATCACCCGACCAGCCCACGCTCATCGAATCGACTCCGCCCAAGGCCGGCACGGCCGACGGTGGTCCCGACCGCGCACCCGCCGCCGACCCGCCGGTCACCGGCGAAGGCCCCGAGACGCCCGCAGCGCCCGAGTCCCGGGACGTTCCGGTCGCCCCGCCGACCCATGGCAGCGGCCGGCGCCCGTGGTGGGCGGCGCTGATGGGACGCCTGATCGACCCCTGGATCGAGCTGCGGATCGAAGCCCTGCCCGACGACCTGCGCAGCGATCCGCGCCCGGTCTGCTACGTGCTGGAGGACTACGGGCTGTCCAACGCCCTCATCCTCGAGCGCACCTGTCGCGAGCTCGGCCTGCCCTCGGCCGTGCGACCGCTGCCGGGCGATCCGCTCAAGCGCAAGCGCGCCTATGTCGCGCTGTCGCGCCGCAATGCCGGCAGCGCACTGGGCATGGCCGCCGACTTCGCCGCGGACCTGGCCACAGGCAAGCCACCGCGACGCGCACGCCGCCATTCCGAGGCACTGGCCCACCTGCTCGACGCCCACCGCGCCGATCCCGCCCTCGACGTGCGCCTGGTGCCGGTGTCGATCTTCGTCGGCCGCGCGCCGTCGCGGAACAACGGCTGGTTCTCGGTGCTGTTCTCCGAGAACTGGACCATCGTCGGCCGTTTCCGACGGCTGCTCGCCATCCTGCTCAACGGCCGCGACACCGTGGTGCAATTCGCCGCACCGGTCTCGATCCGCGAAGTGGTGTCCGAGGACCTGCCGCCCGAACGCATCGTGCGCAAGCTCTCGCGCGTGCTGCGCACGCACTTCAACCGCATCCGCGAAGCGGTGATCGGACCGGACCTGTCCACGCGCCGCCTGCTGATCGACAAGGTGCTGGCCGCCGACCCGGTGAAGCAGGCGATCGCCGACACCGCGCGTCGCGAGAACAGCAAGCAGGAAGACGCCTGGAAGAAGGCGCAGGCCTACGCCTACGAAATCGCCGCCGACTATTCGCATCCGGTGGTGCGCTCGGCGTCGTTCATGCTGACCACGGTGTGGAACCGCATCTACCGTGGCGTGCTGGTGCATCACCTCGACAAGCTCAAGCAGGACGCGCCGGGCAACGAAGTGATCTACGTGCCCAGCCACCGCAGCCACATGGATTACCTGCTGCTGAGCTACCTGCTCTACACCCATGGCGTGGTGCCGCCGCACATCTTCGCCGGCATCAACCTCAACCTGCCGGTGATCGGCACCCTGCTGCGCAAGGGCGGCGCATTCTTCGCGCGGCGCAGCTTCCGCGGCAACGCGCTGTACTCGGCGGTGTTCCGCGAATACATGGCGCAGCTGGTCGCCGGCGGCTATTCGATCGAGTACTTCATCGAAGGCGGCCGCTCGCGTACCGGTCGCCTGCTGCCGCCCAAGGGCGGCTCGCTGGCGATGACCATCCGCGCCTACCTGCGCCAGCCGACGCGCCCGGTGCTGTTCCAGCCGGTGTACATCGGCTACGAGAAAATCATGGAAGGCCGCAGCTATCTCGACGAGCTCAGCGGCAAGCCCAAGGAAAAGGAATCGATCTGGCAGGTCCTCACCGGCATTCCCAAGGTGCTGAGCGAGAACTACGGCCAGGTGGTGGTGAATTTCGGCGAACCGATCCGCCTGGGCGACGTGCTGGGCGAATTCGCGCCGGACTGGGACGGCAAGCCGGTCGGCGACGAGGAAAAACCGGCGTGGCTCAACAGCACCGTCGACAGCCTCGCCGATCGCATCCAGGTCAACGTCAATCGCGCCGCCGACGTCAATCCGATCAACCTGCTCGCGCTGGCGCTGCTGTCCACGCCCAAGCATTCGATGGGCGAAGCCGACCTGCTGGCGCAGATCACGCTGTCGAAGACCCTGCTCGCCGAAGTGCCCTACTCCGACCGCGTCACCGTCACGCCGCATTCGCCCGAGCAGATCGTGGCGCACGGCGAGGAGATCGGCGTGCTCGCGCGCACCGCGCACCCGCTGGGCGACGTGCTGCACGTCGACGGCGACACCGCGGTGCTGCTGAGCTATTTCCGGAACAACGTGCTGCACCTGTTCACCGCGACCGCATGGATCGCCTGCTGCTTCCAGCACAACCGCCGGATGAGCCGCAACACGCTGCTGCGCATCGGCCGATCGCTGTATCCCTTCATGCAGGCGGAACTGTTCCTGCCCTGGGACGAAGACGGATTCGCCGAGCAGGTCGAACGCACCATCGCCGTGTTCGTCCGCGAAGGCCTGCTGCAGCAGGTGAGCGAGGACGACGGCGGCATCCTCGCGCGCAACGCGGGGCAATCCGACGAAGTCTTCCGCCTGCGCGCACTCGGCCATCCGCTGCAGCAGGCGTTCGAGCGCTACTACATCGCGATCTCGGTGCTGGCCAAGAACGGTCCCGGCACGCTCGGCGCGGGCGAGCTTGAAAGCCTGTGCCATCTCGCCGCACAGCGCCTGAGCCTGCTCTACGCGCCCGCCGCACCCGAGTTCTTCGACAAGACCCTGTTCCGCGGCTTCATCCAGAAGCTGCGCGAACTGAAGCTGGTCTGGCCCGACGAGAACAGCAAGCTGCTCTTCGACCAGCGCCTGGACAACTGGGCCAAGGACGCCAAGACCATCCTCGGCCGCGAGCTGCGCCACACCATCGAGAAGGTCAGCCCCGAAGCCGTGAAGCGCGAGACGCCGACCGAACCTGCGTCCGCGGATTGATCGCAACCGCCTCGCAGCATGCGAGGCGGCACGCCCGGCCGCGTCCCGGCCGAAGCATCAGCGCCGGGCGCGTCCCGGCCTCAGCACCGGCGCAGGCCGGGGAATCCGCGACGGCGACAACTCGGGGCGCTGCGGTCCACCGGTGCGCATGCGCTTGGGCACCACTTCGTAGGCCGATTCGCGGGTGGTGACGTTGCCCGCCTTGTCGGTGGCCGTGCAGGTCGCCGTCTTCGCGCCCGGCGTTGCGGTCTCGACCGGAGTGCAAGAGGCGCTGGCAATCCCGGACAAGGCATCCGACGCGCTCAGGCGGAAGTCATGCATGGCGTTCTGGACGAGCTGTGCGGGCGGCATGGTGACCGTCAGCTCCGGGGCGACGCGATCGATGTTGATCGTCACGAATGTGCCGCCCCTGAAGTTGCCCGCGCGATCGTACTGGGAGGGCTCCGGCTGGAAGTACTGGTTGCGACCATCTTCGAAGAAGATGCGTGGCGCCGGGCATGTCGTCGCCATCCCTGATGTGTCGTCGCTGCATTCGTAGCTGACCACGACGTCCGTCTTGTTCCAGCCGTAGGCGTTGGGCGCATGCGTCCTTTTTTCGACCAGGTTCGGCGGCGTGACATCGCGAAACACGCGGTGCGTGATCGACGACGTCCCGCCTGCGCTCGTCGCGGTGCAAGTGATGTCGGTGCCGGCGATGTCGGTCGTCAGCACGATCTCCTCGCAGCCGCCGGTGGACTGGACCGCGCTCTGCGGATCCCGGACCTCCCAGCGGATGCGGACATCGCCGCGATACCAGACGTTGTTGCCTTTCACGCCGGACACCACGGGTTCGATCCAGGGCCCGGAGGTATCGGGTCCGCTCCCCGCGATCTCGAAACGATAGGTCGCTACCGCGACGAAGCCATTGTCGTCGCGCGCCTCCACGATGACGTCGTAGGTCCCCCAGTCGAAGGGCTCGCCCTGCAACGCCCCGTTCGCATCGAGCGTAATGCCCGGCGGCAACCGGCCCTCGATCAGGCGGAAACGCGGACGCACGGGCGTGTATCCCTGCGACGACGTCATGCGCAACTCGACGGCATAGGCCTGCTGCAAGGCAGCGGCAGGCAATGTGCCGGGCGAGATCGCGAAGGTCGGTGCCTGCCCAGCGGCGTTGTCGCCCCAGCAGATGCGGGCGCCGTCGTCGCGGATCGCGCAGCTGTGCGCGAAGCCCGCCGCGACCGCGACATGGCGCCCCGCCGGTGGCGAGGCCTGGCCATCGCGATTTCGACCCCAGCACGCCAGCGTGCCATCCATGCGGATGCCGCAATTGTGGAACGCACCGGACGCGAAGCTGCGGAACGCACCCTGTGGCGCGCGGGTCTGGCCTTCGGTGCCGAGTCCCCAGCAATGCAGTTCGCCTTCGATCGACAGTGCACAGCTGTGGCGCTCGCCGGCATCGACGGCAAGGAACGTGCCGGCTGGCGCCGTCGTCTGGCCATCCGCGCCATAACCCCAGCACGCGACCGTGCCGTCGCCGCGCAACCCGCAGCTGTGGTTGAAAGCGGTCGCGACCGATGCATACGCTCCTGCTGGCGGCGTGCCTTGCCCGTCCTCGTTCCAGCCCCAGCAACTCGCGGTTCCGCCAGCGCCATCTGCAACGAGCGCGCATCCATTGAACTGCCCCACATCGAAGGCGCGTACAGGCGTGGTCGGAGGCATCGAACCGCCGTACGCATCGTCGCCCCAGCAGTGCAGGCGGCCATCGCTGGCCGAGGCGCAGCCATGGTCCGCATCGAGTGCGAGGCTGCGGGCACGGATGGCCGGAGGCGTTCGCTGGCCGTGGGCGTTCCTGCCCCAGCAGTTCACGAGGCCGGCATCATCCACCGAGCACGTGTGCGCCCCACCTGCGGCAATGGCGCCATGCCATGTGCTGACCGCGCGCGCCTCAAGGTAGAGACGACGCGCACCTCGGCAGATGACATCGCCTTCCTCGATCACGGCGCACACCTCACTCCCCCTGGCAACCATGGCGATGTAGGTCTCATCCCACGGGAAATAGGGCTCGCCCATTTCGTGATCGCCAATGCACTCGACGTCCCTCATCGCCAGAAGACAGACGAAATGCGCGCCGATCTCGACGTCCTGGGCGAAGTGGTATTCCAGATTGCGCAGCCAGGGAGCATCGTGTCCCCAGCATCTGATCCGCGCCTGCGCATCGATCGCACACGCGCGGTCGCCATCCGCAGCCAGATCGGCGTGGCCCGCACCCTGTGGCGCCTCGGCGACGGCTTCCCCCTCGCCCCAGCACGCAATGGCGCCATCGTCGCGCAGCGCACAGCTGAAGCTCCGCCCGGAGACCACTTGCGTGAACACGCCGGACGGCGGTCGCGTCGAACCGGAACGATCCTCGCCCCAGCACAGCAGCTCCCCTGTCTTGCGCAGGCCGCACAGATGGGCTTCACCGGCGCTGATGGCGACCATGTCACCTTCGATCCAGGCGGGTGGTGCCGGCGAATCGCCCCAGCACGCCACACCACCATCCAACTTCACGCCGCAGCCACCGCTCGAACCCAGGCCGAGATCGAGATAACGACCGGGTGCCGGCAGCAGTGGCTCATCGTTTTCCGCACACTGCGGATTGCCATCGCGATCCAGCGCGCAGATGCCGCCATTGACGCCAATGTCGATGTGTTCGAGCGGCACGCGCAGGGGGCCACGCAGGAGCGGATTCGAGGAATGCCCTCCCCAGCAGACGAGCTGGCCATCGATCCTGCGAGCGCACATGCTGCTGTACTGCGTGTCCAATTCGGTGAATCGGCCTTGCGGGGCGACCGTCTCGCCTTCCTGGTTCCCGCCCCAGCATTGGACGGCACCGTCGCTGCGAATCGCACAGCTGTGGACCTGTCCGACGGCAACGTCCGAGAATCCCGTCCCGGCTGGCGCATCGGTTTGTCCGTACTGGTTCCATCCCCAGCACGCGATCGCGCCATCCACGCGCAGCGCGCAGGCATGCAGGAAATTGACATCGACGCGGACGAAGTGACCGACGGGAGCCGTGCCCAATGGAGCAAACACCCATGGGTCGGACCAGCAACGCAGGGTGCCATCGTCTCGAATCGCACACACATGTGCATCGCCGACTGACACCGCGCGGTATCGTCCATCGATGGGTTGGGTTCCGATGAACGACAGTGCGCTTCCCCAGCATTGCAGACGCCCATCGGGACGGATTGCGCAAGCGGAATTCCATCCCCCCATGGCCAATGAGCGCCAAGGTCCGCGTGGTAGCTCGAGTGCAGGAACACTCCCCCAGCATGCGATCTCGCCATCGGAGCCAAGCGCGCAACGATGCCCCGAGGACGAGGCCACGGAGACGAATTTTCCGGCTGGCGGCACATCGATGCCGTTCCTGTCCGCTCCCGAACACACCAGGGCACCATCGTTTCCGATTGCGCACGCGTGGTCATCGTCGATGGCGATGGTTCTGTCGACAGACAAAGGGGCCTGCCGGGCATCGCCTGCAAACACCGGAAGGCTTGATATCGCGAAAAGCCAGCCCACCAACAGCAACTGCAGACCGACTCTCGTCAAGCTCGGGCGGGATGTGCGTGATTCCATTCCGGACGTGCACCTTCCATCGGCTGTCATCGACATCGTTCCTTCCTCCATGGCCCGGGGCCGGCACGCCGCGATTCTATCGCGGGACAGGGTTGACCGAGCGCGCGATACTGGTGAGTCCCCGATTCGATGCCAATCCCCCATGACGCAATTTCCGTTGTCCCTGCTCCCGTTCCTCGCGCTCGTTCTTGCTTCCGCCAACGCCCTCGCCGCCCCGCCCGCCTGCGGCACCTACATCGACGCCGAAAACGGTGCGCGGCTGGAGATCGTCGACAGCGTCCGTGCGCGCCTGCTGCACGAGGGCATGGCGCCGGCCACGCAACACTATCGCGTCGACGGCGCGACCCTGCGCCTGTTCGACATCGATGCGGGCTACGCTTCCGACTACACCGCCAGCAAGGATGGCAGGACGCTGACCGAAGTCGACGAGACCTTCCGCAAGACCTTCGTACTCGACGAGGCGCGCGCCTGCGCCGCACCGCCCGCCGCCCCCGCCTCGGGAAGCTGCCGGGCCGACCTGGACGCCTGTTTCGCCGACATCGGCCATGCATCGCCCGACAGGCTGCGCGCCGCCTGCGATGATGGCGTGTCGATCGCCTGCGTGCGCTGGATCGACTCGCTGCGCGAAGCGCACGACGTCGAACCTTACGAACGCCCTGCCGCATGCCGTGAAGACGATCCGTCGTTCTCGAAGCAGGCCTGCGAGGACGCGGCGACCGCGCTGCTCTCGCGCGCACTGAGCGAGGCCGTGACATCGATGTACGCAGACGACACACCGCTGCCCGCGGAAGCACTCGCGCCGCTGCCCGCGCTGTGCGCGAAGAACGGCTCGGCCAAGGTCTGCAACGAGGTGGCGGAGCAATTGTGGATCGCTGGACGCCTCGACGAAGCACGCGGCGCGCTGGGGATCGCCTGCAAGCGCGGCGGCGACCCGGAGGCGTGTCGCCACGACGCCGCGCTGTCGACCGTGACGTCGCTGCAGACGCAGCGTGCCGGACGCCTGCCCTGCGGCCGCTACGTCGCCGAGACCGGATTGATGAGCGAACTGGACTTCGGTGATCGCGGCCTGGTCGCCAGCATCGGCGGCCAGCTGCGCGCGCGGATCGAGAACGGCCAGGTGAGGATCCGCCACGACAAGGGCGGCGATTTCGTGCTGTCGCCGGCCGCCGGCGACGTGCTGCTCGGGCTCGACAGCTGGAACCGCTATGCCGTGTACCGCCGCGACGGCGGCGCCGCGACTTGCGCCGAACCGACGGCGTACGTCGAGAAGCCGCTGGTGATGGATTGTCCCCAGCCCGGTCGCGAAAGCATCGCCGCCTGCTGCGCGCGCGGCAGCCTGCAGGGCTGCAACGCGCTGGGCCACCAGCGCGCCCTGTCCGGCGACTGGGCCGGGGCGACGCCCGAATACCTGAAGGTCTGCACCGCCGGCGTGCGCGCCGGCTGCGAGAACCTGACGCGCGCGTACGAACACGGCGACGAGAGCATCCCGGACGTGCTCGACGCGATCTGCGCGAAGGACGCCACGCATGTCGCCTGCGACGTGCGCGAAACCACGGCCTGGGACACGCTGGCGCTGTCGCGCGCAGCGGACGAACTGCTCAGGAACCTGGAGCGCGAAGCCGACGCCGAATCGCCGGCACAGGCCCGCTGACGCGACTGCACGCGACAGTCGCGCATGGCGCGGCTGTCCGTGCATGCATTGAAGGACTCAGGACTCGCCGCCGGATGCCTTGAACGCGCGAACCGCAAGCACGTGCGGCAGGGCGACCAGGGCCACGGCATAGGCGAAGACCGCGATCGCATACGGCCAGTCGCGCGCGACGAAGAAGGCGATTGCCGACAGCACGAGCGGCACCAGCGAGAGGGGAGTCCGCCGCAGCGAGAGGAACAGGCCCGCGCTCGCCAGCAGCCACGCCAGCCATTCCGCCGTCAGCACCCAGGCCGGCAACGTGACCCCCTTGCGGGCGAGCAGCGTGCCGATCACGAACGGATACAGGGCCACCACCAGCAGCGCGAGCGCGAGCGCCGGCTTGGCGATCAGGTCGGCAGCGGTGAACAGCAATCGGGCAGGACTGGAGTGCACGGCGTTTCCTGGATGTTCGATGTCCGGTCGCGGACAAACGGCTGATCGCGTTCGGTGCTGCGCATTGCAGCGCCGACGCGATTGTAATGCCACGTCACGACCTCGACATCCAGCGCAACGCATGGGCACGGCAGCCGAGCGGTTGCGAGTGGATCGAGCCTCGTGCTTTCACTGCTGGCGGCACGAGACGACGGCAATGATCCGCTGCCGGATGTCCATCACCGTCGATTCGGCTTTTTCGGTTTCGCGGCACCCGGCACGGGGCGGCCTGCCGGTACCGGACGCTGGATCGGCAATGGCGTCAACGCGGGACGTTGCGGTCCACCGGTCAACCTGGGCTTGCCCACGTCGAGACGGAATGCCTGGCGGACCGCCAGGCCGTTGTCGTCGATCGCTTCGATGGTGAAGCCATACCGCCCCTGAAGCGTGGCGACACCTTGCAGCACACCGGTTTCGGTCAACTGGAGCCCGCCAGGCAATGCGCCCGCAACGAGTTTGTAGACCGGTGCTTCGGCACGATAGCCAGACGACCCGACGACTCGCAGCGTAGTGGCGTAGGCGCCACCGGGCAGCGCGCCAGGCAGGGCCGTCGCCGAAAAGGCGAGCGACGGAAGCTGCGTCTCGGCGTTGCCCCAGCATGTCCTCACGCCATCCTCGCGGATCGCGCAGCTGGCCAGCGCGCCCACGCTCACGTCCCGATAGCGTCCCGTCTGCGGTGGCGAGGACTGTCCGGCGTTGTTGCGCCCCCAGCATGCCAAGGTGTTGTCGTGACGGATGGCGCAGGCATGGAAGGGGCCGACGGCCAGGGCACGGAAGGTATCCGTCGCCACGCCAGGCGGCGTGGATTGGCCTTCGCTGTTCAAGCCCCAGCAGCGCAGTCGGCCATTCACCGCGATCGCACAGGAATGACGTTCGCCGACATCGACCGCAACGAACTGCCCGATCGGCGCATTCGTCTGTCCATCCACGCCGTAACCCCAGCAGGCGAGCGTGCCCGACTCGCGGATGGCGCAGGTGTGGTTCAGGCCCGTCGCGATGCGTTGATAGCGCCCGGTGGGTACGTTGCCCTGTCCGTTGATGTTCCATCCCCAGCAGACGCCCGTGCCGTCGGTCGACACGCCACATCCGTTGAACTGCCCGATGTCGAAATCACGCAGCGCAACGGCAGGTGGCTGGGAACCGCCCTGCGCGTCGTCGCCCCAGCAACGCAGCCGGTGATCCGTGCCCAGCAGGCATGCGTGATTCGCGTTCGCGTCGATCGCCTTGGCGTGCACTGCCGGCGGCTGCGTCTGGCCGAATGCCGCATCACCATTGCAGAAGACGCTGCCGTCGGCGCGGAGATTGCAGGCGTGATTCGCACCCAGCGCAATCCTGCCCACGCCAGACACGCGCAGAGGGGCTTCGAACCGATTGATGTTGCAGTGGATCATGCCGATGGTGTCGCTGACGCACACGCGCGTGCCACTGACCGCGAGGTTGTCGAAGGCGCTGTTGAACCACGGCTCGGGCCTGCCCGAGGGTTGACCATCAAAACGGAAACACGACAGGTTTGTCGGCTTGACCAGCAGGCAGACCATCTCTTCGCTGCTTTCAAAGGCATCTGCAGGTGTATTGAAGTAGTAGGCAGGGATCGACGCGACGTCGCTGCCCCAGCATTGGGCCCTGCCATCGGCCGCCCTGATGCACACCCGCCTGTCGTTCGCGGTGAGATTCCGGTAACCGCTGCCTTGCAGCGTCGTCGGGATACCCGTGCCGGCACCCCAACACTGAAGCGCCCCCTCGCGCGTGAGGCCGCAGCTGTAGTTGGCGGCGACCGCGATTTCAGTGAATTCGCCGGATGGTGCCGTCGCCTGCCCGGCGCCATTGTCGCCCCAGCAGCGCGCACGACCATCCTCGCGGATCGCGCAGCCATGGCCCGTGGTCATGCTGATCGCACGCACCGCATCGGATGGCACGCCTGCAGGCACCGTTCCCCAGCAGGCGATGCGGTCTGAACGCGTGATGCCGCATCCACCGCTGGCGATCAGGCTCATTGTGCGGAACCGTCCGAGCACCGGTTGCACTGCGGTCTGTCCCATCATGCACAACGGCGTGCCGAGCCCATCGATCGCGCAGATTTCGCCTCCGCCCATGGCCACCCGGGCGACCGGAGAACGGAAACGAGCAGTGATTTGCGGCGAAAACGGGCTGTACACGCTTGACTGGCCCCAGCAACGCATCGTTCCGTTCGGTCTGCGTCCGCACGAATACGTGGCTCCGACGCCGACATCCGTGTACGAGCCCGGCCATGGCGTGGTCGAACCCGGCCATGGCGGGGTTCCCCCTCCGAAGGAGGAACCCCAGCACGTTGCAAGCCCGGTGTCCTGCAATGCACAAGCGTGGCTTTCGTCCGTCGAGACCGACACGAACCCGCTGCCTGCCGGAGGCGTCGCCCTGCCACCGTAATTGTCGCCCCAGCAGACCAGCCGCCCGTCCGTGGTGACACCGCAGGCATACCCGCTGCCCACGCTGATCACATGGAAGTAGCCCTGTGGCGCGACGAGATCCGCGGTATACCCCTTGGGACCGTTCCAACACGCAACCGTGGCGTCATGGCGCAGCGCGCACACCCCCCCATCGCCAGCAGCGACCTGCAGGTACGTTTCCGCGCTGGGCGTGCGGAGCGCCAAGGGCGAAGGATCACCCCAGCACTGCAGGCGACCGTCCGTGCGGATGCCGCATGCGAAATCGCCACCCGCGGACAAGCTGCGCCAGGGACCCGGCGTGGTACTCACGTCCGCATCCGGAGAACTGAAGCCCCAGCACAGGGCGTCGCCATCGGTCTTCAGCCCGCAGGTGACGTCGTACTGGCCGATCGTCATCGCCACGAACCGACTCGATGACAGGAGCGGCAGGCGATCGGAAAGGCCCAGGCAGCGCGTCGTGCCGTCGGGATCCAGCATGCAGGTGCCCTGCTGGCCGACGACCAGGTCCCTGGCTTCGGGCCACGCTGCCTGTTTTGCACCAGCCGTCGCATCGGCAGTCGCGAACTGCAGCAAGACAAGGATGCCGGTACAGGCGATGAGGCGCGGGAGTCCGCGCAGCGCTGTCTGGAACATCGTTTCCACTCGTGATGGGAGAGATCGCGCCGGCGGCCATCGCGGTCGCCGGCAAGAGACGTTCACACGTCAGCGCCTGGAGGGCCGGGACGGCCGCGACGCGCCGGGCACCGGGCGACCGGAGACCGGGCGCTGCACCGGCACGGGACGCTGTTCGGGACGCTGCGGACCACCGGTGATGCGTGGCTTGACCACCGTGTACGTCGACGTGCGGGTCGTCACGTTGCCGGCCCGATCGGTCGCACTGCAGGTGGCCGTCCGCGTGCCCAGCGTCGCGGTGGTGAAACCGGTGCAGCCCATGCTGGCCATGCCCGACAGCGCGTCGTTCGCGCTCAGCGCGAAATCGTGCGTGGCCCTGAACACGATCTGCGCCGGCGGCATGGTCACCGACAGGGTGGGCGCGGTCTTGTCGATCTTCACGATGACGACGTTGTTCGGCGCACTGGTGTTGCCGGCGATGTCCTGGACCACGTGGCTGGCGGACGACACCGCGCTGCCTTCCTGCGACAGCACCTGCGTCGCGGGGCAGCTGCCTGCCAGGCCGGAGAGGCTGTCCGAGCAACCGAAGTACACCTGGACGTCGCTGCGGTACCAGCCGTAGACGTTCGGTGAATTCGCCGGGGAGGCCGTGATGGTTGGCGGCGTGCGGTCGAGGCTGATCGACTGCGTCGCGCTCGCAACGTTGTCCGCCTGATCCGACACGCTTGCGGTGATCGACTGCGCACGACCTTCCTGCGTGACGACGCGCGCAGCGGGGCAGGCCCCTGCCGCCAGTCCCGACAGCGCGTCGGCACAGGCGTACGACACCGTGGCATCGCTGCGATGCCAGCCTGCGGCGTTCGGCTGCGGGGAGACCGCAGCCTGCATCGAAGGAGGCGTTTTGTCGAGATTGACGGTGATGACGCCGGACGTTCCGGTCAGACCCGCAGTGTCCCGAACGGTCCTCGGAACACTCGAGACGTCTCGGCCTTCCTGCGAAATCGTTTCGCTCGCGGGACAAACACCTGCGATGCCGGAAGTCGCATCCATGCAGGTATACCTGACAGATACGTTATGTCGATGCCAGCCAGCGGCATTGGCGATGGCATCGGTCAATGCCTGAACAGTGGGCGGCGTGGCATCGCGCATGATTCCGACAAAGATCTCGGTTTCCCCAGGCAGGCTGCGCGCCCGGCATGTCGACATGAAGGCCTTCGTGTCGAAGTTGATGTCCCGGTCGACACAGCCCTCCCTGAAAGTGATGGCCGTCTCCGGGTCCTCGACCTGCCAGCGCAGCTGCACATCGCTGATGTACCAGCCGTTGTCGCCCAGCGTACCGGCGATCTGCGGCGTCACCACCGGGCGCGTGCGATCGATCCGTGTATGGAACTCATGCAAGGCAGGCGTCGGATCGACGTTGCCGGCATGGTCACGGGCGCGCACGCGGAAATGGAAGGCGGGACCGTTGTCCGATGCGCCCAGTCCCCGATAGAAGGGCGAGTTGCAGCTTTCATACCATGTGGAATCCAGCCCGAACGTGCACTCGAAGCCGGCGAACCCCGAACCGCCCTGGTCTTCGGCAACGAAGGTGAACACCAGGTCCACGCTCTGGTACCACGGCGGCGCGTAGAACACCGACGTCTGCGGCCCGTCGAACGAGGTCTGCGGCGCAACGGTGTCCCGTCGGACGATGGCCGTGACCGTCGTCGTGCCACCTTCGCTGACTGCGGTGCAGGTGTACGCGGTTCCCTCCGTATCGCTGGTCACCGTGATCGTTTCGCAACCGGTCTGCGATGTCACCGGACTTTCGTGATCGGTGACCTGCCATCGCAGATGGACATCCGTGTTGAACCATTCCGGACGGTACTGGGTATTGTTGTTGTAAACCGGAACCACCTCGGGCGGCGTCGTGTCGAACGCCCGATCAAGCGTGATCTGGTAGTCGCGGGAGACGGAAAGACCATTCTCGTCGCGCGCGACGAGCGTGAACGTGTACAGGCCGGGCGTGCCGCTGGGCTGTCCGCGGAGTTGGCCGTTTTCGTTCAGGCGCAGGTCGTATGGCATCTGGCCGGACGAGAGACGGAACACGGGAGATGGCGCGACATAGCCGCCGGTCCCAGTCATCGTGAAATCGATGCTGACAGGCTCGGCGACCCTCATCCGCAACGGAGATGCGGGCAGGATCGACAGCACCGGCGCCTGACCGCTGGTGTTGTCCCCCCAGCAGAGGCGCGCGCCATCGCTGCGGATCGCGCACGAATGCGCGAAGCCCGCCGTCACCGCGACATACGTGCCTTCGGTCGGCGGCGTGGCCTGCCCGCGATCGTTGCGGCCCCAGCAGACCAGCGGTCCGTTCGACAGGATGCCGCAGGCATGGAAGGCGCCGACGGCGAGCGTGCGGTACGTGGCACCGGACAAGGCGGGCGGCGTGGTCTGGCTTTCGCTGCCCAGGCCCCAGCAGACAGGTGTGCCATTCATCGCGATCGCGCAGCTGTGCCGTTCGCCGACATCCACTTCGCGGAACGCACCGGCCGGCGGCATTGCCTGGCCGTCCGCGTCATAGCCCCAGCAGGCCAGCGTGCCATCGTCGCGCAGGCCGCAGCTGTGGTTGAGTCCGGTCGCGACCATGCGGAACTTGTCGCCAGGAGCGTTGCCCTGGTCGTTGTCGTTCCAGCCCCAGCAGCGCGCGGCGCCATCGGCACCGACGGCACAGCCATTGAACTGGCCGACGCCGAGACCGCGGACCACCTCGGTGACGGGCGTCGAACCCCCATGCGTGTCGTCGCCCCAGCAGCCCAGCGTGCCGTTGGCCTTGCCGACGCAGGCATGGTCGCCGTAGGCATCGAGGGCGCGATAGCGCGCGGTCGGCGCCGCAGCCTGTCCCCGGCTCGCATCGCCCCAGCACGACACGCCGCCAAACGGCTTGAGCGTGCAGCTGTGCTGGTCACCGGCAGCGATGGCGCCCAGGCCGAAGCGCAGCGAAGGCCCGCGCACATCCGCCGAACGCGCGCCCCAGCAACGCATGCGGACGCCATTGCTGGCCGACATGGCGGCGCAGGTCATCGCGCCATGGGCGGCGATCCGGTAATAGTTGGAACCCGAAGGTGCCTGCAGCTGCTGCTGGCTGTCGTCGCCCCAGCAGCGCAGCGTGCGGCTCGGATAGGCCACGACGCCGCAGACATGCTGCTCGCCCACCGCGACGTATTCGAAGTAAGTGCCGCCGGGTGGCGCCAGCGTGCCCACGTTGCCCCAGCACCGCATGACGTAGCCGAAGTCGATCACGCAGGCCTTGTCGCCATGCACGGACAGCTCGCGGAAGGTCCCCTGCGGCGCGGCGCTGACAACGGCCCCCGTTCCCCAGCAAGCGAGCCCCCGCTCGCTGCCCATCGCGCAGGACACGCCATCGCCCAGGGCCAGCGTGTCGAACCCGCCATCGGACGGTGGCGTCGCCTGCCCGCGATCATTCGCGCCCCAGCAGGCCACGCTGCCATCGGATCGCAGGCCGCATGCGTGCGTGCTGCCGACCTGGATCCGCGTCAGCGATTCCTGCGGCGGTTGCGGCGCATCGCTTCCCCAGCACACAGGCTTGCCGTCGAGGCCGAGGCCGCATGCCCAGGTGCCACCGATCGCCAGGTCGAGATACTTCCTGGCCGCAGGCATCAGCGGCGAATCCTCGTCGCCCGCACAGCCGAAATCACCTTCGTAGACCGTGCCGCAGGCCAACCCGTTGCCCACCGAGATCTTCTGGTAGCCGTAATGCGAGGGCTGGTAGCCGGTCGGTCCGAACGCACCGCCCCAGCAATGCGCCGTGCCATCGACGGCACGCGCGCAGGAGTGGTCTTCCGCGCTGGTGATGCGCGTGAAGTGTCCCGTCGGTGCGTTGCGCTGGCTCGTCGTGTTGTCGCCCCAGCACGTGACCGTGCCGTCGCCGAGCAGACCGCACGTGTGTGCATTGCCGACCGACACTTCGGTGAAACGCTGTCCGGACGGCACCGTCGCCTGGCCGCTGCCGTTGGCGCCCCAGCACGACACGACGCCATCGCTGCCCACGGCGCAGGCATGGCTTCGACCCACCGCCACAGACAGGAACCTCCCCGCAGGCACAGCACCCAGCGTCGGCGTGCCGATCGCCCGCCAGCACGACAGGGATCCATTCGTGCGGATCGCGCAGGCGTGGTTCACGCCGACGTCGACCGAGACGAAATCCGCATCCGTCGGCGCCGACTCCGAGAGGCTTCCGCCCCAGCATGCGATCCGGCCATCGGGCCGCAGTGCGCAGACATCGCCGCCGCCCGCCGCAAGCGCGATGAAAGGCCCCGTCGCTGGCGCGACATCGACTCGCCCCCAGCAGGTGGCGAACCCGTTGCTGCGCAGCGCGCAGGACTGCTGGTCACCCGTCGCCACGGCGAATGCCGTGAATTGCTGCGTCGCGATCTGCCCGGCACCGTTGTTGCCCCAGCACACGACCTCGCCATTCGCCCTGACGGCACAAACATGGTTGTTGCCTGCATCGAGGCCGGCCGCGCGCATCGTCGACTGCGCGGACTGCTCGTGGTTGCCCGCCATGCCCTGCAGCGGCAGGCACGCGAAAGCGATGGCGAGACACCATGCTGCAATGCGTCCGGTAGCGTGTTTCATCGTCGACTCATGCCTCTTCGATCATTCGTTTGAAGACATCCGCGGTCCGGCCCATGCCGGGCCACGGGTCCATCGTCATCGTGTCTGCGTTCCCGGCTTCGCCGGACGCAGTGCGCCGGGAACCGGACGACCGGACACCGGGCGCTGGACCGGAACCGGTCGCTGCTCGGGCCGCTGCGGGCCACCGGTGATGCGCCGTTTCTCCACCGAGTACGTCGAGGAACGGCTCGTCGTGTTGCCTGCACGATCGGTCGCACTGCAGGTCACCGTCCGCGTGCCAACGGTCGCCGTGCTGAACCCGGTGCAGGACTGGCTTTCGACGCCCGACAGCGCGTCGCTCGCATCCAGTGCGAAGTTGTGGCTGGCATTGAGGAACAACTTCGCGGGCGGCATCGTGGCGACGAGGGTCGGCGGGGTCCTGTCGATCCGCACGGCCACGGCGTTGCTCTGCGCGCTGTTGCCGGCGTTGTCCTGGATCGTGTAGTTCACGTACGGGGCCGGGTTGCCTTCCTGCGACAGGACCTGCGTCGCGGGACAGCTGCCGGCCACCCCGGACAGGCTGTCCGAACAGCTGTAGGCGATCGAAACGTTCGAGCGATACCAGCCGTTCGCGTTGGGCGTGGTGAGCACGACAGCACCGATGACCGGTGGCGTGCGATCGATCCTGAGGGTGACCGGAACGGACTGGCTGGTGTTGCCGGCGCGATCGACCGCCTGCCTGGACGGCACGACGATTCCACCACCTTCGTGCAGCACGTTGTCGGTGTTGGGACAGTAGGGCATGCCCGATGTCGCGTCCTGGCATTGATAGACCACCGCGACATTGCCGCGATGCCAGCCGGCCGCGTTCGGCGCCGGCTGCACCAAGGGCGTGATCGTGGGTGGCGTCGCGTCGCGCTTCACGTTCACCGTGCGCGTCCATTCCCCGCCGAGACTGCGTGCCGTGCACGACCTGTCGTCCGACACGACGTCCTGGACGTAGTCGCGGTTCACGCAACCGGCCACGACGGTGGCCCCGGATTCCGGATCCTCGACCGTCCACTCGAGCCTGACGTCGCTGACGTACCAGCCGTTGTTGCCCATCGTCCCGCTCAGGTTGCCGAGGATCACCGGCATCGTCTGGTCCGAGAGGACCTTCCACGCGAATTGGAGCGGCGTCTCGTCGCGATTGCCGGCAGCGTCGACGGCACGCACGTCCAGGGTTCGCTGGGCCCACGAAAGCGGACTCTGCTGCTCGAAGGGGTTCTCGCAGGGGAAATAGGTGCCGGCGCTCGAATCGAGGCGACACTCGAAGCCCTGCACACCGGAGCGTTCGTCATCGGTACCGTCGAAGCGGAAGCGGACCAGCACCGACGCGCTGTTGGTGTAGATCACGGCAGGCGGCGCTTCCGTGTATCGGGTCACCGGCGGCACGGAATCGCGGCCGATGCGCGCATCGACCTGGGTGGTACCGCCTTCGCTGGTCGCGCTGCATGCGTACGACGCAAGCGGACCATCGACGGTGATCGTGGCCGGCACGCAACCCGTGGTCGCGGTGATCGCGGATTGGGAATCGACGACGCGCCAGGTCAGCTGCAGGTCGCCGCTGTACCACTCGCGCGTCGCGGGTTCTCCGTTGACCAGCAGCTGGACCACGGGCGGCGTCAGGTCGGGCGCCCGCTCCAGGACGATCGCGTCGCTGCGCACGACGCCGAACGCGTTCTCATCGATCGCGCTCAGGGTGAGCGGGTAATTGCCTTCGGGCGCGGTCGGCGTACCGGCAATCAGGCCCGTCGTCTCGAGGTAGAGGCCGTAGGCCAGCGTGCCGCCTGCAACCTTGTAGCGGATGCCTTCGGACACGTAGCCGCCAGTTGCGCCCAGGCCCAGCTGGATCGAGGCCGGCAGTGTCCTCGGAAGGCTGGGCAGCGTGGCCGGCGTCATCGTCACCGACGGCGCCTGGCCGTCGGTGTTGTCGCCCCAGCAGATCCGCAGGCCATCTTCACGCAGCGCGCAGCTGTGTGCCGCGCCGGCCGCCAGCTCGACGTACGCGCCGGCCTGCGGCGGCGTCGCCTGTCCATGGTCGTTGCGGCCCCAGCAGGCAATGCCGCCTTCGCCGCGGATCGCGCAGGCATGGAACGCGCCGACCGCGAGGGTTCGATAGGTCGCGCCGGGTTCGTCCGGCACGGTCGCCTGGCCTTCGCTGTCCAGGCCCCAGCAGTGCAGCTTGCCATCGGTTGCGATGGCGCAGCTGTGGCGCTCGCCGACATCGACCGTGCGGAACGATCCCTGCGGCGCGTTCGCCTGGCCGTCCGCATCGTATCCCCAGCAGGCAAGCGTGCCGTCGTCCTTCAGTCCGCAGCTGTGGTTGAGCCCGGTCGAGATGCTGCGGTACTTGCTGGCCACGGGCGTGCCCTGGCCGTTCTCGTTCCAGCCCCAGCATGCTGGGTCGCCATTCGACGCGACCGCGCAGCCGTTGTGCTCGCCGATGTCCACTGCACGCATCGGACCTGCAGGAGGCTGCGACCCGGCATGGGTGTCGTCGCCCCAGCACTTGAGGCGATTGTCGCCAAGGATCGCGCAGGTGTGGTCGCCGCTGGCCGCGATGCTGCGCGCACGCAGCGGCGTGGCCACGCGCTGGCCCGAAGCGTTGCCGCCCCAGCAGCCGATGCCGCCGTTGTCGCGCAGCGCGCACGCATGGGCGCGGCCGGCGGCCGCACCGCGGAGCAGCACGGCGGACTGGAAATCCGACGGAAGCTGGTCGCGCACGATGTTCCGTGCACCCCAGCAGGTGATCCTGGCGGTGTAGGTATCCAGTGCGCAGGTCGTATCGCCGAAGGCGGCCAGCGTGCGATAGCTCACGCCCGCCGGCGCATTCAATTGCCCTTGGCTGTTGTCGCCCCAGCAGCGAATGCCGCTGGCGCTCATCCCGCAGGCATGTCGTGCACCGACCACGATCGTGCCCACGCGCGGTTCGCCGGGCGTTTGCGTGATCCCTGCATTCTCGCCCCAGCAGCGCGACGGGCTGCCGTTGAACGTCACGCAGAGCGTATTGCCTTCCAGGGCGAGCCGTTCGTAATACTCGTTGGTCGGCAAGGTGAAGGTGGCCGCCTGGCCCCAGCAGACGGCACGGGCCGATCGTATGGCACAGCTCATGCGATCGCCGGCAACCACTTGCGAATGGACGCCAGCCACAGGCGCACCGGACACCTGGCCGGCCGCATCATCGCCCCAGCAGACGATCCCGCCGTTCTCGCGAACGGCGCAGGCATGACGGTCGCCGACGGACACATCCACGAAGGTGCCGGCGGGGATACCGGGTGGAATGCTGCCCCAGCAGTCGAGGCGACCATCGATGGTCACGCCGCAGGCCGCCTGCTTGCCGAAGGCCAATGCCCTGTATTGCCTCACTGGCGGCAAGATCGCCGATGCCTCGCCGAAACACTCGACGTTGTCCTGGCTCTTGAAGCGGCAGACCTGGTCCGGCCCCATCACCATCGTCCGCGAGTAGGCGCCTCCCGGGACCGCATGGGTGTTTCCCCAGCACGTCACGTCGCCGTCCTCGACGCGCGCGCAGGTGAACGTATCGCCTGCGGTCACCTCGACGAAGGTGCCGACCGGCGGCTGCGATTCGCCGAATTCGTTCCTGCCCCAGCACGCAAGACTGCCATCGTCACGAATGCCGCAGGCATGTTGCTGGCCCGTCGACAGCGCGACGAAGTTCGCATCCGCAGGCGCATCCAGCTGGCCCAGCGCATTCGACCCCCAGCACACGGCCTTGCCGTCGCTGCGCAGTGCGCACGCGTGGCTGGCGCCCATGCCGATCGAAACGAAGCGGCCGACGGGTGTGGCGCCCAGGCTCACGTAACCCGGCGCCTGCCAGCATTGGAGGCTGCCATCCGCGCGGATCGCGCAGCCGCGCGTCGAGGAAATGGACACGGCGACGAACTCGCCCAACGTCGGTGCGTTCGCGGACACCGCACCGGCAGAGCCCCAGCAGCGCAACGCGCCGTTGGCGGCGATCGCGCAGTTCTCGGCATTGCCCGCACTCAACGCGACATGCGCACCCGTCGGCGGCGGCTGCGAAATGGCGCTGGCGATGCCCCAGCAGACGATGCGTCCGTTCGTCCGGATGCCACACGTATGGTCCGTGCCCGCGCTGAGCGCAAGGAACGGTCCCGATGCCTTGGGCGGAACGTCGACGACCCTGTAGTCGCCGCGACACGCTGCGTCGCCATTGCGCTGCAGCGCGCAGACATGGCGGTCGCCAGCGTCAATGGATTGCTGGCCCCCCCCCCCCATGACGCCTGCAGCGAACGCATCCGCAGACGTGCCGACCACGCCTGCCAGACCGAGCATCGCCCACATCGCCGGGCCCAGCATCTTCATCCACGCACGCTTCATTCCGTTCCCCTGTCAATCGCTGCCATCAACCGCAGTCGCCGACGCATGCGCGTCGGCCCGCGTGCATCGCATCTTCATCGTGCCCGCATTTTCATCGTGCCCTGGGCCTGGGCTTCGTCGGCCGCAGCGCGCCGGGCACCGGGCGACCCGGGACCGGACGCTGTACCGGAACCGGACGTTGTTCGGGACGCGACGGGCCACCGGTCGGACGCCGTTTCGGCAGCACGCGCACGAATCCGCTGCGCGTGACGCCGTCGTTCAAGGTCACGTCCAGACGCAGGCATACGGTCGAGCCGCTGTAGTTGATCCACCAGTTGCGCCGGTAACGGCCGTCGCCGAAGTTCTCGAAGGAATGCGTTTCGCCAGCCGGCGGCGCCGACAGCGGCACGGTCGTCGCAGGACACGTGACGACGGCCGTGCTCGCCTGCACCAGGGTGGCGTTGGTGATCGCGGCACCGTTGGCATCGGTCAGGCGCCAGGTGAACGGCACCGAGCGCGGCGCCAGGATGTCGTACGTCGTCGACGGACTGGTCAGCGGCGCCGATTGCGCCACGAAGTTGTAGATCACGGTGTAAGTCGAAAAACGGCTGGTCACGTTGCCGGCATGGTCGGTCGCTGTGCAGGTCGCCACCCGGGTGCCGAGCGTCGCGGTGTTGAAACCGGTGCAGCCCTGGCTGGCCACGCCGGACAACGCATCGGAGGCGTCCAGCGCGAAGTTGTGGGTCGAATTGAGATACACCTGCGCCGGTGGCATCGCTGCGAGCATCACCGGCGGCGTCTTGTCGAGGTTGACCGTGATCACCCCCGATGTCGCCGTATTTCCCGCATTGTCGCGGATGGTCCTGGTCGCGCTGGAGACGTTGCGGCCTTCCTGCGTGATCATCTGGTAGCCCGGGCACGTGCCGGCAACGCCGGACGTCATGTCCGAACAGGTATAGCCCACGCGCACGTCCTGGCGATGCCATCCTGCCGCGTTCGGAACCGCATCCGTCAATGCGTAGATGGTGGGCGGCCGGGTATCGCGCTTGAGCCCGACGAACTCCAGCGTCGTGCCCGGCAAGCTCGTCGCCTCGCAACGCCTCGCCATGCTCGCCGAATCGACCGTGATCAGTTCGTCGACGCAACCACTGACGATGGTGACCGGTGTTTCCGGATCCTCGATCCGCCAGTTCAGCTGCACGTCGCTGGTGTACCAGCCGTTGTCGCCGAGGGTGCCGGTGAGCTGCGGCGTCACCACCGGCCGGGTCGAGTCGACGCGGATGTAGAAATCGTGGAATGACGGCGTCGGGTCGACGTTGCCGGCCTGGTCCCTGGCGCGCACGTTGAATCGGTAGCGGCCATCGACCGGGAAGGGCGATGTGTTGCCGACACCGAGGGGCCAGACCGGCGAGGGGCATTGTCTGTACGCATAGTCCGTGGGTGAGTCACCCTGTGCGCATTCGAATCCTGCGTTGCCGGAACCGGCATCGGGGGAAGCGACGAAGCCGAAATTCATCGGCTGGTAATTCACACTCCAGGGATCCTTGTAGTACACCGACGGATAGGTCTGGTCGAACGTGGTCTCCGGCGGAACCGTGTCGCGACGGATGACGACCGAGTGGCGGCTGGTGCCGCCTGCGGACGTGGCGACGCACTCGAAGGTCGTCCCGTTCGTGTCCTGGTTGATCAGCACCGTGTCGCAACCCACCCTGCCGGTGATCGGCGATTCGGAATCGACGATCTGCCAGGACAGCGTGACGTCCGCGGTGTGCCAGTCACGTCCGCCACCGAGCCAACCGTCGTACAGCGGCCGGATGATCGGCGGCGTGGCGTCGGCCACGATCATCGGATACGTGCGCGTGGCGACGAAACCGTTCTCGTCCTTCGCCATGACCTTGATGGTGTAGTTGCCGGGCGTCGAATAGACGGTGCCCGTCAGCCGACCATCTTCGTCCAGGGACAATCCGGAAGGCGTGTTGGCGGGAAGCAGGCGGAATCGCGGGGCGACCGGCGAATAGCCCGGCGCCGTCATGCCGAAGTCGACACGGTAAGGCATCCCGTGGCTGGCCTGCGGCAGCGTCCCGGGCGTGATCGTCGGCACAGGGTACTGGCCTTCGGCACTGCGTCCCCAGCACTGGCGGACACCGTCGTCGCGAATGGCGCACGCGTGCGCGAAGCCGGCAGTCACGGACACGAACAGGCCTTCCAGCGGCGCATCCGCCTGGCCCTGGTCATTGCGCCCCCAGCAGACCACGTTGCCGAATGCGGTGATGCCGCACGTGTGGAAGGCGCCAGCGGACAGCGCGCGGTAGGTCCCGCCGGACAGGTCGGGCGGCGTCGCCTGCCCTTCGGTATCCAGGCCCCAGCACTGGACCGTGCCGTCGACCGCAATCGCGCACGAATGACGCTCGCCGACATCCACGGCGGTGAATTGCCCCGCGGGTGGCGTGGCCTGGCCGTCGGCGGCATAACCCCAGCATGCGAGCGTGCCGTCGTCGCGGATGCCGCAGCTGTGGTTGAGGCCGGTCGCCACCGTGCGGAACGCCCCCTGCGGCGGCAGGCCCTGGTCGTTGGCGTTCCAGCCCCAGCACGCGGCATCGCCATTGCCCGCGACGGCGCAGCCGTTGAACTGCCCGGCGTCGACGGCGCGGACCGGAACCGCGGGCGGCGTATTGCCGTCGTGGGTGGCATCGCCCCAGCAGCGCAGGCCGCCATCGCCGGCGATCGCGCATCCGTGGTCGCCGGACACATCGAACGCGCGCTGGTTCGTTCGCAGCGGCGTGGACTGGCCGAAACTGTTGTCGCCCCAGCAGCTCACGCCGCCGTTGGCGCGCGACTGGCAGGTGTGTGCGGTGCCCGCGCCGATCCGGCCGGTACCGAAGATGGTCGTGGCGATCGGTTTCGAGACCCGCGTTTCGCCCCAGCAGGTCACGCCGGCCCCGCTGCTGATCGCGCAGCTGGTGTCGCCCGACGACGCCACCATGCTGTGCGTGTCGGTGGTGGGCGCGGACAGCTGACCCTGGTCGTTGTTGCCCCAGCAGACCAGGTTGCCGTTGTAGCCCGACTTCGCGCAGGCATGGCGGGCGCCCAGCGAAATGTCGGAATGGTTCTCTTCCTGCGCCGGTCGCGAGAGCGTTGCCGCATCCTCGCCCCAGCAATGAACGGTGTTGCGCGTGCCGATCGCGCAGACGTTGCCGCCGTGGGCCGCGATCGAATAGAAGGAGGCCGGTGGCGGCACGTTGGCGACGGCGGGGCCGGAGCCCCAGCAGAAGGGACGATAGTCGTTGCGGATACCGCAGCTGAAACCGTTGCCGCTGGCGAGATGGTAGAAGCTGCCCGGCGGCGCCGAGGTCTGCCCGCGACTGTCGTCGCCCCAGCAGACGATGCTCTGGTCGTCCGTGCGCACGGCACATGCGTGGTCGTGGCCAACCCGGACGGAATACACCGTGTCGCTCGGCGTTTGGCCCAACGATGCCCCCCAGCAAACCAGCTTCCGGTCGATGCCGATGCCGCAGGCGCTGGTCGGACCGAAGCTCAGTGCGTTGTACCGCCGCATCGGCGGGCGGAGCGAGGATTCGGGCGTCAGGCAGACCGGATGGCCCTCCGCGTCCAGTGCGCAGATCTCGCCGCCGCCGATGGCGATCGACTGGTACGCCTGCAGCGGCACGTTGCGTTCCCCGTCGCGGTTCGTACCGCCCCAGCACTGGGTGTAGCCATCGACCGTGCGTGCGCAGGTGTGCGATCGACCCGCGGTGACCGTCGTGAACCGACCGCTCGGTGCATTGGTCTGGCCCGCATCGTTGAGGCCCCAGCAGCGGATCGTGCCGTCTTCGCGCAGGCCGCAGCTGTGATGCTGGCCGACCGTCACGGAGGTGAAGCGATCGGCGGCGGGCGGCAGCGCCTGCCCGTGCTCGCTCGCGCCCCAGCACATCGCCTGGCCATCGACCGACACGGCGCACGCGTGCCGGTCGCCTGTGTCGACGGTGAGGTAGCGGCCCGCCGGTTCAGCCCCGAGCCCGGCGGTGCCCGGGGCGACCCAGCATGCCAGGCTGCCGTCGCCGCGGATGGCGCATCCCCGGCCGTCGGCAACGCTGACCGCCCGGAAACCCGGCTCCGTGGGTGCCGACGCCGCCATCATCCCGCCCCAGCAGGCGATCCGGCCATTCGGGCGCAGGCCGCATGCCTCGCCCTTGCCGGTGCTGATCGATGCAAAGGGTCCCGGCGCGGGCGGCGTGGCGATCGAATCGGCAGCGCCCCAGCACGTCGGGGCGCCATTGCTGCGCAGGGCACAGACGTGGTCATAGCCGACACTGACGGCGATGAAGCTCCCGGAAGTCGGCGCCGGAGGCATCGTGCTGTAAGGCCAGCACTGGAGCGAGCCATCGTCGCGGATGCCGCAGTTGTGGCGATCGCCGGAGTCGAGCATCTGCTGGCCCGGCGCAAGCCGGGCGTCGCCCGCCGATGCGGTCTGCAACGCGACCTGCACCATGACGCACGAAAGGCCAAACAAGGCCAAGCCCAGCACCCGCCCGCGGAAGCGGGCTTTCATTTTCGACAGCATCGGGAAACGCCCCTGTGGATTCACTTCGCCTGTACACCGCAACGACAGGCCACCCGCTGGCTCGCAGGTGAACCCGGCACCGGGAAACCCCGTGCCGACGCCCATTCCGGGACGATGCCTTGCGACGATCCGAACGTTCCCCAACGTCCGCCGCACCGGCTTTCGCCGAAACGGTCAGGCCAGATTGTAATGCGGAACAACGACCGATCAATGACCGCAAACCGGTCATTTTCCTGAACGAACCAGCGCGCCACCGATCAACGCGCGCCCCTGGCCACCGTGTCCGCGACCCCTCGACGCGTCATTCACGATCGGGATCGACTTCGCTACACTCGCCGCCGACGTTGGGGAACGTCGCCTCACCGCCAGAATTCTTGACAGGGGAATCCCACAACATGCTTTCGAAATCGCTTCTCTGCGGCGGCATCGCCGTGTCCGCGCTGCTGATGCTGTCCGGCTGCGCGCCTACCTCGTATGCGGTCAAGACGCCGCAGCCGTCGTCCACCAGCTACACCGCGGAATCGCAGGCCGGCAACGTCGGTTTCGTCGACAGCCGCGGCATGGGCGAGCGGACCTTCAACACCGGCGTGCTGCCGGCGACGCTGACCGTGAACGGCGCGCCGCTCAACGGTGCCGAATACCTCAAGGCTGGTGTCGAAGCCGAACTGGCCGCGCGCGGCCTGCCCGTGCGCTTCGGCGACGCCGCGGTGTTCCCGAAGGTCGACCTGCGTTCGTTCCGGATGCTCAACCATCGCCAGAACGGCTACTCGCCCTACGTCACGTTCACCTTCATCAGCGCCGACGTCGAAACGGCCGCCGGCAAGAAGCGCATCGGCGTGTTCGTCAAGCGCGGCAAGGTGCCGGTGTGGAGCTTCGCCGAAGTCGTCGAGCCGACGATGAACGAACCGCTGTCGATCGCGGTCAAGGAATTCTCGGCGAAGGTCGCTCGCGAACTCTATGGCGCGCGCGCCAGCGACGCGGACGTCGATGCCCTGATCGCGCGTCTCGCCAAGCCCGGCGACGAGCAGTATCTCGACGTCTATGCGCTGGGCTTCACGAACCACCCCAAGGCCGTCGGCACCCTCGCCCGCCTCGCCAAGGACGACCACGAGTACGTGCGCATCGCCGCCATCTCGTCGCTGGGCACGCTCCGCGCCAGCGAGCACCTGGACCTGTTGAAGGACATCAGCCGCAACGCCCAGACCTGGCAGGACCGCGCGATGGCCCTGAAGGCCATCGGTGACCTCGACACCGCGGAATCCCGCGCCTTCATCGCCGAGCAGAAGGCCTACTGGCAGGGCAAGCCGGCCGAGAAGGAATCGAACTGGACCCTGCAGGTCCTCGATCTGTATCCCTGATCGAACGGAATCCGGGATCCGGCGCCCGCTGGAGCATCACCGGACAACCAGACGACACGGCCCGCGCATGCGGGCCGTGTCGTTTCGTTCCGGGGAATGCGGTCGGGGATGCGCGGGCCCTGACCTAGGCACGGAGCGGCGTTCAGGCCGGCTCGTCGGGGATCAATGCCGACTCCAGCCGGTGGATGGTGTCCTTCAGCTGCAGCTTGCGTTTTTTTAGACGCTTGATCGCCAGTTCGTCGGCGGCGATGTTCTCGTGCAGGCGGTCGATGGCCAGGTCGAGGTCACGATGCTCCAGGCGCAGCTCGGCGAGGCGCTGGGAGATCCGTGCGAGTTCGTTCGGGTCGGTCGGCGGGTTCATCGCAGCCGAGCTTAGTGCCTGCCATGCACTTTTTCACCCGTCTGCGCATGGCGGGCGGATGACAGCGGGCCAGGCCCACCGGACGTGCCGCTCAGCGCCCGGCGATGTACAGCGCCGCCTCCTGTTCTGGCGTGGGCTCCGACGCGGGGTCCAGCTCGGACGCCTGCGACGGGTCCTGCCAGGACTCCGCGGACTCGCGCGGCCAGGCAGCGGCGCGTTCCAGGTCCACATGCGCAGGCAAGGCAGCGGATGCGGCAGGCAGGCTGGCCTGGACGGGAGCGGCGTCCTGCGACGCGCGGACCTCGCCCGGCACCTGCATCGAAGCGCCCAGGGCCCAGACCAGCAAGGCAGCCCAGAGCGCCATGAAGCCGATCCGCGCGCGCATGCGGCGCCAGCGACGGATGCCGCGGCCGGCGGACGGGAAGGAACGAGGGGCAACGGCGACGTGGTGCATGTCGGAGCTCCGTGGAAGGACATGGATATCGCATCCAAGATCCGTGCCATGCGGGAAAGTCCCGCAGGGACGCCGGTATTGCTCCATTGACGGCGTCGGAGGGCGTGCAGGATGCACGGCATCGTGCGCAAACCTCGACCGCCACTTGCCCTCGGGACAACGCGCCTGCCGGCGCAGGGCGGCCAAGCCGTTGATATCGCAGCCGTTGCCGGGGGTTCATTCCCGCGGAACGGCTGGCATGGGGCTTGTAGGGAGAGAGGCAGGTCCGCGATGCGGGCCATTACCCAGAAGGAGATCCCCCATGCTGCGTTATGCCCTCATTTTCCTGGTCGTTGCCCTGATCGCCGCCGTGCTGGGCTTCACCGGCATCGCCGGCGCCGCCGCAGGCATCGCGAAGATCCTGTTCGTGGTGTTCCTGGTGCTGTTCGTGCTGTCGCTGCTGCTGGGCCGACGCAAGGTCGTCTGACCCGGCGACCGATCCGCAAGCGACGGACCGCAGCCGCCTCGACGCATGCTCTGGACGCATGCTCTGGACGCATGCTCTGGACGCATGCTCTGGACGCATGCTCCGGACACACGTTCCGGACGCATGCGTCCAAGGGGCGCTCAGACGAGCGGCAGCTCGAACACGAAGCTCGCCCCGCCACCGGGGCGGTCTTCGTACCAGAGGTCGCCACCCATCGCTCGGGCGCGCTGCTTGGCCAGCGCCAGCCCCAGGCCGGTCGAGGTTTCGCCACCGGTGGGCGTGGAACCCAGGCGCACGAACCGACGGAACATCCGTTCGCGATCCTGCGCCGCGATGCCGGGGCCGCGATCGTGCACGCCCAGTACCGCCATTTCGCCACGGCGCGCCACCGACAGCATCACTTCGCCATCGGGCGGGCCGTACTTCACCGCGTTCGACAACAGGTTCTGCAGGACATGGCCTGCGCCGGCACGTTCTGCCAGCACGCGCAGCGTGTCGTCTTCGATGGCCAGCGACAGCGAGACGCCCTTGCGTGCCGCCTGCGGAGCCATCAGTTCGACGGCCGAACGGGCGAGCGACGCGGCATCGACCTGTGCGACCGGCACGCCCTGCGTCGCATCCTGCTGCTGGTCGAGGAAAGCGCTGACGAACAGCAGTCCTGCGTCGGCGGAGGCACGGATCGAATCGATGAGACGCGCGCGCTGGTCGGCGTGCGCCTCGTCGTCCATGCCCGGTTCGCGCAGCATGTCCAGCGAGAACAGGATGTTGCCGAAGTGGTTGCGCAGATCGTGGCTGACGATCTCGGCCATCCGCTGCCGTTCCTCCGCGACGCGCGCGAGCCGCTCGCGCGAACGCTTGAGATCGAGGTGCGTGCGCACGCGCGCCAGCAGTTCCTCGGCGATGAAGGGCTTGGTGATGTAGTCGACCGCGCCTGCGGAGAACGCACGCACCAGGCTGTCGCGCTCGTGGTCCGCAGTGAGGAAGACGACGGGCACGTGTCGCGTCTGCGGCATGGCCTGCAAGCCTTCCAGGACCGCGAAACCGTCCAGGCCCGGCATGCGCATGTCGAGCAGCACCAGGTCGGGCGGCGAACGCTCGGCCAGGGCCAGGGCCTCGGCACCGTCGAGCACCGGCACGACGTCGTATTCGGCGTGGGTCAGCAACTGGCCGAGCACCTGCACGTTGGCGGCCTGGTCATCGAGGATCATGATGACCGGCAGTGCGACTGCGGCGGAAAGGAATCTATTGGGCATCGTCGTCCTCGGCCGCCTGCGCTGGCCCGTCGGAATGGGTGGCGAGGCGGTCGAGCACCGCCTTCATCCGGTTCACATCGAAACGTTGCACGGCCACCCGCAGCAGCCGCGCTTCCTCCTGCAGCCGCGGGTCGCCGATGGTCTCGGCCAGGGCGTCCAGGCGCCGCGAGAATTCGCCGATCTCGCGCATTCGCATGCGCGTGCGCATCGCTTCCAGCGGTGCAGCGCGTACCGCATTCCACTCTGCGATCGCTTCGTTGCGACGTTCGTCGGCCGGCGTGGAGGCGACATCGGCAGGTGCATCGGCAGCGCGGTTCGACGCGGCTTCGGTGTCCACTGCCGCAGGCGATCCGCTGCCTGCCGCTGCATGCGAGGGCGCTCCCGAGCGCTCGCCGAACAGCGCGATCAGCACGGCCAGCAGTTCCGCCGGCGCGTACGGTTTGCGCACGTAGCCGTCGAAACGCACCTGGGTGGGCCCCTGATCGTCCATCAGGCTGGACGCAGTGACGGCGACGATGCGTGCGTCGCCTGCCAGGGCATCGGCGCGGATCGCCTCCGTCGCGCGGTAGCCGTTCATGCGCGGCATGCGCAGATCCATCAGCACCACGTCGGGCCGGAACGCGCGCGCGGCGGCAAGCGCTTCCTCGCCGTCCCGCGCGATCGCGATCTCGTGGTGGCTGCCGCGCAGGTAGCCGCGCGCGACCTCGACGTTCCAGTCCACGTCGTCGGCGATCAGGATGCGCAGCGGCGGCAGGCGGTCGAAGTCGACGGCATCGGCGAAGGCGTCGGCCAGGTTCGGCGCCACGGCGTCGGCCGGCGGCAGCGATGGCAGGTCGACCTGGAAGCGCGAGCCCTTGCCCGGCGTGCTCGCCACGTCGATCCGACCCTGCATGAGTTGCACTAGCAGGCGGGTCACGCTCAGGCCCAGGCCCGTGCCCTGGCGCGACCTGCCGTCCAGGCTGGCGGCCTGGTGGAAGGGCTCGAAGATGTTGGACAGCTCGTCCGGATCGATGCCGGTGCCGGTGTCCTCGACGAGGATGCGCAGGTCGTGTCCGCCCAGCATCGACGGCTGCATTTCGATGCCGACCGTCACCCCGCCGCGCTCCGTGTACTTCACGGCGTTGCTGATCAGGTTCATCAGGATCTGGCGCAGGCGCGGCGCATCCACGGCGACCGGCACCATGTCCTTGCGCACGATGTGCGCCTCGAGCGTGATGCCCTTCGCATCGGCCATCGCGACGAACAGCGACAGCGTTTCCTCGACCAGTTCGCCGATGTCGGTGCCCTGCGGATTGAGCTGCAGCTTGCCGGCCTCGATCTTGGACAGGTCCAGCACGTCGTTGATCAGGGTCAGCAGCACCTGCCCGCTCTTGCGGATCGAGGCCACCCATTCGCGCTGCAGGGGTTCGTTGACGTGGTCGGCAAGCAGCTGCGCGAAGCCGAAGATCGCATTCATCGGCGTGCGGATCTCGTGGCTCATGTTGGCAAGGAACGCGCTCTTCTCCTCGCTGGCTCGATGCGCCTGCGCGGCGCGCAACTGCAGCAGGAGCGTGTTCTCGGACTCGCGCTGGGCACGGCGCAGTGCGAAGAATCCGATCAGGCCCGCGAACAGGGCCAGGCCGTTGGCGATCAGCAGCGTCGCATTGGTCTGCTTCACCAGCACGTCGTGGTCGGCCTGGCGCTGCTTGAGCAATGCGTCCTCGGTGCCCAGCATCTGCTGGATGCTCGCGCGCATGCGGTCGACGATCCGCTCGCCCTTGCCATCGCGCACGCGTCGGATGGCCGCGCGGTCGTCGCCCTTGGCCATGTCGGCGTCCTTGATCGCGATGGACGTGCTCGCACGCTCCACGAGGATGCGGTGATCCGCTTCGAGTGCGTCGATCTGGATCCGGTGCTGGTGGTTGTCGACAACGAGCTCGCCGAGCCTTTCGATGCGCTTGCCGATGTCCTCGACGTTGCCGACCAGTTCGTTGCGATGGTCGGCTTTCCCATCGATCATGAAGCGCAGGCCCGCGATTTCCATGTCGCCCAGCGCGAACTGGAGCGCGGCCAGTTCGTCCTTCACCTCCATGGTGTGCGTGACCCAGCCGATGGACTCGCGCAGCGCGTTGATCGACCTGACGGACACCACCGACGTGGCCAGGATCACGATGAACGCGAGGGCCAGCAGGCCGACGTTCGCGCGGTTGCGGAATTGACTGGCCTGGCTCTGCGGCATGATCGGTCCAACAGGGGGATATGGCGGCGCGTTCCGGCGCCGCGAAGCGGTCTTGGTGCCGGGAAGGATCAGAGGTTCATCAGCCAGATGGTGCCGTTGAGCACCAGCGCGAACGACACCCACAGCAGGTACGGAAGCATGAGGTAACCGGCCAGCGGACGCACGCGCCCGAACGTGAGCAACGTCCAGAGCAGCGTGATCCACAGGGCGCAGATGTCGATGAACGCCAGTCCCGGGTTGCGCAGCCCGAAGAACAGCGGTGTCCATGCCAGGTTCAACGCGAACTGCACGAAGAACAGCACCAGCGCGCGACGACGCAGCGCGATGTCTGCATCCACGCTGCGCTGTACCAGCCATGCGGAGACCGCCATCGCCACGTACAGCGCGGTCCACACCGGGCCGAACAGCCAGTTCGGCGGCTGGAACGTCGGCTTCACCAGTGCCGCGAACCAGTCACCCGGGGGGAAGAGCACGCCCATCATGGCGCCCAGTCCTGCGACCAGCAGGATCCAGGCGACCAGCAGGGCACCGCTCCAGAGCGGGGTGCGGGCGAAATCTTCGGTGACGGGTTCGGTGCGTGGATCGGACATTCGGACAACCTGTGGCGTGTAGCGCGGAGCGTGTCGCGTATTGCGTGGGGGATGCGGGGCTCTCGGCGAGGTAAGTGGGAAGGGCGGGAATCCGGATCGGAACGGTGCGGATCAGAATCCGTAGAGCTTGCGTTTCCGGTACAGGGTGGAGGCGTCGATGCCCAGCGTCTTCGCAGCGGCATCCAGGCTGTCGCTCTGGGCGAGGACGCGTTCGATGTGCAGGCGCTCCAGCGCCTCCAGCGACATCAGCGCACCAGGGATGGCCGCCGTCTCGGCGCGTCGCGTGGAGTCCAGCGTGAGCAGGTCCGCACCGATCTCCTCGTCGCGACCGAGGATCACCGCGCGTTCCATCATGTTCTGCAGTTCGCGCACGTTGCCCGGCCAGGCGTAGGTGCGCAGCTTCGACAGCGCCGCGGCCGAGAGCCGGCGGGTCGGGCGGCCGTAGTCGGCGGCGTAGCGACGGATGAAGCCGTTGGCGAGGTCTTCCAGGTCTTCCTGGCGCTCGCGCAGCGGCGGCAGGGTGATGCTGATCACGTTGAGCCTGTACAGCAGGTCGAGGCGGAACGTGCCCTCGGCAACCATCGCATCCAGGTCGCGGTTGGTCGCGGCGACGATGCGCACGTCGGCCTTGCGCGTGGCCGGATCACCGACCCGTTCGTATTCCTTGTCCTGGATGAAGCGCAGCAGCTTGGGTTGCAGCGCTAGCGGGAAGTCGCCGACCTCGTCCATGAACAGGGTGCCGCCATCGGCATGGCTGACCCGGCCGACCGCGTTCTGCACGGCGCCGGTGAACGAACCCTTGGCATGGCCGAACAGCTCGCTTTCCAGCAGCTCGGCGGTCAGCGCCGGACAATTGATCGTCGCGAACTCGGCCGACGCGCGCGCGCTGGCGCGATGCACGGCGCGTGCGATCACGCCCTTGCCGGTGCCGCTCTCGCCGAGGATCAGCAGGTTGGCGTCGGTGGTCGCGACCTGCAGCATCATGTCGATGGCGGCCTGCATCGCGGGACTCTTGCTGCCGAGCTCCGGCGTGCCGCGCGCCACTTCGCGCTCGAGCGTGTCGACGCGGTCGCGCAGGCGACGCGCCTCCACCTGGCGCGCCACCGCGATGCGGAGCTGGTCCGGCGAGCAGGGCTTCACCAGATAGTCGGCCGCGCCGAGCGAGATCGCACGCACCGCCTGCTCCACCTGGGCATTGGCGGTGACCATCACCACGCGCATCCGTGGCGCCAGTTCGGCCAGGCGCGGCAGGGCATCGATGCCAGCATCGGAACCGATGTCATGGTCGAGCAGGCAGACATCGAAAGGCCAGGTCGCGGCGAGCCGCAGGCCATCGGAGAGGGTGTTCGCGGTTTCGACCTTGTGGCCGTCGCGGGCCAGCGCCATGGCGAAGTTCTGCAGCAGGCGGTCGTCGTCGTCGATTGCCAGCACGCGGCCGGGAGGCGGTGTCGCGGGGTTGGGCACGTCCGGTGTCTCCATGGTCTGCAGGGCGCTCGACACTATATCCACGGCCGGGGGACGACCCGAATGCAGGGACGCCTGCGGGCTCTGGGGACGACGCAGGGGCGCGGCAAGGCTCATCGGGCAATCCTGGGGAAGTGACGGGTCCGCGGAATGCGGACGGGTTCTGGCAGGTCCCCGGGGCTGGCGCAAGACGCATGCCACGCCACCGGGCCCGTGTTTGCGTCGATCCCGGCAGTTTCGACCATGCGATCTGCACGATCGAGTCGTGCGGATCATGCAGATCGCACGAGATCGCAGCCAGGTTGTCGGGCAAAAAAAGCGCCGCCCCGGGGTGACCGGGACGGCGAGACTCACACACACACACGGAGGGGTACAGCGGGGGTGTCGCACAACACACACGGGAACGATCGACTTGCCTGGGGGAGACGTGCCGGCGTGGCCGGCGGATGCAGTCCTGCCGCGAGGCAGAACCTTGGCACGCTCGCCTCCCGTCCGGAGATCGGGGCCATGACGCTCCGGGGGATTGGGGGCCGGGAGAGCGAGCGTGCTTTCGGAAGTGGCCATGGTGCCGGCGGACCCGCCGGCACCACGGGATGGATCCGCGAACGGATCAGTGGTTGATGCGCTTCTCGAAGTCCTTGACCTGCTCCATCGCGGCATCGCGGGCAATGCCGTAGCGCTCCTGGATCTTGCCGGCGAGGTAGTCGCGGCTGCCTTCGGCGGCGGTCAGGTCATCGTCGGTGAGCTCGCCCCACTGCTGCTTGATGCGGCCGTTGAGCTGCTTCCACTTGCCCTTGATGATGTCGGTGTTCATGTCGGATCTCCTTCTTGGATGCGGCACGCCCGGGATGGGGGAGGGGCGGACGTGCCGGTGGTAGCGCGGCGCCGATGCAGCGCCGCATCGTCCGGCGGAGCCGGCGGCATCAGCCGCGCGGCTTCACCGTCAGGGTGGTGGCGTCGACCGATTGCACGCCCTTGATCGCGCGGGCGATGGCCACGGCCTTGTCGACCTGGGTGCGGCTGTCGAGACGGCCGGCCAGAGTCACGACGCCATTGGTCGTGCTGACGTTGATGTCCAGGCCCTTCGTCTGCTCGTCGACGAGCAGGTCGGCCTTCACCTTGGTCGTGATCCAGCTGTCTTCGACCGGCTGCTGCGACGATTCATGGGCCTTCGTCTCCTGGGCCTTCGTCTCCTGGGCCTTCGTCTGCTTGTTGGCGGCGCCGTCCGCGGCGAATGCCAGCGGCGCGGCCAGCGCGACCGCGAGCGCGGCGCCGATGGCCAGCACGCCGGATGAAGGCGTGCGCGAGGAAAGCCGGGAATTCGTGAAACGCTGGGACATGTGCGACTCCTGTTGCAGGAACATTGCGGGGGACTGCCGGTGCTGGGGAGGTGCGCCGGCCCTGATCCATCCGCAGAGCGCGTGCCAACTGCAGGCGTCCTTGCGAATCAATGACTTGGAGGAATCGCCGTGCCGTCAGTGCATGCAGGCTGCAGACCCGCCATGCAGCCTGCACGAGCCACCGGGCCGCGAACGGCGGCCCGGCTCGGCTTGGGGATAAAATGCGCCGCTCATGAATGCCACTCTCCTGCCCCTGTCCGATCCCCTGCCGACGCCTTCGCGCCGCGGCGCCCACGAAGCCAACAAGCTGGCCAAGCGCCTGCGCCACCAGGTGGGTCGCGCCATCGCCGACTTCGGCATGATCGAAGAGGGCGACAAGGTGATGGTCTGCCTGTCCGGCGGCAAGGACAGCTACACGATGCTGGACATCCTGCTGCAGCTGCAGAAGAAGGCGCCGGTCTCGTTCTCGATCACCGCGGTCAACCTCGACCAGAAGCAGCCAGGTTTTCCGGAACACGTGCTGCCGGAGTACCTGAAGTCGATCGGCGTCGACCATCACATCCTCGAACAGGACACGTACTCCGTGGTCACGCGCGTGGTGCCGGAAGGCAAGACCATGTGCTCGCTGTGTTCGCGGATGCGCCGCGGCGCGCTGTACACCTACGCCGAGGAACAGGGTTTCACCAAGATCGCGCTGGGCCACCACCGCGACGATCTGGTCGCCACCTTCTTCCTCAACCTGTTCTTCCATTCGAAGATCAGCGGCATGCCGCCGAAACTGCTCAGCGACGACGGCAAGCACGTGGTGATCCGTCCCCTCGCCTACGCCCGCGAAGAGGACATCGCCGCCTACGCCGATGCCAGGGCCTTCCCGATCATCCCCTGCAACCTCTGCGGTTCGCAGGAGAACCTGCAGCGCAAGCAGGTGAAGAAGATGATGGACGCCTGGGAGAAGGACACCCCGGGACGCGTCGAACAGATCGCGCGCGCGCTGGGCGACATACGCCCGTCGCAGTTGAGTGATCCGAAGCTGTTCGACTTCCTGTCCCTCGGCAAGCGCGGCGACGCCGACCTGCCCGACGCGCACGCGTGGCTGGGCGGTGATGGCGGCAGGGCCGAGGACGCCGGCGACGACGCAACGCCCTGACGCGAAGCGCAGGAAGCCGGTTCGGCATACGCTGCGGACCCGACGCCGATCCCCGACCTCCGGGTCACGGGACGACACCCCTTTCCTCTCTCCGGATACCCGATGTTCTTCCGCAACCTGACGCTCTTCCGCTTCCCCGCCTCGATCAACTTCGACGAACTCGACACCGGCCTGTCGGAATTCATCCTCAAGCCCGTCGGCGCGCTGGAACTGTCCTCGCGCGGCTTCATCTCGCCGTTCGGGCGCGGCGACCAGGAGGTGCTGTCGCACCGCATCGGCGATGCGATCTGGGTCACCGCCGGCACCGAGGACAAGATCCTGCCCGGATCCGTGGTCAACGACCTGCTGCAGAAGAAGCTGCAGGACATCGAAGACAAGGAAGGTCGCAAGCTCGGTGGGCGCGCGCGCAAGCGATTGAAGGAAGACCTGGTGCACGAGCTGCTGCCGCGCGCCTTCGTCAAGCCGGGTCGCACCGATGCGTTCATCGACTGCACCGAGGGCTTCATCGCCATCGACAGCTCCTCGCGCAAGAGCGCCGAGGCCGTGGTCTCCGACGTGCGCCATGCACTGGGCAGCTTCCCGGCGCTGCCGCTGAACGCCGAAGTCGCGCCGCGCTCGGTGCTGACCGGCTGGATCGCCGGCGACCCGCTGCCGCACGGCCTGTCGCTGGGCGACGAATGCGAAATGCGCGATCCGACCGACAATGGCGCGATCGTGAAGTGCCAGCACCAGGAGCTGGACAGCGACGAAATCGCCAAACACCTGGAGGCGGGCAAGCAGGTGACGCGCCTCGCGCTGACACTCGACGATCGTCTCAGTTTCGTGCTCGGCGACGATCTGATCATCCGCAAGCTGAAGTTCCTCGACGGCGCCGTGGAACAGCTGGAAACAGGCGATCGCGACGATTTCCGCGCCGAGCTCGACGCGCGTTTCGCCTTGTTCAGCGCGGAAACCCGGCGCCTGTTCCGCACCCTGGAACCGGCGCTGAAACTGTCGAAGGCCGAGTGACGGTCGCATGACAACCGAGTGATCCCGGGACGCGTTCGACGCGCCCGGAAATCACGGATTCGCGGCGACGCGCATCACCGCATCATTCCACCTGTCCGCGTCAAGCTTTGTATTGTCCCATCGACAACGGTTAGCATTTCGCATGCCCTTCCGTTTCCGACTGCGCGAGCCCTCGGCTCCGCGCCTTGCCGACAGCCGTGCGCAACAGCGCGATCTCGTGCCCTTGCTGCTCGACGACGGCCGCAACGTCGATGTCCTGCGCGTGCGCGATCCGCGCGCACGCCGCATCAAGCTTTCGGTCAGCGAACGTGGCGTGCGCCTGACCCTGCCCGAACGCGCCAGCCTGGTGGCCGGCGATCGCTTCCTCGCCGAACACCGCGACTGGCTCGGCGCACAGCTCGAACGCCTGGTGGAAACCGAAGTCGCACCATTGGTGCGCGACGAAAGCGACCGCCTGCCGCTGCGCGGCGCGATGCTGCCGCTGCGCTGGGAAACGGGGCGATTCACTGCGCTGCAGCTCGACGGCGACACCGCCGTCTTCCAGACGACCTCGCGCGCCGGCGACACCGCCCTGCACCGCGCGCTGCGCGATTTCTACGAAGCGCAGGCCCGCGCCGACATCGGCCGCTGGATGCCGCGTTACCTGCCCGCACTGCCGCGCGCGCCGCGCCGCGTGCAGCTGAAGATCATGAGCTCCCAGTGGGGTTCGCTGGCGCCGGACGGCACCATGGCCCTGGACCTGTCGTTGGTCCTCGCGCCGCAGGACGCGTTCGAATACGTGCTGGTGCACGAGCTGTGCCACCTGATCCATCACGACCACTCGCCCGCCTACTGGCATGAAGTCGAGCGCCGCTTCCCGCGCTGGCGCGACCAGCGCGACTGGTTCCGCGAACACGGCCGCCAGCTCAAGGCACAGATGGTCGCGCTGGTGCGCTGAGCGCATCAGTCATCCACCACGCGCCTGCCGACTCGCCTGCCGACTCGCCTGCCGATCTGCCTGCCTTCCTCCGCAGGCAGTTTCGACACCCTGCCGCGACACCCCGTCGCAGACGCGACTACAGCCCCAGCGCCTCGACGACCTCGCGCGGATGGGTCATGTGCAGGTGGTGGCTGCCCGGCAGCACCGTGCAGGCGATGTCGCGCACGCAGGCGATGCGCCCGTCGCGCATCGCGGTCGGGATGTAAGGCGGCGCGGGATCGGCCATCACCATCCGCACCGGACAGACGATCGCACGCAGGCAGTCGGCGACCTGCGCCTCCGACATGCGCACCGCCGTGGGCAGCGTCAGCCGGGTGTCGCTGCTCCACTCGTAGCCGCCTTCCACGATGTTCAGCCCGCGGCCGACGAGCAGCCGTGCCGATGCTTCGTCGAGCGAGGTGATGTTCGTCTGCATGCGCGCACGCACCGCCAGATCCGGATCGTCGAACACCCGCTTGCGCTTGCCATCCAGCGCGCGTCGTTTCGCCACCGCTTCGCGGAGGCGCTCCGCCGTGGTGTCTTCGCTCGCCGCCAGCGGACCGATCGCCTCGATCAGGCGCAGCCGCTCGATCCGCTCCGGCGCAGCGCTGGCCAGCAGGCTGGCGATCGCGCCGCCCATCGAATGCCCCAGCAGCGTGAAGCGCGTCCAGCCCAGCGCATCGGCCGCGGCGAGCACGTCGAGCAACGTGCTGAACAGGCTGTACTCGGCATCGACCGGGTAGTGGAAGCTCTGGCCATGGCCGGGCAGATCCAGCGCGACGAGGTCGTAGCCCGCGAGGAACGGCGCCATCGGCGCGAAGCTGGCCGCGTTGTCCAGCCAGCCATGCAGGGCCAGCAGTGGCGGCGCACCGCTGTTCCCGTTGCGCAGGCCCGCGAAGCGGCCGCGCGCGGTGCGCAGATCGAGTTCGAGCAGGGATGGCTCGCGAAGCTCCGGCGTCGAACTCATGCCTCGGTCACTCCCTGTGCACGCACCACGCCCGCCAGCGCCATCGCGTGCGCATCCGACGCATTCAGGCAGGGGATGTAGCGCAGCGTTGCGCCGCCGGCTTCGCGGAACAGGGTCGCGTTCTCCACCGAAATCTCCTCCAGCGTTTCCAGGCAGTCCACCGCGAAGCCCGGGCAGACCACGTCGACGGCCTTCACGCCTTTCGCGGCGAGCGACTTCAGGGTGTCGTCGGTATAGGGCTGCAGCCAGGGTTCGCGACCGAAGCGCGACTGGAAGGTCAGCATCGCGTCGCCGGGCGACAGGCCGAGCGCGGCGGCGATTGCCTCGACGCTGGCGCGGCTCTGGTCGGCATACGGATCGCCGGCATCGACCAGTCGCTGCGGGATGCCGTGGAACGAGAACAGCAGGCATTCGCCACGCCCATGCGCAGCCCAGTGCGCGCGGATCGACTCGGCGACGGCCGCGACCCAGCCGGCATCGACGTGGTAGTCGCGCACGGTCCGGAACCGCGTATCGGCATGCAGGGCGGCGAGCCTGTCGACCACGTCCTGCACGGACGCGGTGGTGGTGGTCGAGTACTGCGGGTAGAGCGGCAGCACCACGATGTCGCGCACGCCGTCGGCACGCAGCCCGTCGACCACGGACGCGATCGACGGATTGCCGTAGCGCATCGCCCAGGCCACGCGCATGTCGGGCATGCGCGCCTGCATCGATGTCGCCAGCCCGCGCGTGTGCACCGCCAGCGGCGATCCACCGTCCATCCAGATCGACGCGTACTTGTGCGCCACTTTCGGCCCGCGCAGCGGCAGGATCACGAAATGCAGGATCGGACACCACAGCCAGCGCGTGAGCGACACGACGCGATGGTCGTGGAGGAATTCGGCGAGATAGCGGCGCACCGCCGGCGCCGTGGGCGCATCGGGCGTGCCGAGGTTGACGAGGAGGACGGCGGAACGGGGCGGGGCGTCGGCTTCGGGACTCATGCGCATAGCATGACAGCCCGGCGCGACCGCGACACCGGGGACATCGACATGCCGGTCGATACGCTGCAAGGCGGCCGCGGACTGGCGCGGTTCATCGCGCGGGCGGTAGGCTCCGGCCATCCCGCAGGCCACCGATGTCCGCCCATGCCGCACGCCCTTCGTCGCACCGCTCTCTCCTTCGCCCTTCCGCTGGCGCTCGCCACGACGTTCGTGGCGCCCGCCGCGCTCGCCGGCCCCACCGAAGACGCGCGCGCCGTCAACGCCCTGCGCGTGCTGACCGAGATCCAGGCGATCCCCGAGTCTTCGATTCCGTCGAAGCTGCTCGATGAGGCGAAGGCGATCGTCATCATTCCGGACACCATCAAGGCCGGGCTGGTGCTGGGCGGACGTCGCGGACGCGGCGTGCTGTCGGTGCGCAACGCCGACGGCAGCTGGTCCAACCCCAGCTTCGTCACCCTGACCGGCGGCAGCATCGGCCTGCAGGTCGGCGTGCAGTCGGCCGACGTGGTGCTGGTGTTCCGCAGCGAGCGCGGCCTGGATTCGATCGTCAACGGCAAGTTCACCCTCGGTGCCGACGCCGGCGTGGCTGCCGGCCCGATGGGCCGCAATGCCGCTGCCGCGACCGACGGCCAGATGAAGGCCGAGATCTGGTCCTGGTCGCGTGCGCGCGGCCTGTTCGCTGGCGTGGCGCTCGACGGCGCGGTGCTGTCGATCGACGACAGCGCGAATGCCGAGGTCTACGGCGAGGGCACGACACCGCGGATGATCTTCGAGGACCGCGCACCGGAACTCCCGTCCCAGGCGATCGCCGACTTCCGCCAGCGCCTGGCCGATGCCAGCGCGACCGCGCGCGCGGCACGCCAGGACACCGCGACGGCCGCGACGGATGCCTCGGTGGTGACCAGCCCGACACCGACCGTCCTGCCGCCGGACGCCGCGCCCGCCGCACAGCCGCAGGCCCAGCCCCAGGCCTTCGAGACGGTCGAGAACCCGGCCAAGGTCGAACCGTTGCCGGAGACGCCCTGACGCCTCCGGGCCGAAGCGATGTCCCGTGCCGTCGCGGAGGGTGTCATCACCGTCCAGCCGCCGGCATCGTCGGTCATCGTGACGCCGCCAGCAGAACTGCCCGCCGCCCGGGGCGGCAAACACGCCCGTCATGTTGACTGCGGTATCCTGAGCGCTCCTCATCTCACGCAGTGGTAACCGCCATGGGTAGCTTCAGTATCTGGCACTGGCTCATCGTGCTGGTCATCGTGGTGCTGGTGTTCGGCACCAAGCGCCTCACCAGCGGAGCCAAGGACCTCGGCAAGGCCGTCAACGAATTCAAGAAGGGCGTGAGCGGGGACGACGAAAAACCCGCCCAGCTCAGCGACCAGTCCAAGCGCGAGGGTTCGGGCGAATCCCAGCGCAACGACGACAACGTCGCCCGCTGACCGCAACCGCCGGACTCGGAAGTCCGGCAGACGCGCATGTTCGATATCGGATTCTCCGAACTGTTCCTGACCGGAGCCGTCGCCCTGGTGGTCCTCGGCCCCGAGCGCCTGCCCAAGGCCGCGCGCTTCGCCGGCCTGTGGGTGCGCCGCGCGCGCGCGCAGTGGTATTCGGTGAAGGGCGAACTGGAACGCGAACTCGCTGCCGAAGAACTGCAGCGCAGCCTTCGCGACACCCGCGAGGCCGCGAAGGACATCGAGGCGCAGGTGCGCGACACCGAGGCGGCCGCGCGCCGCGAGTTCGAGCGCATGCAGGCGCAGATGGCCGGGCACGATCCCGACATCGCCGCGGACGCCACCGGCGACGACGCAGCGACGACCCTGCCCGAACCCGCGCCGGGAACCACGCCATCGCTCGACCACACCTCGCAGGGAGATCGCGATGTCCGAGGCTGACGTCGACGGCAGCAGCCTCATGAGCCACCTGATCGAACTGCGGGCACGCCTCATCCGGGGCCTCGCAGTGCTGGTGGTGATGTTCCTCGCACTGATCCCGTTTTCCGACACCCTGTTCACCTGGCTGGTCGCGCCGCTGCTCGCGGTGCTGCCCAAGGGCAGCGAGCTGATCGCGCGCGACGTGATGTCCGGCTTCATGGCGCCGGTGAAACTGGCGTTCTTCGTGGCCCTGTTCGGCGCGATGCCGTGGCTGCTCTACCAGGCCTGGGCCTTCGTCGCGCCCGGCCTGTACAAGCGCGAGAAGCGACTGGCGCTGCCGATCCTGGTGTCCGCGCTCCTGCTGTTCTACAGCGGCTGCGCGTTCGCCTACTTCCTCGTGCTCAAGGGCGTGTTCGGTTTCCTCGTCCATTTCGCGCCGGATGTGGTGAAGCTGGCGCCGGATCCGACGAGCTACCTCGATTTCGTCGTGGTGCTGTTCCTCGCGTTCGGACTGAGCTTCGAACTGCCGGTCGCGCTGGTCATCCTCGTGCTGCTGGGCTGGGTCACGCCGAAGCAGCTGTCCGAGTGGCGCGGCTACGCCATCGTCGGCATCTTCGTGATTGCCGCCGTGGTGACCCCACCCGATGCGATTTCCCAGCTCATGCTGGCGATCCCGATGTGCCTGCTGTACGAGGTCGGGATCATCGCAGCGAAGCTGGTCGGGCGGAAACCGGCGGAAGACTGATCCCTCTGCATCATCCTCGCGGAAGCGAGGTAGACACTTCCTCCGTCCGCGATCGGAATGCACGAAAACGAAAACGCCGGCTTTCGCCGGCGTCGTCGTTTGCACGGGTGACGCGGGGGTATCTGGACTACTGCGTGATGTCGACGTCCTTCGTCTCGCGCAGGAACAGCGAGCCGATCACGAAGGTCATCATGGCGATCACGATCGGGTACCACAGGCCCTGGTACATGTTGCCGGTACCGGCGACGAGCGCGAACGAGATGGTGGGCAGGAAGCCGCCGAACCAGCCGTTGCCGATGTGATACGGCAGGCTCATCGAGGTGTAGCGGATGCGTGTCGGGAACAGCTCGACCAGCCACGCCGCGATCGGGCCGTAGACCATGGTCACGTAGATCACCAGGATCGTCAGGATGACCAGCACCATCGGCTTGTTGATCCGCTCGGGATCGGCCTTTTCGGGATAGCCGGCGGCGGTGAGCGTCTTCTTCAACTCGCCGGTGAAGGCATCGCCCTTCGCCTTGCCCTCGTCCTTGGACAAGCCCGCGCCTTCATAGGCGGCGACCGGCGTGTCGCCGATCTTCACCTGCGCCAGCGAACCGGCGGGTGCGGCCTGGATGGTGTACGGGATGCCGGCTTTCGCCAGCGCCGCCGTCGCGATGTCGCAGGAGTTGGTGAACACCTTCTTGCCGATCGGATCGAACTGGAACGAGCACGTGGCCGGATCCGCGACGACGACCGCGGGCGCATTGGCACGCGCTTCGTCGATGGCCGGGTTGGCGTAGTGCGTCAGCGCCTTGAACAGCGGGAAGTAGGTCAGCGCGGCGATCAGGCAGCCGGCCATGATGATCTTCTTGCGGCCGATGCGGTCGGACAGCCAGCCGAACACGATGAAGAACGGCGTGCCGATGGCCAGCGCCGCAGCGATCAGCAGCCAGGTCGTGGTGGAATCGACCTTCAGCGACTGGGTGAGGAAGTACATCGCATAGAACTGGCCCGCGTACCACACCACGGCCTGGCCGGCGGTGGCGCCGAACAGCGCGAGCAGCACGATGCGGCCATTCTTGCTGAAGAAGCTTTCGGTGATCGGCGCCTTCGACTGCTTGCCCTCGTCCTTCATCTGCTGGAAGAGCGGGGACTCGTGCAGCTGCATGCGGATCCACACCGACACGCCGAGCAGGATGATCGACAGCAGGAACGGAATGCGCCAGCCCCAGGCTTCGAACGCCTCGACGCCGACCGTTTCGCGCACGCCCAGGATCACGATGAGCGAGAGGAACAGGCCGATGGTCGCGGTGGTCTGGATGAAGCTGGTGTACAGGCCGCGCTTGCCGTCCGGTGCATGCTCGGCGACATAGGTCGCGGCACCACCGTATTCGCCGCCGAGCGCGAGGCCCTGCAGCAGGCGCAACACGATGAGGATCGCCGGCGCGGCGAAGCCGATGCTCGCGTAGTTGGGCAGGATGCCGACCAGGAAGGTCGACAGGCCCATCAGCACGATGGTCACGAGGAAGGTGTATTTGCGGCCGACCATGTCGCCGAGGCGACCGAACACGATCGCGCCGAACGGCCGCACCGCGAAGCCGGCGGCGAAGGCCAGCAAGGCGAAGATGAAGGCCGATGTTTCGTTCAGGCCGCTGAAGAACTGCTTGGCGATGATCGCGGCGAGCGATCCGTAGAGATAGAAGTCGTACCACTCGAAGACCGTCCCCAGCGAGGAGGCGAAGATGACCTTCTTGTGACCCTTGGTGAGCGCGCCCTGGGCGGGAGCGGCGGGTGTTGCGGCAACGCTGGACATGGTCCGTTCCCTCCGGTTCAGAAGCTGTATTTGACGTGCGTGTGCAGGCGGCGCAGATCGCCTTCCGCTTCGTTTTCGAGCGAGCGGCGACCCCAGATCAGTTCGGCGCCGATGTCGAGCTTGGGCAGCGGCGAATAGATCAGGTTCGCGTGGAACGACTGCACGCGCTCGGTGGCGGACCAGCCGGTCAGCGCCGGATCGTTGTCGTAGTGCGCCATCGAATAGAAGATGTTCGAGCGCAGCTTCGGCGAGAACGCGTGGCGCCATGCGGCGAAACCACCGTAGCCGTTGATGGGTTCGAGGTTGCCGCGTGCGTCGATCACGGTGTCGCTGGCGACGCCCAGGCCCAGGTAGCGACCGAGGCCGCGACCGTAGCTGGCCATGTAGCGGATGTCGTCGTTCTTGCCGAGGTTGAACTTGCCGGACACGCTGAGCGCGCCGCCGACGCTGCTGTCGTCGATGCCCGACGCCGGGTTCTGATAGGCGAACTGGCGGACCATGCCGGCGATCGAGAGATGGCCCCAGTCGCCCTTCTTCTGCCAGCGCGCGGTGATGTCGGGCATCAGGTTGTCGTCGCTGCCGATGCGCGCGCCGACGCCGCGATACGGCGTCACGGTGGTCTCGGGATTCTCGATCGAGAACGACCACGGACCCTTGGTGTAGCGGATCTGCGCCTGGCGCACGAAGATCGAGCCCTCGGTCGGGCCGATGAAGTCGACCGCGTCGGGCAGCGCCGCGACGTCCTGGAAATTCGACCAGGCCTGGCCGGCCAGCCACTGCGCACCATCGGGCTGCGTCCAGCTCACGTAGGCCTGGCGGATGCTGACGCCGTAGGTGTTGGTCGCGACTTCGTTCCCGTTGATGTTGCCGCCGCCGAACAGGTCGAATTCGAGGTAGCCCTTGAGCTTGGCGCCGCTGTCCAGATCACTGTCGGCCGCGAACCAGAAGCGCGAGAACTGCGCGCCCATGTCGGTGTCCGCGCCTTCGTTCGCGCCACCGACCGGGATGGCCGAAGGCACGTAGAACATGCGGCCGACGCTGCCGTCCGGAATCTCGCCGCCATCGGTGTCGGTGACCATCGCGTCGAGCTTGACGAAGCCGCCGTAGCTGAAGCGCGTGCCCGGATTGGCGCCGGGCAGGATGGGCGCGGTCTGGATCTTCGGTTTGCCGTCGGCGGCTGGTGCCTGTGCGGTCTGCGTCTGCGCGCTCTGGACCTGGGCGACCGTCTGCTGGGTCTGCTGCTGTTGTGCGACGAGTTGCTGCACCATTCTCTCGAGCTCGGCGACGCGGGCTTCGAGCTGCGCCTCCCTGTCCGTGGCGGACTGCGCCAGCGCCGCGCCCGGTGCGAGCACCGCGAGCGCGAGCGACAGGGCCAGCAGCCGTCGCGGTTGCGTTCCGTGTTTCATGTGGGCCCCTCCCGAGGGCACGTGCGGGTGCACGGTCCCCGAAGACTGATCCCGGATCCTGCGGGCGAACATTCGCCGATGGTCGTATTCGGTGCCACGAATCGCACCGATTCGACCATGGTCTAATCCCGCCATCACGCAGGTCGTGCTGCATTGCGGCACACTGTGGCCTTCTCATCCTCCGTCGCGGAGCCGACCATGTCGCAGTCCGAAACCACCGCCGCAGCGGTGTATCCCGTCCCCGAAACCTTCGCCGCAAGCGCACGTTTCCGCCGCGAGGACTACGACCGCGAGTACGCCGCCGTGCTGTCCGACCCCGAAGCCTTCTGGGCGCGCGTCGCGCAGCGCCTCGACTGGTTCCGTGCACCAACGAAGATCAAGGACGTCAGCTACCAGCTCGACGACTTCCACATCCGCTGGTTCGAGGACGGCGAGCTCAACGTCAGCGTCAACTGCCTCGATCGGCACCTGGCCGCGCGTGGCGACAAGACCGCACTGATCTTCGAGCCCGACGATCCGTCGAAGCCCGCGCAGCGCATCACCTATCGCGAACTGCATGCACGCGTGTGCAAGCTCGCCAACGCGTTGCGCAACCTCGGCGTGCAGAAGGGCGACCGCGTCACCATCTACCTGCCGATGACGCCCGACGCCGTCGTCGCGATGCAGGCCTGCGCACGCATCGGCGCGATCCATTCGGTGGTGTTCGGCGGCTTCTCGCCGAACTCGATCGCCGACCGCATCGCCGACTGCACGAGCAAGCTGGTCATCACTGCCGATGAAGGCCTGCGCGGCGGCAAGACCTTGCCGCTGAAGGCGAACGTCGATGCGGCTCTGAAGATGCCGGGCACCAACTCCGTCGAAACCGTGCTGGTGGTGCGCCACACCGGCGGCGCGGTCGACATGCAGATGCCGCGCGACCGCTGGTATGACGCGGTGGTCGACGACCAGCCGGCCGAATGCGAACCCGAACGCATGAACGCCGAGGATCCGCTGTTCATCCTCTACACCTCGGGCAGCACCGGCAAGCCCAAGGGCGTGCTGCACACCACCGCCGGCTACCTGCTGTGGGCCAGCTACACGCATGAAAGCGTGTTCGACCTGCGCGAGGACGACATCTTCTGGTGCACCGCCGACGTGGGCTGGGTCACCGGCCACAGCTATGTCGCCTACGGCCCGCTCGCCAATGGCGCCACCGGCGTGGTCTTCGAGGGCGTGCCGAACTACCCGAACGTCTCGCGCTTCTGGGACGTCATCGACAAGCACCAGGTCACCATCTTCTACACCGCGCCCACCGCGATCCGCGCACTGATGCGCGAAGGCGAAGCACCGGTCAAGAAGACCTCGCGCGCCTCGCTGCGCCTGCTTGGCAGCGTCGGTGAACCGATCAATCCGGAAGCCTGGCGCTGGTACCACGATGTGGTGGGCGACAGCCGCTGCCCGATCGTCGATACATGGTGGCAGACCGAAACCGGCGGCATCCTGATCTCGCCGCTGCCCGGCGCGACGGATCTCAAGCCCGGATCGGCAACGAAGCCCTTCTTCGGCGTGCAGCCGGCGCTGGTCGATGCCAACGGTGCACTGCTGGACGGTGCGACCGAAGGCAACCTGGTGCTGCTCGACTCGTGGCCAGGCCAGATGCGCACCGTGTACGGAGATCACCAGCGCTTCATCGACACTTATTTCAAGACCTATCCGGGCATGTATTTCACCGGTGATGGTTGTCGTCGCGACGAAGACGGCTATTACTGGATCACCGGTCGCGTCGACGACGTGATCAACGTCAGCGGGCATCGCATCGGCACTGCGGAAGTCGAAAGCGCGCTGGTCTCGCACCCGCTGGTTGCGGAAGCGGCGGTGGTCGGTTTCAACCACGACATCAAGGGCCAGGGCATCTACGCCTATGTCACCCTGGTCGCCGGCGAGGAACCGACCGAAGACCTGCGCAAGGCGCTGGTCGCGCACGTGCGCAAGGAAATCGGACCGATCGCGACGCCCGATTTCGTGCAATGGGCACCGGGCCTGCCGAAGACGCGATCGGGCAAGATCATGCGACGCATCCTGCGCAAGATCGCCGAGAACGCCCCCGAACAGCTCGGCGACACCTCCACCCTGGCCGACCCGTCCGTGGTGAAGTCGCTGGTGGACGAGCGGCTGGTGAAGTAAGACCATCGGCTGCATGCCCACCATCCTCGTCGCCGACGATCACCCGCTGTTCCGCGAGGCCCTGCGCAGCGCCGTGATGCGTGCAGTGCCCGACGCGACGCTGCGCGAGGCCGACGGCGTGGATGCGCTGTACGCGCTGGTCGAACGCGAGTCCCAGGCCGACCTGCTGCTGCTCGACCTGAACATGCCCGGCGCGCACGGCTTCAGCGCGCTGGTCCACCTGCGCGCGCACCATCCGCAGTTGCCGGTCATGGTGGTGTCCGCGCGCGAGGAACCCGCCGTGATGCGCCGTGCGCTGGACCACGGCGCGGTGGGCTTCCTGCCCAAGTCGGCCGATGCCGGCACGCTGGGCGAAGCCATCGATGCCGTCCTTGCCGGGGATCGCTGGGCGCCGCCCGCCGCACTCAAGGCACCGGCAGCACCCGCCGAAGAACACGATGCCGCGCAGCGCGTACGCGAACTCACGCCGCAGCAGTTCCGCGTGCTGCAGATGCTCGGCGATGGCCTGCTCAACAAGCAGATCGCCTATGAACTCGGTGTCTCCGAGGCCACGATCAAGGCGCACATGACCGCGATCCTGCGCAAGCTCGGTGCCAGCAACCGCACCCAGGCCGTACTGATCGCCGGCAAGCTCGCGGTCGATCCCGAAGCGGTGATGCCGCCGCCCGAAGACGCCGAGTAGCGTCAGCCGGCTTCGGGCGACGTCTCCCGGTCGCTCCGTCCCCTGATCCTGTTTTTCCGCGGCGTCCGCTTGGAGGACTGGCGCGGTCTGCAGCATGCGCCACGCCTCATGCAGGCCCGCGCATCCCCGTGCCCGGGTCCGTCCCCCTCGACACGACAGGATCGTCACATGCCTCTTTCGCCATCGAAGTACATCCTCCACGCGTCGGCCGTCGTCGTTCTCGCTGCCCTGCCCGGCTTCGCCGATGCGCAGAAGATCCGGTCGTTCGCGGATGCCGACGCGCGCGTCGCCCAGGCATCACGCACGATCGCCAGGCCCGCGACCGCATTGAACGCGGCCCGTCCCATCGCCTCGCCGCTGCAACGCATCGTCGGTGGCAGTTTCGTGCAGAACGGCCAGTACGGCTTCACCGCCGCGTTGCTCAACAACAGTTACCAGCAAGGCTGCGGCGGCACGCTCATCGATCCGAAGTGGGTCGTGACCGCTGCGCACTGCATCCCTGCTGGCTATGCCGCTCACGTCCGCGTCGGCTCGATCGACCGCACGTCCGGTGGTCAGGTCATTCGCGTGGTCCGCCGCATCATCCACCCGGGCTGGAGCGGTGGGCCGCACGACATCGGTTTGCTGGAGCTCGAAACGCCCGCAGTCGGCATCGCGCCGGCCGAGGTCGGCAGCGCCATGCCGGCCCAGAACAGCACCCTGCGCCTGCTCGGTTGGGGCCAGACCACGTCGCCGTTCGGCGGCGACACCGGCTCGCAGTTCCTGAAGCAGATCGACACCACCGTGCTGCATCCGAACGACTGCTCTGCCGGCTGGGGTCAAGGCGATCTGTGCCTGAGTGCCACCACCACCGCCACTGCCTGCATGGGCGACTCAGGCGGCCCGGCATTGCTCAACGGCGTGCTCGTCGGCGCCGCCAGCCGTTCGGGACGTTCCGATGTGAACTACTGCGGCCGGAACGTGGTCTACACCAACGTCGAGTTCTATAACAACTGGATCTACCGGTACGTGCCGCGGAACATGCCGCAGCGTGCCGAGCACGGCGGCGCGTGGTACAACCCGACGACCTCCGGTCAGGGCTTTGTCCTCGACATTGCGCCGCAGCAGAGCATCGTCCATGCCGGATGGTTCACGTTTCCCGGCGCCTCCACGTCAAACGCCGTGCATCGCTGGTTCACGGCCTACGGGTCGTACTGGGCGGGGCAGACCTCGAGCAACATGACGGTCTACCGCAACACCGGCGGCAATTTCGACGCGCCGCCGGCGACACAGGGACAGGTGGTGGGTTCGGCCAGGCTGACGTTCCAGAGTTGCACCAGCGGCCGGTACGACTACGAGATCGACCTCGACGGCATCCTGCGTCGCGGCTCTATCCCGCTGTCGCGCCTGGGCTCCAGCCAATACTGCGACGCGGGCAGCACGCCGAACTTCAGCCTCAGCCGCGACGGCATCAGCCCCGCGCTGGATGGCGCCTGGTACGACCCGAACACGGGCGGCCAGGGTTTCCAGTTCGTGTTCCTGCCGCACAACAACAACATCGCCTACCTCGCCTGGTACACGTACGACGTCAACGGCCAGAACACCGGCGTGAACGGGCAGCGGTGGTACACGGTGCAGGGCAATTACACGCCGGGCAGCGCGACCATCATCAGCCAGCCGATCTACCAGATCACCGGCGGCAACTTCGATGCCGGTCCGCCGGCATCGGCGATGACCCAGATCGGCACCGCCACGGTGTCGTTCACGAGCTGCTCGACCGCGAACCTGACCTACAACATCCCGGGCCGCCCGAGCCGCACCATCTCGCTCCATCGCCTGACCGGCGGCAGCAACTGCCAGCCGTAAGATCGAGGCACGACCGCGACACGGACGACGGGCCCTGTCAGGGCCCGTCGTTTTCGCGTTCAGTCACTCGTCCTCGGACCGCACGTCCACGCTCGTCACCTCACCATCCTCGGCGACGACGGAAAACACGATGGGTCGGCAGCACACGCTGCAGTCTTCGATGTACTGCTGGTGGTCGACCGAGCCGTCGACGACGATCTCGATCTCCTCGCCGCAGTACGGACATTGCACGAAGGCAGTGTCGGCTTGGGCCATGGTGTCACCTCGTGTCTGAATCTTCGGGCGGTGGATGCTGCATCGGCGCTTCGCGATAGAGCCGCAGGTCCCCGAACATCTTCGACCATTCCTCGCGAGGTTTGAAGACAAGTGCCACTTCGCGGCCACCGAGCGATGATTCTGTCAACAGGACATGGTCGTCGACGAACCTGGCGTTCTCAAGTTCCTTTGCATTCACTTTGCCGCCCCCTTGCGAATGCTGATTGCGTCAGCCCGACACGAACCACGATCCTGTCTGCAGCATTGCCAGATTTTTCGAGCAATGGAATGTCACCGCGATTTCAGCGTCGACTCCTTGGAGAAGATTTCCCAGGCAACTGTCATTTCTGACAGTCCGCCTCCATTTGCGTTGTTGGCCCGGCTAGAATCGCCGCGCGCGCTTCCAGCCAATGCGCATAACTGCGCCTCACCCCCATACCAGGCCGGATTGAAAATGCCTCGTTTCAGTTGTGAATCCCTTCGAGACTGGACGGATCAAGCTGCGGAACTCGCTCACCATCACATGTATCACGTCGCGCATGCGGCCGGGGCTACTGTTGCAGCTTCTGAAACATCCATCTTTCATCCTTTCTCTAGGCTCCCGTCGAGCCGATCGCCCGTTTCCTGAATTCGACTTGCCTCTTCGACGCATCGAACCACCGCACAACGGGGTCTGCTTTTCCACGAACGGTATTCGTTGTCCGTACCTCGTTCAGCCAACGACGTAACGACTGCGAATGACGACACCCCTTTCTCACCCCGTGCGACCATTTCCTGCGTTCATCGTTCGGTGTGCCATCGACAAGCCATTCGCATCACAAGACGTCACTCCCCTTCCTCAAGGATCAGGACAGACCCGATATGCTCGATAGCTCTGCGCAGTCCACAGTGGCGGACCCCGCCCACCGCCCCCTGCTTCGCAAGGCGAAGCTCGGGCTTGCATTGCTTGCAATGGCTGGCGGTATCGCAGCCTTCGCCCAGATGATGTCGCCCAGCGACGAGCCGCTTTTCACGTTGTCGTCGTTCCAGACGACAAGCACCTACGATCCCGGCAAGTTCTGCTATCTGCTCTCCGGCGCCAATGCGCAGTACGTCTGCCACGACACCCGCGAGGATGCCGAAGCCGGAATGCGGTCCGACCCGCAGTTCAACGGCATCGGACAGTATCTGGAACGTATGGGTGGACTGTTGCCGATCGTCGCAAACGACGAAGGTGCCGCCATGCAGGACATTTACCGCATCCAGTACCGCCAGCCGGTCAAGTCGGATCTGATGTACCGGCTCAAGTTCGGCGATGGCAGCACGGCCGTATTCCGTAACGACGGCTGCCAGACCGCTTCCGGCGACACGCACCCCGACTATGCCGGCTGGTGCGGCAGCGAAGAAGAGTTGAAGGAAGGTGCGCGCCAGTATCTTGCATCGACCAAGCCAGCGGGCTGCACCATCGGCACTCCTCGAATCAACTTCGACTATTTGACCCAGCCCCTGCACGAGATCGTCACCGTTGACTCCGGCAACCCGCAGCGGGGCATCATCGCCAACGACCGGGGCTACGGCGACGTGTACCGCTCCTATGCCACGGACATCACCTGTCCGAATCCGCAAGGCGGCAATCCACTGACCGAGACGACCATCTGGACGATGCAGCGCCACAAGACCTTCGTCTGCCAGAGCGGCTTCGTTTCGGAGGGCATGGCGCCGGCGATCGATGGCAACTACTGTGCGCCAAGCAACAAGAGCCTTGTGACCTTGCTCAGCCCCGTGACACAGACCTGTGACATCGTGCCCGGTGACGGCTCCGGCCCAAGACCGCGCTGCAATCCCGCGACCGGCGACAAGATGGAAGCCGAGTCCGACTTCGAGTTCGCGGGGCGGCCATTCAACCGCTACTACCACTCCACGCGCCAGTTCCGGACCAACCCGCAGTTCGCGGAGGCCTGGACGCATTCCTATGCGGACCGTATCTCGGGCTACTCGGGTGCGTCCTTCGCGTCCGTGGTGGGTGAAGACGGCTATTTCGAGCTGTTCCGGGCCGTCAGCGCGAATCGCTTCCGTTCTGGCCCGTCAGGTGGGCGCCAACTCGATTACCTGACCCAACCGGTCGGCACCGTGCGCTGGCGTCTGCGTGAGGCCGATGGCGAGACGCGGGAATTCGATTTTTCCGGCAGGCTGGTGGCGATACGCAACCCGGCCGCGCCGCTCAACGATGTCACGATCACCTACACGGGCAATGATCCTCTGGCGAGTACGGTGTCCACCGTGACCGACCGTCAAGGCCGTGTCCTACGCTTCGAATACGCCAACCGGATGCTGGCACGCATCGTCAAACCCGATGGCACGTCCGTCGCCTACGGCTATGACACCTACGACAACCTGGTTTCCGTCGATTACGGCCAGGGACAGGTCAGGCAATACCACTACACCGAACTCAGCCAGGCCCTGAGCAAGTACATCCACCACCTGACCGGTATCACGTCGGAAACAGGACAGCGCCGTTCCAGGTTCACCTACAACGATCAAGGCAAGCTGACGCGCAACCAGCTCCTCGGCACGCCGAACGAGGTGACGGAGATCGCCTACGACAGCGACACGCAATCGACTGTGACCACGGCAGAAGGTGCGATCCAGACCTATACCATCGCGCCGGGGCTGCAGCGTCGCGTGACCAGCGTTGCAACGGCAGGTATGGGTACCAGCGCACACGAATACGATCCGGATAACGGCTTGCTGACCACGGTCACCGACCGCCACAACGTGAAGACCCGCTACGAGTACGACTCGACCCATCGGGATGTGAGTGCGATCGTCGAAGCCGATGCCACCCAGCAGCAGCGTCGCACTGAGTTCGTTCGCGACCCGCAAACCCGTCTCGTCACCGAGCAGCGTGTCCTGAACAACGCGAACACATTGGTCGCCAAGTCGGGCATGGTCTACAACGGTCGTCTCCAGGTGTCTTCCGCAACACGCACCAGCCCCGACGGAGCGCTGACTCGCACCTCGACCACGACCTACTGCGAGGATGCGGATGTCGCTGCCGCGAACAGCAAATGTCCGATCCTCGGCCTGGTGAAGCGGGTCGACGGGCCGCTGCCGAACACCATCTTCCCGAACGATGTCACGCGCTTCGAATATCGCCCGGCGGATGCACCCAACTGTGCGAGCGCGCCGACCGAGTGCTCGTGGCGCAAGGGCGACCTTTGGAAGACGATCAATCCGAAGAATCAGGTGACCGAGATCCTGGCCTATGACGGCGCCGGCCGAGTCCGTTCGGTGAAGGATGCCAACAACGTCATCTCAGACATCGAGTACAACGCACGCGGCTGGGTCACGGCACGCAAGGTGCGCGGCACCAATGCCGCCAGCGAGGACGACGACCGCATCCTGCGCATGGAGTACTACGCTGACGGCACTTTGAAAAAGACGATCCGGTCCGATGGCACCTATCTTGAATACAAGTACGACGCTGCCAACCGTCTGACCCAGGTGGTCGATCCGGACGGCAATACCATCACCTACACGCTCGACGAAGCCGGCAATCGCGTCGCCGAGAACACCCGCGACGCGTCCGACACCTTGGTGCGCACGCTCTCTCGCGTCTACAACGATCTGGGCCAATTGGCTTCGGTCACCGATGCCAATACCCGTACGACCCACTTCGAGTACGACAACGAGAGCCGATTGACGGTAGTCATTGATCCCCTGACCCATCGCTCTGAACGCCAGTACGACGCACTCGGTCGCCTCACCCGCGACCTGCGCAACACGACCAGCACGACGGACTCGGCGACCACGGTCAGCACCTATGATCCGCTTGATCGCGTCACCGAGGTATTGGACCCGAACGAAAAATCGACGACCTACGAGTACACGGCCTTCGGTGAAGTGTCCAAACTCACCAGCCCGGACTCCGGCGTCACGGACTACACCTACGACGAGGCAGGGCGTCTTGTCTGGAAGAAGGACGCCAACGCCAAGGAAACCTCGTATCTCTACGATCCCCTCGGCCGCTTGACCAGGGTGGATTTCGCGGACAATGTGGCAGACGAGGGCTTTGCATACGACGCCGTCTGGTCTGACTGCTACATGGCCGGCGAGACCTTCAGTGTGGGCAGGTTGACGCAGATGTCGGATGGCGGGGGGACGACTGTCTACTGCTACAACCGCTTTGGCGATCTGGTCCGCAAGATACAGCGCCCGTCGAACGAGGTAACGCTGACGTTCCGCTGGGTCTATGCCGCCAATGGTCGCCTCGAGAAGACGATCTACCCCGACAACACCGAGGTCGACTACCTGTACGACACGCAGGGCCGCGTGACCGAAATCGGCGTGAATGCCGGCAATGGTCGTGAAGTGCTGCTCAAGAACGCGACCTACCATCCGTTCGGTCCTGTCCAGCGCTGGCTCTTCGGCAACAACCTCGAAATGCGCCGCACGCTCGACCTGAATTACCAACCCGACCGCATCGAGGATGGTCCGGAGCAAGGCACGCCCGTCGGCATCAGCCTGGGCTACACCTTCGACGGTGCCGGAAACCTCACCGTGCTGCGCAACGGCAAGCAGGCCAGCCCGGCGCTGCGCAGCTTCGATTACGACGGCATGAATCGACTGGTGGAAACCAGGGATGGCAGCGGCCTCGTCCTGGAAACCTACGACTACGACCGCACCGGCAATCGCACGACCGCAGGCGAGTGGATCGTCAGCGACGCCGGCGGCGGACCAGGCGGCGGAGGCACGCCCTCCTATGTGTTCCAGACCACGGCCTACTCCTATGCCTCGGACAGCCACCGCCTGCTGGCGGTGGGCGACGAACCGCGGGAGTACGATGCCGCCGGCAATCTGAAGAAGGTCGGCACCGCCAGCGCACCCGGCGGCTACCGGCAGGAGTTCACCTACAACGCCGGCAACCGCATGGGCGCCGTCACCTCCGGCGGCGCGCAGGCCACCTACGGGTACAACGCCCGCGGGGAGCGGGTACGAAGGACCGCTTACGGTGTCGAGACGTTCACCATGTACGACGAGCAAGGCCGCTGGCTGGGCGACTTCAATGCCAATGGCACGCCGATCCGCATGGCGATCTGGCTGGGCGGCCTGCCGGTGGGCCTGCTGACCGGCTCGGGCGGCAGCAGCAAGCTGTACTACCTCGAAGCCGATGCCCTGGGTTCACCGCGCATCGCGATCGACCCGACCCGCGGCACGCAGGGCACGGTCGTCTGGCGCTGGGACCTGGCCGGCGAAGCCTTCGGCAAGGGTCAGCCCGAAGAAGATCCTGACGGCGACAACGTCGTCTTCAACCTCGACCTGCGCTTCCCCGGGCAGCAGTTCGACAGCTTCACCGGGCTGCATTACAACTACTTCCGGGACTATGATCCGGGGACTGGGCGGTATGTGCAGTCGGATCCGATTGGGTTGGGTGGTGGCGTGAGTACGTATGGATATGTGCAGGGAAATCCGGTCGCATATACAGATCGACTCGGCTTGGCTTGCGATGGTCGCGGGTGCTGGAACACGCCAGGGGAGCGACAAGCGGCTGCTTCAGGTAATTGGCGGAGTTACTATCGGCTAGCCTGCTCCGGAGGTGATTACTATGCGTGCCGCGCCGGCGAAGTAGCTGCCAATGAAGATGGTTTCTTCAGCTTGACTCGGCAGACCAACGCAAGGCTGCAGCAATCAATCAGCAAGAATCAACCTGATGGAATGACATGTTCCGAAAGTCGGAAAGACTTGATCAGAAAGATGGAAGCCGTTCGACGGGAATTGGCGCAAGCACGAGTAGACCAGCTAAGCCAAGCAAGCCCTACGAATCCGTTGCAAGTCGATCGTTCTGATGTTGCAGACTTTCATTACGACGTGTTTGAAAGAAACGGAGCAAGCCGCGATACGTTTGGAGGCGACATATGGGACTTTGCGTTCGGCTGGACGATCCGCTTTGGCGGGTACGACTGGTGCCCGTCACCTTCGTGCAGACCAAGACAATGATGAAACAATTCGTTGCACTAACGTTTTTTCTACTAGTTGCGTGCAGTAATCCAGTTCACAGATTGGAAGTGACAGGCGTGGAAGGCCAGTTCTGTGTACCCAAGACTGGCTATATTGCGCCTCGCGTTGCATGGGTTCCGAAAGACTCGTTCGGCATTCCTAAGGGATTTTCGTTTGGCGGATGTCATCGCTTGAAAGAGGCAGACCCAGAACAACAGGCTGCTTGCACTCTACCTGCTGATTTCATCAGCAGCGATGTTGAGCCTTTGCAAATTCGGCGGAATCGTACATGGTCCGAGCTCAAGGAATCCGCTGATTTCAATTTGCTTGTCAACTCGACCGGGGCTGAGTACGCAATCGATTCATCGTCGGGTTTTCTTGTCGTTTCCAATAGAAATTCGGAATCAACTTGGCAAAGTCGAGGCTGGGCTATTTGGCGGAGAAATTCTTACTTTTCTGCAGATGATCCTTTAACCATGCAAGATGGTGATGAGCTCGTGGCGGTATGTTCGAAAATAGAAAATTTTCCTCGCTCTGCCGGAATAGGGCAACCCGGGGAGTACGGATGCGACAGCTACGTCCGCGGCAAAAGATATGCACTTAATTATCGTTTTATCTCTGCTCGGAAGGTTCCAACAGAAGTGCAGATGAAATCCTTGGAAGCCTCACTGTTTGATCAGGTTGATCGTTGGCGGTGCAAGAAATGAACATTTCCCGATAGGAGCATGAATATCTAAATAAAATTTCTGGTTGATTCCGGCTATCGTGATAGCCGATAAAATTAATCATTCCTGTCGCCATCATCTACCTAGAGTCACCCCCTCGCCCCCAGCCACGCCCGCAGCGATGCGGGCTTGATCGGTTTGGTCAGCACGGCGCAGCTGTATTCGCGTGCGGCGTGCTTGAGGGCGTCGCTGCCGTCACCGGTAAGTAGGGCGGCGGGCAGGTCGCGCTTCGCGCGGCGGCGGAGTTCGGCGATGACGCCGAGACCATCGAGTCGGTCGTGCAGGTGATAGTCGACGAGCAGCACGTCGGGCGCATCGTCGAGGCGGGCAATGGCGTCGTCGACGGTGGTGGCGGTGAGCGGGATCGCGCGCCAGCGGCCGAGCAATGCGCGCATACCGTCGAGGATCTCGGGGTCGTTGTCGACGCAGAGCACGCGCAGGTCGGCGAGATCGTCGGCGGCGAACATCCCGACGGACGGACGCGGTATCGATGGCGCAGTTCCGGCTGCGACGGGTTCGGCGCGCGGCACGCGGATCGAGAACATGCTGCCGCGGCCGACGCGCGAGTGCACGCGCAGCGGATGACCGAGGATGCGCGCGATGCGCTGGCAAATCGACAGGCCCAGGCCCAGGCCGCGTTCACCACCGACGCCGGGCTGCTCGAAGCGCCTGAATTCCTCGAAGATCTGTGCGAGATGATGGTCCGGGATGCCAGGTCCGGTGTCCCAGACCTGCAGCTCGATATCTTCGCCTCGCGCGCGCACCGCAAGCAGTACGCCACCTTCGCGCGTGTAGCGCAAAGCGTTGGCGAGGAAGTTCTGCAGCGCGCGACGCAGCAGCCGGCGATCGCTGCGCACGATCACGTCCCCGCGTGCATGCACGCGCAGTACCAGCTTGCGACCTTCCGCGCTGGGCGCGTACTGCGCAGCGAGTTCCTGCAGAAGTTCGCCGGCATCGAAACGGCTGTATTCCGGCTGCAGTGCGCCGGCATCCAGTCGCGACACGTCGAGCAGGCCATCGAGCAGGTCCTCTGCGGCGCGCAACGCGGTGTCGACCCGTTCGGCCAGGCGCGTGCGTTCGTCGGCGTCCGGCGTTTCGCGCAACGCGGATGCGAACAGCCGCGCCGCGTTGAGCGGTTGCAGCACATCGTGGCTCACCGCGGCGAGGAATCGGGTCTTTGACTGTTGCGCTGCGTCGGCTTCTCGCGTGCGCATCTCCACGCGCTGCTCGAGCGTTTCGTTGATCTCGCGCAGCTGCTGCTCGGCACGCTTGTAGTCGGTGATGTCGCTGAAACTGGTGACGTAACCGCCGCCGGGCAGTGGCTGGCCGCGCATCTCGATCACTTGTCCATTCGGCCGCACGCGCTGGAAAACGTAAGGCTGTCCCGCGCGCAGATGCGCGAGGCGACGTGTCACCTGGTCGTCGACGGACCAGGCATTCGGACCAAGTTCGCTCAGTTCAGCGCGCTCGGCGCTGTAACGGATGAGATCCGCGATCGGACGACCGACGTAGAGCATGCCGTCGGGATAGCCGAGCATCTCCTGGTAGCGGCCGTTCCACGCGATCAGGCGCAGGTCGGGGTCGACGACGCTCACGCCCTGGCTGATGTTCTCCAGCGTGGTCGACAGCACCTGCCGATTGAAGCGCAATTCCTGGCTGGCTTCGTCGAGCAGCGACACCACTTCGCCCAGCTCCATGCCCGAGCCGCGCAATGCAGTGGTCAGCGTGAGTCGCGCCGATGCCGCGCCGATCGCCGATGCGAGCAGGCGTTCGGTGAACTGCACCAGCGCGCGATCCGCGAGCTGCTGGGGTTGCAGTTCGCGACGTTCGGTGGATTCGGCGAACTCGGCGAAGGCGCGCCGCGCATGCCGCTCGCCGACGATGCGTTCGGCCAGGGCCAGGAGTTCGCCGCTGCGCACCGTACCGGCCCAGCCGCCCGGTGCCAGCGGCGAGCGCTGCGCATACGGATCGAGGTAGCTGGCGGCGAGCAGCTGTTCCTGCAATCGAGGACGCCACCGCGCGGAGACGAAGAACAGCGCGCCGACATTGAACAGCAGCGACCAGAACACGCCATGGGTGAGCGGGTCCCATCCGCTGAGTCCGAACAATTGCTGCGGACGCAGCCAGCCGATGTCGAACGGGCCATGCGCGATCCAGTCAGCGCCGAACCCGCCGCTTTGCGCCAGCGCCGGCATGAGCAGGGTGTAGCCCCAGAGCAACGCACCGAGCATCAGGCCGGTCAGCGCACCCGCGCGGCTGGCACCACGCCAGTACAGGCCACCGAGCAGGGCGGGTGCGAACTGCGCGACGGCAGCGAATGCGAGCAATCCGTGCTGTGCGAGGCTGTCGCTGCCTTCCGCGGCGCGATGGTAGGCATAGGCCATCAGCGCCAGGGCGAGGATCGTGGCGCGACGCACCCAGAGCACCAGGCGATCGATGCCGCCACGGTTCTTCAGCAGGTGGCCGGCCAGCGCACCATTGCGCAGCAGCAGCGGCACGATCAGGTCGTTGCTGACCATGGTCGACAGCGCGACGCTCGCCACGATCACCATGCCCGTGGCGGCGGAGAATCCGCCGATGTAGGCCATGAGTGCCAGCGCGTGCTGATCGAGTGCGAGAGGCAGCGCGAGCACGTATGTGTCGGGCGACACGCCGCTGGCACCGAGCAGCGATTGGCCCGCGATGGTGATCGGCACCACGAACACGCTGAACAGCACGAGATAGCCACCGAACAGCCAGCGCGCGGGACGGATGTCGCTGGCGTCCTGGCATTCGACCACCGCGACATGGAACTGGCGCGGCAGGCAGATGATCGCCGCGAAGGCGATGAGGGTCTGGGCGAGCATGCCCTGCGGCAGGCCCGGCGCGGTCACGACGCGCGCGGCATCGACCATGCGCTCGCCGATGCCGCCGATGCCAGGCAGGTGCAGCAGTGCCAGCACGCCGATCACGATGAAGGCGAGCAGCTTGACCAGCGATTCGAGTGCGACCGCCATGACCATGCCGCGATGGTGTTCCGTCGCATCGATCTGGCGCGTGCCGAACAGGATCGCGAAGGCCGAGAGCAGCAGCGCGACATACAGCGCGGGATCCGCGAACAGCAGTTCGTCGCTGCCCGGCGCCAGCACTTCCACGCTCATCGCCACGGCCTTGAACTGCAGTGCGACGTACGGCACCGCGGCGATCAGCGCGACGAAGGCGACCAGCGCGGCCAGTCCTGGCGCGCGTCCGTAGCGCGAAGACAGGAAGTCGGCGATCGACACGATGCGCTGTTCGCCCGACACCAGCACGAGACGCTCGAGGATGCGCCAGGCGAACAACAGCAACAGCAGCGGGCCGAGGTAGATCGGCAGGAACCCCAGGCCGGTGCGCGCGGCGGTGCCGACCGCACCGTAGAACGTCCACGACGAGCAGTAGACGGCGAGCGCCAGCGAATAGATCAGCGGACGCATCCATCGCCATCGCGGGTTCGCTCCGCGGACGTCGCCTGCATAGGCGACGACGAACAACAGGCCGACATAGCCCAGCGACACCAGCAGCAGGACCCAGCCTGGAATCATGCGAGCTCCGTCATGGCCGATCGACTCGAACGTGGAAGATCGAGTGTAAGCCGTCACCGTGCGCGACGGTCGATCGTATACGACCAAAGTCGGACGGCGCGTGGCGCACCGCAACATGACGATTCGCCATGCCTTGCCAGCGCGAAGCTTGTGATGCCCGGCAACCCGTTGCACGACTGCGCGTGTGTACGCTCGGCGGTGGCCAATCGGCCATTCCCCGCGTCCGCAGACTTCCCGGCGATTCCCCCGCTCGCCCGCGGACGCCTTCGCGTTGTTCCGATTCTCAGAAAAGGACCGTCAGATGAAACGCCACGACTCCATCGCTCGACACGGCGCGCGTACCCTGTTCGCGCTCGCCGCCATGACCTGCGCGCTTCCGATGCTCGCGCAGGCTGCGTCGCCGGCACCCACCGCAAAGCCCGCGCCGATGCGCGTTGCCGAGCAGCGCAAGGCCGACCTGCGCCTGGGTGCCACCGCGATCGGCCGCACCTATGCCGTGCGCACCGCCGATGCCACGTTCGTGAAGCTGCACCTCGACCATTTCTCCCTGCCCGACGGCGTGACGCTGGAAGTGTCGAATCCGGCGCGCACCGAGGTCTATCGCTACAGCAACCAGGGCCTTGATGGCCACACGGTCGACAGGGACATGGGCCAGAACGGACGCACCAGTTTCTCCGCGATGTCGATCCACGGCCCGGTCGCGCTCGTGCGCCTGGTCGGCACGCCCACGAGCGCGTGGAAGAGCAGCGACGGCATCCGCATCACCCGCTACCTGCAGGGCTATTCCGAGCGCAAGCTGCGCGAGCTGCAGCTCGATGCTGCGCTCGGTGCCACGCCGTCCACGCGTTCGATCCAGGGCACGGACGACAAGCGTCCCGCTGCCTGCTATTCGTCCAGCGATCCGGCGGCATTCGATCGTTCGCGTCCGGTGGCTCGCCTCGTGATGAGCAGCGGCGGCCTGTGCACGGCATGGCGCGTCGGACCGGACAACCGCATGTTCACCAACAACCACTGCATCGCGACGGCGTCGGCCACGGCATCGGCCGAAGTGTGGTTCAACTACCAGCTCAGCACCTGCGGCGGCACGTCGGCCACGCCGACCAAGGTTGCCGGCGACCAGATGCTGCGCACCGACACGACGCTGGACTACACGCTGTACACGGTGAAGAACTTCGCCACGATCGCCAGCTTCGGCTATCTCGGCCTGGAGACCCGCACGGCCACGCTCAACGAAGAGATCATGATCGCCGGCCACCCGGGCGGCCGTCAGAAGGAACTGAGCGTCGTCAGCGACCGCGACGGCGGCGGTCGCTGCCGCGTCAACAGCGCCAGCACCAGCGGCAACGGCACCAACACCGACATCGGCTACTACTGCGACACCGAAGGCGGCAGCTCCGGTTCGCCGGTGATCGCACGTTCCAGCCACAAGGCGATCGCGCTGCACCACCTCGGCGGCAGCATGAACAAGGGCGCGAAGATCTCGCTGATCTGGCCGCAGGTCTCCACCCACTTCGGCGGCGTGGTGCCCGACGGCGACAACGGCACGACACCGACGACCTACAGCGTGTCCGGCACGATCACCACCAGCGCCGGCGCCGGCATCGCGAATGTCGTCGTCAGCACTGGTTCGACGAGTGCGACGACCAACAGCAGTGGCGCCTACACGCTGAGCGGCCTGTCGAACGGCACCTACACGCTGACCCCGTCGCTGGGCGGCTACACCTTCTCGCCCGCCAGCCGCAGCGTCACGGTCAGCGGTGCGAATGTCAGCGGACAGAGCTTCACGGGTACGAGCACCGGTACCTTGCCGACCTACACCAACGGCACCGACTACGCGATCAACGACAACAGCACGGTTAGCAGTCCGATCACGGTCACGGGTCGCACGGGCAACGGCCAGTCGAGCACGCCGGTCACGGTCAACATCATCCACACCTATCGTGGCGACCTCGTCGTCGACCTGGTGGCGCCGGATGGATCGGTCTACAACCTGCTGAACCGTTCGGGCGGCAGCGCGGACAACGTCAACCAGACGTTCAACGTGAACCTCTCGGGTGAAGCGCTGAACGGCACGTGGAACCTGCGCGTGCGGGACGCGGCCAGCGCCGACACCGGCCGCATCGACAGCTGGAGCATCATGTTCTGATGGCCTTCGGCCTTCGGCCTGCGCCCCGCCCGGCGCGGGACCGGTCGCAGCCATGCACCACGCGAAGCCCGCCGGGAGGCGGGCTTCGTCCATCCGGGCCGTGTCAGCGCGGCACGCGCAGTCGGCGATACTGTGGAACCCCCGCTCTTCACGCCCCGCATGAATGCCGACATTCGAACCGAGGCCACATCCTCCGCAGACATCCGCCTCGAACCGCTTCGCGAACAGGATTTCGACACGGTCGCCCGCCTTGCCGACACCATCTGGCGCGGCCATTACGGCACGCTGATCTCGATGGCGCAGATCGACTACATGCTCGACGGCCGCTACACGCCGCAGAACCTCGGCCGCTACATCGACTCGGACGAACGCTGGATGCGCGTCTTGCGCGTCGACGGCCTGCCGGTGGGCTACTGCAGCTGGTCGCTGGACGCGAATCCCGAGGAAGTGAAGCTGGAGCAGCTCTACCTGCTCGCCGACCACAATGGCAAAGGCCTGGGCGGCCTGATGATGCGCGCCGTCGAGGATGCCTGCCGCGCGCTCGGTCGACCCGTGCTGTACCTGACGGTGAACAGGGGCAACCTCGATTCGATCGCGATCTACCGCAAGTCGGGGTTCGAAGTCCGCGGGGAAGTCGTGTTCGACATCGGCAACGGCTACGTCATGGACGATTACGTGATGGCCAAGCGCATCGCGGATTGAGCGCGGGTGTTTCGACCAGGCAAAGAAAAACCCGCCGGAGGGCGGGTTTTTCGTGGAGGCTGGATCCCCGTCTTCACGGGGATGACCATCGTCAGGCGATGATCACTTGATCTTGCCTTCCTTGTACATCACGTGCTTGCGAACGACGGGGTCGTACTTCTTGACCTCCATCTTGTTCGGCGTGTTCTTCTTGTTCTTGTCGGTGGTGTAGAAATGACCGGTGCCGGCCGAGGAGATCAGGCGGATCTTGTCGCGCTTGGAAGCCATGATTCAGTTCTCCTCAGACCTTTTCGCCACGGGCACGCAGCTCGGCGAGCACGGCGTCGATGCCGTTCTTGTCGATGGTGCGCAGGGCCTTGGTGGAAACACGCAGCTTGACCCAACGGTTTTCCGAAGCGACCCAGAAGCGGCGCTCGTGGAGATTGGGCATGAAACGGCGGCGGGTCTTGTTGTTCGCGTGCGACACGTTGTTGCCGGTCGCGACGCGCTTGCCGGTAACTTGGCATTCGCGGGACATACGTACCTCTCGATAAGAACGATCGAGCGTGACTCTGGAGCCAGGCTGATGCGTTCCGTGGGTGCCTCCCGTAGCCCGGGAGACGGCGGCCCCGACGTCGACCCGGGCCAGTACTGCAGGGCCGGGCGTTCACCACGCGATAGGGGATTCAAGGTGTCGTTGCGGCTTGCGGGCGGGATCGCGTCCCCGTCCTCCGGGCACCCTTGCGGATGCGCCGGGCGCAGCGAGCCGGCAATTATGCCGGGGCGGCGTCTTCCAGGCAAACCCGCTGGTCCGATCTGTCCGGTTTTCCCCTGCGGCCACGTCAGTCTCGCCGGGTGAGGAGACGCTTTGTTTCCATGGTCGCTGCCTCGCCCGGAGCCGTGCTGGCGCGCGGTCGCGGCCGGCGGCTATGCTCCAGCCGGCTCCACAAGATGCACACCCGCGTCCGGTCTGGCACGGACGACGCGAAGGCGCCAGGGAACCCTCGTTCGCAAGGAAAGGAAGTAGACGTAATGGAAAAGCACGACATCGACTACACCCCCGAGCTGTGGAACTACATCCACGGCGTGTCGGTCCGGGAGTCGGAGGCACAGGTCAGCCTGCGCGCGGAAACGCTGAAGGACAAGTACGCGATCATGCAGATCCCGCCGGAACAGGGCCAGTTCCTGGCCTTCCTGGTCAAGGCGATCGGCGCGAAGCGCATCATCGAAATCGGTACCTACACCGGCTACAGCGCCCTGTGCATGGCCCAGGCCCTGCCAGCCGACGGCACCCTCGTGGCCTGCGACCTGTTCGACGCCTGGCTGCCGATCGCCCGGCCGCACTGGGAGCAGGCCGGCGTGGAAGGAAAGATCGACTTCCGCCTCGGCGACGCGGTCGACACGATGGACGGACTGATCGCCGAGGGCCAATCAGGCACCTACGACCTGGTGTTCATCGACGCCGACAAGCCCAACCTCGACCGCTACTACGAGCGCGCCCTGGCCCTGCTGCGCCCGGGCGGCGTGGTGGCCGTGGACAACGTGCTGCTGTTCGGTGCGGTGCTCGACAAGAACGTGCTGACCGGCCAGCTCGCGGTGCTGATCGGCGATGACGCCATCGCCGCGGTGCAGGACCTCAACGCCAAGATCGCGGCCGACCCGCGTGTCGAGACCCTGAGCCTGCTGCCGATCGGCGACGGCCTGACCCTGGCACTGAAGCGCTGATCGAAGCCCGCGCGGCAGCCTGACCGGCGCGTATGGCGGGAATCTGGGGGACAATGGACGCTTCGTCCGCTGTCCCTTCGCCCGCCATGACCGCATCCACCACGCCAAACGGCACGCCCGTCTCGCTCACCCGATACCTGCTCGAAGAGCAGCGCCAGGACCGCATCAGCGCCGACCTGCGCCTGCTGATCGAAGTCGTCGCCCGCGCCTGCAAGAGCATCTCGGTCGCGGTCGGCAAGGGCGCGCTGGGCGGGGTGCTCGGCGATGCGGGTACGGGCAACGTCCAGGGCGAGGCGCAGAAGAAGCTCGACGTGCTGAGCAACGAGATCCTGCTCGAAGCCAACGCCTGGGGCGGCCACCTCGCCGCCTGCGCGTCGGAGGAGATGGATCATTGCCAGCCGATCCCCGATGCCTACCCGCGCGGCAACTACCTGCTGCTGTTCGATCCCCTCGATGGCAGCAGCAACATCGACGTGAACGTCAGCGTCGGCACGATCTTCTCGGTGCTGCGTTGCCCGGATGACGTGCCGCAGGTCGGCGACGAGCACTTCCTGCAGCCGGGCACGGCGCAGGTCGCGGCCGGCTACTGCATCTACGGCCCCAGCACGATGCTGGTGCTGACCATCGGCCACGGCACGCATGCCTTCACGCTCGACCGCGAGCAGGGTTCGTTCGTGCTCACCCAGAAGCACATGCGCGTGCCGGAGCAGACGAAGGAATTCGCGATCAACATGTCCAACCAGCGTCACTGGGAGGCGCCGATGCAGGCCTACGTGACCGACCTCCTGGCCGGCAAGGAAGGGCCGCGCGGCAAGGACTTCAACATGCGCTGGATCGCTTCGATGGTGGCCGATGTGCATCGCATCCTCACCCGCGGCGGCATCTTCATCTATCCGTGGGACAGGAAGGATCCGTCCAAGGCCGGGAAGCTGCGCCTGATGTACGAGGCGAATCCGATGAGCTTCCTGGTCGAACAGGCCGGCGGCGCATCCAGCAACGGTCGCATGCGGATGCTCGACATCGCGCCGACCCAGCTGCACCAGCGCGTGCCGGTGTTCCTCGGTTCGAAGGACGAAGTCGAGACCGCCACCCGCTACCATCTGGAGCACGATCGGCAGGCGGGCTGATCCGATTCCTGCCACCGGCTCCTTCCACCTCGTTCGACAGGCGACGCGCAGCATGAGCACAAAGGATTTCATCTCGGTCACCCCCAACGCGATCCCGCGCGACGTCTGCGCGCAGATCGTCGATCGCATGCGCCGCAGCAACCAGCTGCAGGACGGCAAGATCGGCGGGGGCCTGTTTCCCGATCTGAAAAAGAGCCGCGACCTGAGCATTTCCAACGTGGCCGAATGGCGCGACGTCGAGATCGCGCTCAACACGGCGGTGCTCGACGCCACCAAGCGCTACATCCGCGAGTATCCGCAGGCGCTGATCGCGCCGCTGATGCTGCAGCACCAGCCGCCGGGCGGCGAGATGCGCCGCCTCATGGCCGAGGATTTCGCGACCATGGACGAGGACCAGCTGCAGCAGCTCACCCTCACCTGTCTGCGCCCCGGCCAGACCAACCTGCAGTGGTACACCGCCGGCGAAGGCGGCTATCCGTACTGGCACTGCGAGCTGTACCCGCGCGACACCACCTGCGAGACCCTGCATCGCCACCTGCTGTGGACGATCTATCTCAACGACGAATTCGAGGAAGGCGAGACCGAATTCATGTTCCAGGAGCGCAAGGTCAAGCCGGAAACCGGCGCGCTGCTGATCGCACCGACCGCGTTCACGCACACCCACCGCGGCAACCGCCCGCAGGGTGGCGACAAGTTCATCGCGACGAGCTGGATCCTGTTCCAGCGTGCGGAGAATCTGTTCGGGGCGCAGTAGCGAAGTAGAAGTAGGGCAGAACTCGCGAAGCGGATTCCGCCTTCCTCTCTGATCGTTGATCGATCGGCGGAATCGCCTTCGGCGGTTCCGCCCTACTTGCTGCGTTTATCGTTGTCGATCTGCGGAATCGCCTTTGGCGGCTCCACCTTGCGCTTTTGGAGAAGAGCCATGGATGTCCTGCTCGACATCGCCAGCTTTCCATTTCTGGCCTTGTTCCTGGCCGGTCTGCTTTTCCTTCACATCGGCTTGCGTGGAAAAGCCAGTTTGACGTCTTTGCTTTCCATCACGATGTTGCTGGTGTGGATGCTCTCGGCTCACACCGTATTCCACTGGTTTTCCGACAGCGTGCATCCTGTGGGCGTGTTGCGCATGGAAGATTATTCCCCACATCCCGTGTTCGATGCGGTGGTCAACATCATCGGTTTTGTCCTGGTCCTGGTCTTCTTCGTTTCCTTCTTCCTCGCGACCATCTCGGTGTCCGCGACCCGCGCGCCTACCCCCTTGCCCGGACTCCTGGGGCGCGTTGTAAACGGCATGTCGACAAAAGTGCTGTGGGTCCTGGCGGCTGCCTCCGCCATGCTGTCGCTGGTCGGCGCGATCTGCTATCGCCACATTTATGCAACCGGCTACCACGAGGCATTCGAAGTGCCTTCGGCGATCTTCGCGCTGTCCACACTGGCAGGCGCCGTCCTGATCATCGGCATCGCGATTCGACGGCGCTTCATGCAATCAGCGCGCAGCTGATGCTTTCCAAGCGGCTTCCCGTTGCTTGAGCTTTTGTCGCGACGACGCCACTCGTTGGGCGGAATGCGTGGGACGGATCCGCTTCCTTTCCTTCCAAAGCGAATGGGCGCCTGATCGTTCATGGCTGTCCCCAGAAATCCACATACAGCTCGCGCAGCGGGCCCGGGATATGTGGCCACGCCCGTTTTTTTTGCTTGTCATCCATGTCCCACATCAGCCCTTCGACATAACCGACATCGATGAATCGGATCGTCGCCTCATCCGCTGATTCGAGGAGCGCGCAGAGGCATCGCATGTGGGTGGTCGCACGGTCGTATTCGCCCAGCCTGAGTGCTTCCATCGTCAGGTTCGATAGTCCATCCATCCACATGTACTCGCCATCCTCGATGCTCATGCCACGCGCGGATAGCCACGCATCGACCTCAAGCGCCGTCTGCGGCAGGGCGGCACGTATGCGATCCACGATCTTCGCTTCATGCCTCTCATCACTGGTCATGTTCGGTGCGGCAACTGGATTCACGGGTATTTATCGTCGCGTCGTCGGGTGGGCTTCAAGCCCACTGCTTCAATACTTGCCGTGCGGATCGCGATCAATCCGTTGCGCTGGCGGACTGAAAGCCCACCCTACGAAGGTGTGCGACAGTTTCGGCGTGACCGCAGCATCCAGCGCAGGAACGCGGTGATGACGACGAGGGACGCGACGGCGAGAATGACGTACAACCCGAGCGACACCCAGAACATCAGGCCACGCTGGCCCATACGAGGCCCGTATCGCCTCGCACCGGCATCGTGCCGGTGGTTGCGAGCCACCAGAAATTCAGTCCCGCCCATCCGAGCGCGATGGGGGCCATCAACACGTAGAGGATCTTGTCCCTGCGGGTCGGTTCAACCATGTCCACGGCGTCCTCGATGCACTCGGCCAAGTCTAGACCGCGCGCTTTCATCGCAGCCAGTGGAATGATCATGCTTCCGCGTACAGACGTCGCCGGAAGAACCCCAGGATTTCGTCGCGAGCTCGCACCGTCGGCTGCCCCGTCTCGTCGATCAGGTGCACGGTGACCACGCTGTGCGGGCCGCAGACCACGTCGCGGAAGAACGGCGGCAGGTTGTCGCGGTTGGCGGCGTCATCGGGCAGCACGCGTTCGACGAAGCGGTCGCCGAGCGCGCGACGGTAGGCGGCGAAGCGTTCGGCGCGGCAGAAGCGGTCGCCGGCGAAGCGGTAGGCGAGAACCGTCAGGTCCTCGCGTTCGAGACGTTCGCGCACGGTCGCCAATTCTTCGGGCGGGCTTTCCAGCGCTGCCGGGTCGTCGAGCGGCAGTGTTGGCTGCGACAGCACCGGGGCGAGCATCGCCGGCTCCAGCATCATGCTCAGCGCGAAATTGCCGGTGAAGCACATGCCGATGGCGCCCACGCCCGGGCCGCCGCATTCGCGATGGGCATGGCGGGCCAGGGCGCGCAGCCACTGCGTGACCGGGCTGGCGCCCTGGCCGGCGAAGGCGCGGAATTCGGCGCTGACGCAGGCGCGCTTGAAGACGGCCTTGCCTTCCTCGGCGTCCGGCACCGCACCGTCGCGACCGAACAGCGAGGGCATCCAGACGGTGAAGCCGGCGTCGCGCACCCAGCGGGCGAAACGCGCGACATGCGGGCTGATACCCGGCATCTCGGTCATCACGATCACGGCCGGGCCCTTGCCGGCGACGTGGACGCGCTTGCCGACGCCCTCCAACTCGAGCTCGCACAGGACGAAGTCGTCGAGAGAATCGAAGTCGGGCAAAGCGGTCATGGCAGCGTCTCGATGGATGGTTGCGCCATTGCAGCCGAGCTGCGGCTACACTCCCAGTGTCCGATTCGACACGATAAGGGCGGTTTCGGCCATGTCTACAGCGCTCCCCGAATTCCAGCTCATTGTCCTGCCGGGCGCACATGCCGCTGGAGTGGCGGTCAGTCTCGACATGCTGCGTGCGGCAACCTCGCTCGCACCGGGCCTGACCCTGCCGGCGCCGCGCTGGCGCGTGCTGTCGCCCGAGGGCGGCGATGTCGAACTGGCGGGTGGATTGCGTTGCCCCACCCGACCACTGACCGAAGCCGACGACGACGACAGCCTCTGGGTGATCCCGGGGCTGGCCGTCGAATCGGCCGGAGCGCTGGAAGAACGGCTGGCGCTCAGCGATTGCAGGGACATGGCCGGGAGGCTGGCGCGGCGCGTCGCGCGACGCCTGCCGGTCGCAGCGACGTGCAGCGCCGTGTTCCTGCTGCGTGACGGCGGTGCACTGGACGGTCGGTCCGTCACCACCACCTGGTGGTTGGCGCAGCACCTGCGCCGGACCGCGCCCGCCTGCCACGTCGACGCCGATCGCATCCTGTGCGTGGACGACACGCTGGTCACGGCCGGCGCTGCGATGGCGCAGGTCGACCTGATGCTGCACCTGCTGCGAGCCCATGGCGCAGCGCTGGCCGATGCCGTGGCGCGCGTGCTGCTGCTGGATGCACGCACCGCGCAATCGGCCTACACCCTGCCTTCCATGCTCGCCAATGGCGACGCCCTCGTACGTCGCCTGGTGCGAGAGATCGAAGACGCGTTGCCGCAGCCGCCGGCGGTGGCCGCACTGGCCGAAGCCTTCGCGATGTCGCCGCGCACCCTGTCGCGCCGCGTGCGCGATGCGACGGGACACGGGCCGTCGGCGCTGATCCAGGCCGTGCGCCTGGCGCGTGCGCGTCGCCTGATCGAAAGCACACGGATGTCGATCGACCAGGTCGCGGCCGCCGTGGGCTACGAGGACGCCACGGCCTTGCGTCGTCTCATGCGCAAGCGCACCGGTGCCACGCCGACGCGGTTCCGCGGGCACGCGGAGCCACGCTGACCACGACATTCACCATCGCTCAGAACAGCTCGCCCTGCGGCGATGCCGGTTTCGGTGGCGTCGGTGCCACGAAGTGCGAGGTGTCCAGCGGCGGCAACCGACCGAAGGCGTAGCGCTTGTACGCCTTCGCGAAACGCATCGCGATCAGGTCCGCGAATGGCCCTTCGCCGCGCATGCGCGTGCCGTAGCGGCTGTCGTAGTCCTTGCCGCCACGCATCTGTTGCACAAGGCTCATGACGTGTTCGGCACGCTCGGGATAGTGCAGCGACAACCATTCGCGCCACACCTCTTTCAGCTCGTGCGGCAGGCGCAGCAGCACGTAGCCCGCAGCACGCGCACCGTGCGCGTATGCGGCTTCGAGGATGTGCTCCAGTTCGCGGTCGGTGATCATCGGGATGACTGGTGCAACCATCACGCCCACCGGCACGCCTGCCTCGTGCAAGGCACGCAGGGTCTTCAACCGCGTGTGCGGCGCAGCGGCGCGGGGTTCGAGGATCGAGGACAGGCGATTGTCGAGCGAAGTGATCGAGACATAGACATGGACCAGTCCCTGGCGCGCCATCGGCGCCAGCAGGTCAAGGTCGCGCCGAATGAGTCCGCTCTTGGTGATCAGGCCGACCGGGTGACGACATTCGGCGAGGACCTCGAGCAGCTGTCGCGTGATCCGGTGGCGCTTCTCGATCGGCTGGTAGGCATCGGTGTTGATGCCCAGCGAGATCGACGAGCAGCGATAACCGCGCTTGCCCAGCTCCGCGCGGAGCAGTTCCGCCGCGTTGGTCTTGGCGTACAGCCGGGTCTCGAAATCCAGTCCCGGCGACAGGTCCAGGTAGGCGTGCGATGGCCGTGCGAAGCAATACACGCATCCGTGCTCGCAGCCACGATACGGGTTCACCGATTGGCTGAACGGGATGTCGGGCGACTGGTTGCGACTGATGATGCTGCGTGCGCGCTCCTCGGTGACGTGGGTGCGCAGCGGCGGCGGGCGCCAATCGACGCCGTCCGTTTCGACGGCGTGGATCGACCCCCAGCCGTCGTCTTCGGCTTCCACCAAGGTCTTCTCGAAACGACCGCGCACGTGGGAGGCCGCGCCGCGCCCCTTGATCGGGCCGTCGCGCAGCAGGTCCTGCGTCGCCGTATCGCGTTTGCCACCCATCGCCATCCGGTTAGGCTACGCCTTTGTGGTCGCAGCAGCTGCGACGGAGATCGCCTCGATGTTCGGCATGTTCGACTGGTTCTGGGAATGGCTGCGGACGCTGCCCGTCGTGGGGCCGTATGTCATCCCGGTACTCATTGCGGTCTGGCTGCTGCACCTGTTGGTGCTCGGTGGCTGGATCGTCCTGCAGAAACGCGAACCGGTCGCGACGCTCAGCTGGATCCTCGGGCTTGCGCTGCTGCCCTACGTCGGTTTTCTGGTCTATCACCTGTTCGGTCCGCAGAAGATCCAGCGCCAGCGACTGCGCCGCGCGCGCAGCAGGATCGATGGCGATGCGCTCGCCTCGCCGGCGTTCTCGCCATCGGACGCGCCCGATGCGCTGGAACTGGCGCGTCTTGCCGAAGCCTCGACCGGATTGGCACCGATGCGTGCGTCGAACGTGCGGTTGCTCGTCGATGGCGCCGCGAAGTACGAGGCGCTCATCGACGACCTCGCCTTGGCGCGCGAGCACGTGCACCTCGAGTACTACATCTTCATGCCCGACCGCAGTGGCGCGGAGCTGCGCGATGCGCTGGTGGCCTGTGCGAAACGTGGCGTGAAGGTGAGGCTGCTGCTGGATGCGATCGGCGCGGGCCGGTGCAAGGCTGCCTTCTTCGCGCCGCTGGTGGCGGCGGGTGGAGAACTGGCCTGGTTCCACCCCACACGCTTCTGGCGATTCTGGTCTCGCCCGTGGCTGAACCTGCGAACGCACCGGAAGATCGTCGTCATCGACGGCCGTGTCGCGTTCACCGGCGGCATCAACGTCACCGATGAGCAGAACGAACGCCTGCGCGACAATGCGTACCGGGATCTCCACCTGCGCATCGAGGGCGATGTCGTTCGCGCCCTGCAGCGTGTGTTCGTCGAGGACTGGATCTATGCGACCGGTCGACGCGATTTCCTGTCCGAGCTTGCGCGCTCCGCGCCCCAGTCCTCGCAAGGAATCATTTCGGCACAGGTGTTGACCTCCGGCCCGGACTCGTCCTGGGAAGCCATCCACCGCATGCACGTTGCGCTGATCCATGCAGCGCGCAGCCGGGTCTGGCTCGTCACGCCGTACTTCGTGCCGGGCGAGGCCGCGATGATGGCGCTGACGTCTGCTGCGCTCGGTGGACTGGATGTGCGCCTCCTCGTGCCGCGCACGAGCGATTCCCGGCTGGTCACGCTCGCTGCACGCTCGTATTACGACGACCTGATGGACGCCGGCGTGAAGATCTACGAATACGGCCCGCGCATGCTGCACACCAAGGCCTTGCTGGTGGACGACACCAGCTGCCTGGTCGGCAGCGCGAACTTCGATCACCGAAGCTTCCGACTCAACTTCGAGGTCTCGATCCTGTTCCAGGACACGGATCTGGCCTCGCGCCTGGCGCAGCATGTCGAAGGTGAGTTCGCGTCCGCCCCGCGCGTCCGCCGTGATCGCGGTCGGCCACTGTTCCGCAGCCGGCTGCCTGAAGCCCTGGCCCGGCTGATGTCACCCTTGCTCTAGGTCCGCTGGCGACGGACGGCGCGCCGGCACCGGCCAATGGCCTGTCGTGAGCGGCATCCACCGGAGTAGACTGGCGCCCGCCCCTCTTCTGTCCCCCGGGAAGGACGCGCCGTATGCCCTGGCTCTTCTTTGCGATCGCTGCCGCCCTGCTCGCGGTGGCCCTGACTTCGACCTCCATGGTGATCATGGTCGTCTGCATGCTGGTATCGCTCGGCCTCACCGTGTTCTCGGTGATGATCCTCATCGCCGACCGCGTCGGCAATGCTTCGCGCAGTGAGGCCATGCTGATCGACCCGATCGAACTTCGCCGGATGCGCGAGCAAGCGGAAGCGCGCCGCAACGGCACGACGGGTGCCCCTGGCGATGCCGTCGCGCCCCAAGCGTCGACCGGTGTTCCGGCTCAGCCGGAAGCGCCCCAAGCATGAGGCAGACAGCGATTTGACTGCACTCAGCGTCAACGTCAACAAGATCGCGGTACTGCGCAATTCGCGCGGAGGACGTGACCCGGACGTGGTCACCGCCGCGCGTGTATGCCTGGATGCAGGCGCGCATGGCATCACCGTCCATCCGCGCCCGGATGCCCGACACATCCGGACGGACGACGTGCATGCCCTGGCTGAGCTGACACGCACGTATGGCGTCGAGTTCAACATCGAGGGCAACCCCTTTGCCCCGCCTCGACCCGGCTATCCGGGGTTCCTCGCCTTGTGCGAAGCCACCCGCCCCGCCCAGGCCACCCTGGTACCCGACGACGACGGCCAGCTCACCTCCGACCATGGCTTCGACTTCGCACGCGATCTCGACGGCCTGCGCCAGCACGTGACTGCACTCCATGCCATCGGCTGTCGCGTCAGCGTGTTCGCGGATGCCGGCGCCGACATCGCCGCTGCCGCTGCGAGCGGTGCGGATCGGATCGAGCTGTACACCGGGCCTTATGCCGAAGCATTCGCCGAAGGACAGCCTGGGAAAGTGCTGCCGGTCTTCACGGAAACGGCACGGGCTGCCCAGGCGAAAGGCATGGGCGTCAACGCAGGCCACGATCTCAGCCAGGCCAACCTCAGTGCATTTCTGGAGGCCGTGCCTGCGGTACTCGAGGTTTCCATCGGCCACGCGCTGATTGGCGAAGCCTTGCATGACGGACTCGCGTTCACCGTGAAACGCTATCTCGCGATCGTGGAAGGTCGCTGAGTTTCGTTCTCGCTCCGTAGCGCCACAAAAGATCACGGGCGGCCAATGGCCGCCCGTGCTGCTTGCGGTCCAGCGTTGCCGCCGGCATGTCGACTCTCTCTGCGCTCAACGCATGCGGATGTTCTTGAGCCCCGCGTTCTGCGCATTCGCGAGAACCTTCGCGACGACTTCGTAATCGACGTCGTAGCTGGCTTCGACGCTCAGCACGACCTTCTGACCTGCCAGTCGCTCGCGCTCCGTCTGCAGGACCGACACAAGCTCGTTCATCGCGACCGGTGCACCAGCGACAGTCACTTCGCCCAACGCATCGATCCGGAGCTCGATCGGCGGCGGCGGAACAACCGGCGCAGGAGGAGCCACCTGCGGCAATGTCAGCGGAATGTCCTTCGTCAGGACAGGTGCCGCGATCATGAAGATCACCAGCAGCACCAGCATGACGTCGATCAATGGCGTGATGTTGATTTCGGCCAGTGCGCGGTCACGTGTCTGGGATTGTGCGAAAGCCATGGCGTCGCTCCTCTGCTGGTGGTGACGCTTCCAACGTTACGCCCGGCAGAACGGGGTCGACAAGGCTTTCCGCCACGAAAAGGCAGGAATCGGCCATAAAAAACGCCGCCCCGAAGGGCGGCGTCGAATTGGTTCAAGTCGTTCCGGGCGGGCGGCAGGCTGCAGGTCCGGCGCCGGCCTTTTATTGCGATTGTTTCAGGATCAGGGCTTCTTCACGAAACCGATCTTCTTCATCTGCGCGTCCTTGGCTTGCGCCAGGACCTTCGCGAGCGTTTCGTACTGCGCTTCCTCGTTGACATCGATTTCGAGGGTCGGCTGGTTGGCCGGATCACGCTCGACTTCGGCCTGCATCATGTTGAGCAATGCAGAGACCGGGGTCGGGCTGTCGTTCCAGTAGACCGTGCCGGCCTGATCGATGCGCAGCTTGACCGGCGGCGGCGGCTCCCTCGGATTCTCCGGAGGATTGCTCGTACGCTGGGGCAGATCGATGTCGATCGGATAGGACAGGATCGGCGCGGTCACCATGAAGATGATCAGCAGCACCAACATCACGTCCACGAGGGGCGTGACGTTGATATCGGCCATCGGGCCGCCACCGGAGTTGGATGCGAATGCCATGCGTCTGTCTCCGAATCAGTTGCGTTCGCGGGTGGCGACGAAGCCGACCTGACGCATGCCCTGGGCCTGGGCGATGTTGACCACGTCGTTGATGAAGCGATAACGAACGGTCTTGTCGCCACGGATGTTGACCGAGGGCTGCGGCACCTTCTGCGCTTCCACGGACAGGCGGCTTTCCAGCAGCTCGCGGGTCACCGGCTCGTCATTGAAGAAGTAACGACCTTCTTCGGTGACGGCGATGGTGATCGGGGCGATGCTTACTGGTTTTTCTTCCCGTGTAAGGTAGTTCGCCTCGGGCAGCTCGACCTTCGTCTTGTGCGACATCAGTGGCGCCGTGATCATGAAGATGATGAGCAGCACCAGCATCACGTCCACGAGGGGCGTGACGTTGATTTCGGACATCGGCGTGCCGCTGTCGTTGCCGTTACTGAAGGCCATGACTGTGCTCCGTCAGGTGATTCGATCGTCGCTACGTACGGATCAGCGCTTGCTGGACGCTTCGCCGACGCGCGAGCCGGTGGCGAAGAAGTCGTGCAGGTCGTGCGCGAACGTGTCGAACTGGCTGTTGGTGATGCGGTTGGCGCGCATGAAGAAGTTGTATGCGAGCACCGCCGGGATGGCGACGAACAGACCGACGGCGGTCATGATCAGTGCTTCACCCACCGGGCCGGCGACGGCGTCGATGGAGGCCTGACCGGTCGCGCCGATCTTGATGAGCGCGCCGTAGATGCCCCACACGGTACCGAGCAGACCGATGAACGGAGCGGTCGAACCGACGGTGGCGAGCACGGTCATGCCGCTTTCGAGGTTCATCGATTCGCGGGTGACGGCCTGACGCAGGGCGCGGTCGACGAACTCCGAACGGTTCAGCGACTCGACCAGGCGCGAGCCTTCGTGGCGCTGGTGGTGCGCTGCGGCCTGGGCGGCGTCGAGGGCGATCTTCGAGAAGGGCTCGCTCTTGGGCTGCTCTTCCATGAAGCGGATGGCGTCCTGGGCGTTCGGGGTTTCCCAGAAGGTGCTGGTCACCGAGTCGCCGCGGCGACGCAGGGCGCTGTTCTTGATGAAGTTGACGACGATCCAGTACCAGGACATGGCGGACTGGATGACGAGGGTCAGGGCGACAGCGATCTGCACCGGGTAGTCGCCCGGCTTGCTGGTGAATTCGGCGATCAGATGGTCGACGCCCATCTGCTTCAGCGCGGAGGCAGCATTACCGCCCCCGGCGGCGCCGGCGGATGCGATGGTGAGGATTTCCTGCAGCATGACGCTTACCTTTTCTTGTGTAGTGGAAAGGAACGGGGTTGGATCGGGTTGGATCTGGATGCTTGGGTCTGGACCGGATCAGTCGATGTCGAACGAGAACGGCAGTCGACCGGAACCGGCAGCGCCCGGGCACAGCTTGGCGCGTCTCGCCCAGGTCACCGCTGCGCGATCGAGATCGCGGTTGCGGCTGCTCTTGGAGACGGAGACATCGGTGATCGTGCCGTCAGCCTGATAGACGATCGTCAGGGTCAGGTCGGCGGCGGACCCGGCTCGCGAGACGGCCTGCTGCAGCGGGGCCATCGAAGGCCGGACGCAGAGCGAAGCGCGCAGGTCGTTGTCGTTGCGGGCCGGCGAGGTCGGAGCCGGCGGCGAAGGCGGAGCCGGCGGGGCCGGCGGCGGGGCCGGAGTATCGACTTCCGAAGCTTCTTCGAACACCACCGGCGGTTCGTCCGGCGGCGGCTGCACGACCGGCCGCGGGGTTTCCTGCGGGGTCAGCTTGATTTCCTTCGGCGGCTCTTCCGGCGGCGGCGGGGGCGGCGGCGGCGGCGGCGGCGGCTCGATGATGACGACGCTGGTATTCTGCTCTTCTTCCTGCTCGGCGCCCGGAGGGGTGACCGGCACGAGCAACAGCATGAGTGCCGCGATGTGCAGTGCGATGGCGAAGCTGATGGCGGCGACCCGCGGCCAGTTCAGGCCGGGTTCGTCGCGATCACGCTTGTCGGAGGTCGGCAAGTCTTGGGTCATGCGCAGCAGGCTCGATTTAGCGGACTCGTGGTACCTGTCCGGATCCGCGCTCGTGTCCTCTCCCAGAACACGAACCCGCCCCCTGAACCACAGCACCCCGGAATGGTCGAACCGCGACTGGTTTCAAACATCGGCCCCAGTCGCGGGAATCTGTAAGCTTATACAATCGGGCCGGGAGTTACCAACACCCCCGAGCCCCTGGAAGCGCCCGTTGTCTCACTTTCCGCCGGGCAATGCCAGGATCGCGTTGGCATCCTTTGGCTTCTTCACACCCTTGGCCAATGCCTCCCTGGCAGCGGCCTTCGCTTCGGCGATTCGCGACTCGTTGCGCAGAACGCGTGCCAAGTTCAAGGCCGCTTCACCGTCCGTCGAAACCTTCATGGCGCGGGTATAGAACTCGATCGCTTCGGGAATCTTGTTGTCGTCGATGTAATAGTGCTGCGCGAGGATCGAATAATCGTTGGCGAGCTGTTGCGACGGCTTGATCGCGCCCTTGTTCACGCCTTCTTCCAGCACCTCGCGGGCCTGCACGTACTTGTTCGCGTTGATGTAGCCGACGAACAGGGTCCTGTATTCCGAACCCTCGGTCAGCATGCCCTTCTTGCGCGCGCCTTCCAGCAAGGCGTTGGCCTTGTCGAAATTGTCGGCCTGCTGGTACATCGCGACGGCGTTCATCAGGGTCGGACGGTCATCCGGCTTGGTGGCGAGGACCTTCTCGAACAGTGCGGCGCCTTCGGCGGGACGATCGAGGTTCCCGAGGATGATGGCCTTGAGGCTCAGCGGATCGATCTTGTCGGTCTTGGTCTCGTTGAGGAAACGATCGACCACCGTCAGCGCTTCCGCAGCCTGATCCAGCTGGTTCAGCTGGATGGCGAGGTTGTACATCGCCTGGTAGTGCCCGTTGTTGTCGAGGCCATTGGCTTCGATGGTCTTGCGGAAGTAATCGGCGCTCTTCTGCTGGTCGCCTGCATTGTTCGCGGCGACGGCAGCCAGCTGGTAGAGATACGCCTGGAGATAGGCATTGGTCGAGCCGGATGCGGCGAAGGCGTCCACCTTGCTCATCACGCTGTCGAACTTGTTGGCTTCGTAATCCGCCTGGATCTCCTTCGCGGTCTTGTTTTCCTTCGCATTGACCTTCTGCGACGGCGGAACGCGCGTGGCCAGCGGGTAAAGCGGTGCGGAAGTCGAGGCCTGTGCGCCAGCGGACGATTCCTGCTGTTCAGCGCCCTGCGCCTTGGCACGGCGCTGCTTCGCGCGCTCGATGCGCTCCATCACCGGACTGGATGCGCGGCTGCCGCCGTTGTCCTTCTTCTCTTCTTCGCCTCCGTCCTGCGCATATGCATGGCCGGTGAAGGCACTGCCGAGCATCAGCGCAACAGCCAGCGCCAGGGCAGACGACTTGAGGAGCGGGTGGGACGAAGGGGTCATGGAGGTTCTCTGTTCCGTTGGACTCTTGGGCGACGACGCGGCGAGCGTCACCATGGATGCGGATGGGCCGCGAAATGTGGCGTGGCTGGACATCGGTCGTGCGGCTCGGATCAACTGCAGCTTGGCCTGCGACCGGCCGCCCTGGCCTGGTCGAAGGTGGGCATGAGGGATTCGGCCCGCTGTTCCAACGCACCGATGCGCGATGCGGGGTCGGGGTGGGTCGACAGCCAGTCCGATGCGCGTCCGTCGCGTCCGGTGGCGGCGATCATGTTACGCCACAGCGCAGCGGCCTGGCGGGGATCGAAGCCGGCCTGGGCCATGAGACGCTGGCCGACGATGTCCGCTTCGCTTTCCTGCTGCCGCGTGCCGGGCAGGAGGAAACCGCCGATCGCGAGCAGGCTTCCACCTTGCGCGGCCGCCTGCGCACCGGAATCACCGTAGCGGGCGCCCGCGAGCATGCCGAGCAATTGCACTGCGCCGGATGCGCCCATCTGCCGGGTGATGCGCTCGTCGTGATGCCGCTCGAGCACATGGCCGACTTCGTGGCCGATGACGGCGGCGAGCTGGTCCTGGTTGCGTGCGACATCGAAGATGCCGGTATTCACGCCGACCTTGCCGCCCGGCAGTGCGAACGCGTTCGGTCGGCTGTCGATGAACAGCGCATGCTCCCAGGCACGACCTTGGGAAGGCGCGGGCAACTGCGACACGATGGCATCGACCACGCAGCCGACATAGGCGGACTGGCGCGCATCGGCGCTCTGCGATTTCTGTCCCTTGATCTGTGCGAATGCCTGGCTGCCGAGCAGGTCCAGCTGTTCCTGCGAAACGCCGCCGACGTACTGCTTGCGCCCGGTCGACGATGTGGTCGTCGCGCAGCCGGCGAGCAGTGACGCACAAACCGCCGCGATCGCGATCGCGCGCAGGGCAGGCGTCGTTTTCCGGTGGTTCATGGGCACGCCTCGGCGCGGCTGGGGGGACATGTTGTAGACCGACTGGGATTAAAGTTTCGTCAAATGACAAGCTTCATCCACTTGACGGGCGCCGATTATGCGCATCCCTTCAGGTGCGGGAAAGCCGGAATCCCATGATTTGCGACAGTCGGCGATGTTCGTCAGGCTTTTTCGCCTGTTTCGGCATTTCGTGTCCGGATGCACGGGAAAACCGCGAATGTGGCGGTTTTCCGTGTTTTTCCGCCTGTCCCGGCTCATTGCGGTGGGACATACGCCACCGCATGCAAGTTTGTGCGCGAAATTGCGCGCCGGCCTCACACGTCGAGGTTTGCGACCTTCAGCGCGTTGTCTTCGATGAACTCTCGACGCGGTTCGACGACGTCGCCCATCAGCGTCGAGAAGATCTGGTCTGCCGCGACGGCATCTTCGATGCGCACCTGCAGCAGTCGACGCGAATCCGGGTTGACCGTGGTTTCCCACAGCTGTTCGGGATTCATTTCACCCAGGCCCTTGAAGCGCTGGATCTGCCGGCCCTTCTTCGCTTCCTCGAGCAGCCACTCGTGCGCCTTCGCGAAACTCGCGACAGGCTCTTCGCGGTTGCCGCGGACGATCTTCGCGCCATCGCGGAGCAGGCCGTGCAGCAATGCCGCGGCATCACGCAGTGCGCGCAGCTCGCCGTGCTCGAAACTCGACAACGACAGCACCTGCACCTGCGATTCGCCCATGTGCGTGCGCGTGACGAGCAGCGCCGCCGACTGGTTTTCATCCGCTGCCTGCACCGAGATGCGGAAACGCGGGCGTCCGAGGCCTGTGCGGTTGAGCCGGGCCTCGAGGGTGTCCAGATCGCTGCGATCCTCGGCCAGACGCGCAATCGCTGCGGCATCCAGCGGGGCGAAATCGATCAGCGCTTCGAGCAGGGATGCGTCGTAACGATAGGCATTGCGCGCGATCGCATCGCGCGCACCTGCATAGGCCAGCAGCAGGCGTTCCAGGTTCGCCCCTTCGATCGCCGGCTCGCCGTCCGCCGGCACGAGCGACGCGTTTTCGACCGCATTGTTCGCCAGGTACTGGTCGAGCGCCGCATCATCCTTGAGGTAGAGCTCGTTGCGCCCCTGCTTGATCTTGTAGAGCGGTGGCAAGCCGATGTAGACGTGTCCGCGCTCGATCAGCTCGGGCATCTGCCGATAGAAGAACGTCAGCAGCAGCGTGCGGATGTGCGAGCCGTCGACGTCGGCGTCGGTCATGATGATGATGCGGTGGTAGCGCAGCTTGTCCGGGTTGTATTCGTCCTTGCCGATCCCCGTGCCGAGCGCGGTGATCAAGGTGCCGACTTCGGCAGACGAGAGCATGCGATCGAATCGCGCACGTTCCACGTTGAGGATCTTGCCGCGCAGCGGAAGGACGGCCTGGTTGCGGCGATTGCGGCCCTGCTTCGCCGAGCCGCCTGCCGAGTCGCCCTCGACGATGAACAGTTCGGACAGGGCGGGATCCTTCTCCTGGCAATCCGCCAGCTTGCCCGGCAGGCCAGCGATATCGAGCGCCCCCTTGCGACGGGTGAGCTCGCGCGCCTTGCGGGCCGCTTCGCGGGCTCGGGCGGCGTCGACCACCTTTTCGCAGATCGAGCGGGCTTCGCTGGGGTTTTCCTGGAGGAATTCCTCCAAACGTGCGCCGAACGTGCTCTCAACGACCGGCTTCACCTCTGAACTGACGAGTTTTTCCTTGGTCTGTGAGGAGAAACTCGGATCCGGCACCTTCACCGACAGCACGGCGATCAGGCCTTCGCGCATGTCGTCGCCGGACAGTGCGATCTTCGCCTGCTTGCCGATGCCGCTGTGTTCGATGTAGTTGGTCAAGGTGCGCGTGAGCGCGGCGCGGAAGCCGGCGAGATGCGTGCCGCCGTCCTTCTGCGGAATGTTGTTGGTGAAGCAGAACATCGTTTCCTGGTAGGCGTCGGTCCATTGCAGGGCGACGTCCACGGTGATGCCGTTCTGCTCGCCGCTCACCGAAATCACGTTCTGGTGCAGCGGAGTCTTGAGCTGGGCCAGGTGTTCCACGAAGGAGCGGATGCCGCCTTCGTACTGGAAGATGTCCTTGCGGGTCTCGCCGCGTTCGTCCGGGCGCTCGTCGATCAGGGTGATCTTCACGCCGGAGTTCAGGAACGACAGCTCACGCAGGCGCTTGGCCAGGATGTCGTAGTGGAAGATGACGTCGGTGAAGATTTCGGCCGACGGCAGGAAACGCAGGCGGGTGCCGCGCTTCGTCGATGCTTCGAGCTGCTTCAGCGGGTACTGCGGCTCGCCGAGCGCGTACTGCTGCTCGTAGTGGTGGCCGTCGCGCCAGATCTCGAGCCACAGCTTTTCGGACAGCGCGTTCACCACGGAGACGCCGACGCCGTGCAGACCGCCGGACACCTTGTAGCTGTTGTCGTCGAACTTTCCGCCGGCGTGCAGCACCGTGAGGATCACTTCCGCTGCGGAAACGCCCTCTTCCTTGTGGATGTCGACCGGGATGCCGCGGCCGTTGTCGCTGACCGAGCAGGAGCCGTCTTCGTGCAGCGTGACGATGATGTCGTCGGCATGGCCGGCCAGGGCTTCGTCGACGGAGTTGTCCACGACCTCGAAGACCATGTGGTGCAGGCCAGTGCCGTCATGCACATCGCCGATGTACATGCCTGGGCGCTTGCGCACGGCTTCCAGGCCACGGAGCACGGTGATCTTGCTGGAATCGTAGGTGTTGTTGGCACCGGAGGACGGCTGGGTTTCGTCGGTCATTCGCTTCGTTCTGGTGCTGGTGCGGCCGTGCCGGGCCGATCGGCGCGCATGCGCGGGGCACGACACGGATGCGTTGGGAATCGATCAAAAAGTATAACAGCGCGCCCCCGGCAGCGCCGGAACGCCGGTTCCCGGACAGCCAGTCGCGATGCCGGGTTCAGCCAACAATGCCGGTAACGGTCTCGCCTCGTTCCACGTGGAACACACGCGGGGATAGATTCATCTGCGCAAGTGCTGATGGCGGTTCTGTTCCCGTGATGAACACCTGGGCACCGGATGCGACCAAGCGCTGAAGCACCCTGCCCTGATGGTTCCGATCCAGTTCGGATGCCAGATCGTCCAATGCGACGACCGGCCACTCCCCGGCGACACGCGCGTGATGTTCTGCCTGCGCAAGAAGGATCGACAGTGCGGTGAGCTTGGCTTGACCGCGCGAAAGCGCTTCGCGGCTTGCGAGCATCGGATAGTCGATCCGCCAGTCGGCACGATGCGGCCCGACCGAGGTATGCCCGTAAGCCAGGTCCCGATCGCGGGCGACCAGCAAGGCATCGGCGAGCGACAACTGCTCGCGCGACCAGCCGGGTTGGAATGCGAGCGTAGGTCGGCCAAGCGACGGGATCAGATCCGAAGCGACCTGCTGCAGCTCCGGCTCGAGTCGCTCGACGTAATGCTGGCGCCTGCGGGTCAGCGGCTCGCCCGCCTCGGCGAGCTCATGATCCCAGGCATCGAGCTGTCCGTCGCGAATCCTTGCCTTCAGCAGCTGATTGCGTTGCTTCAGGGCTCTGGCGTAGCGGCGCCAATGTCTCAGGAACTCCTGCCCACCCTCGGCTTGTTCCACGTGGAACAAACCCCAGTCGATCAGCCGTCGCCTCGGTTCGCCACCGCCCGTCACGAGCGCATGGCTGCCTGGCTCGAACGTCACCACGGCGAGCGCAGCGCACAGCTCGCCGAGTTGCGAGACCGAAGCACCATCCAGGCGCCCCTCCCAGCGTTGGCCAAGATGCCGCAACCCCGCCTTTCGCGTCCGCGGAGGCGACTGTTCCTGCCACTCGGCAAACACCTCCACGGCCTCGGCCCCGGTACGAATCAATCCATCCCTGACCCGGCCACGGAAACTGCGACCGTAGGCGAGAAGATGCAGGGCTTCGAGCAAGCTCGTCTTGCCCGCCCCATTGTCTCCGGTAATCAGGTTGATTCCAGGAGATGGCGCCAGATCAACCTCTTCCAGCCGGCGGACTGATGCCACACGCAATCGCGTCACATGCATGGCAACGATGACCTCAAGCAGGAGTGCGTACTCAAACGAAATCGCCCGGGAGGGCCCGGGCGACATGCATAGCTCAGCTCGTGTTCCACGTGGAACAAGCCCATCCGGTCAGAGACGCAGAGGCATGACCACGTGACGACACTTGTCGCTGCTCGATTCCCGGACCAGTGCCGAGGAATTCGCATCGCGCAGGAGCAGGATGATCTGCTCTTCACGCAGGGCTGACAGGGCATCCAGCAGATAGTTCACGTTGAAGCCGATGACCAGGCTGTCGACCTTCGTATCGGCTTCGACTTCTTCCTGCGCTTCTTCCTGCTCGGGATTGTGGGCATTGATCCGGATCTGGCCGGGCGAGACCTCGATGCGGACACCACGGTACTTCTCGTTCGACAGGATCGCGGCGCGCTGCAGCGATGCCCGCAGGGCTTCGCGATCGATCCGCACTTCACGGTCCGCGCCGATCGGAATGACCGCCTCATAGTCCGGGAAACGTCCGTCGATCAGCTTGCTCGTGAACGTCACGTCGTCGCGCTTCACTCGGATATGGCTGCGACCCATCTCCAGCTCGAGCTCGCGATCCCCACCTTCGAGCAGGCGCTGCAGTTCGAGCACGCCCTTGCGCGGCACGATGATCTGACGCTTCGTCTGCACGGCTTCTTCGAGGACCGCTTCGCACAGGGCAAGACGGTGTCCGTCCGTGGCCACGCAGCGGAGAGCCTTGTCGCGCAGGTCGAACAGCAGGCCATTGAGGTAATAGCGCACGTCCTGCTGCGCCATCGCGAATGCAGTGCGTTCGATCAATTCCTTCAGACCGGCTTCGGCCACTTTCACGCGTTCGGTCGCATCGACTTCATCGAGTGCCGGGAAGTCGTTCGCCGGCAGGCTGGCCAGGGTGAAACGGCTGCGCCCTGCCTGTACGGTGATCTTGTCTCCGGCCTGGCTGATCGTGACCCGGCTGCCGTCCGGCAGCGCGCGAACGATCTCGAACAGCTTTCGTGCCGGGATCGTGGTTTCGCCGGATTCGGCATCCTCGACTTTCGTGCGCGCGACCATTTCGACTTCCAGGTCGGTGCCGGTCAGCGAAAGGAGATCGCCATCGACCCGGGCGAGCAGATTGGCCAGCACCGGAAGCGTCTGTCGGCGTTCGACGACATTCACGACCTGCGCCAGCGGCTTCAGGAGGACTTCGCGTTGAAGACTGAAACGCATCGGATTGGGTTCCCCTCGTGAGTCGGCGGCTTTGCGCCGCTTCATGCTTCTAAAAGATGGAAAATCTTAAAAGATGGTGGTGATGGTAGCGCGAAAAACGGTGGGAAACGTATTCAAGTCGCTGTTTTCGCACGTTTTTCGGCAACATCGAACATCTGTATAACCGCACTGCCGTTGTGGGGATCAACTGTGGATAAGCTCGCGCCACTTCGGCGGCTGCGTTTTTATCCACAACTTGTCTCCACGCCTTGCGCAACTTACGAAATGCAGGTGTGGATATCCACACTTTTCGCCAATGACGACGCGGGTTTGGCCGCGTCGATCACTCGCTGAGCTTGCGGATCAGCTTGTCCCAGTCTTCGCGCAACTTGCCGTCGCTCTCGGTCAGGGTGCGGATCTGGCGGCAGGCATGCAGCACGGTCGTATGGTCGCGGCCGGCAAAGGCGTCACCGATCTCCGGCAGGCTGTGCTCGGTCAGTTCCTTGGCGAGCGCCATTGCCACCTGGCGCGGACGGGCCAGCGAACGGGTGCGTCGCTTGGACAGCAGGTCCTTGATCTGCAACCCGTAGTAATCGGCTACCGCCTTCTGGATGTTGGCGATGCCGATCGCCTGCTGCTGTGCACGGAGCAGGTCGCGCAGGGTCTCCTGGGCGAACTCGGGCGTGATCGCCTTGCCCGTGAAGTTGGCGCGGGCCGCCAGGGTGTTCAAGGCGCCTTCCAGGTCGCGCACGTTGCTGCGCATCTTCTTGGCCAGCAGGTAGGCCACGTCTTCCGGCAGCACGACGCCGCGTTCGCGGGCCTTGCTCAGCACGATCTGGGCGCGCGTTTCGAAATCCGGCGGCTCGATCGCCACCGACAGGCCCCAGGCCAGGCGCGACTTCAGGCGCGGCTCGAGACCCTCCACTTCGCGCGGATAGCGGTCGCAGGTCAGGATGATCTGCTGGCGGCTGTCGAACAGCGCATTGAAGGTGTGGAAGAACTCTTCCTGGGTGCGGTCCTTGCCTGCGAAGAACTGGATGTCGTCGATCAGTAGCGCATCGACCTGCTGGAACTGGCGCTTGAAGGCGTCCATGGTCTTGTCCTGCAGTGCCTTCATCATCGCGCTGAAGAACTGCTCGCTGCGCAGGTACATGACGCGCATGCCGGGGTTCTGGCGGCGCATTTCGTTGCCGGCGGCGAACATCAGGTGGGTCTTGCCTAGGCCGGTGCCCCCGTACAGAAGCAGCGGGTTGTGGGCGCGGTCGCCTGGCTTCTGCGCGGCCTGCCACGCGGCGGCACGACCGAGCTGGTTGCTGCGGCCTTCCACGAAGTTGTCGAAGGTGTAGTGGTTGTCGAGATTGCCGGCGAAGGACGTGCCCGCTTCCCCCGTCTGCAGGCGGTTGGCCGCGTGCAGCTGCGTCGGGGTGGGAGGCGCAGGCGTCTGGCGGGGGACCGATCCCACTTCCAGCGTCACTGTCGCGCTGCCGGCGAAATAGTCCATCAGCTCGCTGATGCGTGGCAGGTAGCGCTCCTGCACGGCGTCGCGGACGAAGGCATTCGGCGCGTAGAGCACCATGCCGTCGTCGCGCTGGCGCGCCTGCAGCGGCTTCAACCAGGTCTGGACCTCCTCCAACGGCAGTTCGGCTTCAAGACGTTCGAGACAGCGGGGCCAGGCATCCATCGGTAATTCGCAGGTCGCAGCAGTGGGAGCGGACGGACGGGCCGTCGGCGGGAACGGGCCACCCGAGCCCGGGAACGCGGGACGTCCGGGACCACGAGGCCGTATGGCGTCGACGATCCGCGGTCCCGTGTGCAGGGCTGTGGGTAACCGGTGGGTAAGTCGGTCAGACTACCACCTCGGAGGGCGTCCCCGCACCATGGACCTTCGCCTGTAGCCCGGGTGATTTGACCCGGGAACCCCTGTCACCCCATAATTGCCGGTTCTTGAGGCCCAAGCTGCGCATCGCGTATGCCCTTCGGGCTACCACCTCACCTTTTTCAAGCACTTTCGAGCCCGAGCCATGGCCACCAAGCGCACCTACCAACCCAGCAACCTCAAGCGCAAGCGCGACCACGGCTTCCGTGCCCGCATGAAGACTGCCGACGGCCGCAAGGTCCTGTCCCGCCGTCGCGCGAAGGGCCGCAAGCGCCTCTGCGCTTGATCGTCGGTGTGCCGCATCCGGTCCGCTGACCGGATCCGGGCGTGACGTGCAGACGATGCGCCCCGGCACTGACGATCCTTCCGAGATGAATGCCGGTTACCTCACCGGCGTGACCGCCCGATACCCGCGCTCCGCGCGGGTACGTGCGCGTCCGGAATTCGACGCCGTGTTCAATCGCGGTCGTCGTGCGGCGGCGAATGGCCTGTTCGCCCTGCATCACCTGCCTGCCGACCACCCTGCCCGCCTGGGTCTTGCCGTCTCGCGCAAGGTCGACAAGCGCGCCGTGGTCCGCAATCGCATCAAGCGCGTCCTGCGCGATCATTTCCGCCGAGAGCGCCACGCCCTGCCTGCAGGAGACTATGTGGTTGTCGCCCGTGCCGGTGCGGCCCGGGCCTCCGGCGCCGAGATCACCAGTGCCTTCCGGCATGCCTTGCGCCGTGTTGCGTTGCCCCCATCGATACCGGGCGGCACAATGCCGCCCGCTTCATCCCCATCACCCCCAGCACCGTCTTCCAACGGTGCGACGACTCCGGCCGTGCCATGACCCAATTGCGTACTTTCCTGATCCTCGCCTGGTTGATGGTTGCGACCATCCTGTGGATGAAATGGGGCGAGGAGAAGCAGCCGCAGCCGGCCGCCGCTCCGCTTGCGACGGTCCAGCCCCAAGGCATGCCGGTGCCGACCGTCGCCCCCCCGCAGGCGGGCGCCGTGCCTGCCGCCGCTGGCCAGCCTGCCGCTGCGCCAGCTGCCGCCGCAGCCGCGCAACCCCAGGTGCGGGTCACGCTCAGCAACGACGTGCTGCGTCTGGTGACCGATGGCGCCAGCGTGCGCCGCGCCGAACTGCTGGCCTACCGCACCAGTCGCGCAGACGACGCGCCGCTGGTGCGTCTGTTCGATGAGGATGCGAAGAACTTCTACGTCGCACAGAGCGGCTGGGCCAGTACGCAAGGCGCCCCCAACCATGACGGCGGCTTCGTTCCCGAAGACACCGCGACCGACCTCAAGCTCGCCGATGGTGCGAAGGACGTCAGCGCGCGTTTCGTGTGGAACGGTGCCGGTGGCGTGACCATCCGCCGCACCTATACGCTCTCGCGCGGCCAGTACGCGGTGAAGGTGCGCGACGAAGTCGTCAATCGCGGCACCGCGCCGTGGACCGGCCATGTGTATCGTTACCTCTCCCGCGTGCCGCACGACTACACGCGCAGCATGTTCAATCCCGAGACCTTCGCATTCAGCGGTGGTGCCTGGTACTCGCCGGAAGAGAAATACCAGAAGCGCGCGTACGACGCATTCCTGGATGACGGCAAGGTCGACCCGATCGACAAGGGCGACAACGTCCAGGGTGGCTGGATCGCCCTGCTGCAGCACTACTTCTTCGCCGGCTGGATTCCGCAGTCGGACCAGCGCGCCAACTACTCGCTGAGCGCCGATGCCAGCGGCACCCAGTTCGGCATTGCGGCGACCGGCCCGCAGTTCACGGTCGCGCCGAACGCACAGGCCAGTACCGAAGCCACGCTGTGGATCGGCCCGAAACTCCCGGAACAGCTGGCGAAACAGGCGGAAGGTTTCGAGCGCACCCTCGACTACGGCATCTTCACGATCCTCGCCGAGCCGATCCACTGGCTGCTCGCGAAGCTGCACAGGATCACCAACAACTGGGGCTGGGCGATCGTGTTGCTGGTGTTGCTGCTCAAGCTCGCGCTCTACCCGCTGTCCGCCGCGCAATACAAGTCGATGGCGAAGATGCGCAAGTTCCAGCCGCGCATCCAGCAGCTCAAGGAGCGCTACGGCGAGGACAAGGCGAAGTTCCAGCAGGCGATGCTGGATCTCTACAAGAAGGAGAAGATCAATCCGGCCGGTGGCTGCCTGCCGATCCTCATCCAGATGCCGGTGTTCCTGGCGCTGTACTGGGTGCTGATCGAGTCGGTCGAGCTGCGCCAGGCGCCGTGGATGCTGTGGATCCAGGACCTGACCGCGCGCGATCCGTTCTTCATCCTGCCGATCCTCAACATGGCGGTGATGTGGTTCACGCAGAAGCTGACCCCGATGGTCGGCGTCGATCCGATCCAGCAGCGCATGTTCCAGTTCATGCCGCTGATCTTCGGCGTGATGTTCGCCTTCTTCCCGGCCGGCCTGGTGCTGTACTGGGTGACCAATGGTGCATTGGGCATGATCCAGCAGATCTGGATGATGCGTCGCTTCGGCGACAAGTCGGAGCCGGCGAAGGCCTGATCGCTGCGCTCCTATCGAGCGATACGCACGACACCCGCCGCAAGGCGGGTGTCGTCGTTTCGGGACGCCGGAAATCACGAATGAATGCGATGATGGTGACTCACCATCATCGGCGCGAGCACGCGCCTGGAGGCGTGCATGACCCGTCAACAAGGACAGCTCGTGACCGGCATGTTCTGTTCGCTCGTGGCCGCGATCGTGGTGAACCTCGTCGTGCCGCAGTTCGATGATGTCTATCGCAACTTCGGCGCGGAGCTGCCGTGGCTCACGCGCGTGCTGTTGGCTGGACGATGGTTCCTGTTCGCCCTGCCGTTGGTGGTGCTGCTCACGTGGAAGTTGACGCCGGACTTGCCGGGCCGACCCAACCGTCGCGGCGTGATGGCGCTGCTGATCGGCATCGGACTACCGGTGGTGCTGGTGCCGCTGGTCGTGATCGGCCTGTACATGCCGATCTTTGGACTCGCCGGTGTCGTGGACGGCTGAGGCCGCTGCCCGAGGCAGCGGCGCTCATGTTCAATCCTTGAAATCGTGCGGGTCTGACGCGAAACCCATCGCGAGCGAACCCTTGCCCACCTTGATCATGCCGGTCAGGCTCATCACGCTTTCGAAGACTTCCACGCCGCTCTGCCTGCAGGTGTCGATCAGTGCCTGGTAGCCGGGCAGCAGGCGCATTTCCTCCAGCTCTCCGCCGAAGCTCAGGCACATCGTCTTCGTCATCAAACCGGCACGGACGCGTTCGCTCGCGTGTTCGAACAGACGCCGGCACGCCGCTTCGAACGTGCGGATCTTCGCGACCGGCTTGGTTTCGCCGCGATTGCAGTACAGCACCGGCTTGATGTCGAGCGCCGAGCCCAGCGTGGCGCTGAACAGGCTCACGCTCTTGTCGCCGCGCAGCCGCGTCTGCGTGCGCAGGTACATCAGGTCGCGCGGGACCATGTAGCCGTGCGTGTTGATCGCGAGGTTGTCCAGGCGCGCACGGATCTTGGCGACGCCTTCGCCGGCCTGGATCATGCGCACCGCTTCGACTGCGGTAATGCCCTGCGCGGCGAACAGGTTCTGCGTGTCCATCACGCGCAGCGCAAATGGCGTGGCCAGCCCGGCGGCGGCGCGGATCGCCTTGTACTCGTTGAGGATCGCGTAGCTGGCCTGCATCGCGTTGTCGTAGACCTGGCTGCGACTCTTGGTCACGGTCAGGCAGAACACGTGGTCGTAGTCCAGCACCAGCTTCTTGAGGAACAGGTCGCTGATGTCCTGCACGCTGAACGGCATGGTTTCCGCTTCGGCGCCGCGCTCTGCGACGTGCGAATGCAGGAAATCCAGGGTTTGCTTCTCATCTCGGTGATCGGTGCGGATGGCATCGCCGATCTGGACCGTGATGGGAAGTATCTCGATGTGATTCCGTTCGATATAGCTCCTGGGAAGATCGCAGACCGAATCGATCACCAGACCTATACGCATGATGGCGGCTTCCGTAAGGGGGCGCGATGTTACCAGCTACCGTACTGCGTCGTACGTACCCTTCGGCATGGAACGGCCAGCCCCTGTTCAGGCGCGTTGCACACCGACGGGCAAATCGGCGACCCGGCGCATTTCGGCCTCGTCCCAGAGGGAGGGGTCGCGCAGGACCGCAACCGCGAACGCATGTGCATCATTCCCCCAGAACAGGCGTTTGCCAAGTGCAAGCGTCGGAACACCGAACACGTCTTCAGTCAACGCGACTTCGGTGCATGTGCGCAGCATCGATTTCACCTCGGCGGAATCAGCTGCGCCTGCCGGCAAACCCAGCATTTCACGCAGTGGTTCCAGCGCCTGCATGCTGTCGGCGGCGCGGCCCTGGACCCAGATCCAGTCGAAGAGCGCGTCGATCGAAGCGACGCTCGCGCCTGCTGCAATGCACAAGCGAAGTGCGGGAAGCGGATTGAACGGATGGCTCGGGGGGAAGCGCAGCGGCACGCCCGCTTCCTGGGCCTGGAACAGCGCATGCCGATACGTGAATTCGCGCTTGCTGGGGATCTCGGCAGGGCCCTTCTGGCCGCGTGCGTCGAGGACGGCGGCGAGCAGGATGGGCACGGGCACGATGGCGTGTTCGGCCATCAGGGCGCGCACCTTCGGCCACTGCAGGTAGGCGAAGGGCGAAATGAAGTCGAAGTACCAGCGGTTGGAATGGTCTGCGTGCATGGATGGAGGAAGACCTGGAGAAAATGCGGGGAACGGGATCAGCAACCGAGGGCGGCGTGCGTTGCGACGGCACGGACCAGCATCCCGCGATCGGCGGCACTGGAGAGGAAGAGCGTCGGCCTGCTGAGGTTGTAGTGGTCGGTGGTGTCGAAGATCAGGTCGAGGCGGCCATCGTGGTCCAGGTCACCGGCGAAGATGACGTTCGGCGCAGCCTCGCTTGCGAATTGCAGGCGTGCGTCAGGACTTTCGCGATATGCAGCAAGCGACACCAGGGATTGCCGGCGATCGCCTTCGATCAGGTCGATCGTGCAGGTGTAAGCAGGTTGCTCGACCGTCGCTTCGGTCCTGTCGGCGACGCAGCGCGTCGCCATGCGGTATTCGCGCCTGCCGAGGGTCAGCCGACTCGTGGGCAAGCCATGTTCCGAGGACTGAGGGATCTTGCTTGCGTAGGCGACCGCGCCCGGGCGCAGTCCCGGACCCCGCAGCAGCATCGTCGCGTCGTCCATCCCGATCGCCGAGACCGATTCGCCGCTGGCTTCGCCCTCGGCATCGTTCAAGGCATCGAATACCCGCTTCACCTTGGTCCGCACGGAGAGGAGTTCGGCGCTGTCGTCGTGGACGCGCAAGGCGAGCCAGTGCTCGCCTTGCCGGGCGACGGCTTCGCCCTTGTGGAAATCGCCTGGCGGCTGCACGCCGTAGCCGATGGATGCGGCGGCGCTCGATGCGAGGCCGCCGCAGATGAGCGCGAACGGGAGGGCGATGCGTGTCATCGCACCAGCTTACTCGCCTCCGGCCGGGTAGGCCCTCGGCAGCGTGCCCGCGGCACGCAGGTAGCGATCGCGCAGTTCGGTCTGGCGGCTGCGCATCGGGATCGCGCGACCGTCGAACCACACCTGGCGTGCCGTGCTGCTGACGTCCAGCGGATCGCCGGTCCACAGCACCATGTCGGCGCGCTTGCCCACGGCAATCGTGCCGATCCGGTCGCCCACGCCCAGCGTGTCGGCGGGCACGCGGGTCAGGCCGGCCAAGCCGTCTTCCCAGCTCATGCCGTTGGCCACGGCATTGCCGGCGAGCTGGCGGATCTTGCGTGCGTTGTGCGAGGCCTTGTCCGACTGCGAGAAGGCCACCTGCACGCCCGCGTTGCGCAGCCGCGCGGCATTCTCCAGCGTCGCGCCGAGCTGGTCGAAGCTGCGCGGCAGGTTCGACAGCGGATCGAGGAACACCGGCACCTTCGCGGCCGCGATCTGCGGCGCCATCTTCCAGGCCTCATCGCCGCCCTGGATCGCGACACGCACGCCGTGGCGCTGCGACCAGCGCAGCAGCTGGCGGATGTCCGCGGCGCGGTGGACGCTGACCATGACCCGGCCGCCGCCATCGAGATAGCGTGCCAGCGTGGTGCGACCTGCCGGGGTCAGCATCGCCATCGGCGAGCCGGCCGGGATGCGGCCGCGGACTTCATCGATGAACTGGTCCAGCAGCATCCACTGGCTGGCGCGGGAGCCCCCGCTGAGCCCGGCACCGTCGCTGCCCAGCTGGATGAAGAGCAGTTTCGGACCCGCCGGGTCGGCGCTGCCGTCGAGGCGCACCACCGCGCCCTGCCCGGCGATGATCGAACCACCGTTGGCCGTGTCCGCGCCCAGCAGCGCGAAACCGACGCCCTCCACGCGCGCGATCGGCAGCAACACCGAGGCTGGGTTGTAGGCCAGGGTGACGTCGAATTCCGGACGCACCACCATCTGCTTGCCCTGGCCGAGCGCGAGTGCATGGTCGTTGGTCGGATCTTCGGACGAGACTTCATCCAGGCCGATCGCGCTGACGCCGCCGAAGAAGGTCGGGGTCAGCGGCTTGCCGCCGGCGTCGACCACGGTGGCGTTGCCGGCAGGCAGGCCGTTGCCGATCGCGGCGATGTTGCCGTCGCGGACCAACACGTCGGTGTTCTTCAGCGTGCCCTGCGCACCGGCAGTGTGCACGGTCGCATTGCGGATCAGCACATTCTGGGCGAGCGCGTTGCCCGAGAGCAGCGCGAGCGCCGCAGCAAGCGCGGCAAGGCGGAAACGACGAGGGGTGCTGTTCTTCGTGCGGCGCTGCGTGCGGATCATTTCACACCTCCTTCGAGGCCCTGGCCCAGCATGAAATCGGACACCGGCTGGCGCGAGGCATCATTGCGGTCGTACAGGCGTGCGCCGTCGATGTAGACCTGCTCGGCCTTGGCGTACACGCTGAACGGATTGCCGTTCCACAGCACCACGTCGGCCATCTTGCCGGCTTCGAGCGTGCCGGTCTGGTCGAGGATGCCCATGGATTTCGCGGGATTCGCGGTGATCCAGCGCACCGCGCGCTCCGGCGGGATGTCGATGCCGACGCGCTGCGCGTTGGCCATCACCTTCGCCGCTTCCTGGTTGAGGCGCTGGATGCCTTCATCCGAATCCGAATGCACGATCGCGCAGCCGTTGCGGGCGCGGTCGACCAGGGCGATGTTCTCCTGGATGCCATCGAAGGCTTCCATCTTGAAGCCCCACCAGTCGGCCCACAGCGCGCCGCAGATGTTCTCCTGGCCCAGGCGGTCGGCGATCTTGTACGCCTCGACGCCATGGTGGAACGCGCTGATCCTGAAGCCGAATTCCTTGGCCAGGTCGATCATGGTCGTCATCTCGTCGGCGCGATAGCAGTGGATGTGCACCAGGATGTCGCCGTTGATCGCGCCGGCCAGCGTGTCCATCTTCAGGTCGCGCTTGCCGCCGCTGTCGTTGCTGCTGTCCTTGCCGTCGCTGCCGCTCTGCCACCAGCGACGCTTGGCGGCGGCGGGCGCGGACCGGGGCTTGTTCTTCTTGAGGTACTCGCTGGCGTCGATGAACGCGGCGCGATAGCCGGCCACGTTGCCCATGCGCGTGGACGGGCCGCCCTTCTGGCCGTAGACGCGCTTCGGGTTCTCGCCGCAGGCCATCTTCAGGCCCCAGGGCGCGCCGGGGAACTTCATGGACTGGTAGGTCGTTGCCGGCACGTTCTTGAGGGTCACGCCGCGACCGCCGATCAGGTTCGCCGAACCCGGCAGCACCTGCATCGAGGTCACGCCGCCGGCCAGCGCGGTGGCGAAGCCTGGATCCTGTGGCCACACCGAGTGCTCGGCCCACACATTGGGCGTGGTCGGCGCAGTGGCTTCGTTGCCGTCCGAGTGCGCGCTGGCGCCGGGCGACGGATAGACGCCGAGGTGCGAATGCACGTCGATCAGGCCCGGGGTCACCCATTTGCCGCGGCCGTCGACCTGCACCGCGTCGGCGGGTGCGTCGAGGTCGCGGCCCACGGCCACGATGCGGCCGTCGCGCATCAGCACGTCGGCATCGTCCAGGCGCGTCCCGGTGCCGGTCAGCACGGTCGCATCCCGGATCAACACCGCAGGGGAACCGACGGCACGGTAGGTGCTGGCGTAGGGGTCCTGCGCGAAGCGCGAGACCGGCTTGGCCGACGCCGCATCGGCGGCTGCAGGCGCCACGACGGGCGTGATCATGACGGTCGCGGCGAGCGCGACCACGAAAGAGCGTTGCATGGCGAGTCTCCCCGGGAAAACTTCGCCACCGTAGTCCGCCCCGGACAGACTGCCAACCATGACCTTTGGCAGGGGCTTCCGCCTGCCCGCGCGCGGCCGACCCTCAGCCCGCGACCCGCCAAATCCCGCAATCCCGCGCCAGCGCCGCGCGGGTGTCCTCAAGGCAGTGGCTGTCGCGTCGAACGGCCTCCGGACTCCGCGATTGGAGCAATCGCCCATCCGGTGCATGCCAGAATGACGGGATAACAACGACAACGACGGAAACAAGACGGAGAACCCCCCGCGATGAAAGAAAAAGAACAGATCGTCGAGAACTGGCTGCCGCGCTACACCGGCGTGCCCCTGGACCAGTTCGGCGAACACGTGCTGCTGACCAACTTCGGTGGCTACCTCGGCCACTTCGCGCGCATGACCGGTGCCGAGATCGTCGGCATGGACCGGCCGATGCCCAGCGCCACCGCCGACGGCATCACGATGATCAACTTCGGCATGGGCAGCCCCAATGCCGCGACGATGATGGACCTCCTGTCCGCGATCATGCCCAAGGCGGTGCTGTTCCTCGGCAAGTGCGGCGGCCTCAAGCGCAAGAACCAGCTCGGTGACCTGGTCCTGCCCATCGCCGCCATCCGCGGCGAAGGCACCAGCAACGACTACCTGCTGCCGGAAGTCCCGGCCCTGCCCGCCTTCGCCCTGCAGCGCGCGGTCTCGACGATGATCCGCGACCTCGGCCACGACTACTGGACCGGCACCGTCTACACCACCAACCGTCGCGTCTGGGAACACGACGAGGCCTTCAAGGAACGCCTGCGCGCGATGCGCTGCATGGCCATCGACATGGAAACCGCCACCGTCTTCGCCGCCGGTTTCGCCAACCGCATCCCCTGCGGCGCGCTGCTGCTGGTCAGCGACCAGCCGATGATCCCCGAAGGCGTGAAGACCGAAGCCAGCGACGCCAAGGTCAGCGCCGAATATGTGGAGCGCCACATCCAGGTCGGCATCGAGGCCCTGCGCCTGATCCGCCGCCACGGAAAATCGGTGCGGCATCTGCGGTTTGATGAGTAAAGCCTCACCCTGTGATGCGATCGTGCACGAGGGCCTCAATGCCCTCGTGTCGGGGCAATCTCCCGTCTGATTCCGCGCAAGGCACGCCACTATGTCCAGCACGTACGAGGTCCTCGCCTTCTGGCGCAATGCCGGCCCATCGAAATGGTTCGCGAAGGATGCGGCTTTCGATGAAGCGTTGCGTGATCTCTTCCTCGACGAACACTTCGCTGCCGCGCGTCGCGAGCGCGAACATCTGCTCGACACGCCCGATGGCGCATTGGCCTTGATCCTGCTGCTCGACCAGGTGCCGCGCAATGTCTTCCGCGACAGCGCGCATGCCTTCGCGACCGATCCGCTGGCACTCGCCTACGCGCGTCGCGCGATCGACGCTGGCTTCGACACGCGGATCGATCCCGCGCTCCGCGTGTTCGTCTACCTGCCGCTGGAGCATTCCGAAGACATCGCCGACCAGGACCGCTGCGTCGCGCTGTGCGAAGCGATGGGCGACGCGAACTACCTCAAGTACGCCGAAGCGCATCGCGACGTCATTCGCCGCTTCGGCCGCTTCCCGCACCGCAACCGTGCCCTCGCCCGCACGAACACGCCGGACGAGCAGGCGTGGCTGGAGGCGGGTGGCGGGTTCTGACGCATTCGATCTGTCATCGGGTGCGCCATAGGGTGCGCTCAAGCGCGCCGGCTTTTTCGTCGTCGTCAATCAGAACGGTGCGCCGGGGCGCACCCTATGCGGCTGTGTCGACTTTCAGAAACTCCACCAGCGCACGCGTCTCTCCACTGTCGTCGTCATGCTCGATGACAAGCGACAGCCCATGTCGTTCGCAGAGGCGCTGCGCGATCGAAAGCCCCAGGCCGAAGCCTGCGCTGCCTTCGCGCTTGCGATGCGGTTCGTACAGGTGATCGCGGAGTTCGGCGGGAATGGCATGGCCCTGGTTGGCGATGCGGAGCCGGTCGCCGTGCAGGTCGATGCGGATGGTGCCGTGGGTGGCGTGGGCGAAGGCGTTGCCGATCAGGTTGGACAACAGGATGTGCAGCACGCTGCGCGGACAGGTGACGCGATGATCTGCGGGCAGGTCCACGTCGAGCGAGATCGCGCGCGCGTCGAGCAGCGGTGACTGTTCGACGATCACGCGTTCCACCACGGCCAATAGCGGCACTGTTTCCGCGGGTTCGGCATCCTGCTCGCGTGCCATCGCCAGCAGCGTGGCGACGGTCTGTTCGAGCTGCGAGGCGGATTGCCGGATATGCGACAACTGCTCGCGAGATGTCGCAGCGAGTCCGGGATCGCGCGACAGCCGTTCGGCGGCGCTGCGGATCACGGTGAGCGGCGTGCGCAGTTCATGACTGGCATCGCGGGTGAAGCTGCGTTCGCGCTCGATGAAATCGCGGATGCGTCCGATCATGGCTTCGAGCCCGCGCGCGAGCGTGCCGACTTCGTCGCCGCGACCGGAGTGCGGCAAACGCTCGGGCAGCGCGTCAGCACGCAGCTGCGCGACCGTGTCCGACAGACGCCATAACGGCGACGCGATGCGATGCGACAGCCAGGCCCCCGCGATGAGCGAGAGCAGGGTCATGCCGAGTCCGGTCAGCGCCAGCAGCCACAGCCACTGGCCGCGCACCGGGCGAACGACGAGGCGATCGCTGACTTCATGCACGAGCCAGGCGCGTGTCGAGTCCCCGGCACCCTCGATGACGGCGAGATGGTAGTGGCGACCGTTCCTGCCGGCGATTTCGATGCGACCGGGCTCATCGCGCAGCGCGAGGCGCAGGTCCTCCGGCATGGCGTCGATCTCGGTGTACAGCCGCATGCCGGGCGTGCGTGGCGTCGCCCAGTGGCCATCACGCTGCCGGGCGGTGCGCTGGTGCGCGGCTTCCTCGGCGAGTTGCGCCGCGAAGAAGGCATCCTCGGTGGTGTAGGCGAAGGCGAGCGCGTAAAGCGCGAACACGCCGGAGATCGTCAGGCTGAACGCCGCGAACACGAACATCAGTCGTCGACGCAGATGTTGTCGTGGTCGCGTCATGCCTCGGCCTCCAGGCGGAAGCCGACGCCATGCACCGTGACCAGCATCGGCCGTTCGAACGGCCGATCCAGCGCCTGCCGCAACGCGTACAAGTGCGAGCGCAGCGGGTCCGAGGGCGGTGCGTCGTCGCCCCAGAGGCGATGGACGAGTTCGGAGCGGGTGAGCGTGCGCGGCCAAGCTTCGGCGAGCGCGAGCAGGATGCGGTATGGAAGCTGGGCCAGTTCGACGCGCAGGCCTTCACGTTCGACCAGCGCGCTGCGGCGATCGATGCGCAGCCGACCGATCTGGATGATGTGGCGCGCGCCGACCAGGTGCCGATGAGACAGCGCAAGGCAGCGGGCGAGCAGTTCCTCGCCTGCGAACGGCTTCACCAGATAGTCGTCTGCCCCATGCCGAAAGCCGGTGAGTTTGTCTTCGAGCGCATCGCGCGCGGTGAGCATCAGCACCGGCACGTGGCGATCCGCGCGAGCGCGCAGTTCCGCGCACACGTCGAGGCCATCCATGCCCGGCAGGCCGAGATCGAGGACCAGCACGTCCGGCGGCGATTCCAGGGCCATGCGCAATCCGTTGCGGCCATCGGCAGCGAAATCGACCACGTGTCCGTGCGCTTCGAACAGCGCGGCGATGTTCGCGCGCAGCGCGTGGTGGTCTTCGATCACGAGCAGGCGGAGCGGTGCGAGTGTCGTCATGGCGCGCCCATCCTGCCACCGTCCGACCCTGATGCGGCGAAGTTCACTGCGGAATCTTCGCCAGCAGCGCCTTCGCTTCCGCCAGGTCGGGCTTGGTGGCGAGCACGCCTTCGACCAATCGCCGCGCATCGTCGTGTTGCTTCAGGCGCAGGTGCGCTTCGGCCATTCCGAGGTCCAGTTCGGGTGCGCTGTAATGCGGCCGGGCCAGCTGCATCAACGACAAGGCCTTGCGCAGGGCGTCGTCGTCCGACGCTGACTTCGCCTGGTAATAGCCGAGCAGCGCGACGAGCTCGACATGGAAATCTGCAGGTGATGCGGCAAGCGCCTTGCGCGCGCCGTCCGCGTCTCCGTGCAGCAAGCGCTGCACCAGAGCCATGCTGCGTTCGTCGCGATCCGGTACGCGTGCGACGGGCGTGCGGCGGGTCGCACGCACCACGGCTTCGGCCACGCCGGTCGTGGAATACGGGTTCTGGCCGGTGATCAGGCGGCCGTCGATCGCGACGTGCGGCAGCATCAGCGGCGCTTCCTCCCAGCGCGCACCGCGCTCGCGCATCGCATCCTCGATGCGGAAGGCGTAGTCCTTCGCCCACTGCTTGCCGAAGATCGCCTCTTCCTCGTTGCTGAAACCGTTGACAGCGCGGTTCGCGACAAGAAGCTTGCCGTCGGCGGTGCGCACGTCGACCAATGCAGCGGGGCCGTGGCAGACCGCCGAGACCACGCCGCCGTGGTCGTGGATGCGGCCGATCAGCGTCGTCAGCGCCTTGTCCTTCGGCAGGTCGAACATCGCGCCCTTGCCACCGACCACGAACACGCCGGCATAGTCCTCGGCCTTGAGCGCGGAGGTGGCGCGCGTCGCGGCCAGCTCGCGCATCGCGGCGGCGTCGGCGAGCAGGCGTGCGTTGGCTGGATGCGTCGGATCGTACTTGCCCGCCTCGACCGCGCCACCCTTCGGGCTGGCGATGTGCACGTCGAAGCCGTTGTCGCGGAAGATCGCCCAGGCCTGCGAGAGTTCGTCCATCTCGTACCCGGGTCGGGTCTTGCCCTGGTCGCGTCCTTCGCCGCTGACCACGATCAGGATACGGTCTGGAAGTTTGCTGCCTGCAGCCAGCGCGGAGGTGGACATGGCGAGCGCGAGCATGCCGATGGCGATGCGGGAGAGGATGCGGTGCACGGGAAGACTCCGGGATGGGGAGGCTCCAGTGTCGGCATCGGGTGTGAAGGGGATTTCAAATCGAATCAGCGGACAGGCTGCTCGTAGATCGGTTCGGGCGCGGGCAGCAGTGTCTTGAAGGCGGTGCGCAGGCTGTCGGCGGCTTGATGTGCATCGCTGTCGCACGTGCGGCTTCGAATGGCATACCGACCACGGATGCAGGCTTCGAGCTTGAGTCTTGCGCCATCGTGGCAGAGGTCTTCCTTCTGCGGCGCATGCCAGAGGAGCTCGCTGTTCCACGCTTGGCGAATCGACTCCGCCTTCGATCTGGGCATGCGTACATACGTCACCGGCCGCATCGTGATCGTCTCGGGCGCGTTCGCGTCAGGGTCTGGTGGAGGAGGTGAATGGTCGCCGCTGCGGATCGAGAAGAGGAGTTGGTCCTTGTCGACATCGATGATGATGTCGTGATGAGGACCCCATGCGCTGTCGGAAACCTGCGCAACGTAGCGTTCCGGAAAGCGGGAATCATGGGCGTCGCGAAACCCGCCGCAGGTCCAGGCGAGTTCAAGGAACGCATCGCCTTGACGGCCGCGATGGTAATCCGGATTGAAGAGTTCACGAAGCGGAGGCGCGCTTGCATCCATGCCGCTCGTCGGCAAGCCGATCCACGGCGATTCCGACACCGGCGGCGTGGCCTGACGGTACGACGGCGAGAGCGCGACATACGTGGCGCCCGTCGTGAAGAGGGCCAGCCACAGCGTCAGGCGATGCGGGTCGAGGCGCATGGCAGGAGTCCGGATGATTGAAGCAACGAGGACATCCTGTGCGGAGGCTCTGTCCAAACGCAACAGGGCGGCCCGGAGGCCGCCCTGCTGTCGATCATGCGCGATGCGTCGTGACGCTTACTTCAGCTTCTGCCACAGGAACGTATAGGCCAGTGCGGCCATGTGCGCGGCCTGCTGGTTGTTCGAGGCGCCGCCGTGGCCGCCTTCGATGTTCTCGTAGTAGCGCACGTCGGCATTCATCGCTTCCATCTTCGCCATCATCTTGCGGGCGTGGCCGGGATGGACGCGGTCGTCGCGCGTCGAGGTGGTGAACAGCACCGGCGGATACTTCGCGTCGTCCTTCAGCAGGTGGTACGGCGAGAAGTGCTGGATGAAGTCCCAGTCCTTGGTGTCGGGATCGCCGTACTCGGCCATCCACGAGGCGCCGGCCAGCAGGTGGCTGTAGCGCTTCATGTCGAGCAGCGGCACCTGGCAGACGATGGCGCCGAACAGCTGCGGATACTGCGTGATCATGTTGCCCATCAGCAGGCCGCCGTTGCTGCCGCCCTGTGCACCGAGATGCTTCGCCGACGTGATCTTGCGGGCGAACAGGTCCTCGGCCACGGCCGCGAAGTCTTCATACGCCTTGTGGCGGTTGGCCTTCAGCGCGGCCTGGTGCCAGCGCGGGCCGTACTCGCCGCCACCGCGGATGTTGGCCAGCACGTACACGCCGCCCTGCTGCAGCCAGGCGCGGCCGACGGTGGCGCTGTAGCCCGGGGTCAGCGAGACCTCGAAGCCGCCGTAGCCGTAGAGCAGCGTCGGCGCCTTGCCGTCGAGCACCAGGTCCTTCCGGCGCACGATGAAGTACGGAATCTTCGTGCCGTCCTTCGAGGTGGCGAACTGCTGCTCCGTGACCAGGCCTTCGGCGTCGAAGAACGCCGGCATCGACTTCAGCTTCTCGGGCTGCTGGCCGACATCGACCATCAGCAGCGTGGTCGGCGTCAGGTAATCGGTGGTGGTCATCCACAGCAGGTCGCTGTCGTCGGGATCGACCGAACTGACGTTGGTGGTGCCGACGGCCGGCACGCCGTCGAGCAGGCTCTGCTTCCAGCCGCCCTCGCCGAGCGGGGTCAGCACGCGGATCTTGCTCTTCACGTCGCTGAGCAGGGTCAGCACGAGGTGCTGCTTCGTCCAGGTGTGCGCGGACAGCGAGGTGTGCTCGTCGGGCGTGAACACCACGTCGAACTCGCGGTTGCCGGCCATGAACTTCTCGAAATCCATCACCAGCAGCGAGCCGGCGGCGTATTCGCGATCCTTCAGCTTCCAGGGCTCGCGAAGCTCCAGGGTCAGCCACTGGTTGTGCACGGACTTGTTGGCGGTGTTGGGCAGGTCGAGCTTGACCAGCTTGCCGTCCTTGCCGCGCAGGTAGAGTTCGTCGTTGTAGAACGCCAGCGTGCGGCTGACGAAGCTGCGCTCGTAGCCGGGCGTCAGGTCGTGGTAGGCCGCGATGTACATGTCGGTCGGCTTGCCTTCGTAGACGACCTTGGCCGAAGCCATCGGCGTGCCGCGCTTCCACTCCTTGACGATGCGCGGATAGCCGGACGAGGTGAGCGAGCCGGTGCCGAAATCGGTGTAGACGTAGACGGTGTCCTGGTCGACCCACTGCAGGCCGCCCTTGGCTTCGGGACGGAAGAAGCCGTCTTCCACCCAGGTCTTGCTGTCCAGGTCGAACTCGCGGGTCACGTCGGCGTCGGCACCGCCGCGCGACAGTGCGATCAGGCAGCGCTCGTACTTCGGCTTGAGGCATTCGGCGCCGTGCCAGACCCACTTCTCGTTCTCGGCGCGGCCTTCGGCGGCATTCAGCGCATCGAGGTCGATGACCGTTTCCCACTTCGGCGACGGCTTGCGGTATTCCTCCAGCGTGGTGCGGCGCCACACGCCGCGCGGGTTCGCCTTGTCGCGCCAGAAGTTGTAGTAGAGATCGCCGATCTTGGTGACGCCCGGGATGCGATCGGTGGAGTCGAGGATCGCGCGCAGGTCGCCCTCGAGTTTCTGGAATTCGGCGCTGCCGGCGATCTCGGCTTCAGCCTTGGCATTGCGCTCGCGCACCCACTCCAGGGCCTTGGGATCTTCCACGCCTTCGAGCCAGAGGTAGGGGTCGGCGGGCATGGTGGTGTTGGGCATGGCGGATGCGGGCTTGGTAGCGGGCGGCGCGGCGAGCGCGGCCAGGGACGGAGCGCAGCCGAGGGCGAAGCCGACGGCAAGGCAGACATGCGAAAGCTTGGGCATGCGGGAATCCGGAGACGGGGACGGCAGGGGCCGACACGCTAGCACAGCCCGCCCGATCGGGCCGCTGCCGGAGGTCACGCCCGGCGTGATCGCTCCCGCATCATGCCGCGCGGCGCAGCGGGCCCGCCGATGCCGTACGCCCTGGGATGGGCTGCAGCACATGCACGCTGGCCATCTGCCCGAGGCCGATCTGCCGTGCCCGGGTCCAGGCACGCTGCTCGCGCAGCCGCAGCAGGCGTGCCACCGCCCAGGCCGACAACGGCAGGGCCAGCAGCCAGAACGGCAGCCAGCCGAAGGTCTCGCTGCCCGAGCGCGCGACCGGCAAGGACACCATCGCCACCAGCGCCAGCACGACGGCGCCAAGCAGGCTCTGTTCGATCAGGGAAGGACGGGCATGGTCGTGGATGGACATGGCGGCACTCCGGTGGATGACGAATCCAGTGTTCCGGGGCAGGGTCTCAGGGGCTGCGACGTGGCCGCTATCATCGAGCCCGACCTGCGCGAGGTACGACATGGTGTCCTGGACCGGTACGAACGAAGCATCGGGGCGCATCATGCGTCGGACCATCCATGATGCATCGGGTCCACTGTCGACGGCCGAGGTATTGCGGTTGCTCGCCGAATCCGGCGCATTCCGTGAATGGTTCACGCACACGCTGCTGCTGGCAGGTGCACCGACGGCGTTCCGCTGGGAGACGCCGGCCTTGTCGGTGGGCACGCAGTCACGTCCCTTCGAATGCGTGCTGATCGACGATCCGCGCCTGCAGCGCGCACCGGAACCGCAAGCGTTCGCGTCGTATTTCCCGGGCTGCCATGCACGCGCGGACGTGTTGTCGGTGCCCAATCTCGGGCGCACGTCCGAACTGATCGTCCCGCGTGGCGTGGTCGCGCCTGCGACCTACGTCCACCTTGCCTCGTTCCTGCGCGGCGCGCCGGCTTCGCAGGTCGACGCCCTGTGGCGCTGCGTGGCGGAGACGACGTTGCGAAACCTGTCCGATCGTCCGCTCTGGCTCAGTACCGCGGGTGCAGGCGTGGCGTGGTTGCACGTGCGTGTCGACCGCGTGCCGAAGTACTACTGGCACCGGCCTTATGCCGACAGTTGCTGACGCAATGCCGGTTCGCGGCGGTTGGGCGTAGCATCGACCGTGCGCGGCAGTCGTGATCGCATCCAGGGAGGACGGTGATGAACGAATCCAGTGAGGTCGTTGGCAGGGTTTCATTCCTGATCAACGTGGCGCGAGGCGAAGTGGTCGATGACGCGGTGCTCGAGGACGCCCGCGATGCCGTCGCGGCAAGGTTCACGAAGGAGTTGAAGCGGCATCGGCTGGACGAGGTCCTGGTGATCCAGGCCGTGGAATCGCGGCGAGGCTGCATCATCGTCGAGATCGTCATCGGCGGCGGCGCATTGCTGCTGCTCAAGGACTACAAGTCTTACCGCGAAAGCCTGATCCTGCTGGTGAAGGATCTCAATGGTGCGCGGATCGCCCTCAAACGATTGGGTGAACGCACGATGTGGCTGTTCCGCCACGATTTGCCGGGCATCGACGACAAGCTTTCGCCGGTGCCGCCGGACGACACCCAGTAACCCGGAAGGAAAAGCGGCCCCGACGCCATGGCAGCGTCGGGGCCGTGCCTTCACCGCTCGTAATTGCTCACCGCCAGCTGCAGCATCGACTTCATCTGCTCGCGCAGCACGGCGGGTTCGACGATTTCGGCATCCGGGCCGTAATGCAGGATGTCCATCAGCAGTTCGCGCGGGGCGCTGTACGGCACCTTGCGCTCGAAGCGGCCGTCGGGGAGATGGCGATCCTGCTGCTGCGAATGCCAGTGTTCGTCCGCCACCCAGCGCGCGATCTTCTGGTTGAAGACGATCGTCGCCCAGCCCTTCGGTGCGCCGGAGAAGATGCCGTAGCTGCCGGCGAGGTGGGCGTTGAGTTCGTCGTCGGGCACGTCGCGCGCGGCGCCGTCCTGCATGCGCGGGGTCGAGATGCGGTCGACCGAGAAGCTGCGCAGCGCCTCGCGTTCGTTGTCGAAGGCGTCGAGATACCAGTTGCCGCGATAGTGGGTGACGCGCTGCGGCGACACCGTGCGCCGGGTCTTCTCGTCGGTGGAACGCGCGCGGTATTCGAAGCTCAGCTGCTTGCGCTCGAGCACCGACGAACAGACGATGCGGAACACCTGCTCGTCCATGGTCCGGGTGCGGTGCGGGATCACGCGCACGCGTTCGACCGGCCAGCGCTTGCCCGGCGCGTGTTCTTCCAGCAGCTTCTCGATGCGCTGCTGCAGCGGCGCCAGCGCCGAGGACAGCACGCCGCCGCCGGTGCGGCTGAGCAGCTGCTGCGCGGCGAGCAGGGCGTGCAGCTCTTCGGAGTTCAGCCACAGCCCGGGCAGCTCGAAGCGCTCGCCTTCCTGGGCGTCGTAGCGGAAGCCCGCCTCGCCGTCGCCCACGATCGGCGCCATCAGCGCGTCGCGGAGGAAGGCCAGGTCGCGATAGGCGGTCGCGCGCGAGCACTCCAGCTCGTCCTGCAGACGCTTCACCGTCACCGGGTAGCGGGCGCTCTTGAGGATGCGGTGCAGCGAAAGAATGCGTTCGTAACGGTCCATTGATATCCAGTCGGCTGGCAGGTGGCGAGATGGCCGGTGAGGCCTCCATTTTCCGCTATAGCATGGGTGTTTGTATTCCCGTCGAAGGAGCCTTCCATGTCGTTGATCCAGAAAGGAATAGTGTGCCGTATCCCAGTCTTGCGGGCTGCGACTGGCGCGGGCCTCGCCGTCATCCTGATGGCCGCCGCAGCCGGAACCGCATGGGCCGGGGCCAAGGAAGAGATGAAGGCCGCGAGCGTGAAGTTCCTGGCGCTGCGCAGCTACCACGTGGTCATGGAGAACAGCGACAAGCGCGTGCCGAAGACCGAGATCGACTTCGTCGCACCCGACCGCTACCGCATGCAGATGGCGCCGATGGGCACGCAGATCGTCATCGGCGACACGATGTACATGAACATCGACGGCCGTTCGATGCGCATCCCGATGCCCAAGGGCACGATGACCCAGTGGCGCGAGACCGATCGTGCGATGCGCGAGGTCGACAAGGCGCAGGTCGAGGCCCTCGGTGCCGAGGTCGTGAACGGCAAGCCGGCCAGGAAGTACCGGATGACGCAGTCCAGTGGCGGCACGCCGACCACCACCTTGATGTGGATCGGTCCCCAGGGCTATCCGCTGCGCATGGAGACCACCGGCAAGGCCGGCGGACGCACCAGTACGGTCACGGTGCACTATTCGCGCTTCAACGATCCCTCGATCCGGATCGACGTGCCGAAGTAGGCATCGCCGGACGCGGGCTCGCCTGCCGGCCCGGCCGGCAGGCACAATGGTGGAATGTCCGCGCGCCCGACGAACGACCCCCGCCTCGATCTGTCGCCCTCGCCGGGCGACGAGGTCAAGCACACCACCTGCTACATGTGCGCATGCCGCTGCGGGATCCGGGTCTGGATCAAGGACGGGCAGATCCGCTACATCCAGGGCAATCCCGATCATCCCGTGAACAAGGGCGTGCTCTGCGCCAAGGGTTCGGCCGGGATCATGCAGCACTACTCGCCGGCGCGGCTGCGCAAGCCGCTGCTGCGCACCGGTGAACGCGGCAGCGGCGAATTCCGCGAAATCGAGTGGGACGAGGCGCTGGCGCTGGCGACGTCCTGGCTGAAGCCGATCCGCGAACGCAATCCCGACGAACTGGCCTTCTTCACCGGCCGCGACCAGTCGCAGGCGCTCACCGGCTGGTGGGCGCAGCAGTTCGGCACGGTGAACTACGCCGCGCACGGCGGCTTCTGTTCGGTGAACATGGCGGCCGGTGGGCTCTACAGCATCGGCGGCAGTTTCTGGGAGTTCGGCGAACCGGACTGGGAGCACACGCGCTACCTCATGATGTGGGGTGTCGCCGAAGACCACGACTCCAATCCGATCAAGCTCGGCCTCGGCAAGCTGAAGGCGCGCGGCGCGAAGATCGTCGCGGTGAACCCGGTCCGCACCGGCTATGGCGCGATCGCGGACGAATGGATCGGCATCCGTCCCGGCACCGATGGCCTGTTCGCCTTCGCGCTCATCCACGAGCTGCTGGACAGCGATCGCATCGATTTCGACTATCTCGTGCGCTACACCAACGCGCACTGGCTGGTGATCCGCGATCCGGGCGCGGCCGACGACGGCATGTTCGCTCGTGATGCCGAGGGCAGGCCGCTGTGCTGGAACCGCGCCACCGGCGCGCTCGACCTGGCCAACGCGGTCGGCATCGAACCCGCCATCGTCGGCGAGCAGGTGTTGCCCGACGGCCGCACCGCCGTGCCCTCGTTCCAGCTGCTCGCCGAACGCTATCTCGATCCGCAGTATTCGCCCGATGCCGTCAGCGAACGCTGCGGCATTCCCGCGAACACCATCCGTCGCATCGCGCGCGAACTCGCGCAGGCGGCGTTCGACAGCAAGTTCGAACTGCCGGTGCCCTGGACCGACGCCTGGGGTCGCGAGCACGACACCATGGTCGGCCGACCGGTGTCGATGCACGCGATGCGCGGCATCAGCGCGCACAGCAACGGCTTCCACACCTGTCGCGCGCTGCACGTGCTGCAGATGCTGCTCGGTGCGGTCGATGCGCCGGGCAGCTTCCGTTACCAGCCGCCGTTCCCCAAGCCCGTGCCGCCGGCGAACCGCCCGGGCAAGGCACGCAAGGACAACGGTGCGCTCGACGCCGCACCGCTGGGTTTCGTGCATGGTCCCGAGGATCTGGTGGTCGACGCCGACGGCCAGCCCAAGCGCATCGACCATGCGTATTCGTGGTCGTATCCGCTGTCCGCGCACGGCCTGCTGCACACCGTGATCCGCAACGCGCACGCCGGCGACCCCTACCGCATCGACACCCTGCTGATGTTCATGGCGAACATGAGCTGGAACTCGGCGATGAACACGCGCGAGACGATGCACTGGCTCACCGACAAGGACGAGAGCGGTACGTACCGGATTCCGCGCATCATCTACAGCGATGCCTACGCAAGCGAAATGGTCGCGTATGCCGACCTGGTGCTGCCGGATACCACCTACCTCGAACGCCACGACGCGATCAGCCTGCTCGATCGTCCGATTTCCGACGCCGATGGCGCGTCCGATGCGATCCGCCACCCGGTGTTCGATCCGTCGACGCAGGTCGATCACGAGGGCCGGCCGCGCGACGTGCGCGGCTTCCAGTCGGTGCTGCTCGAACTCGGTGCGCGCCTCGGCCTGCCCGGCATGGTCGACGACGCAGGCACACCGCTGTACCGCGACTACGCCGACTACATGGTCCGCCACGAGCGTGCGCCAGGCGTGGGCCTGCTCGCCGGCTGGCGCGGCCGCAACGGCGACGAACACGGCAAGGGCGCGCCCAATCCCGAGCAGTTGCAGCGCTACATCGAACACGGCGGCTTCTGGCACGCGCCGATTCCCGAGTCCGCGCGCTACTACAAGATGGCGAACCGCGACTATCTGCAGTGGGCGCATCGCTTCGGCTTCATCGCCACCACCGACCCGATCACCCTGCAGCTGTATTCGGAGACGATGCAGAAATTCCGCCTCGCCGCGCGCGGCCATGGCGTGCAGCTGCCGCCGCCGGAACATCGCGAACGTGTCGAGACGTACTTCGATCCGCTGCCGATGTGGTACGAGCCCTTCGAAGGCGCGCAGACCAGCCACGAGACGTTCCCGCTGTCGGCACTGACCCAGCGACCGATGTTCATGTACCACGCCTGGGGTTCGCAGAACGCGTGGCTGCGGCAGATCACCGCGCGCAATTATCTCTATCTGCATCCGGACACCGGTGCGCGCTACCGCATCGCCGACGAGGACTGGATCGAAGTGTCCTCGCATCACGGCACGATCACCGTGCAGGCGAAGTTCGCGGGCAACGTGCAGCCGGATACAGTGTGGACCTGGAATGCCATCGGCAAGCGCCGCGGCGCATGGCGACTGTCGAAGGACGCGCCCGAAGGCGACAAGGGCTTCCTGCTCAACCATCTGATTTCCGACATCACGCCACGCGGCGATTACGCCAACGCCGATCCGGTCACCGGCCAGGCGGCGTGGTTCGACCTGCGTGTCGCAATCCGAAAGGCCGACACCACCGGCATGAGCGCGCCGCAGTTCACGCCGCTGTCGTTCGGTGACGCATCGAACCAACCGCTGCGCTATGGCGCAGAACTTCGCCACGGAGACCGGACGTGAGTGCCGGCATGGCGCCACTGAAGACCATGCTTGGCACGCTTGGCCGCGCCGCGATCGTCGTCGGCATGGGAACGGGCGTCGCCTGCCTGATCGCACCGCTGCTCGATCCGAGCGGCCGCACGACGGATTCGCCGTTGCCCTTCGCCGCCATGGCATTCGCCCTGGCCGGTGTCGGTCTCGCGACCGTGCGATGGAGTGGACGTCGATGATGTCGACCGGGGGGATGTCGGCCGGCGTGCGGCGACTCGTGGGCTGGAGCTGCATCGCCGTCGGCAAGGTCGGCAGCCTCGCCCTGCTCTGGCTGCTGGTGGCTGGCGCGGAGCCAGGCGCGGCAGAAGCAGACTTGTCGCCGATCCTGGTGCTGTTCGGCATGAGTGCCGGCGCGGTGGTCGTCGGCATCCGCGTATTGATGCAGGACAACGAGGAACGCAAGGCATGACGCCCGACCTGTGGATCACCCTGATCGTGCTGGTCGGCGCGGTCGTGCTGTTCGTCAGCGAGAAGCTGCCGGTCGACGTGGTCGCGCTGTTGATCCTGGGCAGCCTGCTCGTCTTCGGCGTGGTGTCGCCAGGCGAAGCGCTCTCGGGCTTCAGCAGCCCGGCAACGATCACCGTGGCCGCGATGTTCGTGCTCAGCGCCGGCCTGCAGCGCAGCGGCGCGCTGCGCGGTGTCGCCGAACTGCTGTCGCGGGTGCGCTGGCCGTGGCTGCTTGGCTTGTTGATGATGCTGCTGGCGTCGGTCGCCTCCGCTTTCATCAACAACACCGCGATCGTGGCCGTGTTCCTGCCGCTGGTGATTTCCGGGGTCGTCGCGCGCGGCCTGTCGCCATCGAAATTCCTCATCCCGCTGTCGTTCGCGGCGCAGTTCGGCGGCGTGTGCACGCTGATCGGCACGTCGACCAACCTGCTGGTCGATTCGCTCGCGCGCCAGGCCGGACAGACAGGCTTCACGCTCTTCGAATTCGCCTCCCTCGGCCTGTGGTTCGTCGCGGCAGGCACGCTGTACATGATGGTGGCGCAGCGCTTCCTGCTGCCGGACCTGGGCATTCCCGACCGCGCCGCGGATGACCACAGCGGTCGCTACCTGGTCGAGCTTCTCGTCCCGGAGAAATCGCCGGCGATCGGTCGCGTCGGTTCCGTGGCGATCCCGGTCGAAGCCAGGGATGTCTTCCTGCTCGAGAATTTCCGCGACGGCGAAGCGCTCGCGCAGCCGCGCGCCGAGGCCATCGCCGCCGGCGATCGCCTGTTGATCCGCGGCGACTGGAACGAAATCCAGCGCGTGCGCCGCACGCTGCAGCTGCGCCACGACCATGTGGCACGCGATCTCGACGGCGACCCCGCCGACACCCGACTCCATGCCGAAGTGATGATCGCGCCCGGCTCCGCGCTGGCCGGCAAGAGCCTGTCGCAGCTGCGTTTCGGACACGTCTACCGCGTGCGCGTGCATGGCGTGCAGCGCAGCGGTGCGCAACCGCGACAGCCCCTGGACCACATCCCGCTGGCCGTCGGCGACATCCTGCTGGTCGATGCCGCCGCCGCCGCGCTGGACGAACTGCGCAGCGATCCCGGCGTGGTGCTGATCGGCCAGCGCGAGCAGCCCCGCGTGGATGCACGTCGCGCATGGGTGTCCCTGCTGGTGATGGCGGTCGCGATCGGCGCGGCGGTCGCCGGCTGGATGCCGATCGTCGCCTCCTCGCTGCTCGGTTGTGCCGCGCTGGTGGTGCTGCGCTGCCTGCGGCCGGAAGAAGCCTATGCCGCCGTCGACTGGCGCGTGATCGTGCTGCTGGCAGGCGTGCTGCCGCTGGGCATCGCGTTGCAGAAATCCGGCGGTGCCGACTGGGTGGCGCAGCATGCGCTGGGCTGGCTCTCCGGCTACGGGCCGTTGGTCACGCTGGCGGCGATCTACCTGCTCACCGCACTGATGACCGAGGTGATGAGCAACAACGCCGCCGCCGTGCTGGTGGTGCCGATCGCGATCTCCACGGCCGAATCGATGGGTGTCGACGCCAAGCCTTTCCTGGTTGCCGTCGCCTTCGCCGCGTCGACCAGCTTCGCCACGCCGGTCGGCTACCAGACCAACACCATGGTCTACACCGCAGGCGGCTACCGCTTCGCCGATTTCCCGAAGATCGGCATTCCGCTGAACCTGCTGTTCTGGGTGATGGCGGTGATGCTCATTCCGCGTTATTTCCCGTTCTGATGCCTCCCGTTCCCACATGACCGACCTGCCGCCACCATCGAAGAAGAAGCTGGGTCTGGTGATCGACCTCGACACCTGCGTCGGCTGCCATGCCTGTGCGGTGAGCTGCAAGCAGTGGAACGCCGGCGGCATCGCCGGGCCGCTCACCGACGAACAGCCCTACGGCAAGGACCCGTCGGGGGTGTGGTTCAACCGCGTGCACAGCTACGAGATCGCCGCGACTTCGGCCTGTGCCTCGACGGGCAGCATCGCCGCCGAGGCCGCGCAGCCGGCGATGACCTTGCACTTCCCGCGTTCCTGCCTGCATTGCGACACGCCTGCCTGTGTCACCGTCTGTCCCACCGGCGCCAGCTACAAGCGCGCCGAGGACGGCATCGTCCTGGTCGATGAAGACAAGTGCATCGGCTGCAAGCTGTGCTCATGGGCCTGCCCCTACGGCGCACGCGAGTACAGCGCGGTCGAAGGCGTGATGAAGAAGTGCACGCTCTGCGTCGATCGCATCTACAACGAGCAGCTGCCCGAAGCCGATCGCCAGCCCGCCTGCGTGCAGGCCTGCCCGACGCGCGCCCGGCACTTCGGCGATCTCGGCGATCCGGAATCCGATGTGTCGAAACTGGTCGCGGAACGCAACGGCGTCGCCTTGATGCCAGAGCTGGGCTACAACCCGGTCAACCGCTACCTGCCGCCGCGTCCGCGTCGCGCAGGGAACGAGGTGCCTGCCGTGCCCGAGGAAACGCTCGATGCGACGAAGCTGCCACCGCTGCTGCGCTGGCTGGACAAGGTGCTGTCGCGATGAGATTTGAAAGACACGATGTTTCCGTGCGCCGCCAATGCCATCCATGGCGCGGCACCATTGGCTCCGGATCGTCCGGGGCAGGCGTCCTGCCTGCCCATCCATGCGACACGCGCGACAGTGTCGCGCAGGCGTGTGTCGCATGAACCCCGCCTTCTCCGTCATCGTCTTCACCACCCTGTCCGGCACCGGTTTCGGGCTTTGGTTCTGGCTCGCGCTGCGCATCGCCCTGGGCGACAAGGCCGAATGGTTCGACGGGATCGGCTGGGCACTCGGCCTGATCGCCGGCGGCGTGCTGGTCGCGACCGGCGTGATCGCCTCGCTCTGGCACCTGGGCAAGCCGATGCGCGTGTGGCGTGCGTTCTCGCAGTGGCGCAGCTCGTGGATGTCGCGCGAAGGCGTGTTCGCGATCGCCGCGATGCTTGTCGCCGGCATGACGGTGCTGGTGCAGTCCTCGTTGCTCGACCCGCCGAACGAATCGATCGTGATGCGCGTGCTGTGCGCGCTGCTCGCGCCGCTGTGCATCGCCGCGATCTACAGTACCGCGATGATCTACGGTTCGCTGAAGACCATCCCGGCATGGCGACACCGTTTAGTCGTGCCGGCCTACCTGCTGTTCGCGCTGCTCGGCGGCGGGATCCTGTTCGGGCCGTTCGCCGCGACCACGATGGACATGCCGCGTCTGGTTGGCGCCGGCGTGCTGCTCGGCGCGATCGCACTGGCGCTGGTGAAGTCGCGCTACTGGCGTGATCTCAGCCATCCCGATGCCGGCGCGCTGCCGGTCGATCGTGGCGACGCCGTGGGCCTGCCCGGTCGCGATGTCTCGGTGTTCGAGCGCCCGCACACCGAAGCGAACTACCTCAATCGCGAGATGGGCTTCGTCGTCGCGCGCAAGCATGCGCGCAAGCTGCGCGTGATCGCGCTGGTGCTCTGCGTTCTGCTGCCTGCGTTGTGCGCGCTGCCGATGCTGCTGCTGCCGCATATCGAACCCGGTGCGCTGTTCTGGGCATCGGCGCTGTCGTTCCAGCTTGGCGCAATGGTCGAACGCTGGCTGTTCTTCGCCGAAGCGAAGCATGTGGTGACGCTGTACTACTGAGGGGTTGCCCTTGTAGAGCGGAGCTTGCTCCGCTCGTAGATCCCGTCAGCGATGCATGAGCGGAGCAAGCTCCGCTCTACAACAGCCGGTGGATGCGCGATCAGCGCCCGGCGATGAACTCGCCGGCGCCGAGGTCGAGCAACTGCCGTGCGACCTGCTTGCCGAGTGCATCGGGATCGTCGCCGATCGCTTCGCTGCGCACCGCGCGGCCATCCTCGACCGAACTCACCTGGCCGATCAGGTGCAACGCGCCTTCGACGGCATGCGCGAACCCAGCCACCGGCACCTGGCAGCTGCCGTGCAGCGCGCGGTTCATCGCACGCTCCGCTTCGACGCAGCGCCGGGTGGGCGCATGGTTCAACGCGGCAAACAGCTCGCGCGTGGCCGCGTCGTCCTCGCGGCACTCCACGGTGATCGCGCCCTGCGCTGGCGCCGGCAGCCATTCGGGTGCGTCCAGTCGCGCGCGGATGCGGCGATCGAAACCCAGGCGCTGCAGGCCCGCGCAGGCCAGGAGGATGGCGTCGTACTCGCCGGCATCGAGCTTGGCCAAGCGCGTGTTGACGTTGCCGCGCAGGTCGACCAGCTGCAGGTCGGGACGCAGCGCGCGCAGCTGCGCCTGGCGGCGCAAGGAGGAACTGCCGACGCGCGCACCGAAGGGCAGCGACGCGACGTCGTCATGGTTGTTGCTGACGAAGGCATCGGCGTGGTCCGCGCGTTCCAGGATCGCCGGCAGCACGAACGGGCCTTCGAGTTCCATCGGCACGTCCTTGAGCGAATGCACCGCACAGTCGGCCTCGCCGCGCAGCATCGCCTCCTCCAGCTCCTTGAGGAACAGTCCCTTGCCGCCCACCGCCGCCAGCGAGCGGTCCAGCACCTGGTCGCCGCGCGTGGACAGCGGCACCAGCGTGATCTCGAGGTCGGGATCCAGGCCGCGCAACAGCGCGGCGACATGCTCGGTCTGCCAGAGCGCGAGCGGGCTCTTCCGGGTGGCGATGCGCAGGGTTTTCATACGGGGATTATCGCATGCGGCCCCAATGCCCCGACCTGACCGGAGCCGGTGTAGGGTGGCGCAGAGCGCAGCGAAGCCCACCATCGCCATCGATCAAACGCGGCAGGCCTCGGGCGGAACCGATCGCCCGATCCCCTCACCCCACCCCGCTCGCCAAGTCGAACAGATTGCGCAGCCAGCGCAGGAAGGACTTCGGTTTCGACTCGCCGCGTCTGATCCGCGAAATGAAGATCCAGGTCACATACAGCGCCATGAACAGCAGCAACAGCAGAAATGCGAGGCCGAGCAGGATATTGATGAACAGGATCATGGCCTCAGCGTGGCGCCATTCCTGCGCGATCTCAAGCCTCCGCTGCCAATGTTTCCCGCACGCGCATCAGCAGCTGGCCCAGCATGTTGCGGCCGCGACCATCGCCGCCGTCGCCCCAGTAGTCATCATTCTCGGTGTGCTCGACGAGTTTCGCATCGCCGGTCGACAGCAGCAGCGCGCGCAGCGAGTCGTGCTGGCGGAATTTCGCGAGCAGCGCGGCATGCATCACGGAGACCTTCACTGATTCCCAGTCTCGACGCAGTTTCATCCTGCGATCACGTCCCATTCGCGCTGCTTCCATCGGTGATGAGGCGCGCCGGATGCGCTGGCGATACGCTGCGTCGTCGAACTTCCGTGCCTGGAAGTAGTGCTCCGTCGTCGGCCATGTCTCGCCGTCGATGCGGATCGGGTATTCGGCGAAGTTGGAGAACTCGCCGTAGTCGCCGGCGACGCTGTAGAAGTGGATGGTGTTCATCACGATGCGAGACGTGGTCTCGCCGGGCGGCGGATGTGGTGGGGTTCGCTTCGCTCACCGCCACCCTACAGATGCCGCACCAGCTCCCTCAGCTGCGGGACGCAGCGGCGGCTGACTTCCAGCGGCTTGTCGCCGTGGCGCAGCACGGCTTCGATGCGGCCGTCGCCGGAGCGGCGCAGTTCGATCAGTTCTTCGCGGGCGACGAGACAGTTGCGGTGGATGCGCACGAAGCTGTCGCCGAATTCGTGTTCGAGCGACTTGAGCGATTCCTCGATCAGGTCTTCGCCGCGCGCGTGGTGCACGACCACGTATTTCTCTTCTGCGTGCAGGTAGCGGATGTCCTCGATCGCGATCAGGCGCAGGCTGCCGCGCAGGCGCGCACACAGGTGGGTGCGGCGCTTGCCGTTGCCATTGCTTTCGCCGGTGTCCGGGCGCGGGGCGCGGCCGGCGATGAAGGTGCGCGCACGTTCCAGCGCGGCGGCGAGGCGCTCGCGGCGGACGGGTTTGACCAGGTAGTCGACGGCCGCGGCGTCGAAGGCCGACAGCGCATGTTCGTCGTAGGCGGTGCAGAAGATCACCGCAGGGCGCGGTTCCAGCATGGTCAGCCGGCGCGCCGCTTCCAGGCCGTCCAGGCCGGGCATGGCGATGTCCAGCAGGACGATGTCGGGGTGGTGTTCGTTGCAGCCGGCCAGGGCGCTGTCGCCGTCGCCGGCCTCCGCGACCAGTTCCAGACCGGGCTGCTCGGCGAGGAGCGCACGGAGGCGCTCGCGGGCCATGGGTTCGTCGTCGGCGATGAGGACTTTCACGTCATTGTGTGGCCTGGAATCGCGATGGGTCGATCTTAGTCCTGTCGCCACGCATTGCAACAGGGATCGTTCAATCGGTCGCGCTCGTGAACAAGGTCTGCATCCAGTCGCCGAGATCGCGGATCTCTTCCATGCAGACCTGGTGCTGCATCGGGTATTGCCGCCATTCCGTGCGGAACCCGAGGCGCTGCATCAGTGCGTGACTCTGTTCACCTGCCATGAACGGTACAACGGGATCGAAACGGCCATGCGCGATGAACAGCGGTTGGCGTTCGGCGCCGGGTTGCAGTGCGGCATCGGCCTTGTGCATGGCGGGCATGTAGGTCGACAGCGCGACCAGTCCCGCCAGCGGCGTCGAGCGACGCAGTCCGGTGGCGAGGGTCACCGCGCCGCCCTGGGAAAAGCCGGCGAGGATCACGCGTTCCGGCGGGATGCCGCGCTCGGCCTCGCGTGCGATCAAGGCCTCGACCTGGGCCACCGATTCGAGCACGCCGGCTTCATCGGCGCGATTGAACAGGTTGTCTGCACTGAGGTCGACGATGTCGTACCAGCCGCGCATGCGCATGCCGCCGTTGCAGGTGATCGGGCGAACCGGTGCGTGCGGGAACAGGAAGCGCAGCGCCGGCCAGCCGGGGCGGACGAGATCGGGGACGATCGGCACGAAATCGTTGCCGTCGGCGCCGAGGCCGTGCAGCCACAGGACGGTCCAGGAAGGGTTCGTGCCGGTGAGGCGCTCGACGCAGTCGAGCAGGGGGGCGGTGTCGGTGGTCATGCCGGTATTCTGGCCGGCGCGGGGCGGCGCGACCAGCGCGCGTTCGATCCTCTGCATCGAATCCTGCGCGGGATCAAGCGACGGTCGATGCCACCGTGCATCATGCAATGGTCGCGTCCGAGGGAAGCCCGCCATGCCCATCCGCAATCGTCGAGTGGCTTTGCTGGCCTGCGCGATGGCGATGGCTCTGCCGTTGGCGGCGCAGACATCCAGGCCGATCCCCGCAGCCGGACCCGCCGCGTCGAAGCCCGCAGCCTCGAAGCCTGCCGCGCCGACCACGACCCCGGCGCTCAAGCCCGGCCAGTTCGTCTGGACGCCAGAGCTGGCGCCGCAGGGACCGGTGGTGATCGTGGTCAGCCTGCCCGAGCAGCGCGCCCACGTGTACCGCAACGGCGTGCGCATCGGCGTGTCGACGGTGAGCACGGGCATGCGCGGGCACGAGACGCCGACCGGCGTGTTCACCATCCTCGAAAAACAGCGCGAGCACTATTCGAACCTCTACGACAACGCGCCGATGCCGTTCATGCAGCGCCTGACGTGGGACGGCATCGCCCTGCACGCGGGGCGGATCCCGGGGTATCCGGCCTCGCACGGCTGCGTGCGCCTGCCGCATGCCTTCTCCGAGAAGCTGTTCGCGACCACTTCGCGCGGGATGACCGTGGTGATCGCCGACGGCGCCTCGCACCCGCCGGAGGTGGCATCGCCGGGCCTGTTCGCGCCGGTGGATGCGGTCAGCGGCTCGCCGCGCCTGCCTGCGCCGATCGATGCCGACAGCGTGTGGGCACCCGAGCGCGCGCCCGAAGGGCCGCTGACTGTGCTGCTGAGCACCCGCGACCGTCGCCTGCTGGTCCTGCGCAATGGCGTCGAGATCGGCCGGGCGAGCGTGGAGGTGGGGCCGGAAGCGCCGCAGGGCACGCATGCCTACGTGCTGCTCGACGGCGTGGCCGAAGGTCCCAGCGCGGTCCTGCCGGACCGGCCGCGCCTGCGCTGGCTGGCCGTGGCGGTGCCGCGCGCCGCCGGGAATTCAGGAGCCACGCCTGGCGCGAGCATCGAGAACGGGCTGCATCGGCTGGCAGCCGAGGGCCAGCTGCGCGTCGATCCCGCCTTCGCGCGGCAGGTCTACGACGCCCTGCGCCCGGGCGCGACCGTGGTGCTGACCGACGAGCCCCTGCGTCCCGCCGGTGCGGACGAGGGCCTGACCGTCCTGCGGGCCGACACACCGCCCGGGGACACCCCGCCTGCCGACAGCGATTCGGCCCCGGAACCGCCCATCGTGCCGGCCCCGCCTCCGGTCGAACCGGCGACCGCTCGACCCACCGTTCCGCCCGACCCGGCTTCGCCAAAGCGGTGAAAAATGCCGACAGGTTCATGAAACGCGGCGACTTCCGCGGCTATCCTGCGCCGATGTCGCCACGTACCGCCTTCTTCTCCGCCCTGCTGGCCGTGGGGCCGCTGGCATTTGCAGCCGCGCCCCGGGTGTCCGCCAACGATGCGGGCATGCCGGCACCGGCCGGTACGCAGGATCTGCTGTCGCGCCTGCATGACCAGGCGCCGGCACTTGACGCCAGGGTGCTCGGCCTCGCGCTGGATGCCGCCGGATGCGCCGCAGCCTCAGGCCAGGTCGCGCCGGCGCGACGGCTGGCGGTGATCGACTACTCGAAGCCCTCCACCGAACCGCGGTTGTGGGTCTTCGACCTGCGCGACGCCCGCCTGCTCCATGCCGAGCACGTCGCGCACGGCCGGCGCAGCGGCGAGAACTTCACGACCGCCTTCTCGAACGAAGACGGCAGCCACCAGACCAGCCTCGGCCTGTTCGCCACCGCAGAGACCTACGTCGGCGGGAATGGCTATTCGCTGCGCATGGATGGCCTGGAGCCGGGCATCAACGACCGCGCCCGCGACCGCGCCATCGTCATGCACGGCGCGCCGTACGTGGATCCGGCCATGGCCCGCCGGCAAGGCCGGCTCGGACGCAGCCTCGGCTGCCCGGCCGTGCGCACCGCCGTGGCGCACGAGGTGATCGACACCCTCAAGGACGGCCAGCTGCTGTTCGCCTACTACCCCGACCAGCAGTGGCTGGCGAACTCCAGGTTCTTCCGCTGCCGTGCGGGCGTGGCCGCACGCACGGGCGCGTCGCGGCCGGCGGGCGGGCGCTGAGGACGGCGATGCTGGGCCTGCTCCAGTTCCTGGCCGTGCTCGTCGACGTGGTGCTGTACTGGCGCTTGTATCCGGGTTTCCTGGCGACGCTGGTGGTCTGCCAGGGCGTGCTCGCCTGGCTGTCCGATGGCCTCGCGCAGTGGTTGGCCTGCGCGCCGCTGGCCATCGTCAGCGTCGCCGCGAGCTTTTTCTGGCAGATCAGGGCCGCGAAGTCCGCCACCTGACGCATCGCGGGTCGCACTCCCCGCGCTAGGATGCGCGTCGCTCCCGCATCCGGATCCGCCATGAAGCTCGACGGCATCGCCTTCCACCACCCCTTCGCCTTCTGGTTCGGCTGTCTGCTGGTCCTGGGCGGCGTCCTGGCGCACATGCCGATGTTCATGATGGGCGAGCACACCCACTGGCAGATGGTCGGCATGCCGATGACGACCGAGATGTGGCTGGGGATGCTGGCGATCCCGGTCGGCCTGGCGCTGTCGATGTACGGACTGACGCCGCGCCTGGACGTGCTGCGCGCGAGCGGCCAGGCCGCCCGCGACCACCGCTGGTTCCACGTCGCCGACGGCGTGCCGCTCAATCGCGCGCACTGGGTGCTGGTGACGGTGCTGGCGATCGCGCTGGCGGTGGACGTGATGAAGCCGGCCACGCTGGGCTTCGTGATGCCGGGCATGAGCGCCGAATACGAGATCACCAAGTCGCGCGCCAGCCTGCTGGCGTTGTTCGCGCTGACCGGCACCACCGTGGGATCGGTCGCCTGGGGCCGGATCGGCGACCTGTTCGGGCGCCGTGCCGCCATCCTGCTGTCGGCGCTGATGTTCATCGGTACCGCGATCTGCGGCGCGATGCCGTCGTTCGAGTGGAACCTGGCGATGTGTTTCCTGATGGGGGCTTCGGCCGGCGGCCTGCTGCCGATCGTGTTCACGCTGATGGCCGAGACCGTGCCGGCGACGCATCGCGGCTGGCTGCTGGTGGCGCTGGGTGGCGTGGGCACCTCGGCGGGTTACCTGCTCGCGTCGGGCGCGGCGGCGGTGCTGGAGCCGATGTTCAGCTGGCGGGTGCTGTGGCTGCTGGGCCTGCCGACCGGGGCGATCATCATCGTGCTCAATCGCTGGATCCCCGAATCGCCGCGGTTCCTGTCGAACATGGGCCTGGAAAACGAGGCGCGCGCGGTGCTGCGCCGGTTCGCCGGTGGTTCCGCGCAGGCGATCGAGGACGACCCCCAGGCCGACCACGGCCACGCCGCGATCGACGAAGCGCATCCGGTCAGCGGCTGGCGCGCGCTGATGCACGGCCCCCACGCGCGGATCAGCGCCGGCCTGCTGGTCTGCGGCGTCGCCTGGGGTCTGGCCAACTTCGGTTTCCTGCTGTGGCTGCCGACGAACCTGGTCGAACTGGGCGTGGACCCGAAGGCCGCCAGCGCCCTGCTCGCGCGCTCGGCCGTGCTGGCGCTGCCGGGGATCGCGGTGACGGTGTGGCTGTACCACCGCTGGAGCAGCATCCGCGCGCTGGTGCTGTTCATCGGACTGACCACGCTGTCGCTGCTGGCGTTCTGCGCGATGGGTTGGCTGCAGATGCGTTCGCAGCCCCTCACCGTGGCCGCCACCGCCGCGCTGCTGGTCAGCGTGAGCGGCGTGATCGCGATGCTGATCCCTTATGCCGCCGAGATCTACCCGGTCGCGCTGCGGGCGACCGGCTCGGGCCTGATCGCCGCCAGTTCCAAGCTCGGCGGCATCCTTGGCGCGGGACTGGCCCTGGTCGGCTTCTTCGACCATTTCGCGATCTCGGCGCTGGCGATCGCCCTGCCGATGGCGGTCTCGGGCGTCATGCTCTGGCGCGCCGGCGTGGATACCCGCGGACGTTCGCTGGAAGAGATCCAGTCCGCATTGCGCTGATCCTCAGCCGCGCCACCACACCCCGGCCGCGAACGCGGCGATCATCGCCAGCACGCCCGGCAGCACGCGCAGGAAATAGCCGCGTCCGCCGCGCAGCCAGGCCATCAGCAGCTTGCTCGCGGAATTCGTCACCAGCGCGACGAACACGGCCCAGCCGGCATGCGTGGGGTCGACCTGCGCGCTCGCGACCCGCTGCGCCACCGAAGCGGCCGCGGCGTGGGCATCGGCCAGTCCCGCGACGCCGGCTGCCAGGATCACGCCGGTGTCGCCGAGCCAGCGATGCACGCCGGCCGACAGCAGCAGGATCGCGCTGACGATGGCGACGAAGGTGAGCGCATGGCGTGGTTCGAACGGGCGGCCGGGTGCGATCGCATCGCCGTCCACCGCGCCGGCGCCACCGCGCAGGCGCAGGACGAGGGTCGAAGCCAGCGCCGCCGCGCCCGCGAAGGCCAGTGGCCAGGCAAGCGTCGACAGCAGCGGCGGCGACAGGGCACCGACGACCACGCCGAGCATCAGGATCGTGGCGATGTTCGAGCACAGCGCGGCGGCAGCGCACTGCGCCACCCATTGCGGCGAGGCGCGCGCGCGGTCGCCCATCGCGGCGATGGTGGCGGTGCTGGAGACGAAACCGCCGACGAAGCCGGCCAGGATCAGGCCGGTTCCCGGCCCGAGCATGCGCAGCGCGACGTAGCCGGCGCCGTTGATCGCCATCACCAGCACGACCAGCAGCCAGAGCTTGTGCGGATTGAGCGCGCCCCAGGGGTCGATCGCGCGGTCGGGCAGCAGTGGCAGCACCACGGTGGCCGCTGCAGCCAGCAGCAGGGCGTCGTGCAGCTCCTGCTCGGTCAGCGTGTTGCGGATGAAGGCGTGCAGCCCGGACTTGCTCGCCAGCACCATGGCGACCACCACGCCGAGCGCCGCGGCCAGCGGCAATGCGGTCATCGCCAGCACGCCGAGCAGGAAGGTCACCAGCATGGCGACTTCGGTGGTCAGCCCCGGGTCGGTGTCGCGGCTGTGGCGATAACTGGCCAGTGCAGCGAGCGCGACGAAGGCGCCGCCGATGGCCACGCCCGCGCCGCCGATGCGCTGCGCGATCGCGCCCGCGAGCGCCACCAGCAGGAAGGTCCGCACGCCGGCCGCGCCGCGCCCCGGGCCTTCGCCCTTGCTGCGTTCGCGTTCGATGCCGATCAGCAGGCCGATGCCGAACGCGACGCACAGACCGGGCAGTTCGGACGGAAATTCGGGCATCGACATGTGCGGAGGGACGGCGCCGGGACGGTGGACCGTTCCAGCATAGGCCGTCCGGCAGGTCGGCGGGACCAGGATCAGTGCGCGAACAGCACCGGGATGTGCGCGCTCTGCAGCAGCTCGCGCGTGGTGCCGCCCAGCACGGCTTCGCGCAGCCGCGAATGTCCGTAGCCGCCGGCGACCAGCATGTCGGCGCCGACTTCGCGTGCGAAATCCAGCAGCGAATAGGCCGCGGAGAAATTCATGCTCGGCCGGGACACGACCTCCACCTTCACGCCATGCCGGGCGAGGTGTGTCGCGATGCTGGCGCCGGGCTCGCCGCCATGGGCCGACTCGCCGATCTTCGGATCGACCACCACCACGTCCACCGACGCTGCGCCCAGCAGGAACGGCATCGCATCGGACACCGCGCGCGTCGCCTGCGCCGTGGGCTTCCAGGCCACCACCACGCGCCGCGGCGGCAGCTGCGCCTTGCTGTCGGCGGGCACCACCAGCACCGGCCGGCCCGAGTGGCGCAGCACGTCGTGGAAGTGGTCGTGGACCAGCATCGATTCGACGCCGTCGCGCGGCATCGCCGGCAATACCGTCAGGTCGGCATAGCGCGCGTGCATCGTCGCGGTGTTCTGCGGGAACACCGACACCGCTTCGGCCACGCGGACCTCCACCGGCGCCTCGGCGTTGGCGAAGCGCCTGCGCAGGGCTTCGGCGCGTTCGCCGGCGCGGGCGTGCGCCTCGGCATGCAGCTTGGCGTAGATGTCGTAGGCCATCGCGCCCCAGTCGCTGGGCATCGGCGCCGGCACGTCCACCGTCACCAGCACCGCGACATGGGCGCCCGACCAGACGGCCAGCGACACCGCGGCGTCGGCCACGTCACGTTCGCTCTGGGTGTTGATCCAGGGAACCAGGATGTCCTTGATCATCGCGGGCCTCGCATTCGGTTGTCTGGAGCCCGCATTCCAGCACTTCCCCCTTTGCCGGGCCTTGATCGAGGTCAATCCTTCCGACCGGCGGCGGTCGTAGAGTCGTTCGCGTGCCGATCGGCGTTCCCGGGGAGCGATGCGATGGATGCAGCAGGTGCGGACCGCATGGCCGGTGCCAAGCCGGGCGCCTCGATGGGTGGACAGGTGGTGTTCCGCGCGCGCGGCCTGCGCAAGGTCTACGCCATGGGCGAGGTCGAGGTGGTGGCGCTGCACGGCGTCGACCTGGATATCGGTGCGGGCGAGTTCATCGTCCTGCTCGGCGCCTCGGGCAGCGGCAAGTCCACCCTGCTGAACATCCTCGGCGGCCTCGACGTGCCCAGCGCAGGCGAAGTCGCGTACTGCGAGCATCGGCTCGACGGTGCCGGCGAAGCCGAGCTCACCCGCTTCCGGCGCGAACACGTCGGCTTCGTGTTCCAGTTCTACAACCTGATCCCCAGCCTGACCGTGCGCGAGAACGTGCAGCTGGTGGCGGACATCGCCGACGACCCGATGCCGGTGGACGACGCGATCGAACGCGTGGGCCTGTCCGCGCGTCGCGACCATTTCCCGTCACAGCTGTCCGGCGGCGAGCAGCAGCGCGTGGCGATCGCGCGCGCCATCGTGAAACGCCCGGCGGTGCTGCTGTGCGACGAACCCACCGGTGCGCTGGATTACGCCACCGGCAAGCGCGTGCTGGAGGTGATCGAACGCATCCACGACGAACTGGGCACGACGGTGGTGGTGATCACCCACAACGCCGCCATCGCGGGCATGGCCGACCGGGTCATCGTGCTCGGCGACGGCCGCATCCAGCGCATCGAACGCAATGCGCGACGGCTGCGGCCGTCGGATCTGTCGTGGTGAGCCGGCGAGGACCGCACGGGTGAAGGCGCTCGACCGCAAGCTGCTGCGCGACCTGCGCCAGACCTGGAGCCAGGCGCTGACCATCGCGCTGGTGGTGGCCAGCGGCGTCGCCGGTTTCGTGACCACGCTCAGCGCGATCGATTCGCTGGCGCAGGCGCGCGATCGCCACTATGCCGAGGCGCGCTTCGCCGACGTCTTCGCCACGGTGAAGCGTGCCCCGCTGTCGCTGGGCGAAACGCTGCGCGACGTGCCCGGCGTGGCCGACCTGCAGCTCACCGTGGAACAGACGGTGCGCATCGGCATCGACGGCGTGGACGATCCGATCCTGGGCCATCTCATCGGCGTCGATCCCCGGCATCCGCCGCGCATCAACCGCGTTGCACTGCGCGCCGGGCGCATGCCGCATGCCGGCGACGAGCGCGGCGGCAGCGACGGCGAAGCGATCGAGGCGCTGGTGTCGGCCGGCTTCGCCGACGCGCGCGGACTGCGACCGGGCGCGCGACTGCGCGCACTCGTCAACGGTCGCGAACGCACGCTGCGCATCGTCGGCATCGCGCTGTCGCCCGAATACGTGTTCGCCGGTTACGGCGGCATGCCCGACATGCGCGGCTTCGGCGTGTTCTGGCTCGACCACGACACGCTCGCTGCGGCCAGCGACATGGCGGGTGCGTTCAACCATGTCGCCGTGACGCTGGCGCCGGGCGCATCGCATGCCGAAGCGGTGGCCGGCATCGAGCGCGTCATCTCGCCCTGGGGCGGGCGCGAAGCCCACGACAGGCGCGAGCAGGCCTCGCACGCCATGCTCGACAACGAGATCCGCGAACAGCGCGTGCTCGGCACGGTGCTGCCGACGATCTTCCTCGCGGTCGCCGCGTTCCTGCTCAACGTGGTGATCTCGCGCACCATCGCGACCCAGCGCGAGCAGATCGCCGCGCTCAAGGCACTGGGCTATCCCGATCGTCGCATCGCGGGCCACTACTTCACGCAGGTGGTCGCCATCGTGCTGGTCGGCCTGCTCCTGGGGCTGGGGCTGGGCAAATGGCTGGGCACGGCGATGGTCGGCCTGTACGCCGAGTTCTTCCAGTTCCCGCGCTTCGACCACCGCATGGCGCCCGGGCTGGTGCTGGCCAGCGCCGCGATCGCCTTCGCCACGGCCGCGCTGGGCACCGCGAACCCGTTGCTGGCGACGATGCGCCTGGCACCGGCCGAAGCGATGCGCCCGCCGGCGCCGGGCCGATATCGGCCCACGCTTGCCGAGCGCCTGGGCCTGCGGCGCATGCCGACCGTGCTGCGGATGATCCTGCGCAACCTCGAGCGCCGGCCGCTGCGCAGCGCGCTCGCAGTCGTCGGCGTCGCGGCCGCCGTGGCGATCGTCATCCTCGGCAACTTCTTCCGCGACGCGATCGAGACCGTCGTCGATTCGAAGTTCCGGGTCGAACTGCGCGCCGACGTGATCGTCTGGCTGGCCGAACCGGCCGAAGCCGCGGCCGTGCACGAACTGGCGCGCCTGCCGGGCGCGGTCTCGGTCGAAGCCGGCCGCGACGTGGCCGTGCGCATCGTCCATGGGCACCGCAGCGAGCGGATCACGCTGCAGGGGCTGCCCGCGCAGCCGGTGCTGCAGCGGATCGTCGACGTGGACGATCGCGCGTGGCAGCCATCGCCGGATGGACTGGTGATGACCGACCGCCTCGCCGACAAGCTCGGCCTGCGGGTCGGCGATGCGGTGCGCGTGGAGGTGCTGGAGGGCCGCGCGCGCACCCTGCACCTGCCGCTGCGCGCCACGGTGCGCGACATGATGGGCCTGAACGCCTACATGGAGCGCCGCGCGCTCAACCGCGCGCTGGGCGAGGACGATGTCGCCGGCCGCTTCCCGGTCGCCGTGGCGCGTGGCCGCGAAGCCGGATTCCTCGCCGCCGCGATGCGCCTGCCGCGCATCGTCGGTGCGTTCAGCAAGGCGACGCTGTGGCGCAACATGCAGGACATCAGCGCGCGCAACATCCGGATCATGAGCACGATCCTGACCGCCTTCGCCACGGTGATCGCGATCGGCGTGGTCTACAACAACGCGCGCATCGCCCTGGCCGAGCGGACCTGGGAGCTGGCGAGCCTGCGCGTGCTGGGCTTCAGCCGCGCGGAAGTGTCGACGCTGCTGCTCGGCGAGATGGCCCTGGTGATCGCGCTGGCGCTGCCGCTGGGCATGGCATCGGGCTACGGCCTGGTGCACCTGATCGTGGAGATGCTGCGCAGCGACCAGTTCAATTTCCCGGTGACGCTGCGGCCGCGCACCTACGCCTGGGCCTGTCTTGCCGTCCTGGGTGCGGCGGTGGCCAGCGCGATGGTGGTGCGACGGCGGATCGATCGGCTGGACATGGTGGCCGCGCTGAAGACGCGAGAGTGAATGACGGAATCACGGAGACGAAGCATGCGGATCACGCGACGTGGCTGGGGATGGGGCATCGGGCTGGGCGCGGTCGCGCTGGGGCTGCTGGCGTGGGCGTTCGCGCCGAGGCCGCTGCCGGTGGAGGTCGCGACGGCGACGATCGGCGCGTTCGAGGCCAGCATCGACGAGGAGGCGCGCACGCGCGTGCGTGATCGCTACGTCGTGTCCGCGCCGCTGGCGGGACGGCTGGCGCGGATCGCCCTGCGCGAAGGCGATGCGGTGAAGGCCGGCGATGTGGTGGCCACCCTCGCGCCGGCGCTGTCGCCGATGCTCGACACGCGCACCGAGGCCGAACTGCGCGCACGCGTGGAAACCGCCGACGCGATGGTGTCGCGCGCCCGCTCGCGCATCGACCGTGCCCGTGTCGGCGTGGACCAGGCGCGCAGCACGCTGCGCCGCGACGAGGCGCTCGCGCGCGACCGCTTCGTCTCCGCCAGCCAGCTCGACACCGACCGCCTGGCCCTGCGCGCGGCGGAACGCGAGCTCGAGAGCGCCCAGGAAGACCGGCATGTGGCCGACCACGAGGTGGAGCAGGCGCGCGCGGCGCTGTCGGCGGCGCGCAATCCCGACGGCGATGACGCCAGCGCCTTCGTGCTGCGCGCCCCGGTGTCGGGTCGGGTGCTGCGCGTGGCGCAGGCCAGCGAGGGCATGGTCGCGCTCGGCACGCCGCTGCTGGACATCGGCGACCTCGCCGACATGGAGGTGGTGGCCGAATTGCTGACCACCGATGCGCTGAAGACCCCGCCCGGCACGCCGGTGCGGATCGAGCGCTGGGGCGGCGAGGGCCGCCTCGACGGGCGCGTGCGGCGGGTGGAGCCGGCCGCGTTCACCAAGGTGTCCGCGCTGGGCGTCGAGGAACAGCGCGTGCGCGTGCTCATCGACCTGCTCGATCCGCCGGCGCGACGCGGCGCGCTCGGCGACGGCTACCGGGTCGGCGTGCGCGCGATCGTGCAGGCGCGCGATGGCGTGCTGATCGTGCCTGCCGGCGCCGTGTTCCCTCATCCGGACGACACCGGCAATGCGCCGGATCGGATGGCGCTGTTCGTCGTGCGCGATGGCCGTGCACGCCAGGTGCTGGTGGAACTGGGGGGCCGCAACGGTCGCGAAGCCTGGATCGCGAAGGGACTGGCGCCGGGCGATCAGGTGATCGTCTATCCCGGCGAGGAGGTCGCTGACGGCCGGCGCGTGCGGGCCCGCTCGACCACCGACCGATGAGCGGCACCCCTGGGGCGCGGGGTTTGACCACGATCAATGCCGGGATGCGTGCGATGGCGTGCAATCCATGGCGACATCACGACGCCGGGAGACGGCCATGCAACGGGTGAAAGACAAGGTGTGCATCGTCACCGGCGGCGCGCTCGGCATCGGCCGCGCCTGCGCGGAACGGCTGGGCGAGGAAGGCGGCCGCGTCGCGGTGTTCGACATGCTCGACGCCGAGGGCGAGGCGCTGGTGCACGCGCTGCAGGCGCGCGGCATCGATGCCGCCTACTGGCATGTCGACGTCGCGTCCGAAGCATCGGTCAAGGCCGCGACCGACGCGGTCGTCGCGCATTTCGGCGCACTGCACGTGCTGGTCAACAACGCGGGCATCTCCGGTTCTACCAAGCTGACCCACGAGATCACCGAGGCCGAATGGGATCGCGTGCAGGGCGTGAACGTGAAGGGCGTGTTCTTCTGCACCAAGCACGCGATTCCGCACCTGCGCACGGCCGGTGGCGGCAGCATCATCAACCTGTCGTCGATCTACGGCCTGGTCGGTGCGCCGGACGTCCCCGCCTACCACGCCTCCAAAGGCGCGGTGCGACTGATGAGCAAGACCGACGCGATGATCTATGCGCGCGACAACATCCGCGTGAACTCGGTCCATCCGGGCTACATCTGGACGCCGATGGTCGAACACCACCTGCAGGCCAGCGGCGCCACCGATCTCGACGCTGCGCGTGCCGAAGTCGGTGCGCTGCACCCGCTGGGCCACATGGGCGAAGCCGACGACATCGCCTGGGGCGTCGTCTACCTCGCCTCCGAGGAGGCCAAGTTCGTCACCGGCTCGGAGCTGGTGATCGACGGGGGGTATACGGCGCGTTGATGCATGTGTCGCGGGTGTGTCAGGCATGATGACGACCTTCCCGCGAACCTGCATTTGCCATATCGCTCAAAGGTACCGCCGACGAAACCCTCGCCCTGCTGGACGCGGGCCATTTCACTGCACCGGATGGCCGGCGCGTCGAACTGCAGGCCGAGCAGGCGCTGGCCGTGCGCGGCACGCGTCTGTACACGCCGGAAGCCGCCAACGCGCTGTTCGCGTTGCACGCTGCGGCGGACGGTGCCGCGCCCCGCATCGAGGTCACGGCGGAGACCACCCAGATCGCCGCGCGGCGGCTGGTGCTGGACGAAGGCGTCGATGACCTCGTGCTGCTGAATTTCGCGTCCGCGCGCAATCCTGGCGGCGGATTCGTCAACGGCGCGAAGGCGCAGGAAGAGGACCTGTGCCGCTGCTCCGGCCTCTATCCGACGCTGCTGACCCAGCGCGCCTACTACGACGCCAACCGTGCCTGCACGTCGGCGCTGTACACCGACCACCTGATCCATTCGCCGCGCGTGCCCTGGTTCCGCGCGCGCAGCCGCGATCGTCCCGACACCCTGTTCCTGGCCTCGGTCATCACCGCGCCCGCGCCCAACGCCGGCGTGGTGCGCGAGCGCGAGCCGCATGCGGTGGACGACATCGAGACCACCCTGCGCCGTCGTGCTGGTTGCGTGCTGTCGGTCGCTGCTGCGCACGGCCATCGCACGCTGCTGCTGGGTGCGTGGGGCTGCGGCGTGTTCCGCAACGACCCCGCGCAGGTCGCCGACGCCTTCGGTGCGTGGCTCGAATCGCCGCGATTCGCCGGTGCATTCGATCGCGTGGTGTTCGCGGTGTACGACACGTCGAAGACGCAGGCGACGTTGCGGGCGTTCGAGGCGAGGTTCTGACAGCGGCCGGACGCCGTCAGCGATCGCAGGCCTTGATCGATCGCGCCGACGAAGCGATGTCGTCTCTGGCAGGTTCGAATCCCTGGTCCGCCGCGCGCAGCAGCCAGGCGTGGGCTTCCCGGCGGGTCGTGCAATCGGACGCGTCGCGCAGTTCGAACCAGAGGCTGTATTGCGCCGCAGCTTCGCCGAGCCCCGCGGCGGTCCTCAGCCAGCGACCGGCACGCGCACCGTCTTCGATCGCCTTGTAATGCAGCGAGAGCCGATGCGCCGCCTCGCCGTCGCCTTGCCCGGCAAGCGCGATGAGTTCCGCCTCCTTGCCGGCATCCAGCAGGAAGACATCGGAGAGCGACACCGCACCCGGAAGTTCGACGACCGGGTCCTCCGGCGGTGGCGGCGCTGGACGGTGCTGCACGCAGGCCGCCAGGCAGATGGGCAGGACGATGGCGCATGCGACGCGTGGTTTCACTCTCCCACCCGCGCCCCCACCCGCGCCCTCACCGCAGCGAAATCACGCACCGGGCGCACCTCGATGCTGCCGAAGCGGATCCACGGGAACTCGTGGGCGATGCGCACCGCCTCGTCCAGGCTGTCGGCTTCGATCAGGTTGAAACCGGCCAGCAGTTCCTTCGTCTCGGCGAACGGACCATCGGTGACGCGCGCGGCGCCGTCGCGGACGCGCACCGTGCGCGCGGTGCGGGCGTCCTCCAGCTGCTGCGAGCCGAGCAGGCAGCCGTCGGCCTTGAGTTCGTCGGCGTGGGTGATGCAGCCGTGCATGAGCCGGTCGTATTCGGCCTGGGGCAGGGCGGCCATGAGTTCGGGGTCGGTGTAGACCAGCAGCAGGTACTGCATCGGCGGCTCCGGGCGATCGGGGGAAGGGGCATCCATGATGCCGCAGGCCGGGCGACCCGGGCCCGTGCCGGACCGGCCGGAAATTTTTTTTCTCGGGTGTGTCGATCCGTCCCCTCCCCGTTCGTCATGAAGGGTGTAGGGCCGGACAGAGGCCCATCCCGACCACCCAGGAGAACGACATGAAAGTCATGGTCATCGTGAAGGCCACCGCCCAGTCCGAAGCCGGCACCCTGCCATCCACCGAGCTGATGGAGGCCATGGGCCGCTACAACGAGGAACTCGTCAACGCCGGCGTGATGCTGGCCGGCGAGGGCCTGAAGCCGTCGTCGCAGGGCGTGCGGGTGCACATCGACGGCGAGCGCCGGCAGGTGACCGACGGCCCCTTCGCCGAGACCAAGGAGCTGATCGCCGGCTTCTGGCTGTGGCAGGTGCGTTCGCTCGAGGAAGCCATCGAATGGGCGCGCCGCTGCCCCGATCCGCACCCCGGCAGCGGCGGCTCCAGCCTGGAGATCCGTCCGCTGTTCGAAGCCGATGATTTCGGCGAAGCCTTCACCCCCGAACTGCGCGAGCAGGAAGACCGGCTGCGCGAGCGCATCGCCGGCGAACACTGATCCCCTTCCTCCTCCACCCCTTCATGCACAAGGAGCGTTCCATGCGTTTCATCGCCTACCTGAACTTCAACGGCAACTGCCGCGCCGCATTCGACTTCTACCGCGACGTCTTCCGCGGCGAGATCGTCATGCGCATGACCTACGGCGACTCGCCGATGTGCGACGAGATGCCGGCCGACAGCCACAACCTGATCATGCACAGCCAGCTCGAAGCGGCTGGCGCGGTGCTGATGGGCGCCGACGGCCCGCCGCCGCACAGCGACGCGGGCGTGGGCACCTGCATCAACATCGACCTGACCAGCATCGAGGACGCCGAGCGGATCTTCGCCGCGCTGTCGGAGGGCGGCGAGGTGCAGATGCCGCTGCAGGAAACCTTCTGGGCCCATCGCTGGGGATCGTTCACCGACCGCTTCGGCAAGCCGTGGATGGTCAACTGCCTCAAGGAGTGCTGAGCCATGGCACAGACGACGTTCTCCCGCCAGCTCTTCGTCAACCTGCCGGTTTCTGACCTGAACCGGACGGTCGATTTCTTCGCCGCGCTCGGTTTCGCCTTCAACCCGCAGTTCACCGACGACAACGCCGCCTGCCTGGTGGTGTCCGGGCAGATCCAGGTGATGCTGCTGACGCGGCCGTTCTTCGCCGGTTTCACGAAGAAGCCGGTGGCCGACGCCCGCGCCGCGACCGAGGTGCTGCTCGCCCTGTCGTGCGAGACCCGCGACGAGGTCGATGCGCTGGTCGCGAAAGCCGTCGCCGCGGGCGCCACCACGCCGATCGACGCGAAGGACCATGGTTTCATGTACCAGCATGGCTTCGAGGATCTCGACGGCCATCAATGGGAGGTCTTCTGGATGGACGAAGCCGCCATGTCCGAAGCACCGCCCGCCCCCTGACGTTCATGCCACCCACCCCGATCCACACAGGAGCAGACCCATGTCGTACGTCGATGGTTACGTGTTGCCCGTGCCGAAGGACAAGCTCGCGACGTATCGCAGCATCGCGCGCAAGGCCGGCAAGATCTGGATGGAATACGGCGCGCTCTCGTACTGCGAGTGCGTCGAGGACGATGTGAAGCCCGGCAAGCACACCTCGTTCCCGCAGTCGGTGAAACTCAAGCCGGGCGAAGTGGTGGTGTTCGCCTGGATCGTCTACAAGTCGCGCGCGCAGCGCGACAGGATCAACGCGAAGGTCATGGCCGATCCGCGCATGGCGAAAATCTGCCCTCCGGGCGAGATGCCGTTCGACGGCAAGCGCATGTTCTGGGGCGGCTTCAAGCCGATCGTGAAGTATTGAGCCCATGCCCGCGGCTTGCATGCCGGCATCGGCGGTGGTGTCATCGCCGCCGATGACCGACACCCGCATCCACAGGACCCTCGACGCGCTCTGGCGCATGGAATCGCCGAAGCTGGTGGCGCGCATCGCGCGCATGACCGGTGATGTCGGTGTCGCCGAGGAGCTGGCGCAGGACGTGCTGGTCGTCGCGCTGGAGCGCTGGCCGGCCGACGGCGTGCCCGACAACCCGGCCGCCTGGCTGATGACCGCGGCCAAGCGTCGCGCCATCGACCACCTGCGCCAGCGCACGCTGCATGCCCGCCGCCAGGACGAATACGGCATCGAACTCGAGCTGCACGGAGACGCGATGGGCGACGAGGCGGACCGTTTCGCGGACGACGACATCGGCGACGACCTGCTGCGCCTGGTGTTCGTCGCCTGTCATCCGGTGCTGCCGCCGGAGTCGCGCGTCGCGCTCACGCTGCGCCTGCTCGGCGGCCTGAGCACCGCGGAGATCGCCCGCGCCTTCCTGCAGCCCGAACCGACCGTGGCGCAGCGCATCGTGCGCGCCAAGCGCATGCTGGCCGAACGCGATGTGGCGTTCGAGGTGCCGCGTCGCGCCGAGCTGGCCGAGCGCCTCGATGCCGTGCTGGAAGTGATCTACCTGATCTTCAACGAAGGCTATTCGGCCAGCGCGGGCGACGACTGGATGCGTCCGGCGCTGTGCGAGGAAGCCCTGCGCCTGGCGCGCGTGCTGGCCGGCCTGCTGCCCGCCGAGCCCGAGGCCTTCGGCCTGCTGGCCCTGATGGAACTGCAGGCGTCCCGCGCGCGTGCACGCGTCGGTGCCGACGGTGCGCCGGTGCTGTTGCTGCAGCAGGATCGCGCGCGCTGGGATCGCCTGCAGATCCAGCGTGGCCTGGTCGCGCTGCGTCGTGCGCAGGCGCTTGGCGGCGGGCGCGAACCCTACGCGCTGCAGGCCGCGATCGCCGCCTGCCACGCCACGGCGGCGCGCGCCGTGGACACCGACTGGTCGCGCATCGCCGCGCTGTATGCGGTGCTGGGCGCGGTGACGCCGTCGCCGGTGATCGAACTCAACCGCGCGGTCGCGGTCGGCATGGCGGAAGGCCCCGAGGCCGCGTTGCCGCTGGTGGATGCGCTGCTCGGCGACAGGTCGATGCGCGACTACGGCCTGCTGCATGCGGTGCGTGCCGACCTGCTCGAACGCCTCGGCCGCCTGCCCGAAGCCGGTGTCGAATACCGTCGTGCCGCCGAGCTGGCGGGCAATGCCCGCGACCGCGCGCTGATGCGCGGCAAGGCCCTGGCCTGCGGTGACGCCGGCGCCTGAAGCGCTGCGACGCTTCACGTTTCCATCGAAAGATGGGCCTGCGCGCGAAGTTCCCGGCGATTGCATGCACGCATGGCATGTATCGTTTCGTTCGCGCGCAAACGCGAACGATTCGCGCGAACCGCTCGAATTCGTCAGGATTTCGACAAGCGCGCGTTAACGCCGCGTCAAGTGCGTGAACGCGCGCACAGACGGCAATGAAAGGCGAACACTTCGCTCACGCGCAGCTAACAATCGCCTAATCGGCGTTTAATCGACGCCGTCGAGCATCCCGGCCCATGACGCTCATGACGCCCACGATGCCCAGCACGCTGCCCGATGACCTCCTCCCGATGCCGACGCAGGGCGTCGCCGAACCGGCCTTCAGCGAATCGGCCTTCAGCGAATCGGCCTTCACCCAGGGTGCGCTGGTCGACGCCAGCGACAGCCGCCGCACGGAGACCGAAGCCTTCATCGCCCAGGTCTACCGCGCCCGCTACGGCGCCACGCTCGCGAGCTTCCTTCCGCACCTGCTGGCGTTCCGCAACGATGCCGGCGCACTGCGCGCCGCAGTCGGGCTGCGCAGCGGCGACGAAGCACCGCTGTTCGTGGAGCAGTATCTCGACGTGCCGGCCGAAGACGCGATCGCCGCGCACCTTGGCCGGCCGGTATCGCGCGGCGCATTGGTGGAAGCCGGCAACTTCGGCGCGGTGCGTGCCGGCGATGCGCGCGCGCTGATCGTGCACATGACCCACTGGCTGCACCTGGCGGGCTTCCGCTGGGTGCTGTTCGCCGCGACGCGCCAGCTGCGCAACACCTTCGATCGCCTGCACCTGGCCACGGTGGAACTTGCGCCGGCGCTGGCGTCGCGGCTGCAGGGCGACGCCAGCGACTGGGGCCGCTACTACGAAACGCAGCCGACGCTGATGTTCGGCGACATCGGTGCCGGTCATGCGTATCTGGTCCGCAGCGGCGCGCTGCCTTCCATGTCGCCGTGCCCCGCCTGGCTGCCGCGCGCGGCGAAGGCGGGCGCATGAACGCCGCACCGACCTTCGACGCACTGATCGACCGGATCGACGGCGATGCCATCCGCGTGCGCTGGACCGACGGTGCCTGGACCGGGCACGAATTCGCCGCACGCATCCGCGGTTTCGCCGACACGCTCGAAGGCGTGGGTGCGCAGCGCATCGCCAGTCGGCTCGACAACGGCCCGGAGTGGCTGGCGCTGGACCTTGCGATCCGCGCGCTCGGCCGCGTGCACGTGCCGTTGCCGACCTTCTTCACGCCCGAGCAGGTGGCGCACGCGCTCGCCAGCAGCGGCGCGGACACCCTGGTGGTGCCCGCCGCAGCGCCGGTGCCGGATGCGTTCGCGGCGCTGCCCGCGCGCGCGCTGGGCGATGGCATGCGCGTGCTCCTGCTGCCGTCGCGGCCGGTGGCGCTGCCCGATGGCACGGTGGTCGTGACCTTCACCTCCGGCACCACCGGCACGCCGAAAGGCGTCTGCCTGGATGCCGCCGCGCTGCTGGCCGTCGCAGCGTCGCTGGCCGAGGCCGCGCGTCCGCTCTCGCCGAAACGCCATCTCTGCCTGATGCCGCTGTCGACCCTGCTCGAGAACGTCGGCGGCCTGTACGCGGCGCTGCTGTCCGACGCAGAGATCGTGGTGCCGTCGCTGGGCGAGATCGGCTACAGCGGCGCGGCGGGACTCGACATCCCGACCCTGCTCGCCTGCCTGCATCGCCATCGTCCGGACAGCGCGATCCTGTTGCCGCAATTGCTGCTCGCGCTGGTCATGGCGGCCGAGCGCGGCCTGTCGCTGCCCGATTCGTTCAAGTTCCTCGCGGTGGGCGGCGGTCGCGTCGGCGAGACGCTGGTCGCACGCGCCGAGGCGGTCGGCCTGCCGGTGCATGAAGGCTACGGCCTCAGCGAATGCGCATCGGTGGTCTGCCTCAACCGACCCGGTGCGATGCGCGCCGGCAGCGTCGGTCGCCCGCTGCCGCATGCCCGCGTCACCGAACGCAACGGCGAACTGCATGTCGAAGGCGTGCGCATGCTCGGCTATCTCGGCGACGACACGCCGGCCGAAGGTCCCATCGCCACCGGCGACCTCGGCCACATCGATGCCGACGGCTACGTGCACATCACCGGTCGGCGCAAGCACCTGTTCATCACCGCGTTTGGTCGCAACGTGTCGCCGGAATGGGTGGAAAGCGAGCTGTTGCAGCATCCGGCCTTCGCCCAGGCCGTGGTCCACGGCGAAGCGCGGCCGTTCAACATCGCCATCGCCTGGCCGCGCGATCCCGCCGCGGACGACGACGCACTGCGCGCCGCGCTCGACGACATCAACCGCGCGCTGCCCGACTACGCCCAGGTCCGCGACATCGTGCGGGCCGACGCACCCTTCACCTTCGCCGACGGCCTGCTGACCAGCAACGGCCGTCCGCGGCGCGACGCCATCCTCGCGCGCCATGCCGATGCCGTCGACGCCTGCTACGCGCGCCATGCGTCCGAACCCGCCTTCTTCGATCACCGCCAGGAATCCGCCGCATGACCACCGCCGCATCGAATGCCGTGTCCAACGATCGCATGCCCTTCCACGACCGGCTGCTCGACGAGACCCGCTCCGAGCGTGCTTCGCTGCTGTCGATCCCGATCATCCAGGAAGCACTCGCGGGCCACATCCGCCGCGAGGACTACATCGCCTTCCTCACCGAGGCATTCCACCACGTGCGCCATACCGTGCCGCTGCTGATGGCCTGCGGTGCGCGCCTGCCCGCGCGGCTCGAATGGCTGCGTACCGCGGTCGGCGAGTACATCGAAGAGGAAATGGGCCACCACGAATGGATCCTCGACGATCTCGCCGCTTGCGGCGCCGATCGCGATGCCAGCGAACGGTCCCAGCCGGCCGAGGCCACCGAACTGATGGTCGCCTATGCCTACGACACCATCGCGCGCGGCAACCCGGTCGGGTTCTTCGGCATGGTGCTGGTGCTGGAAGGCACCAGTGTCGCGCTTGCCACGCGTGCTGCGGAAACGATCGAAACCAGCCTCGGCCTGCCGCGCAACGCCTTCACCTACCTGCGTTCCCACGGCGACCTCGACGTCGAGCACACCGGCTTCTACGAGCGGCTGATGAACCAGCTCGACGACGAGGACGATCGCCGTGCGGTCGTCCACGCGGCGAAGCGCTTCTACAAACTCTACGGCGATGTGTTCCGCACGCTGCGCGAGGGGCGCGAACTGGCGCCGCGCGACGCCGTGCAGGAGGCCGCATGATCGCGCTCAAGGACCGCACCGTATTGCTGACCGGTGCCAGCGGTGGAATCGGTTCCGCCCTGTGCGATGCGTTGGTGGGCGTCGGCGCGCGCGTGGTCGCCGTCGGTCGCAACGAGGCCCGTCTCCGTGCCCTCGCGTCCCGGCATGCACCGGGGCGTGTGGTGCCGCTGGTGGCGGACCTCGCGGCCGATGGCGGCCCCGCGCGCGTCGTCGACCTCGTCTCCCGACTGCAGCCGACGCCGTCGGTGGTCGTGCTCGCGCACGCCCAGGGCGCGTTCGGCCTGTTCGACGAGGCCTCGCCCGAGGCCCTGGAGGCCCTGGTGCGCACCAACCTGGTCGCGCCGATGACACTCATCCATGGCCTGCTGCCGCTGCTGCGCGCGCATCCGCAGGCCTCGGTGGTCGCGGTCGGTTCCACCTTCGGCAGCCTCGCGTTTCCCGGCTTCGCCGCCTACAGCGCCAGCAAGTTCGGCTTGCGCGGCCTGATGGAAGGCCTGGCACGCGAACACGCCGATACCTCCCTGCGCTTCCAGTACCTGTCGCCGCGCGCGACCCGCACCGCCTTCAACACGCCGCAGGTCGATGCGATGAACCGCGAGATGAAGGTGGCGCAGGACGAGCCGGCCGATGTCGCTGCGCAATTGGTGGCAGCGATCGTCAGCGGCCGGCGTCGCATGCAGATCGGCTGGCCGGAAAAACTCTTCGCCCGCATCAACGGCGTGCTGCCCGGCCTGGTCGACCGCAACCTCGCCGCGCAACTGCCCATCGTCCGTCGCCACGCACGACCCTGATCCCGACCGGCGCAGTCCGGCATCCCTCACCACCGACGCATGCAGGAGACTTCCATGCACACCTTCCGCAACCGCCTCATCGCCACCGCGCTCGGCGCCGCCCTGCTCGCAGCCTCTGCGACCGTGCTCGCCGGCGATCTCGCGCCCCAGGTCGCCGCCGTGCGCGACCGCTGGGCCGAGGTCAACTACACCACCCCGAAGGCGCAGCGCGAAGCCGCGTTCGAAGCCCTCGCAAAGCAGGCCGCCGGCGTGAAGGCCGCGCAGCCGAAGGACGCTGCCGCGCTGATCTGGGAAGGCATCGTGCTGTCCAGCCATGCCGGCGAGCGCGGCGGCATCGGCGCGCTGGGCCTGGCCAAGCAGGCGCGCGCCGATTTCGAACAGGCGCTCAAGCTCGACCCCGACGCGCTGGAAGGCTCGGCCTATACCAGTCTCGGCGTGCTGTATTACCAGGTGCCGGGCTGGCCGGTGGGTTTCGGCAACGACGACAAGGCCCGCGAACTGCTGCTCAAGGGTCTGAAGGTCAATCCCAACGGCATCGACCCGAACTATTTCTACGGCGACTTCCTGCGCGACCAGGGCGACTGGAAGGGCGCGGCCGCCGCGCTGGAGAAAGCCCTCGCCGCGCCCGCGCGACCGGGCCGCGAAGTGGCCGACCAGGGCCGGCGCAAGGAAGCCGCTGCGCTGCTGGCGAAGGTCCGCGCGCACCTTGCCGCACGCTGAGCCGAAGCGGACACTGGCGCCATGCGCATCCTGCTGGTCGAAGACGACGAGTCGCTGGGCGAAGGTCTCCGCACCGCGCTGCGGCGCGCGGCCTATGCCGTCGACTGGTTGCGCGATGGCGCCAGCGCGCTGGCGGCGATCCGCGACGGAGGCTTCGACCTGGTGGTGCTCGACCTCGGCCTGCCGCACGTCGATGGCATCGAGGTCATCCGCCAGGCGCGCCGCGCGGGTGCCGATGTCCCCATCCTGGTGCTGAGCGCGCGCGAGCGGTCCCGCGACCGCACGCTCGGCCTCGATGCCGGTGCCGACGACTACCTGGGCAAACCCTTCGACGTCCAGGAGCTGCTCGCGCGGGTGCGCGCGCAGCTGCGGCGCAGCGTCGGTCGCGCCACGCCACTGCTGCGCTTCGGCGCACTCGAACTGGATCCGGTGCAGCTCGCGGTGACCTGGCGCGGTCGCTCCGTCGACCTGCCGCGCCGCGAGTTCGCGCTGCTGCGCCTGCTGATGGAGCAGCGCGGCCGGCCGATCACCCGCGAATCCGCGCAACAGCGGCTCTACGGCTGGGACGAGGACGTGGCCAGCAATGCGCTCGACGTCCATGTCCACGCGCTGCGACGCAAGCTCGATCCCGCATTGATCCGCACCCTGCGCGGCGTCGGTTACGCGCTCGACGAACAGGTCGCGCAGGCCAGTGCGGTGCAGGGTGGCGACGCCGCCTGATCCGGGCCCGGAGACCGGGTCGGGACGCGTGCTGGACGCACCGCCGCGGATGCGCTGAACTGCCGTCATGTCATCGATCCGTCGCGCCCTCCTGCTCTCGATCATCGGCACCACGACCCTGGTGCTGCTGATCGCCGCCGCCTTCAGCTACCGCAGCGGCCTGCGCGAGGCCGACGAACTGTTCGATGCCAAGCTCGCGCATTCCTCGCGCGTGCTCATGAGCCTGATGGACGCGCCGCTGGCCGAACTGCCCGAGCGCAGGCCCGGTGCCGCCACCGACGCCCCGCTGGTGGTGAAGGTCTGGCACGGCAACGCCGGTGGCGAAGACGACGATCCCGCCCAGTCCACCGGACACGTGTACGAAACCAAGCTGGCGTTCCAGGTGCGCGATACCGGCGGCATCGTGCTGCTGCGCTCGGAAAGCGGCCCGGCGCGTCCGCTCGCACCGCTGGCGCCCGGATTCGGCAACGTGGTGATCGATGGCGAGCACTGGCGCACCTTCACCCTGCAGTCGCCCGGTGGACGCTGGTACCAGTCCGGCGAACTGGCCGGTATCCGCGCCGAGATCGCCGAGGAAATCGCCTTCGGCACCATGCTGCCGCTGCTGCTCGCGCTGCCGCTGCTGGCGATCCTTGCGTGGCTCGCGGTCGACTGGGCCTGCGGCAGCCTGCGCCGGGTGTCGGACGCGGTGGACCAGCGCGTGCCGGAGCGGATGGCGCCGATCGCGCTGTCGCGCGTGCCTCGGGAAATCGCCGCGATCATCGGCGCCGTGAATGGCCTGCTCGAACGGCTCCAGCAGGCCCTGTCCCGCGAGAAGCGCTTCACCGCCGATGCCGCGCACGAACTGCGCACGCCGATCGCCGCGCTCAAGCTGCACGCCTACAACCTCGCCCACGCTGCCGATGCCGACGAACGCGCGCAGTCGCAGCAGCGGCTGGATGCCGGCATCGCGCGCATGGAGCGCCTGGTCGCGCAGCTGCTGGCGCTGAGCCGGATCGAGAGCGATGCGCCGCCGGCGACCGCGCCGGCGGTGCCGGTCGACCTCGCCGATGTCGCACGGCGCTGCCGCGATGATGTCCTCGCCGCCACCGGCATCGACGATGCACGCATCCGCCTCGATCTGGCACCGGTGGCCGTGACCGGCGACGAACTGCTGGTCGACGCGGTGGTGCGCAATCTCGTCGACAACGCCGTGCGCTATGCCGCGCGCGGCGAGGTCTCGGTGCGCATCGGCCGCGAAGGCGACCGCGCGATGCTGGTGGTCGAGGATGCCGGTCCCGGCATTCCCGAGGACGCGCGCGCGCGGGTGTTCTCGCGCTTCCAACGCGAACTGGGCAGCGGCGTCGAAGGCAGCGGCCTCGGTCTGTCGATCGTCGCCGAGGCCCTGCAGCGCCTCGGCGGCACGATCGTGCTGGATGCCTCGCCCGCGCTCGGCGGGCTGCGCGCCACGGTGACCTTGCCGGTGGCTTAGCTGCAAGCGCTCATTGCCAGTCGTAGCGCAGTTCCGCCACCCAGGTGCGCTGGGTGTAGGGATGGAAATTCCAGTAGGTGCGGTCGTTGAGGTTGTCCACGCCCAGCGCGAGGCCCCAGTGTTCGTCGGGACGCCAGCGCGCGCGCAGGTCCATGACGAAGAACGGGCTGGTGCCGGTGTAGGCGTCGCCGTTGGGGTCGCTGTTGTCCAGCGTGTTGAACTGCTGGCCGCTGTAGCGCGCGCCGGCGGTGAACTGCCACTGCGCGCTGGGCGTGTAGCTGGCCAGCAGGTTGGCGCGCCAGTGCGGCACGCGCGGCTGCCACTTGCCTTCGCTGGCGGGAAAGTTCGGGTTCTCGCGGATGATCGAGTCGGCGAAGGTCACGCTGCCGGTGAGGTCGAGTCCTTCGATGCCCAGGTCGCGCCACTCGCCGGCCAGTTCCACGCCGGTGGTGCGGATCGCGTCGACGTTCTGGATGTTGGTGATGGTCGGCGTCACCAGCACGTTGGTCTGCGAATACAGCGCGTCGCGGGTGCGCTCGTGGAACACGGTCGCGCGCAGCCTGCCCCGCATTCCACTGGATGATCCCAGTGCGTGGACCAGCGACAGTTCCGATGTCGTCGAGCGCTCGGCCTTCAGGTCCGGATCGTTGTTGACCACGCTGCCGGCGACCAGCGAACCCTGGTACAGCTCGCTCACCGTCGGGAAGCGCACCGCGCGTCCGACCGAGGCCTGCAGGGAGGTATCCGGCGTGAACGCGAAGGCCAGCGCGGCCTTCGGCGACAGCCCCGTTTCGCGGCGTTCGGCGAAGCGCGAGACCGTGGTGGCGTTGGCCAGCAGGCCGTCGTGCGCGCGCCAGCGGTCGAAGCGCAGGCCGAAGGTGCCGGTCCAGCGCTCCGACCAGCGCCAGGTGTCCTGCGCGAACGCGCCGGTCAGCGCGGCCTTGCCGCCGAAGGCCGAGAAGCGCGCGCCCGGCGCGCCGCGCAGCCAGTCGCTGGTGTCGTGCACGGCCGTGTCGAGCGTGAAACGGTCGTCCTGCACGCCGAACTCGACCACGTGCGCATCGTTCGGTCGCCACACGAGGTGCGCGTTCGCGCTGCGCCAGCCGGTGCCGTCGCTGTCGGCGATGCGCCCGGCGCCGCCGGTGTCGGCGACCGGTCGCGCCACCGTCGGCGAACGCACGCGATCGCGCACGTAGTCGTAGCGGCTCACCGCCAGGGTGAAGTCGAGCGTCCTGCCGCTGCTGCGCTTGAGCGCAAGGCCGTGCATGCGATGTTCCAGATCAGCCTTCTGCAGGCTGATCGCGGTTGCCGGCAATGCGTAGCGGCGTCCGTCGATCAGCACGTTGCCGCTGTAGACCGGGTTGCCGGCGGCGTCGCGCAGCCAGGTTTCGGAATCGCGGAAGACATCGTTGCGCCAGGTGCCGAAGGTGTAGCTCAGGCGCAGGTCGTCATTGAAGTCGTAGGCGAGCTTGAGCTTGGCGTGTTCCTGTTCGGTCTCGACGATGCTGCTCGCGCCGAGCAGATACCACGGCTGGTTGCGCGGATTGCGCGCAGACACCGCACCGGTGACCGGCGTGCCGCTGCCAGACGTGCCGGTGGACTGCAGCAAGTTGGCGAACACCATCGGATGGCCTTCGCTGTCCAGGCGGTTCACCGCCAGCCAGGCCGAGAACGCGCCCCAGCGGTCGCCGATCGAGGCGCTGGCCTGGGTGCTGTCGTAGCTCTCGCGGCTGCGATACAGCTCGAAATCCTGATGGTGATGGCCCAGCTTCGCGTGCGCTTCGAAAGATTGCGGCATGCGCGTGACGTAATCGACCACGGCGCCGACCGAATTGCCCGGATACGCTGCCGAGAACGGCCCGTACAGCACGTCGACACGGGCGATCTCCTCCGGTGCTACCAGGCCCCAGCGTGGCGTGAACGTCGCGCCGTTGCCGAGCAGGTTCGACAGCAGGATGCCGTCGGCATAGATCAGCGATCGCGCGCTGTTGCCGGTGCCCGAGGCACGGGTGGCCAGCACCGCGTGGTCGAAGTCGCCGACGTAGCGCTTGCGCACCAGCAGGCTCGGGAAATACTTCAGCACGTCCTCGGCGTCGATCGCATTGATCGTCGCCTCCGCCTCGTCGCCGGTGATGCCTTCCATGGTGGTCGGGATCTGCGTCGGCAGCGAGGTCGGCCGCACGCCGGTGACGGTGATCGTGCCGAGCGTGCGCGTCGTCTGCGCATCGTCCCCGCTGTCGTCGGGCGCGGCCTTGTCCGATACAGCCTCATCCGGTGCGGTCGGCGAATCGGCGCGGGCCGCAACAGCCGGCGGGGCAAGGGCGAGCGCGAGGAAGAGCGGGGCGTGGCGCATGGGTGCGAAGTGGATGCCGTGAACGGGGCCGGTATTGTCGAGAGCGGCCCGCCGCATCGCCTGCGGCAAAACGCCGCATCGGCAAGTGGCACGCTGGCGGCTTACGCTTGGAATGCGGCGACATGCAGCTCGTCGCTGTCCCTGATCGAGAGACGAGAGAGACGATGATGTCGTGGTGGTCCGTCGGTGTGAGTCTGTGGTTGCTGTCCTGGGGCATGGGCCTGTCCGCCCGCATGCTGGCGGACGCCGTGCCGCGCGCTTGGTGCCTGCTCGATGGGGAGGCGTCGTGATTCGCCTGCAGGGCCGCATGGCTGCCGCAGGCATCGCGCTTGCGATCGTGCTGTTCTCCGCCTGCGTGCCGGCTGGTGCGCAGCGCGTCGGCGAGCTGCGCATCGAGGATCCCTGGGTGCGCGCAACGCCGCCGGGCGCGGGCGTCACCGGCGGCTTCATGACCGTGCGCAATACAGGCGCGAAGGACGATCGCCTGCTGTCTGTGAGCAGCGCGGCGGTCGCGCGCGTCGAGATCCACGAGATGCGCCACGAGGACGGCATGATGCGCATGCGCCGGATCGATGCCGGGTTGCCGGTGAAGGCGGGTGCGAAGATCGAACTGGCCCCGGGTGGTTACCACCTCATGCTGTTCGGCCCGAAACAGCCCTTCGTGGAAGGCGACGTGGTCGTCGCCACCGCCCGGTTCGAGAAGGCCGGCAACGTGGAGATCGCCTTCCGCGTGCGCGGCCTCGGCGCGAAGCGCGACGCCGGGCATCACGGGCACTGAGCCAATCCCACGCCTGTAGAGCGGAGCTTGCTCCGCTCATTTTTCTCGCGCCCATGAAGATCGAGCGGAGCAAGCTCCGCTCTACAAAGACATCGAATACCCGGCGGCCTCAGCCGCGCTCGCGCACCGGTCGCTTCGCGAGCCTGCGCTGCAGCGTGCGCCGGTCCACGCCCAGCACCCGCGCCGCTGCGGACACGTTGCCCTCGCACTCGGCAAGGACGCGCTGCACATGCTCCCAACTGAGCCGACGGAGCGTCGGCGGTGCCTCCGCGATCTCTGCTGGCGCCGCGTCTGGCGCATCGCCGAAGCTGCGCAGCAGGCTGTCCAGATCGAAGGGCTTGGGCAGGTAGTGCCAGGCGCCGCGCCGCATCGCGTCGACGGCGGTGGCGATGCTGGCGTAGCCGGTCGCGAGCACGATCCGCGCATTCGGACAGCGCTCGCGCAGCGCCTGGATCAGCGCCAGGCCGTTGTCCGCGCCGAGGCGCAGGTCAAGCAGGATGCGCTGCGGCCGTGTGCCGTCGGGCATCGCATCGACCAGGCGCAGCGCCGACGTTGCGTCGTGGGCGATGTCGCAGGTGATGCCCTCGCGCTGCAGCCGGCGCGCCAGCACCGTGCAGAACGCCGCGTCGTCGTCGATCAGCAGCATGCGCGCATCGCCGCTCATGGCGAAATCCCCGCGTCGGTCGCCAGCGGCAGCGCGATTTCGGTGATGCAGCCGCCACCGTCCCGCGCGAACTGGCGCACGCTGCCGCCCGCGCGCTCGATGCTCGCATTGGTGATCATCAGGCCCACGCCGAGGTTGTGCGTGCCGCGCTCTGCACGCGCGAAGGCCGCCAGGGTGTCCGGCCCGTCACCGCGATCGCGCACCGCGATGCACAGCCGGTCTTCGACGATGCGCGACGCGATCTCGACCGTCGCGTCCGCGCCGCGACGCGCATTCGCATCGGCGGCATTGTTGAACAGGTGGATCAGCGCCTGCGGCAAGGTTGCATCCACGCGCACGGCATGGCCTGCGGCGCCGGCATCGAGCGAGACGGCCACGCTCGGCCGCAGCAGGCGCCAGCGGTCGACGCAATCGCGCAGCAGTGTGTCGGCATCGCGCGGCATCGGCTCGTCGGCATCGCCGCGACGCGCCAGGTCGGCCAGCGTGCGCACGTGGTCGCGGCAGTGCGCCAGCTGCGCGCGCATCAGCGCCAGGTCCTCGTCGTCCGGCGCATGTCCGTCCCGCCAGTCGTCCAGCAGCAGGCCCATCGTGGTCAGCGGCGTGTTCAGCTCGTGCGCCGTGCCGGCGGCCAGCGTGCCCAGCGCCAGCACCGATTCGTCGCGCAGCGCGCGCTCGCGCGCCTCGGCCAGCGCGCGCCGCTGGCGCTTCACCGTGGCCATGAACCGGCCCAGCACCACCGCCATGATCGTCACGGTGAGCAGGAAGTTGATCCACATGCCGACGATGTGCAGTTCGAAATCGCGGCCATGCACCGTCGGCAGCGGCAGGTGCCAGCGCATCAGTCCGGTGTAGAGCAGCGCCGACAGCGTCGCCAGCGTCAGTACCGGCAGCAGGTCCAGCCCCACCGCCGCGATCGCCACCGGCACCAGGTACAGCGACACGAAGGGATTCGCCGGCCCGCCCGCGAGATACAGCAGCGCCGTCAGCGCCGCCATGTCGACCAGCAGCTGCGCCAGCAGCAGGCGTGCCCCGGCCTGCCCGCCGCGCCGCCACCACAGGTGCAGCGCGATATTGAAGACCAGCAGTGCCGCCGACACCGACAACATCGGCACCAGCGGAATGCCCAGGCCCAGGCGCCAGGCCACGAACAGCATCGCCGCCAACTGTCCGGCGACGGCGAGATAGCGCAGCGGGATGAGCAGGGGGAGCATGCGCCTCAACCGTGCCCGGACGCTGCATGCAGCACATCGAGCACCGCATCCGGATCGCAGCCGTAGATGCCCGCGCCCCAGGCCGCGTTCTGCTCGACTGCCGCCCAGCCCCGGCCTTCGATCAGGCCGACATCCACCACCGTCGCGACGGGCAGGTCGACGCGGGCATCGTCCAGCAGCGTATCGACGAACGCATGGACCTCGGCCAATTCTTCGGCCGTGCTGGAGAAACCGTTGTCCTTCTGCAGTTCGCCGTCGCGCGAATAGATCGAGCAGGCGATGCGCTTGCGATCACGGATGAAGCAGCGGAACTCGCAGCGCCAGCGGACGATGTCGGAGACCAGCACCGGCATGTTTTCGTCGTAGCACTCCGGCAACGCATCGGGTGCATAGACCTGAGCGGGAAACGTCTTGTCGTTCGGTGGTTTGATGAAGGTCGGCGCGGACAGCCTGCGCGCTTCGGACAGCGACATCAGCCGGATCTCGCGCTTGCGATAGGGCTCGGGCAGACGCACCAGCCAGTCGTCCGGCGGCGACGCCAGCGCGATGCCCAGTTGTTCCGCCAGCGTCGGCCCGAACAGGGCTTCGGCGTACAGCACGGGCTCGTGCGCTTGCTGCAGATGCTCCGGTATGTGCCATCGGCTCAGCCGCTCGATCGACCAGCCGCGCGCAGCGGCAGCCTTCCACAGCGCCTGCGTGTCGTCGGAATAGCGTGGGGTCAGGATCAATGTGGGCATGGAAAGAGGTCGAGACGTGATGGAAAGATTGCCTGCCAGGCGATCGCAGTGACGCATGGACAAGCATGGATGGATTGACGCATGACCTGCCCGCTTTCGCGGACGAAGCCTGTTCAGCGGCGATCGGGCAACAGGGACAGGTACTTTTTGTCTTCGTCGGCGAAGCCGAATGTTCCGCCGATGTCCCATGCGCGCTGAAACGCGGCGCGCGCGTTCTCGATATCGCCCTGTTCGTACATGAGGATTCCCTTCTGTACCCAAAAGACCGGAATTTCATTCGATCGAGGTGTGGTCGAGATCAGGTGATCGGCAAACGCGATGCCATCCTCGAAATCCTTCGCGGCGATGAAAGTCTTCAGCAATGGCATCGCCGTGATGTACGCATAACTGCAATGAAGTTTTGGCTCGGGCAGGATATCCCATGCCTTTCTGGCCATCTTCAATGCGCCGAGGGCGTCACCCTGTTCTCTCATGCGATCCATTTCATCGAGCGCTTCGCCCCAGGCAAGCTCTGCACTGGGCGAAAGATCGTGGGTAGCGTGGGTGCTTCCCATGTGGCTCTCTCTTCTTCACTGGTGTGGAAACGGCCATCGGATCGCGAAAGAATGGGTGAGGAGACATGATGGATGCGCGCTGCGCCCGTTCATGCCTCCAGTTCCTCCAGCGCCGCCACCAGCCTCTGGACGTCACCCGCGTAGAAACCGGCCGAGTTGATCGTGTTGATTTCCACGATGCGGGGCCCATCCGGGGTATCGCACACGTCGATCACGAACGCGCTATGCGGCTGCCAGTCCGTAACGGCCTGCATGACGAAGGCATCCAGTCGATCGTCGACGTCGGAGCTGTACACGACACGCCGACCAAGCTTGTACAGCGATTTCGTGGCGATCTCCCCGCCGACGACCCAGTAACGGTATTCGGCATGGATGGTCTTGGGCAGGCACAGCTGGACCCGGGTCGTCGGGGACAGGCTGGTGCCGTAGTCCTCGTCCAGATCGCAGACCTGTTTCCGCCAGGCCTCGAACTCGTCCACGTCGAAGACGCGCCCGGCGAAATACTTCGAGTCGTCGATCGGGCGGAGAAAGGTCGGTCCTTCCAGTCGCACGTCCTGGAAGGCCAGCACACGTGAATCGGCATTGAGCATGCGATCGCCCCATGCCGCTTTCTGCGCGATGAAATCCTGATCGAAGAGGTCGTAGACGCCCGGCGTCCAGCCGAAAGCCTTCGCCGAATGGCGCATGGAATAGGAGCCGAAGCACACGGCCTTGTCGGCGCGCAGTACGGGCACAGGTTCCAGTTCGCCCACGAACGGAATGACCTTGTGGACGCTGTAAGGCAGGTCGAACCGTTCGAGGGCCGCCACCAGGCTGTCCCACTCGGTTTCCTTGAACAGGTTGGTTTGCAGGATCCAGTGCATGCGGGTTTTTCAGTGCGTGCGAGCGGGTCACTCTACGGCCCGCACCCGCTCCCAATCCAGCCCGAAGCGGGCAAGGTACTTGCGCAGGCGGTCGGCGTCGTTGGTGCTGGTGCGCTGGCGGCGCGAGGCGGCGAACAGGGTGCGGCCGGCGTCGGACAGCGATTTCGCGCGGGCGCAGACGCGCACCACCTCTTCCAGCTGCACGCGATCGAAGCGGTCGAGATCGTCCAGCGCGTCGCCGAGCAGCGGCAGCAGCGGCGAGGCCTCGCTGCCGACGCGCCACTGCGCGCGCAGGCGGGCGATCTCCTCGTCGACCAGCACGGTGGTGATGCGTCCTGCATCGGCGAGCGTGGCGAGGCGCATCACCGATGCACCGAGGTCGCGGAAGTTGCCGGGCCAGCGCGCTTCCGGGCTGGTCGCGAAGGCGAGGAAGCGTGCCCGCGCCTCCTTGTTGAAGGCGACGCGGTGGTGCTGTTCGCGCGACCAGCGCTCCAGCTCGAAGTCGAGATTCGGCTCGATGTCTTCGATGCGTTCGGCGAGTCCGGGCAGGCGATAGGTCCACAGGTTCAGGCGCGCCAGCAGGTCGTCGCGGAAACGGCCCTGCGCCACCGCCTCGCCGAGGTCGCGGTTGGTGCCTGCGATGAGCTGGAAATCGCTCTCCACGTCGCGGTCGCTGCCGACCGGCGGGAAACGCTTCTCTTCCAGCGCGCGCAGCAGCAGCGCCTGTTCGTCCAGACCCAGTTCGCCGATCTCGTCGAGGAACAGCAGGCCTTTGTCGGCCGAGCGCAGCAGACCGGCGCGGTCGCTGCCGGCGCCGGTGTACGCGCCCTTCACGTGACCGAACAGCGCGCTCATCGCACCATCGCCGCGCAGGGTGGCGCAGTTCACCTCGACGAAGCGCCCGGGCAGCTGGTGCTTGAGCTTCTTCAGCTCGAACACGCGCTTGGCCAGCTGGCTCTTGCCCGCGCCGGTCGGGCCCATCAGCAGCATCGGCGCCTTCGAGCGCGTGGCCACGGTCTCGATCTGCTCGATCATCCGGTTGAACGTGGCGTTGCGCGTGGCGATGCCGCTCTTGAGCAGGTCGCGGTCGTCGATGCGCTGCTGCTTGAAGCGCTGCGCGATGCGGTCGTAGCGCGACAGGTCGAGGTCGATGATCGCGCGGCTGCCCGGATCGCCCGCACGCTGCTTGCGCGGCGGCGAGGTCTGCAGCAGCCGTCCAGGGAACAGGCGGCTTTCGGCGAGCAGGAACCAGCAGATCTGCGCGACATGGGTGCCGGTGGTGATGTGGATCAGGTAGTCCTCGTCGTCCGGCCGGAAATCGTAGCCGCGCAGGAAGTCGTGGAGGCTGGCGTACACGCCCTCGAAATCCCAGGGGTCGGCCAGGGGCATGTCGTGGCGCACCACCTTGGTCTCCGGCGATACCTGGGCCAGATCCGCGGCAACCGTGTCGCCAAGCCGTGCGTAGCGCTGCTCGTCGAGCAGCAGCTCCATCCGGTCGAGCTGGAAGTCCTCGTGCATGCCCAGCCCGACCGTCGGCCGCCATTTCTCCCAGCGGCCCGGACCGTTCGCCGAATCGAGCTGGGTGCCGATCATCCCGAACACGACCTGTCGCTTGTGCATGATCCAATCCGATAAACATGTATCCCGAAGTATATGAAAATCGGGACGGCACCGATCGTCGCGGCGAGCAAGAAACGATCAATGTCCTTTTCAATCAATGAGATGAGTGCGACTGGAGAAAGTTGGCACGGGGATTGCCTTATGGAGCGCAAACGAAACGCAGATCGGGCATTCCCGAAAAGGACGACACCATGGCCAACACTTCGCTCTTCACCTCCAGCCGCGGCATCCTGGTGCCGGCCGCCACCACCCGCAACGAAGCGGGCGGCCTGGCCTACGCCCGCAGCCCGAAGTCGGCGCTGGCGCTGTACGCGGCGACCGGCTGCCTCAATGGCACCTTCTATGCCGATGCCGGCGAGCAGCTGGACATGGCGCTGAAGCTCTGCGCGGAGGTCGAGCCGGACTTCGTGGCACGCACCGCGATCTACGCCCGCAAGGTCGGCCACATGAAGGACATGCCGGCGCTGCTGCTCGCCACCCTGTCGGTCCGCGACCGCGAGGCCTTCGCCGCCGCGTTCCCGCAGGTGGTCGACAACGGCCGCATGCTGCGCAACGTGGTGCAGATCCTGCGCAGCGGTCGCGTCGGCCGGAAGTCGTTGGGTTCGCTGCCCAAGCGCCTGATCCGCGACTGGCTGCAGAACGCGAACGTCGACCAGATCATCTCGGCCGCCATCGGCAACGACCCGTCGCTCGGCGACATCGTGAAGATGGTGCACCCGAAGCCGGTCGATGCCGAGCGCCAGGCACTTTACGCATGGCTGATCGGCAAGCCGTTCGACATCGCGAAGCTGCCGGAGAAGGTGCGCGCCTACGAGGCGTTCAAGCGCGACCCGTCGCGCACGCTGCCGGACCTGCCGTTCCAGTACTACACGTCGCAGCCGCTGACGCAGTCGCACTGGAAGGCGCTGGCGACCCGTGCGTCCTGGCAGTCGCTGCGCCAGAACCTCAATCACTTCGCGCGCCACGGCGTCTTCACCGATGCCTACGTGCTGCGCAAGGTGGTGGCGAAACTGGCCGACGAAGCGTCGATCCGCAAGGCGCGCGTGATGCCGTACCAGCTGCTGACCACGTTCCAGGCGACCGCCGATCTGCCGCGCCAGATCGGCGAGGCCCTGCAGGACGCGATGGAAGTCGCGACCCGCCAGGTGCCGAAGCTCGAAGGCGACGTGGTGGTGGCGGTGGACGTGTCAGGCTCGATGAGCTCGGCGGTCACCGGCTATCGCAAGGGCGCGACCAGCGTGACGCGCTGCGTCGATGTCGCGGCGCTGATCGCGGCCTGCGTGCAGCGCACCAACCCGATGGCCCGCGTGATGCCGTTCGACACCGCCGTGCGCGACCTGCGCCTGAACCCGCGCGACAGCGTGATCACCCAGGCGCAGCAGCTGGCAAAGCTGTGCGGCGGTGGCACCACGGTGAGCGCGCCGCTGGCGAAGCTCAACGCGGAAAACGCGAAGGTCGACCTGCTGGTGCTGATCTCGGACAACGAGAGCTGGCGCGACACGCGCGGCTCGGGCGCGACCGAGACCATGCGCCAGTGGGCGCAGATCAAGGCGCGCTGCCCGAACGCGAAGATGGTCTGCATCGACATCCAGCCGTACCACACCAGCCAGACGGTGGAGCGTGAGGACGTGCTGCATGTCGGCGGCTTCAGCGACGCGGTGTTCGACCTGCTCGCCAGCTTCGCCGCCGAGGGCATCGGCGCGCGTCGCTGGGTCGACCGGATCGCGAGCATTCCGTTGTAAAGAGGCAAAAAGAAGTCCCGGCCGGCGATGGGGCCTGCCGGGCGAAGAATTCAAGCGTTGACGGCGATCGCGAATGCCATCGGGACTACACTCCAATGCGTCCCATACCCCTTGTCGCGATCGTCATGCTCCCCACCGTCGACGATGGAGAATGCAGGAAAAACTACACCTTATGACGGTCCAGGTCGTGGGTTCGAGTCCCACCTGCCGCGCCAACATCATGGCTGCCGATCCACGATCGGCAGTCCTATGCGGCAGTAGCTCAGTCGGATAGAGCAGGCACGTTTTTCCGATCCTTGTCTCCGTTGTCGTCGGTCTTTCATCCGTCATCCCGAGCGCAGCAAGGGGTGACGACAACCAGGTTTCACCTCGTCGGTCGCGAATGCCGACGGAACTACACACTCTTAATGTCCGGGTCGCGGGTTCGAATCCCGCTCGTCGCAGGTGATCGCGACGGTAGCTCAGCGGTAGAGCAGGTGTTCCGTCATTCTTGTCGCGCTCGATGATGCTTCGGTTCAATTGCTTCAACGTCGTCTCCATCGAATGCAGGTGGAACTACAGGGGTGCAGAGATCGCAGGTTCGAATCCTGCCCGTTGCCGGCCTGGGGCGGTAGCCGAGCGGTTCAAGGCGCTGCATGAAACGTTCCATCACCCTTTGTCGAAGAGACGATTCCATTGCTTCACGTTCAACTACGTCGGCCGCGAATGCCGATGGCGCTCCTTTTTGTCACGGGTTCGAATCCCGTCCGGTGTCCGTCAGTACGCCGGTAGCTCAGCCTGGTAGAGCAGAAGCAATGCGCGCCATCCCGTCTTGTCGCAGACGACGATCAACGGTTCCAGCGGCGAATGCTGGCGGAAGTACACGGGTAAGCGCGGCTCGTCCGCGCGACCGGGTTCGAGCCCCGGGCACAAGGTCATCCGGCCCTGTGGCGTCACAACACCTTCCGTTCCACTTGTCGCCGTTTCCTTTCAATGACGGTCCCAAATCGCTTTACGAAATGCTTGGCCATGAAGACATCTCGCTGCGACAAAAGATTACGATGCCACGACTGGACTCAATCGGGAATTGTCGCGCTGTGGCATTACGAAGAGCCGAATCGGAATTACCTCGGCTGGCATCTCAATGCCGATGGGCGCGGATGCACGTCGCTTTGCGAACTCATCGATGCGATGGTCGCAGACGGTGCCGGCGCAACGCGCCGGATCACGATCACTGCACCGTCGCGAGCCATGCTGGCTGTTCCGAATTGCCGGCAAGGCAAGCCGATTTCGCCGCAGACATTGCGTCTGTCTGTGCACAGGAGCAAGAACGAATGGCGCTTCTCGTCCGATGCGATCTCCGCAGAGATCAGGCTCGGCGAAACATGGCTGCATCGTCTGCGCCAAGGGATCGTTTCCATTCATCAAGGCAATGGCGACTACTCGATCGGAGCCGGCAGCAAAGATCAACAATTGTGGTTCTGGTGGTAAGGCTGCCGGAACCCCGAACTTTCATGCGGCAAATGCCTGTGGAACTACATGGTTCCCCTCACGGGTTGGGTTCAAGTCCCACTGCACGAATGGCCGATGCCCTTCGGCGTAGAGAATTCCACACTTTTTTGTCGCCGCACCTTCAACAGTAATGCGAGAATTCGAGCTATGAACACCGAACACTACAACGTCATCCAGGACCCGGGCGCGGTGCCGATCAAGCTGTGGACGCGCGGCGTCCCGCTCGAGGACGAGGCCCGCGACCAGCTGCGCAACATCGCGAAGCTGCCCTTCATCCATCGCTGGATCGCGGTGATGCCCGACGTGCACCTGGGCAAGGGCGCGACCGTGGGTTCGGTGGTGCCGACCATCGGCGCGATCATCCCGGCGGCGGTCGGCGTGGATATCGGCTGCGGCATGATCGCGGCGCGCACCTCGCTGGTCGCGAGTGATCTGCCCGACAACCTCGCCGAACTGCGCAGTACGATCGAGTCCGCAGTGCCGCATGGTCGCAGCCCGCCGCGTGGCGGCCGCGACAAGGGTGCCTGGGAAAACGCGCCGCAGCTCTCGGTCGAGGGTTGGTCGCAGCTCGTGGCGGATTTCGAGAAGATCTGCGAGCGCCACCCGCGCCTGAAGAACACCAACAACCTCAAGCACCTCGGTACGCTCGGCACGGGCAACCACTTCATCGAGATCTGTCTGGATGAAGAGCAGCGCGTGTGGTTCATGCTGCACTCCGGTTCGCGCGGTGTCGGCAACGCCATCGGTACCTACTTCATCGAGCTGGCGAAGCAGGAAATGCGCCGCTGGATGATCAACCTGCCGGACCAGGACCTGGCTTACCTGCCGGAAGGCAGCGAGCACTACGCCGATTACGTGTTCGCGGTGGACTGGGCGCAGCGATACGCGCGCATGAATCGCGAGATCATGATGCGCCACGTGGTCGAAGCGGTGCGCAAGGTGATCCCGAAGCCGTTCGAGGCCCAGGCCGAGGCGGTGAACTGCCACCACAACTACGTGCAGATGGAGCACCACTTCGGCAAGAACGTGCACGTGACGCGCAAGGGCGCGGTGAGCGCGCGCAAGGGCGAGCTGGGGATCATCCCGGGCAGCATGGGCGCGAAGAGCTTCATCGTGCGCGGCCTCGGCAACGAGGACAGCTTCTGCAGCTGCAGCCACGGCGCCGGCCGCGTGATGAGCCGCACTGCTGCGAAGAAACTGATCTCGCTCGATGACCACATCAAGGCCACCGCACACGTGGAATGCCGAAAGGACGCCGACGTGGTCGACGAATCGCCGGCGGCCTACAAGCCGATCGATGCGGTGATGGCGGCCCAGGAAGACCTCGTCGAGATCGTGCATACCCTGCGGCAGGTGGTGTGCGTCAAGGGGTGAGGAGCAGCGCTTGCGCGACATTGCCGCGCGCTGCGACGAACGCCCGCACATGGATGTGCGGGTCGGACGGTCCGAAGCCAGTCACGTCTCGCCATGGATGGCGTAGCGATGAATCGATGAAGCGACTGCAGATCCAGCGCTTCTCACGCAGAATGTACCAATGACCGAGATGATCGAAATCGACGGCTCCGCCGGCGGCGGGCAGCTGCTCCGCACGGCCTTGAGCCTGAGCCTGTGCACCGGCACGGGCTTCACCATGACCCGCATCCGTGCCAAGCGTTCGAAGCCGGGCCTGATGCGCCAGCACCTGACCGCGGTGAATGCCGCGGCGAAGATCGGCAATGCCTTCGTCGAAGGCGCGGAGCTGGGCGCGACCACTTTGCGCTTCACGCCCGGCGTGGTCTCTGCGGGCGACTACCGCTTCGCGACCGGCAGCGCCGGCTCGGCGATGCTGGTGTTGCAGACCATCCTGCCGCCGCTCTCGCAATGCGATCGTCCGTCGACGCTGCGGCTCGAAGGCGGCACGCACAATCCCATGGCGCCGAGCGCGGACTTCCTGATCGACACCTTCCTGCCGGCGGCGGCGAAGATCGGCATCGAGGCGAGCCTGCGCATCGAGCGCCCGGGCTTCTTCCCGGCCGGCGGCGGCATCGCGCATGCGACCGTGCTGCCGGCGACGGGGCTGCGCCAGGTCGAACTCCTCGATCGCGGCTCGAAGTTGGGCATGTCGGCGACCGCCATGCTTTCCGCGCTTGCAACGAACATCGGCGAGCGCGAGCTGGATGTGCTGATGCGTCGCCTGCACCTGCCGCGAGACGCGATGCGCGTGCACGAGGTGCGCCCGCCGGTCGGCCCGGGCAACGTGCTGCTGCTGCGCGTCGAGCACGAATCACACGCCGAAGTGTTCACCGGCCACGGCGAGCGCGGCATCACCGCCGAGCGTGTCGCGGAACGGCTGAGCGAGGAGGCGGGTCACTACCTGCGCAGCAGCGCCTGCGTTGGCGAGCACCTGTCCGATCAGCTCCTGCTGCCGATGGCGTTGGCCGGGGGTGGTTCGTTCACCACGCACCTCGTCAGCGACCACCTGAGCAGCAACGCACGGCTGATCGAGAAGTTCCTGCCGGTCGAAATCGACTGGACCGAGGAAGCACCGCAGCGCTGGCGTGTACGGGTCGCCTCCTGACGAGTCGACCGGAAGCGTCGTGGGCGTTCAGCGCGCGTCCACGGCGCGCGTCGCGCGGCACAGCGCCCACACCACCATCAGCAGGCCGGCGATGGTGATCAGATTGAGTGCGACATGCAGGGCCATGAACAGGTTGAGCATGCCGGCCACATCGCCCGTCGCGGCGCCCGATGCGAAGATCGAGTTCTGGTAGAAGGTCAGGCCCATCCGCGCCATGGTCGAGATCGCCATGATGATGACGCCAACCACCGCGTTCCTGCGTTCGCGTCCGGGCCGTGCCGAACCGAGCAGCATGATCAGGGCGATGCCCAGCCCGATCAGATCGGGCATGTAGGCGGTGAGCGTGAAGAGGATCGTGCTGAAGGAGTCCATGTGTCGTGTCCTTTGCGTCAGTCCGCCGTGACCAGCGCGGCGTGCCGGGCATGCAGTTCGCCGTACACCGTGTCCGTGTCGGGTCGGACGCCGTGCCACAGCGTGAAGCTTTCCGCCGCCTGTTCGACCAGCATGCCGAGGCCGTCGATGGCGTGGTGCGCGCCCGCGGCGCGGGCCCAGGCAAGGAACGGGATCGCCGCCTCGCCGTAGCTGAGGTCGACGCAGGCGGTGCGCGAGTCGACCAGTGACATGGGCAGGCTCGGCATTCCGCCACCGCGTGCCGCCGAAGTGGCATTGAGGATCAGTTCGAAATTGCCGAGGTTGCCGAGGTCCTCGAAGTAGCGTGGATGCACGCGACCCGGTTCGCCGAGCAGGTCGGCCAGCGCATCGGCTTTTTTCGCATCGCGGTTGACGATGGTGAGATCGCCGATGCCGGCATCGAGCAGCGATGGTGCGATGCCGCGCGCGGCGCCACCGGCACCGATCAGCAAGGTGCGACGTGCGCGCAGGTCCAGGCCATGCCGGCCGGTCAGGTCGCGGACCAGTCCGGCGCCATCGGTGTTGTCGCCGAACCAGTGGTCGCCGTGTCGCGCCAGGGTGTTCACTGCACCCGCACGGCGCGCGCGTTCGCTCAGTTCGCTGCACAGCGCCGCCGCCGCGTGCTTGTGCGGCAGGGTCACGTTGGCGCCTTGGCCGCCCTGCGCCGCGAAGTCCGCCACGGCTTGGGCGAACGCCTCGGGCGAGCACTCGATGGCGCTGTATTCAAGCGCGATGCCCGTCTGCCTGCCGAATGCGGCATGGATGCGCGGCGACAGCGAGTGCGAAACGGGGTGTCCGAAGACGGCATAACGGTTCATGCGGGTTCCCGAGCGTGGACGGAGAAATTCAGATGAGATCGTACTGGCTGACGATGAGCGTGGTGCGTGTGGGTTCTTCGTGGACCTCGAAACCGAAGCCGCCACCGGTTTCGAATGCGCAGCCATCGATCCCCGGCCGGGAGCCATCGAAACAGCGCTGGACCTTTTCGGGCGCCGGCGATTCCTTCGCGATCGTCGAGAGGAAGGCGAGCAGGCGAGGGTCGTACCAGCGTCGCGACGGATCTGCACGCAGCTCGCGGAGAATGTCGCGGGCAAGCACGGGCCATGGGCTTCGATGCCCGTTGCCGCGATCGATTCGCAGGGTCACGGTGCGGCTCACCGCATCGACGCAGCCGCCATATTCGATTTCGATGACGACGCCTTGGCCGAGCCGCGCGGTTTCGAATGCCTTGTGGCTGCCCCGGCGGCGGAACGACTGCGACGGGTAGGCATCACGTTGCAGCGTTGGTTCCGGCGCGGCAGCGGTGCAGTCATCGTCTGCGTGTGCCGCCGGAGAGAGCGGCAGCGCGAGCACGCATGCTGTCGCGATCAGTGCGACTCGCGCAGCCATCGTGCGGCATCCAGCGCGAAGTAGCTCAGCACGCCATCCGCGCCGGCGCGCTTGAACGCGACCAGGGCTTCGAGCGCGCAGGCGCGTTCGTCGAGCCAGCCGTTCGCGGCGGCAGCCTTGAGCATCGCGTATTCGCCGCTGACCTGGTAGGCGAAGGTCGGCACGCCGAATTCGTCCTTCACGCGGCGGATGATGTCGAGATAGGGCAGGCCCGGCTTGACCATCACCATGTCGGCGCCTTCGTCCAGGTCCAGCGCGACTTCGCGCAGCGCCTCGTCGGAGTTGGCCGGATCCATCTGGTAGCTGTACTTGTTGCCCTTGCCCAGCGCGCCGGCCGAGCCGACCGCATCGCGGAACGGGCCGTAGTAGGCGCTCGCGTACTTGGCGGCGTAGCTGAGGATGCGGGTGTGAATGTGGCCGCCGACTTCCAGCGCTTCGCGGATCGCGCCGACGCGGCCGTCCATCATGTCGCTGGGGGCGACGACATCGGCACCGGCGCGGGCGTGGGACAGTGCCTGCTGGACCAGCGCCTCGACGGTCTCGTCGTTGACGACGTAGCCGCTGTCGTCGATCAGTCCGTCCTGGCCGTGGGAGGTGTAGGGATCGAGCGCGACATCGGTGATGACGCCAAGCTCCGGGAAGCGTTGCTTGAGCGCACGCACTGCGCGCTGCATCAGGCCTTCGTCGTCCCAGGCGGCGACGCCGTCGAGCGACTTGGCTTCCGGCGCGGTGACCGCGAAGAGGGCGAGCGCGGGGATGCGCAGTTCGCTGGCCTCTTCGGCGACCTTCAGCAGTTCATCGATCGACAGGCGTTCGATGCCGGGCATCGAGCCCACCGGCGCGCGGCCGGACAGTTCGTGGACGAAGACCGGATAGATGAGATCGTTCGCGGTCAGCACGTGTTCGCGCATGAGGCGGCGAGAGAACTCGCTGCGGCGCATGCGGCGGGGGCGGGTATAGGGAAAGGTCATGGGCGAATGATACGCCCGGCGGGCCATGCGGGATTTGCGCTGGCGCAAGCCGCGCGCGAAGGAAGAAGCCGCGCCGTGGCCGAGTGCCTACAATCGCCCGATGCGTCCCGCCCGCCCCCTGCCGCCAATGGCCCGCGCCTGCCTCCTGTTCCTCGGCGGACTGGCGCTGCTGTGCTGGCTCGGGCCGCTGTTCATCGGTTTCGATCCGCATCGCCCGGACTGGGAGGCGCTCTCGGTCGCACCCGGCACGGCGGGGCACTGGTTCGGTACCGATGCCATCGGCCGCGACGTGCTGGCGCGCACGCTGGCCGGCGGCCGGCTGTCGATGACCATCGGCCTGCTCGCCAGCCTCGTGGCCCTGGGGCTCGGCCTGGGATTCGGCGCCAGCGCGGGCCTGGCCGGCGGCGGGGTCGAACGCGGCATGCTGCGCCTGCTCGACATGGCCAGCGCCCTGCCTTTCCTGTTGATCGTGATCCTGCTGCTGACCCTCTTCGAGCGCTCGCTGTGGCTGCTGCTCGTCGCGATCGGCGGCTATGTCTGGATCGACCTCGCTCGCGTGATGCGCGCCGAGGCCGCGCGCCTGCGCGAGACGCCGTTCATGCTCGCCGCCACCGCGATGGGCGCGACATTCGGCCAGCGCCTGCGCTGGCACGCCCTGCCGAACCTGATGCCGCTGGCGATGGTCTACCTGGGCCTGATCCTGCCGCAGGCGATCCTGGTCGAAAGCTTCCTCGGCTTCCTCGGACTGAGCGTGGACGAACCCTCGGCAAGCTGGGGCACGCTGCTGTCCGAAGGCGTGCAGGAACTCGACGGCGCGCCGTGGACGCTGCTGTTCCCGGCAGGTTTTCTGGTTGCCACGCTCGCGGCGTTCCAATTCCTCGGCGACAGCCTGCGCGACTGGCTGGACGTGCGCGGTGAAGCGCGCGCCGATGTCGAGAGCGCGGCGTCGTGACTCTCGCACTGCGCCAACTGCAGGTCCACGCCGGCACGCGCCGGCTGCTGGGGCCACTGGATCTCGAACTCGCGCCCGGTCGCTGCCTTGGCGTGGTCGGCGAGAGCGGCAGTGGCAAGAGCCTGACCGCGCTGGCGCTGCTCGGCCTGCTGCCGAACGGATTGCGCGCCTCTGGCGAGGTCGTGCGCGATGCCGTCGTGATCCCGCTCGGCGCGCGCATTGCGCCCGAGCATGCAGCCCTGCGTGGACGCGTCCTTGGTTGGGTGCCGCAGGATCCGCTGGCATCCCTGCATCCGTTGCGCAGCATCGGCGCGCAGCTGCGCGAGACCCTCCGCGCGCATGGTCGCCCGGATCGCGAGGCGCGCGATCTGCTGGCACGCGTGCATCTGCCCGATCCCGACGCCGCGCTCGCGCGCTTCCCGCACCAGTTCTCCGGCGGCCAGCGCCAGCGCATCGCCATCGCGCTGGCGCTGTGCAGCGGTCCGCGCTACCTCATCGCCGACGAGCCCACGTCCGCGCTCGACGCGCGCATCGCCCGCGAGGTCCTCGATCTGCTCGACGCGCTGCGTCGCGAAGAGGGCCTGGGATTGATGCTGATCAGCCACGACCTGCCGCTGGTCGGTGCCTACGCAGAGGACGTGCTGGTGCTGCGTCGAGGCGACGTCGTCGAGCGCGGCGCGACGCGTGCGGTGTTCGCTGCGCCGACGCAGGACTACACGCGCGAGTTGATCGAGGCGGACCGGATCCGGACGCCCGCGCCGCATTCCGGGAATCGCCATGAGAATGCAGATCGGGCAAGCACCGACGTGCTGAAAACTGCAGGCCCATTGCTCCGCGGCGAAGCCTTGACCATGCGTTATCCGTGCGCACCGAAGCCTGCACTCGATCGCGTCGACATCGTGCTGCATCGCGGCGAAGGCCTCGCCCTGCTTGGCGAAAGCGGCAGCGGCAAGAGCACCCTCGGTCGCGCGTTGCTGCGCCTGCTGCGCGGTGCGCAGGGCCGCGTGTGGATCGATGGCGTCGAATTCACCGCGCAGCGTGGCGCGGCATTGCGTGCGCTGCGTGGACGCATCGGCGTGGTGTTCCAGGATCCCTATGCCTCGCTCGACCCGCGCATGCGCGTCGGCGACATCGTGAGCGAGCCGCTGCGCATCCATGGCGACGGTGATGCGGCATCGCGTGCCGAGAAAGCGCGCGAGCTGCTGGCGGCGGTCGGACTCGATGCCGCGATGGTGGAGCGCTGGCCCCACCAGTTCTCGGGCGGCCAGCGCCAGCGCATTGCGATCGCGCGTGCCCTCGCCCGCGATCCGGATCTTCTGGTCTGCGATGAAGCGGTGTCCGCGCTCGATGCGCATCACCGTCGCGGCATTCTTGAGCTGCTGTCGTCGCTCAAGCGAGAACGCGGCCTCGCACTGCTGTTCGTCACCCATGACCTCGCCGCCGCAGCGGCCGTGGCCGAACGCATCGCGGTGCTGGAAGCGGGGAGGATCGTCGAGATCGGCGACACCGCCGATGTGCTCGGCGCGCCGCAGCATGCGCATACGCAGGCATTGGTCGAAGCCAGAAAGTTGCAGCGGGCGTAGGCGGGCGCAGGGCGGGCTTTCAGCCCGCCATCTTCATATCACCGACGAAGATGGCAACGATCGAAGCGGTCCCAATCATGGAGCGCTGCAAGATGGTGAAGCCTCACCGGCGGGTTGAAAGCCCGCCCTGCGAGAGGCTCAAACAATCCCGCCACCCATCGACAACCGGATCGCCGCGATCACGAGGATCGCGAGGTTGAGCACCAGCCCGGCCTTGGCGCGGCGACCCTTCTCGCCGCGCAGCATGATGCCGATCGCGGCGAGGATCGCGCCGATGGCGGCGAAGGGGATGACCAGCCAGTTGAGCCAGCCGAGCAGTGGGATCAGCGCGATGAGCATGAATAGCGTCGCCAGCACGCCCCAGACCAGACTGATGAAGCCCATCGCCGTCTCTCCGCCGGCGGCCCAGGTGCCGCCCGTCCCCTGAAGATGGTCGCGATCCCCTGCGATTTCAAGCGTGCCGGACGTCAGGCGTGGACGCCATCGATCTCCACGGCCAGCTCGCGGCGGCAGATCACGGCATGCAGCAGGATCCGCGGAACGGTGGTGCCGAAGCGTTCGTCCAGAGCCCGGGCCACCAGCGGCAGGTCGTGTGCGTCGCGCACGTAGACCTTGAGGCGTGTGCCGCTGCCGAAGCCGGCGGGCAACGTCGGCGCGTGGCGGCGCGCTTCCGCGAGCAACGCATCGAAGTTCGCGAAGGTTTCGCCGACCTGGGCCAGCAGTTCGCCGATGTGCTGCGAAGCGTGGCCGACGACGCTTGCGGTGCCCGACAGCAGCAAGGGCATGTGGCTGTCGGGTGGCGGCAGCATCGCGCGTGCGAAGCTGGGCGATTGCGGGCCGTACTGTCGGGGGTAGCGATAGGCGCTGACCTGTCGCGGATTTTCCACCGGCGTGCCGCGCTGCGCGGCCGACAGCCAGTAGACCTGCAGCGTGCGCCGGCCGTCGCAGCGGCCGATGGCCGTGGCCGCGGGCAGTTCGAGGTTGTCGAAGCGCCCCAGGCCGTGCGCGCGGCCCACGCAGAACTGCCGGTAGCGCTCGGCGTCGCCGTCACCCTCGGTGATCGCATCGAGGTAGTTCCAGATCCGCAGCAGGTGCGGCGTGCTGCTGCCGGAAACGAACGCCACCATCGCCGAGTAGGCGCGCTCCGCAGCGTCGCAGATGTCGCTGTGGTCGGGGTGGTCGCCGGCGGGCTCGTCGACTTCGATCACGCCGAAGGTCAACTTGCCGTCGCTGGCCCAGCGGACCTGGCAGCCTTCCGGACCTTCGCGGCCGAATTCGACCGGACCGGCCGCGCGCCAATGCTCGAACGAATGGCTGCCCCACGGATCCAGCGGCACGCGCAGGTAGCGCGGGTCGTCGCAATGCGGTGCATCGTTGCCGAAGCCGAACACCGCAAGCGTGTCCTCGCCGAGCAGGGCTTCGGGCGCGTCGGCGTGCAGGTAGTCCACCGACAACGCGGCGGCAGGGTACAGCGAGGGGCTCATCAGGACTCCGATTGCAGGGTATCGCCGCTGAAGCCTGCGCGGCGCGCGCTGCGGCGTTGCCACCATTCGCGCAGCGTGCGCGGCGCCATCGATGCGGCGGTGACCAGGTAGATCAGGCGGAATGCGCGCAGTCGGCGCACCACCGCAGGATTGTCGAACACGTCTCCGGCGAGCATCGAGATGACCGCCTGCTCGATCTGGAACATGTTGCGGGGGTTGGCGAACAGGTGGCGCATCACGGGCGTCGTGAAGCGGTAGATGAACCAGGAGAATTCCTTCAGGCCGCGGTTGAACTCGCGTGCCATGGCCTTCTGCAGCGCGGATTCCCGCGCCGGCTCGCGCAGCGCGCCGTCGATCACCGTCGCCGCGCGCTCGGCGCTGTGCATGCCGAGGTAGACGCCGGAGGAGAAGATCGGATCGATGAAGACGTAGGCGTCGCCGACGGTGGTCCAGCCCGGGCCGCACATCCGCGTCGAGGTATAGGAGTAGTTGCCGGTGGCATGCACGGGCGCCACGCGCTCGGCGCCGTCCATGCGCGGCCACAGGGTCGGGATGCCCTGCAGCGTGCGCATCAGGAAGCCCTCGCCATCGCCCTTGCGTTGCTTGAGGTAGTCGGGCGAACACACCGCGCCGATGCTCATCACGTCGTCGCGCAGCGGGATCATCCACACCCAGCCATGCGCGAAGCGTTCGATGGTGATGTTGCCCGCGTCCTCGCCGGGGCGGCGCTCGACGCCGCGGAAGTGGCTGAACAGCGCGGCGGACTGGTGTTTCGGGTTCTTGCGCTTGAGCTTGAGCTTGTTGCCCAGGAAAGTGTCGCGGCCACTGGCGTCGACGAGGTAGCGCATCGAGATGCCGAACTCCACGCCATCCGCGCCGCGGGCACGTGCGCGCGTCGGGCGGCCGTCTGCACCGAACTCGATCGACGTCACCGCGACGCCGTCGCGGGCGTCGGCGCCGGCATCCCGGGCCGCGTCGAACAGCAGCTGGTCGAATTCGTCACGGCGTACCTGGAAAGCGTGCGTGCAGCCGTCGGTGAGTGCGCGGTCGAACCGGAAGACATGGGTCATGCCTTCGCCCGCCGCCGGACGCGGGAAATCCGCACCGATCTTGCGCACGCCGATGGCTTCGACCTTGTCGAGCACGCCCAGTCGTTCGAGGATCGGCAGGTTCATCGGCAGCAGGGATTCGCCGATGTGGAAGCGCGGATGGCGGTCCTTTTCGAGGAGCAGGACGCGCCAGCCCAGGCGAGCCAGGGAGATGGCTGCCGTGCTGCCGGCGGGACCGCCGCCGATGACGAGAATGTCGCAGACCGTATCCATGGACTCCTGGGGCGGGTAATCCATACCCTTTGCGTCCAAGTCGAATGGTGCCGTCATGCTCTTCTGGTTGCAGTCCGAGGCTGGCATCATACCGCGTGGCGCGTCGCCGCTGCCGGCCATGGGGATGGCCGCCACCGTCGACCGTTCGTCGTCCGCCTGCGCGGGCAACATGATGTGTCACCTACCGCCGGGGAGGTCTCCCCTTCGGCCGGAGTCCCATCCGTACCCGACCGTGAACCGGAAATCCGAAACATGTCCGAAATGACTGCCGCCGAGCGCGAGCTGGCGGAACTGCTGGTCCAGAGCCTGAACCTCGACGGCGTATCGCCTGAAGGGATCGATCCCGAAGCGCCCCTCTTCGGTGCCGGGCTTGGCCTCGATTCGATCGACGCGCTGGAGCTGTCGCTGGCGATCAGCAAGAAATACGGCTTCCAGCTGCGCTCCGACAACGACGACAACCGCCGCATCTTCGGCTCGCTGCGCGCCCTGTCGGCCCACATCGAACAGCACAAGACGGTGTGATCGCGGCGCTGCGGGTGTTGCTGCTGGTCGGGTACATCCCGCTGGCCCATCTGGCCGATGCCCGCGCGTCGGGCACGATCGCTGCGATGGCGCTGGGTGCCCTCGTGCTGACGGTGCTGATCGAGGGCCTGGCGCAACGACGCGCCGCGCATTGGTGTGCCCTCGTGGTCGCGTCGGCAGCCCTGTTCTGGCTGTCGCGCACGCCGTACGCATTGATGCCGTTGCTGCTGGTCCCGCCGCTGTTCACCGGTCTGATCGCCTGGTGGTTCGCGCGCAGCCTGCGTCGCGGCCGCGTGCCGCTGGTGCGCAAGGTGGTGGCGGCGCTGTACGGCATTCCGGCGGACGAGCTCTCGCCCCGTCATCGCACCTACACCCGTGGCCTGACGGCCGCCTGGTCCTGCCTGCTGGTCCTGCTCACCCTGCTGAACATCGGCCTTGCCCTGGTCGCCGTGCCCAATGGCCTGCTGGCGCACGCGGGTATCGCCTCACCGGTCACGGTCACGGGCGAGCAGTGGTCGTTCATCGCCAATGTCGCGGTCTATGGCGTGCTCGGCGGTTTCGCGACCCTGGAGTATTTCGTGCGCAAGCTGGTGTTCCCGGTGAGGCCGTACGCCAACCTGATCGATTTCGCACGCAAGATGGCCGCGCTGGGCCCGGCGTTCTGGCGTGATTTCTTCCGTTCCGACGACGTCGGCGCGGCGCGCTGAGGCCGCTCGCCCGAGTTCCCTGGAGAGCCCGTTCCACGATGTCCACGGTCCATGCCCCGCTTCCGACCCACGACGACCGCCGCGAATCGATCGCGGCGCGTGCGTTCTGGGCCGTGTGGAATGCGCTGCAACTGCTGTTCACCCTGACCTTCACCAGCGTCGGCATCGTCGTCGCGCTGCTGATCCTCGCCATTACGCGCAGCCCGCGCATTCCGCTGCGGATGGCGTCGCGGATGTGGTCGCCGACGCTGCTCGCGGGCGCCGGCGCGATGTATTCGGTCGAGGGCGCGGACGCCATCGACTGGTCGAAGCCGCGGATGATCGTCGCCAACCACCAGTCGATGATCGACATCTGCGCGCTGTTCCGTGCCGTGCCGGTGCCGCTGCGCTTCGTGATGAAGTCCGAGATGGGCCGGGTCCCGTTCCTCGGCAGCTACGCGCGGGCGATGGGCATGGTCTTCATCGAGCGCGACAGCCGTCGTGCCGGCTCGAAGATGCTGCGCGAGGTCGTCGACCTGCTGCGCGGCGGCGCGACCCTGTGCGTGTTCCCGGAAGGGACCCGCAGCCGCGACGGGCGCATGGCGCCGTTCAAGGGCGGCGCCTTCCAGGCGGCGATCGATGCCGGCGTGGACGTGCTGCCCGTGGCCATCGAGGGTGCGGGCGCCGTGCTGGCCCCCGAAGGCCTGTTCCGCGTGCGGCCGGGCCGGATCGTGGTTCGCATCGGCCAGCCGCTGCCGACGGCCGGCGTGGATCGCCAGGCGCTGGCACAACAGGCGCAAGCCGCCGTCCACTCGATGCTGGAGCGCAAGCCATGACATTCGTGATCGATGCCGACCATCCGGCGTTGCCGGGGCATTTCCCGGGGCATCCGGTGGTGCCCGGGGTCGTGGTGCTGGATCGCGTGCTCGCTGCCATCGAAGCCGTGCACGGGCCGCTGGGTCCGTTGCGCCTGCCGCAGGTGAAGTTCGTGCAGCCGCTGCTGCCGGGTGAAGAGGTGCGGATCGAGATCGATCCGGTCGCCGTGGACGGCGTGCCGCCGCGCTGGCGGTTCCGCGTGCTGCGTGGCGAGGTGCCGATCGCCTCGGGCGACGTGCAGTCGGCGGGTGCGCCCGCATGAGTACCGAGTGGAAGCAGCGCCCCGAGGGCGGCGGCCTGTTCGCGATCAGGCTGATCCGCAACATCAGCCGCTATGGCGGACGGCGCATCGGACGCCTGCTGCTGTATCCGATCACCCTGTATTTCCTGATCCGGCGCGGGCCGGAGCGCGTCGCGTCGCGGCAGTGGCTCGGTCGCGCGCTGGGTCGCCCTGCGACGCTGTGGGACGCGGCCAGGCACGTGCACACCTTCGCGTCGACGATCCTCGACCGCGTGTTCCTGCTCGGCGATGGCCGCATCGACGTGACCAAACGCTTCGACGTGACCGTGCGTGGCCTGGACGAGCTGCATGGCCACCTCGACCAGGGCCGCGGCATGCTGCTGTTCGGTTCGCACCTGGGCAGCTTCGAAGTGCTGCGCGTGCTCGCGCGCCAGCGGCCGGAGTACACGATCCGCGTGGTGCTCGACAAGGCGCACAACCCGGCCCTGACCCAGTTGCTCGACGCGCTGAACCCGGAGGTCGCGGCGACCGTGATCGACGGTGGCCAGGACGGCCCGGGCCTGATGCTGGCCATCCAGCAGGCCATTGCCGAGGGCGCGCTGGTCGCGCTGCTGATCGACCGCGCGCATCCGGGCGGACAGACCGAACTCGCGCCGTTCTTCGGCGAGGACGCGCAATTCCCCACCGCGCCCTGGTTGATCGCTGCGGCGCTGAAGGCGCCGGTCACCCTGGGCTTCGGCCTGTACAAGGGCGGCAACCGCTACGAGCTGGTCTTCGAGAACTTCAGCGACGACATCGTGATTCCGCGCAGCGAACGCGCGACCGCGATCCCGGCGTTGATCCGCCGTTACGCCTCGCGGCTGGAAGCTGTGGCCCGCACTGCCCCGTACAACTGGTTCAACTTCTACGATTTCTGGAGCCGCGACTGATGCGCGCGATTCGAACCGTCCTGCTGGCCGCCGCGTTCGCGCCCAGCCTGGCCGCCACGGCGGCTCCCGCATCGGCGCAGACCGCCGATGCCGACTGGATCCTCAAGGCCTTGGCGCGCCCGGCACCGATGCGCACCGATTTCGTCGAGGTCCGCGTGTCGCCGCTGCTCAAGGACCCGCTGCGCCTGGTCGGCGAATATCGCCGGCCGGTGTCCGACACCCTCGTCCGCGAGGTGCGTGCGCCCTACGCCGAAACCACCACGCTGCGCGCCGGCGAAGCCACCATCGCCCGCGCCGGCAAGACGCCGCGCCGCTTCTCGCTGTCGCGCGCGCCGGAGCTGGCCAGCCTGCAGAGCAGCTTCGGCGCCCTGCTGGCCGGCGACCGCCCGCAGATCGAGCGGGTCTACACGCTCAAGGCACAGGGGCCGCGCGAGCGCTGGACGCTCACGCTGGCGCCGAAGGACAAGGCCCTCGCTGCCCGCGTGCGCGACATCACCCTGTACGGTCAGGGCGCGGAACTGCGCTGCATCGAGACGCGCCCGGTGAAGGGCGACCTGCAGCGGACCCTGCTCGCCAGCGCCGCGCTCGCGGTGAAGCCCGCCACCGATGCCAGGGCCATGGAAGGGCTGTGCCGGTCGGGCGTGAAGTGATCCCCGCCTGCCGCCCGGTCCGCACCGCATGAGCACCTTCCGTCGTGTCGCCTTCGCCCTGGTCTGGCTGGTTGTGCTGGTGGGCGCCGGCATCGCCATCTCGCAACGCCTGCAGGTCAGCGGCGACCTGCGCAAGTTCATGCCGTCCGCCGAGACGCCGGCGCAGAAGCTGCTGATCGACGAGCTGGGCGAAGGCCCGGGCTCGCGCCTGCTGCTGATGGCGATCGGTGGCGACGATCCGGAAACCCTCGCGGCGCAGTCCCAGGCCGTCGCCGAAACGCTGGCCGCCGACGAACGTTTCGTGCTGGTCGCCAACGGCGCCGATGCCGGTCTCGATGCCATCCCCGAGCGCCTGCGCCCGTACCGCTACCTGCTGTCTTCCACGCTCGACACCCAGCCCTACGACGCCGACTACCTGCGTGGCGAGCTCGACTCGCGCGTGCAGGACCTCGGTTCGCCGGCGGCGACGTTGATCGAACCGATCCTCCCTTCGGATCCCACCCTCGAAATCCTGCGCATCGCCGAAGCCCTTCAGCCGGCGACCGCGCCGCAGCGCCTGCACGGGGTCTGGTTCGACCGTGCGGGCAAGCGCGCCCTGCTCGCGATCGAGACCCGGGCCGCCGGCTTCGACCCCACCGGCCAGCAGCTGGCGGTGGCGGCGGTGCAACAGGCGTTCGACCGGTCGCGCGGCGACAGCACGGCGACGATGAGCCTGACCGGTCCCGGCGCGTTTTCGGTGGAGATCGGTGGCCGTACCCAGCGCGAAGCCAGCTGGATCGGCACCGTGGACACGGTCGGCCTGATCCTGCTGCTGCTGATCGCCTACCGCAGCTGGCGCACGCCGCTGTTCGGCGTGCTGCCACTGGCCAGCGCCGGTCTGGCTGGCTTGGGCGCGGTGGCCCTGCTGTTCGAAGGCGTCCACGGCATCACCGTCGCGTTCGGCTTCACCCTGATCGGCGTGGTCCAGGACTACCCGATCCACCTGTTCAGCCACCAGCGCGCGGGTGTGTCGCCGTGGGCGAACGCGCGGGCGATCTGGCCGACCCTGGCCACCGGCGTGGCCTCGACCTGCATCGCCTACCTGACCTTCCTGTTCTCCGGCGTCGACGGCCTGCAGCAGCTCGCGGTATTCACCATCGCCGCGTTCGGCATGGCCGCGCTGACCACCCGCTTCCTGCTGCCGGCGCTGATCGATCCCGAGCCGCGCGACCCGGCCGCGTCCGCGCGCATGGCTGCGCTGTGGCGCCTCGCCGAGAAGGTGCCGCGCCCGCCGATGTGGCTGCTGGCGGTGCTCGCGGTCGCCGCGCTCGCGACCCTGCGTTTCGCGCCGGGTCCGTTCTGGCAGAACGACCTGTCCAAGCTCACGCCGGTGCAGCCCGAGGCGATGGCCGAGGACGCGCGCCTGCGCACCGAGCTGGGCGCGCCCGACGTGCGCTACCTGCTGGCCGTGCGCGGCAAGGATGCCGAGGACGTGCTGCGCCGGCTCGAAGCCCTGCACCCGCGTCTCGATGCGCTGGTCGCCGATGGCACGCTCGCCGGTTACGACAGCGCGGCGAAGGTGCTGCCCAGCGTCGACGTGCAGCGCGCGCGCCAGGCGAAGCTGCCCTCGGCGGACGCGCTGCGCGCCTCGCTTGATGCCGCCGTCGCCGCCACGCCGTTCCGCGCCGATGCGTTCGAGGATTTCCTCGCCGATGTCGAGACCGCGCGCACCGCGAAGCCGTTGGCACCCGCGGATCTGGCCGGTACGCCGCTGGCGACGCGGATCGGTGCGCTGCTGCTCGAACAGCCCGACCACGCCACGGCGCTGGTGTCGATGACCGGCCTGGCAGACCCGGCGAAGGTCTCCGCGAAGCTCGCGGCACCCGGCGTCGAACTGATGGACCTGAAGACCGCGTCCGAGTCGCTGGTCGTCGCCTACCGCGAGCGCGTGCTGTTCGCGCTGGGCATCGCCGCGCTGCTGCTCGCGGCCACGGTCTGGTTCGCCCTGCGCACGCCGCGCCGCGTGCTGCGCGTGCTGCTGCCGATGGCGCTGACCACGCTGCTGATCCTCGCGGTGCTGCGCGCGCTCGGCGTCGAGCTGACCCTGTTCCACCTGGTCGCGCTGATCCTCGCCGCCGGACTCGGCCTCGACTATGCGCTGTTCTTCGAGCATGCCGGCGACGACTACGCCGACCAGCTGCGCACCCTGCATGCGCTGATCGTCTGCAGCCTGATGACCTTCCTCGTGTTCTTCCTGCTGGGCCTGTCCAGCATCCCGGTGCTGCGCGCGATCGGCGTGACGGTCACCCTGGGTGTCGTCGGCAACTTCGTGCTGGCGATGTTGATCGCCCGTCACGCAGTGGGCACAACGGCATCCGCATCGAATGACGGAGCTGCTGCATGATCGGCCGTGACCAGATCGAAGCGATGATCCCGCACAAGGGCGGCATGTGCCTGTGGGACACGGTGACCGGCTGGGACGATCGCAGCGTGCGCCTGCGCACCGCCACGCATCGCGACCCCGCCAATCCGCTGCGCAGCGACGATCGCCTGCGCGCGATCCACCTGTGCGAATTCGGTGCGCAGGCGATGGCCGTGCACGGTGGCCTGCGCGGTGCCGCAGCCGGCGGCGAACCCAAGGTCGGTTTCCTCGTTGCGCTGCGCGACGTGCAGCTGCATCTCGCGCGCATCGACGACCTGCCCGGCGATCTCGAATGCGAAGCCGAACTGCTCGCCGAAAGCCCTGCCAGCCAGCAGTACGTCTTCCGCGTGCTGCATGCCGGCGTGGTGCTGGCCGAGGGGCGGGCGGCGGTGATGCTGCAGCCGTGAGCCACGACTTCGGATTCGAGCGGGTGTACGTCGAACTGGAGATTTACGACGGACCTCGCGTCGGAATCGCGGATGTTCATGGCGTGCCTCATCGATTCAGCTCGAAGTACGATGAGAACGACGCGGGCGGACTCGGCACGTTTTCCATTGTCCCCATCGATCCGTCAGTGCTGGAGCTGGAGCAGGCGCAGTGGAGTATCTATGTGGCATGGAACCGTCGCTGCGAAGCCGGTGCATCGGCTTCGGATCTTCATCCAGGGGAGGGTGGCGTGGACTCGCGATGGGATGAGCTCCAAGTACTCCTTGCCGAAAGCCGTGGTGCTTTTTCCGCCTGTGCACGTCAGGCCAAGGCCGAGAAGCAGTGGATCGAACGGGATGAGAGATATGCGGAGGATGGACCTGATTACCGCATGCGCTGGACGCTGCTGTGAGCCACCCATCACCATCCGCATCAACGTTGCTACGAGGACATGACATGTCGAATACCCCAACCCGCCGCGCCCTCGTCACCGGCGGCAGCGGCGACCTCGGCGGCGCGATCTGCCGCGCGCTGGCCGCGAACGGTGCGCACGTGATCGTGCATGCGAACGGCAACCTCGCCCGTGCCGAAGCCGTGCGCGACGAGATCGTGGCGGCCGGCGGTTCCGCCGAGGCGGTGGCCTTCGACGTGGCCGATGGCGAGGCCACGCGTGCCGCGCTTGCGGTGCTGCTCGAAGCCGGGCCGATCCAGATCGTGGTCAACAACGCCGGTATCCACGACGACGCGCCGATGGCGGGCATGCGCGACGAACAATGGAAGCGCGTGGTGGACGTGTCGCTGCACGGCTTCTTCCACGTCACGCAACCGCTCCTGCTGCCGATGGCGCGCACGCGCTGGGGCCGCGTGGTCAGCATTTCGTCGGTGGCAGGCGTGCTCGGCAACCGTGGCCAGACCAACTACGCCGCAGCGAAGGCCGCGCTGCACGGTGCGACCAAGTCGCTGGCGCGCGAGATGGCCAGCCGCGGCATCACCGCGAATGTCGTCGCCCCGGGCGTGATCGCCGGCAGCATGACCGAAAGCGTGTTCCCGGCCGAGCAGATCAAGCAGATGGTCCCCGCCGGCCGCGCCGGCAAGCCGGAAGAGGTGGCCGCACTCGTGGCCTTCCTCTGCGGCGACGGCGCGGCTTACGTGAATGGGCAGGTGATCGGCGTGGATGGCGGCATGAGCTGAGTCGTACCTGGCCTGGTTCCGGCGTGCCGCCCGGGCGATTACCATGGCTTGCAGAGACAGGGGGAAAACGATGTTCCACAGATGCCTTGCAGCCGTCCTGGTCGCAGTGCTCATGACGGCGTCGGCCGCGCAGACCGCAGCGGCGGCGATCCGCAACCCGATCATGCGGGCGGCGGCCGAACAGGATCCGAAGCCTGCCGACGGCAAGGCGATGGTCGTCTTCCTGCGGCCCAGCGGCTACGGCAACATCGTGGCGGCCAGCCTGTTCGTCGCATCGGACGACGCGCTGGTGCCGCTGGCGGTCATCTATCACCACGAAAAGATCGCCGTGCAGATGGATCCCGGGACCCATCGCTTCATGGTCAACGGATCGAAGGTGATGTTCCTGGATGCCGAGCTGGAGGCCGGCAAGACCTACTACGTGCAGCTGCGTTCCGAGATCGGCCCGGGCAAGGCCAAGTTCGCCCTGATCCCGATGCAGGCCGCACCCGGGTCCATGGACAGCATCCATGCGCAGAAATTCAGCGAAGCCTTCGGGAAAGCCGAATGGATCGAGCATGCGCCGACGCTGGACGCGTGGTTCGCGCAGCACAAGGTCGAACTGGAGCAGCGCAGGGTCGACGGATTGCGGCTGTGGCTGGATCCGGAGTGGAAGGAAGCGCCTCGCCGCAAGCTGGGCGCGGCGCATGCGGTCTCGCTGGCGCCGTGACGCGCGCGGTCGGGGTCGCCACATCGTGTGACAGGGTTTCAGCAGTCGGGCCGAAGCGGTCGAGGTCGCTACCGACTGGCGCGGGGATTGCAGTTCCAACCAACTGACCAGGGGAGCGTGAAGATGAAGAACACCATTCGTATGACCATGGCGCTGTGCGGCCTGCTGTTTGCCGGGCACGCGTTTTCGCAATCGATCCAGATGCAGCGTCCTGTGCCCTATTCCGACGACGGCGACGTCGCCGACAACGTCAAGAACGAGTGCACGATCAACGAACAGCTCGCGGACTTCGTCCAGGAATACGCGAAGACCAATGGCGTGGACGTGCAGTTCGTGACCGGTCCGGTCGACACCGCAGCGTCCGGCCGCGTGCTGGACATCAAGATCGTGTTCGCCATGAGCATGGGCAATGCGTGGACCGGACACAGCAAGAGCACCACCGTCAACGGGACCTTGTACGAGAACGGCCAGAAGGTCGCGTCGTTCAAGGCGCGCCGCCAGTCGCGTGGCGGATTGTTCGGCCAGTACAAGGGTTCGTGCTCGGTGCTCGGCCGTACCGTGCGCGTGATCGGCGAAGACATCGGCGGCTGGCTCAAGGCCCCGGTGGATGGCGTCATCCTCGGCGACAACTGATCGTCATCCTTCAGCGGAGATATCGATGAAATTCGCACATGTCCTGCTCCTGTCGCTGTCGCTGGCATCGCCGATGGCCCTCGCGGCGAAGTACGAACCGCCCGCGGAGGACGCAAGGAATCCGCAGCCGACGGAAGCCCTGAAGAACTTCCAGCGATTCGAGCATCGGCCCGTGGCGGTCGTGCCCGCCCTGGCAAAGAAGGGCGATGCCGATACGGCGAGGATCCATCTGCAGGCGAACATGGCCATCCGCTCCATCGAGCGCACCAAGGTCTGGAACGAGGCGCCGGCAGGCGAGAGCCCGCGGACCCTGGTCATCGAACCGATCATCGAGCAGGTCCGCTTCGTCACGCCAGGGAAACGCGTGTTCATCGGCGTGCTGTGGGGTAGCTCGTACGTCGATCTCAAGCTGCGTCTGACCGATGCCGCGACCGGCCAGGTCATCGGCGAGCCGCACTTCTACCAGCGCGCAGGCGCGGGTGCCGCGGGCTGGGGGATGGGCGTGGTCGACCGCGCGATGCTGGTGCGCGTGACCAACATGGTGGATGCCTATCTGCGCGACAACTACGCGCAGCCGATCGAGACCAACGTCGCGATCATGCCGTCGGACACGCCGGAGCAGACGCTCGAAAAGCAGGAGCTGGAACGTCGGGCCAACAATACGGTGAATGCCGGAGGCTGACGCAACCACGGCAGGACGCGCATGGCGCGAGTGGATGCGCGCGACACGCAGGATCGAAACAGACGAGGGCCGCTGATGCGGCCCTCGTCGTTCACCCCGCATGGATCTTGCGAATGCGCCGTCTACGCAGCGGCGTACCACACCGGCGCGAGCGAGACCTGTTCGGCAGGTGCCGACAGCAGGGACGCGAGGCCCTGGTCGTCGAGATCCGGATACGCATCGCGTGCGCGCTGCAGGATTTCCGACGCCAGCCATTCCATCCGCGCCACGTTGTCGCGGATGCGTTCGGCGAAGGTGGCGTTGTCGAGCAGGTCGTGCAGCGCGCGGTTCATCTCGTGGAACCAGTCGATGTTGAACTGGTCGAGCAGTCGACCGTCCAGGCTGGCGTCGCCGACGCGGCCGGTGGCCGTGTTGCGTTCGCCCCAGGCGCGCAGCAGCGCCTGCATCGCGAGGTTGAGGTCGCGACCGCGCTCGAACTGCGGACGCAGGCGGCCGAGCAGCTGGATCTCGGTGAGCTTCTCGCCGCAGACCAGCGGCGCCAGCAGCGACCAGTAGTAGGTGTAGTCCCAGATCACCTTGACCGGCATCACCTGGGCATCGCCGAACAGCGCGTACTGGCCCTGGTAGAGGGTCAGCGTGTTCTCGTAGAAGCCGAAGTAGAGCTGCTGGTAGATGTCGGCGTAGGGCGCGAACGCCTTGCCCGCTCGATCCCGCATGATCAGGTCACACACCAGCGTGTTGGAGATCGCGATGAAGTCGCTGCCCGGGGAATAGAACGGGTCGAGGAACACGCCGGCTTCGCCGGTCAGCGCCCAGCGGTGGCCGCTGAACACCTGCTTGCAGCCGTAGGAGAAGCGGCGCAGGAACAGGAAGTCCTGCAGCGCGTGCTCGGGCTTGTCGAGCGCTTCCGCGACGCGCGGCTGGTGCGTGCGCAGCCAGTCCATCGCCTTCGCATGGGTGTTCATGGTTTCCAGCGGGTGCATCGCGGCATCGCAGACGATGCCCAGCGAGTGCGCGCCGGACGACAGCGGGATCAGCCAGAACCAGTAGCCGGGTCCGCACATGTGGTTGGTCGATCGCCAGCGGTCCGGCGGCGTGCAGCGTGCCTGCCAGTCGGCGTCGTCGGACCACAGTTTCGGATCGATGATGCCGTCGACGCGCCACCACACCGAATTCACGTCGTGGTCGTTGCCTTCGGCGAGGTCGAGCTTGCGCTTGAGCAGGCCGGCGCGGCCGCTGGCATCGACGACCCAGGGCGCGGACGCGGTGCATGTCGCGCCGTCATGTTCGAAGGTCACGACATGCGGCGCATCGTCGTCTCGCAGGTCGACGCCGCGCACCACGGCGCCGTCATGGAAGCGCACGCCGAGTTCGCGCGCGCGCGTACCGAGGAAATTCTCGAAGCGGCCGCGATCGATCTGCCACGACGGCGTCGGCAGGATCCGGCTCACGCCCAGCTCGGTGCAGCGGTCGATGTCGCGGCGACCCTCGCTGAAGAAGAAGCGGAAGCCGAACTTGCGGATCTGCTCGGCATCCAGGTGTTCGCGCAGGCCCAGCACGTTGGCGAAGTAATGCGCGCCGATCTCCACCGTCGACTCGCCGACCTTGTGCGCGGCTTCGCGCACCGGATGCGCGCGGCGCTCGACCACGGCCACGTCGATGGCCGGGTCTTGGCGCTTGAGCTGGATCGCGATGCTGAGACCGGCGAGGCCGCCGCCGAGGACGATGACGTCGTGATGGGTCTGTTGCATGGCCGTGTTGCCCGGATCGTTCATGGGAGGACTGCTCATGGGATCACCCGCGTCGCGCGGTCGAGAACTCGCCCGTCGGGTCGTCGATCACCGCCGGCGTGTTGCGGGTACGGCGATATTCGCGGATCACGTGGCCGTAGTTCCAGACCTGCACCACCACGTGGGAGGTGATGCGGTACAGGTCGTGCAGCGGGCGGAAGTGGCTCTTGCGGAATTTCTCCACCGCACCGGCGCCGGCGTAGCGCGATTCGATCGGGACCGAGACCACGCCCATGCCAAGGCGACGGGCGGCGCTGATCAGGATCTGCGCCTCGTACACGAAGTCCTCGCCGGGCACGTCGGTCAGCGCCGCGACCGCCGCCGGATACAGGCGCTGGCCGCTTTGGGTGTCGGCGATGCGGTAGCCGCAACCCCAGGCGATGCCCCAGTCGCCGAACTCGTTGGCGAGGCGGCGGTAGGTCGGCTGCTGCGACCGCTTGCGCAGGCGCGCGCCGATCACGATGCAGTTCGGATGCCGGTTCGCGGCGGCGACCAGGCGCGGGATGTCCGAGGCCATGTGCTGGCCGTCGCCATCCATCGTCAGCACCGCGTTGGCGCCCTGGCGCAGCGCTTCGCGGAAGCCGTCGCGCAGGCTGGCGCCCTTGCCCATGCGGGTGTCGTGGCGCAGCAGCGTGACCGGCAGGTCGGCGATGCGCTCGGACGTGCCGTCGTCGGAACCGTCGTCGATCACGATCACGCGGTCGCATTCGGCCAGCGCGCCTTCGACCACGTCGCGGATGCGCAGCGATTCGTTCAGCGCCGGGATCACCACGGCGATGCTGTGGCGGTCGTAGACGACGGGCGCGGCAGCGTCGCGATCAGTCATGGCTGCCCTCTGCATGAGAGATGTCCACGGCGAGCACGCGGCCCGGCGGGCCTGCGCGCAATACGACGTGGCCAGTGCCCGTCGCGAGTGCGTCGAACAGCGGCAGCATCGGCGCGATCGCATTGCCGCCGGCATGGCGACCCAGTGGACCGTCGCCGCCGGGCAGTGCGCCGGCGTCGCCGTCGGCATAGGTCACCGAGAGGCGCGGGCCCGTGCCCTCGCGGGTCAGGAGCAGCGCGCCGCCGAGCAGGCCGGTGCAGTCGTGCACCGAGCGCAGCGGCCCGGTGGCGCCGGTGTCGTAGCCGACCAGCAGCACCGCCTCGGCGCCCGCGGCCAGCTGCGCCAGCGCTTCGACCAGACCCTCGGCGAAGCTGCCGTCGTAGGCGCTGATCGCGGTGGCGGCTTCGTAACACCCGGCGCCGATGGTCCAGTAGCCCGCGGCGGCGTTGTGCACGGAGTTGTGGAACTTGGTCGGCGACATCGCCAGCGGTTCGGCCGCCAGGGTGGTGCAGACGTAGTCGGTGATCGACAGGTCGCCGTGGGTCGAGGTGAACACCGACGGCAGCGACGCGGGATCGCGCCCGGCGGCCTGGCAGGCCGACAGCGCGACGTCGAGCGCGACCGCGACGGACTCCGGCGCGCGGCGGCGCTCGTTTGGCGGCAGCAGTTGCGGCGATGGCTTGGCGGGCGCGGCCTCGGGCAGCGTGCCGGTGGCGACGAACGCGCGCGCGGCGTCCCACGAGGGCAGGCCGTTGGTCCAGAAGCCGATGCTTTCGATGTATGCGGTCAGCGTCGTCATGTCATGCCTTCCCGAACACGAGCGAGGCGTTGTTGCCGCCGAAGCCGAAGGAGTTGTTCATCGCGTAGCGGATCTCGCGCTCGGCGTTCGCGAAGCGGATCTGCGGGCCGCAGGCCGGGTCGGGCTGCGGCTCGCCTTCGCCGAGGATGCCCGGGAGCGTGCCGTGTTCCAGCGCGAGCAGTGCGAACACCGATTCGACGATGCCGGCGGCGCCGAGGGTGTGGCCGGTCCAGCCCTTGGTCGAGCTGGCGTGCAGGCCGTCGCCCTGCGTCGCATCGCCGAACAGGCCGGCGACGGCGATCGCCTCGACGCTGTCGTTGGCCGGCGTGGCGGTGCCGTGCAGGTTCAGGTAGCCGACGTCCGCGGGCGCGATGCCGGCGCGGGCGATCGCGCCCTGCATGGCCAGGCGCGCGCCCAGGCCCTCGGGATGCGGGGTCGACATGTGGTGCGCGTCGCTGCTCTCGCCGTAGCCGCACAGGCGCAGGCCCGGCTCGCCGTCGACGGCGCGCTCGAGGATGGCGTAGCCGCCCGCCTCGCCCAGCGACAGGCCATCGCGGCGCACGTCGAAGGGCTGGCAGCGCTGCGTGGACACCAGGCCCAGCGAATTGAAGCCGAACAGCACGCTGCCGCAGAGGGTGTCGATGCCGCCGACCAGGGCCGCGTCGACCACCCCGGCGTGGATCAGGCGCGCGGCCTGGGCGAAGACCTTGGCGCTGGACGAGCAGGCCGTTGCGACGGTGACGCAGGGGCCGCGGATGCCGGTCATGCGGCGGACGAAATCGCCGATCGAATGCGGGGTGTGCAGCAGCTGGGTGCGCAGGTCGGCCGGGAAGGCACCGTCTTCGAGACGCGTGTAGGCCTCCTCGCTGGCACCGATGCTGGAGGTCGATGTGCCGATGATGGCGGCGACGCGCTCGGCACCGTGGCGGGCGACGAGGTCATCGACCTTCGAGACGAAGCCGTCCTGCTGCAGCGCGAGCCACGCCAGCCGGTTGTTGCGGCAGTCGTAGGGCAGGAGTTCGGCCGGGAGGACCACGTCCTCCACGCCGTCGACCCGGCCGATCCAGGTCTCGAGCCGGACGTCCGCGGTGGCACCCTCGCCGAAATCGTTCCTGCGCAGTCCGCTCCGTCGGGTGCGCAGCGCCTCGGCCTGGGCAGTCAGGCCATGACCGAGGGCAGTGGTGGAGGTGTAGGCGCGGATCGCAAGCGGCGCCATCGGGGTCGGAGTTTGGCTGGCGGAGGGCACCGCATGGCTCATGTCAGTAAACGACCCGGGATTATACGGGCGGGGCTCGGGATGACGGCGACCGGTGGTCGATTCGCGCGGAGCGAGACGCACCCATGCCAGCGTCTTATCCTTGTCGGGCTTTCGGTGAGGAGGTCAATCGATGCGTTGGTGGGTTCCCTTGTTCCTGTCGATCATCCTGGGATGGTCCGGCCTGGCATCCGCGCGAGCACCCGTTCAGCTGCATGACCCGCCGCCGCTGCCGATCCCGGAGAAGGTCAGCCAGCGCGACGTGGCGAAATTCGTGGTCCAGACCCTGTCCAGCAGGGCCTGGGGCATCACGAAGGAAGAAGCCGGCCACGTCGTGGCCACGATGCGCCGCGACCAGTTCATGGTCCGGATCCGGGTGACGTGGGACGAGCAGACGATCCGCATCGCGTACGAGGACAGCGACAACCTCGATTACGCGATCCGCGACGGGCAGCCGTACATCCATCGAAGCTATCCGCGCTGGATCGACGATCTGCTGTTCGGCTTCCGCACGAAGATGCGCGTCCGCTCGATCGAGAACGGCGGCAGCGGGTCATGATGCCGGCGAAGTCCCGCAACGAGGCGTCGAACGCCGTCGGCATTCGTTCTGCCGGGTAGTCGCCGGATGCGTGCAGGTCGTCTGTCCCATCGCCTGAGGTTGGCGGCGGATCCCGATGTGATCCATTCCGGCATGGTCGCGCTGCTCGCCTGTCTGTTCAGCGCCGGCGTCGTCTACCTCGTCTATCTCGTTCGCGTGGCGCGTACCGCCGCGCGCGCGCCGACCGTCGCCGCCACCGGCGACTGCGTGCTGCTGTTCGGAAAGCACTCGCCCGGCGGCAGGATGGATGCCGATTTCGCTGCGCGCGTGGCGCGCGTCGCCGCCCTCTGGCGAGACCACCGGCCACGGCGCGTCGTCCTGCTCGGCGGTGCCGCGCCCGGGCATCCCAGCGAGGCGCGCACCGCCCATGCGGCCCTGCTGGCGGCCGGCCTGCCTGCCGATGCGCCGGTCCTGTTCGAGGAATCCTCGCGCGACACCCTGCAGAACCTGCGCCACGCCCGCGAACTGCTCACGGCCGAAGGCCATCGCGGCCGCGTCACCCTGGTCAGCAGTCGCTATCACCTCGCCCGCTGCGCGCAGTTCGCGCAGCAGCTCGGCTTCGACCATGAACCCTGCGCCGCCGAACCCGCGCTGTCGCTGCAGCCGGGCATGCTGCTGCGTCTGCTCGGCGAAGCCGGCTACGTGTGCTGGGTGGATCTCGGCACCCGCTGGGCGCGGCTGATCGGCCATCGGCGGATGCTCGCGAAGGTGACCTGAGCGCTTGAACCAGCGCTGAGGCGCGGGACCCCGATCGATGGCAAGGTCCGTTGGCCTGCTGCACGATGCGCCGACGACGAAGGGGAACACGATGCAACGAGGCATTTGGCGAGCGGCGATGCTGGCCGCACTGTGGCTGCCGGCGATGGCGCTTGCGGCGAAGGGACTGGCCGAGGACCCGACGCGCGGCATCGAGGTCGACATCGAGGAGGACGGCTTCTCCCTCGAGTTCCCCGAGGCGATGCGGGTGCTCGACAACCAGCCGGTGACCGGCCTTCGCGTCGAGCCGACCCTCCCGCTTGAATGCCACTGGTCCGACGACACCGAAATCGGCTGCAAGGTCGTTGGCGACAAGCCGCTGCCGCCGGCCACCCGGTTGAAGATCCGCATCGCGTCCGGCCTGTACACCGCCTCGGGCAAACCCCTCGGCGCGGTCGCGCTGACCGCCGAGACCGAGCGTCCAGAGCTGGGCGCGAGCGTGGCCGACTGGACGGCCGGCGTGCCCACGCTGGTGCTCGAAGGCAACCTGCCGATGACCGCCGATGCCGTGGCGCGGGTCGTCTCGCTGGGTGATGGCGAGCGCATCTGGCGCGGCCTCCGTCTGTCGCCGCTGCCCGCGCGTCGTCACTGGAACGGCCGCGAGCGGCCGCGTTTCGCGGTTGCGCTTCCGCCGGACCTGCCGACCGATGCCGTCATCGACGTAGTGGCCGATGCGGGACTGGTGTCCAGCCAGGGGCCCCTGTCTTCGCGCGACCCTGATCTCCTGCTGCGATTCATCCATCGCGAGTCCTTCCACGTGCGAGGGGCGACCTGCGCTTCCCGCGAGCGCGAGGTACGTGACCTCCAACCTGCGGACGGCCTGTCGCTGGACTGCGTTCCGGGCGAACCGATCGCGATCCATTTCTCGGCGACGCTGCAGGCCGACGCGCGCGCTGCCTTTGCGGAAGCGCTACCGGCGGGCGTTGCCCTGTCGCGCTGGGCCACGGCCACTGCGCCGGTCGAGTCCAGCGTCCGCGTGTCGCAGGGCAGTGGCGATGTCGCCTACCTGGTGATCGACGCGGCCGATGCCCGCGTCGCGTTCGACATCGGCAATGGACTGCGCGATGTCGATGGGCGCGGGCTGTGGGCGCCAACGCGGGTCGAGATCCGCACCGGTGCGCCGCGTCCGGCCCTGCGTGCGCCCGCGATGCGTTGGCTGCTGGGCGATGCCGGCCGTGCCGGCATCGATGCGGTGAATGCACCCGCGTTGACCATGGACATCGATGGCCTGGGCGCCGGTCCACTCCGCGAACGCCTGGGTATCGCCTCGACGCGCGGCACGGCCGCGACCGCCGTCTCCGCGTCCGCGCAGCGCATCCTGGGCGAAGGTGGCGCACTGCGCTGGCAGGTCGGCAGCAATCGCTGGCAGGCGCTGCAGATGGCTGCGCCGCAGTTCGACCTCGGCGCGCATGTCGCCGCGAACGAAGTGGTGGCCTGGGCGCTGGGCTGGGACGACAGCCGATCGCTGGCCGGCGTCGAGGTCGAACTGGTACGGCTCGCGCCCGCCGCCAAGGGCGAGGCGGCCACGGCGCCGACGGAGACGGTGGTCGGCACCGCGCGCACCGGCCGCGACGGCGTCGCCCGCCTGGTCCTGCCGGACGGATTCGCGCGCGCACCGAAGACGCGCGGCACGCCGCTGGCCTCGTGGTTCCTGCGCGCGACCCACGGCCCGCGACGCGCGGTCCTGCATCTGGGCGAGGATGGCGATGGCGGCCTGGTCCGCGCTTCCAATGCGGCGCCTCGCCTGTTCATCGCCACCGACCGGCCGCTGTACCGGGCCGGCGACACCATCCGTTTCCACGGCTGGGCGCGCGTCGCGCGCGGCGGGCGCCTGCTGCGGCCGGAAGACAAGGCGGTCGAGCTGTCGCTGGTGTCGGACGCAGCGCGCACCGAACTGCTGAGCTGGCGCGGCACGCTTGATGCCGGCGGTGCGTTCTCGGGCGAATTCGCCCTGCCCTCGCAGACGGTGGACGGCGACTACTGCTTCCGGCTCGATGGCAACCAGGATGCCGCCTGCGTGTTCGTCGGCACGTTCCGTGCCCAGGACCTGTGGGTGAAGGCAGCCTCGTCGACATCACTGGTTCGCGATGGCGACGTTATCGCGCTCGATATCGAATCCGGCTACTGGTCGGGCGGCGTCGCCAGCGGCGCCCGGTTGCATGCCGTGCGCATCTCGGCGCAGGCCGAATCACCCGCCGATGCCTACCCGGCTTTTGCCGACTACGACTTCCTCGATGCGCTGGCCGAAGACGACCGGGCCGCTCTCGACCCACCGTCGGCGATCGAACGAGTGCTGGATGGCGAAGGCCGCGCCCGCGTGACGATTCCCGTGGTGTTCGCTGCCGATGAAGACCGTGACGAAGACAGCAAGGTCGCGCCGCCGGACTTCGCGCGCCTGGAGGCCACCGCCGAAGTCGCGCTGGACGGTCGCGAGCCGGTCGCGAGCAACGTGGTGACCCTGCGCTACGCGCGGCACGCGCGCTACATCGGACTGCGCGTGCTGCCGACGTGGTTCGATGCGGCCACGCCGCTGCGACTCGACGCGGTCCTGGTCGATGCCGACGGCACGGCGCGACCAGGCGAAACGATCACCGTGACCGTGACCCGCCGTGCCGAAGCGGTCGACGGCACGACGAAGGACGAACCGGTGGCGACGTGCACGCTTGTCTCCGGCACGCCATCGCCCTGCGACGTGCCGCGCACGCGCAGCGGACGCTATGTGTTCACCGCGCGCAGTGGCGATGCCGCGCCTGCAGCACTGACGCGCTATGTGTGGAACGCCGGCGATGCGCGCGGCGATGCGCCGACGGTCGAGCCCGCGCTGGAGGTGATCGAAACGCCGACCGATGCCACGGCACCGGTGCGCCTGCTGCTGCGCCAGCCGTATGCCTTGGCCGATGCATTGCTCGTGGTGTCCGCCGGGGGCGAGGTGCTGGCGACGCGCACGCTGGCCATCGACCGCGCCGAGACCGAGCTGACCCTGCCGACCCATGCCGACGGCCGCAATCGCGTCGACCTGACTCTGCGCGTGCGCGAACGCGCGCCGGCGCCGGTCGATGCCGATGGCCTGCGCAAGGCGCCGCGCAGTGCGGCGCTCACCGTCGCGGTGGACGTGCCGCGACCCGAGGTGAAGCCTGCGATCGCGCTGGCGCTGGATCGCGCGCGCGCCGAGCCGGGACAGCCGGTCCTCGTCCGCGTACGCAACACCGCCGCCACGCCGCGGACCGTTGCGCTCGCCGTCTTCGACGATGCCCTGCGCTCGCTCGCCGGGGAACGCTGGGACGCCTTCGACCCGCATGGAGATGCTTGGCTGGGTGGTCGCGGCGACGACTGGCGCGGTCGGCTGCGTGTGGTCGATTTCGCTGGCTGGAACGACACGCGCTGGACGCACTGGCTGCCGTGGGATGACGCCAAGGTCGATGCCCCTCTGCGAGGTCCGGTGTCGGCCATGGCGCTGATGCAACTGCGCGAAGTGGGTGTCGTAAGGCGAGCGGAAACTGTTCCGGGCGTTGCAGCGCCGAACCAACGCGCACTCGCGCGATTCACGGAAGGCTCTGCCGACCAATTCTCGGGATACTCGGGAACTGTCGAAGGCGAGGGACTGGATTCGATCACCGTCACCGGCTCGCGGATCCTTCGGGCCGATCATGAAGTCCCGGCGCCCGTGTTCGTGATCAAGCCGGATACGCTCGCAGCCCGGGACAAGGACATCGGACCCATTGCCGACCTGCTCCGGATCGTCCCCGACCCCGGTGCGATCCGCCGCGAGCGCGCATCGCCGCCGGATCCCGCAATGCTCGCGCTGCGCCTGCGCGGCGCTTTCGCCGATACCGCACTGTGGCAATCGGGCCTGCGCCTGGCGCCGGGCGAGGAGCGCGTGTTCACCGTGACCGCACCGGACAACCTGACGCGCTGGCGCGTGGTGGCCTGGAGCGCCGATGACGGCGAAGGCTTCGATCGCGTCGAAGAGACGTTCGATGTCGGCCTGCCGCTGGAAGCGCGCCTGGATGCACCGGTGCGGCTGTATCCGGGTGATCGCGCCGAACTGAGCGCCAACGTGCGCCAGACCGGCGATGCGCCGCTGCGCGTCGAAGCGCGACTGGCGGTCGAGGCGTTGGGTGCGCAGGCGACGCGCACGCTCGAACTCGAACCGCGCGCGCAGTCGTCGTTTTCGCTGGACATCGCACCGGCAGCGGATGCCGCACCCGGCGTGTTGCTGGCGACCGCGCATGCGCATGCCGGCGGACATGGCGGTGCGCGTGGCGACGCGGTGTCGCAGGCGATCGAACTGGCGTCGCCGCGCATCGACGCGCAGCGCGTGCAGGCGGGTTGGCTCGGCGACACGCCTCTGGCCTTGCCGATGCCCACGCTGCCGGCAGGCGCGCGCGACGTGCGTCTGGCGGTGACACTGCTGCCCGGCGCGGATGCGCTGGTGCATGGCTGGATCGACGACCTGCATCGCTATCCGCATCGCTGCTGGGAACAGATGCTCAGTCGTGCGGTCGCCGCGGCCATCGCACTGGAACGTGGAGACGAAGCGCGTTTCCCGGACGCCCGCGCGACCGTGCAGGACGCCTTGGCGAACGTCCCGGTGTTCCAGTCTTCCGAGGGCGGTTTCCGCTATTTCGCCGATGCGTCCGATGGGGAGGACGGCGATGTGCTGCTGACCGCCTGGACCGCGCGTGCGCTGCGGGCTCTCGAGCAACTGGGATACGAGGTGCCGCTCGCGGCCCTGTCGAAGGCGGATGGCTATCTGCAGCGCAAGGTGCATCCGCCGAGGAGCGATGCCGCGACGCGCGTGCGCGTTGCATTCGCCGCCGCCGCACAGGCGAAGCCCGGGCTGTCCGTGACCGATGGCCTGTGGCGCGAATTCGCCACGTTGCCGTTGCCGGCGCAGGTCGCCGCCGCGCGCGCGATGGTCGCAGGTGGACATCCGCAGGCCCGCGACGCCGTGCAGCGCCTGCTTGCCGAGACCAGGCCACGGGGCGAGGCCCGCGTGCTGCGTTCGCCGGTGCGCCAGGATCGCTGGATGGGGTCCGACCTGCGCGAGCAGTGCGAACTGATCGATCTGCTGCGTCGCCATCCGACGTTCGCCGACACTGCGATGCGACGCGCGCTCGTCGCCGGGCTGGGCGATCTCTACGCCGGTGGCGTCCCCGAGGTCGACACGCAGAGCGGTGCCACGTGCCTGCTCGCCCTGCGCGGACTCGATCGGCAGGGCGCGCGCGGGACGGCGACGCTGGGTGTCGCGATCGGTGGGCACGAGACGACGCTGCAGCTCGCGCCGGGCGGCGAACCGCCGCGCTGGGAGATCCCGATCGACGCGCGCGATGCGGCCGGGACGCTCCGGCTCGCGCCGCGGATCGAAGGCGATGCGCCCGCAAGCTACCGCATCGAGTATCGCTACGGCGAAGACGCACGCACCGCCAGCGCGTCGGCGATCGGTTTCGCCTTGGCGCGCGAGTACAGCGTGCTGCGCGACGGGCGCTGGACCGCGCTTGCGGGCCAGACGTTGCGCGATGGCGACTGGGTCCGCGTGACCCTGCGCCTGGACACCAGTGCCGAGCGCCATTTCGTCGCGATCACCGACGCGGTGCCGGGCGGGCTGCGCCCGACCGACCTGGCGCTCGGCGGCGTGGCCGGCGTCGACGTGCAGGCGGTGTCCGACGAGGGCTCCGGCTGGTTCCGGACCCGTCGCCTGGATCCGCGTGCGCCGAAGTTCTATGCCGAATCCCTGCCGCCGGGCCGGCACGAGGTGCATTACTTCGCCCGTGTCGCCCATGCCGGCGACTACCTGGCGGCGCCGGCGCAGGCCGAGCTGATGTACGGCGCGGCGACCCGGGCACGTACGGCTGCAGCGCGGGTGGTGATCGAAGGGGACGCGCCGGCGCGCTGAGGCCGGCCGGGGCCACGGGCGACACGGGGCAGTCGTGTCGCCCATGGCAGAATGGCGCGGACTTCAATTCCCCGGACGCATGCCCCATGGCTTCAGGCTTCTTCGCCCTGCTCGACGATATCGCCACCCTGCTCGACGACGTGTCGGTGATGACCAAGGTGGCGGCCAAGAAGACCGCCGGCGTGCTCGGCGACGACCTGGCCCTCAACGCGCAGCAGGTGACCGGCGTGAACGCCGACCGCGAACTGCCGGTGGTGTGGGCGGTGGCCAAGGGCTCGGCGGTCAACAAGGCGATCCTGGTCCCGGCGGCGCTGGCGATCAGCGCGCTGGAGGTCTGGATGCGGTCGCGCGGGATCAACATCCCGCTGGTCATGCCGCTGCTGATGATCGGCGGTGCCTTCCTGTGCTTCGAAGGCGTCGAGAAGCTCGCGCACAAGTTCCTGCACAGCAGCAAGGAAGACGAAGCGCACCACGCCGAACTGCTGGGCGCGGTCAAGGACGAGCAGGTCGACATGGTCGCGTTCGAGAAGGACAAGATCAAAGGCGCGGTGCGCACCGACTTCATCCTCTCGGCCGAGATCATCGTGATCTCGCTCGGCACCGTCGCCGCGCAGCCCTTCATGAAGCAGTTCGGCGTGCTCGTCGGGATCTCGGTGCTGATGACCGTGGGTGTGTACGGCCTGGTCGGCGCGATCGTGAAGATCGACGACGTCGGCGTGTATCTCAGCGCGCGGACCGGCGAAGGCATCGCGGCACTGAAGCGCGGCGTCGGCCGATTCCTGCTGTGGGGCGCGCCGAAGCTGATGAAGTTCCTGTCGATCGCCGGCACCGCGGCGATGTTCCTCGTCGGCGGCGGCATCATCACCCACAACGTTCCGGCGCTGCACCACATCATCGAACCGTATGCCCACGGCTGGACCGGCACATTGCTGTCGATGGCCTTCGATGCGGTGGTCGGCATCCTGCTCGGCATCGTGGTGCTGGGCGCGGTGTCCCTGATCAAGAAACTGCGCGGTCGCTGAGTCGTCCGCGCCTTCACGGGAGCTTCGCCATGCAGATGTCCTGCACCTTGTCGTTCGGTCGGATCCGCAACGTCTTCATCGCGGGCCTGCTCGCGGCGCTGCCGATCGCGGCATCGGCCCAGTCGGTATCGGCCGAAGCCTTCGCGAAGGCGCGCGAGACGGGTGAGGCGCAGGTCGTGGTGATGCTCAAGCCCACGCCTGCGGCGCAGGCTGCGGCAGCGAAGGGCATCCGCCTGCATCCGCTGGTCAAGCCAGACGTCGATGCCGTGCTGCGCGCGCTGCCCGCTGCGGGACGCGCGCGCGTGACCCATCGCTACGAACGCGTGCCGGCCTTCGCGATGCGTGCCGACGCGGCCACGCTGGCGCGCCTGCAGCGCGATCCGCGCGTGGCGAAGGTCGACCTGGACGTCGGCGGCAGTGGCGGCGGCGAACCGGACTACGCCACCGTGCTCAACCACGACCACCAGCTGCGCGAGCTGGGCGTCGGTGGCAATGGCATGAAGGTCGGCGTGATCGACACCGGCATCGATACCAACCACACCGATTTCCTCGGCCGCATCGTCGGCGAACGCTGCTTCTGCACGGTCGGCACCGGTTGCTGCCCGAACGGCAGCACCAGCCAGACCGGTGCAGGCTCTGCGGAAGACGACCAGGGCCACGGCACGAACGTCGCCGGCATCATCGGCGGCGACGGCACCGTCGCGCCGCGTGGCGCCTTGCCGCAGGTCAAGCTGGTCGCGGTGAAGGTGATCGATCGCAACAACCGCTTCCAGTCGACCGCCGACGTCGTCGCCGCGCTGGACTGGCTGGCCGGGACCCATCCGGGCATCGACGCGGTGAACCTCAGCCTCGGCACCGATGCGTTGTTCGAAGGCAACTGCAACGACAGCACGGCATGGACGCAGTCGCTGGCGGTGGCGGTGAACAACCTGCGCGCGCAGGGTGCGGTGGTGGTGGTGTCCTCGGGCAACCAGGGCAGCAGCACGTCGATGAGCGCGCCGGCCTGCATCTCGACCGTGCTGTCCACCGGCGCGACCTGGGATTTCACCGGTCCTTCGCGGACCTTCCTCGCCTGCACCGAAACCTCGACCGAACCGCTGAAACCGACGTGTTTCACGAACCGCAGCACGACGACCGATCTCTACGCGGCGGGTGCCTTCGTCACCGCGCCGGGCTTCAATGGCGCCACGTCGACCTTCGCCGGCACCTCGCAGGCCGCCCCCATGGCTGCGGCCTGTGCCGTGGCGCTCAAGCAGGCCGCGCCCGCATCGACGGTCGCCCAGCGCATGGAGGCCATGCGCCTGTCGCCGACGCGCATCACCGACACGGTCAGTGGGCGCACCTACCCCTTCCTCAATTGCCGCGATGCGCTGCGCATCCTCAATCCGGTGATGTTCGAGCCGATCCAGGTCAACGGATCGCGACCGCTGCGCGTGCCGCGCCCGCAGGCGACGAAGCCCGCGCCACTCGCACGTCCGCAGGCCGGCAACGGCCCCGGCCGCGCGCCGCGCTGACGGTGCGGACCAGATCGCCAATCGACCACGTCGAACACCACGCCAGCAGGGACGCCCATGGATCATCGTTCAGACGCTGCACCTGCCGTTCCCGCGGCGTCCTCGCCCGGCCTGCTGCGCGATGCGTCGCTGTCGGCGATCGCCGCCGGTTTCGTCACCGTGCTGGTCGGCTTCACCAGTTCCGTCGTCATCGTGTTCCAGGCGGCGCAGTCGCTCGGCGCCACGCCGGCGCAGACCAGTTCCTGGATGTGGGCGCTCGGCCTGGGCATGGGCCTGACCTGCATCGGCCTGTCGCTGCGCTACCGCGTCCCGGTGGTCACGGCATGGTCCACGCCCGGTGCCGCGATGCTGATCGGCAGCGCCGCAGGGCTGCCGATGTCCGATGCTGTCGGTGCGTTCCTGCTCTCGGCGCTGCTGATCGCCATTGCAGGCTTTTCCGGCTTCTTCGAACGCATGATCAGCCGCATCCCGATGGCGCTCGCGTCGGGCATGCTCGGTGGCGTGCTGCTGCGCTTCGGGCTGGAAGCCTTCGCGATCATGAAGAGCAGCCTGGGACTGGGCCTGACCATGTTCGCCGTGTACGTGGCCGCGCGACGCTGGTCGCCGCGCTATGCGGTGATCCTCACGCTGCTGTCGGGCATCGTGTTCGCGTCCGTGGCAGGTCTGCTGCACTTCGACGGCCTCGTGCTGTCGCCCGCGAAGCCGGTGTTCATCATGCCGTCCCTGTCCTTCGCCGCCGTCGCGGGCATCGCGCTGCCGCTGTTCATCGTGACCATGGCGTCGCAGAACGTACCGGGCGTCGCCGCGATGCGTGCGTCCGGCTACGCGCCGCCGGTGTCGCCGATCATCGGCTGGACCGGCGTGGTCAACGCGGTGCTCGCGCCCTTCGGTGCCTTTGCGCTGAACCTCGCGGCGATCACCGCTGCGATCTGCATGGGACGCGAGGCGCACGAAGATCCTTCGCGACGCTACGTGGCTTCCGTCGCCGCCGGCGTGTTCTACATCCTGGTCGGGCTGTTCGGTGCGACGGTCGCGGCGCTGTTCGCCGCGTTTCCGAAGGCGCTGATCGTCGCGATCGCCGGGCTGGCCCTGCTCGGCACCATCGGCAGCAGCCTTGCGGCTGCGATGCGCGAGGAACGCGATCGCGAAGCAGCGCTGGTGACGTTCCTGGTGACCGCGTCGGGATTGACGATGGCGGGCATCGGCTCGGCGTTCTGGGGCCTGGTCGCGGGCGTGGTCACGCTGCTGGCGTGGCGGCGCTGATCCTCGCCTTGCTCCTGCCCCTTGCTCCCTGCCATCGGCGCAGCGCGCGAATGGCAGGGAGCGTCGCGACTCAACGCGACGTCTGCTGCTCCGGCACGAAGCGTTCGCGAACGGCCTGCGCCAGCAGGTCCGGGGGCAGCATGCCCTGGTCGAGCAGGAAGTTGTTGAAGGCGAGGCGGTCGAACTTGTCGCCCAGGGCCAGCTCGGTCTCCGCGCGCAGTTCGAGGATGCGCGCGTAGCCGTAGAAGTAGCTGCCGGCCTGGCCGGGTGCATTGAAGGTGTAGCGATCCAGTTCCTGCTTCACCATCGCCGGCGACAGGCCGACGTCTTCGCTCAAGACCTTGCCGGCGCGCTCGCGATCGATCATGCCCAGGTTGAGCATCGGGTCGAGCATCGCGCGCGCGGCGCGCAGCAGGCGGAACTGCAGCGCCATCAGCTGCGCGTCCAGCGGCTCGTACGGGACCATCTCTGCCTCGGCGTAGAGCGCCCAGCCTTCCACGTTCACCGAGTTGAACGCGAACAGGGTGCGCGCCAGCGACACGCCGCGCTCGAGCATGGCGGTGAACTGCAGCTCGTGGCCGGGCCGGCCCTCGTGCGCCGACAGCGTCCAGGCCACGGCCGGGAAGTTGAAATCGTCGAAACGCTCGTGGGGGCCGAGGTTGGGATTGCCCAGCGGCAGCACGAACTGGCCCTGCTGGCCGGTGTTGCCCACCAGCGGCGCCGGCAGGAAATGCGGCGCGGGCTGCGCCGCGCTTTCCGCTTCGGTGCCCAGGCGCATCACCATGGGGCGCTGCGGCACGTCGACGATGCCTTCGCGGCGGATGATCGGATCGATCGCGTCGATCACCTTGCGATAGCGCGCTTCCAGCTGGTCGTTGGGAATGGTGTCGCGCTTGAGCGCGCGGATCACGCCGCGGTAGTCGGTTTCGGCGAAGCCCTTGTCCTTCGCCACCAGGGGCGCAAGCCGCTGCATTGCCGCGCGCGTCTCCATGAACGACAGGCGCGCGCGCTGGATGAGCAGCTGCGGCGGAATGTCGATGCCCACCTGCTTGAGCTGCAGCGCATAGAGTTCGGGCGGCAGGCGGGTGTCGGTGCGTGCCTGCGGCAGCACGTCCTTGCGCACCCAGGCGACGTAATCCTTCACCTGCGTGTCCAGTGCGTCGAGCGCCGGTTCCGCGCCCTTCACCTTGTACTGCGCGAACAGCTTGCGGATACCGGCGACGTAGGTTTCCGCGTTGCCCAATGCCTGCTCCACTTCGAGTTTCGTCGGGCGCAGCAGTTCGCTGTTGCCGGCGCGATCTTCGTAGCGTTGCCGCGCGAGCACGGTGATGGGCGTGGTGCCCTTGGCCAGGCCGGCATAGGCATTGAGCCGCGCCAGCGCCTTGGCGCGGCGTTCCGGCGGCGTCTGTTCCGACAGCAGCCCGTTGATGCCCCGGAAGACCAGTTGTGGCGCGTCGGCGAAGGACAGCAGCAGGCGTTCGTTGACCTCGCTGGCCTCGATGGTGTCGTTGGCTGCCTGGATCATGATCTCCAGGTCCTGGCGGACGTTCGGGTCGCGCTCGAGCTGCAGCGCCGTGCGCAGTGTCTCGCGCGCCTCGGCGGTGGCCTGGCGCGCGCGCGCGGCGTTGTCGGGACGCAGGTCGGCGACCTGTTCGTCATAGCCGGGAATGCCGAAGAACGAGGCCAGTTCGGGCTGGAACCGCAGGGTGGCGCCCAGCAGCACCTGGGCATGCCGGTTGCTGGCGGCCACCCAGGACGGCGGGGCCTTCGTGGCGGCGGTGGCGGGGGCGGCGGCATGGGCCGAGCCATGGGGGGCTGACGCCGAGGCGGCGAGCAGGGTCAATGCGATGGCGAGGGCAAGCGGTTTCATGGGGATCTCCGGAGGTCGTTCCACGCTACCCCCGGCTGCGCGGCGGGCACAGCGCCGAAGGTCACGGAACCCAGCATCGCGGATCGGCGGCGCACTTCCCGAGACACGCGGGATGAACCCCGTTGCGCCGACGCACGCGTTAGATCTCGTGCCGCGCAAGCCGCCGCGGCACCTACGCAGACAGGAACGACCATGAGCGCCCATCCCGCGATCGACGACCCTTGCCCCCTCGATGCCGGCGCCCAGCGCGCCATCGACGGCCACTGTGGCCACTGCAACAAGCATGTGCACCGCCTCGACGGCATGAGCGCATGCGAGCGCCGCGCGCTCTTCGCCAATGCGACCGGACCGATCTGCGTGTCCTATCGCATGCCCGCGCCGCGCCGCATGGGGCGCTTCGGTGCGGTGATCGCGGCCACGCTGATCACCACGGCTGCGCACGCCGGCGATCCCGCGCCGCCATTCTCGCCGCCGACGGTGGCCGAAGCCTTGCAGGCGGTGAAGGCCGATCCGCACGCATCCGACGACGATCTGGACGTGCTGATCATGGGCGGTATCCGCGCGCCGCACGAAGTGCTGGAGGAAGAAGATGCCGCACTGCCCGAGCTGCCGGTGCGCAGCGCCGGAAACGACCCGGTCGTCGAAGGCGAGACGCGGACGCTCGAGGACACAACCCCTTCGTCGCAGCCGCGACGTTGAGCACCAGGCGAGATTGCCGACACGATCGCCGAGCGCGGTCGCGCAGGACATCCAGCACGCAGCACGCAATCCTGACCATTCCCAGGCACATCGCCAATGACCGGAGACACCGCCATGCACCTGTCACGCACCACCGCGCTCGCCATCGCCCTGTTCGCCAGCACCGCTTCGCTTCCCGCATTCGCCAGCGACACGCCGGCAGAGCGCAAGCCGCCACGCAGCGAGCGCCCGGAACCGACCACCGGCTCGCGCATCGTCGAGCGCGGCCCGAACGACCTCGACGAAGTCCTGGTCATCGGCGCCATCAACGATCCCGCGGATGCCGGGAAGCCGGAAGACGCATCGGTGCCGCCGCTGCCGTCGCAGGAGGCCGACGCACGCAAGGCCGACGCCGCCAAGGCCAGGCGTCGTGGCCGCACCACGACCGGTTCGCGCATTGCCGACGACACGATGGCCGACATGGACGAAGTGCACGTCATCGGTGCAGTGAACGATCCGGCCGATGCCGGCATCGCGGACGACGACAGCCTGCCGGACCTGCCGGTGGTGGTGGCATCGACGCCGCGCGGTCGCTGATCCACCTTCGTACGAAAGCGATGGCCGGGCCGCACGGCGACCCGGCCCTCGTCGCGTCCGGATTTCGTGTGAAGCCGTTTCGCGAGATCAGTTCGATGCCGTCTCGCGACTGCGCTGGATCTGCGCGGCGTCGACGATCCGCAGCTGGCGCGTGGCGCGGTTGAGACCACGCAGCGACGCCGGATCGCCGTCGCCGATGGCGAGCACGATGTGCCCGGCCCCGAACTGGCCGAAGCCTGCGTCGTAGCTGGTCCAGCGCGCGCCGTCCCAGGCTTGGACCCAGGCGTGCGGGCTGAAGACGTGGGTGCGGTCGACCAGGCGACCGGAGTAGGCGATGCCGTGCACGATCCGCGTCGGGATGCCGCGCGCACGGGCGACGGCGGCCAGCAGCACCGCGAATTCGGTGCAGTCCCCGCTGCGTTTCTCCAGTGCGGTCACCGCATCGTCGTAGTGGCGGTAGTCGATCGGACCATTCATGTGCTTGCGCACGGCTTCGGTCAGGCCGGTCATGCGCGCATGCACGGAGCGGCCGCGACCATGCAGGCGCGCGAAGCTGCGGATGCGCGGGTCGTCGCTGCGCACCCAGGCGTTGGCGGCAAGATGGTGCGTCAGGGTGTCGGCAGAGGGGGGGGCTTCGTTGCCGCAATCGGCACAGATCGACAGCTGCATGCCGTCACCGTCGACCACGATCGACTGCTCGCCGGTCTGCGGCGGTTGCCAGGGCTGCGGCGCGCTGCTGGTGAGGCGGTAGCGGATCTCGCCCGACAGGGCATTGGCGTTCAAGCGGTAGGGCGAGGCGACCAACAGGCTGCGCAGGAAGGCACGTGCTTCGTCATGGCTCGGCGGCTCGGCAGCCTGGACGGGCGAGAACGCTGCCGCGAGCATCGCGGACAACAGCAGCAGGCGTGGGCGCATCGGTCGGTTCCGGTCGAAGGTGTCGACGGAAACGCGCCGATGCGCGGCGCGGGGTTCGACCCGCGCATCGGTGCCACGGACTCAGGGCATCTCGTCGTTCGAAGACGAAGAGAAGTCCTCCTCGTCCGTGGCCGTCGCCGCCGCGATCTCGTCCGCCGTGCGCAGGTCGATGTCGGTGGCGCTGCCTTCGACCACCACCGTCAGCGTGCTGTAGCGCCAGCGCCCGACGCGTTTCACCGCTTCGATGTAGAGATCCGCCTCCGCCTTCGATCCCTCCAGCGGGATCTGCAGCGAGGCGGTGCCGTTCGGACCGTTGACCTGCTGGTTGCCCTGGATGAACCAGCCCGGTTCGATCGGCTGGCCCAGGGCCTCGACGACGCGCGCGTCCTGCATCGCGCGGCGCTTGGCTTCCATCGCGACGTCCGACGACCCGATCATCGAGAACAGGCCGTACATGAACAGTCCGATCGCCGCGAGGAACAGCGTGCCGAAGAACACGACGACCACGGGAACCGCCCACTTCCAGTGACGCGCCCACCAGCCCTGCGTCCGGGCGGGCGCAGCCGGCGGCTGCGGACTGGCGGGCAACGGTGGCGGTGCGTGCGGGCTCATGGCTTGAGGCAACGCCCGAAGAAGGCTTCGGTCAGGCGGTAACGATGCAGGGCGTCGTTGCCGCGCAGGCCGTGCTTGGCGCCGGGGTAGGTCATCAGCTCGAACGGAATCGCGCGCTTCTGCAGATCGCTCATCAGCTTGGTCGAGTTGCCGAACAGCACGTTGTCGTCGGCCATGCCGTGGATCAGCAGCAGTGCGCCGGGCTTGATGCCGCCGGCGTGGGTGAACACGCTGGCTTCGCGATAGCCCTCGGTGTTGTCCTTCGGCAGGTTCATGTAGCGCTCGGTGTAGTGGGTGTCGTACAGCGCCCAGTCGGTCACCGGTGCGCCCGACACGCCGCAGGCGTAGTCGCCCGGTGCCTTGCCCAGCAGCATGAGGGTCATGTAGCCGCCGTTGGACCAGCCGTAGACGCCGATGCGCTTGCCGTCCACCCACGGCTGGCTGCGCAGCCATTCGACGCCTTTGCGCTGGTCGTCGACTTCCACCGTGCCTTGCCTGCCGTACAGCGCGCCGCCGAAAGCCGCGCCGCGACGCGGCGTGCCGCGGTTGTCGAGCGAGAACACCACGTATCCCTGCTGCGCAAGGTACTGGTTGAAGAAGTGGTCGCCGCGACCGGGCCAGCTGTTGGTCACGGTCTGCGCAGCCGGGCCGCCGTAGACGTAGACCACGACCGGATACTGCTTCGCCGGGTCGAAGCCGGTCGGCTTGATCAGGCTGTAATGCAGCGGCGTCTTGCCGTCGGCAGCGGTGAGCGTGCCGAATTCGAGCGGGCGCTGCGCATCGCGGTAGGGCGCATAGGCATGGTCGGGCTTCGAGGGATCGTTCTCGACCAGCGCCGCGACGCGCGTGCCGTCGGCACGGTGCAGGACGATCTGCGGCGGCGTGCCGGTGTTCGACCAGCTGTCGACGTAGACGCTGGCGTTCTTCGCGAAGCTGGCGCCATGCATGCCCGGTTCGGTGGACAGCGTGCGGATCGCGCCGCCGGCCAGCGGCACGACATGGATGTGGTTCTGCCGCGCGTCGGCCTTGCCGTCGGCGGTGCGGCCGGCGCTGAAATAGACCAGGCCCTTGTCCTGGTCCACTGCCAGCAGCGCGTCGACCGGCCAGTCGCCCGAGGTCAGCGGCTTGAGCTGCTTGCCGTCGGTGCTGGCGACGTACAGGTGGTCGTAGCCGCTGCGCTCGCTGATCCACAGGAAGCGGTCGTCCTTCAGGAAACGCAGCCCGTCGTGCAGCGGCACCCAGGTCTTGCTGGTCTCGGTGACCAGCGTGCGCTGCTTGCCGGTGGCGAGCGTGGTCTCGATCAGTTCGAGCCTGCGCTGGTCGCGCGATTGGCGCTGGAAGGTCAGGCGCTTCGCGTCGCGCCACTGCACGCGCGTCAGGTAGATGTCGGCGTTCGCACCCAGGTCCACCCAGGCCGGCGCGGCGCCCTTGCGAGGCGCGATCGTCGCGAGGGTGATCCTGACGTTCGGATCGCCTGCGGCCGGGTAGCGCTGCTCGATCACTTCGGTGCGGTCGGGATAGACCTCGTAGCGCTTCTGGATCGGCACCGGCGTTTCGTCGATGCGCGCGAAGGCGATGGCGGAATCGTCCGGCGCCCACCAGTAGCCGGTGTGGCGGCCCATTTCCTCGTCGGCGACGAACTCGGCGACGCCGTTGCCGATGGTGTCGCTGCCGTCGCTGGTGAGCTGGATCTCGTCGCCGGTCTTCAGGTCGATCGCCCACAGGTTGCGAGCGCGGATGAAGCTGACGAAGCCGCCCTTGGGCGAGATCTTCGGGTCGGTGGCGAAACCGCCGCCAGTGGTGAGCTTGCGTACGGCGTCCTTGCCGCTCTTGGCGAGATCGTAGAGATACAGCTCGCCCCCGAGCGGGAACAGCAGCGTCCTGCCGTCGGGAGACCACTGGTATTCGACGATGCCCGACAGCGCGGCGGTGCGCTGGCGTTCGCGGCGTGCCTTCTCTTCGTCGCTCAGCACTTCCTCGCCGGGCAGCACGTCGGCCGAATCCACCAGCATCGCGGTGGTGCCGGTGGCCACGTCGAACGCCCACAGATCGAGGCGGTTGCGATCCTTGTCCTTGCCGCGCAGGAAGGTCACGCGCGAACCGTCGGGCGCGATCTGCGGTTTCAGCAGCGTCGGTCCGGACAGCGGGGCCGCGCCGTTGATCGCTTCGAGGGTGAGCTTGCCCGGCGCGGGGCCGGCGGCATGGGCGTGGGGCATGGCGAGACCGGACAGCAGGGTGGTGCCGAGCACGGCGGCGGTGAGCAGGGCGAGCGTGCGGGTGCGGAGCATCATGGCTTGGAAGTTCCGAAAAGAATGCGGCGTTGTTCTTCGCTGAGTGCCTGGCCGGCGTCGGGATTCACCTGCTTCGTCAGCGCATAGGCGCGCTGCGTCGCGGGACGCGCGGCGATGGCATCGCGCCAGCGACGGACTTCGGCATAGGCTTCGAGATCGATCGGCGCTGTCCTGTACGGGCTGATCCAGGGATAGCAGGCCATGTCGGCGATCGTGTAGTCGTCGCCGACCAGGAATGCGCGGCCGGCGAGGCGCTTGTCGAGCACGCCGAGCAGGCGATGCGCCTCGCGGGTGTAGCGCTCGATGGCGTACGGAATCCTTTCCGGAGCGTAGACGTTGAAATGCCCGTATTGCCCGGTCATCGGACCGAGGCCGGCCATCTGCCAGAACAGCCATTCCTGCGTGGCCGCGCGTCCGCGCAGGTCCTGCGGGAGGAAGCGGCCGGTCTTCTCGGCGAGGTACATCAGGATCGCGCCGGACTCGAACACGCTGACCGGCGCACCGCCATCGGCGGGCGCGGTATCCACGATCGCCGGCATGCGGTTGTTCGGCGCGATCGCGAGGAAGTCGGGGTGGAACTGTTCGCCCGTGCCGATGTTCACCGGCTTGATCGCGTACGGGAGCGGCTGGCCGGCATCGACCAGTTCCTCCAGCAGCATCGTGACCTTGTGGCCGTTGGGGGTGGGCCAGTAATGCAGTTCGATCATGGCGTCGCCGGTGTGGTGGGCGGAGAAGGCGGAGTGTACCGGCTGCATGCCCCGTACGCTGGTGCTTGGCGGGGGTGGAACGGGTCGTTAGGCTTATGCGGCCTTCTCATGCCGCCATGCCCGGAAAACCCATGTCCCTCCAGAACAACGCCCGCCTCGGCCCCCTGCCGGCCCTGATCTTCAGTTCGCGCTGGCTGCAGCTGCCGCTGTACCTGGGGCTGATCGTCGCCCAGGGCGTGTACGTGTTCCTGTTCATCAAGGAACTGTGGCACCTGATCCACGGCGCGGCTTCGCTCAGCGAGCAGGACATCATGCTGATCGTGCTGGGCCTGATCGACGTGGTGATGATCTCCAACCTGCTGATGATGGTGATCGTCGGCGGTTACGAGACCTTCGTCTCGCGCATGCGCCTGGAAGGGCATCCCGACCAGCCGGAATGGCTCAGCCACGTCAACGCCAGCGTGCTCAAGGTCAAGCTGGCGATGGCGATCATCGGCATCTCCTCGATCCATCTGCTCAAGAGTTTCATCGAGGTCGGCATGGTCGGCGGACTGCCGATCTGCGGCACGCCCGAAGGCCTCGAAGCGGTGAAGGCGCTGCAGCCGCTGATCGATGCCGGCGCGACCAAGCTCAAGGCCTGCACCTCGGTCACCTCCGAAGGCGTGATGTGGCAGGCGGTGATCCACGGCCTGTTCATTCTTTCGGCGATCGGCATCGCCTGGACCGACCGGATCATGATGGCCGGCGCGTCGAAGCACGCCCACCACTGACGGCGCGGTATTTCCGGCCTTCGCGGCGTCACGGCGGCGCTGCGGGGGTGACGCGAGGCGAGCGGCCGACCCCATCGCGTAGAATGTCGCGATGGATGTTTCCCACCTGCTCGACGGCCTGAACGCCGCGCAACGCGAGGCGATCACGGCCGAACCCGGCCACATGCTCGTGCTCGCCGGCGCCGGTTCCGGCAAGACCCGCGTCCTCACCCATCGCATCGCCTGGCTGCACGAAGTGCACGGCGTGCCGATGCACGGCATCTTCGCGGTGACCTTCACCAACAAGGCGGCCGGCGAGATGCGACACCGTGCCGACGCCCTGCTGCCGCACGGCACGCGCGGCATGTGGATCGGTACCTTCCACGGCCTTGCCCATCGGCTGCTGCGCCTGCACTGGCAGGACGCGAAGCTGCCGGAAGGCTTCCAGATCCTCGACAGCGACGACCAGAACCGACTCGTCAAGCGCGTGGTGCAGGCGCTTGAGCTGGACGAAGCACGCTTCCCGCCCCGGCAGATCGCCTGGTGGATCAACGCGCAGAAAGACGAAGGCCGCCGCCCGCAGCACATCCAGCCGGACAAGGATGAGTGGGCCAGCGTCATGCTGCGCGCCTACACGATGTACCAGGAGCGCTGCGAACAGGCCGGCCTCGTGGATTTCGCCGAGATCCTGCTGCGCGCGCATGAAGTGCTGCGCGATCATCCGCCGCTGCTCCAGCACTATCGGCATCGTTTCCAGCAGCTGCTGATCGACGAGTTCCAGGACACCAACAGCCTGCAGTACGCCTTCATCCGCCTGCTTGCCGGCGACACAGGCCAGGTGTTCGTGGTCGGCGACGACGACCAGGCCATCTACGGCTGGCGCGGCGCCAAGGTCGAGAACGTCAACCGCTTCCTGCGTGATTTCCCGGGCGCGAAGACCATCCGCCTCGAACAGAACTACCGCTCCAGCGCCAACATCCTCAGCGCCGCCAATGCCGTCATCGCGCACAACCCGTCGCGCCTGGGCAAGCAGCTGTGGACCGACAGCGGCGAAGGCGAGCCGATCGACCTGTACTCGGCGTTCAACGAGATCGACGAAGCGCGCTTCGTGATCGAGCGCATCCGCCAGTGGGTGCGCGATGGCGGCAGCCACGGCGAATGCGCGATCCTCTACCGCAGCAACGCCCAGTCCCGCGCTTTCGAAGAAACCCTGCTCGGCGAGCAGATCCCGTTCCGCGTCTACGGCGGCATGCGCTTCTTCGAGCGTGCGGAAATCAAGGACACGCTCGCCTACCTGCGCCTGATGGCCAACCGCGACGACGACGCGGCCTTCGAGCGCGCGGTGAACACGCCACCGCGCGGCATCGGCGAGCGCACGCTCGATGAAGTGCGGCGTCGCGCCCGCGATCGCTCGATCTCGCTGTGGAAGGCCGCCGCCGAGGTCGCCACCGGCGACGCGCTGCCGGCGCGCGCACGCAATGCGATCGCCGCGTTCGCGCAGTTGATCGAAGCGATGACCGACGAAGCCGGCGAGTTGCCGCTGAAGGACAAGATCGACCATGCGCTGGCCCGCACCGGCCTGCGCACGCACTACGAACTGCAGTCGAAGGGATCGCTGGATTCGCGCACCGACAACCTCGACGAACTGGTGTCGGTGGCCTCGCGCTTCGTGAAGGGCGACGACGAGGAATCCGTTGCGCTCACCGAACTCGTCGCCTTCCTCGCCTACGCCGCGCTGGAAGCCGGCGAAGGCCAGACCGAGGCCGGCGAGGACGGCGTGCAGCTGATGACCCTGCACAGCGCCAAGGGCCTGGAATTCCCGCTGGTGTTCCTGGTCGGGCTGGAGGAAGGGCTGTTCCCGAACAACAAGTCGATCGAGGAATCCGGGCGGCTGGAAGAAGAGCGCCGCCTGGCCTACGTCGGCATCACCCGCGCGCGTCAGAAGCTGGTGATCACCTACGCCGAAGCCCGGCGCCTGCACGGCCAGGAGATGTACGGCCTGCCCTCGCGCTTCCTGCGGGAGATTCCGTCGACGCTGATCCACGAAGTGCGGCCGAAGGTGCAGGTCTCGCGACCGATGTACCAGGCGCAGCCGCGCCGCAACTTCGGCCACGCCACGCTCCAGGAGACACCCGGCGTGCGCCTGGGGCAGAACGTGGTCCACGCGAAGTTCGGCACCGGCATCGTCACCGACATCGAAGGCAGCGGCGCCCACGCCCGCGTGCAGGTCAATTTCGACGATGCCGGCAGCAAGTGGCTGGTGCTGGCGTATGCGAATCTGCAGCCGGCGTAGCGCATGCATCGCCGCTCGATCCTGGTGACCGGCGCTTCGGGTCGCATTGGGCGTGCGATCTGGAGGCGATTGCAGGCGCGCGGCGACGATCCGAGCGGACTCGACCGCAACATGGGACCTGCTGTCCGGTGGCTGGCCGACATCGGCGACGAAACGATGCTCGCCCGCGCCTGCCGAGGTGTGGACGCCTTGGTGCACACGGCTGCACTGCATGCGCCGCACGTCGGTCATGTGCCTGATGACGAATTCCGGCGCATCAATGTCGATGCGACGCGACGGCTGCTGGAGATCGCGACGCGGGCTGGTGTCCCGCGCATTGTCTTCACGAGCACGACGGCGCTCTATGGCGATGCATCGATCATGCCGGGGCGGGCGACCTGGGTTGACGAAGCACTCACGCCGGCGCCACGCACCATCTATCACCGCACCAAGTTCGAAGCCGAAGCGTTGCTGCGTGAGGCGGCTGAACAGGGTGGACCTTCCGTCAGGATCCTGCGCATGTCGCGCTGCTTCCCCGAGCCCGTCAATGCGATGGCGGTTCTCCGCCTGCATCGCGGTATCGACGCGCGCGATGTCGCGGATGCCCATGCTAAGGCCGTCGTCCATGCAGGTGCCGGACATGCGACATTCGTGGTTTCCGCCCGGACACCATTCGCGCCGACCGACCTCGAAGCGCTGGTGGACGATGTCCCCGGCGTGATTTCGCACCGATGTCCCGCGCTTGCCGCTGCCTTCTCCGCGCGCGGCTGGTCCTTGCCCGCGACAATCGATCGGGTGTACTGCGCGGATGCCGCCATGGCCGCGCTTGGATGGCGACCGAACTTTGCGTGGGACGACGTGCTGTCGCAATACGATGCGGGGTCTGACGAGGCCCTGCCGCCAGCGGAACGGTACCTTGTCGACGGCGATCTCCGTGATTGATACCTGCTGCTTAGAATGAGACTTCCCACGGTTTTGATGCCATGACCCAGACTTCTCCCGATTTCCTCCGCGTCCGCGACTACCTCACCGGCCTGCAGGACCGCATCTGCGCCGCGATCGAGGGCGCGGACGGTGCCGCGACGTTCAAGGAAGACCTCTGGCAGCGCGCCGAGGGCGGCGGCGGACGCACGCGGATCCTCCGCGACGGAGCAGTGTTCGAGCAGGCCGGGATCGGCTTCTCCGACGTCTCCGGCACGAAGCTGCCGCCGTCGGCGACGGCAGCGCGGCCCGAACTGGCCGGTGCCTCGTGGCGCGCGGTCGGCGTCTCGCTGGTGTTCCATCCGCGCAATCCGTACATCCCGACCACCCATGCCAACGTCCGCCACTTCCGCGCCATGCGCGACGGCCAGACCGTGGCCTGGTGGTTCGGCGGCGGTTTCGATCTCACCCCGTTCTATCCGGTCGACGAGGATGTGCGCCACTGGCATCAGGTCGCGCGCGACCTGTGCGAACCCTTCGGCGGACAGGCGCGCTACGACGCGCACAAGCGCTGGTGCGACGAGTACTTCTTCCTCAAGCACCGCAACGAGACACGCGGTGTCGGCGGTCTGTTCTTCGACGACCTGCACGAGGACTTCGAGCGCGACTTTGCCTACCAGCGCGCGGTCGGCGACGGTTTCCTCGACGCTTACCTGCCGATCGTCGAATGCCGGCGCGACATGCCGCATGGCGAGCGCGAGCGCCAGTTCCAGTTGTATCGCCGCGGGCGCTACGTCGAGTTCAACCTGGTCTTCGACCGCGGCACCCTGTTCGGCCTGCAGTCGGGTGGACGCACCGAATCGATCCTGATGAGCCTGCCGCCGCTGGTGCGCTGGGAATACGGCTACACGCCGGACGCCGACAGCGACGAGGCGCGGCTCGCCGCCTACCTGGTGCCGCGCGACTGGCTGGCCGAGCTGGCCTGAACACGCCGGTCTAGAGCGGCGCTTGCTCCGCTGATTTGGATGGAAAGCATGAGCGGAGCAAGCTCCGCTCTACGGGCGACGGGCGACGGGCGACGCAGGCGACTCAGTCCCCGTCGTTCAGCAGGATGCTGATCCGGCCATTGGTTTCCAGCATCGCCAGCCGCACCCGTTCGACCTCGCTGCATCCGGCTTCGCGCATCGCTTCGTGGAAGTCCGCGTTGCTCACCAGTTCGCGACGCAGCACGTCGCGGAACACCTGGCCGTCCTGCGCGAGCACCACCGGCTGGCCTTCGACCACGGCCCGCGCGCGTGAATTGCGGGCCACGACGAACGCGACCGCGTAGTTCAGGCCGATCAGGCAGGTCGCCAACATCGCCGCCCCGGTGAGCGAGTTGTCGCCGCCATTGAGGCCGTTCTGGACCGCGTTGCCGATCAGGATCAGCAGCACCAGGTCGAACGGCGTGAACTGCCCGACCGCACGCTTGCCCGACATGCGCACGAGCACCATCACCAGGACGTAGATGACGACGGCGCGCAGCAGGAAATGCCACCAAGGCGCGGACAGCTGCAGCAGGTCTGACATGTCGGCGTACCGGTCGGAAGACTGCGTACAGTCTCCCGGCCGGCCGCACAAATAAAAAGCCCCGCAGGTGGGGGAACCGGCGGGGCTTGGAACGTGACTTGGGGAGAGTCGTTCGTTCCGGGGATCGCCCCAGGGGAGTGGGCGACCTGCGACAGACGTTGCATCTGTCACGAACAAGTTGACCACGTTTCGGCCGCGAAGTTCGTAAAGAATTCGCTCAAACGACAGAAGAATTCAGGATGGATTTATTCCGCATGCAGCCGACATTCAGTTTCGCGGAAAAGCCGTGAAAAAACCTGTCTGAAACAACAGGTTGGATCCTGTCGAAAGTCACAGGATGTGCAGTTTCGCTAACTTTTTCGTGCCATCGCGACTTCGGGATGCAGTGTTCCGTTCCGGCATGCATGCGAGGCCTCAATGCGCCTCGTCCCAGTTTGCACCTACGCCCGAGTCGATCACCAGTGGCACCCGCAGGTCGGCGGCTGCCGACATGCGGGACGTCACTTCCCGGACAAGCGTGTCGACGAAACCGGCGTCGCATTCGAACACCAGTTCGTCGTGCACCTGCAGCAGCATCTTCGCCTGGTCGGCGTGGCCGGCGATCCAGCCGTCGATCGCGATCATGGCGCGCTTGATGATGTCGGCGGCGGTGCCCTGCATCGGTGCGTTGATCGCGGCGCGCTCGGCGCCCGCGCGCAGGCCCTGGTTGCGGGCGTTGATGTTGTCCAGGTACAGGCGGCGGCCGAACACGGTCTCGACGTAGCCGCGTTCGTGCGCCTCCTTGCGGGTGCGCTCCATGAAGTCGCGCACGCCCGGATAGCGGTTGAAGTACAGCGCGATGTAGTCCTGCGCCTCGCCGCGGCCGATGTCGAGCTGTTTCGCCAGGCCGAAGGCGCTCATGCCGTACATCAGGCCGAAGTTGATCGCCTTGGCGGCGCGACGCTCGTTGCCGCTGACCTCGTCCAGCGGCTTGCCGAACACTTCGGCGGCGGTGGCGCGGTGGATGTCGGCGCCAGCGGCGAAGGCGCGCAGCAGGCCGGCGTCCTCGGACAGGTGGGCCATGATCCGCAGTTCGATCTGCGAGTAGTCGCAGGCCACCAGCTTGCGGCCCGGCGGTGCGACGAAGGCCTTGCGGATGCGCCGGCCATCCTCGGTGCGGATCGGGATGTTCTGCAGGTTGGGATCGTTCGACGACAGGCGCCCGGTCGCGGCGCCGGCTTGGTGGTAGCTGGTGTGCACGCGACCCGTGTCGGGGTTGACCATTTCCGAGAGCTTGTCGGTGTAGGTGCTGCGCAGTTTCGCCAGTCCGCGATATTCGAGAATGATGCGCGGCAGTTCGTGCTGGTCGGCGATGGCTTCCAGCGCTTCCTCGTTCGTCGACGGCTGGCCGGTCGGTGTCTTCACCAGCGCCGGCAGCTTCAGTTCGTCGAACAGCAGCGCCTGCAGCTGCTTGGGCGAATCCAGATTGAAGGTGCGCCCGGCAAGTTCGGTGGCTTTCTGCTGCGCGGCGAGCATGCGCCGGGACAGGTCCGCGCTTTGGCGGCGCAGTTCGTCGGCATCGATCAGGATGCCGTTGGCCTCCATCCGCGCCAGCACCGGGACCAGTGGCACTTCGATGTCGCGGTAGACCGCTTCCAGCGACGGTTCGGTCGCCAGCTTCGCGGACAGCACGCGATGCAGGCGCAGGGTGACGTCTGCGTCCTCGGCGGCATAGCGCGCGGCATCGTCGATGGCGACTTCGGCGAAGGAAATCTGCTTGGCGCCCTTGCCGGCCACGTCCTCGAACTTGATCGTGTCGTAGCCGAGGTAGCGCTTGGCCAGCGAATCCATGTCGTGGCGGGTGGCGCTGGAATTCCAGATGAAGCTTTCCAGCATGGTGTCGTCGGCATAGCCGGCCACGGCAACACCGTGGCGGCGCAGCACGTGCAGGTCGTACTTGCCGTGCTGGCCGAGCTTGCGGTGCTTCGTGCTTTCGAGCAGCGGGCGCAATGCGTCCAGCACCTCGGCCATCGGCAACTGCGCCGGCGCGCCCGGGTAGGTGTGGCCAACCGGGATGTAGCAGCCGTTGCCCGGCTCGGTCGAGAAGCTCAGGCCGACCAGGTTGGCCTGCATGGCATCGAGCGCGTCGGTTTCGGTGTCGAAGGCGAACTCGGCGGCGGCATCGAGCTTCGCGACCCAGGCGTCGAGCTGCTCGCGCGTGGTCACGGTGTCGTATTCGCCCTTGGCCGACAGCGCAGGATCCAGGGTTTCGTCCTGTGCCGGTGTCGCCGCGCGCGCGTAGCCGGCGGCGGTGCTGCGCAGGCCGGCGCGGTCTGCGGCGGCTTCGGCCGCCGGGTCGGCAGGCGCGCCGCCGAGGTCCTTCAAGGCCTGGTTCATGCCGTAGCGCGTGTACAGCTGGCGCAGATCGTCGACGTGGCGTTCACGCAACGCGAGGTCGGTCGGGCCGACATCCAGTGCGACATCGGTCTTGATCGTCGCCAGCTGCTTGTTCAACGGCAGCCGGTGCAGCGCCGCGCGCAGGTTCTCGCCGAGCTTGCCCTTGAAGCCGTCGGCATTGGCGATGACGCTGTCGAGGTTGCCGTATTCGTTGAGCCACTTGGCCGCGGTCTTCGGGCCGCACTTGTCCACGCCGGGGATGTTGTCGACGCTGTCGCCCATCAGCGACAGCAGGTCGACGATCTGGTCGGCGCGCACGCCGAACTTCGCCATCACCGCCTCGTCGTCTGCCATGCGGCTGCCGGTCATGGTGTTGACCAGTGCGACGCCCGGGCGCACCAGCTGCGCGAAGTCCTTGTCGCCGGTGGAGATGGTGACCGTCATCCCGGCTTCGGCACCGCGCAGCGCGAGTGTGCCGATCACGTCGTCGGCCTCCACGCCGGGCACGCGCAGGATCGGGAAGCCCTGCGCCTCCACGATCTGCATCATCGGTTCGACCTGCGCGCGCAACTCGTCGGGCATCGGCGGACGGTTGGCCTTGTATTGCGGGTCGAGTTCGTCGCGGAACGTCGGGCCGGAGGCGTCGACGACGAAGGCCAGGTAGTCCGGCTGCTCCTTCAGGTGGCCGCGCAGCATGTTCACCACGCCGAACAATGCGCCGGTGGGCTCGCCCTGGGCGTTGCTCAGCGGCGGCAGCGCGTGGAAGGCGCGGAAGAGATAGGAAGAACCGTCGATCAGGAGAAGTCGTTTCATGCCGGGATTCTACCCCCGCGCTTCCGGGGCCGGCGTGAAGCGAGACGGGGGCACGGCGGGTTCACGCCGGGGGACGTATGATCGAGCCACTTCCCCCATGCGGAGCACTGACATGCGCACGACACCGATCCTGTCGACCCTGCTGCTTCCGCTGTGCCTGTCGCTCGCCGGCTGCGCCACCATGGGCGACACCGGCCCTGCCGATGCCGACGTGCAGATCCCTGCCGATGCGGTGGCGACCACCCGCAACCAGCCCAACGGCGACGTCATCACCGAATACCGCGTCGCCGGCCAATTGCGCATCGTGCGCATCCAGCCCGCGCGCGGCCCGGCCTACTTCCTGCAGGACCGCAACGGCGATGGCCGCCTCGACGACGAGAAGGGCACGTCGCAGGTGTACTTCAAGCTGTTCGGGTGGTGAGTCGCGTCGCCATCCGGTATGGGTGGAGGCAAGCGGGACCAGTTCCTGTCGACTGAATGCCTACGTGCGGGAACTGCGCTCGGACATTCGAGGTCGGAATGCACTTGTTGACGGTCTGGCCGGAGCGAATGACCGTCTCGTGTTCCATGGTTTTTCTCTTCGTCCGGGAGGCGGGATGCGGGTAGGGAGATGGTTGGTCGTTGTCGCGGCCCTGTGGTCGCCGTTGGGGATGGCGTGCATCAACGAACCCGGTACCGACCGGACGGGACGACGATTCATGGCCGACGATGTCGTCGGCAATGACCTTGTCAGGCGGCTCACCAATCCGCGCGTCGAAAACCGCTATTGGGTCAAGGAAGCGAGACGCATTGCAGCGGATGCGAGGAAGAACCCGAGTTTCGAGTCGCTGAGTCGCCTGGGCATCGTGCTGGTGCATTTCGGCAAACATCAGCAGGCCGCCCGACTGTTCATGACCATCGAGGCGCGTTACCCGGGCCATCACGAAACCGCGGCCAACCTCGGGACATCACTGGAGTTGATGGGGCTGGATGCGGTGGCGCTGAGATGGATCCGCATCGGGATCAAGCGTAATGTCAGGGAGCATGAAGGGACCGAGTGGCTGCATGCCCGGATACTCGAGGCGAAGCTCGGACTCCAGCGCGATCCACAGCATCTCGATAGTCGCTCCGTGGCAGGGGTGAATTTCATGGCGTCGGCATCCCCGCCCCTCCCGGTGTCCTACCCGAGTGGGAACGATGGCCGGCCGGTCACGCCCTACGAATTGAACCGGGCATTCCACTATCAATTGCAGGAACGTCTGCAGTTCGTGAAACCGAAGGACGCGGTGGTCGCCAACCTGCTGGAGGACTGGGCAACGCTCAATCTTGCAGGCGGGCCGATCGAGAACGCGTTGGCGCTCTATCCACTGGCGAGGCGCTATGGGGCACCGGAGACCGCGCTGGGTCTTGCGCGGAGGCGCGCAGCATCCTGACCGAGAGTGGAGATGGACCGTCCGGGGAGGGCGACTGCCCGATCTGCTGGCCCGAGGAGGCGCCGCCACCGCCTCCGCAGGGTTGATTCACGGGTGCAATGGCTGCCCCCTGCCCCCTGCCACCCGCGCCACCCTTTGAGCCGTACCGGCAATTGGCGCGATTTCACGCCACCCGCGCGCACACCCACGCATCCACCCGGGTCACGCCCGCGCGCAGCAGCGTCTCGGCGGCGGCATGCAGGGTCGCGCCGGTGGTCATCACGTCGTCGACCAGGGTCACGTGGGCCGGCAGTGCCGGTCCCGGACGCACTGCGAAGGCCCGTCGGAGGTTGCGCCTGCGGGCCGGGGCGTCCAGACGGGACTGCGGCGCGGTGTCGCGGCTGCGCACCAGCATGCCCTTGATCAATGGCAGGTCCAATGCCCGGGCGAGCGGCCGGGCCAGTTCCAGGGCCTGGTCGAAGCCGCGCTGGCGCAGCCGGGTCCGATGCAGGGGCAGGGGTACGAGGGCGTCCGGCCGTGGCGCATCGGCCAGCGCCTCGGCCATGCGCAGGGCGCAGCTCCGCCCGGCGGCGAGGTCCTGGTGGAACTTGAGTCGTGGCAGCAGGCGGTCCATCGGCGCCGCGTAGCGGAACACCGCCCGGGTCTCGGTGAGGGGCGGGGGTCGCCGCTGGCAGTGCCCGCAGGCGGGTGCGGGCAGCGGGAGGGGCAGTCCGCAGCGCGGACAGGCGCAGCGGTTCCACGGGAGATCGCGCACGCAGGCCGGGCAGAGGTCGTCGATGCCGGCGCGTTCGCTGCAGACCATGCATTGCGCGGGCCAGAGGCGATCGAATGCCGCGCGCAGGCCGGCCCATGGCCGCAGGGTGTTTCCAAGGTTGACAGGGCTGGACATGCTTTCCAGACTGCCCGTCCCACTTTGATGTGTCTGTCAGGAAACCCCGATGTCCGTTGTCAGTGCTTCCGGCCCCCTGCGATACGACTGGAGCCGCACCGAAGTGGAGGCGCTGTTCGCGCTGCCCTTCCCGGTGCTGCTGCATCAGGCCGGTGAAGTCCATCGGGCGAATTTCGACCCCGCCGAGGTCCAGGTCAGCACCCTGCTGTCGGTGAAGACCGGCGGCTGCCCCGAGGATTGCGCCTACTGCCCGCAGGCCCAGCGCTACCACACGGGGGTCGAGGCCACGAAGCTGATGGACACCGACGCCGTGGTCGAGCGCGCGAAAGCCGCCAAGGCCGCCGGCGCCTCGCGCTTCTGCATGGGCGCCGCCTGGCGCTCGCCGAAGGACCGCGACATCCCGAAGGTCGCCGAGATGATCCGCGAGGTGAAGTCGCTGGGCCTGGAGACCTGCGCCACCCTCGGCATGCTCAGCGGCGACCAGGCCACTGCGCTGAAGGCCGCCGGCCTGGACTACTACAACCACAATCTGGACACCTCGCCGGAGTTCTACGGCGACATCATCAAGACCCGCGAGTACCAGGATCGCTTGGACACCCTGTCCTATGTCCGCGACGCCGGCATGAAGACCTGCTGCGGCGGCATCGTCGGCATGGGCGAGACCCGCCGCCAGCGCGCCGCCTTCCTGCAGACCCTGGCCAACCTGCCGGCGCACCCGGATTCGGTGCCGATCAACCGCCTGGTGCAGGTCGAAGGCACGCCGCTGCACGGCACCACCGAGCTGGACCCGTTCGAGTTCGTGCGCACGATCGCGGTGGCCCGCATCCTGATGCCGAAATCGATGGTCCGCCTGTCCGCTGGGCGCGAGAGCATGAGCGACGAACTGCAGGCCCTGTGCTTCATGGCCGGCGCCAACTCGATCTTCTACGGCGAGAAGCTGCTGACGACCGGCAACCCGGACACCGAGCGCGACCTCGCGCTGTTCGATCGCCTGGGCCTGCGGCCGATGCAGGTGGTGGAGACCGGCAACACGGTGCATGCCGACATCCTGGCTTCCGACAGCCGCGCGTCCGACACCCGCGCTTCCGATACTCTCGACACCCTGCCGGCCGGCGACGCGCCGGCCTGCACCCGCGCCGCCTGACCGCGACGCACGACCGAGCAGAGCCCATGACCCGCCCGCGCCTGACCGACCGCATCCGAGACGCCCGTGAGCTGCGCCAGACGCAGGGCCGCGAGCGACAGCGGCGCACGGTCACCCGCCGCGACGGGGTGCGCTACGAAGTCGACGGCCGCTGGCTGACCAACTTCAGCGGCAACGACTACCTCGGCCTGGCCCAGCATTTCGCCGTGGTCGATGCCCTGCAGTCGGCCGCCGGCCGCGATGGCGCCGGCAGCGGCGCCTCGCACCTGGTCAGCGGCCACCATGCCGCCCACGAGGCGCTGGAGAAGGAAATCGCCGACTGGCTGGGCGCACCGCGCGCGCTGCTGTTCGGCAGCGGCTATCTCGCCAATCTCGCGGTCATGCAGGCGCTGCTCGGGGAAGAGGATGTCTGCGTCCAGGACCGGCTCAACCACGCCAGCCTGATCGACGCCGCCCGCCTGTCCGGCTGCAAGCTGCGCCGCTATCCGCACAACGATGCCGAAGGCGCCCTGCGCCAGCTGCGCACCGTGCCGGAAGGCGCGGCCATCGTCGCGACCGACGGCGTGTTCAGCATGGATGGCGACGTTGCGCCGCTGCGCGAGCTGTCGCTGGTCGCCAAGGTCCAGCACGCCATGCTCTACGTCGACGACGCGCACGGCATCGGTGTGGTCGGCGCCGACGGACGCGGCTGCGTCGCCGATGCCGGCCTCGCCGCCGCCGAGACCCTGCAGCTCGCCACGCTGGGCAAGGCGCTCGGCGGTTACGGGGCCTGTGTGGTCGGCAGCGAAGACATCATCGGCCACCTGGCCGAAACGGCGCGTCCCTACATCTTCACCACCGCGCTGCCGCCGGCGCAGGCAGCGGCCACGCTGGCCGCGGTGAAGCTGGCGCGTCGCGACCACTGGCGCCGCGAGAAGCTGCAGAACCTGATCGGCCATTTCCGCCAGAACGCGCAGTTCCGCGGCCTGCAGCTGCTGACGTCGACCACGCCGATCCAGCCGCTGATGTGCGGCGACGACAAGCGCGCGCTCGCACTGGCCACCGCGCTCGAAGCGCAGGGCTACTGGGCGCCGGCGATCCGCCCGCCGACCGTGCCCGACGGCAAGGCGCGGCTGCGCATCACCCTGTCCTCGCTGCACACGCAGGCCGAGGTCGACGGCCTGATCGATGCCCTGAGCTGGGCGCGCGACGCGGTCGACATGGGTTATGGCAACGCCGGCGATGCCGGCGCCGCGGTGGCATGAGCCCGGCGCAAGCCGCGATCGACGATCTCGACACGCGCATTCCGGTCTGGGCCGCGCTGTCGGAGCTGTACCTCGATACCGATGTCAGCCTCTGGTACGAGAGCGTTGCGCGAACCCTCGCGTCCTCGCCGTATTCACTGGAGACGCTCGAACGCATCCTCGTCGATGAAGTGCATCCCGCGCTGCACGCCAACCTGCTGCAGGTCGCCGGCGAATGGGCGGGTTTCGACGATGCGTGGCTGGTCGAGCACGTGCAGGCCGTGCGCAGGCGTCCGCTGTGGCGTCGCCGGCTCGCGCGCCTGTCGTTCGGCATGGTCCGTGACGACTGGCAGGCGGTGGTCCCCTTGATTCGCAACGCACGGGCAACGGCCGCTGCATGAACACGTCCCTGCACATGTCCGTCAGTGGCGACGGACCGCCGCTGGTGCTGATCCATGGCTGGGCGATGCACGGCGGCGTCTTCCACGCACTGGTCGACCGCCTGCGCGATCGCCACACGCTGTACCTCGTCGATCTGCCTGGCCACGGCCTGAGCCGCGATGACGCCACGCCACTGGAATTCGATGCCGTCTGCGACGCGATCCAGGCCCAGGTACCGGTGGCGCCGTGGATCGGATGGTCGCTCGGCGGCATGTTCGCGCTGCATGCCGCCGTGCGCGATCCGGCCCGCGTTCCCGCGCTGGTCGCGCTGTGCAGCAGTCCCTGCTTCGTGCGCGGCGCCGACTGGCGCTTCGGCGTCTCGCCCGAAATCTTCCGCGACTTCGCTCAGGGCCTGTCGGACGACTACCGCGCCACGCTCGATCGCTTCGTCGCGCTGGAGGCCTTCGGCTCGGACCACGCCAAGGACGAACTGCGCGAACTGCGCGCCGAACTCTTCGCCCGCGGCGAACCTGCCGCACGCGTGTTGGTCGACGGCCTGCGCATCCTCGAAACCAGCGACCAGCGTCCGCTGCTGTCGCAACTGCGCGTACCCAGCCTCTGGATCGCCGGCCGCCGCGATCGCCTCGTGGATCCGCGCGCCATGCGCGATGCCGCTGCGCTGATCGAACAGGCCGGCCACGCCAGCGCGACCTTCGCCCAGATCGAACACGCCGGCCATGCGCCGTTCCTGACGCATGTGGATGAAGTGGTGGCGCATCTCGATGCATTCGTCGCCAGTCTCAAGTCGCGATGAACCCGCTCTTCGACCCCCGCCAGGTCCGTCGCGCCTTCTCGCGCGCGTCCACCAGCTATGCCGATGCGGCGAAGCTGCAGCATGAAGTCGAAGCGCGCCTGCTCGAATCGCTCGACTTCTACGAGGAAGGACGCGCCGTCGACGCAAAAGCACCTGCAGTCGTCGTCGACCTCGGCTGCGGCCCCGGCAGTGCCGCACGCGCCATGCAGCAGCGCTGGCCGAAAGCGCGCGTGCTTGCGCTCGATCTCGCGCTGCCGATGTTGCTGCGGCAGCCGGCCGAAGGCGGTTTCGCAGCGCGCACGCTCGCACGTGTCGGCCTGGGCCAGCGCTCGCCGGAACGTGTCTGCGCGGATGCGCGTGCGCTGCCCTTGGCCGACCACAGCGTCGACCTGCTGTTCTCCAACCTCTGCCTGCAGTGGGTCGAAGACCTGCCGTCGGTATTCGCCGGCTTCCGCCGCGTGCTCAAGCCCAACGGCATGCTGGTGATGTCCACCTTCGGCCCAGACACGCTGTTCGAGCTGCGCAGCGCATTCGCCGAAGCGGATGCCGTGCCGCACGTCAGCCCCTTCGCCTCGATCGCGCAGGTCGGCGACGCATTGATCACCAGCGGCTTCCGCAACCCCGTGCTCGACCGCGACGAACTCGTCACCCGCTATCCCGATCTGCCAGCGCTGATGCGGGAACAGCGCGCGATCGGCGCGACGAATGCATTGCACGCGCGCCGCCACACCCTGACCGGCAAGACCCGATTCGCCGCCGCCGCCCGTGCGTACGAACACTTCCGTCATGACGGCCGTCTTCCCGCGACCTGGGAAATCGTCACCGCCGTGGCCTGGTCACCCGAACATGGTGTTCCCATTCGCGAGGGCGGCGAGGACGTGGCACGCTTCCCCGCCAGCGGGATCCCGGTGCGGCGGCGCTGATCAGCACCCCGGGCGGATACGGCATGCGGCGATCCGCATTGGAATACGGCCTGTATGCGTGGTGGATTCCCGCAAGCCGCCCGCACGGCCTGGTGCCCGACTCTTTCGATGGACTGGTTCACCCGGATGACCTTCTTACGGCTATCGCGGTGCATCCCTTGCACAAGCTGCTGGTCAAGGTCGGCTGCGAGAACGACTACCTCATCCTCCGCTATGGCCGATATGTGTTCCGGGCCAGACCATCCGATCTCTGGACGCGCAAGCTCGGCGAAGGATGCCTCGTCGGCGACGACGTGGAGGTGCTGCCGCGCGAGGGCAGGAACACGCCGAAGCGCGGAATCGTTCATGCGATGGCATGGCACTACAGGCAGGATCGACCGATCTATCGAATCGCCGTCGATGGCAAGCCGCTGAAGAAGGACTACACGGGCGAAGACCTCGTGATCGTCCGACCGCTGGGTGGCTTCGATTGAGCATCCGGAGCGCACACGAGGCGGCCGAGCTGGCGGCCGATGGGTCGGCATGTGCTGAGCCACCGTATCCCGGATTCAGCGATCCAGCGGGCTAAGCACCGCGCCCGCGCCGCGATTCAGCACATGCGTATAGACCTGTGTTGTCACCACATCCTTGTGACCCAGCAGTTCCTGCACCGTGCGGATATCCGACCCAGACTCCAGCAGATGCGTCGCGAAGCAGTGTCTCAATGTGTGCGGGCTGACCGGCTTGTCGATGCCAGCCGCGCGCGCAGCGGAAGCGATCGCGCGCTGCAGGATCTTCTCGTCGATGTGATGTCGCCGAACGCGCGCATCGCGTGGGTCGACCGAGCGTCGCGATGCCGGAAACACGTACTGCCATGCGGCCAACCTCGCCGCGTTGGGGTACTTCCGCGCCAGTGCATGCGGCAACCACACCTCGCCAAAGCCATCCGCCAGATCGCGCGCGTGCATGAGCCTCGCTGTCTCGATCTGCAGGCGCAGCGCCTCGCGAAGGCTTGTCGGAAGAACCGTCTTGCGATCCTTCCCGCCCTTGCCCTCGCGCACGGTGATCTCGTTGCGAGCGAAGTCCACATCCTTGATCCGCAGGCGAACGCATTCCATCAGGCGCAGGCCGCTGCCGTACAGCAGGCCCGCCATCACCGCCTCGCGGCCAGACAGATGGCGCAGCACTGTCGCTGTTTCCCCCTTTGAAAGCACGACCGGAAGCCGTCTCTGGCGTTTGGCACGCACCACGTTCTCCATCCACGGCAAGCGGACGCCCAGAACCTCGCGATACAGGAAGAGCAATGCGGAAAGCGCCTGATTCTGTGTGCTGGGTGCGACATCGTGCTCGGTCGCCAGCCGGGAGAGAAAGCGCTCCACGGCCACCCCGTCAAGTTCCCGCGGATGCCTGCGCCCGCTGGCATGGATATACCGGCGAATCCAGTACAGGTACGCCTTCTCCGTTTGCAGGCTGTCGTGCTTCAGACGCAAACGGTTGCGAACTTCGTGCAACAAGCGTGGTTTGGCCTGCGTCTCCTTTGCAGCGACCGAACCATCGCACTGCATTGATATCGGGGTCTTCTCGCCGCGATAAGACATATCGGGGTATCCCTGCCGTGTATTTCGGCAAGATGCCACTGCCGGCAGCCTGGCGATGTCGGGCTATCCCGTTGATCCATGTGGGATTTACCTGATTGACGGCCTCGGAATCCCTGTGGCAGGCTCTGCGCTACACCTCATTTTGGGGTCTACTTGTAGTTAGGCCGCACCAGACCATCCTTGCCGACGTGACGGAATTGGTAAACGTATCGCTACAGCGATCCCATGAGATCCTCGATTTCATGGGTGCAGGTTCAACCCCTGCCGTCGGCTTCCAATCTAAGTATCAATCTGCCCAAAGCGGCCTTCGTTGAAGCCTTCCGCAGCTACGGTGCAGCACAAAGCAGCCGCACCTCCGCCTCGGCGTCCATCGCCCTGTTCACCAAGAACCGCAATCGGCACTAGACTTGGGCTACGGGCCAAAGCCTCCCGGCAGCGGCCTAACAATTCATTCAAGCCGAGCCCGCTTCGCGGCCTCGGCAGAGCGCCGTAAGATTGTCACTCAGTCGTGGCCGCGCAGCGGGCCGGCTTAACTCAGGTGTTAGGCCCGTGAGGATAGACACGCAGTTCAAGCAGACCCTGATCGCCACGGGTAGCGTCGGTGCCATTCTGGGAGCCATTTCGGCGGCGTTCTTCGTGTTGTTCTGTTTCGTAGGCGAAGGCGGCGATAACGGACCGGCGTTCTTCCTGCAATTTGATCCGGTTTTCCTTGGCTACGCTTTGGCTGTATTCCTGGGGGCAATTGCCACTAGCGTTCTGCTGTTCGGGCTTTTGCCCTGTGGCATGCACCAAGCGGTTCGTATTCTTCTGGCTCGCCGGCGGCGGGCCTAACAATTCATTCAAGCCGACCACCACTTCGTGGTGGCGGCTTAACTCAGGCGTTATGCCCCATCCCTCAGACCGCTTCAAGCTGCTGATTCAATCAAACGCCGAAGAGGTCACGCGGTTGCATGCGCGCGTGCACGCGACATTTGCGCAGCGGGATCGAAGCCCTGACAAACGCCACGAATGGGAGCGCGCCTGCGAGATCTTCCACTCTAGATACAACGAACTGGCATTTCCCGGCGGCTTTGAGGGGGCGCTGGACCGCATCGTGGCTGGTGACCCCGAGTCTATGGAGGCTGCCATCTGCTTCCTTGAGCTTCGCCCTTATTTCTTCCGGTCTGGCTACATGTTTGACTCCATACTCCGCAGGGCCAAGCGTGCGCCACTCTCCCAGGAGCAGGTCGCTAGGCTGCAGCACGTCATTCAAGCCTTGGCTGCATGGCGCTCAAAAAGGACCGCCGCAAATGGGGCATAACAATTCATTCAATCCGACGCCGCTTCGCGGCGCGGCTTAATTCAGGCGTTAGGCACCAAAATGAAGCGTGTCGCAACGATCAATACTTCTAACGGCGTTCCTCCACGCAACTGCTACTGTGATCTGTGGGAGAAAAGCCCTGAAACGCTAGAGG
>JAEUPQ010000039.1 GCA_016789405.1 Lysobacteraceae bacterium
TCCCAGCCCAAAGATCGTGGCGGGCACGAGGAAGGCGACGATGCCCATGCTGACGAACACGTTCTGGCGAATCACCCCACGCGTGTGTCGGCTGAGCCCGACGGCGAACGGCAGGTGCCGCAAGTCGTCGGCCATGAGCGCCACATCGGCCGTTTCCAGCGCGACGTCGGAACCCGCCGCGCCCATGGCGATGCCCACCGTTGCGTTGGCCATCGCCGGTGCGTCGTTGACCCCGTCACCGACCATCGCGACCTTGTCCTGCGTGCGCAGCTTGCGAATGGACTCGACCTTGTCGTCGGGCATCAGATCGCCCCAGGCTTCGTCGAGCCCAACCTCCTTGGCGATGGCCTCCGCGACGCGTTGGTGGTCGCCGGAGATCATGATCATCCGGGAGATGCCCAGTCGGCGCAGTTCGGCGAGTGCGTCCTTGGCGCCTTCCCGCGCGGTGTCCAGCAAACCGATGGCACCCAGATCCCGGCTGCCCTTGCGCACCACCATCGTCGTGCGCCCGGCTTCCCGCAGCTTGGCGATAGCCGCGGCGGCCGATTCGCCCAACGGAGCGATGCCGTCGGCACCGAACATTTCGGCCTTGCCGATCCAGACTGGCTCGCCATCCAGTTGTGCCTGCACGCCGCGGCCGATCAAATTATCCAAGTCGCTGGCCGTGCCGATCGTCGCGTTGCCCAACCGTTCGCGCCCGTCGCGCGTGATCGCTGCTGCCAGCGGGTGGTCGCTGAGTGACTCGACTGCCACGGCGACTTGAAGCAATTCTTCATCGGCAACGCCATCGACCGGCACCACATCGGTGATCCGCGGACGTCCTTCCGTCAATGTGCCGGTCTTGTCGAAGGCCATCGCGTTGAGCGACCCCAACTCTTCCAGCGGCGCGCCGCCCTTGATCAGCACGCCGGAGCGTGCCGCGCGCGCGATGCCCGACAGCACTGCGCTGGGCGTGGCGATGGCCAGCGCGCAGGGGCTGGCGGCGACCAGCACCGCCATCGCGCGGTAGAAGCTGTCGCGGAAGGGTTCGTCCACTACCACCCACGCGAACAGCAACAGGAATGCCAGCACCAACACAGCCGGCACGAAGATGCGCTCGAATCGATCCGTGAAACGCTGGGTCGGCGATTTTCGGGTTTCGGCCTCGCTGACCATTTTCACGACGCGGGCTAGGGCGGAATCGCTGGACTTGCGCGTGACCTCCACTTCGATGGCGCCGCTGCCGTTGATGGTGCCGGCGAACACGCGCGATGCCGCATCGACGGCATCGGGACGTTCGCGCGAAACCGCGGTATCCGCCACGGGGCGCTTGTCGACCGGAATGCTTTCGCCGGTCACCGGTGCCTGATTGACGCTCGATGTGCCCTGCACGACAAAACCGTCGGCCGGCAGGCGTTCGTTCGGTTTGACCAGGACGATGTCGCCCACGACCAGCGCGTCGACCGGGATGTCCTGCACGTTGCCCTCGCGCCGAACGGTCGCCGTGTCTGGCGCGAGTTCGGCCAGCGCTTCGATGGCGCGCTTGGCGCGGCCCATCGCGTAGTGCTCGAGCGCGTGGCCCAAGCTGAAGAGGAAGAGCAGCAGCGCGCCTTCCGCCCATGACCCAAGCGCCGCGGCGCCTGCAGCGGCCACCAGCATGAGCGTGTCGATCTCGAAGCGCTTGAGTCGCAGGTTGTCGTAAGCCTCACGGACCGTGTAGAAGCCCCCGAACACGTAGGCCAGGATGTAGAACGCCGTAGGCAACCAGGACGGAGCGGACGAAGCGAACTTCCCGATCAGGAAGCCGGCCAACAACAGCGCGCCGCACGTCAAGGCGAAGATCAGTTCGGTATTCGGGCCGAGCAGGCCGCCGTGTGCGTGGGAATGATCGCCTTCCTTGCCGTGCGAATGCTTATCGCCTTTGCCATGGTTGTGGCCATCGCCTTCGGCATGCGTGTGCCCATCTCCTTCCACATGATCGTGGGCTTCATCGCCGTGATCATCCGCCGCCCCGTCGCTGCGGCGCGGCAAACTGGGCGTCACTTGCATTTCGGCCAGGACAGAGACGATCTCATCCTCGCTCAACTGTTGACGGTCGAATTCGACGTGGACCGCGCCCGCCGCGCTGGCTTCGGCCTCCAGCATCCCAGCGATCAGCTTCAAGCGATCGGCCACGGTCCGGGCCCGGCGCTCGTGGGTGATGCCGTCCACCATCCAGAAGGCGTGGCCATAACGTTGGCTGATCGCGGCGCCGGTGCTTTCCACGACTTCCCTGATGCGCGCCAGGGGTATTGCGTCGGCGTCGTAGTGGATACACAACTGCGTGGGCATGTTGCCCACCGCGGCGCGCACGTGCACCTTCTCGATGCCGTTCCGACCTTCCAGTTCGTTCACCAGTCGGCCGACGCATGCGTCCGCTTCATGCGGCAGGTCGGGCAGCAGTATCTGCAAGTCGATGCGAAGCTTCTCGGTCATTGCCGTTCTCCTTCGACGCCAGGGTCTAGCCCTGGGATATCAGTGAAAAATCGAACCCGCTTGGCAGGCAAATTACTGCCTTCGCAGGCATGGTCAACCGGCGGCGACATTGGCTGTCAGGCATCGCCGGCCTTGCTGTTCTTGACGCTTGTGAGGATTTCGATGCCGCCCTTGAAGGCGATCAGTGCGATCAACGCACCCGCCACCAGGTCAGGCCATGGCGTTCCCAGCCAGAGCACAAGTGCACCTGCGACGATGACGCCGCCGTTGGAAATGAAATCGTTGAAGCTGAAGGTCTCCGCGGCCTTCATGTTCACGTCGTCCGAGCGCAGGCGCCTGAGCAAAACCAGACACCACAGGTTGATCGCCGCCGCTGCCAGCGCGATCAGCATCATGGCTGGGCCCAACGGTTCCGCTCCGCTGATCCACCGGCGCACCACGTCGACCACCACCGCAACCGCGAAGAGCAGCAGCATCGCGCCTGAGACGGTCGCCGCCCCGCGCTTCCACGCGGGGCGGCGATCAATCGCCAGGTAGCTCAACAGGTAGACGGCCGCATCCGACGCGTTGTCCACGGCGTTGGCCAGCAGCGCGCTGGAATCGGCGATCCAACCGGCCACGCCCAGCCCCACGAACAGGCCCAGGTTCCACAGCAGGACCTGTCGCAGGATCCGCTTCTGCTGGACGCCGCCGACGGTCATGTCACGTGCCGCTTCGGTCGCTTCGCCGTGGCCCGAGCCGCGAACGTGGGCAGCACGAGCAAGGTGAGCACCGTGGCGGTGAGCAGACCGCCGATGACCACGGTCGCCAAGGGCTTCTGCACCTCCGCCCCCGACCCGGTGGCGATCGCCATCGGGATGAACCCGACGATGGCCACGAGCGCCGTGGTCAACACCGCACGCAGACGGCTGGACGCACCGTTGGCTGCGGCCTCAAGTGGTGCGTCGCCTGCGGTGAGCCGTTCGCGGATCGCTTGCATCAGCACCAGCCCATTGAGGGTGGCCACGCCCGACACCGCGATGAAGCCCACGGCAGCCGATACCGAGAACGGCATGCCACGCACGAGCAATGCCAGGGCACCGCCCACCAGCGCCAGCGGCACGCAGACGAAGACCAGCCCTGCCTCGCGCACCGTTCCCAGTGCCATATACAGGAGCGTGCCGATCAGCAGGAACACGACCGGGACCACCAGCAACAGCCGCGCCTCTGCCCGCTGGAGGTTCTCGAACTGCCCACCCCACGTCAGGTAAGTGCCGGAGGGCAAGGACACACCGGAAACCGCGGCTTGGGCCTCCTTCACGAACCCACCCAGATCGCGGCCTCGCACATTCGCCTGCACCACGATGCGTCGACTGCCGTTGTTGCGGCTGATCTGGTTGGGGCCTTCTGTAACCTCGATTCGGGCAAGGGACGACAGCGGCACGGTGGTGCCATCCGCAGTCACCACCGGAAGCGCGGCCAGTTGCGCGGGATCATTCCGCGCCTCTTCGTCCAGACGCACCACGACATCGAAACGGCGGTCGCCCTCGAAGATCTTGCCGGCCGCCGTGCCGCCGACGCCGGTGGCCAAGGCTTCGCTGACGTCCGCAGCGCTCAGCCCATACTGCGCGGCCGCCGCGTGGTCGATGCGCACGGTGAGCGTCGGCAGGCCGGATATCTGCTCCACGCGCACGTCGGCTGCACCCTGCACGCCGCGCAACTTCACCGACACCTGATCGGCCACGCGCTGCAGCACTTCGAAGTCGTCGCCGTAGACCATCACCGCCAAATCCGTGCGCACGCCGGAGATCAGCTCGTTGAAGCGCAATTCGATGGGCTGGCTGAACTCGAACGCGTTGCCGATGCGGTTGCCGACGACCTTTTCCAGGCGCTCGATGAGGGCTTCCTTGTCCAGCGACGGGTCTGGCCATTCCGACCGGGGTTTGAGCACGATCACGCTGTCGGAAATGTTGGTCGGCATCGGGTCGATGGCGGCCTCGGCGGTGCCGGTGCGGGAGAACACCGTCGCAACCTCCGGCTCCTTCGCCAACGCTTTCTCCAGAGACATCTGCATCGCCAAGGACTGCTCCAGCGACGCGGACGGCACCCGCAACGCCTGCATGGCGAGGTTGCCTTCGTCCAGGGTGGGCATGAACTCGCGCCCCAACGAGAAGAACGCTCCCGTGCCCATGGCCAACATCAAGGCTGCGCTGACCAGCACCGCACGTGGCCGCGCGATCGCAGCGCGGATGGCCGGCTCGGTCTTGCGGCGTGTCCACCGCAGGATCCTGGTTTCGTGTTCCTCGGCGTGGCCGTGCGTGTCACCGCCATGCTGGCCTGCTTCCGCATCCGGAGCGTGGGAGGCGTTCTTGGCGTGCACCTCCTTCGGATCCCGCACGAACAGCGCTGCCATGGCGGGCACGAACGTGAACGAGAAGATGAAGGCGCCCACAAGCGCCAGCATGAACGTCGCGGCCATCGGCTGGAACGTCTTGCCCTCCACCCCTTCGAGCGTGAGGATCGGTGCGAACACCAGCAGGATGATGAGCTGACCGAATGCAGCAGGCCGCACCATCTTGCGTGCCGCCTGGATCGCCACACCCAGCCGTTCGCCTGCTGAGAGATGCCGGCCTAGTTCGGCCTGCTTCTGCCCCAGCATCAACAGCGTCGCCTCGATCACGATTACCGCGCCGTCGACCAGGATGCCGAAGTCCAGCGCGCCCAGGCTCATGAGGTTGCCGCTGATGCCGAAGCGGTTCATGCCGATCACGGCGAACAGGAACGACAGCGGGATCACCAACGCGGTGATCGCCGCCGCACGGATGTTGCCGAGCAGGAGAAACAGCACCACGACCACCAGCAGCGCGCCTTCGGTCAGGTTCTTGGCCACGGTCTTGATGGTTGAATTCACCAGCAAGCTGCGGTCCAGCACGGGTTCGGCTTCGATGCCCGGCGGCAGCGTCCGGTTGACCTCCTTGAGGCGCTCCGCTGCGGCCTGGGCCACGGTGCGGCTGTTGCCCCCGGCGATCATCAGCGCGGTGCCGAGCACCGCCTCATGGCCGTCCCGTGTGGCCGTGCCCAACCGTGGCGCCTGGCCGAGTTCGACACGCGCCACGTCGGAGACCCGCACCACCAAACCGTCGCGGTTCGCCACCGGCGCCTGCGCGAGGTCATCGATGGTCTGCGCCAGGGCGTCGGCACGGACGATGAGACCCTCGCCGCCGCGCTGCACGAAGCCCGCGCCGGCCTGCACGTTCGAACGCTCCAGCGCACGCACCAGATCGCCCATGCCCAAGCCGTAGGCCGCCATGCGTGCCGCGTCGGGACGAATGGCGTATTCCTTCACGTAGCCGCCGATGGTGTCCACGCCGGCCAGACCGGGCGTCGACCGCATCTGCGGCGCGATCAGCCAGTCCTGGACGGTGCGCAGGTAGGTCGCTCGCTGTTGCGGCGTGGTCAGCCGGTCGCCCTCGGGCGTGAGGTAGGCCTTGTCGGCCTGCCACCCGGGCTCGCCGGCCTTGGCGACCTTCTTCGCGTTGAAGGGCGCGTAGTCCACCGTCCACATCAGCACCTCGCCCAAACCCGTCGTCACCGGCGACATCATGGGCACCACGCCTTCGGGCAGATCCTCCTCGACTTCGCGCATCCGTTCGGCCACCTGTTGGCGGGCGAAATAGATGTCGGTCTGGTCGGTGAAGATCGCGGTCACCTGCGAGAAGCCGTTGCGCGACAGCGAGCGGGTGCTGCTGAGTCCCGGAATGCCTGCCAGCGCGGTCTCCAGCGGGTAAGTGACCTGCCGCTCGATCTGCCCCGGCGCGAGCGCCGGCGCGATGGTGTTGATCTGCACCTGCCGATTGGTGATGTCCGGCACGGCATCGATCGGCAACCGGCTGAGTTGAAACAGGCCATATGCGGCGAGCATCGCCGCGGCGAAGACCATCGCCCAGCGGAATCTCACCGCTGTTTCGATCACGATCTTGAACATGGCGGCGCCCTCAGTGACCGTGCTCGGCTTCGCCCTTGGCGAGCTCTGCCTTCAGCAGAAACGCGTTGCTGCCAGCGATGCGCTCGCTGCCAGTCAACCCGTTGAGCACTTCGATGCGGCCACCGGCGCGACGGCCGGCGAGCACGGGCATCGCGCGGAAGCCCGTGTCGGTCACCACGAACACGACCGATCGGCCTTCGACGGTCTGCACCGCGTCGGCAGGCACGCTCAGGGCCCGGCCTTGCCCCGCGGACACCACGACACCCGCGACCGGCGAACCCGCAGGCGGCAGCGTCCCGGACTCGGCGCGAGCGCGGATGACCGCCATGCCGCCCTGCTCGCGGACATCGGCCGCAGCGCCGATCACCACGGCAGTGAAATTACCGGCCGGACCGGACACTTCGATACGAGCACCGGGCGCGACCTGTGCCGCCAGTGCCGGCGGCGCGGAAAACACCAGTTCGGTCTGCTTTGGATCGGAGACGTTCGCCACCAGAGCACCTGCACTCACCACGCTCCCCGGGGTGACCTGCACCGCGCCCACCACGCCCGCCACCGGGCTGGTGATGGTGATCCGGCCGCTCGCGTCCGGCGTGCCGGCAGCGCTGGCCTGGGCGACCGCGGCGCGAGCGAGCGCATCGGCCGCCAGCGAGCGGGCGCGCGAGGCCTCGACTTCCTGCCGGGCGACCACGCCCTGCGAGACCAGAGACTGATCGCGTCGGAACACCAACCGTGCCGCTTCCGCCTCTGCCCGAGCCGCGTCGGCGTTGGCCCGCATCGTCGCAGCCTCGCCGCTGACGACCACTGCAAGCGGCTGGCCGGCGCGGACCTGCGTGCCTGGCGCAACGATCACGCGCTCCACCCGACCGGCGATGGACGATGCCACCGCGGCGCGAGCACCGATCGAAGGCTCCACCCGGCCGCTCAGCCGGGTCTCGCCACCGCCACCACGCGACACAGCGACAACGGTGATGCCGGAGGCTTCGATTTGTTCTTTCGTGAGCGCAACGGTGCCTTCTTCCTCGGCTCCTTTCTTGCCTTCTTCTTCGCCGTGCCCGCCTTCGTCGGCGTGCGCATCAGCCCCCTCACTTTCTTCGTTGTGGCCCTCTTCTCCAGCGTGGGCGTCGGCAGCGTCTTTGCCTTCGGCGTGTTCGGCGTGGGCCGCGTCGCTACCTGTCAGGCGCGCAAGGCCGAAGCCTGCTGCCAAGGCGATCAAGATCGCGGCAACCAGCACCAGTCGGTTGTTCTTGAATGTCATCGGGATTCCCCAAAAGGAGCACGGCCTTCCAGGCCGGCCAAGTCGATTTCGGCGCGGACGCGCGCGAGGCGCGCTTCCACGGCGGCGTTGCGCGCGGAGATGAGCGAGGCGCGCGTGCTGCGCAGTTCAAGTTGCGAGAGACGCCCGGCGTCAAAACCGACACGCGCCATGCGATAGGCCTCTTCAGCGGCGCCAACACCGCTGTCGGCCGCGCGAACGCGCGCCATCGACGCCGACAGCGTGGCTTCTGCAGCCAGTCGATCGGCCCGGGCTTCCTGCTGCTGGGCGGTCAGACGCGCTTCGGCAGCGCGCTGGTCGGCGTAAGCGGCACGGACACCGCCACGGTTGCGGTCGAACAACGGCACCGACACGCTCAAACCGATGGTGAACGCATCGTCCCCCGTCTCGCGGAAGCGACGCATGCCCATGCTCGCACTGAGATCCGGACGGGCGCGCCGCTGTTCCACCGTGAGGCGCTGACCGGCTGCATCGACCTCGGCCTGCGCGATGCGAACGGCCAACGGGTCGCTGGCGTCGAGCGCATGCGATGCAGGCGCAGTGTCTAGCAAGCTCGCGCCAAGCGTTTCCACAGGGGCGTCGAGCATGGCGATCGCGGAAAGTCGGGCGAAGGCCGCATCGCGCACGGCGCGGGCTTCTTCCAACTGGGCGCGTGCCGCATCGGTCTCGCTGCGCGCCTGGATATCGCGCAGAGTGGCCTCTCGACCGGCTTCCACCAGCAACGCGACTGCACGCGCATCCTGCTCGGACAGGGCAAGCGCTTCAGCGGCGAGATCGTAGCGGCGCGATGCCGCCTCGGCATCGCTGTAGACCTGCGCGAGCCTGCCTGCGGCCCGCCAGCGCATCTGCTCGCTGCGCAGGCCGGTGGCGAGGGCATCGGCCCGAGCGGCGCCGATGCGGGCACTGCGCTGGCCGAACAGTTCCAGCGGCTGCGTGACGGACACCGTGGTCTCGGCGTTGCCGAACCCGCGGTAGGGTCCGGAACCCTGGATGTTTTCGGTCTCCCAACTGAGGGAAGGGTTGGCGATGGCTCGTGCTTGTTGCGCACGGGCATCGGCGGCCTCGGACAGCGCCGCAGCCTCGATCGCGGCGGGCATCTGCTCCAGCCGCGTGAGGAGGGATTGATAGGAAGGCACGACTTCCTGTGTCTGTGCCATCGCCAAGGGCGATGCGCAGACAAGGATAGCCACGCCCAGCCAGACCGCTCTGAGCGGTCGGCCAAGCAACATGGGCATTGGACACTCCTGGATCGAAATGGACGTGGAAAGCGCCCGCGCCAAGGCGGGCGAAACACGTCAGATCCGGGGCGGCCTCATGAGTCCGTCGGACGCATTCGCCAAGAGGTTGGCGTCATCGATCGGTTGCGGATCGGCGGCCTTCAGAAAGAAGGCACCGACCGCCGACTGCGGCGGCAGGTCCGCCGTCGTGTGGTGGCAGTGGTTGTGCACGCAAACGTCGTGGGAGGCTTCGCCGGTGTCTTCTTTACCGGAGCTGTCCTCGGTATGAGACGCCTGATCGCTATCGGTCACGAATTCGGCCGAGTGAGTCGATTCGCCTTCCAAAGAGCAAGAAAAGGCCTCCGTCACAGGCATCAAAACCATAACTGCAAGAAGCAGCATGGCGATGGGGCGCGTGAATTGGCGGAAAAACCGATGCATAACCAAGATTATGAAGGTATCAATGCGTGTATACAATTACAGCGGCTCCCCATCTGGCTCAGGAGCATTCAGGTCGTTTCCCTGGCCGGTGGGCAGCCCCACAGATACCTGAGGTCTTGGCGTCGCGCAACTGCCGAACAGGTCCAAGCCGGGCTCGTAAGCGGCCGTGGTCACCTGCATCAACCCTAGAACGGAATGGAACAGGTTGTCGTGGCTGGCCGGCTGATCGGCCCGGGCCCTCACGCAGCGCATGTCGATGCCGGTGCTGGCGATCATGCCGGGCGAGAGCCAAGCCACCATGGGCACCTTGATCTGCGTGTCCGGTGCAATCGCGTATGGGAAACCGTGCAGGTAAATGTTGTTCTCGCCCAACGATTCACCGTGATCGGACAGGTAGATCAAGGCCGTGTCATGGGACGCGTCCTGGGCCAGCATGCGGATCGCCTTGGCCAGGAAATCGTCGGTGGCGAGGATGGCATTGTCATAGGCGTTGACGATCTGTTCGCGGCTGCACCGCTTCAGGTCGGCTTCCCGGCAATCGGGCAAGAAGCGCCTGAACTCGTCGCCGTATCGCTTGTAGTAACTGGGACCATGGTTTCCGATTTGATGTAGAACGACCACCACGTCTCCCGGGTTGTCGTCGATGGCATCGTGCAAGCCCTGCAACATCACGGCGTCGCGGCACGCTTCGCCATTGCACATCGGATCCTTCGGCGGCTTCCGATAGGACTGGAACGGCAGCCCTTCGCAGACCCCTTTGCATCCCGTCTGGTTGTCGCGCCACAGCGTCCGGACCGCCGCCCTCTCCAGCACGTGCAGAAGCGAATCGGAATTGCTGATGCGCTGCTGGTCGTAGCGCCGACGGCCGGTGGAGGAGAACATGCAAGGCACCGAGACTTCGGTGTTCGAACCGCACGCGCTCACGTCCTTGTAGTTGACGACGTCCAGACGGGCCAGCTGCGGCGTGGTCTGGCGGCCGTAACCGTTCAGGCCCCAGTTCTGGGCGCGCGCGGTCTCGCCGACGACGATCACGAGGAAATGCGGCTTGGTCGATGCCGTGTGCCCCTGGAGTTTCGCATCCGCGCCCACCACCTGGCGCGGCCCCTCAGGCTCGCGCGCGCGCTCGGCCAAGACCTTGGTCGTGGCCACCAGCACGTTGCCAGGCGCAATCATGTAGCGCAGCGATGGATGGTTGCGCATCAGGGGCGAAAGATCGTCGAACGCAACCAACAAGGATGCGGCGGTCAACACGATCATCGCGAAAGCGAACAGCAGTCGTCGCATCAATGCCACGCGAAGCGGACGCAGATGGATCCGAACCAGCCAGACCAGCAACGACGGCAGCGCACCGAACAGCAGCAACGACACCCCGAGATCCAGCGTCAGCAGCTCTCCCGCCTCGGTGGCATCGGTGCGCAGCACGTTCCGGATCATGCTCGGATCGATGTAGACCGAATACTTCTTCGAGAAATACGACGCCCCAGCCGCCGCCAGAAGCAACAGGGTCAACGCAGGCTTTGCGACGGCACGCGGGATCAGAACCACGAGTAGCAGCGCATGAAGGGCGAAGATGGCGAGGGCGGCACAGAGCACCACGATCCATGCGTCTGGCCCGGAAAGGGTGCCGGCCGCTCGCATGCCCGACCAGAACGCGGAGTTCGTGGCCAGCACGAAGTAGGCGGCCACGGCGGCGGTCAGCGCTTCAAAGCTGATCGAAGGCAGGTTTCTGGTCAGCGCCCTACTTGGGCCTGCGCCCACCACGCGAAAGCCGCGTGTTTCATCGAGAGAGCGCTTCATCGGCGCGGCCCTCCCGCAAACGGATTCACATCGAAACGGGACGCAACGCGCTTGCACGGCGCCGCCTTTGATGGCGACACACGCGCATAAGCGGCCACGCCCGAGCCAGCCGCGTTCCGCGGCCGGGCGAGCAAGCTGCACATGGGAAACTCCTGGATTGAGAAATGACGTGGAGCTGCGCCCGCGTTTGCGGGCGTCACGTCAGGCCCGTGGGGGCCTCATCAATCCATCGGAGCAGTTGGACAAACGGTTCGCGTCCTGGCAGGGATAGGCGGCTCCGCCGCGCCCATGGTCCGGGGCGGCCAGCCCGTCAGACGGAACGTCCGCTGTGGTGTGGTGGCAATGGTTGTGCGCGCAAACACCATGCTGGGTATCGGCTTCACGCTGCTTGCCGGACGGATCAGAAGCGGTGCGCTCTCCGGCTTCGGCGGCATGGGTGGATTCGGACTCGAACGCGCAGGCGAAAGCATCGGCCACGGGCACAGCGGCCATGACTGCGATCAGCAGCATGGCGACGAAGCGCCCGAGATGTCGAAAAGGCCGTCGCATGTGCCATGAGTATGAATCCATACCCTGCAAGGCCACAAGACGGAAAGTCGGTAAGCGTTCTTTGGACATGCGGGCGCAGCAGGCGAGCCTGCAGGAGTTCAAGCAGGAGCACGCCAGACAGGCCAAGCTTCGCGCAGGACGCGGATGGCCGAACGCAGGAAGACGAGGGCGATGAGGCCTCCAACCAGGATGTCAGGCCATCCGGCGTCAAACATTGCCACGCCACCGGCCGCGAGCAGGACGCCGAGGTTGGCGATGACATCGTTGCGCGAGCATTCGAAGGTGCTGCTCATGTTGATGTTGAGTGCGCGGAAACGCCACAGCATTGCCAAACAGGTTAGATTGGCTGCGAGTGCTAGCGCGCCAAAGGTCACCATCAAAAGACTGGAAGGCGGAATTCCTTCGATCAACTTCCATGCGATTTCGGCCACGATGATGCCGAATAGGACGAGAATCAATAGTCCTTTGGCTACTGCCACGCCCGCTTCCCAGCGAGCACCGCGGCCGATCGCCCACAGGCTTAGTCCATACACTACTGCGTCGCCTAGCATGTCGACCGCATCTGCCTGGAGCGCCGAAGAGCGGGCCACGACCCCCGCCCCGAACTCGATGACGAACATCGCCAAGTTGATCAGCATGACTGCTATCAAGACGCGGCGCTGGGCTCCCTGAACGGCTAACGCTTGGAGTTCGTCGCGCTTTTGGCTACAGCAATGATCCACGCTCAGGCCTCAGGATTCGCGGAGATGCGGCGGGTCGCGCCAATGAGGCGGACTTGCATCCAAGACGGGTTATAGTTATGAAGCCTGTAGTTACTACAAGGTCAAGCCCCATGATGGACAGCCTCACTATCGGCCAGTTGGCGAACGCCACCGCGACCAAGGCCGAAACCATCCGCTACTACGAAAGAATAGGCTTGCTGCTCGCACCACCGCGCTCCGCCGGGAACTACCGCACGTATGGTCCGCTGGACGTGCAGCGGCTCGGCTTCGTGCGTCGGGCTCGCGAGCTCGGGTTCTCGATCGAGCAGATTCGGGAACTGCTGAGCTTGGGCGTCGATGCCGAACAAGATTGCGGAGACATCGACCAGCTTACCCGGGCGCACGTCACTCGTATCGAAGAAAAGATTGCAGATTTGCAACGACTGAAGGACGAGTTGTTCGCTATGTTGCGCGCTTGTTCTGGCGGCACGGTCGCGCAGTGCCAGATTCTGCAATCGCTTCAGCCACTACCATCATTAACTAGAAAGAAGAAGAAACATGCGGCATGAAGTGCATGCAACCGGCTCTAATCGGAGTAGCGCTGTCTTTCGCACTGCTACTGCCTGCGTTGAGCTACGCTTACTTGGCATGGCATCAGACGCCCCTGGGTTGATGGGGCATGTAAAGACTATGGCACGCCACTTCATGTGCAATCGATCCTGCCAGAACACGCTTCTATGAAGCGAAAACTTCGTCGAGCAGGCTCGCGCAGCGCGATGGCGCCTCTCTTTGAGCCTTGAACTTCACTATGATCGGCTGTCTGCGTGGTGACAGCGCCGCGCGGTCGATCCGCTGCCGTGGTTCCTTTTGCACGGACAGTCTCAAATGCGCTCAACTTCACCGACGGTGATCGCCAAGCTCTTGCAAGTAGCGGTTGGCTTCGTCATCGACGAATCAAAACGGACGAGCGCACGTGACCCGACCGAGGGCGGGACAGACAAGGCGAATTCCTGAACTGAATCGCCAACGCCTGCCGAAAACTCGACGCGGTAGATTCCCTGCGGGTTGGTTCGCGCCTTCGCCACAATCGTGTCACCTTTTTGCAACGTGATCGTGGCGCCGGAGACTGCCTCTCCGCCGACGATCACGGCACCGGTCATTTCACATCGATCTTGGCCGACCATGTATGCGATTGGCCTGTCGGCAAGGCTGTCAACCTCCTCCGAACCATTTGCCCAGCAGAGCGACGGGATTGCGAATAGCAAAGCGGCCAAACAGACGGGTTTCATGCGAATCTCCTGGATGGGATTGGACACCTCTACCAATAAACCAGAACGGGAAGCGCACAATCCCCCGATCCGAACGCGGGAGCCAGAATCGCGTTGCGCATTGAAATTCGGGAAACCATCGGTGAGGATGGGTGCGTCCTCGCTCCACGCTCGAAGCGCCGCATGACCTCATCCGAACATCTCGCTTCTTGTGAATCCTCCCTCAAGCCCAAGCACAGGTGAGGGTCGATCTGATGGCTCGTTTTAAGGCCTACCCCCTACTTGCAGCGGTCGACGCGGGCGATCTGGCGCGTGTCTGCCAGTTGCTGGGAGACGGGGCGGACCCGAACCAGCGAAGCAAGCGGCCGGCCTACACGCCCCTTCCGTTGGCTGCACTTCGCGGTCATGCCGGCATTTGCCGGGCGTTGCTGGACGCAGGCGCCAAGCGCATGGAACGCGTGAATCGGGACGAGGGCAATGAACTAGAGTTGGCTGCACGCGGCGGGCACATTGACGTTTGCCGTGAGTTGCTGATGAACTTCAACTACCCACAACGCAAGTTGTCTTCTGCGGCAATTGCAGCAGCCTATTGGGACCAACCCGAGGTTTTGCGGCAGTTGCTCACTGCAGGCGCGTTGATCACCGAAAAGGTGTTTGCGACCCTAAGCCCGGAAGCACGTGCCACTCTCTTGGCCGTGAGATCCCAGCTCGTCGGCGAGCACTTGGACGACAGACTAGCCCCCGCCTCGGCACCGCTGCGGGATATCGAACGCATGTAGCGTCATCGAGCGCGGTTCCAGCGGCAATGCTCCGCCCAGTATTCGCCGAAACCGCCCTCATGCATGTGCCTTGGTCCTTGTCTACAAGCGTCCATCGGTTCCTCGCCCCGCGCGGCATTCACCTGCTCTGGTTCGTGAGCGGCCCGTCGCAAGCGGTCCAGTTCGGCGTCGATCGTTCCGTCGCCAGGTCGGGCGCGTAGACAGGCGCGATACAACCGTTCGATCTCCGGCGTCATGGCCAGCAGCCCCGGCACGCCTTGGAAAGGCAGTTCGTCGCCGAACATCCACGCGCCGCGCCAGCCGATCACCGAGCCCTCGCCGGCCGAAGGCCCGATTGCAGCAGCCAGATGCGCACCGTCTCGGCCGAAACGCCCAAGTCGCTTCCCATCCGGCGGAGCGAGTGGCCAAGAGAAATCCCGATCTGGAGATCTGGCAGGCGGGTCTGCCAACGTTGCGAACTGCAACGGTTCAAGTTCGACGGCGGAATGATACCGCGCAAGCGCATCTGAAAAAGGTCGTTGCGAACCGTGTGCCGCGGCACATCCAACGCTTGGGCGATGCATGCGATCGACTCGCCCTTCTTCAACAGCAAGGCTACTTTCGCCCAACGCTCACGCACGCGCTGCGAGCCGCGCTCCGTGCGCGTCTGAGCCCGGATTCCCATCGTGCGCAAGTCGCCGTGAACGACGGTCTTGTGGTAGCCCACGACGCGGGCAATGCCACTCGCCGTGTGCGTGGCTGCGAGGCGCCGAATCGCGTCGCGACGGTTGCGAACTGAGGGTCTCATCGGCGGTGCGTTGGGGGCCAAGGCGGGATCTCAAAGAGATGTTGCACCTACCCATACCCGACAGACACCAACGCGCAAGTCCTTCACATCGCCATGGCCATGTCTTTCCCCCTTGATTTTGCCTTCGCGGATGAGCTGCGCGTAGCCTGGGGCTTGGCTTCTACTGCAACCGGAGCCTGCCCATGCTCATGAACCTGCTCCACGGCTTTCAACGGCTCGCGCACCAGCGCTTGAACGCCCAGGTGCTCGCACACTTTTTCCGCCGCAGCCGCTGCCCGGTAGAGTTCCCGGGGGTCGTCTCGCAGCAGTTTGATCCAGTGTTGCACGTAGCTGGCGTGCTGCCCGAAGTCGAACCCGATGCCCAACCGTTCGCCGAGCAAAAGGCTCGCCGTCTCGGCGATCAGTTCTTCCTTCGCGTAGCTCTCCGTGCCGAACCGGCCGGTGAGGTCGCGCGCCAAACGGCTGGGATGTCCGGTCGCGTGGGCACCCTCGTGGAGCAGCACGGCCCAGTAGGCGGATTCCGAGTGGAATTGCGCCTGCTGCGGCACGTAGATCTCGTCGCTGCTTGGGACGTAATACGCCTCGTTACCGCCGTGGTGAACCGGCAGGCCCAATTGATCGATGATGCGCTTGCAATCTTCGCGCTGCCACACCACGTCCGTTTGAGGCGCGCGGGGCGACAAGCCCTCGATCTGGTCGGCGTTGAAAACGGCCGCGTAGAACACCTTTGGCCGTAACCGCTTGGCGCGTTCGTCTTCGGTCTCTCCGGCAGGTGCGGGTGCATGCTCGTCGGGGAAGTCCCAATACTTCACCCAGGTGGCTTTTTCGCCTCCACGAACTTGCGCGCCGAGCGCGGCCGCCTGCTTGTAGGTAAGCCACCGGTTGTCGCTGTAGCCGTGCTCTTGCTGTGCGCACCACAAGTGGAGGAGGTTCCCGCCGCGGTAGGACTTGCCGCTAGATGGGTTGTAAGGCGAAGAGAAGCGGGTTCCAGCTTCGCGATGCCACGGCACTTGAAACGGGGACGTGCCCTGCTCCATCTGCTGAATCAGCCGCGCCACGGCCTCGTGGTCGTATCGTTCGTGCCGACTCATCTCGCTCACGGCGCTACTCCGATGCGCACCTCGCGCCCCTCTTCGATGGCACGGCCGACGAGTTCCAACACCTGGTCGCGAGACACCAGCTTCACATCCGCGTCGTCGGGCCCTTCGTAGAGCCGGATGGCAACGGCACCACGGTGAGCAGTGGCCAAAAAGCGGCCCGCCGCGTGCCACGCGTCGGCGGGGTCGATCGCATCCTCAAGGAACGCAGCGTCGGAAACCTCAAGGTGACTCATGGGCGATGACTCGGTGGGCGTTCTATCGAGCATTGATCGCATCGCAGATTTGGCAAGCCCTGTCGATGAAAAATCTCGACGTGAGCTGATATTGTTAGGAAAATTCAAAGCCGAGCGCGTTGTCGCATCGCATGATGATCTTGGATCGCTGTTCCGCTCGTGCAAATCGATTGGGACGAAAACTTTCCCGCATGACAGACAGGAGGCAGCCATGCATCGCCATGAGGCAAACGCTCATGCAATCGATGAGATGCGCGGATTGCTGAAAAAAGCGATTCCGCTCTCTCGTCGATAGCACTCGTGATTCCCGCTTGCTTCAGGTGCCGCTTAATTTCCAGCACGTCTGCGTGCTCGGCGTTTTCGAATCGTTCGCAGTGGGCCAATGACCGGCACGCGTCTCGGTAACTCCAGGGCCAAGCTCTGGAGGGGGCCCGCACTTGAGTCATGACTTCCGCGTCGCGCCCTCGTGGATACCAACGCACGCCATCCAAGCGACCATCGGGATTTTCCCCTCGCGTCTGGCGACGTTCATATCGCTGCAGAGCCCTTACCCCCGCGTCGAACTGGGCACACGGCATTTCAGTGAGAGATTGCATTGTCGATCTCCAGTAGATGTTCCTCAAAGTAGAGAAAGCTAGTTAACGCGCAAGGGGCACAGCTGACCGTGGCCAGGCGCTTTTCGTCCAACGCGTCCTGCCGCAACAGCGCGTCCAGGACCGCGGCGCGCTCGCCTCGCGCGGCGCCCCTCTCCCAAGAGTTCGGGAAGCCTCTGCGCAAGGCGACCGCGACCTGGGGATCGCTGTCCTCGACGATGGCGGCGAGGCGTTGGCGGGCCGCCGCCAGCGGCTCGCGCTCATCGCGCAACTTGACTTGGGTGAGAGCGGGCAGGCTGCCGGGGCGGCGCTCGATGAAATGCGCGCCCAGCCAACGGAGGTGAGTGCGCACCTCCACCCATTGGCTGTCCAGTTGCTTGAGCGGGCCAGCGCCCACCGCTCGAAAGGGATCCAAGTGGAAAGTGCCGCCGGCGTGGATGACCTCGAGGCGTCGACTCATCACACCACTCCTCTCGGCGGCCACTCGGGAATCCCACCGGGGCACGCATCGCGCTTTGACGCGCGGGCGTGGTAAAGCGGGTCCAGCCCACCGTCTGAGCTTGCGGTGTTGACCATCACCGGCTCCGCCCGAGCGATGGGGACGGGGTCCACCGGTCGCACGGCGCACTGGGCTGCAGGTTTCTCGGTCGGCACGTCTTCCTCGCAGCCCGCCGGGAGATCGGGGATCGGCTCACGAATCGCGCCGGGCGTGCGAATCACCGCATCCACATTGCAGCCTCGAACGGTCAACTCGCGGCACCACGTTTGTTTGCCGTCGACTTGGCGGTTGCTCATTTGCCCACCTGCCAAGCCAGCGATCCGCATGCCGTTCCAAAATTGACGTGAGGTCAGAATCTCGTGAGGCTGAAGGCCGCGCTCCTCGCAAAACGCCTTGAATCGGTTGAAAGCCGCCTGCATCGGCATCCAATGACCGGCCTTGACCTCCACGCGCTCGGCGTCGATCCACGCGGAGACTTGATCGGAGTTGTGCCGCGCTTCACGCTTGGCGTTGCGCACCTCCTCCGGGTGCTCGTGATCGGCCAGCACGCGACCGCGTTCGACGATGCGCCGCGCGCCCTCGAGCATCCAATCCAAGACCAGTTGGCCCTCGCGCTCCAGGATGTCTTGCACCAAGGTCGGATTCATCTGGTCGGGGCGCACCGCATGCTTCCAATGCACGACGTCGAGACGCCGCCACACGCCGTTGCTCTTGTCTCGGATGAAGGGCTCGCTGTTCGACGTGATGATCCACTTGGCCGACGACCGATACGAAGCGAGCTGTTTCTGGTGCTTCCGGTTGATGCCGATGCCGTTTCCTGAAACCAAGGTCTTGAACCGGCCCTCGGCCCAGCGTTCGCACTCCACCTCGTCCACAAGGATGAGGTTCGCGCCGATGAGCGGTTCGAGCGAGAACGTATCGCCCAAGGTTTCCAGGTTCAAGCGCGCGACGTGGCCCTGCATCGCCTCGACGATTTCGGCCAGGGTGGACTTGCCCGAGCCGGCCGCGCCATGCCACCACGCCGCACGCGAGTAGCTGCGGGGCAGCAGGGTCATGCCGCAATGCTCCTGGACCAAGGCCAAGACCGCGGCGTTGTCGAAAGCGTGGCGCAAAAAGCGTCCAAACATCGAGTGGTCTGGAAGCAGTCTTGGCGTGTAGGCGCTGCCTGACGCTCCGTTGCAACGAACTTTGACGGCGTGGGTGAGGCCGAGCGCCGGGTCTGGCGCCAGCACCCGAAAGCCTTTTGGAAGGATTTCAATGTAGTGGTCTGCGCACGGCACGATGGAGCGCATGGGATCCAGCTTGGGCAGAGGTTTTTCCAGGCGCAGTCGCTTACGCGACCACGACCAGCAGCCCTCCGACTGCTTCGAACCCGCCGCGTGCGGAACATTTTTTTCCACCCACTGGGCGGCCATTGCATCGCCGTCCGAGTCGCACACGGCCGCCCAGTTGATGCCGGTCCACCGGTGGATGACTTCGCCCTCGCCCGCCATGGACAATGACGCCCAGTAACCGCTGCGCATCAGCTGCTGCGCGTAGATGTGCGGAATCGATGGCGGTTTTGGCTTGTTGGTGCGCCCATCGATCCGGTGCTCCAGCAGCCAGTTGCTCTCTCGATCGATCTGTTGTTGTGCGCGGGCATCATCGAGAGACGCAACGTTGGTGCGCGTGTTCGGGCGCCGGGGCACGCTCTCCGGCCTGAATGCCGGCGTTGGGTTGACAGTGCGCCCGTTGCCGGGCACCTTGGTGGTGTTCATATCTTTGCTCCATTGCAAACCCTCGCCCTGACCGGCGGGGGTTTGTCGTTTTTAGGCCGCTTGTTTTTCGGGCAGCGGAGGCAAGGCTACGTCGAGGATGCGACGCAGCTTGTCGCTCGAACTCACGCCGCTGACGGCTGCGGCGAGTTGCAGGCGAGCGACCAACGGCTGCTCGACACGCACTTGAATGAGCGCGCTTTTTCGGGGGCGATCTGGGGCGGGAATTTCCATGGCTGGACCTCGGTCTGAAGTGAACGACATGCGTCTTACACACTCCATGCAAGCGGAAAATTTTGCTGCGTCAAGGCATGTCCATGATTTTTATTCCCTAACAAGTCAACAGTCGAGCAGCGACGCGCGCCTGTCTTTTCTTTCCTAACAAGTTGCTGCGCAACCGCACCTCACTACACCACTCTAATACAGCAAACGCCTCATACAGCACGGTCATATAGCAATCACAACACCTTGAATCATTTGAACTTAAATTCCTGCAGAGCCCTCTCGCTATACGACTACATCAGAAGGTTGAGAAATTTGGAAAACAATTTAGCCAACGAATACCCTTGTGATTTTCTGTTTCAACTAAATTGTTTTTGTAGAAAAGTTGAATTCCCGCATAGCCATATAGCGCCTGAGGTTTCTCCGTGATGATTCAATAAATTGCGAGCGCTACACGACGCCGCTGCGCAAGGGGCAGCGGCGTATAGCAAGAGCGGACTAGCGCGCCAATTTGCCGAGCGCGAAGAACATGCCTTGGATAAAACCGGAAGCCACGGCGTTCTCGAGACGCTTAGCAGCCTCGTTGCCATACGCCACAAACATCGCTGGCGCGGGGCAGGCCGCGCCCGTGGAGCCATCCGGCTTGCAGAACGCGATGCGCCCCCTAGTGAAAACGATCGCGGTTGTGTTTCGGTGATTCAAAACCCAGTCGTGTGCCCATTGCGTGTCTAGCCGCGCGAGCACAAGCGTGATGCCATGGCCGTGCTCAGCGGCCTTTTGCATCCACACTTCCTGACCGCGGCCGTAAGGCGGGTTGTGCCACACAAACGCACTGGACAGCCACGGAGTCGCCAACCCGTCATCGGCCTTCGTCAACATCCGCGCGGCTGTCCTCCAAGGCATGGGGTCAGGCGTGCAAGGGTCCAGGTCGAAGGGACCGAAGGCGTCGATGTAGCTGCGCGGCGTCAGCCATGTCGTGGTGGTCGCGCCCGGCGGGTTGCGATCGAAGCATGCGCGCCTCTTCTGGGCCGTTCGCGTGGCGGGCAGCGTCGGCGCCGTCTTGCGGGTCGAACGATGCGCAGTGGCGCGCCGGCGCGTCGGCGCCAAAGTCTTGGTATCGCTCATGGGAAGGCTCCAATTCGCACTGAAATGTGCGAGGCAAAGCCTGATCGTCATCCCCCAAGGCTCTGTGGAACCATGGGCTGGAAAATTTCCAGCTTTTTGCGCGCCCCGAGGGGCACAGCCCGCGCAGTCTGGGCTCTAGATTTCCAGCGTCACTCCATCACGCGCGGTTGAATATCGTTCAGCAAGTCACGCATTGCGACATCGTATGGTGCTCTTGCCTCCTCGCTGGTCCATGGCTGCTGAAGCGCTTCGAGCCATGTGTAGGCCACCACATCCGCGGCTTCCATCAATGAAGCGTGACCCACCAGGCGTTCGCGTTCGTCCACCGCCCATAAGGCCATGGTATTCAGCGCGTCCAAGGACACGCCGGCGTGGCGCAGCAGCGCAACCACCATGCCTTCCAGAGATGTCACACGCTGGCGCAGCGATTCCACCTCGCTGTGCTGCGCGGGTCGTATTCGATGGAAGTAATGCCATCGGTAGAACACCTTCCCGCCCGGGGTCGTTTGCTTCCACGGAGGCGTATCCGGGTGACCGAGCTGCCGGCGCTTGGCGAGCGCGTCCACCGTGATGCCGAGCTTGTAGGCGGCCACCGCTGGACTGACCCATTCCAGTTTGCCGGCCTCGGCGTCGGCGAGCTCACGCTCCTGGGCGGGGCTCAGCCTGGGCGACGCGAGCGGATCGGCGCGCGGGCGACCGGGTCGGACGGGCAAACCCATAATGTTGGGATCTCGATCCCGCTTCACTAGCTGCCGTCCTCTTTAGCGAACGGGCGCGGGCCTTTTCCTTCCGTCGCACCGCTTAATCTGTCGTCTAGATCCAGCGCCCGCTGGCGCGTGCGAGCCGCCTCCAGCGCCGTCTCGATGCGTCGAATCACACCTAAAAACGCGTTGACGTAGGGCGCACGAGCCGCCTCGTTCACCCAGGGCATCGCCAGCGCCTCTTCCAGGGTCGCTTCCACCAGATCGTCGCCCGCCTCCTGAAAGGCGGCGTCGTCCACCGCCCAAGCGTGTCCCACAAGGCGATCGCCGATACGAGCCCACGGGTGCGCATCGATCAGATCGTCCAGCGAAGCGAAGTTCAGGACTCCCACTCGTTTGGCCTTGTCGCGCGCCCGCGCGACCAGGTCGTCCGCAACCTTGCGTTCGATGGCAGCCTGCAGGCGGTCCACTTCACGGTGAGCTGCCATGGCATCGGTGCGAGCGCCGCGGGTGAGCACGTCGCCCGATCGGGACTGCTGGAACTCCTCGAGGGCGCTTAGCGAGAAGCGCATGCGCTGGTTGAGCGCCGTCGTCCCGGGTTTGACGGGATTTCGGATGGGCTGCGGTCCAATCCCATCCCTGACCCACGCTAGGAAGGTCTTGTAATGAACCCCCACGTAGTAGGCCGCCGCCTTGGTGCTGACCGTGGGCGGGTGACCCGCCCTTGCGTTGTCGATCTCCCGCTGCCAGCCGGCCTCGTCCGGCGGGGGCGAGGCGGTCAGCGGATCGCGCTGGAGGGAGAAGGAGCCGTCCATGGCTCCGAGTGTATCGGCAGCTACTTGCGTGCAACAGCCGGGAGGATCGGCCAGTCCACCGGCTTGAGCTCGTTGTAGAACGACGGCGCGCTGGACGCCATCAACTGCTCGACCCGGTGCAGGGCTTCCTGGAGCTCATACCACTCCGGCTCCTGGTAGCGGCGAGACGACTTCGACCCCTCGTCTTCGTCCTCCGCCCGCGGGGGCAAGTGGTTGAACAGCCGGCTGGTGATGCGGTCCGGGATCTGGAGTTTGCCCGCGTAGCGCCCCAGCGTGCGACGCAGATCGTGCGGCGTGGGGCCGAACTCTACGGGCAATTGCTTGCCAAGCCCCTTCATGATGGCCTTGCTGTCTTTGTAATGGCCTTCCTTCGCCTTCTGGCTTCGTGCGGGATATACCCAGCGGGCACGCATGTCCCCGGGAGGCAGTCGGCGTTCAAAGCGGTGCTGGATAAGGCGGAGGGAGAACGGGCCCAGGGGCATGTTGTGGTCGCGCCGGTTCTTGGTCTTGGCGAAGAACACCTGCGGCCCGGGCTTTTTAGTGGTGGGGTTTACGGCGGGCTTGCCCTCGCGCTTCGCCTTCGAGTCCATGCCGTCCAGCCACACCCACGACACACTCTGGCGTTGGTCTTCCGGCACGCGGTCATACCACGCCAGTTGCGCCGTTTCGTTGCGCCGGGCACCGAGGAACAGAGTCGTCAGCAGGTAGTAGACCCCGCTCTCGTTTTGACCGCGCTGCGCCGAACGTCGGCCCCACAGGTATTCGATCGACTGGCCCAAGGTGTTGTCTTCTTGGCCCAGGGGGTTCCGCACGCGCGCCTTCTGGTAATACTCGTGGAGCTGCTTCCCGTCGCGCATCTTTCCTTCTTCCCACAACACCTGGAAGTCGTTGCCGACAAGCAGCGGCGCCCTGCCCGCGCTCTTCGCCTGACGGGCCTCTTTCTCCAGCACGTAGCGCACCGCGCGAAACGCGGTGGCGAAGGTCTGTTCGGCAGCGCTCACACCGGCCGCGCGCACCCGCTCACGCATCGCTTCGCTCTGCACCCCAAGCTTGCGAAGCTCGTCATCGGTGAGCTCAACACGCTGGACGCCCTTCATGTAGAGCTTGGTCGCGTCGTTCAGCCGGTTCGACTGCAGCGCGGCCGACAATCGGGTGGCGGCAAACGCCTTCAGCACCTGCTCTTCGTTGAGATCCTTGATGGCCACATGGCCCAATCCGACCTCTGGACGCGCCAAGCGAGCCATTGAATTGCGCAGCATCTTCAAGGTGGACTCGGTAGCCGGACGAGCCCGACGCGCGAGCATGTCGTGGTAGAACTGGATCGCTCCGTTCACCGTCAGCCGACGGATGCTTTGCGTGGACAAGTCATCCCGCTGGACCACGCGCGGATGCGCGTCTTTCTGCTTCGATTCGACCAGCAACCGGTGCGCCCGCAGGTGGGCGTCTTCCAAGCTGATTTCGCGGGTGTCGCCGATGGCGAACCGCATGACCCGCCCGTTGATGCGGCGCTGCACCTCGTAGGTGGCCTTGGTCTTCCCCACATAGACGCCGAAACCACCCGGTGCTCCATCGTTTCCGTCGAGGAAACGCCACGCCTTCCCTTCGGGATTTGGGACGAGTGTGGCCCATCCTTTGGCCCCAGAGACCACCGGTTGCCCAGTCTCGTCTAGCTTCGCTCGCTGGGTGCTGCGAAGCTGTCGCAGTTGATCTTGGGTGAACTTCAATTTGAGCCCCACCGCGACGCCCTCCGCATTTGGTCGCGCGCCCCTGTGTTTGACGGGCCGCTGTAGCCAAATTCTGCCACGGCTGGGAGGTATGCAGCAATTTGGCTACACTGCGGCTACAAATTCGGTTCACAAACACTCCCATCGGCTCCCAATTGCTCTCATTTACGCCCTTAGAACTTGCTTCAAATGACTGAATCAACTGATAAATCGAGCAGCACCAAGGCCGGCGCCGAACACACGCCCCTGATGCGACAGTTCTTCGCTGCCAAGGCGGAGCATCCGGACGTGCTGCTGTTCTTCCGGATGGGCGACTTCTACGAGCTGTTCTACGACGACGCCCGCAAGGCGGCGCGACTGCTCGACATCACCCTCACCCAGCGCGGCAGTTCGGCAGGCCAGCCGATCCCGATGGCCGGCGTGCCGGCGCACGCCTACGAAGGCTATCTGGCGCGCCTGGTGGCACTGGGCGAGTCGGTCGCGATCTGCGAACAGATCGGCGACCCCGCCCTGGCGAAGGGCCTCGTGGAGCGCAAGGTCGTCCGCATCGTCACGCCCGGCACGGTGACCGACGAGGCCCTGCTCCAGGATCGTCGCGACACCCTGCTGATGGCCGTCGCGCGCGGCAAGAGCGGTTACGGCCTGGCCTGGGCCGATCTGGCCGGCGGCCGGTTCCTGGTCAATGAGGTCGCGAACGACGACCAGCTCGAAGCGGAACTGGCGCGCCTCGATCCCGCCGAGCTGCTGCTGCCCGACGAGGAAGGCTGGCCGGCCGGACTGGCCGGTCGCGTCGGCATCCGCCGCCGCGCGCCCTGGCTGTTCGACGCCGACAGCGGTCGCCGCCAACTGCTGCAGTTCTTCAACCTGCACGACCTCACGGGTTTCGGCATCGAAGGCCGCACGCTCGCCATCGCCGCCGCGGGCGCCCTGCTCGGCTACGTCGAGGAAACACAGAAGCAGCGCCTGCCGCACCTCACGTCGATCCGCGTCGAGACCAGCGACGGCGCGATCGCGATGAACGCGGCCACGCGCCGACATCTCGAACTCGACACGCGCGTCGACGGCGACACGCGCCACACACTGCTCGGCGTGCTCGACACGACCGTGACGCCGATGGGCGGTCGCCTGCTGCGCCGCTGGCTGCATCGCCCCCTGCGTGATCGGCAAGTGGTGGTGGAACGCCACGATGCCGTCGAATGCCTGATCGCGGCCCGCGCGGACGGCGATGTCCGCGATGCCTTCCGCGGCCTGGGCGACATCGAACGCATCCTGTCGCGCGTGGCCCTGCGCAGCGCCCGGCCACGCGATCTGTCGACCCTGCGCGACGCGCTGCTCCTGCTGCCGAAAGTGCGCGACGCGCTGGACGGCATCGACTCGCCGCGCCTGCTCGCGCTGTGCGCCGAACTGGGCGAACACGACGCGCAGGCCGCATGGATGGCGCGCGCGATCGTGCAGCAGCCGCCCCTGCTGGCTCGCGATGGCGGCGTGATCGCCGAAGGTTACGACGCCGAACTCGACGAACTGCGCCAGCTCAGCACGAATGCAGATCAGTTCCTGATCGACCTCGAAGCGCGCGAACGCGAAAGCAGCGGCATCCCGACGCTGAAGGTCGGTTACAACCGCGTGCATGGCTACTTCATCGAGATCAGCAAGGGCCAGGCAGACAAGGCGCCGGTGCACTACACCCGGCGCCAGACCCTGACCGGCGCCGAGCGCTACATCACCGAAGAACTGAAGCAGTTCGAGGACAAGGTGCTGTCGGCGCGCGAGCGGGCGCTGTCGCGCGAGAAGGTGCTGTACGAGCAGATCCTCGACGAACTCAATCGCGACCTCGAACCCCTCAAGCGCGCCGCGGGCGCGCTCAGCGAGCTGGACGTGCTGGCCTGCTTCGCGGAACGCGCGCATGCCCTGGACTGGTCGCGGCCGACCCTGGTCGACGACGCGGTGATCCGCATCGAACGCGGTCGCCACCCGGTGGTGGAAGCGGTGCGCGACGCACCATTCGAGCCGAACGACCTGATGCTGCAGGGCGAAGGCGAAGCGACCCGGCGCATGCTGGTCATCACCGGCCCGAACATGGGCGGCAAGTCGACCTACATGCGCCAGAACGCACTGATCGTGCTGCTCGCGCACATCGGCAGCTTCGTGCCCGCGTCGAAGGCGGCGCTCGGCCCGATCGACCGCATCCTCACCCGCATCGGCGCCGGCGACGACCTCGCGCGCGGGCAATCGACCTTCATGGTCGAGATGAGCGAGACCAGCTACATCCTGCATCACGCCACGTCACAGTCGCTGGTGCTGATGGACGAGATCGGTCGCGGCACCTCGACCTACGACGGCCTGGCATTGGCCGAGGCCTGCGCGAAGCACCTGGCCAACGCGAACCGCTGCTACACCCTGTTCGCCACGCACTATTTCGAGCTCACCGCACTGGCGCAGCCGGGCAGCGGCATCGCCAACGTGCATCTGGACGCCGTCGAGCATGGCGACACCCTGGTCTTCATGCACGCCGTGAAGGATGGCCCCGCCGACCGCAGCTTCGGCCTGCAGGTCGCCGCGCTGGCCGGCCTGCCGAAATCGGTGGTGCGCGAAGCCCGCGGCCGCCTGGCCGAGCTGGAGCAGCGCCGCAGCGATCCCGCGCCCGTCCTCAGCGCGCAGGCGCTGGATACGCCACAGCAGTTCGGCCTGTTCACGCCGTCGTCGGCGGCGCTCGACGCCTTGTCGGCCATCGATCCGGACGAGCTGACGCCGAAGCAGGCCCTGGAGGCGCTGTACCGGCTGAAGGCGCTGGAGTGAGCTGATCCGCGCGGTCGGAACCGAGGCGCCGCCTATACTGCTCACCCACCGCGCACGGCGAGAACGCCGGCCCAACGGAGATGGATGTGACGGTTGCGATCTTCATCCTCGGCTTGTTCATCGGCATCGGCCTGGCGCTCTGGCTGCGCCGCCCGGGCGCGCCCGCGCCGACATCCGTCCAGTCGCCCGCGCTACCCGCGACAGGCGACGCACATGACGACAACGAAACGAAGCCGGAACCATCCACGGCTTCCACCGAGGCCGACGGCAGCGCTACGGCGCCCGTCGAGGAGACGCCAGCCGACAGGCTCTATCGCCTGCGCCGCGAGATCGAAGCCGAGGACGAGCGCATCCAGCGCCCCGAAGACCTGCAGCGCCTCGCGCAGTTCCGCGAAGCTGCCGCCCTGCTCGCGAGCGACGCCTTCTCGCCGAAAGACATCCTGGAACAACTGGAGAGCGACCACTACGTCCTCCAGTGCCTGGTCTATGCCGCGCTGCGCGAACGAAGCGATATCTCGCCAACCGCAGCACTCGCGGTCACCGAGGACCCGGGGCGCTACACCGCACGATTCATGCTCGACTACCTCCAGTCGCGCGAAGACGCCGCCGCCCTGCCCGCCTTCCTGCGCCATGTGCGCCAGTGGTGGTGGGACAACCCGCCGCTGCGCCAGCGGGTGCGCGAATACCTGCAGTGGGCCGAGTCGCACGCGCCGGGCACCGACCCGATGCCGCTGGATGCCCTCAAGGAATACGAACTCGAACAGCTGCACGAAGGCCTGAAATCGCTGCAGCTGCCGATGCTGGCGCCGTACCTCGCGCAGGTGGAGGCGGAACAGGCGAAGCGACGCGAACAGCGCACGCTCGGCGGCGTCGGACGTCTGTGGTCGCCCGCTGGCGATGACGCACGCAGCGGCATCGTCGGCTATCCCGACCTGGACACGCAGGTCGAACGCCTGCACGACATGCTGCACGCCACGCCGAGCGTATCGATCCTGGTCTCGGGCGAACATGGCAGCGGCAAGACCACGCTGGTCGACCGCCTGCTCGCGCGCCTGCACGGCGAAGGTTGGCTGCTGTTCGACGCGTCCGCGGCGGAAGTGCTGTCCGGGCAGAAGTACATCGGCGAGCTCGAAGAACGCATCGGCGAGATGCTGGCCGCGCTGAACAGGCCACGCGCCCTGTGGCGCGTGCAGGATTTCCTCGACCTGCTGCAGAAGGGCAGCCACAGCCAGGATCCGCGCGGCATCCTCGACATGCTGCTGCCCGCCATCGAACGCGGCCAGCTGCGGATGATCGGCGAGCTGCAGCCGGCGCAGCTCGCCCAACTGCTGATCGCGCGACCGACGCTGCGCCACCTCACGAAGACGATCACGCTGCAGCCACCGACCGACACGACGCTGCGCACCCTGCTCGCACGCTGGCGCGAGGTGCGCAGCACGTCGCAAGGTCGCGACGTGGTCGATGCGCGCGCGCTCGACGAGGCGAGGCGCATGGCCGCGCAGTATTTCCCGGAGCAGCACGACCCAGGCCGAACGCTGCGCCTGCTCGAAGACACGCTGCAGGCCGCCATCGCCACCGAGCCCCATGCACTGCCGATCACGCCCGATGCCCTGCTGCAGACCATCGCGCGGCGCAGCGGCCTGCCGCTGGACGTGATCGACGACAGCAAGAGCCTCGACCTCGACGCCCTGCGCGCATTCTTCCGCAAGCGGGTCATCGGCCAGGACGAAGCCGTCGAATGCCTGGTGGATCGCATCGCGATGCTCAAGGCCGGACTCGTCGACACCGCGCGCCCCGTCGGTGTCTTCCTGTTCGCAGGCCCCACCGGCACCGGCAAGACCGAACTGGCCAAGGCGCTGGGCGAACTGCTGTTCGGCAGCGGCGACCGTCTGCTGCGCCTGGACATGAGCGAATACCAGTCGGACGACAGCGCATGGCGGCTGACCGACGTCTCGCGCGACGGCAGCACCCGCTCGCTGGTCTCGCGCATCCGCGAACAGCCGTTCTCGGTCGTGCTGCTCGACGAATTCGAGAAGGCGCACCCGAAGGTCTGGGACCTGTTCCTGCAGGTCTTCGACGATGGCCGCCTCAGCGACCGCAATGGCAACGTCGCCGACTTCCGGCACAGCATCGTCATCCTCACCAGCAACGCCGGCTCCACGCTGGGCCGCAGCGCAGGGCCCGGCTTCACGTCCGTGGCCGGGGGGTATTCGCGTGGCACGGTCGAGAAGGCGCTGTTCGAGACCTTCCGCCGCGAATTCCTGAACCGCCTCGATCGCATTGTCCTGTTCAAACCGCTGGATCGCAGCCTGATGCGCGAGATCCTGCACAAGGAACTGCAGCGTGCGATGGGTCGCCGCGGCCTCAGGAACAGGGATTGGGCCGTGGAATGGGAGCCTTCGGCGATCGAATTCCTGCTGGATCGCGGCTTCACGCCCGACCTCGGTGCGCGCCCATTGCGCCGCGCGATCGAACAGCACCTGCTCGCGCCGCTGGCGCGCAGCATCGTCGAGCACCGCACGCCCCAGGGCGATCAGTTCCTGTTCGTGCGCAGCGCGGGCGAGCGACTGGATGTCGAGTTCATCGACCCGAACGCGCCCTCGGGCACGACGGACATCGTCGACACGACCCCGGCTGCCGCAGGCGACCTGCGCACGCTGCTGTGGTCGCCGGATGCGTCTCGTGCGAGTCTCGACACCCTGCACGCGACACTCGACGCCCTGCTCGACACCATCGACGGCGACGCCTGGCGCGAGGCGCGCGACAGGGATTTCACGGCGATGAACGCCAGCGACTTCTGGTCGCGCCCCGAGCGCTTCGACGCGCTCGATCGCATCGAACGCCGCAACCGCATCGAAAGCGCGCTCGACACCGTGCAGCGCCTCGACGAACGCCTCGCTCGCGACGGTGGCAACGCCACCTTCGTCGCGCGCACCGCGCAGACGCTGTGGCTCACGGGCCTCGCCATCGATGCCCTCGCCGAAGGCCGCCCGCAGGACGCGTTGCTCGTGCTGTCCGCCAGCGACACCGAACTCCGCCGCGACCCTGCGCGCACTCGCCTGTGGTGGCAGCAACTGCTCGCGATGTACATGGCCTGGGCCGAACGCCGCAACATGCGCGTCGACGTGATCGAACAGAACGCCGACGCCTGTCGCGCGCGCCTCGCCATCAGCGGCTTCGGTGCCTGCGACCTGCTCCTGGCCGAACACGGCCTGCACGTCTTCGAACACGACGCCGACGACAACGCCCCGCGTCGCTCCACCGTCGCTGTTCGCGTCGCAGCCGATCTTCCGGGTCGCGCACGCATCGACCTGATCAAATCGGACGACGAACTCCGGGTCTGTCGCCGCTATCGCGCGGAGCCGTCACCGCTCGTCCGCGACAGCGTGCGGGCCTGGCGCACGGGGAGGCTGGACCGGGTGCTGGCGGGAGAATTCGATGTGATCGTGGGGGAGTGACGGGCACTTGCGGATCGCAGGCAGGGCGCTATGCAGCGAGCGCCAGGTGATCGAGCATTTCGCCGGGCCGATGGCCCGGCCTACGAGCGCCCATGCACCCAACTCCTGGCCAGGATGGCCTCCGACACTTTCTTTTCGACTCCGCCTTCGCCAAGCGCGTCCAACTCGGAGAAAAAATCGCGAAACAGGCCAGGAAGCGCTGCGGCATCCGACTTCAACGCACGAAGAAGGAGCCTGTCCCAGTGCCATGCTGCACGACAGTAAAGAAATCGGCCTTCCATCCAGCGCCCGAAGACATTCGTGATGGGCGCGACACCATGCCTTTTGCACAATCCGTGCTCGAGCCCATGCAGGTAGATCGCAACATCCCGCAATCGTTCGGTGCCAACAAACATTCCAGGCCGCGCACTGATCGAATCAACGACCTCGAGGAAATCATTGCGTACGGCGTACATTTCCATCGTAGAAACACCTTGCGTCTTGATGGCTGGGTAACAAGGCGATCGAGAGCCGGGTGTTCGATACCGACGATAGCGATCTGTCGAAATTCAACATGAACCACATGCCGAACTCAAGATACCCGGACGCCATTCCTCTCGAACATCTTCTGATCACGCGGGAGATCACCATGCATGGAAAATGCGCCAGAGAAGGGATCTGCGATGGGGTCTAGCCATCGCTGCTTCCGGTCAGTTGCATAGGGTGCGCCCCGGCGCACCGGCTTTTCTTCCCGCCGCGACCAAAGCGGTGCGCCGAGGCACACCCGATGGGAAATCCGGGCGCGGGAATGACCCGCGCTCGGTGAAACATCACGCGGCAGAGGCGTCCAGCGGCACCAGCCGATTGTCTTCATCGTATTGCAGACCGCAGACCATCGCGGCCATGCCGCGCAGCGCGGCTTGCGGGCTGGCGCCGCTGGCTTCGCACAGGGCGATGAACTGGGGCGGGACTTCGACGACGAGGACATTTGAAGCCTGGACGTTGTACGGCTGGAACTGGGACTCGGGCATGACGGCACTCCGTTTCGCCCGACGCCCGGAGTGGACGTCGTTGGCGAGCCCTCACCGCATCGCGCGCAGGCGCGTCAAGGTTTGCGCAGCAATTCACCTCGACCTTGACGCGCCGAGCACGATGCGATGATGGGACGACAACGGGGGAACACCTCACGACACTCTCCGCGCAGACTTTTGTCTTTCGTAGGGCGCATAAGCCGAAGGCGTCATACGCCGTCACGAATCGCCGATGCCAGGCATCACAAAGAAGGTGCATGACGCTTCGCTTATGTACCCTACGAATGCGCCTTACAGCCTTAACACCGCAATTGAGCGGCCGAGCAAGCGGGCGAAGCCCGCTTGCGAAGGTCCGTCTTGAATTGCTTGTTAGGCCGAGATGGCATCAGGTGCTCCGACGGTATGCATAGCAACATACTGTTCTTCAAAACCAGTCCCAGTGCCGGGGTCTGAGTAGAAAGAAGCGGCCCAGCTTCTGCTGGCGGCAGACCAGTGAACAATGTTGTACGAGAGCGGGTATCCCTCAGCCCCGAGAGAGGTGCCACAACCGACCGCGGTCACATCACGCCATTCGCTGCGCGCCCCCGCTTGCCAATTGACTGACTGCTTGACGTGCCGAGGCACGTGCTTATGCCCGTGAAGAATCAATGGAACCCTGCGCCCGGCGCACCAAGCGAGAAATCCCTCCGCTTCCTCCATTCTGAGGAACGCTTCATCAGAGAAGCCAGCCTTCGCAAGGAATCTTTGGATTTTCGTTTCTCGTTGAGTCTCAAAGGAAAATGGGTGGTGGTGAACCAACGCCGCGCCTAGGTAGTTACGGATTTCTGGCTTCCCGTTCGCCTTGACCTCGAACTCCGTTGCCACCTCCATAAGTTGCTGCTTTGTCACACGACCTCTAGCGAAATCGGCGTCACGTGATGAATCAAAGCAATAGAACACGCATTCCAACTCTGAATCGATGACCAGGCTCGACCATTCGAGTTTTGCAACCTCGTTTAGGCGACTACCGATTCCAAAAAGGCTATTCCCAAGCAGCTTCTGGTCGTGATTGCCCGGCACGAGGATCGGCTCGTGCCCAGAGGCTGCTGCTAATTCCGATCGGAAATTGCGGAAGGCAAGCGCATCCTCCCGCTTCGGATTATCGAAGAGATCACCAGTGATAACGACGCGGTCGTGGGCAGTCAGAACAGAACGCAAATGCGACAGCAGGTAGGCTTGATTCTCCAATGCGCTTGTCGCGCCGAAGTGCAAATCGCTTAAATGGATGATTCGTTTTGCCGCAGACCTCTGCTTCCGGTCGTTAAAGTCATTTAGAACCCAATCCAAGTGCCCAGCCCCCCGCACAAAGGCGCCCTGGATGCGGCGGAACAAATCATCGACCTCGTCAACCTGAGCGAATGCGGTGACGCCTCGTGGCGTCCAGAACACGATTCCAGGCCACAGCTCGCGATGCGTGGCTAGAGTGCTCGCGAGTGGTAGCGGGTCGTATATTTCCAATGAGTCGTCGGTCGAAGAAAAATCCGGAATCAGAAACAGCGCGTGATGCTTTGACCGCACCGCCAGAAACTCGGCTTGCGCCCGGACCCCACGGTGTTTGTCACTTGTCCCAACGGCGAGCGCAAAGAGATCGTAGTCGCAAAGAAGAGACCCGAACTCGTCAAGAATTTCGGCAATAACGTCCGTACCAAGAAATTTTTCGTCGGCCGCGTCTATCGATCTGGCCCGATCGCTAGCACGTTCGGCGGCGTCTTCAACTTGTTTGATCCACTCTGGGCTACTTGAGATGAGCGCCGGCCTGTTTGGGTCGCGATATCTCCCTTGAATGGAACCGAGGAACTCTTTCAACTCCCATAGAGTTGCACGTGGCGCAACCTTGGGGGGCTGCTTGGTTACATAGGCAACGAAGTTTGCGTACTTGAGGTTGAAGTGCCATCCCATCGCAGACTCCTGGTTTCTCGGCCCAACTACGATTAGACCCCAAATTGACGCATAACACGGCGCCGGATAACAAGTCGGACGCGGCTGTTCGCGGAAACCATGAGCGGCGGCCTGCCATGCAAATCAAACAGGTAGTAACAGCAGGCAACCCACGCGACCTGCCATTCACTGGTTTATCCGGCATGTGTGCCACCTATCGCTCGTTCCTCCGCATCAACCTGTCAAATCCGACAGGTCAAAACCCCTCACTCCTCCACCCGCCTCTTCCTCCGCACCCACCGCCACATCCGGCGCAGCAGCCAGAGACCAATCACCAGCACGACAAGCACCGGAATCAGAGCCGCGATGACGCGGACGACGGCGGCTGTGCTGGTGGCCATGACGCGACCGGTGTCGGCGAAGGCTTCGGCGACTTCGCTGCGGCCTTCCTGGGTGGCGTGCGGGGAGAAGCGGATGGTGAGCAGTTGGGTTTCGAGACGGCGACGGTGACTGGCGGCATCGCGTTCGGCGGCTTCGAGTTCGGCTTCGACGCGGGAGAGCTGTTCGGACAACGCGATCACGTCGTCGACCTTGAGGTCCTTGCGATCCTGGAATTCGAGCAGGTGCGCATGCTGTTTGCGCAGGCGGTCGCGCAGGAGGGTGTTGTCGCGGACGGCGACCGCGAGGTCTTCGGCGGTGGTGTCGCGGGCGACCACTTCGCCGCCCTTGCCGCCCGATGAGATCAGCGGCTCGATCGCGCGCGGCTCGGCGCGCATGCGCAGCGACCCGTGCGCATTGCGTCCGCCACGGCGCTCGGCGGACAGGATCTGGCAGGCGCCGAATCGCTTGCTCTCGCAGGCGTTGCGCACGGCATCCAGTGTCGGTTCGATCCTGTCGGCATCGAGGCGCACTTCGACCTCGTGTTCGTAGGCCAGCACCGAGGCTTCGCCGTCGTTGGTGGCAGCCTGCACAGGCCTCGCCTGCGTCCTGCCGTAGTTCGCCTCCGGCAGTGCGGCGCGCGTTGTGTACTCACTGACCGCATGATCCACACCCATCTGTTTCAACGGCGTGGGCGCATCGGCAGCAGCGACCTCTTCGGACTCGTACTGGTCCGCGCTGCTGCACCCCGCCAACAGCATCGCCACAACGAACCCCGACACGACGAATCGACGCATGATCTTTCCCCTTGGATGGACAGGCGACGGCGCACTGCGACCCCGCCAACGTACCGCAACCGGGGGCGGGGTCAAGCGTCAGGACTTCACAAAAGCCGTGAGCCTAATTCCACTCCGCAGCCAGATGCATCCGGAAGCCCGGACTGGTCTTGATCTTGATCTACCGGGGCCCCTGGTTGCGGCGGGATTCGCGGATCAGGCCCACAGGGCGCGCGGCAGGACGCCGCGCGTTTTTCGACAAGACAGGGACGTCTTGTCGAAAAACCCCGCGAAGCCCGTGGACCCGGCGCGCAGCGTCGGGCGCAACCGACGGGGTGTGCTTTCTTTTGGTTACCTTTTCTTGACTCGCACCTGCGGTGCTCGCCCTTCGGGCCGGCTTCGCCGTTCGCGCCGCACGCGGCGCAGTGCACAAGCAAAGAAAAGTAACTCGCTCGCGACAGCGAGCGAAACAAGGGACAGGCGAAATCCCTTTCCGCCAGCTTTGAAGATTCTTCGGCGACGAACAGGTCCCTCGCCTGCAGCTCGGGATGACAGCGGTTTTTTTCGATCAATCACATATCGATGATCGCCATCCCCCCAAAACACACGGGCCGCCCGAAGGCGGCCCGTGCATGCAACATTGGAACGATGAAACGCATCCAGCCGATCAGAATTCCTGGCTGAACTTGATGCCGATGGTGCGCGGCTGTGCGGCGTACGAATACACCTGCGGGCCGCAGACGCTTTCCGGGCACTGCACGCTGCGGTCGTACTGTGCGTTTTCGTCGAAGAGGTTCTTGACGTACAGGTCGATCGACCAGTTGTTCTTGCGAACGCCAAGGGCCATGTCGAACAGCGTGTACGAAGGCAGGTCGCCACGCGTCTCGCGTTCGACAAGCCGCAGGTCAGAGGTGCGACGGCCTTCGTACACGAACGAGCCCTGCCAGTACGCCTCGTACGAACCGATGTCGAAGGTGTAACGCGCGTTGACGTTGCCCTTGTAATCGGCCGTGATCGGCAGGCGGGTGCCGTCGGGCGCCTGTGCAGAGGCGCAGGCGGTGATCGGATTGCCGTTGGGATCAACCGCACCGCAGTAGTTCTCGGTCAGTTCGGCGTCATAGAAACCCACGCCGGCCGAGAGCTTGAGGTTGTAGGTCGCGGCCCAGTTGATGTCCATTTCCAGGCCCTGGATGCGCGCCTGGTTGGCATTGCGGATTTCGGTCAAACCATTCTGGCCGAGGATCGGGAACTGGAAGTCGTCCCAGATCTGGTGGAAGGCGGCGCCGTTGAAGGTCAGGCGATTGCCCATCCACGCGGTCTTCCAGCCGACTTCGTAGTTGGTCAGGAACTCGGTGAGATACGGCGGCAGCGTGCCGCGACGATTGATGCCGCCCGGGCGGTAGCCTTCCGACCAGGTGAAATAGATCATCTTGTCGTCGGTGAGCTTGTACGACAGGTTGAACTTGCCCAGCGTGTCCTTCTCGACGATGGTCTTGTCGAACACGGTGCAGGGCGCGCCATTGAACGACGGCCACTGGTTGGGATCATTGCCGTAGCGCACGATGCACGCGGCTTCGCCGTAGCGGTTCTGCGGCAGCTGGCTGCCCTGCGAGGAGTAGCCGTTGGCGAAACCGAAGAAGCCCTTGAGGCTGTTCTCGTTGCGGAAGTGGCGGAAGCCCAGCGTACCGGTGAGCTTGTCGGTGAAGTCGAAACTGAATTCGCCGAAGATCGCCTGGTCCTTGTCGCGACGCTCCTGCTGGGTCAGCCAGATGGTGTCTTCCCAACCGCGCACGGACAGCACCGAGGCCAGGTTGTCGATGCGATAGCGCTGCTGGATGTCGTGGAAATGCTCCGTCCAGAACAGGCCGCCGACGAAACGGAAGCGCTGGTCCTGCGGCGAGGCGATGCGCAGTTCGTGGCTGGTCTTCTTGTAGCGGTCTTCGGCCTGGATGTACTGGGCCGGGTTCACCAGGTCGCCGTTGTCGTCGTAGAAGTAGGCGCCGTAGCCAAGCAGGGTGTCGTACCAGAAGCCGTAGTCGCTGTAGTCGGACTCGCTGTCGACGTCGCGCTTGAGATGGGCGAAGGCGTAGGTCAGGTCGAAGTTGCCGATCTTGCCCTGCACGGTCAGCGCGGCCTGCGCCCAGCGGTCGTCGGACGACTCCGGGTAGGCGTGCATGATCTTGCCCTCGCCCACCGTGGTGTCGTAGGACCAGTTGCCAGTGGTTTCCTGGCGCTGGCCCATCACGGTCGGGGTGATGGTCCAGTTCTCGCCGAGGTTGAAGCGCGCGGCGAGACGGGCGCCGACGGTGTCGGCCTCGTTGTAGTTGTCCTCGGCGCGGTCGAAATTGTCGTCGACGATGCCCGAGGTCGGATAGGTGCGCGTGCCGCGGACGTTGTCGATCCAGCCCGCATCGCGCTTCTGCCAGCCGACGAGGCGGATGGCGGCGCTGTCGCTCATCGGGATGTTGACGAAGCCTTCGGCGACGTGGCCGACGCCACCGCCGTCGATGCTGTTCACTTCCAGGCCGTAGCCGGCAGCGAAGCCGGTCGGATCGGGCTTGCGCGTGACGAGCTTGAGGGTACCCGCTTCGGAACTGGCGCCATAGAGCGTGCCCTGCGGACCGGACAGCGCTTCCACGCGTTCGATGTCGTACACATGCAGGTCGAGTGCGCCCTGGATGGTGGTGATCGGCTGCTCGTCGAGGTAGATGCCCACGCTCGGCGAGGAAGCCGAGTGGTTGCCGTCGCCACCGCTGACCACGCCGCGCATGTAGACCTGGCCGAAGCCGGGGCCGGCGGGCGTGATCGACACGCTGGGAAGCAGCTTGGCGTAGTCGTCGAAATCGTTGACCTGCAGCTCGTCGAGCTGCTGCTGGCCGATCACGCTCAAGCTGATCGGCACGTCCTGCGCCTTTTCGGTGCGCTTCTGCGCAGTGACCGTGATGGTCTCCAGCGAAGGCTGCTCATCCTCGGCTTCCTGCGCGAACGCGACGCCGGCAAATGCCATGCCGCCGAGCGCGACGCAGATCGCCGCGGTCAAGGGCATGCGGGCCAGCGCACCCGGACGTTTGGACCCCGGATGTCTGGAACTTGGACATGTTTGACGCATTTCACTCTCCCCAGGTTGTGGATCATCAGAACAGGCGATGGAAGCTCCCCGCGTCATGCGGTGGAACCGGTTTTGGAAGTCGGAAAATCGGGCACGCCGGGATACGCGTCGAGCACCGGGCCGAGCGCGGCCTTGAGCGGATCAAGCCAGGGCTCGTAGTGGCGCCACTGGTCGATGCCGTCGCGGTTGATGGGTCGGCGCACCTGTTCGGAACTCGCGGTGCGCACGGGTCGATCGTTCTCGTAGAAGCGCAGGCAGCCTTCTTCGAACGGTAGCCCGCAATGATCGAGCAGGCGACGCACTTCGGACTCGGTATCGTCGACCAGGTGTTCGTGGATCACGCGATGCACGCGACCTGGCAGCACGCTGTCGAAATGCGCCATGAGCTCGACGTAATCGCGGTAGTAATGCCCCAGGTCGGCGAGGCTGTAGCTGAAGTTCTGGCCGCGTGCGAACTGCTGCTTGAAGCCGGAGAAGCAGCAGGCCAGCGGATGCCGCCGCGCATCGATGATCTTCGCGTTCGGCAGCATCAGGTGGATGAGGCCGAGGTGCAGGAAGTTGTTCGGCATCTTGTCGATGAAGAACGGGGCACCGGTCTTGCGCTGCACGCGCGTGCGATCGAGGAACCGGGCACCCAGCGCGGCGAACTCGCCGGCCGGCAACCCGGCGAGCGCATCGTGGTAACTGGCCGTGGCATCGGCCGCGCGGCGCAGCGCGCGGGTCATCGCGATGATCTCGGGCAGCTCCATCGTGCCTTCGACCTGCGAATGACTGGACAGGATCTGTTCGAGCAGCGTCGAGCCCGAGCGCGGCAGGCCGACGATGAAGATCGGATCCGGCGAAGGATCACCGCAGCCAGCGCGCTCGGCGAAGAATTCGCGGGTATACAACTGCTTCGCCTTCGCCACGCGCGCGCTGGTGTCGGCGGCGCGGTAGGGCACGGTCTTCAGGCGCAGCGCGTTGCCGGCGGCGTAGTGCGCGAAGGAACCGGCATGGTCCTTGCGGTCCTCCAGCGCCTTGCCGAGCGCGAAATCGAAATGGAAGCGATCCTCGGCCGACAGGTCGGTGCGCGCGAGTTGCGCGCGCATCGCGGCGATCTCGTCGTCACCGAAGCGGAAGGTCTTGAGGTTGGCGAGGCTCCAGTAGGCCTCGCCGAAACGCGGCTCCAGCGCGATGCTGCGACGGTAGGCGGCGATGGCCTCGTCCTGGCGTCCGGCGGTCTTCAGTGCGTGCCCGTGGCTCATCCAGACACGGGCATTGTTCGGATATTCCCGCAGGATCGACTCATACAGGGCGATGCCTTCGGCATAGTCGCCCAGCCTGCACAGGATCGCGGCCTTGAGCGTGCGGTTGCCGGGGTTGTCCGGGTCGTCGACAAGCAGCACGTCCAGTTGTGCCAGCGCCTGCTCCGACTGCTGGTCGCGATGCAGCACCAGCGCGTAGTGCTGTCGCGCCTCGCGGAAACCCGGCGCGAGTTCGAGGCAGCGTTCGAGCAGGCCCAGGCCGTCCTCGTTGCGGCCGACGCGAACGGCAAGCTCGGCCAGCATGCGCATCGCGGCGACATCGGTCGGATGCTGGCGCAGCCATTCCTTCAGCAGGCTCTCGGCTTCGGGCAGGCGATTGCTTGCCAGTGCTTCCGCCGCGCGCAGCAGCCTCGGGTCGCGCGCGGAGTGGCGAACGTAGGCCAGGTAGGCGGCATCGGCGCCGTCACCGTCGCCCACGGCGCGGAGGTGATCGGCAAGTGCCAGCCAGGCCTTGGCCATGTCGGGCTTGATCGCGACGGCGCGGCGGAGCGCCGCGAGGGCCTCGTCGCCCCGGCCGACGCGGGCCAGGGCCAGGCCGAGCTCGTACTGGACCGGCGCGGCGGAGGCCTGCTCGCCGGCCAGTGGTTCGAGCAGGCCAAGCGCGGCGGCGGCGTCGCCACGCAGGCGATGCGCGGTGGCGAGAATCAGGCGTGCCGCAGGATGGCCGGGCACGGCACGGAGGATTTCGCCGGCCTGTTCAGCAGCCAGCGCGGGGTCGCTGCCGAGCAGGCGCGAGGCGTGGGTGAGGGCGACGTCGAGGCTGGCGGTGGCTTCGCTCAAGTACGGTCCTGCGGATGGTGTGGCATCGAGTGGACATGGGCGGCGGCATGCGGGTGCATGCATCGACGGTCCACGACGGCCCGCCCCCCGACAAGCCAAGCGGACAATCTACGATGTGCCGATTCGGGCCGTCCAGCGCCGGAAGTACGGGACGAAGCCACGAGCCCGTCGTATACGCCATACGGTGCGCCGCGATGGCCTGCGTTAGCATGCCGGCATGCCACGCACCCCAGACACAAGGCCCGCGCCCCAGGCCGGCGATACCGGCACCACCCGGCCCTACGACAAGGCCGCTGGTGGCTGGGACGCGCTCAAGTCCTCATGGGACGCCCTGCGCCGGCAGGACGCCGTGCTGCGTGGCCCAGGCACCCTGTTGCGCACCAACCAGCCCACCGGCTTCGACTGCCCCGGCTGCGCCTGGCCCGACCGCAACCCGCATTCCACCTTCGAGTTCTGCGAGAACGGGGTGAAGGCGGTGGCGAACGAGGCGACGTCGCGGCGCGTGGATCGCGACTTCTTCGCCGCCCACCCGGTCGCATGGCTGGCAGAGCAGACCGACGAGTATCTCGAAGCCCAGGGCCGGCTGACCGAGCCCATGGCCTACGACGCGGACAGCGACCGCTACGTGCCGATCGCCTGGGACGCGGCGTTCGCGAAGATCGCGGCCGCGCTGGAGGCGCTCTCGTCGCCCGACGAGGCGATCTTCTACACCTCCGGCCGGACGTCCAACGAGGCCGCCTTCCTCTACCAGTTGTTCGTGCGCGCCTACGGCACCAACAACCTGCCCGACTGCTCGAACATGTGCCACGAGCCCTCGGGCGTGGCGATGACCGAACAGATCGGCAGCGGCAAGGGCTCGGTGACGCTGGACGACTTCGAACGCGCCGACGCGATCTTCGTGTTCGGCCAGAACCCAGGCACCAACCACCCGCGGATGCTCGGCGAACTTCGGCGCGCGGCCAAGCGCGGCTGCCGCATCGTCGTGTTCAACCCGCTGCGCGAGCGCGGGCTCGAACGCTTCACCGACCCGCAATCGCCGGCCGAAATGCTCGGCGGTGGCTCGACCGCGATCGCCACGCACTATTTCCAGCCGAAGATCGGCGGCGACCTCGCCGTCATCCTCGGCATTGCGAAAATGGTCGTCGAGCGCGCCGATGCCGCGGACGATCCGCTCGCACCCGATGGTCCGGTGGACCATGCCTTCATCGACGCGAACACGATCGACTACGACGCGTTCGCCGACGAAGTGCGCATCACGGCATGGGAAGACATCGAGCGCGAATCGGGACTGTCCCGCGCGCAGATCGAACAGGCCGCAGCGGTCTATCTCGACAGCCGGGCGACCATCGCCTGCTGGGGCATGGGACTGACCCAGCACCGCCGCAGCGTGGCGACGATCCAGAGCCTGGTCGCGCTGCTGTTGCTGCGCGGCAACATCGGCAAGCCCGGCGCAGGCCCGTGCCCGGTGCGCGGGCATTCCAACGTGCAGGGCGACCGCACGATGGGCATCTACGAGAAGCCGTCGGAAGCGTTCCTCGACCGGCTCGCCGCGGAATTCGGCTTCGAACCGCCACGTGCGCACGGCTTCGATACCGTGGACGCGATCCAGGCCATGCACGAGGGGCGCGCCAAGGTGTTCTTCGCGATGGGCGGCAACTTCGCTGCCGCGACGCCGGACACCGCGCTGACACATGCGGCGCTGCGCAATTGCGCGCTCACCGTGCAGGTGAGCACCAAGCTCAACCGTTCGCACGTGGTGCACGGCCGCGAGGCGCTGATCCTGCCCTGCCTCGGTCGCACCGAAATCGACCAGCAGGCCGGCGGCCTGCAGTCGGTGACCGTGGAAGACTCGATGAGCATGGTGCACCTGTCCGCAGGCATGAACGCGCCGGCATCGCGCGAACTACTCTCGGAACCGGCGATCATCGCGCGGCTGGGGGCGGCCACGCTGTCCGACAGTGGCATCGCGTGGCTCGAACTGGTCGAGGATTACGACCGCATCCGCGATCGCATCGCGCGCGTCGTGCCCGGCTTCGAGGACTTCAACGCGCGCGTGCGCGTCCCCGGCGGCTTCCACCTGCACCATCCGTGCCGCGAGCGGATCTTCCCCACGCCGGATGGCAAGGCACGCTTCTTCGTCCATCCTCTGGTCGATTCGCCATCCGCGGATGCGTCGACACCGCAACCGCTCCTTCAGTTGATGACCGTGCGCTCGCACGACCAGTACAACACCACCGTGTACAGCGCCAACGACCGCTACCGCGGCGTGCACGGCCTGCGCCGCGTGTGCTTCATTTCCCGCACCGACCTCGATGCACTGGGCCATGCGGATGGCGATCACGTCGACCTGGTCTCGGTGTGGGACGACGGCGAACGCGTCGCGCACGATTTCCGCCTGATCGAGTACGACATCCCGGCGGGCTGCCTCGCCAGCTACTTCCCGGAAACGAATGCGCTGGTACCGCTGGCGCACCATGCCGAGCGCGCGCGCACGCCGGCGTCCAAGTCGATTCCGGTCTACCTGCGCCGCTCGGCGCATGCAGCGTCGCCGTGAGCGACGCGATGGCCCTCGCCCTGCTGCGCCTGCTCGCCGAGGACGGCGAGGTGTCGCCGGCGCGCGCGGCGAAACACCTGGGACTCGGCGCCAGCGAATTGAACCGCTTGCTGGTCGCGCTGGGCGACGACCCGCGTTTCGATGGACTGGACCTGGTCGAACGCATCGCAGTGCCACACCGTGACGGCACGCGGGAATGCCTGCGCCTGACCGCACGCGGACGTGCGCTGTGCGCCGAGGCGTCGCAAAGGGATGCGTCGTGAACGACGGCCTGCGCACGGCGCGCGCGCTCCGCATCGAACCCGGACGCACGTGCGAACACGAGCCCGTCCTGATCGAGGACATGGTGATCGAGGAATCGCCGATCGCCCTGCTCTACAACGGCCAGCCGTTCGCGGTGATGATGGCGACGCCGATCGACCTGGAAGACTTCGCGCTGGGCTTCGCACTGTGCGAAGGCATCGTCGAGCGCGCGCGCGAATTCACGCTGGTCGACGTGGTGCGCGACGAAGCCGGCGTCGCGCTGCATGCGGCGATCCCGCAGGCGCGTTTCGATCGACTGGAAGACCGCAGGCGCGGGCTGGAAGGCCGCAGCGGCTGCGGCCTGTGCGGTGTCGCCGAGTTGCGCGAAGTGCTGCGTGCGCCGCCGCGCGTCGCGAGCCAGCGCCGCATCGCGCCCGCGGATGTCCATGCCGCGCTGGAGATCGTTGCGCGCCACCAGCCGATGAACGCGCGCAGCGGCGGCGTGCATGCGGCCGGCTTCGTGCGCGACGCGGACGCCTGGGTCCGCGAGGACGTGGGCAGGCACAACGCCGTGGACAAGCTGGTCGGCGCCCTGCAGCGCGCCACGCCTGTGGTCGACGCTGCGGAAGGCATGCTCGTGGTGACGTCGCGCGCCTCCTTCGAAATCGTGCGCAAGGCCGCCTTCGCGGGCATCCCCGTGGTCGTCGCGATGTCGGCGCCGACTGCGCAGGCGATCGCGCAGGCCGAGGCCGCAGGCATCACGCTGGTCGCGTTCGCGCGCGATGCACGGATGACCGTCTACACGGGCCGCGAGCGCATCGCACTGCCGCCGCTGCGCTGAGTTTCGCCACGCAGGACGACCATCGGCATCAAGGCAATGCCTTCAGCGCGGCGAGGATCCCGGGCCGCATGGCCGCGATGCCGGCATCCTCGCTGCGGTCGGCTTCGAGGTACAGGACACGCAGGAACGCCGCGAGATCGTGGCGTTTCGCCAGCCAGGCCTCGTCCTTCCAGGCGCGCGCCGGATCATCCAGCGTCTTCGACAGCGTGGCGAACCATGCCGTCCAGTCGGCTTCGTCGTGCAGGTTGCGCCGGGCGACGAACAGCAACGGACGCGCGAGCCGCTCCGACTCGCCGAAGACATAGGCGTGGCCCGATGCCGGCACCGCCTGCTGTGCGACCGCCGAACGCAGGCGATCCAGTTCCGCACGTTCGAGCTTCGGGTTCATCGCCAGTTGCATGGCCCAGTCCGCGCCGTGGGCGACGCTGTGGCGCCAACCGACCGTCTTCTCGAAGCCGCGATAGTCGTCGACCGAGGACAGATACGCTGCCGCACGTTCCACCATCGCCGCGCGTTCGTCCGCAAGCATCCACGGCTTGATGCGATCGGTCCGCGCGACTTCGGACAGCACCAGCGCCGCGAACGGACGCGCCACGCCCTGCGGATCCGGTGCATCGAGCATGCGCTGCAGCCTGTCGCGCAGCGCACGCAGCGCCTCCGGCGGCAGGGCGCCTGCGCGCAGCACGGCCTGCAGGCCTTCATAGCCCAGGTCGTCGCGCAGCGCCGGATCGGTCGACGCGAGGCAATCGGTCAGCGTCGACACCAGCGCATCGCGCCGGCCGGCCTCCAGCCCCGTGTCGCTTTCGGCCTTCCATGCCAGCATCGCCTCGCGCGACCACGCGTCGGATGGACACGCCGCATGCGCGCTTGCGCTCGCGGCGAAGAACAAGGCAGCGAGCGCCAGACGGCGCGCTGCGTGACGATGGCCAGGCGTCCCATGGCTGCGCATGTCGCGATGCCGCATCTTCGATACCCCTCGACGGGCGATCGTGCCCTGGCCCTCAATGTAGCTGGATCCGGCACATGCACGTCATGGCGTATACGTTTTATGCTCGGATCTTTCGTCCCGTCGGATCCGACCATGCGCCTGACACCCCTTGCCGCTGCACTGCTCACCGTGACCCTCGCCGCCTGCGGCGGTGACGGTGCGACCACCACGCCCTCGCAACCCGAGAAGTCCGTCGCGGCGCCGAGCGCCGACGCTGCCGTCGAGTCGAAGTTCGCCGAGATCAGCAAGCGCTGGCTCGATGGCTGGCTCAAGCGCAACCCGGTGACCGCGACCCAGCAGGGCGACCATCGCTTCGATGCCGAACTCGACGATCTCAGCGCGGCATCGCGCGACGAGTACGTGAAGTTCAGCAAGGGCATCCTGGCCGAGCTCGACGGCATCGACGCGAGCAAGCTCTCGCGCGAGAACCAGATCGATGCCGCGATCCTGCGCAACCAGTTGCAGGGCGACATCTGGAACATGGAAACGATGCAGAGCTGGGCCTGGGATCCGCAGGTCTACAGCGGCCTGGCCGGTGGCGCGATCTACAACCTGATGGCCCGCGACTACGCGCCGATGCCGCAGCGCCTGAATGCCGCCGCCGCGCGCATGGAAAAGATCCCGGCACTGCTGGCGCAGGCTCGCGAGAACCTCGATCCCGCGCGCGTGCCGAAGACGCACGCCGAGACGGTGGCCAAGCAGAACAAGGGCGTGCTGTCGCTGATCGAGGAATTCATCAAGCCCAACGCCGACAAGCTGCAGGGCGAGGAGCGCAAGCGCCTCGATGCGGCGGTCGCGACGCTGGCGAAGGCCGTCGACGAACACCAGGCATGGCTGGACAAGACCCTGGTGCCGAACGCGAAGGGCGACTTCCGCGTCGGCGCGCAGCGCTACGACGAAAAGCTGAAGTTCGCGCTGATGTCGTCGCTGTCGCGCGCCGAGATCAAGCAGCGCGCCGAAGCCGAGATCACCAGCGTGCGCGCGACGATGTACAAGATCGCGCAGCAGGTGCTGAAGGACAAGCCGAACGCCCCGGAACTGCCGGACGCGCCGAGCGACGAACAGCAGCAGAAGGCGATCGAAGCCGCGCTCGAACTGGCGTATGCCGAGAAGCCGGCGCGTGACAAGGTGGTCGACACCGCCAAGCAGACGCTGGCGGAGGCCACTGTCTTCACGCGCGAAAAGGATCTGGTGACGGTGCCGGACGACCCGGTGGAAATCATCCTCATGCCCGAATTCCAGCGCGGCTTCTCGGTCGCGTATTGCGACTCGCCGGGTCCGCTCGACAAGGGCCAGAAGACGTACTACGCGATCTCGCCGATCCCGGACGAATGGGACGCGAAGCAGACCGATTCGTTCCTGCGCGAATACAACACGCGGATGATCCACCTGCTGTCGATCCACGAAGCGATGCCGGGTCACTACCTGGAAGGCGCGCATTCGGCGCGGCATCCGTCGGTGCTGCGCGGCGTCCTGCGTTCGGGCATGTTCGCCGAGGGCTGGGCGGTCTACACCGAGACCGTGATGATGGAGAACGGCTATCTGGACAACGATCCGCTGTTCCACCTGATGCGCTACAAGTTCTACCTGCGCGCCGTGGCCAACGCGATCCTCGACCAGGGCGTGCATGTCGACAACTGGACGCGCGAGCAGGCCATGGACCTGATGACGCGTCGCACGTTCCAGCAGGAACGCGAAGCCGCAGGCAAGTGGATCCGCGCCCAGCTCAGCAGCGCGCAGCTGCCGACGTACTTCGTCGGCGTGCAGGAACACTTCGACCTGCGCAAGGCGGTCATCGCCAAGCGCGGCAAGGACTTCCAGCTGAAGGCCTACCACGACCAGGTGCTGTCGTACGGCGCACCGCCGGTGCGCTTCGTCCGCTCGATGATGCTGGACGAGCCGATCAAGTAAGCGGACGCGTTCCGCGGCACATGCGTCACGACCGAAGCCCCGGGCACGCCCGGGGCTTCGCGCATCAGGGCGACGCGGGCGCGTTTGCCGGACTTGGCCGTATGCTGGCGGCGCCGCTATCCTTGCCGCCGTCCGCCCCGGGCCCGGATTGTCGTATCCAGTGGGATCGCATGGCCCGAACGCACAAGGGGTAGTCCAGGGTGAGCATCTTCGATTCCATCAAGCGCATGCTGGGCGGCGACAGCACGCCTGCCAAGCGGACGGCCGCAACACCCGCCCCCTCGCCCACACGTCCCGTCGTACCCTCGCCTGCGCCTGCGCCTGCGCCTGCGCCTGCACCGGCGCCTGCCCCCGCCCAAGCGCCGCCGCCCTACACGCCCCTGCCTGCCGTCGCAGCGCCCGCGCCTGTCGCCGAGGTGCGCGTCGAGGGCCCACCGACCGCCACGCCCGTGCTCGCGCCTTCCCCGGACGACGTGACCGACAGCGCCATCGAAGCCGCGGCCGAAGAACACCCGCCGCAGGACGACAGCTACCAGGGGCCGGAGCGCCGCGAACGCAATCGCGTCAATGCCCGTGCCGGGACGCGCGCGCTGATCGTCGACGATTCCACCGTGGTCGTCGCCGTGCTGCGCAAGATGCTGCAGCAGAACGGCTTCCAGACCTACGAGGCCTACACCGCCGAAGAGGCGCTGGAACTGGCCAAGGTGCTGGTGCCGGAAATCATCTTCCTCGACATCGTGCTGCCGGGCATGGACGGTTTCGCCGCACTCCGTGCGCTGCGCCGCGACCCGATCACCAAGGACGTGCCGGTCATCATGATCAGCGGCAACATGCTCGCCACCGAGCAGTTCTACGTGCAGCGCATCGGCGCCGACGACTTCATGAAGAAGCCCTTCTCGCGTCCGGAAGTGTTCACCCGCATCGAACGCCTGCTCGACGACGACGGCATTCCGCGTCGACAGGGCATGCCGGTGCAGGCGAGCTGATCGCACGCATCCCTTGTAGAGCGGAGCTTGCTCCGCTTGGATGATTCCGGAAAACGAGCGGAGCAAGCTCCGCTCTACAGGTGCATCTCTCAGCGCTTCTGGCTCAGCACCACGCCGCCCAGGATCAGCACGCCGGCCAGCGCCATCGTCCAGGTGAGCGGCTCGCCGAGCAGCCACCAGGCCCACGCGACGCCGAACAGCGGGACCAGATAGGTCGAGGTCGCCGCGCGCGGCGCACCGATGCGCGCGATCAACCGGTAATACATGACGAACGCGATGCCCGTGCAGAGCACGCCGAGCGTCGCGGCCGACAGCCACGCGCGCATCGGCACCGGCTCGACCGGCCAGCTCGCGATCGCGAACGGCGTGGACAGCAGCGCCGCACACAGCAGCGTCGCGCCAGCAACGGCCGTCGCGGGCAAGCCCGCGAGGTGGCGCTTCACCAGGTTCGCGCCGATGCCGTACAGGAAGGCCGCCACCGTGCCTGCGGCGACCGCCGGACCGACGTCCGCACCCGCCACCTTGCCGCTGGCCAGCACGACCACGCCGGCGAAGCCCGCGACCAGCGCGATCGCGCGGCGCACGCCGATCTTCTCGCCGTAGAACAGGAAGGCGATCAGCGCGACGAACAGCACGGCCATCGAATTGGTGATCGCACCGACGCCCGCCGGCGCGCGCTGCGCGGCCCAGGCGAACAGCGTGAACGGGATCGCCGAGTTGATCGCACCGATCAACGCCAGGCGCGGCCACAGCGCCGGCGGGAACGCGCGCCGTCCGTGCCACAGCAGCGGCAGCAGCACCAGCGCGCCCAGCCACAGCCGCACCGCGACCAGCGGCGCGGGCCCGAAGTCCGGCGCGGCCACGCGCATGAACAGGAAGGAGGCGCCCCAGATGGCGCCCAGCGCGGTCAATTCGAGCGGCGTCAGCCAGGCAGGCGTCGTACGCACGTCCAGGAGCGTGCCATGCACATTTTCATACGTCACGTTGCGCAGCCTGTGTCGCCGAGACAAGGTGCCGTGGCGCAGTCCTTGGCTGGTGGCCAAGGCAAGCCACGGGCCGCAGGATCGGCGGCACAGGGGCGCAACCCGAAGGGAAGGCCCT
>JAEUPQ010000032.1 GCA_016789405.1 Lysobacteraceae bacterium
AGCCGATGAACCAGAACCAGAAGGACATCTTGCCCCAGAACGGGTCGAGACGATAACCGAAGGCCATCGGATACCAGTAGACGATGCCGGCCAGCATGCCGAACACGACGCCGCCGATGATCACGTTATGGAAATGCGCGATCAGGAACAGCGAGTTGTGCAGCACGAAGTCTGCCGGGGGAACGGCCATCAGAACGCCCGTCATGCCACCAATGGTGAAGGTGATGAGGAAGCCCATCGTCCAGAGCATCGGCACGTCGAACTTGATGCGCCCCTTGTACATGGTGAAGAGCCAGTTGAAGAGCTTCGCCCCCGTCGGAATCGAGATGATCATGGATGCGATGCCGAAGAAGGAGTTCACGCTCGCGCCCGCGCCCATGGTGAAGAAATGGTGCAGCCACACGAGGTAGCTTAGAACGGTGATGCAGACCGTGGCGTAAACCATTGACGAATAGCCGAAGAGCGGCTTGCGGCAATAGGTTGCCGTCACCTCGGAGAAGATCCCGAACGCCGGCAGGACCAGGATGTAGACCTCCGGGTGGCCCCAGATCCAGATCAGGTTCACGTACATCATGGCGTTGCCGCCGAGATCGCTGGTGAAGAAGTTCGTGCCGAGGTAGCGGTCCATCGCCAGCAGCGCCAGCACCGCGGTGAGCACGGGAAACGACACCACGATCAGCACGTTGGTGCACAGCGACGTCCAGGTGAAGACCGGCATCTTCATCAGGCCCATGCCGGGCGCGCGCATCTTGACGATGGTCACCAGCAGGTTCACGCCGGAGAGCAATGTCCCGACGCCCGCGATCTGCAGTGACCAGATGTAGTAGTCGACGCCCGTCGATGGACTGAAGGCGATGCCGGACAGCGGCGGCATCGCCAGCCAGCCCGTGGCTGCGAATTCGCCGAAAAACAGCGACATCATCACCAGGACCGCGCCGCTGGTGGTCATCCAGAAGCTGAAGTTGTTGAGGAACGGGAACGCCACGTCGCGCGCACCGATCTGCAGCGGCACCAGGTAGTTCATCAACCCCGTCACCAGCGGCATCGCCACGAAGAAGATCATGATCACGCCGTGCGCGGTGAAGATCTGGTCGTAATGGTGCGGCGGAAGGTAGCCCAGGTTGTCGCCGAAGGCGATGGCCTGCTGCATGCGCATCATCAGCGCGTCGGCGAAGCCGCGCAGCAGCATCACCAGGCCCAGCACCATGTACATGATGCCGATCTTCTTGTGGTCGATGCTGGTGAACCACTCCTTCCACAGGTAGCCCCACAGCCGCTGCTTCGTGATCACGGCGAGCAACGCGAGGCCCACCAGCGTGGTGCCGATGAAGGTCGCCATCACGATGGGATCGTGCAGCATGGGGATCGCATCCAGGGACATGCGTCCGAAGATCGGCGAGTGTTCGATGGCGGCGCTATCGATGGACATCGTGGTGTTCCGGCAACAATTCGGGTGCAAGCGGATCGAAGGCGGCGATCGGGCGCGTCAGGGCGCCTTCAGGCCGCCAAGGACGGAAGAGATCGCGGCGCGTTGTGCGGTTTCCGGCGTACAGGCTGCGGCGGAGACATAGGCGCCGAGGCGCGGGTCGCCGCGACGCGGCATCGCCAGCGCGCCCAGACCGTCCATGCCGAGGCCACCGGATGCATCCATGGCCATCATCTGGTCCATGCACAGGCGCTCGGTGTCGACGCAGCGGTTCACGACCGCACTGAACAGCCCGTCGTCGACGCGTGAGAAATGGCGCACGGGCTCTCGCTTGCTGGGTTTTTCCAGCTCGAGGTAGGTCGCGCGCGTCAGCCCGCCTTCGGCACTACGCACATCGGCCACCCAGCGATCGAAATCGGACTGGGACAATCCATGGAAGCGGAAGCGCATGTGCGAGAAACCGGCGCCGCTGTAGTTCGCGGAAAAGCCCTCGTATTCGCCCGGCGCATTGATCACCGCATTGAGCTTCGATTCCATGCCGGGCATGCCGTAGATCATGCCGGCCAGTGCGGGCACGTAGAACGTGTTCATCACTGACGACGCCGTGATCCGGAAGTGCACGGGCCGATCGACCGGCACCGCGACTTCGTTCACGGACGCGACGCCCTCTTCCGGATAGATGAACAGCCACTTCCAGTCCAGCGCGACCACCTGGATTTCCAGGGGCTTGACGTTTTCCGGCACAGGCTTTCCATCGGCGATACGGTCCAGCGGGCGATACGGATCGAGCAGATGCGTGCTGATCCAGGTCACCGCGCCGAGCGCGATGATGATGAGCAGCGGAACGCCCCAGATCACCAGCTCAAGCTGCGTGGAATGGTCCCAGTCCGGCGCATAGGTCGCACTGCGGTTCGACGCGCGATAGCGCCAGGCGAACCAGAACGTCAGCGCGATCACCGGCACGATCACGATCAGCATCAGCAGCGTGGCGACGACGATGAGATCGCCCTGGCGCCCGGCGATATCCCCGGCAGGCTTGAGGACCACCAGATCGCAGCCGGACAGCAGCGCGGCGACCAGCAGGAGGGCGACCGGCAGGAGCGCGGCGCGCAGGGTTCGACGGACGTTGGACATGGGGGCGTGAATCGCTGTCGGTTTTGATCGCGATCAATGTAGTCCCGCCCCTCTTCCGCGAGTATTGGACGTTTTGTCCTATCCCCCGTGGCACCGGGTTCTGTCAGGCTTGTCTCCGGAAAATCAGCCTGTACCCACATCCGAGAGCCGCCACGATGTCCTCCGCCACTGGCCCCACCACGTCCACGCATGACCACGGCGCCAAGGCGCACCCCGATGTCGCGCCCGGCGAAATCGCCGTCGGCGTGGTGGTCGGACGCGCATCGGAGTACTTCGACTTCTTCGTCTACGGCATCGCGTCGGCGCTGGTGTTCCCGTCCGTGTTCTTTCCGTTCACCGATCGCCTGCAGGGCACGCTTTACGCCTTCGCCATCTTCGCCCTCGCGTTCGTCGCGCGCCCGATCGGCACGATCCTGTTCATGTCCGTGCATGCGCGTTGGGGACGCGGCGCGAAGCTGACCTCCGCGCTGTTCCTGCTCGGCACGGCCACGGCCGGCATGGCCTTCCTGCCCGGTTACGCCACGCTCGGCGGCACTGCCATCGTGCTGCTCGCCCTGTTCCGTGTCCTGCAGGGCATCGCGCTCGGCGGATCGTGGGATGGCCTGCCCTCACTGCTCGCGCTGCACACGCCGAAGGAACGCCGCGGCTGGTACGCAATGCTCGGCCAGCTGGGCGCGCCGCTCGGATTCATCGTTGCGGCCAGCGTGTTCGCCTTCCTCGATGCCAGCCTGGAAGAGCGCGATTTCCTGAGCTGGGGCTGGCGCTATCCGTTCTACGTCGCCTTCGCGATCAACGTCGTCGCGCTGTTCGCGCGGCTGCGCATCGTGGTGGCCGAGGAGTACCAGGGCCGCATGGGCGAACTCGAACTCGAACCCACGCCGATCGGCGAGCTGTTCCGCGCCAAGGGCCAGCACGTGGTGATCGGCGCATTCGCCGCGCTCGCCAGCTACGCGCTGTTCCACATCGTCACCATCTTCCCGCTGTCGTGGATCCTGCTCTATTCCGAGCAGTCGATCGTCGACTTCCTGCTCGTGCAGATCGTCGGCGCCTTCATCGCCGCCGGCGGGATCGTCGCTTCCGGCCTGATCGCCGATCGCATCGGTCGCGCACGTACGCTCGGCGGACTGGCGATCGTCATCGCGATGTTCAGCGGATTCGCACCGACGCTGATGGGCGGCGGCCCACTGGGCCAGAACGCTTTCATCCTGATCGGCTTCGCCTTGCTCGGCCTGTCCTACGGCCAGGCGGCAGGCGCCGTCACCGCGAACTTCGGCCGCCGCTATCGCTACACCGGCGCCGCGCTGACATCTGATCTCGCCTGGCTGATCGGCGCAGCCTTCGCACCGCTGGTCGCGCTGGGCCTGTGCGCGTATTTCGGCCTCGCCTGGCTCGGCGCCTACCTGCTCTCCGGCGCCATCGGCACGCTCGCTGCACTGGGCATCAATCGCGCGCGGAACTTCAAGAGCTGACCGTCTGTCACCCGGAATCACACCGGAAGCAGCGACAGCGCCGGATCGAGCTCGCGGATCAGTCGCCGCTTTGGAATGCTCAGGCCGCACGGACCATGTTGTCCGGCTTAGGCCTTGGCGAACCATGCAATTAGCACGATGGATTCGAGCTGCGGGCGCTGGATGTCAGCAACTGCACCAGAACCCGCACGGCGGATCAGGCCGACCCGGGAATTCCTGCTTCACATGCACATGTGCAACACGCTTGCATGAGCGGAAATCCGGCACGCGACCGCCCAAGGGTGTATGGTGATCCAGCACTGGCCAACGGACCCGCTCTGTGGAAGGCCAACCCTCCAGGCGTATTCTCGACACGCTGAAGCATCGCGCCAACGACCACCCGGGCACTGGCAGCACAGCCGCATGTGTCACGGCGTTGTGCGGGGAAATCTGCACCGCACTCACGCCGATCGTGGGTCCGCGTGGCGTCGCGGCGCTTTACAAGCGAAGTCTCTTTCTCGCCAGTCACGAGCATCCGGTGTTGCTGGGCCTGCACGCGACTGTGCAGCAGAACATCGATCTTTCCGCATTGACGGCGACACTGATGCCGTTGAGCGAAACCGATGCGACCCAAGTGGGTGCCACACTCCTGTCGTCCTTCTACGAGTTGCTTTCAAGCTTGATAGGACCTTCGCTCACGGAGCGATTATTGCATTCATTGTGGGATCGCCCGTTGAGCGACCCGCCCGCAATGGAGCCGTCACCATGAAGACCAAAGTAGTGATCCGTCGACTGTCGACCGGCGTTCCTGGTCTGGATGAGATCCTGGGCGGCGGCCTGCCGGAATTCTCGTTCAATCTCATCGCCGGTCCGCCAGGCTGCGGCAAGACGACGCTGGCCCATCAGATGATGTTTTCCCTGGCCACCCCCGAGCGACGTGCGCTGTATTTCACCGTCCTGGGCGAGCCGCCCCTGAAGATGCTGCGCTATCAGCAGCAGTTCGACTTTTTCGATAACGACGCGATAGACCACGCCATTCGCTTCGTCAACCTCTCCGACGATACCCTGGGTGGCGACCTGGATCTGGTGCTTCAGCGGATCGTGAAGGAAGTCGAATCATTCAACCCGACCCTTGTGTTCGTCGACTCCTTTCGCTCGGTCGTTCTCGCCGGAAAGCACAACGAGAACCCACACAACGCCTTGCAGCAGTTCGTCCAGCAACTGGGCATGGCAATGACCAGCTGGCAGGCGACCACGTTCCTCATCGGCGAATATTTCACCGAGACCGACCCCAATCCGGTTTTCACCGTTTCCGACGGACTGATCTGGCTGCGGCAAAGCGTGGTCCGCAACTCCATGGTGAGGAAAATCGAAATCATGAAGATGCGCGGCCAGCCGACATTGCCCGGACTGCATACGTTCCGGATCACCAGGGCCGGGATTGAAGTTTTCGCGCCTGCGATTGCCGCCCCGACACGCGAGTTCGAGTTCGACACTCCGGACAGTTCGCCTCGTCCTCGGGCCAGGATGGGCATCCCTCGACTCGACGACATGCTGGGAGGCGGGTTGCCGCGAGGCTATTCGTTGCTGGTGGCGGGACCTTCCGGGTCGGGCAAGAGCATCCTCGCCGCCGCGTTCCTGGCCGAAGGCGCACGGCTTGGGGAAACCGGGGTGATCGCGGCCTTCGAGCAGCGCCCCTCCCATGCCCGCTCACCGGATCTTGCTGCGCTGATCAAGAGCGGCCGAGTCGGATTGGTCGACAGCCGGGCTCCAGACCTTTCGCTGGATGAAACGCTTCAGTTGTTGCTCGCTGAAATCCGCCGTCTCGACGCGACCCGGGTGGTCATCGACTCATTGTCCGGATTCGAACTCGCGCTCGCGCCCGCATTCCGCGATGACTTCCGTGAAAACCTGTCCCGCATGGTCATGGCATTGGCCGCCTCCGGCGTGACGGTATTGATGACGTCCGAGCTGGAAGACCGATACACCGACCTGCGTTTCAGCCCCTATGGCACCGCGTTCATGACCGATGCGATCATCGTCCAGCGCTATATCGAGGTCGACAGCCGATTGCTGCGCGTCATCGGCGTCGTGAAGGTGCGGGCGAGTGCTCACTCCAACGAACTCCGCCTGTTCAGCATCGACGATGCCGGCCTGCAGATCGGTGATCGACTGCCGGAGCAGGAGGGGCTGCTGGGCGGTCGACCGACCCGCAAGGATTCGCCGGCCACCGGCGTCATCGATGCCGATGACCCTTCCAGTCAGCCGGCCGCCCTGCGGTGACTTCGCCTCGGTCCGATCCATCGATCGAGGAGCGCGTCGCCAAGGCGGCACACGATTTGTCTGGCCTCAAAGCCGAGGTCGATGAGGTGGGAGCGAGATTGATCCAGGCGCAAGCGGATCACGTCCAGCTCAACGGGGATGTCCTGTCGGCCGAGCAGCTTCTCGAAAGCATGGATTCCGGCCGACTGGTGGAGGCCAATCAGAACCTGTTGCTCTCCAGCCTGCGTGCCCAGGCTGCTGCCGATCATTGCGCTGAAGAACTGGAGGAAGTGTCTCGATCCGCGGAATTGGATGCGCTGACTGCATTGCCGAATCGCGGGTTGCTGCTTGACCGGCTTGCCCGGTCGATCGCAGGGGCGCGGCGCGATGGCAGTCGTTTGGCATTGCTCTTCGTCGACATGAACGATTTCAAGTCGATCAACGACGCCTTCGGCCATGCCACGGGCGATCAGGTGCTCCAACTCGCTGCGCGCCGCATGACGTCGGCGGTACGGGAAGTGGATACGGTGAGCCGTCACGGTGGGGACGAGTTCCTGATACTTCTGAACGATATCGCTTCCGCTTCAGATGCCGAATTGGTCGCCCGGAAAGTGTCATCGTCGCTGGAAATGCCCTGCCAGATCGGAGAGCACGTATTCCGGCTGGCTGCCAGCATCGGCATCTGCCTGTATCCCGATGATGGCGACACGCCACAAATGCTGATCGAACGTGCGGATGCGGCCATGTATCGGGCGAAGCGGTTGGGGTCGACCAGCTGCGTGTTTCATGTCGATAGCGCCGACGACACTGTTTCCCGAGCGACCACGACCAACGATGCGCTTGACCCGCTCACAGGCATTCAACCGATGAATGCCTGTGACATTGCCTATGCCGCCAGCCAGCGTTGGGCGAGCACGCTGCGTGAAGCCAACGAGCAACTGGTGATGGCCGCGCTGAGCGCACAGGAACTTCAAGCAGCGGCCGAACACTCCCAGCAAAGGCAGAAGGAGTTCCTGGCGCTCGTTGCGCACGAACTTCGCAATCCATTGACGCCATTGGGCGTCGCCGTGTCCCTGCTTCGTGGCTCGGATGCCCAGAGCCAGGCACGGATGCAACGCATCATCGAGCAGCAGCTTGCCCATATGACTCGGCTGATCGGTGACCTGCTGGATCTTTCGCGATCCAGCACAGGCAAGCTGCGCCTCCATTTCCGCGATGTGGACCTGCTGGAACTCATCAACGACGTGGCACGCGCATCTCGCCACACCATGGACACGCGTCTGCAGCGCTTCCATGTCGACCTTCCCTTGCAGCCGATCACCCTGGTGGCCGATCCGATCCGCTTGGCGCAGATCCTGAGCAATCTGCTCGACAACGCATCCAAGTACACCCCCGAGGGCGGCGACATCCACCTGACAGCCGGCATGCAAGCAGAGAACATCGTCATCCGTGTCGTCGACAGCGGGATCGGCATCAGCGCCGCAGGTCTGCGGCGGGTCTTTGAACCTTTCGCCCAGGACACGCATGCGATGGCTTTCAATGGCCAAGGTCTCGGCATCGGCTTGACCGTCGTCAAGGAGCTGGTCGAAGGTCACGGAGGCACGGTCGAGGTCATCAGCGCCGGGGTTGGGCTCGGAAGCGAGTTCCTCATCACGCTGCCACTCGACCATCATCCAGGACAGGAGCCGGTCGTCTAGTTGTGCACCTGCTGCGCGACGCAATCCTGCAGCGCTGCACGGCGGCGTTCGCCTCAAGGTACAACCGCGTCCGCTGGCAGACGGAAAGCGACAGTCCATTTGCATGCGCGGCCGCCATGGCACGAGCCCGTCAACGCGGGTCCGAAAAGCAGAAAAGCCGCCCTTTTCACAAGGCGGCTTTTCGTGTTTTTCCCGGCCCGACCGGAAGTTTCTCAATTAAACACGGCTTAAACCGTTGATTTAATTGGTGGGCGGTACAGGGTTCGAACCTGTGACCCCTACCATGTCAAGGTAGTGCTCTACCGCTGAGCTAACCGCCCATTCGGGGATGCGTCAGTGCCGCGTCCCGGAAGGCCGGCTATGTTAACACCGGTCTTTCCGGAACGGAACCACTTCATGCCGGCCCGACCGGAAAGAGCCGCTTCAGGGCCCAATGGGTCGCGCCATAGGCCAGGGCAGCCAGCAATGACCAGCACAGCAGCAGGTGCACCACGGGCGGGCCAAGCTGCCTGCCCAGGAACGGATCGCTCCAGGCGAAATTGACGTTGTCCACCGTCGGAGCCAGCCAGCGGCCCGCAAGCATCGCCAACGCCGCGATCACCGCCTGCAGCGCCCAGCCGCGCGTGTCGTAACCGACGCGGCGCAGGATCGCCCACAGCAGGATCGGCCACGCGACGTGATACAGCGACAGCAGCCGCGCAGGCAGCGGATACGCGACATCCCACATGTACGACGTCGCGCCGTACAGGAAATCGCCGGTAGCGAGCTTCCAGCTCACGTCGACCGCCCAGGCCAACGCGATGACCGGCGCCGCCACGGCCTGGCTCGCGACCAGCAGGCGGCTGCGCAGGATCAACGCCAGCGCGGTCAGGATCACGCCGATGTTGCACAGGAACAGGAAGTTCAGCGCGCCGTATGCGGACTGGTAGATCGGCAGATAGACCAGCAGCCACAACGCGCCGAGCCAGCCCCAGCGGGGCATGTCGCGCGGCGGCGCCGCCGTGCTCATCCGAGGCTCGCTTCCTTGAGCTTGCGGATCTCGTCGCGCACCCGCGCCGCCTCCTCGAACTCCAGGTCGCGCGCATGCTGGTACATGGTCTGCTCCAGCGTCGCGATCTTCGCCGCCACCTGCGATGGCGACAGCGCCGCATAGTCCTCAGCCGGTTCGGCGACGCGCTGCGCGCGACCGCCGCGCCCTTTCTTGTCGCCCGGCGCCGGCTCCGCGCGGGCGCCTTCCATGACATCCATGATCTCGCGACGCACCGAGGTCGGGACGATGCCATGCTCGGCGTTGTATTCGAGCTGTTTCTCGCGGCGGCGGCCGGTCTCGTCCAGCGCAGCCTGCATCGATCGCGTGACGTTGTCGGCGTACAGGATCGCCTTGCCACGCACGTTGCGCGCTGCGCGGCCGATGGTCTGGATCAGCGAACCGGCCGAACGCAGGAAGCCTTCTTTGTCGGCGTCGAGGATCGCGACGAGCGATACTTCGGGCATGTCCAGCCCTTCGCGCAGCAGGTTGATGCCGACCAGCACGTCGAACACGCCCAGGCGCAGGTCGCGGATGATCTCGACGCGCTCGACGGTCTCGATGTCGGAATGCAGGTAACGCACCTTCACCCCGTGGTCGCCGAGGTATTCGGTCAGGTTCTCCGACATGCGCTTGGTCAGCGTGGTGACCAGCACGCGGTCGCCCATCGCGACGCGCTCGTGGATCTCGCCGAGCAGATCGTCGACCTGCGTGCCCACGGGCCTGATCTCGACCTCGGGATCGATCAGGCCTGTCGGCCGCACGACCAGTTCGACCACCTGCCCTTCGGACTTCTCGATCTCGTACTTGCCGGGCGTGGCCGAGACGAAGATCGTGCGCGGCGCGCGACCTTCCCACTCCTCGAAACGCAATGGACGGTTGTCCAGCGCGGAAGGCAGGCGGAAACCGAATTCCACCAGCGTTTCCTTGCGCGAACGGTCGCCCTTGAACATGGCGCCGATCTGCGGAACGGTGACGTGCGATTCGTCGACCACGAGCAAGGCGTCGGGCGGCAGGTAATCGAAGAGGCATGGCGGCGCTTCGCCCGGCATGCGGCCGGTGAGGTGCCGCGAGTAATTCTCGATGCCCGTGCAGAAGCCCACTTCGGCCATCATTTCCAGGTCGAACTGCGTGCGTTGCCCCAGCCGCTGCGCTTCGACCAGCTTGTTGGAGGCATACAGCTGCTCCAGCCGCTCGCGCAGCTCCACCTTGATCGCTTCGATCGCTTCCAGAACGGTGCGCCGCGTGGTCACGTAATGCGACTTCGGATAGATCGTGTACCGCTGCAGCTTGCGGTTGCTCTCACCGGTCAGGGGATCGAATACGGTCAGTTGCTCGATCTCGCCATCGAACAGTTCGATGCGCAGCGCCTCGCTGTCCGATTCGGCCGGATGCACGTCGATCACTTCGCCGCGCACCCGGTAGGTGCCGCGCCGCAATTCGGTGTCGTTGCGGCTGTACTGCATCTCGGTGAGCCGGCGGATCAATTCGCGCTGGTCGATGCGCTCGCCGCGCACCATGTGCAGCACCATCCGGAAATATTCGTTCGGATCGCCCAGGCCATAGATGGCGGACACCGTGCACACGATGATCGCGTCGCGGCGTTCCAGCAACGCCTTGGTCGCGGACAGGCGCATCTGTTCGATGTGCTCGTTGATCGAGCTGTCCTTCTCGATGAAGGTATCGCTCGACGGGATGTAGGCTTCCGGCTGGTAGTAGTCGTAGTAGCTGACGAAATATTCGACGGCGTTGTGCGGGAAGAAGGCCTTGAACTCGCCGTACAGCTGCGCAGCCAGCGTCTTGTTGTGCGCCATGACCAGGGTCGGCTTCTGGACCGACTGGATGACATTCGCGATGGTGTAGGTCTTGCCCGAACCGGTGACACCCAGCAGCGTCTGTCTCGCCAGGCCGCCCTCGAACCCCTCGATCAGTGCCTCGATTGCCTGCGGCTGGTCGCCAGCAGGCTCGTAAGGTGCCACGAGCTGGAATGGAACATCGGACACCGGGCGTGGGGTCTCGATCGTCCCATCGGTCATCGCGTCGAGCTTCGGATCGGTCATCGGGGGCTTCGGCAGGGCAACTTCGGAAGGATACCAGCCCGTCGAGACCCAACCTGTCAGCAGCGGGCACGGGGTTTTCCTACATCACGACGGGTTTGCCACTGATGCCCGGATGGAGCCTCCGGAACCAGACTGCAGGCATCCAGACACTTCGACCCGGAGCCCCCATGACAGCCCAGCTTCGCCGCTTCCGCCGTACCGCGCGTGGATTCACCCTGATCGACATGCTCATCGCCGTGATCATCCTCGGCCTCGTCCTCGGCATCGCGATCCCGGGCGTCACCCACGCCGTTGCCCGGGTCAGATCCGTTTCGGCACGCACGGCGCTCACCGTCGCCCTGTTCGACGCCCACCGCATCGCGACCGTGCGAGGCAGGCACGTGGTCGTCTGCGCGGGCACCGATACCGGTTGCAGTGGCGGCACGGACTGGAGCGACGGCTGGATCGTCTTCATCGACGACGACAGGGACCGCCAGCTCGGCCCGAAGGAGCACGTCGTCCAGCGGGAACCGGAACTTCCCCGTGGCGTCGGCCTGCATGGCACCCTCGGGCGCAGCCGGGTGGTCTACCAGCCGAACGGCAGCAATGCCGGCTCCAACGCCACATTCACCCTGTGCGACCGGCGCGGCCCGCAGGATGCTGAACGACTGATCCTCGCCAATGGCGGTCGCCTGCGCCGGGATCGTGCCGAAGCGGGCCCTGCCGTCGCCTGCGTCGCCGGGCTGTGATCACACGCCCATCCGGGCCGCATGCAGCCCGGACGCTTGATCGCGTCGGCAGAGCCCATTAAGATACGCCTCCCCGCCCGAATAGCTCAGCCGGTTAGAGCACTTGACTGTTAATCAGGGGGTCGTTGGTTCGAGTCCAACTTCGGGCGCCACATTCCGGGAAACCCGCGACGCGAGTCGCGGGTTTTCTTTTTGGGCGATCGACGACCTCCTCGCCCGCTCGAATGCGCAGACGGCTGATGCTCGTCCTTCTGCGCGAAGTGACCTCACCGCCTCGCCGAAACGAAAAAAAGCCCGCTCGTTCGAGCGGGCTTTCTTGCGACATCGGGAGCACCAACTCACCAGCAGTAATCAACCGTCTGGGTGCCGGTCTCGCCCTTTACACCTCGGTTGTTGATCGACATCGTGCCGCAGTAGGTATCCACGGTGGCTTGCCGGCCCTGCGGAACGGCACGCAGGTTGTACGTGGTACGCGTGGGCGCGCCGTCGAAAGCCACCTGATAGAAATTGGTGACGTCCTGACCGGCCTGGCACGGCGGCAACGCCACTGCGATTCCGCCAGCCATGGTCTGGTCGTAACGCAGGTTGGTCGTGTAGTACCGCTCCATGAACTGCTGCATTTCCAGCAGGCAGCCCTTGGCCGCTTCACGACGCGTCTTCACCACGTGGTTCTGGTACGCCGGATACGCGATTGCCGCGAGGACCGAGATGATCAAGACCACGATGATCATCTCGACCAGCGTGAAACCCTGGGCACGGCGCGAAGACACGAATGCATGTGAACGATGGGATGTCATGGTCAGTTCCGTACGATTTCGCGCCAGGAGATGCGCCCGCTGAAGTATCCCTGCGGAACCGGCACGCTGGCCGGGCCGAGGGCGCCGTTGACGATGCATTGTCCATCCACGCACACCGGGTCCGTCAACAGGCCCACGCCCGGATCGAACGATCCGACGAACGTGCCGGTGCCGGGGCCACCGCCGAGCAGGTCGTTGTTGAAGTTGCCATCGAAGTTCGTGTCGAAGAAGCCCGCACGGATCGAGGTGCCGGTGTAGGCATCGATCGCATTCAGATAGCCGCGACCCGGCGTACACGGATTGCTGGTATTCGGGATCACGCTCGATGCCAGCAGGACATCGCGGATGATCTGGGGCTCGCCGATCATGCGCTCGCCTTCGCGGGTGTTGCTCGGCGGCAGATCAAGGTCGATGTACCAGCCCTTGCTTCCCGTCGGCAATGCCGAATTCGGTTCGAAGGCGCGGCGCTTGGTCGCGGCATCGTAGATCGCGATGTTGCGCGACGTCAGATCGGTGCGCCGCAGCGAGCCGGTGTTGGTATCGGAATCCTTGACGCCATACCAGGTCTGCAGGCTGTCATCGAGCAGATCCGTGGTGGTCAGCAGGCGGCCGGTGCCGAAGAAGACCCAGCGATCCTCGGAGACCGGATCGAACGACACCGTCAGACCACCCGTGATGGGCTGCACCAGACCACTGGTGGGCGCATACAGGGCGCGATTGTTCGCAACTTCCCAGCGATTCGTGTTGGCGTTGGTCAGGTCGAACTTCCACACGTTGCCGCGCAGATCGCCGGCATACACGTAGTCGATGGTGCCGTCGCCGTTCTCGTCCCAGCCATTCGGCGCGGACAAGCCGTTGGCGCCGCTGCCGCCGGCAGGCGCTTCGATTTCTGCAAGCTTGGCGCCCGTGCGCAGGTCGAACACGAACAGCACGGCCTTGTCGTTGGTGCTGTTGATGCCGTTCGACACCACCACGCCCAGCGAGCCATCGTTGAGCCGTGCGATGAACGGCTGGCCCATCACCTGTCCGAGGTTGGCTTCCGTCGCGCCGGTCTTTTCCCACAGGACCTTGGTGCCGTCGAACGCCGTGGGATCCGTGACATCGAGGGCATACAGCCCGCGGCCGCCGCGCCCCAGCGAACCGACAAGCGTCGTCTGCGTCGCGGAATGGCGCTTGGTCGAGGCGACCAGCGGACCATCGACGTAGAACTTGTGGTTGTAGCCGGAATCCGCGTATTCCTTGAGCTTGTTGAAATCCTGGCCGTTCGGCACATAGGCGAAGCGTTCGATGCCGCTCGTGGCATCGAAGGCATGCATCATTCCGTCATTGGCGCCGATGTAGACGGTGTCGACGGTCGCGGAGGTCTTCACGTACACCGGGGAGCTGTTGACGATGTCGCCGAGCAGGCTCTGGCGATTGCGCAACGTACCGCCCGCATTGATGACTTCCTCGCGGCTGCGGTCGCCCTTGATGTAGTCGGCGATGGTGGACGTCAGCACCGTCTGCTGGGCACTGGTGGGGAACGTGGTGCCTGCCGTGCCGTTGTGGGTGAAGATGCGACGCGACGTCCAGGTGGGAATGGTCGCGTTCCAGCTGGCCACGTTGCCGACGCCGGCGTTCGTCACCGGATAGGCACTCAACTCGCCGTACCACTTGCCGGTGAAATACCGGGCGATGAAGACCTTCACGCCGGCTGCCGTCGAGCTGCCTGCCACGGATGCGTTCGAACCGGTACCGCGGCGCGACGCGATCGAGCGCAGGGCACCGCCGAGGCCGTCGATGAACTGGTCCGGGTTGCCCGCGCTCACGAACGCGCCGCGTCCGTTGACGGCTGCGTGGAACAGATCGTCGATGCGCTGCGCATCTTCTGCGTCGATCGGATTCGGCCAGGCCACGTTCTGGTTGTTGCGCACCTGGTTCATCGTCGTGTCCACGTCCAGCGTGCCGCGCAGGCCGATGGAGATGCCGAAGGTGACCATGTGCTGCCAGAACGCCGGATTGGATACGGACGACGGGACCGTGTTCGTCAGATCAGTGCGGAGATCGCGCTTCCAGTAGTGCATCGCCACGTCGGCAAGCGTGTTGCTCCATGCGTCCGAGAACGGCGCAGCCGCGGTGTAGGTATAGGGCGGGCCGTCGGGACGGGAAATGGCGCTGCCGTTGCTGCCGTCGGAATTGCCCATGCCTGCAACGGGTGCAGTCGTCTCACTGTTCCAGAAGCCGTCGGTAGTCAGGATCGTGAAGTTCTGCCGGCATTCGTACTGGTTTGCCGTCGCCTGCGGGCCCCAGGGCCCCGTGTTCCCGGTTTCTTCGTAATACTGGCCCGCGCGGATCAGCGCAGCCTTGAGCGGCGTACCGTTGCTCGCGGTGGCGTTGAAGAGGCGGTCGAACCAGTCGCTCCGGTTCGTGTTGCGGAACAAACCATTGTCGCTGGCGACAGGGATCCGGTATTCGTCACGCTGCCAGATCGTCGTGAAGCCGACGCGGTAGGCGTTGTCGGCATTGAAGATGCTGGTGTCGTTGAAGGCATAGCTGACGCCGGCCTTCGCGACCTTGGTGCGAGTGCGATGGTAGGTGTACCAGTTCGCGAAGTTGATCTTTTCCTGCGCCAGGGTACGCGTGGTGCCGCTGGGCCAGGTGAAGCTGCTGACCGTGGTGCAGTTTCCAGTCGTCGTGAAATTGCGATTGGTCGCATTCCAGGTGCAGCGCTGTGCCGTGTTGTTGGTCAACAGGGTATAGCGCGTGTACAGGCGGGCATCGTTCAGCGCACCGGTGGTGGGCGGCATGTAGAACGTCTGCACCTCGCCATTGAGATTCAGCGTGCCCGTCAGATGGGTGTTGCTGGTCGACACCGAATCATAGGTGTCGTCTGCCATGTAGGTACCATTGGCACTCTGCCAGCCGCGATACGTCTGGTTCGGGTTGTAGTACAGGGTATTGGTGATGTAGTTCTGGTCGTACATCGCCGCGAGCGCAGTGCTGTTCGACCCGTAGTCGCTGTCCTTGGTGCGATTGTCACCGGTGGGGACGGCAACGTTGTTGCCGCCATCGCGGACGAGGCTGGTGATGGTCGGGCTGTACATGTAGCGCCAGGCCATCGAACCCGAGTCATCCAGGATGAACCAGATGTTCGGCGGTACGCCGTTGTTGGTCTGCATGGGCGTGTCCGGCAAGGTGATGCCGGCATGCACGGGCAACCCGAGCAAGGTCGCCATGCAGGCGAAGAGCGGGGCCAGCCACTTCGTGGCAGACGACGTCCGATGGCTGCGGGACTTGGGGGGGCGGGAAGTATTCACGGCATCCTCGGGGTTATTTGCCGGCGTACATGGCCTGCAGGATGACCGAGGCTCGGCCGTCCTGCGCGCTGCGCGAGGTCACGCGGAAGCGTGGGGTCTCGCACTGCGGGCTGCGCTTGTTTTCGGGGAGGGCATCGCATTTGGGCCAGTTCACGCCCAGCCCCATGTTCTCGATGAAGAATTCGGGTGCCGCCATGTTCGAATCCACGACGGTCCCCGGGCGCCACACCATCCCAGGGTCGAGCCAGCGCTCCGTCGCGGCCGGATCAGGCGTACCGCACAGTCCGTTCACGCAGCCAGTCCCGGGAAACGTCGGCTGGGGATCCAGCGCCGCTTCGGCCTCGCGCAGGCCCGCTTCGGCAACCTGGAAGGCCAGCCCGCGATCCAGCAGATTCGCGGTCATGCGTTCTTCCAGGATCGTGCCGCGCAGGCTCGCCAATCCGAGCAGCGTCATCAGCAGCAGCAGGATCAGCACGACGACAAGGGTCGCGCCCTCCTGGCGGGCGGACGAGCGGGTGAAATGTGCAGGTCGACGCGTCATGGCAGGCGATTCCGGAGCGTGGCGGTATGGGCAACGGAACGCTGGAGTCGAGCACCGTCGACGCCCGCACCGTCCGTACTTGCGATGTTCAATGCGATGCGCACGGCGGTGACTTCGGCCCAGCGCGCGGGCGGCACCAGCGACGCATCGACATAGGCACCCGCACCGGCGACGAGGTACTGCAACTGCATGTTTTCGACGCCTTCGGCGATTTCCTGGTCCGTCGTGACCGCGGCGCCAGCGCCGTTGCTGCCGAGCGAGACGCGGAACAGCGAATTGGTACCGTTGCGGTTGCGACCGACATACCAGCGCACGGCATGCAGCTTCGCGATGGTGGAGTTCGCACCATAGGTGTAAGGAGTACCCAGTGCATTCGGACAGGTCTTCGGCGGCGGGTAGCCCAAGCCCTTCGTGCAGTTGCCCGGTGTCGCGGTGTTGCCGGTGTTGTGCACGATCACTTCGTTCGTGCCCGGCTGCGCATTGGTGACCTGGAACAGCGTCATCTGCCGGTTGTCGCAGACGATCGCGATATCCGAATCGTCCAGCACGTGATTGGCGGTATTAAGTTGGAACTGGGCCGCGCTGGGGTTGTGGTTGACGACGGTCACGCCACTGGAGTTGTCGCCGGACATCACGTCGACGGCATCGGTCCCGGCAATGCGGTTGCCGTACGCCGTGCCGAATGCGGTGCCCGGAGAGGCGACGCCACTTTCATAACCGGTCAGGCCACGATTCCAGTTCGACCACCAGTCCGCCGTAGGGTTGAGCACGTTCACGAAAAGCAGATTCTTGCCGCATGGATTGCCACCGGCTTCACGAAGGTCGCGAGCCATCAGCTCGTAGGCCATCCGGCTGTTTTCCTGCACGCGACCGAGGCCTTCCGTAGCGCGATATGTCTGGCGGTTCGAAAGGAAGATGGCGCCTGCGCTGGCGACCACCAGCAGGCCAAGCATCAGCGCGATCATCAATTCGACCAGTGTGAAGCCGCGAATGGCGGATGCCGCGCGATAACCTGCCCGGGATGCACGCGGACGGCGATGGAAAGTCGTTCGGCTCATATGCGGGAGATCGTCCTGAAGGAGTAGGTCTGGTTGGCGGCGCCGCCAGCACGGGAGTCGTCCCACTGCACGGTGATTGTGCAGACCGGGCCGGCGCACTGGATCGAACCGCAGGCCGTCGGGCCCAGGTTGCCTTGCGCCTGGAGGTTGAGGATCCACTGCCGCAGGTCGTTGGCGACGATCGTGCCGCCGCCGGGCGCAGTGCAAGCCATGGGCATGTTGTAGGCGCCGCTGCGTGCCGCATCGGCATTGGCGCGCATGGCGTCGAGGATCGAGTACATGTGGATCACACTCTGGCTGCGTTCCAGCGAACTCTGGCTGTTGCGCAACGCAGTGGCCTGCAGTGCTGCGACACCAAGCAGGCCGATCGCCAGCACGAGGACGGCAACGAGCACTTCGATCAGGCCCACGCCCCTGGCGCTCGCAGAAGTGCGCGGAGCACGGACGCGAACGGATGAGATGCGGTGCGGATTGTGACGAGTACGCATCAGATGTTTCCTGGAGCAGGGCAGGTATTACCGGGAGCATCCACCGGCGCCTTGACGCTGACACGTCCGCCGATGGTGATGGCGATATCGCGGGCGTTCGCATCCGGCTGATTGGCCGCAAGGCAGACACGCATGTTCGCCTCGAGCAGTGCGTTGTCGTTGTAGGCCAGGCCGTCCGCACGGAAGACCACGCGGTTGTTGGGGATATTGCTGCTGGTCAGGACGACCAGCGGTTGCTCGAACGTCCCGGTGCGCATGATCTCGCCGGCATCGGGGAGGTTGTTGCGATTGAAATCGGTGAACACGATCCAGCCCCGCCACGGCGAGCCGTTCCGGCAGGTCACGGAATCGACGCTTTCACAGATCACCGTTCGGACATTGCGTCGGATCGCCTCGCTGCGTGCGATCTGGAATGCCGCCACCGTCTCATTGGCTGCGCCAGTCAGCCGGTTGCGATTGGTCATCGTGGTAAACAGCGGAGATGCCAGGCCGATGACGATCGCCAGCACAGCCAGTGTGACCAGCATTTCGATCAGGCTGAAGCCGCGACTGCTGCGAGGCGGCCTTGCCTTGGAACGCGTTCGACGGATGATGCCCATGCCACCTCCAGACTCAATGTGGGCAGGATAGGCGGGGGCCGGAGTGGTGACCACCGCATCCCGCCCCGGGGCCGATGGGCGGCCGGCACCGTGGCATGAGCGGTGGCTGCTCGGGAAACCCTGCCCGAAAGGCCGCTGCACCGGGCATCATGGCGCCATGACACCGCCCGCCCCGCCTTCCACCGCCGCCTCCCCGCCCCGGACATCTTCCCCGCTGGATGCGCTCTGGCAGGGAGGCGTGGTGATCTGGGTCGTGCTGGCGGCCGAAGGCCTGGCTGCGATTCTCACGCTCGCTTCCGATGAGCCCGAGGGACGATGGATCCGTTTCGGGCTGCTCTCGCTGATGGTGCTCTGGGTCTGCCTGCTGACCCTGGGTGCGCTGTACCTGCTGCGCGGACGCCTGCGCAACGTGAAACCACTGTTCATCGCCTACGCCACGGTCGCCCTGCTGGTGATGAGCTGCACCACGGTGATGATCGCCAGCAATCTGGTGCTCGGCGAGCTGTGGCGCGTCCCCGAGCGGGAGCGCTTCGACGTCTACCTGCGCACGATCGGCATCACGCTGATCGTGAGCCTGCTGGCACTGGCCGCCTTCCAGAACCATTGGCAGGCACGTCAACTCGCCGTGCGCGCCAAGCAGGCTGAACTGGCCGCGCTCCAGGCACGCGTGCGCCCGCACTTCCTGTTCAACACGCTCAATACCGGCGCGGCGCTGGTCCACAACCGGCCCGATGATGCCGAAAAACTGCTGCTCGACCTCGCCGACCTGTTCCGCGCCGCGCTGGCCGGCCCCAAGGAAATCCCGCTACGCGAGGAAATCGCGCTGATCGAACGCTACCTCGAGATCGAAGCCTTGCGATTCCGCGAACGCCTGCGCGTTCGCTGGCGCATGCCGGTGCCGATTCCCGAGGTTTCCGTGCCGTCGCTGTCGCTGCAGCCGCTGGTCGAGAACGCGATCAAGCACGGAATAGAACGCATCCCGGGCGGTGGCGACATCGACATCCTGATCGAGGAACGCGACGACGACGTGGTCGTGGTCATCGACAACCCGATGCCGGATTCGACCGCTTCGACCGACGTCCAGAGTCGCGGCCACAACGTCGGGCTGCCGTCGTCGCTGGCGCAGATCGATGCTTTCACCGAAGGCCGCGGCAGCGTCGACGTGCGCTCCGCCGACGGCCGGTTCACGGTCACCGTGCGACTGCCCGCGACGCGCTGAGCGCGGCGGGCAATCGCCACGGACATGTTCCGCGATCAGGGGCGCGCGATCAGGCGACCACTTCGTAGCAGGGACGATACGCGCCCGAGATCTTCATGCGCCGCTGCTCGACGAAGGCCTGCAGCAGCGCATCGAGCGACTGCATCATGTCCGTATCGCCGTGGATCTTGAAGGGTCCGAATTCCTCGATCCGACGCATCCCGTCTTCCTTCACGTTTCCAGCCACGATGCCCGAAAACGCGCGGCGCAGGTCGGCGGCAAGGTCCGCCGGCTTGCGCCCGTGGTGCAGGTCGAGCGAAGCCATCGCCTCGTGCGTGGGCACGAACGGCTGCTGGAACGCCAGCGGGATTTCCAGCGACCAGTTGAAGAAGAACGAATCCTTCTCGGAGATGCGGTACTCGCGCACCTTGCGGATGCCGGTCGACATCCGCTTCGCGACCTTCGCCGGATCGGCGACGATGATCTCGTAGCGCGAGGTCGCGGCCTCGCCGAGGGTGAGACGCAGGAACTTGTCGATCTGCTCGAAATACGGCGCGGACGCGGCCGGACCGGTGAGGATCAGCGGGAACGGCAGGCTGGCGTTCTCCTCGCGCAGCAGGATGCCGAGCAGATACAGGATTTCCTCGGCGGTGCCGACGCCACCCGGGAACACGATGATGCCGTGCCCCATGCGCACGAAGGCTTCGAGGCGCTTCTCGATGTCCGGCATGATGACCAGGTGGTTCACGATCGGATTCGGCGACTCCGCGGCGATGATGCCCGGCTCGGTGATGCCGATGTAGCGCATGCGGCGATGGCGCTGCTTGGCGTGCGCGATCGTCGCGCCCTTCATCGGTCCCTTCATCGCGCCCGGACCGCAGCCGGTGCAGATGTCCAGGCCGCGCAGGCCCAGCTCGTAGCCGACCTGCTTGGTGTAGAGGTATTCGTCGCGGTTGATCGAATGGCCGCCCCAGCAGACCACCAGGTTCGGATCGATCGGATGCAGGATGCGCGCATTGCGCAGCAACCCGAACACCGCGTCGGTGATGCCTTCGGATGTGACCAGGTTGCGCGGGCCACCATCGCGCAGCTCGATCGCAGTGTAGGCCAGATCGCGCACCACGGCGAACAGCAGTTCCGCGACACCTCGGATGATCTCGCCGTCCACGAATGCCGTGGCCGGCGCCTTCACCAGCTCGATCCGCACGCCGCGATCCTGCTGCAGCACCTGGATGTCGAAATCGGGATACAGCTCGCGCGCCGCGCGCGGGTCGTCGGACGCGCTGCCGCTGGTCAGCACGGCCAGCGCGCAGCGACGCAGCAACTCGTGCATGCCGCCGATGGAGGCGTCGCGCAGGCGCGCGACCTCGTCGCGGGAGAGAACATCAAGGGCGCCGCGCGGGTAGATGTGCGCGTCGACGGTGGGGAGAATGGAAACAGTCTCGTGGGTCATCGTTCGTATCGTCGTCTTCGTTGTGTGCTCGACGACTTTATCGCAGGAAAACCGCCGTGGACAGCACTCCCCGGCGACCGGAGAAACACAAGGCCGCAAACGCCGACGGCCGGGAACTTCCCGGCCGTCGAGGGTACAACACGAATGCGCGGAATGATGAGAACCCATCGCCGTGCCGCTGGCTCGCGATGCATCGCGGAGCTTGCCATCAGGCACCGGAACCATGCCGCCGTGGCGCGTCAGGTCAACTGCTGGCGTGGATCGAAGTCCGGTGAGGCTCCGGGAATGAAGAAACGGCCGGGGTCTCCCCCGGCCGTTTCTTCTTGGCACTTCGATGACGACTTAGAAGTTGACCTTGAAACCCACCTGCACCGACCAGCGCGATTCACCGGCCACATCACGCAGCTCAAGAGCCGGGGACGTCGCAGTGTTCGTCGACTCGTTATAGAAGTTCGACACGTCGTAGACGTACTGGCCACCGTTGACACCCGCGAAGCGCGCCATCTGCACGCGCGACGGGAAGCCGGCTTCTTCGATGCGACCCCAGTCCTTGTTCAGCATGTTGCCGATGTTCTGGATGTCGAGGTAGATCTCGCTCTGGCGGTTGCGGAAGAACGGCAGCTTCTGGCTGATGCGCAGGTCGAACTGGTTGACGAACGGCGAGCGATCACCATTGCGCTTCGCCACCTGGCCAAGATGCTCGCGCAGGTAACTGTTGCTGTTGATGTAGCTCCAGAATGCCGCGATGTCCTGCGCGGTCGACGCCGAGGAGTAGCGGACGTCGCTCTGCGTGGACGGAATGTAGAACAGATCGTTCGATTGGCCGTCACCGTTGGCGTCATTCGCGAACGCATAGCTGAACGGACGGCCGGAGCGGCCTTCGTAGTACATCGAGACGGTCGTCGGCGCATTCTCGAAGAAGTTGAAGCGATAGCTCGCGCTGGCCGCGAAACGGTCACGGATTTCGTAGTTGCTGCGGCCGGTGACTTCTTCGTTCGGGTTGTAGACGAAGCGGCCGTTCCAGTTCGAGAACGCCACGCTGCTGGTGGCAGGGCTGACTTCTTCGGATGTGCCGTGCGTGTACGACAGGCGAGCGGTCCAGTTGTCCTTCCACGGCTTTTCCAGGAACAGGGTCAGGTTGCTCGCGCTGCCCTTGTCCGTGTTCTTCATGATGATCGCGTTGGTGTACGCGCATGGATTGGTCGAGCTGTTGAACGCTGCGGCCGGATTCACACGGATGCAGTTCGCGGAGCCGCGATTGCCCGCGGCGAAACCGCCCGAGGAAGTGAAGCCTGACTGCGCAGTGGTGAGGAAGTAGCTTTCACGGCCGTCCGGCAGCACGCCGTTCGGGTTGCCCAGCGCGACGTTGACGAAATGCACGCCCTTCTCGACCTGGGTCAGCAGCAGCTCGGCGCCACCAACCAGATCCCAGAAGCCCAGCTCGGTTTCGAACGCGAGATTGGCCTTCAGCACGGTCGGCTGCTCGAAGTCGCGCGACAGGGCATTGACCTGGCGAGACGCCACGCCGCCGGTGGTGGGAACCAACGGATTCGCAGCATCCATCACGACGCCGGCGCCACCGGTAACCGAGAACGAGTCGACGCCGACACCCGGGTTCGAGAAACTGTTGGACACCCATACGCCCGGCGCCGAGCCAAGGAAGCGACCAATGCCGCCGCGGAGCTGGCGACGCAGGTCGCCTTCAAAGGTGTAGTTGAAACCGAAGCGCGGCTGGAACGTGACGTTGCCGTCGGTGGTGTTGCGGTTGTCGATGCCGAAGTCCGAACGGAAGCGGGTGTTCTCCTTGATCGTGCCGGAGACATCGCTGCGATCGAGGCGGAAGCCGAAGGTCAGGGTCAGGTTGGAGGTCGGCGCCCAGGTGTCCTGCGCGAGCAGGCCGAGGCTGGCGACTTCGAATTGCGCAGCCACGCCAGGCAGCGTGTTGCCGGCGGACGGACGTTGGAAGTTGTAGAAGGCGCGCGGCAGCGTCGCGGCCGTGAACGTCGTATTCACGAAGTTCGCGTAGTCGATCGTGTAGTTGCCGTACACGTCCTGCAGGAACAGGTTGTAGACGTCGTTCTTCTCGTAATCGAAGCCGAACTTGAACTCGTGGTCACCGCGGTACCAGTTGAAATCAAGCGCCGAAGTCAGGGTCTCGACGTTAAGCTGGTTGGCCTGGCGCGAACGTTCGGTGCCGAAGACCACAGTGCTGTTGCCAGCGCCAGGAATGTTGCGGATCGTCACCTGCGGCAGGAAGGCATTCGACGTCGGCAAGGAATCGTAGGTCGCCTTCGAGATGTGGAATTCGGAGGAGAGGTTCTCGGTCCAATCGTCGTAGAAGTTCAGCGCGTAGCTTTCGAAGGTGATGTTGTCGGAATAGACGTTGCTGGACAGCTGCAGCTGTGTGGTGGTGCGGCTGTAGCGGGCGACGCTGCCTTCGGTCTTGTTGTAGCGGAAGGCAGCGCGGTGGTCGTCATTGAAATTGGCGTCGACCTTGAGGAAATACTTCTTGTCGGTATTGTCGAACGGCTGCGGCGCGCCGCCGATCGGCTGGGCACCGGTGAACAGGCGGTTGTAATTGGAGTTGATCGTATCGAGCTGCGCCTGCGTGACCGGCAGGATGTTCGAAGCATTGGAACCGACGATGCCGCGCGGCGGCAAGGTGCCGTTGCGGTGGAACTCTTCGTAACCCGCGAACACGAACAGACGGTCCTTGATGATCGGCGCGCCGAAGTAGCCACCGTAGGTCTGGTCGTCCTCGAAGCCGATGAACTTGTTGCCATTCGGCGACTTGCGGATCATGTCGTTGTTGCGGTACGCGCCGTAGATCGTGCCCTGGAACTCGTTGGTGCCCGACTTGGTGACGGCGTTGATGTTGGCGCCGACGAAGTCCGACTGCGACACGTCGTAGCCGGAGACGCCGACGTTGTACTGCTGGATCCAGTCGCCCGAGATCGGCTGGTTGAGCGCCGGCAGGCCCGAATCGTTCAGGCCGAAGTTGTCGTTGGTCGGGACGCCGTCGATCTTGATGTTGTTGTAGCGCGGGTTCTGGCCGCTGACGCTGATGCCCTGCGTTTCGCGGTCGATCTTCACGATGCGCGGATCGAGCTTCACGGCGTCGGCGATCGAGCGGTCGATCGTGGGCTGCGCTTCGAGCATTTCGCGCGAGATGTTGGTGCCCGAGCCCATGTTGGTCGCGCTGAACACCTGGGAAATGCCCGAATCGGCCTGGCCGACGACGCGGATCGTATCCAGCGTGTCGCCTTCACCAGCGTCGCCCGCACCGAGGCGCGCGTCGACCGAAGCGGTTTCGGACAGTTCGAGATACACGTCTTCGACCGTCTTCGTTTCGCCGTCCTTCACCACCGTGATGACGTACGGACCGCCCGGGCGCAGGCCCTTGGCCGAATAGCGACCTTCACCATCGGTGGTCGCATTGCTGACCGAACCCGAATCCACGTGCCGAATGGTGACCTGGGCGCCACTCACGGGGGCGCCATCGCCTGCGGTGATGCGGCCGTTGATGCCCGAAGCGGTGCTTTGTGCGAAAGCCGGCGCCGCGGCAAGCGCGACGATCAGCCCGATCGACAGTTTGGAGAGTCGGAGACGGTTGGTGTGGTTCATGGTTCTTGGCCTCGGTGGAGAACGATGCGGAGATGTCGTTGCGTACGAGTAGACCGCCGGCGCTTGAAGCACCGCGATCACAGCGTGGGGAAGACCTGTCCGGTTCCGTGTGGCATGCGCGACTACATGCGCACCGGTACGGGTTAAGGATAGGTTAACACGATAACGATCGGGAATGACAGGCAAATGACAGGGAATCAATCCGTAAGCCATTGAAATCACTGGCTGAACGGTGTTCAAGGATCACTTGAATGTCATCCTGCAATCATTTCTCGGGCCAGCCTGAGGGGATTCAGGCACCCTGCCGCCAGGCCTCGCCTCACGCCGGATCGATGCCGGCTCAGTGCGCGAGGAAGGATGCGATGCCGTCCATCAGCATCTGCACCGAGATCGCGACGAGCAGCATGCCCATCAGGCGTTCGAGCGCAGTGAGCACGCGCATGCCGAGCCACTTGTAGAGATACGTGGCGGAAAACAGGATGACCGCCGTCGCGGCCCAGGCGATCGCCAGCGCGAGACTCCAGTCGCCCAAACGTGCGGGGTCGTTGCTGCCCATCAGGATCACCGCCGCCATGCCCGACGGGCCGGCGACCAGCGGGATGGCCATCGGCACGATGAAGGGCTCGCCGTCGGGAATCTCGCCCATCAGGCCTTCCGGCGGCGGAAAGATCATGCGGATGCCGATCAGGAACAGCACGATGCCGCCAGCGATCGATACCGACTCCTGGCGCAGGTGCATGAGTTCCAGTGCGTACTTGCCGCACCACAGGAAGGCCATCAGCACACCCAGCGCGATGAGCAGTTCGCGTGCGAGCACGATGCGCTGCCGGCGCAGTGGCAGGCCGCGCAGCAGGCTGAGGAACACAGGGATATTGCCCAGCGGGTCGAGGATCAGGAACAGCAGCAGCGCAGCCGAGGCGATCGTCATCTACCCGCTCCCGAGGCAATGATCATCAGACGGAGGAAGGATTCCAGACCAGGCCGCGGCGGTCGACACCCGCAGCCGACAGCAGGTGCACGCATGACGAAGCGACCTCGGCCGCTTCGCGCGCCTGCGGCTCGGCATCTTCGACGAAGGCCTTCGAGCGCAGGGTCGTGCGCATCGGCCCCGGCGCGAGGCCTGAGACGCGTACCGACGAATTCGCCAATTCGGCATGCAGCGTGCCCACCAGCGCGGAGAGCGCCGACTGTGCCATGCCGTAGGCACCCCAGTACGCCCGGCCCTGCCCGGCCGCATCGTCGATGGCGAACACGACTGCGGCGTCATCCGTCGCGCGCAGCAGCGGCAGGCAGGCCTGGGTCAGCCACCAGCGCGCGGTGAGGTTGACGTGGATCGAACGCGCGAAATCGGCAGGATCGCTGTTCTCCAGCGGCGTCAGGCCACCGAAGTGCGCGGCGCAGTGCAGCACGCCGTCGAGCCGGCCCAGTTCGGCGCCGATGCGTTCGGCCATCTCGGCGTAGTCGTCGGGCGTCGCGCCTTCCAGGTCCAGCGGATACAGCAGCGCTTCGCCACCAGCGCGGACGATGGCGTCGTGCACGCGGTTGAGCTTGGGAACCTTGCGTCCGAGCAGGACGACCGTTGCACCTGCGTCCGCGCAGGCCTGTGCGGACGCATGGCCGAGCGCACCGTGCGCGCCGACCACCAGCACGACGCGCTCTTCGAGCGGACGCACGGCGGTGGCATCCATGGCAAGCGCCTGCGACATCAGGCCTTCTGCGCCTCGGCGATCATGCGCGCGAGTTCGCCGGACTCGTACAGCTCCAGCGTGATGTCGCAACCACCGATCAGCTCGCCGTTGATGAACAACTGCGGGAAGGTCGGCCAGTTCGAGTAACGCGGCAGGTTGGCGCGCACTTCTGGATCTTCCAGCACGTTGACGCTGTGGAAGCTGTTCGCGCCGGCAAGCTTCAGTGCCTGAGAGGTACGGCTGGAAAAGCCGCACATCGGGAATTGCGGCGTGCCCTTCATGAACAGGACGATCGGATGGGTTTCGATCTCGGATTGGATGCGTTCCAAAACCGGCATGGTCTGTCTCCTCGAAGCTGGGCGGTCGGCGGGGAGGTCGTCCGGCCGCCGTGGGGTTAGAATGGCCGCCCATTGTAAGCCTTCGCGCGATCCGGGGCCTGCCCGGTGCGCCCACCCCGCCTTCAAGGAGCCCGCCCCATGGCCATCGAGCTGCCAGCCCTGCCCTACGACCGCACCGCCCTGGAACCGCACATCTCGGCGGAAACCATCGATTTCCATTACGGCAAGCACCACCAGACCTACGTCACCAACCTCAACAACATGATCGCCGGCACGGAGTTCGAGACCCTGTCGCTGGAAGAGATCGTCCGCAAGTCGCAGGGCGGCATGTTCAACAACGCCGCGCAGGTGTGGAACCACACCTTCTACTGGAACTGCCTGAAGCCCAATGGCGGCGGCGCGCCCACCGGCAAGCTGGCTGATGCCATCAACGCCGCATTCGGCAGCTTCGACAAGTTCAAGGAAGAGTTCACCAAGACCTCTGTCGGCACCTTCGGCTCCGGCTGGGGCTGGCTGGTGCAGCGTCCGGACGGCTCGCTGGCCCTGGTCAGCACCTCCAACGCCGCCACCCCGCTGACCGGCGACGACACCCCGCTGCTGACCTGCGACGTGTGGGAACACGCCTACTACGTGGACTACCGCAACGCGCGCCCGAAGTACGTCGAAGCGTTCTGGAACCTGGTGAACTGGGACTTCGTCGCATCGCAGATGAAGTAAGTCCTGCATCGACATGCATCCTCACGAACGGCCGGGGAAACCCGGCCGTTCGCGTTTGCGCCACGCAATGCAACCGAACGATTCAGGCGGGCGACAGGGATCCGACCGCCCGGTGAACGCGACCGGATGAGCCGTCAACGATTCGACACTCCCGGACATTCACCGGTGGCATTCCGCAACGGGAGTCCCGATGAAACGCACCGCCTCGTTCCTTGCCACTGCCATTCTCGCGTTCGCTGTCGCCGGCGGCGCTTCGGCCCGCGACCGCGACCACAACCCGCCCGGCCCACGTGGCGGCCCGGGCACCAATTGGGAAAACCCGCCGGGCTGGCGCGGCGGCCCCGGCGCGTCGCCGGATCATCGCTACTATCGCCACCATGGCAAGCGCTACAAGTTCGTGGTCCGCAATGGCGGCTATTACTTCCACCCGGGCTACGGCTATTGGCATCCGCGCTACGGTTTCTGGAACCAGGCGCGTCGCTGCTGGTTCGACAACGACAACAATCCGCCCGGCCCCATCGGCGGACGCGGCACGAACTGGGAAAATCCGCCAGGCTGGCGTGGCGGCCCGGGGGCGTCGCCTGACCGTTTCGGGCGTTGCCGCTGACACCCGCACAAAGGGAAATGCGTCGTTGCCGCAGCATCGCGAAACATCGACGGCGAAAACAGGAACGGCCGGGAATCCGGCCGTTTCCGGTGCGAAGGCAAGTATCAGCCCAGCACTGTCACGACTGGCGAAACCTGCGCTTTGCGACCCAGCGCGTCGCCGACGCGCGCCAGCACTTCGGCCAGTTCGCCGGGCGTATCCGCACGCAGCGTGGCGTGGCCGACCTTGCGGCCGGCGCGCGGCTCCTTGCCGTAGTCGTGCCAGTGGCCGCCCGGCTCGCGCAGCACGCCGGCAGCATCGGGCATCTCGCCGATCCAGTTCAGCATGCAGGCATGGCCGACCATGCGCGTGTCGCCGAGCGGCAGGCCGAGCACGGCGCGCAGGTGATTCTGGAACTGCGAGGTTTCGCTACCTTCGATGGTCCAGTGGCCGGAGTTGTGCACGCGCGGCGCGAGTTCGTTGGCGAGCAGCACGCCGTCGCGACAGAACAGCTCGAGCGCGAAGACGCCGACGTAGTCCAGCGCTTCGGCCAGCGCGCGCGCATGCGCGAACGCGCGTTCGGCCATATCCGCATCCACGCGCGCAGGCGCGAGGCTGGCCGACAGCACACCGTCGACATGCCAGTTCTCGGTCAGCGGCCAGGCGCGGAATTCACCATTGCGGCCGCGCACGGCGACCACGCTCAGTTCGCGCTCGAAGGGCACGAAGGCTTCGAGAATCAGTCCGACCGTGGACGCCTGCGCGCCGAGCGCGTCCCAGGCCGCATCGACATCGGCCGGCATCTTGATCCGGAACTGCCCCTTGCCGTCGTAGCCGAGACGACGCGTCTTGAGGATGCAGGGCGTACCGATCGCAGCGACCGCAGCATCCAGCGCGGCGCGGTCCGCAACATCGGCGAAATCGGGCACCGGAATGCCGAGCTCGCGGAACAGCGTCTTCTCGGCCAGGCGGTCCTGGGCGATGCCGAGCGCGCGCGGATTCGGAAACACCGGAATCCGTGCACTCAGCCACTGCGCCGATTCCGCCGGTACGTTCTCGAAATCGAACGTGGCCACGTCCACCTGCGACGCGAATTCGGCCAGGGCGGCCTCATCGCGGTAATCGCCGACGATCAGGGGTGCGAACTGGCCTGCGCAGGCATCGGCGACGGTGTCGAGGATGCGGAAGCGCAGTCCGAGCGGTGCGCCGGAGAGCGCGAGCATGCGGGCGAGCTGCCCGCCTCCGAGGATGCCGACGGTGGTCATGTCACGAGGTCTTCAGGATTCACGTCAGGGCTGCACAGGTCAGGCGCGCGGATCGTCGTTGTCGACGACATCCTGCGTCTGCTTGGCGCGGAAAGCATCGAGCGCGGTGGCGATCGCCGGATGCTCGGGCGCGAGCATCGCCGCGGCGAACAGGCCAGCATTCGCGGCACCGGCATTGCCGATGGCGAAGGTGCCGACCGGGATGCCGGCGGGCATCTGCACGATCGACAGCAGCGAATCCATGCCGTTCAGCGCCTTGCTCTGCACCGGAACGCCCAGCACGGGCACAGCGGTCTTCGAGGCCAGCATGCCCGGCAAGTGCGCGGCGCCGCCAGCACCGGCGATGATCGCGCGGAGGCCGCGTTCTTTCGCCGTCGCGGCGTAGTCGAACAGCACGTCCGGCGTGCGGTGCGCGGAGACCACGCGGACTTCGTGGGGCACGCCCAGGGCTTCGAGCCTGGCAACCGCGTGCTGCATGGTGTCCCAATCGGAACGAGAGCCCATCACGACGCCCACCAGCGGCGCCTGCGTACCCTCGGGCATGGTTGACATGGTCGTCCCCCGGTTAAAAACGTATTCTAACGGCCCCCGGCATTCCCGCGAACCACCCCATCTTCTATGGACCGCAAGCTGCTCGACCTCCTGGTCTGCCCCGCCTCCCGGCAACCGCTGGCCCTGCTGGACGCCTCCGGGCTGGAGCAGATCAATCGGGCCATCGCCGCGGGCCAGGTCAGGCGCCACGACGACAGCGCGCAATCCGAGCCGCTGCGCGAAGCGCTGATCACCCGCGATCGGAAGACGGTGTACCGCATCGATGACGGCATCCCGGTCCTGCTGGTCGAGGAAGGCATCGCCTTCTCGCAGGCAGACGCCTGATGGGTACTCCCGACCGCATCGCGCCGCCGCCGGCAGACGTGGTTGCGGCGAACGTCGCCGCGGCGCTGACCGAAGACATGGGCACGGGGGATGTCACGGCGGCGCTGCTGCCGGACGCACCGGACATCGCCTATCTGCTGTGCAAGGAAGACGCGGTGATCTGCGGCCGTCCATGGTTCGATGCCTGCCATCGCGCGCTGGATCCCGATGTCCGCATCGATTGGCGCATCGAGGAAGGTGATCGCGTCGCGAAGGACACCGTGATCGCCACGCTCGCCGGGCGCAGTCGTGCCCTGGTCAGCGCCGAGCGCGCATCGCTGAATTTCCTGCAGACCCTGAGCGGCACCGCCACGGTCACCGCGCAATATGTCGATGCCGTGCGCGGCACGGGCGGTCGAATCCTCGACACCCGCAAGACGATTCCGGGCCTGCGCATCGCACAGAAGTACGCCGTGCGCGCGGGCGGCGGCATGAACCATCGCATCGCGCTGTACGACACGGTGATGCTCAAGGAAAACCACATCCGCGCCTACGGCTCGTTGACAGGCGCGGTGCACGCATCGCGTGCGCAGCATCCGTCGCTGCCGCTGATCGTGGAGGTCGAAACCCTCGACCAGTTACGCGAGGCGCTCGACGTCGGCTGCACGCGCATCCTCATCGACGACTTCGATGCCCGGACACGCCGGGAAGCGGTGCGCATCGCGAAGTCGGCACCGTACGATGGCAGGATACCGCTGGAAGTCTCGGGCGGCGTCGACATGTCGACCCTGCGTGCCATCGCGGAAGATGGCGTGGACTGCATTTCCATCGGCGCGCTCACCAAGCACGTTCGCGCGATCGACCTGTCCCTGAAACTGGGGCCGTCGCCGGGCTGATCGGCGCAGGGATCAGGCGCCGCTGAACCAGTAGGCGCGCATGCGCCCGAGGAAGTCGGGCGTGATCGGATAGCCGGAGGCCGAACCGATCACCGAGTCGACGCCGCAGCGCGGGCACAGCGCGGTCTGTCCGATGCCCTCGGCATCCTCGTCGACCCATTCATGGATCCGGGCCGGCTCGAATTCGCTGACGCAATAGAAACAACCGCACACCATGCTGTCGAGCAGCTCGGCACGATGCGCGGTCGAGCGGTCATGCGCGCCTTTCAGGACCGGATCGTGGTGGCTCACGTCAGAGCAGCACCACCAGGACGACCGCGATCACCACGACCGCAGCCACCACCCAGATCCAGGGTGCGGGCGACTTTCCGGCCGCAGCGGCCTCGGCCGTGGTCACGCCCTCGTGGCCGAGCTCGAACAATTTGAAACGGAGGGTGTCGAATCCGATTTCGTCGCCGGCCTTGGCGACCGTGCGCTGCACGCGCGTGCCGTTCACGAAGCTGCCATTGGTCGAGCCGAGGTCTTCGACGACCACGCCTTCGTTCGTGGGGATGAGCTTCGCGTGCTTGCGCGAGAGGCTGGAATCCTCGACGCGCAGCTGGCATTCGGCGGACCGACCGATCACGGTGGCGCCGGTCAGGGGATAGGTCCGGCCGAGCATGCGGCCGTTCTGGGCGCGCAGCGCATATTTCGGGAGCGCGGCGCGGACGGTGGTGGTGCCGACGTCATCGATGACCGGGGTGGCCGCGCGGGCTCCCGCCTGGGTGGTTTCCATCGCGACGATGCTTGCAGTCACCGGCCCGAAGCCGATCACGTCGTCCGGGCGCAGCGAGATCAGTCCGTCCACCGGCCGCTGGTTCACCGTCGTCGGTGCGTCGCGCAGCACCTTGAGCATGACGCCGTTGACGGTGACATGGAGCTCGCCGTGCTGCGGCAGGATCCCCTCGCCTCTCAGGACGATGTCCGCATCCGGCGCGGAGCCGACCCGCTTGACACCCTGTTCGAGCAGGAGTTGCGAGTGATCGGCGGCGAAAACGAGTTTCATCATTGGGTGGCGCTCCGAAGTTCGGGGATTGCATCGGCAACCGCATGGCCGCAGATTACCTTCAACCTGTGCCTCGCGCCTCATTGCGTTCGCCCAAACCCGGGCGTACGGACAGCATGGCACAAACCAACAGAATTTTAAGATGCCGACTTTACTGATCCTGATGATTCTCGCTGCGATGTCGTTCGCATTCTGGAGCGCATCGAGAGCTGCCGCGGAACGCGCCATCCACCTCGGGGGAGAAGCCTGTCGCGCCGCCGGCGTGCAGCTGATCGACCAGACCGTCCACGCCTCGGGGCTGCGCGTGATCCGTCGCGAAGACGGATGGCTGGGCTTCGAGCGCACTTTCCGTTTCGAATACTCCGAAGACGGGACCGACCGCCACATCGCGCGCCTGGTGCTGCGCGGCGATCGACTGGTTTCCTTCAGCGGCCCTGTCCGGGCGACCAGTGTCGTCGACTTCCGCGAACCCTACGGTGACCACTGACCGCCGCAGCCCCCATCACTTCACGATGCGCAAGTGTCCGCCTCGCTTGGGTGTCGGCGAGGCGTCGCCGCCACCATCATCGTCACCGGTCGGCTCGATCGCCTCATCCAGTTCGGCATCCGCATCCTCGCCATCCTCGGGCAACGCCATGGCGTGTCCGGTTTCGCGAGCGTAGATCAGCAGGACCGCAGGGATCGGAACCCGGACGGGGTGGCTCACGCCGCCGAAGCGCGCGGTGAAAGTGATCACGTCGTTGCCGATCTCAAGCCCGACGACCGCACGATCGGCCACGTTCAGGACCACGCGCCCATCGCTGACGGCAAAGGGCGGCACCTGCACGCCCGGACGAGTGGCATCGACCACGAGGTGCGGCGTCATTCCGTTGTCTGCGATCCACGCGTGGAGCGCCCGGAGCAGATAGGGGCGCTTGCTGGTCATGCGTGGCGGCTGGCCGTCGTTCATGCAATCAGTCTACTCCCGGTCGCGGCCGTCGGGCCGCCCCGGTCAATCAGGTCGGCAATGCGCGCAGGTTCCGTTCCTGATGGGTCAGGCTGCGGACGAAGCCGGGGTTGCGGAAAATGCGGTTGCCGTAGTCCTCGATCGCCTTGCCATCCTTCGGCAGCGGCACGCCGAGCGAGTCGAGCCGCCAGATGATCGGCGCCATGGCGCAGTCGGCAAGGCTCATCTCGTTGTTGAGGAAGAACTTGCTGGCCCGGAACAAGGGCACGGCCGCGGTGAGCAGTTCCTTCAGGCGCTTGCGCCCGGCTTCGGCCTGCGGCTTGTTCCCGAACTGCACCGCTTGCACCTGCGGCACCCAGTCGTGCTCGATCCGCAGCATCGCCAGGCGCAGGCGCGCGCGCGAGAGCGGATCGATCGGCATCAGCGGCGGGTGCGGATAGCGCTCGTCGATGTACTCGCTCACCACCGAAGCGGCATACAGCACCAGGTCGCGTTCGACCAGGGTGGGCACCGAATGGTAGGGATTGAGGTCGATCAGGTCTTCGGGCGGGCTCTGGGGGTCGACAGGCACCAGGTCGTAGGACACGCCCTTCGCTGCGAGCACGAGGCGCACGCGATGGCACAGCACATCATCGACGGAAGAAAACAGGGTCAGGGTATTGCGCATACGCAGACTCAGCCACCTTCAGAAAGACGAAGGGCGACCGGACGAGCCGGCCGCCCCGCGCGAGATGTCGTAGAGCGAGGGATGCGCGGCGTCATCAATGCACGTCGCGCCAGTATTCCTTTTTCAGCAACCACGCCAGCAGGGTGAAGAACGACAGGAACAGGATCACCCACACACCCGTGCTCTGGCGCTTGAGCGCGACCGGCTCGCCGGCGTACTCCAGGAACGCAGTGATGTCGCGCGCGGTCTGGGAGAACTGCTCGGCGTTCTGCGTGCCCGACTGCGCGACGACCAGTTCCTTGATGCACGCGCTTTCGGCTTCGGTGGTGCCGTGCGGGCAACCCATGATGGGCTGGCCCTTGTCGTCCATCTTCCCGGTCGGTTCCTTCTTGGTGAAGACCGGGCGCTGGTTGCCCTGCATCTCCCACAGCGGATTGGGCATCGACACGTTCGGGAACAGCTTGTTGTTCCAGCCGAGCGGGCGCGATTCGTCCAGGTAGAACGACTTCAGGTAGGTGTAGATCCAATCGCTGCCGCGGACGCGTGCGATCAGGCTGAGGTCCGGCGGTGCCTTGCCGAACCACTTTTCACCGCCTGCAGCCGGCATGGGCGAAATCACGTGCTCGCCGAACTTGGCGCCGGTGAAGTTCAGGTTGTTCATCACCTGCTCTTCGCTCAGCCCGAGATCCTCGGCGATCCGCGAATAGCGCATGTACTTCAGCGAATGGCAGCCGGCGCAGTAGTTCATGTACAGCTGCGCGCCGCGCTGGAGCGAGGCCGTGTCTTCCAGGTCGGTACCGGCCTGCTCGGTGTCGCCACCGCTGGCAGCCAGGGCGGACACGGACAGCAGCAGCGCGGAAGCGGCGAAAGCGAGGCGCTTGAGCATGGAAATCTTCATCGTGGCTGGCTTAGTCATGCATCGTCACCCGTTCCGGGACCGGCTTGGTCTTGTCGATCCTGGTCCAGATCGGCATGGTGAGGAAGAACAGGAAATAGAACACGGTCAGGACGCGGCCGACGATGGTTTCGACCGGGTCGGTACCCGGGCCGGCACCGATCTTGCCCAGCCAGATGAAGCTGACGGCCAGGCCGAGCAGCATCGCCCAGGAGATCGGGCCGCGATAGCGGTAGGACTTCACCTTCGCGCGGTCGAGCCACGGCACCAGGAACAGGATGGCGATCGCGGAGAACATCACCATCACGCCACCCAGCTTGTCCGGCACGACGCGGAGCATCGCGTAGTACGGCGTGTAGTACCACACTGGCTTGATGTGCGCAGGCGTCACGAGGCGATTGGCCTCGGTGAAGTTGTCGTGTTCGAGGAACCAGCCACCAAAGGCTGGCGCGAAGAACACGATGAACGCGCAGATCACCAGGAAGAAACTGGCGCCGAACAAGTCCTTCACCGTGTAGTACGGATGGAAGGGAATGCCGTCGGCCGGCTTGTTCGGATCCCAGCGATTGCCCTTCGGGCCCTTCTTGATATCGACGCCGTCTGGATTGTTCGAGCCCACTTCATGCAGCGCGCCCAGGTGCAGCACGACCAGGAGCAGCAGGACCAGCGGCAGCGCGATCACGTGCAGGGCGAAGAAGCGGTTCAGGGTGGCATCGCTGGGCAGGTAATCGCCCATGATCCACTCGGTCAGCGCCGGGCCGATCTCCGGCACCGCGCCGAACAGCGAGATGATCACCTTCGCGCCCCAGAACGACATCTGGCCCCACGGCAGCACGTAGCCCAGGAAGGCTTCGGCCATCAGCACGAGGTAGATCAGCATGCCGAGGATCCACACCAGCTCGCGCGGCTTCTGGTACGAGCCGTACATCAGGCCGCGGAACATGTGCAGATAGACGACGATGAAGAACATCGAGGCGCCGGTGCTGTGCATGTAGCGGATCAGCCAGCCCCACTCGACGTCGCGCATGATGTACTCGACCGACGCGAAGGCTTCCGCGCCGCTCGGCTTGTAGTGCATCGTCAGGAAGATGCCGGTGACGATCTGGTTGACCAGCACCAGCAGCGCGAGCGAACCGAAGTAGTACCAGAGATTGAAGTTCTTCGGCGCGTAGTACTCGGTCATGTGCTTGCGGTACGCAGGCATCATCGCCGGCGCGCGCTCGTTGACCCAGTCCATCACGCCGTTGGCGGTACGCATCAGGATGTTGGACATGGATTACGCTCCCTGCGGATCGACGCCGATGACAAGAGTGTTGTCGTCGGCGAAATGGTGCGGCGGCACCGGGAGGTTGGTCGGCGCAGGAACGCCCTGGAACACGCGACCGGCCATGTCGAACTTCGATTTGTGGCAGGGGCAGAAATAGCCGCCCTTCCATTCCGGATCGAAGGGCTCGGGACGAATCTCGGCCTTCATTTCCGGCGAGCAGCCCAGATGGGTGCACAGACCGACGAGGACCGAAATCTCCGGCTTGATCGAACGGAACTCGTTGACCGCGTACTTCGGCTGCTGGTCCGGGTTTTCCGACTTCGGATCGCGCAGGGTGCCGTCCAGGCCCGGCAGGGCCTCGAGGATGGCTTTCGAACGCTTGACGATCCAGATCGGCTGGCCGCGCCACTCTGCAGTGATGCGCTGGCCTTCCAGCAGGCTGCTGATGTCGACGGTCACCGGCGCGCCGGCGAGCTTCGCACGGGCGCTGGGATTCCAGGACTTGATGAACGGTACGGCGGCACCTGCGACACCGACGGCACCCACCACGGCGGTGGAAGCGGTCAGGAAGCGGCGACGCCCCGCATCAACCGGTTGCGCGCCGCCACCGTGGTGGTCGGACCCGCTCGAGACTTCTTTTGCCATCCGGCACTCCGCGAAACGTGGCTACGTGTGAATGTGGCTGCTTGCGATCAGCCGGCCCCGTCCCCGGAAGCCGACCTGCAAAGACCCCGAAGTGTAACGGAACGCTGAATCCGCCGACAATCGTTGCGGACTTTCGGACAGCCGTCCGGCCCTCCCCGACCGCCCCGAAAGGGCGACGCGGGTCTCAGCCACTGCCCCCGAGAACCCCGCGATAGCGGTCGGCGAGCACGCGGACGCGCTGCACGTAGAGGCGGGTTTCACTGTACGGCGGCACGCCCTTGTACTTGTCGACGGCGCCTTCGCCCGCGTTGTAGCCGGCGGCCGCCAGGGTCAGGTCGCCGTTGTAGCGCCGGAGCAGCCAGGCCAGGTACTGCACGCCACCGCGGATGTTCTGGGTTGCGTCGAACGCGTTGTTCACGCCGAACCTGCGCGCAGTGGCCGGCATCAGCTGCATGAGTCCCTGCGCACCGACGCGGGACAGCGCATTGGGGTTGAACGAAGATTCGGCATGGATGATCGCCCTGACGATGGATTCGTCGACCCCGTGCTGCAGCGCTGCCGCGCGGATCTCGGCCGCGTACGCCACGGTATTCAGGCGCAGGGTGCCGAAGTTGACGCCCGGCAGCGGCGCGCAGGCGTAGCAGGTCTCGACGAAGCTGTAGGGGATCGTGCGCAGCGAGGTCGCGCCTGCGACGCCCTTGGGCGGCTTGCTCGTGTAGTGCCGCACCCCATCCTTGATGTACGAGTAAACCTGCCCCTGCACACGCCGGGTGGTGCCCTGACGGGGAACCTCGGACGCCGGCGCGACCGACTGGGGCGCTGGCGCAACAGGCGCCGCCACGGTCGGCGCGGGCTCCGATACGGGCACGGAAGTCGCCACGGGAGGCGGCGCGGGACGGGCGGGTGCCGGTGTGTAGCTCGTCACGGCACGGCATTTCGTGCCCGGCACGCGCTTGCTGGCATAGGTCAGGCTGCCGTCGGGGCTTTCGCAGCGGTACACGGTGCCGGCCTGCGCGGGCGCGACATGCGCCGCCGCCAGCAGGATGCCGAGCATCAACGTCGACCGGACCGGATTCATGGCGCGGAGTGTCCTCGGATTCAGAACATTTGCCAAGTCCTTGATTGACAAAAGGACGATTGGTTCCCCGATGCCTTGCGAACAGTGTCGCGTAGACTAATCGGCCCTTTCGCCATCACCGGCCCGGCATCAGCGCCGCGCCCCGGAGACCGCCATGACCGACACCCTCGCCCCTGTCGCCCCCGTAGCCGCCCTCGCAGACACGCCTGCCGGGGGACCGAAGAAGCTCTACATCCAGACCCACGGCTGCCAGATGAACGAGTACGACTCGGCGAAGATGGCCGAGGTCCTGGGCGCAGAGGAAGGTATGGTGATGACGGAGAACGCCGAAGAAGCGGACGTGATCCTGATCAATACCTGCTCGATCCGTGAAAAAGCGCAGGAGAAGGTCTTCAGCCAGCTCGGGCGCTGGCGCGGCCTGAAGGGCGGCGACCGACCGGTGGTGATCGGCGTCGGCGGCTGCGTGGCCAGCCAGGAAGGCGAAGCGATCATCAAGCGCGCCCCGTTCGTCGACCTGGTCTTCGGCCCGCAGACCCTGCACCGCCTGCCCGAACTGCTGCGCGCCAAGCGCGAAACCGGCAAGCCGCAGGTCGACATCAGCTTCCCCGAGATCGAGAAATTCGATCGCCTGCCCGAACCCCGCGCCGAGGGCCCCACGGCCTTCGTGTCGATCATGGAAGGCTGCTCCAAGTACTGCAGCTTCTGCGTGGTCCCCTACACCCGCGGCGAAGAGGTCAGCCGACCGTTCGAGGACGTGCTGGTCGAAGTCGCCCAACTCGCTGCCCAGGGCGTGCGCGAAGTCACCCTGCTCGGCCAGAACGTCAATGCCTATCGCGGCCCCTACGGCGAAAGCGACGTGGCCGACCTCGGCCTGCTGATCCGCGCCGTGGCCGAGATCGAAGGCATCGAGCGCATCCGGTTCACGACTTCGCATCCGCTGGAATTCAGCGACTCTCTGATCGAGGCGTATCGCGACGTCCCGAAGCTCGCGAACTTCCTGCACCTGCCCGTGCAATCCGGCAGTGACCGCATCCTCAGCGCGATGAAGCGCGGATACACCGCGCTGGAGTTCAAGCAGAAGATCCGCAAGCTGCGCGCGGTGCGCCCGGACATCTCGATCAGCTCGGACTTCATCGTCGGCTTCCCCGGCGAGACCGACGCCGACTTCGAAAAGACGATGAAACTGATCGAAGACATCGGCTTCGATCAGAGCTTCTCCTTCATCTATTCGCGCCGCCCCGGCACGCCCGCCGCCGACCTGGAAGACACGGTGAGCGATGCCGAGAAGCATGCGCGCCTCTCCCGCCTGCAGGCGGCGATCAACGAGAACGCCAAACGCATCGCGCAGGGCATGGTCGGCACCACCCAGACCGTGCTCGTCGAAGGTCCGTCGAAGAAGGATCCGAACGAACTGACCGGTCGCACCGAGAACATGCGCTTCGTCAATTTCCCGGCGCCCGCGGGCGCGAAGCTTGTCGGCCAGTTCGTCGATGTGATCGTCACCGATGCGATGAGCAACTCGCTGCGGGGAAGACTCGCGGGCTGAGGCGCGCGTCCGGGATCGTCGCGCTTGCGCGAGTGCCGTTGTATGCATTTCGAGCAAACGCGCACGTGACGATGACATTCCGAGGCACCGACCGGCATCTCCGCAAGGGATCGCACTGGATCTTCCTGTTGCTCATGCTCGCCGGGTGCGCCGGGACACCGCGTCAGGCGATGCCGCCGCCGCAGCCGATCGAACGCCGCGGCAGCGTCGAGGAATCGACGATCGAGTCGACGGCCGCGGAGTCATATCCGGTGGAACTCGGTGTCTCCTATGAATCGCCGGTGATTCTGGGCGACTACCCGCTACCCGACTATCCAGCCGACCAACTCGCACTGGGACTGCCGCCGGTCACCGTCGATGTCCGCGTGATCGTGAGCTCGGACGGGCGCGTCGAACGCGTGGAGTCGCTGGTAGCGCCGGACGAGACCTCGCGTCCATTCCACCAGGCAACGAGCGAAGCACTGCTCCGCTGGGAGTTCTCGCCCTTGCGCCGTGTCGAGAACGGATTCGCGACGGAAGTTCCGTTCCATCAGAAGTACCGCTTCGTCTTCACCCAGACCGATGGAAAGCCCGCCGTCGGCTTGCAGCGCTGATGCCTGCATGGCCACGACCCATCATGTCCTTCGATGTCTTTCTGCAGTGCAGCAGCGACATCGCTGTCCCGCGACAGGCGTTTCGCGCGACCCGCGTCGAAATCCGCGGACATGACGCAAGGAAGTAAGGATTTTCCGAACGATTTCGCGATGTGCGCTCGCACATGATGAACACCGGAGGCCGCTCGCGGCCTTTTTTGTGAGCGATTGGCCATTGAGGTCGACAACCTGTTGACAACGTTGTCACCCTCCACCAGCCTGTCGGCGACAAGAACGGAGATCGAAGGCGGCGCATCGCCGCGCGGGAATGTTGCCCCACCGCCGCCCGCGGACTCGCGGACGCGGCCACCACGGACCCGGCCCGATGGGCCAGGCCGAAGCTCGCAAGAACAGTGCGTCAGTACAGCGGTTCAGCACGGCAAGACCAGGGAGTGATCGCGATGCCCAAGCCAGTACCCGAGCATTGAGTCCCCGCCGCGCGCCTCGAATCGGCCATGCCCTGGCCCGAGGCGGTGCGGTTTTCGAAGTCGACAGCGTTGCACGACGACGGCGCGCCCGATCGCGCCGCGAGTGCGTTCGCTTCGCGCCCGTGGAACACGCGTGCGCTCCACCTTGCGCCGAACCGTGGCGCGTGCAGGCGTTAGCAGTTTTCAGGGGGAATGGCGGCCGGCACCACCGGCCTTTGCATTCAATCGGCCTGGCACATGGGCCGTCATCATCGGAGCAAGACGATGCTTTACCCGTCCACAGGAAAGAAACTCGCACTGTCGTGCCTGTTCGCTTTGGCCTGGTCTTCCAGTGCCTTCGCGCAGGCCGTCAGCTGCACCGGCGTCCCCGACTGGAATGCCAGCACCCAGTACAAGCCCGGCGACCGCATGGTCTACCAGGGTCGTCTGTACGAAGCCCAGATCAACATCTGGAATGCGCCACCCACCTATTGCAGCAGCTGCGGCTGGTACAAGGACCTGGGCAGCTGCAGCACCGGCGGCAACCAGTCTCCGAGCGTCGCGCTGACCGCGCCCTCGGCAGGCAGCACGTTCTCGGCCGGCGCCAACATCACGGTCAGCGCCAATGCCGGCGATGCGGACGGCAGCGTGGCGCGCGTCGAATTCTTCCGCGGCACGACGTCGCTGGGCGTCGACACCAGCAGCCCGTACAGCGTGGCCTGGAATGGCGCCGTTGCCGGCAGCTATTCGCTCACCGCCGTCGCCACCGACAACCTCGGTGCCACCGCCACCTCGGCAGCGGTGTCGATCACGGTGCAACCGCAATCCGGCGACACCACGCCACCGAGCGTGCCGGCAGGCCTGGTCTCGCCTTCGCAGACGAACAACAGCATCGCGCTGAGCTGGAACGCATCGACCGATAACGTCGGCGTGGCGGGGTATGACGTCTACCGTGGCGGCAGCCTCATCGCGTCGCCGACCGGCACCAGCTATACCGCGACAGGCCTGACTGCCTCGACGGCATACAGCTTCCAGGTGCGCGCACGCGACGCTGCGGGCAATGCCTCCGCGCTCAGCGCCGCACTCTCGGTCAGCACCCGCGCGAACCCGACCGATACCGTGGCACCCAGCGTCCCGAGCGGGCTGTCCTCGCCGTCGCAGACCAGCAGCAGCATCGCGCTGAGCTGGAACGCGTCGACCGACAACGTCGGCGTGGCCGGCTACGATGTGTACAGGGCAGGCACGCTGATCGCCTCGCCCGCCGGCACCAGCTATACGGCCACCGGGCTGTCGGCATCCACGTCGTACAGCTTCCAGGTGCGCGCACGCGATGCCGCCGGCAATGCGTCGGCCCTGAGCAGCGCCATCACGGTGAGCACGCAGGGCAACCCGCCCGGCGGCAGCAAGCGCATCATCGGCTACTTCGCGCAGTGGGGCATCTATGGCCGCAATTACCGCGTGAAGAACATCGACACCAGCGGCTCGGCAGCGAAGATCACGCACATCAACTATGCCTTCGGCAACGTGCGCAACAACCGCTGCGAAGTCGGCGTGACCGTTCCGACCAATGAGCAGACCGGTGCGGGCGGCGACGCGTTCGCCGACTACAGCAAGTCGTTCACGGCCGCCGAAAGCGTCAGCGGCATCGGCGACACCTGGGACCAGAAGCTGCGCGGCAACTGGAACCAGCTCAAGCAGCTGAAAGCGAAGCATCCGCACATCAAGGTGCTGATCTCGCTCGGCGGCTGGACCTGGTCGCGCGGTTTCTCCAGCGCGGCGCGTCCGGAAAACCGCCAGGCCTTCGTCGCCTCGTGCATCGATGCGTACATCCGCGGCAACCTGCCGGTGACCGACAACGCCGGTGGCGCGGGCGCAGCGGCCGGCGTGTTCGACGGCATCGACCTCGACTGGGAATACCCGGTCGCGTGCGGCCTGTCCTGCGGTTCGCCCGAAGACAACGCCAACTTCACCGCACTGCTGGCAGAATTCCGCCGCCAGCTCGATGCGGTGCGCCCGGGCCTGCTGCTGACCATCGCCTCCGGCGCGGGCATCGACAAGATCCGCGTGACCGATCCGGGCGCTTACCACCAGTACCTCGACTTCATCAACGTGATGACCTACGACTTCCACGGCACGTGGGAGCCGAAGACCAACCATCACTCCGCCCTGTTCGCCTCGCCGCGCGATCCGTCCACCGGCGACCAGCGCTTCTACAACAGCAACGATGCGATCGAGGCCTTCCGCTCGCGCGGCGTGCCGGCGAGCAAGCTGACGCTGGGCATCGGCTTCTACGGCCGCGGCTGGACCAACGTTCCGAACGGCGGCACCAACGGCCTGTACCAGAGCGGCACGGCGGCGGCCGGCACCTACGAGGCCGGCAACGAGGACTACAAGGTGCTGCGCAACCTCAACTGGCCGGTCTACACCGACAACGACGCCATGGCGACGTGGATCTACAACGGCACCACGTTCTGGAGCTTCGACACGCCGGCGATGATCCAGACCAAGATGAACTACGTGAAGGCGCAGGGCCTCGGCGGCGCGTTCTTCTGGGAGTTCAGCGGCGACGACGCCAACGGCACGCTGGCCAACGCCATCAAGACTGGTCTGCAGTAAGGTTCAGCGCGACCACGCGCCATCGAAGTGCCATCGAACGCCCCGGCCATGCCGGGGCGTTCCCTTTCCGGCCTCGGAGTGCCCACGGGCCGGGATGCCAGCGGTGCCGATCGCCCTCAATCGAGGCGTTTGCGGAAACGGGAAATCGCCAGCGTCATCATCACGATCGTGAACCCCATCAACGCCAGCACGTCGGGCCACATCTGGTGAAGGCCCGCGCCACGCAGCATCACGCCGCGAATCAGGCGCACGAAATGGGTCAGCGGAAGCACTTCCGCGAGCCACTGGGCCGCGACAGGCATGCCGTCGTACGGAAACATGAAACCCGACAGCAGGATCGATGGCAGGAACAGGAAGAACGCCATCTGCATCGCCTGGAACTGGGTGGTCGCCTTCGTGGACACGAGCAGTCCCAGCGTGAGGTTCGCCACGATGAGCAGCATGGCTGCGGCATAGACATCGAACAGGCTGCCTCGCACCGGCACGTCGAACATGCCGATCCCGAGCAAGAGCACCACCGTGGCCTGCACCAGTCCCACGCCGATGTACGGAAGCACCTTGCCGATCATGAGTTCCGCGCTCGTGACCGGCGTGGTGATCAGCAGTTCGAGGTTGCCGCGTTCGCGCTCGCGCACGATCGCCATGGCGGTGAACATCACCATCGTCATGGTCAGGATCACGCCGATCAGGCCAGGCACCACGTTCACCGCAGCGCGGCGCTCCGGGTTGTAGCGCGGCAACATGACGACCTGCGACGGTCGCACCCCGCTGGCGCCGTCGATCGGCAAGGCCGTCAGTTGCCTGGCCGCAGCCTGCACCGATGTATCGCTGCCGTCGACCATCACCTGGACGGCTTCCCGACCATCGATCCTGCGCCGCTCGAAGTCCGGCGGAATGATCACGCCGATCTTGATCGCACCTCGATCGAACAGCGCTTCGATGTCCTGCGGCGTATTGACTGCCGCGACCTTGCGCACCACCCCGGTGGCGAAGAGATCCTGCGCGACCGCACGCGATCCCGCCGTTCCCGCCATGTCCGCCACGGCTGCGGGCAGGTTGCGAACGTCGGGATTGATGGCGAATCCGAACAGCATCAGTTGCAGGGTCGGGATGCCGATCATCATCGCCAGGGTCATCCGGTCGCGACGCATCTGCCGCAGTTCCTTGACCATCACCGCGAGGATCTGCGAGCCCTTCATGCGGGCGGGCCTTCGCGATGGGTCGCGGACACGAACACGTCTTCGAGGTTCGGTTCGATTTCCGTGACATCACCCTCCACGCCTGCAGCGACCAGATGGCTGCGCACACCCTCGATGTCGGCGGCACCGGCCGTCAGGACGCGCAGGCCGTTGCCGATCTGCGCGACACTCAGCACGTCGACCAGGGATTGCAGCACCGCCTGGGCTCGTCGAGGCTCACGTGCATGCACGCCCAGGGTGCGTCCGGCCAGCGCGCGCGTCAGCTCGGCCGGCGTGCCATCCGCAACGAGTCGTCCGGTTTCGAGGATGGCGATGCGATGGCATCGCTCGGCTTCGTCCATGTAGTGCGTGGAGACCAGGATGGTGGTGCCTGCATCCGCGAGATCGAAGAGCTTCTCCCAGAAATCGCGTCGCGATTCGGGGTCGACCGCACTCGTCGGCTCGTCGAGGAACAGCAGTTCCGGCTTGTGCACGATGGCACCCGCCAGCGCGAGCCTCTGCTTCTGACCACCGCTCATCGTGCCGGCCAGCTGGCGGCGCCGATGCGCGAAATCGTAGGATTCGATCAATTCTTCCACGCGGATTTTCCGGGCCGCTCGCGGCAGGCCCTGCACTTCGGCGAGGAATTCGAGGTTCTCCTGGACACTTAAATCCTCATACAGCGAGAATTTCTGGGTCATGTAGCCGATCCTCCGGCGCAGCGCCTCGGCCTGCTCCGGGATGCGCAGGCCCAGCACCTCGATGCGCCCCTCGGTCGGCGTGAGCAATCCGCAGAGCATGCGGATCGTCGTCGACTTCCCGGATCCGTTCGGCCCGAGGAATCCGTACACGTTCGCCTTGGGCACGCGCAGGTCGACGCTGTCGACGGCACGCAGGCCGCCGAACTGCTTGCTCAACCCTGTGGCTAGGATGGCGGGCGCGTCATGCATGCCATCACCGCGCTGCATTGTCGGCCGCGACGAATTCGACACGCACGGGCAATCCGGCGGGAAGTTCCAGCTTGCCATCGAGTTCGATTTCGGCGAGGTAACTCAGGCGCGACGCATCCTTGCCGCTCAATGCGTAGTACGGCGTGAACACGGGCTCGCTCCGGATCGCGCGAACACGGCCCGGATACGGTGTTTCCCGGCCGTCGACATGGACGTCCGCGCGATCGCCGATCTTCACGCTCGCCCGCATCGGTTCGGGCACGTAGACGCGCGCGTATGGCGCATCGCCGACCAGCAGGATGGCCATCGGTGCGCCCACGGGTGCCTGATCGCCCAGCTTGTACGGCAGGCTGTCGATGCGGCCGGCGCGCGGCGCGGTGACCGTCAGTTTGTCGAGCGAGACCTGTTGGGCGACGGCGCGCGCATCCGCTGCACCGACGCCGGAGCGCGCCTGCGCAATCGCTTCACTGCGCGCGCCATGTTCGAGTTCGTCCAGACGCGCACGCGCGTTCGCGACCTGCGCATCCGCGCTGCGCGTCGCCGCAAGCGCACGATCGATATCGGACGATGCGACCAGCTTGCGCTGACCGAGGGGGCGCAGGCGCTCGTGGTACGCGCGGGCATCGCGCGCCTGCGCCTGCGCGGCGTCGAGCTGGGCGCGCGCCTGGGCGAGCTGTTCGTCGCGCGTGCCCGCCTCGAGCTCGCCGAGCGCTTCGCGCTGCCGCTGCGCGTCCATGCGCACGGCGACGGTCTGCGCTTCGACCCGCGTCTTTTCCAGCTCAATGATCGTCGCGCCCGCTGCGACGCGATCGCCTTCGCGGACGCGGATCGACACGATGCGCTCTGCGGCAGGCGCAGGCAGGGACACGCGGTCGTACTCGAGCGTGCCAAGCACCTGCGGCGTCTCTTCGGTGCAACCGGCAAGCGCGAGGCCTGCCATCAGCAGCCCTGCGAGCAAGGCCCGTTTCGCGGCAGTCGCGTTCAAGACAAGTCGTTCAGGCATCGGGCATCTCCAGGCCGGATTCGAGCAATGCGAGGACGTGGCGCACCAGCGCATCGGTATCGATGTCGTCGGCATCGAACAGACGACGCCAGACCGGTGCGCTGGCGACGAGGAACATGGTCTGCCCCATGATCGAGGCGACCAGCAGGCGCGCATCGACGCGTGGATTCAGCTGTCCGACACGCTGCGCCTCGGCGAAACGCGCCGCCAGCATCCGTGGCAGCAAGGGACCGACCCGATCGAGCATCAGGTCGCGAAGCGCCCCGCCCTCGTGCAGCACTTCCCGCACCCAGAGCTGGGGAAGCCAGGGGTTCGCGGAGGCCGTCGCAATCACCGTGCGCACGAATCCGTCGATCAGCGCGCGCAGGTTGTCGCCTGCCTGCTGCACGGGCGCCCGCAAGCCCTGGATCAAGGGCATCACGCGTTCCTCGATCACCGCCGCCAGCAGGGCATCCCTGCCACCGAAGTAGTAGTGCACCAGCGCGGGCGTCACGCCGGCCTCGTTCGCGATGTCGCGGAGCGAGGTGCCGCCGATGCCCTGCGCCGCGAAACGCCGCGTCGCGGCATCGAGCAAACGGTCGCGGATATCGCCGCCCTCGCCACTGGGGCGACCGGGCGCGCGGGCGCCGCGACGGGCCGAAGTGCCAGCCGAGGAAGCCTGTCGAGGCGGCTTATGTGTGGTCATGGCGAAAAATTAATTAATCGTATGATTAATATCAAGCAGGCGGCGACGAACGGTCGGGACTATGATCCCGGCAGTTGCCACGGACCCGACCCCGATGCCACCTCGCCCCCAGCCCCTCCTGTCCCGCCTCCTGCTGCTGGCCGGATGCGTTGTCCCGGCAGTCCAGGCCGAGAACGGCAGCAGCTTCGAGACCCTGTCGGGGCCGGACCTGCCGACCGAGGCCGCAGCATTCATCCCGGCTGGCATGCGACCGATCGTCTACGAGCGCGGGGACCTGGATGGCGACGGTCGCGAGGACGCGATCCTGGTCCTGGAAGCTCGCAAGGCGCGCGACGTCGACGGCATGGCGCAGCGCCTGCGCCCCCTGCTCGTCCTCACGCGCGACGCGCGCGGCAAGCTGCGCCAGCGCGCACGCAACGACCGGCTCGTCCTGTGCCCGGAATGCGGCGGTATGATGGGCGACCCGCTGCAGGACGTGACCGTGGAACGCAAGGCGTTCAGTGTCTCGCACTACGGCGGCAGCGGTTGGCGCTGGTCGAATCTCCATCGCTTCGCCTATTCGCGTCGCGACGACACCTGGCAGCTGGTGCGCATCGAGGAAGGCAGCTTCCACGCCAGCGACCCCGAATCCGGCACCGAGACCGTCCGCCTCCCGCCCCGCGACTACGGCAAGATCGACATCGCCGATTTCGACCCCGACACGCTGCCCAAGCCCGGCAAGCGCTGATCCCTTGCAATGGCGCCCGACCGGGCCGCGCGCTACCCTGAAACCATCATGCAGAACCACGCTTCACGCACCTACAGCCACGACTTCGCGCTGGATCCGGCCGATCCGGAACGCCTCGCCAACCTCGCCGGCCCCTTCGATGCCCACCTGCGCCAGATCGAACTGCGGCGCGGCGTCGAGATCGCCAACCGCGGCAACATCTTCCGCGTCAGCGGCGACGACCAGGCGGCGGTCTCGGCCGTCGAATCACTGCTCCGCACGCTCTATGACGAGGCCGCCGAAACCACCTTCGATGCGCATGCGATCCATCTGAGGCTTGGCGCCGACGATGCGCACCCGTCGCCTGCCAACGGCGGCAATGGCGCGCCGGACGACTACCGGCCGCAGGACGTCGCGGTGAAGGTCAAGCGCGGCACCGTGCGCGGCCGCGGCGCGAACCAGCAGAAGTACCTGCACCTCATCGCCACGCACGACATCAACTTCGGCATCGGCCCGGCCGGCACCGGCAAGACCTTCCTCGCGGTGGCGATGGCCGTCGAAGCGCTCAACACCTCGCGCATCCAGCGGATCATCCTGGTGCGACCGGCGGTGGAAGCAGGCGAGAAGCTGGGCTTCCTGCCCGGTGACCTCACACAGAAGGTCGACCCCTACCTGCGTCCGCTCTACGACGCGCTGTACGAGATGCTCGGCGTCGAAAAGGTCGCCAAGCTGCTGGAACGCAACGTCATCGAGATCGCGCCGCTGGCCTACATGCGCGGTCGCACGCTCAACGACGCGTTCGTGATCCTCGACGAAGCGCAGAACACCACCGTCGAGCAGATGAAGATGTTCCTCACCCGCCTCGGCTTCGGCAGCACCGCCGTGGTCACCGGCGACCTGAGCCAGATCGACCTGCCCAAGCACGTGAAGTCCGGCCTGCGCGACGCGGTCGACGTGCTGCGCGAGGTCGATGGCGTGAGCTTCACCTTCTTCGAAGCACGGGACGTGGTGCGTCATCCGCTGGTGGCGAAGATCGTGCGGGCGTACGAGGCGCAGGCGAAGCTTGCGACGAACACCGACAAACGTGCGGACAGCCATCCTGACAATCGGGAGAGCGGTGGATGATCCAGCTTCGAGCCTCGCGGACGACGATGCTTGCGGTCGCATTGTTCTTCGCTTCCCCGCACTGCGCATGGGCGGACGATGCGGAAGAAAAGCCGGGCGAACGCCCCTTGATCGAAGTGTCGCTGATCTCGGCACCCAAGCGCGCCGGTGATTTCGTCCTGGGACAGAGCAGCTACGATCCCCAGACAAAACATGCGGGTGCGGGCTTCCGCTATGTGCACCCGGACCACAAGGCCGTGCGCCTCGATGTGTTCGTCTATCCCGCGGGGGAGATGCCGGAGAAGAAGGCGCTGGAACGCGGGATGGCGGACTTCATGCGCTCGTTCGATGCCGGCGTGCAGATGAAGTACTACCACGACCTGACCGTCGTGGGACGCGAACCTTTCGTCATCGCGCCCCAGCCGTCGGCGCATTCCGATGGGGACAAGGACGCGTCGCCCGAGCTGCTGGCGGCGCTCGCGGGCAAGGCCATCGAGGGCGAACGCGTGGACCTTCGCTATCGCATCCACATGGAAGACACCGGCGAGAACGTGATGATGCGTTCGCGCGGCTACCTGTTCTACAAGCAGTTGTACTACTTCAAGGGGCGGATCTCCGCAGCGGAATCCCTGGTCGACCAGACGACCTACAACGCGTTGACCGATCAGGCGATGCGGGAGCTCGTCCAGGCAATCGACGTCAGGAATGTCGGCGGTTGTGCCCGCAGTCAGATCACGCTCGACAGTTCACTGCTCGACAGGAAGGACGACGGGAAGAGCATCTCTGTCGCCCTGGCACAGAGCCTGGTCGAAAATGCTTCCAGGAACTGTTTCGACACTCTGTCCGATGCGAAACGCGAAGGCGCGCGCAAGGCCGAGACCATCACCATCGAATACGATGCCGACGACTGGAAAAGCCAATGACCAAGGGTCCGACTCGCCTTGATGTCGCCGTCGGTTACGCCGCGCCGCGTGCCGGTGTGCCGGCCGCGACGAGCTTCCGCCGCTGGGTGTCTATCGCGCTCAAGGGCCGCATTCGCGAAGCCGACCTCGCCATCCGCATCGTCGACGAAGAGGAAGGCCGTGCACTGAACCGGCACTACCGCGGCAAGGATTACGCGACCAACGTGCTGAGCTTCCCGGGCGACCTGCCGGAGGGCGTGAAACTGCCCAAGGGCGTGACCATGCCGCTGATGGGCGACCTGGTGCTCTGCGCGCCGGTGGTGGCGCGCGAAGCCGCGGAACAGGACAAGCCGGTCGCGCACCATTACGCGCATCTCACCGTGCATGGCGTGCTTCACCTGCTCGGTATGGATCACCAGGACGAGCGCGAAGCCGAGTGCATGGAGCAGCTGGAACGCGAGATCCTCGCAGAACTGGGCATCGAGGATCCGTACCGGGTTCGCGACTGAGGCCAGGGAGCCCCGCCCATTGCGGTTGCGCGGACGCCAATGGAATCAGCAGCTTGGCGCCCGCCTGAAGCCGTTCGCGGCCGATCTGCTGCGGGTAATCCAGGCCCGCCGGCATGCGCCCCCTGCCCCGGTCCGCTACACTGTGAGCCCCGCCCCACCGGGGCGATGAAGCGACAGCAATGCCCGAGGACGACAGTACCCGCACGCAGGACGGCGCCGCCAAGGCCGCCGAGTCCGCTCGCATCGACAGGAAAGTCGACAGGAAACACGAACGCGGCCGTTCATGGCTTTCGCGCCTGAGCGCGGCCATCTCCGGCGAACCCGACAACCAGGAAGACCTCGTCGAGCTGCTGCGCGACGTGCAGGCCGACGGCGTGATCGACGCCGACACGCTGCGCATCATGGAAGGCGCCGTCTCCATTTCCGCGCTCACCGTCGGCGACATCATGGTGCCGCGCGCGCAGATGGTGGTGCTGCCGGTGGACGGCAAGTTCATCTCGCTGATGCAGCAGGTGGTCGAATCCGGCCACTCACGCTTCCCGGTGCACGGCGAAGACAAGGACGAAATCCTCGGCATCCTGCTCGCCAAGGACCTCCTGCGCGGCGTGGTCGCCGACAACGGGCCGGGCACGATCCGCGAATTGCTGCGCCCGGCCGTGCTGGTGCCGGAAAGCAAGCGCCTGGACATCCTGCTGCGCGAGTTCCGCCAGTCGCGCAACCACATGGCGATCGTGATCGACGAATACGGCGGCGTCGGCGGCCTGGTCACCATCGAAGACGTGCTGGAGCAGATCGTCGGCGAGATCGACGACGAACACGACGACGCCGAGGACCCGAACGCGCTGATCGCGGCGCAGGCCGACGGCCAGTACCTCGTCGACGCGTTGACGCCGATTTCCGATTTCAACGCGCGTTTCGGCGCCGATTTCACCGACGACGAATACGACACCATCGGCGGCCTGATCACCGCCGCGATCGGCCACCTGCCCGAGGCCGGCGAGGAATTGTCGCTGGGACGCTTCGGATTCCGCGTCGCCCGCGCCGACGCACGCCGCCTGCACACGCTGCACGTGAGCGTGCATGGCGCCTGAGGCCATGACGGCGACCGCGCCGATGCGTGCGGCGGCCGTCGTCCGCAACGCGACTGTCGTCCTCTTCGCACTGTGCTGCTGGCTCTGCGGCGCGCTCGCCGCACAGGCCGCGCCGCGCATCGGCGTGGCGACCATGGCACCGGGCGAGATCTTCTTCGAACGCTTCGGCCACAACGCGATCGTCGTCGTGAACGCGCCACAAGACGACCGCTCGCCCGACGTCAGCGTCCACGGCGAGCCCCTGTCGTACAACTTCGGTTTCTTCGACATGGAGGAGGCCGGCTTCGTCGGCCGGTTCGTGAAGGGCGAGATGATGTATCGCCTCGTCGAGCTGCCATGGCGCGAGGACTTGCAGTACTACCTCGACTCGGGGCGCGGCGTGACCATCCAGTGGCTGGACCTGGACGATGCACGCGCAACCGCACTGGCCATGGCACTGGCCGAGAACGCGCGCCCGGAAAACGCGCGCTACCGCTACGACTACTTCGTCGACAACTGCGCCACGCGCGTGCGCGACGCGATCGACCGCGCGCTCGATGGCACGCTCAAGCCGCAGCTCACCGTGCGCTCTCAGGGCAACAGCTTCCGTGGTGAAGCCGTGCGCCTGGCCTCGCCGGCACCGTGGATGTGGTTGGGCTTCGACATCGGCCTCGGCCCGAGTTCGGACCCGCCACTGTCGCGCTGGGACGATGCCTACGTGCCGATGCGGCTGGCCGACAGCCTGCGCGACGCCCGCCTGCCCGATGGCCGCCCACTCGTACTGCGCGAAGAGCGCGTGGCGCCGCATCGCATCGCGCCCGAACCCTTGGAATTCCGCCTCGTCTGGTGGCAATGGCTCATTGCCGGGCTGGCGCTCGCGTTGGCATGGCTGCGGCTGGACGCACATGCGCCGAGGGCATCGTCAGGCCTCGCGATCGCGTTCTGGCTGGCGTGCGGAGTCCTTGGCGCCGTCATGCTGTTCATCTGGACCGCCACCGAACACCGCTTCGCCTGGGCGAATCGCAACTTGCTGCTGATGACGCCGCTGGCGCTCGCGCTGTTGCCCGGCGCATGGCGGCGCGTGCGTGGCCGCGCGCCCGGTGTTGCCTTCAAGTGGCTTGCATCGGCGATCGCCCTCGGCGGCGTGGCGGCGATGCTGCTCTACTGGAGCGAGCGCGTGCCGCAGGCGAACGCGCACTGGATCGCACTGATGCTGCCGATACACGCCGCCTGGGCGTGGATCGCGTGGCGATCGACCGACGCGAAACACTGACGCCGACGGATCACCGACACATCGCGCCGCCGCTGGTTCCAGATCAGCGCAGCGACCATCCCAGGGCGATGCCGATGCCCATGCCTGCCATGAACACCAGCGAGGCCCAGGTCAGCAGGATGCCCCAGAAGCGCCCGAACGAAACGCCAGAGCTGCGCGAGAGCCCGACCGCATGCAGGACGCGTCCGAGCAGCAGTGTGCCGCCGGCAATCCACAGCCAGGTCGCGCCAAGTCCGGACAGTTCCAGCAGGCCGAGCAGGATCAACGCCATCGGCACGTATTCGATGAAGTTGGCGTGCGCACGCACCTTCTTCGCGAGCGACTTGTCGCCACCGTCTCCCAGGCCGATCTTCGCGCTGCGACGGTGACCGACCACGCGCACTGCAAGCAGCAGCATCAGCAAGGCATGGAGGGATGCGAACAACAGGGTGATCTTCGGCATGTGGCGTCCGTGTGCGGAATGGGCGACGTCAGCATGCCATGCGCAGGGTGCCACCCCAAGCGAGTATTTCGCCCAACAGCGGCAGGCGGATCGCCACATCGAACCGATAGCCGTCCGCCTCGATGCGCTTGCCGGCCTCGATGCGAGGCGCCAGCCAAACCGGCACCGGCAGCCCCTGAAACCGGCAGCCGACTTGCCGCCACTGCCAGCCGCCGCCGTCGGTGTCGACTGCCAAGCTCAGGGTCAGCGGTCCGGCATGTTCTTCCCAATGGCCCGCCGGCCAACGCCCGACCGGCCTGAACCACGACACAGCCTCTGGCGCGGTACCGAACCGCCGCGCCCAGCGCAGGGCGCCATCCTCGTGGCGGATGTCGACGAACAACCGATGTTCCGGAGCACCGGGATCGATGCCGAGGCGCCGCATCGCGCGGCGTCCGATGACGCCTGCAAGACCACGACCGATGTGGAAGCGCACGCAGCCTTCAAGTCGACCACCATCGCGGTGCAGTGCCTGGAGCGCCGGATGCAGTCGCGCGAATCCACCGCCGAACCAGGATTCGACAGCGGACGGGTCGCTCAAGCGTGCAAGACCCTCGCCTGCAGGGCATGGACTTCATGGTCGGTACCGTAGCGCCCCTTGTCGTCACGGACCACGCGCGCCAGCGCGCAATCCGGATCATGGGTGAAGAACAGGTGCACGCCACGGCTGCGCTTGTCTTCGAGGAACGCGCGCTTCTCGTCGATCAGCAATTCCGGATTGCGGTCGTAGCCCATGGTGATCGGCACGTGCACCCAGGGCAGCCCGGGAATCAGGTCGGCGCAGAACACCACGCCGCCGTGGGCCTCGCCGTCGATACGCTCGGGCCCGACGATCTCGGCGAGCATCAGCCCGGGCGTGTGCCCGTCGCTGTAATGGAAATGCACGCTGTCGCCGAGCGCTGCGCAGTACGCGCCATCGACGATCTCCAGGCGTCCGCTGGCTTCGAGCAGCGCAGGCAGTTCGGGGATGAAACTCGCGCGATCGCGGGAGTGCGGCGCCTTCGCACGCTCCCAGCAACCACGACTGACCACGAAGGTCGCGTTCGGGAACAGCAGTGCCGGCTCGGTGCCTTCGACCCATGGCGCAAGCAGGCCGCCGGCGTGGTCGAAATGCAGGTGCGAGAGCACGACGACGTCGATGTCCTCGTGCGAGAAGCCGGCCTCGGCCAGCGAATCGAGCAGCACGTGGCGGTCTTCGACCACACCATAGCGCTCGCGCAGCTTCGGCTCGAAGAACGCGCCGATGCCGGTCTCGAACAACACGGTCTTGCCGTTCAGCGGCGAGGCCAGCAAGGCACGGCAGGCCAGTGCGATACGGTTCTGCGCGTCGGGCGGCGACCACTTTTCCCAGACCGCACGGGGCGCATTGCCGAACATCGCGCCACCGTCGAGCTTCTGCGAATTCCCGAGCACTGACCAGAGTTTCATCGACTGCCTCCTCCACTGGCAGGCTTGGCGCCCTTGCCGTCGTCGGCGACGAAATAGAAGGTGAATGCGCCGTCGTCCGGGGCGCCGGCATTCACCGGGATCGGATCGATATGCCCGTCGACGAGGATGCGCCCCTCGCCGATCGCATCGGGAACCGGCGAGGCCGCGTGCAATCGACTGCGCTTCCAGCCCTTCACCACCAGTTTCAGCGGGCGGTCGGGCTTCAGCACCACGTCGGTCGGATCGTGCGTCGGGACCGCGATGTTGCGCCCGCCTTCATCGGTGAGGCGATCCTGTTCGAATGCGAAGCGCGGTTCGTCGGCGACCTCCACGGCGAAGCGCCAGTCGGTGGTGCCTGCGGTGCCATCGCTGTGAACGGCGATGCGCGCAACGCGCAGTTGCAGGTGGTCGGGATTCCCGGCGACATGCTTCGCGGAAGCGGTCGCGGCGAGCTGCGTCGTCGGGGCTGCGAGGGACGCGTCCTCGTCCTTGTCGCCGCGCAGGTTCACGACGCTCGTGGTGATGGCGGCGATCAGTGCCGCTGCGCCGGTGAGGATCGCCGGCATCGTCGTGACAAGGCTCTTGCGCTGTTCCGGCTTGTCGCTCATGACCCCTCGTCCCCGTTCAAGGCGCCTCGATCATACCGGCACGACCGACCGGATTGCGCGGATCGGTACCGCCCCGCAGCACGTTGGCGCGGCGATCCCACTCGACGGTCTGCAGGTTGCCCCAGGCGTCGCTGGAGCGGCGACCGGCAGGGGCTTCCTTCGGCGAGTTGACGGTGTGTCCCATCGCGCGCAGCGCGGCGACGACATCATCCGGCAGCGCATCGCGCTCGATGCCGATGGCATCCGGCATCCACTGGTGGTGGTAGCGCGGCAGCGCCGCGACGGCCTGCGCATCGAGGCCGTCGGCATAGCCGAGGATGCCCAGCAGCACCATCGTGATGATGCGGCTACCGCCCGGCGTGCCGAGCACGGCGACGCGGTCCTGCGAGACCATGAAGGTCGGCGTCATCGAGCTGAGCATGCGCTTGCCCGGTTTCGGTGCGTTGGCGTCGTAGCCCATCACGCCGAAGGCATTGGGCGTACCGGGCTTGAGCGCGAAATCGTCCATCTCGTTGTTGAGCAGCACGCCGGTGCCGGGCACGACCATGCCCGAACCGAACAGCAGGTTCACCGTCTGCGTCGCGGCGACGCGGTTGCCCTCGGCATCGATGATCGAGAAATGCGTGGTGTCCTCGTCCTCCATCGGCGTCTGCTCGCCCGACAGCAGGTCGCTGGGGGTCGCCTTGCGCGGATTGATCGTGGAACGCTGGCCTGCGGCATAGTCGGCACTGGTCAGCTGGCGCATCGAGATCTTCACGAAGTCCGGGTCGCCGAGGAAGAACGTGCGGTCGCGGTAGGCGCGACGCATCGCCTCAACGGTGAGATGCACGCGCTCGGCCTGCGTCAGTTTCGCCAGATCCCAGGGCTCGAGCATCTGCAGCATCTGCGCCAGCGCGATGCCGCCGGACGACGGCGGCGGCGCGGTGACGATCTGCCAGCCGTCGTATTCGAAGCGCAGCGGCTCGCGCTCCTTGATGCGATAGCCGGCCAGTTCCCCGGCGGTCCAGCGCCCACCTTCGGCCTTCACGCCTTCGAGCAGCTTCTTCGCCACCGGCCCGCGATAGAAACCGTCGAAGCCATGTTCGGCCAGCAGTTCCAGCGTGCGCGCCAGATCGGGCTGCTTGAAGACCTCGCCCTCTTCGGGCGCGTCTCCATCTGCGAGGAACACAGCGCGCGTGCCCTTGTAGCGCTCCATCACCTCACGACGACTTTCGTAGCCCCTGGCGAAGCGCGCGTAGATCGGAAAGCCTTCGCGCGCGATGCGGATGGCGGGCGCCAGCGACTGCTTCAGCGGCAAGCGACCGTGACGCGTGGCCAGGTGCACCAGTCCGGCCGGAAGCCCCGGGATGCCCGCCGACCACGGACCGTTCTCGGCGCGGTCGCGGTCGAAGCTGCCGTCGGGCTTGAGATAGGCCTGCGGCGTGGCCGCGGCCGGCGCGATCTCGCGCGCATCGATGAAATGATCCTGGCCGGTCTTCGCATCGTGCAGCAGGAAGAAGCCGCCTCCGCCGATGCCCGAGGAAATCGGTTCGACGACCGACAGCACCGACGACACCGCCACCGCGGCGTCGAAGGCGTTGCCACCGTCGCGCAGGATCTGCAGGCCGGCATCGGTGGCGAGCGCATGCGCACTGGCGACGGCGCCACCGGGCGGGTGCTGGGCCAGCGGCGCTGGCGCCTGCGCGGCCTGGACCCATGGCGAAAGCAGCAGCCCGACGAACAACGTCCAGCGGATCATCTTCATGCATCTTCCTCCTGCAAGCGCGCGAGCTTGGCCAGCAGGGCATCGCGCGACTCGGGAAATTCGGGGTCCGGATCGATGCATTCGACCGGACAGACGACGACGCACTGCGGCTCGTCGTAATGGCCGACGCATTCGGTGCAGCGCGCCGGATCGATCACGTAGATGGTCTCGCCCTGCGAAATCGCGCGGTTCGGGCATGCCGGTTCGCAGACATCGCAGTTGACGCAGAGCTCATTGATCTTGAGCGACATGTTGGGCGGAAGACCTGGGAAATTGCGGTTCGCCGGCGCGGCCGGGAGCTTGCGGCAGCGACCTGCGCGAAGGACGGTGCGTCCCGTCGCGCTGAAAGCGACAGGGGCGCGGATGCGCGCCCCTGTCGGTCTGGATCACTTGGCTTCGACGAAGTTGTAGTCGACGCCCGAAGCGGCCACGGCGGCCTTCACGCGCGCGTCATCCTCGGCCTTGCCGATGAAGACGAGCTTCACGCCCTTGAGCTTCTCCGGCTTCACGTCGGCGAAGGCGGCGATGATCAGGTCGGCGGTCTTCGCCGAATTCGGCGAGGCGTAGGCCAGCATGTTGCCCTTGAGGATGCCGCGCGACACATCGGACTTGGCCTTGTCCAGCAGGCGGTCGTAGCTGCCCTGGAAGTCGGGCGAGGCTTCGGACGGCAGCAGGTAGACGAACGGGGCGCTGGTCACGCCGTCCATGTGGCGACCCACGACGTCGGTGACGTAGGCGCGCCAGGCGCTGGCGTCATCGTTGACCGGGGCGCTGACCGGCGCCTTCTCGGCTTGCTTCGGGGCTTCCTCGGCCTTGTTGCAGGCCGCCAGCGGCAGCGCGAGGACGGCGATCATCAGCAGGCGTGCGATGGTATTCATGGGTCTGTCTCCCCTTGTGGTGTGGTCGGGTGTGGTGGGGTGGAATGCGCGCGGCCCGTCGGGGACGCCCACGCGGATGTCAGCGCGCCGATTGTAGAACACCGCAGACACCCGGGCCGTGCCCGGCGTCCTAGCGCGCCCACTCGGCCAGGAGCGCGCGGTTCACCGACGGCGGCACGAAGCCCGACACATCTCCGCCGAGGCGCGCCACTTCCCGCACCAGCGAGGAGGAGATGAAGCCGTACTGCTCCGCCGGCGTGAGGAACAGGGTCTCGACGTTCGGGATCAGGTGGCGGTTCATGCTCGCGAGCTGGAATTCGTACTCGAAATCCGACACCGCGCGCAGGCCGCGCAACAGCACGCCGGCACCGACATCGCGGACGAAGTGCGCCAGCAGGCAATCGAAGCCGCGCACCTCGATGTTCGGAAAGCGAGCCAGCGACTCGCGCGCCAGTTCGACGCGCTGCGCCAGCGGCAGCGCCGGGCGCTTGCCGGGGCTCTCGGCCACGCCCACCACCAGACGCTCGAACAGCGGCGCGGCTCGCTCGACGAGGTCGAGGTGGCCATTGGTGATCGGATCGAAGGTGCCCGGATAGACCGCGATCCGGGCGGCGGGGATGACGCTGGATTCCTTGCTCATGGGGCGTGCGGGCACCGCTGGCTGAAGATTCGTCGAGTGTAGCAGTGCCCCCTGACCCGTCCGCGACCGTGTGGTTCAGGCGTCGCGACGGTATACGGCAAAACGCACGTCGCGGGTCTTTCCCTCTCGATGGGGCCGCCAGCCCGGGCCGGGATCCGCTGCCGCGTCGTGGGGGGCTTCGACGTAGAGCCAGGCATCGGCGGCCATCCTCGAGGCGACTGCGTCCAGCGCCGGTTGCCAGAGGTTCGCCGCGAACGGCGGATCGACGAAGGCGAGATCGAATTCGCCCGGCGCATCCCGCATCCACGCCACAGCGTCCGCGGAGACGACCTGGACGCGGTCGCCGTCCGGCAGGCGGGCCGCGATCTGGCGGAGGTTCGCGGCGAGGGTCGGATCGCGCTCGACGAGGACCGCCTCACGCGCGCCACGCGACACCGCCTCGAGTCCCAGCGCACCGCTTCCGGCGAACAGGTCCAGCACGCGTGCCCCTGGCAGCATCGGCTGCAACCAGTTGAACAGCGTCTCGCGCACGCGGTCGGACGTCGGGCGCAGGCCGTCGAGATCCGCCACGGGCAGCTTCGTGCCCCGCCAATGCCCACCGATGATGCGCACCGTACCCGGCGCGCCGCCGCCGGTTGCAGGGCGTCGACCAGGCGGTGGGGGCGGAGGCGCGGAGCGTCGGTTCATCGAGGGGCCGGAAAGGCGGGTGGTAAGATTCGCCATTGTCCAACACAGACCGTGGTTTGCGCGTCGCACGCGCCTGCCGCCTCCGAGGCCCCCTTCGCGATGATCTCCTTTTTCCGCCGCAAGAAGCCCGATGCGGCGCCCGCCACGGATCCCACGCTTCCCCCCGCGCTCCCGACGAGCGAGCCGGACGCTGCGGCATTCGAGCCGACCGATGTCGTCGTCGATGCACCGGCCGAGTCCCCCACCATCTCCGCCCCGCATGCGACCGAAGAGGTCTCTGCACAGCCTGCTGCCGCCCCGGGGAAACCCGGCTGGCGCGAGCGCCTGCGCAACAGCAGCTTTGCGCGCGCCTTCGGCGGCCTGTTCTCGGGCAACCCGCGTCTCGACGACGACCTGCTCGACGAAATCGAGACCGCCCTGCTCACCGCCGACGTCGGCGTGACCGCGACCACGCAACTGGTCGAGTCGTTGCGCAAGCGCATGAAGTCGCGCGAATTCGCCGACGCACAGGCCCTGCTTGCCGCCCTGCGCGCGGATCTGATCGCCATGCTCGTGCCGGTCGCCAAGCCACTGGCCATTTCGGACGACAAGCCGTTCGTGATCCTCACCGTCGGCGTGAACGGCGTCGGCAAGACCACCACCATCGGCAAACTCGCGCACCGCTTCAAGTCGGAAGGACGTTCGCTGATGCTCGCCGCCGGCGACACCTTCCGCGCCGCCGCGGTGGCGCAGTTGCAGGCGTGGGGTGAACGCAACGGCGTGGCCGTGGTTGCCCAGGGCCAGAACGCGGATGCGGCATCGGTCGCGTTCGACGCGCTCCAGGCGGCGAAGGCACGCGGCATCGACGTGCTGATCGCCGACACTGCCGGCCGCCTGCACACGCAGCAGGGGTTGATGGCCGAACTGGGCAAGATCAAGCGCGTGCTCGGCAAGATCGACGCCACGGCACCGCAGGAAGTGTTGATGGTGATCGATGGCACCACCGGCCAGAACGCGCTGTCGCAATTGCGCCAGTTCCACGCAGCTGCCGGCGTCACAGGCCTGGTCGTGACCAAGCTCGACGGCACGGCGAAGGGTGGCGTGGTGTTCGCGCTGGCGCGTGAATTCGGCATCCCGATCCGCTTCGCCGGCATCGGCGAACGCCAGGAAGACCTGCGCGTGTTCGACGCCGAAGCCTTCGTCGACGCACTGCTGCCGGACGCGCTCGGCACCGCGTGAGCGACGCAGGGACCGCCTCCCCGACACGTCCACGCCGCTGGCGGCGACACCTGCTCGTCCTGGGTGTCGCGCTCGCGCTGCTGTCGCTGCTCGGCACCTGGCTGTTACAGCCGAAGCAACTCGTTCCGCTGATCCTCGACCGCGCCGGCAAGGCGCTGTCGCTGGAGATCACCGCATCCCCCGATGCCGAAGCGCGCCTGCGCGGCACGCCGCAGCTGATCGTGCGCGATCTCGTCGTGCGCGAGCCCGGCGGCGATGCGGTGCTGCTGCGCGCCAAACGCGTACTGCTGGCCCTGCCCTGGTCCAGCGTGCGCAGCAGCGGAAAGGACCTCGTGATCCGCCGCGTCGAACTCGATGCCCCCGAACTCGATCTCGCCGCCGTGCGCGCGTGGCTCGCGAAACGTCCGCCCAGCGAGGAAACCGCGATCCCAACGCTCACCGACGGCCTGCTCGTCAGCGACGGCCGTGTCACCGACGGCACGCTCCGCATCGAAGATGTCGCGATCGACCTGCCCGCGCTGCATCCGCAACGTCGCGCGCATGCGCGCATCCGGGGCCGCGCGATCGACGGCCCGCTGAAACTTCCGTTCGATCTGGTGCTGGCGATGAGTCGCCCCGCGAACGACGCCGGCATCGGCATCGTCGGCACGCTCGCGTTCGAAGGCGGCGATTGGCGCCTTCCTGCCACGGTGAGACTCTCGGGTTCCCTGCACTTCGGCGACGACGGCATCGCGATGACACCCGCTACCCTGGGCGCGACAGCGCGCTACGAATCCGGCGACACCCGCCTGCCCTTCACGCTCGGCCTGCACGGCCCCCTGCGCATCGCGGCTGGCGCAGCGACGCTCGCACCGGCCGGCATCGCACTGCGCGGCAAGGATGCGATCCCGACGCTCGACGCACGCGGCTCGATGGCATTCGGCGACAAGCTCGCACTGCATTTCGACGGCACGCTGCCGCAATGGCCCGAAGCCTGGCCTGCGCTGCCGCCGCCGGTCTCGACATCGCGCACACCGCTTCCCTTCTCGCTGCACTACGAGGGCAAGCCGGATCTCTCCGACACGACCGCGCTGTCGCTTCGACGCGACGCGATGTCCTTCGACAGCCGATTCCGCCTCTACGTCGTGCTCGGCTGGCTCGCGCAAGCCGGGGGCTCGCCGCTGCCGCCGCTGGACGGCACGCTGCGTGCCGCACAGCTGGACATCTCGGGCGCGACGCTGGAAGGCGTCGAGGTCACGCTCGACGACGAGGCCGTCGAATGAGCCGCAAGACAGGGGCATCGAATACGACAGCGGCATCCTCATCCGTATCCGCCGCACCGGCTTCCGCCTCGTCGAATGCGCTGGGCGCGCATTTCGCGAACCGCCTGCTCGCCTGGTTCGACGTCTCCGGGCGACACGATCTGCCATGGCAGCATCCGCGCACACCGTATCGCGTGTGGCTGTCGGAAATCATGCTGCAGCAGACCCAGGTGCGCGTGGTGGTTCCGTATTTCGAACGCTTCGTCGCCGCCATGCCCGACCTGCCCGCGCTTGCGGCAGCCTCGCAGGACGACGTGATGGCGCTGTGGTCCGGCCTCGGCTACTACGCGAGAGCACGAAACCTTCATGCAGCGGCGAAGCGCTGCGTCGAACTGCACGGCGGCGACCTGCCTCGCGACCTCGACGCACTGATGGCGCTGCCCGGCATCGGCCGCAGCACCGCCGGCGCGATCCTCGCGCAGGCCTGGGGCGATGCGCATCCGATCCTCGACGGCAACGTCAAGCGCGTGCTCAGCCGCGTGTTCGGCATCGAAGGTTGGCCAGGACTGCCTGCGAACGAAAAGCGGTTGTGGTCGATCGCCGAATCGCTGCTGCCCGATGCTCGGCTCGCCGACTACACGCAGGCGCAGATGGATTTCGGCGCAACCCTGTGCACGCGCCACGACCCGGCCTGCGTCCTGTGCCCGCTGCAGGACGATTGCATCGCGCGTCGCGACGGTCGCACCGACGAACTGCCGACACCGAAACCGGGCAAGCCGCTCCCGGAACGCTGGGCCGTGATGCTGCTGTTGCGCGACGCGGACGGCCGCGTGCTGCTGCAGCGCAGGCCGTCGACGGGCATATGGGCTGCACTCTGGTCACTGCCTGAGGCAGCCGATCACGATGCGGCGCGACACTGGTTCGAAGCCCATGTCGAAGGCGACTATGACGACGCCGTCGCGCTGGACGACGTGCATCACGGATTCACGCACTATCGGCTGCTGATGCATCCGCGCGAGTGGCGAGGCGTCGCACTGCGCGTGCCGACAGGCGACAATGCGCCGGATGCGCCACCGCTGCGCTGGGTATCGCGCACCGAGTTCGACGCACTGGGCATCCCCGCCCCGATCCGCACGCTGATCACACGACCACATTCCTGAGGGACACGAGACGATGGCCCGCACCGTTTTCTGCGAAAAAGAACAACGCGAGACCGATGGGCTGGATTTCGCGCCATGGCCCGGCGAACTCGGACAGCGCGTCTACACGCGCATCGGCAAGAGCGCCTGGCAGACCTGGCTGGTCCACCAGACGATGCTGATCAACGAAAACAGGCTCTCGCCCATGAATCCGGAACACCGGAAATTCCTGCAGGGCGAGATGGAGAAGTTCCTGTTCGGCGATGGCGCCGAACGACCGGCAGGCTACGTGCCGGAAGACTCAGCCACCTGAGGCCTGGGCGGACGCCGGCTCGTCGGTCGCGCGCCGCATCTTCCGCTCCTCGCGCAGGCGCTTTTCGTCGGCACGCAGCGCCTTGACGTTCAGTGGCCGGATTTCCTTGATCTGGCAGGTGCTGGGCCCGCCAGCGCCGCCACGCACATAGACCTGGTCGAAGCGTGCGCTGATGCGGCCACCGAAGCTGCGAATGCCGATGCTGTCCGCGAAATCCAGTCCGATGCACGGGCTGTGCACGTCGATGAGGTATGCCTGGCTGGGACGCGTCCACAGCGCGAACGCCTTTTGGCCCAGGGGTGTCCACCCGCTGTAGCTGCCGAGGTACTGGATGCTGTCGACCGGTTCGCCGGAATGGCTTCGGTAGAGGGCGAGGCGATCTGCCTCGCGGGTCGCCGCATCGGTCGCGCAAGCGGTCGACGACGACGCTGCGATCAGCGCAAGGGAAAGGGCGAGTGCGCGGCTCATGACGATCTCCTGGTGACGCGGACGACGATTCGATCTTCGCTGGCGATGATGCGCCACCCCACTCCCGAGGCAAAGGCCTGCGGCCCCACGATTCAGCACGCAGCCGGCTTGCTCTTCCCGGATTCAGTCATTATCATTGCCTGCTCAGCGTGGCCGGGTAGCTCAGTTGGTAGAGCAGGGGATTGAAAATCCCCGTGTCGGGGGTTCGATTCCCTCCCCGGCCACCATAAGGTGGTTTCAGGATGTCCCAGACAGACCTGAAAGCAGTACAAAAACCCGCAGAAATGCGGGTTTTTTGTTGCCTAACGTCCCGAGTCGCCCCCTTGCAGCCCGCCCCCCATGGGGATACGGTTCGGGATACCGACACAGGCACGGGGATACCGGTATCCCCACGGGGGCCGGCATGGCGAAGACCGACGGACTGACGGACAAAGAGATTCGCCAAGCGAAGCCGGGCGAACGTCCGTACAACCTGTACGACACCAGCGGCCTCTATCTCACGGTGGCCCCGACCGGGGCGAAATGGTGGCGCGTGAAGTACCGCCACGCCGGGCGCGAACGTCGCATCGGCTTGGGCACCTATCCCGAAGTGACGCTGGCCGAAGCCCGCAGGCGTCGCGACGATGCGCGCGCAAAACTACGCGACGGCATCGACCCCGGCAGCGCGCGCCGTGCCGAGCGGGTCCGCGCTTCCATCGCCGCCGGCAACACCTTCGCGACCTTGGCCGCCGAGTGGCTGGAAGAGCAGCGGCCCAAGCTGGCCGCCGTGTCGCACCAGAAGAACGCATGGCTGCTGCAACAGGTCATGCCCCACGTTGGCACGCACCCGATCACCGAAATCACCGCCCCGGACGTTCTGGCGGCACTCGACCGCATCAAGGCCCGGGGCAGGCACGAAACCGCGCGACGCGCCAAGCAATGCATGGGCCAGGTCTTCGCGTTCGCCATCGAAAAGCACCGCGCCGACCGCAACCCGGTGGCCGAACTCATTCGCCCCCTCGTCTCGCCCAAGGCCAAGCCGCGCGCGGCCGTGACCAAGCCCGAGGATGTCGGCCGGCTGCTGCGGTCCATCGAAGCGTTCCAAGGCCAGCCGACCACTCTCGCCGCCCTGCGGCTGGCCCCGCTGGTCTTCGTGCGCCCGGGTGAACTAAGGCAGGCCGAATGGTCGGAACTCGACTTGGACGGCGCGGAATGGCGCATCCCGGCACACAAGATGAAAATGCGCGAGGAACACATTGTCCCCCTGTCCTCGCAGGCTGTCGCGATCCTGCGCGCGCTGCAGCCCATCACCGGGCACGTCCGCTATTGCTTCCCGAGCATCCGCACCCCGGGCAAGGTCATGAGCGAGAACACGATCAACGCAGCCCTGCGTTCGCTGGGATTCGACAAGGACACCATGTCCGCCCACGGCTTCCGGGCGATGGCGTCGACCCGCCTCAATGAACTGGGATGGCCGGCGGATGTCATCGAACGCCAACTGGCCCACGGCGAGCGCAACAAGGTGCGCGCCGCCTACAACCGCGCCCAATACCTCACCGACCGTCGCCGGATGATGCAGGCATGGGCCGATTATCTCGACCAATTGCGCGAAGGGACCGGCAACGTTCTGCCGATCAAGCGCACCCGATCCGGCGGAAGCCGGTAAGCAGCGGACGGCCGGGGTGCGGCAACACCCCGGCCGCCCTCACCACAACCGTTCACAAGAGGAACGACCATGGCTAGACGCACTGTAGCAGCCCGCAGGACCGCCCCCGGCGCGCACGCCCGCATACCCCACCCCGCACGCCACAAGGCCCCGCAGACGGCCCCTGTAGCCTTCCGTGCGATCCCGGCCGAAGGTCGGCACCTGCTGACGGTCGCGGCCGGTGTCGAATGCGAGACAGCGCGCAGGGAAGCCGCCGACCTAGAGGATGCCGTCCGGCGCTTGCTCGCCGGGTCCGTCGAATGCGGGGCCGATGGCAGCACGGCCTATCTGTGCGAGTTTGCGCTTGAGACTGCAAAGGCATTGCGCGAAGCAACCCACCGCGACCGGGGCAATGGAGGCCACCGTGGAAGATGACAAGCCGATAAGTCCGTTCATCCGTAAATTCATTGGGTTCTGCGATGCGGAAGCGGAACGAATCACGTCTGAATTGGTCAAAGACCTCGCAAATCGAAACGTGAGTCTATCGAAGGACGATGCGCGCTTTGTCGCGTGGGCGCTATCGGACGAGTTGGCGCATTTCTTCTGGCATGCAATCAAGACCCACATTGATGATCCTGAAGGTCTCAAAAGGCTAAATCGCGTCTCTTCAAAAATTGCCGCGCGAAAGAGCGCCGCGAAGCGATTCACAGGCTCGACCAAGCGTCGCTTTCTAGAGTTTGCTTTGGAGCAGAATCGACGCAATCCCACGTTGTCAAAAGGCGCCGTCGCCGAAATGTTCGCGCGAGAGAATCCCGGCACGTCTGTATCTACGCTGCGCCGATACTTGGCAGCCATTCCGAACGAAGGGGACGACTGAGCAGCTCAGTCCATGACTGAGCAGTTCCATCGCAATACCAGCGCAAAAGCGGAAGGGGCACGCTGTCCAACCATAGCCCGGACGGTCTCCGGGCATTGCAGGCAGCATCAAAATGTCCCAACTTCGCACGCCTTCCGATACCGGCCTCATCCTCGAACGACTCCCCCAAGTCCGCGCGCGCACTGGATTGTCACGTTCGGAAATCTATCGCCGGATCGCAAATCGCACCTTCCCGGCACCAACCAAGATCGGACCGCGTGCCAGCGCATGGCCAAGCCACGAAATCACCGCATGGATCGAGTCGCGCATCGCTGAGCGGGATGGCGCACGCGGCGGCCTGCCGGGGGTGGCACAATGAAAAATCGCAATAGAGCGAAGCACACGGGTCGGAGAAAGTCCGGCACATTCAGCAGCATTCCCCACGCTGTCCAAGACTCCGAGAACTGGAAGAACGCGAGCGCCACTGCAATCAAATTGCTTCTGGAACTCACCCGCCAGTTCAACGGCTACAACAACGGCAATCTCTGCGCATCACGGTCGGTACTTCATCCGCGCGGCTGGACATCGCCGGAAGTCATCACATGGGCGACTCGTGAGCTGTTGCACTTCGGATTCATCAGCCGCACGAAGCGGGGCGGGCTGCACATGGGGCCGAACTTGTTCGCCCTCACATGGCACGCCATCGACGACTGCAAGGGCAAGCATCATTGCGCGGCCACGGCCGTAGCGTCCGGGGACTGGAAGGAACCGAAGCCGGCCTTCGTTCGACCGGAGAAAAATCGAAAGCGCACTACGCCATCCGTACGTGGCGCAGTACGCCAGACGTACCACGCGCATTGATTCGCCACGATCCCAGCTACGGCAGGCGTATCGAAATCGGCCCTCTTGACCCCTGCCCAAAGTACGCGATCCGTACACCCTTATAGATTCTTACCAAGCGGGAGCGCGAAAGACCATGAAAGATGGCTTCCAATCGAAAGACCGAAACAGGATCAATGCGACGCAGCGAGAACGGCGCGCGCGCATGACGCGGGTCGACTACATGCCCAGCGGTGATGCAGTGGCGATCCTGCAGGCCAAGCGCGCACAGGAAAGGCCAGGAACACCAGCGGCCACGAACAGCGCGGTTCTGGACGCGATCTTGACCGACTGGGCACGATTGACCGGACTAAAGTACAGCCGGATAGACACCCCGCAGGCTTCGGGCTCCCGCCCGGAATTTGCTGACGAGTACGCGCGCGCGAATGACTTCGGGTTCTGTCAGTCCAAACGCGCGCACGCGCACGTGCGAATGACTTCGGGGCTGCCCATGTCGAAAGCCGCCCTGCGCGCCCCCTGCGGCGCACGCCGTCGCCGTGACGGGCTCCCCTGCGAAGCCCTGAGCGTGCCCGGAAAACGGCGTTGTAAGTGGCATGGAGGGTTGGCAAGTGGACCTAGCACTCTGGAAGGCAAACAACGATCCCTAGCCAACCTCTGGAAAGGACGCCATATTTCTGAACGGAGCGGCTCTAGGGAAACGAGCCCCCTGAACGTCAGAACGGGGGCGAACAGGCCATTAGCATCGAATTGTGACCAGTTCCACAATAAACCTCGGGTTGGGGTTGTTTGCACCCATCAAATTGATAGGATAACGAGAGTCTCGGACTATGAGCGTCAGCCCATTCAGACTTACCGCTAAACAGCTACAGCCACGGATCAGGCAGTGTGCGAAAGATTCGTCAAAGGTGCTTTTTATTCCGCAACTCGTCAGGCGAAGCATGGCTGGTGCTATGACTTGGCACCAAGTAATGAAAACCCTTCGTGAAGGGACGATTGTCGGAACACCCGAAAAAGACGAACACGGCAGTTGGCTTTTCAAGATGGAGCGGTTTGCGGCTAGCACTAACCAGACTGTTGAGGGCGCTGCCATGGTTGACGGTGCTCACGTTGTTCAAATTGTAGTTTTCACGGAGAAGTTGCCATGTATCGTTATCTAGGTGCGGGCTTACCAAATGTGTACTTGGAATCTGGCTACCGAGAAATTGATACGCCTTATGGCAAGTCTGTAAGCATCCATGATCTTGAAGGTCTACACGCTGCGCTAGGCGAGATGATCGCAGCGAAGCCCTGCAAGCTTTCCGGTTATGAATTTCGCTTTTTGCGGACAGAGCTAGATTTGTCCCAAGCAACTCTTGCGCAAGCACTTGGCTGCGATGTTCAATCCATCGCCCGGTGGGAGACAGGCAAGAGCAAGAAGGTAAATGCTCCTGCGGAAAGACTCTTGCGTGTCCTGTATGAACAGACAAAATGTGGCGGCAAGAAGCTCGCCCCGCTCCTTGAAAGGCTTCAAAAGCTGGATGCCAGCAAGCCCGAGGAAAGCGTGATAGTTGCCAAAGAAGAAAAGGCTTCGTGGTCTGCTCAGTTAGAGCAGGCTGACTACATCCAGTGCGCTTGACCAACTCAAGGGTCACCTCGTGTGGCCTGCGGGCCATCACTTCCGTCGTATGCCACTTGTCGGAAAGTAAGGCATCAAGTTGATCGTGAAAGCCGTGCTCGCATTCAAGCCGTCCGCTAGTGGGGATACGGATGGGGATACCAACCGAAACAGCCTGCGTCAAAGCCATTTGAAATCAATCTGATACGCGATCTTTTCCGGTTCCTCCCCGCCACGCATTCAAAAGCCGCGCATTGCGCGGCTTTTTCATGTCCGGTCGATCATCATCCATCCATGGCCATGCAACCGGCGAATACACGGTCGGCGCTGTGGCACCATCTGCAGCCCTCCCCCAGCTGGAACCCGATGCCATGATTCAACGCTTCGACGTGGGCGCGCGCCTGTCCGAAATGGCCGTGCACGGAAACACCATCTATCTCGCTGGCCAGATCGCCGATGACGCCAGCCAGGACATCCAGGGCCAGACCCGCCAGGTGCTGGAGGCCATCGACGCCCTGCTCGCGCGTGCGGGCAGCGATCGCAGCAAGATCCTCATGGCCCAGATCTTCCTTGCGGACCTCGCCGATTTCCCTGGAATGAATGCCGTGTGGGACGCATGGGTGCCTGCTGGCAACGCCCCGCCGCGCGCGACCGTCCAGGCGGCGCTCGCAAAGCCGGAATGGAAAGTCGAGATCGTGGTTACCGCCGCGGTTTGACGGGAAGATCAATCGACCTGGAACGCGAAGCCCCGTGACTGGCACGGGGCTTCGTGGTCGGCTCGCCGACTGATCGCGTGCCCGGCTTTACATCGTATGCGTCGGTTTGTCCGAATTGAGGATGCCGGCGAGGATGGCTTCGATCTTGCCCTTGATGGCCTCGCCTTCCGGTGTTTCAGCGAACTGCACGCCGATGCCGGCGACGCGATTGCCCTGCGCACCGGCGGGGGTGACCCAGCTGACCTTGCCTGCGACTGGCAGTCGCTCGGTGGATTCCGGCAGGGTCAGCAGCAGGAAGACTTCGTCGCCGATGAAATAGCGCTTGGGCGTGGGGACGAACACGCCACCTCCCTTGAGGAAAGGCATGTACGCCTGGAAGAGCGCGTTCTTGTCCTTCACCGCGAGCGAAAGGATGCCCTGGCGGGCACCGCCGGCGGCCGTGGGCTTCATGTTCATCGTCTGCCTCCAGAAGTCGTCTGCGATGCCCCGGCGCGCCACTGCGTGAGCAGTTCCACCATTGCGAGGTCCGCGCGCACCGTGGTCCGCAGCAGGTCGCGGGTGCGGTTGGCGGCATCGAACCAGGTTGCGAGCGTGCGGATTCTCGACGGATCGGTCAAGCGCCCGGCCTCGGCGACGGCCAGGTCCGCGGCATGGCGCAGGCGCAGGTCCAGGTCGCCGCTGTCGACCCAGCGCTTGGCCGTCTCCATGGTCGAACGTTCGTTGCGCGCCACGGCCTGCAGGTCGGCGGCCACTTCCCGGCGCAGGGCCAGGCCACCATCGCGCAGCCAGGCATCGGCCAGGCCTGGATGGCCGCGTGCGGCATCAAGCGCCTCGCGTACGGCTGCATCCGCATGCCCCTGCGCACGCAGCCACGCCTCGGCCTCGTCGAGCGGCGGCAGGCGGAATTCGAGTCGCTGGCAGCGGCTGCGGATCGTCGCCGGAAGTCGCGCGGGATTCGCGCTGACCAGCCACAGGTAGCGACCCGGCTGCGGTTCTTCCAGCGTCTTCAGCAGCGCGTTGCAGGCGGCATGGTTGATGGCATCGGCCGGGTCGATGATCGTGACCTGCGACGCGCCGTACTGCGCGGTCAGCGCGAGTTTCTCGGAGATCCGCCGGATCTGTTCGATCACGATTTCCGTGCGCGGCTTATCGGTCTTGTCGTTGATCTCGTGGCCGACCAGTTGCAGGTCCGGATGACCGGCATGGCCGAACGGATGCGATGGCGAGCCATCGGGCCGCACTTCCAGCGGGTCGCGCTGCACGCGGTGCGCGAACAGCAGGCATCCTCGGCATCGACCGCAAGCGTCGTCACCCGGGCCCCGCGCCTCGCACAGCAGGCGTCGCGCGAGCCGCTCGGCCAGCGCGCGCTTGCCCAGTCGCGCGGGTCCGCAGAACAGCAGGCCATGGCTGAGGCGGCCACTGTCGAGCGCGGCGACGGCCTGGTCATGGACCCGCTGCTGCCAGGGCGCGAGCGGCGGCAATTCGAAGCTCATGCGGACAGACTCATCGGGAGCGGCTCATGCAAACCCGCCGCGATCGATGAACATGCGCAGGATCGCGACTGCATCGCCGGCAACGACCGATGCCGGCTGCGACGCATCGATCACGCGCACGCGCGCGGGTTCCGCGCGCGCGCGGGCAAGGAAGCCGGCACGCACGCGCTCGAAGAAATCATCGCGTTCGCGCTCGATGCGATCCGGGTAGAGGTCACGGCCGAGGGTGCGCTCGCGCCCCTGCGAGACGCCCAGGTCGAGCAGCAGCGTCAGGCCGGGCTTGATGCCGACCACGCGACGTTCGAGTTCGGCAATGAAGGCCGTGTCGAGGCCACGACCGCCGCCCTGGTAGGCATAGCTTGAATCGGTGAAGCGATCGCTGATCACCCACGCACCGCGCTCCAGCGCTGGCAACACGGTCTCGCGCACGTGCTGCGCACGCGACGCGAACATCAGCATGAGTTCGGTTTCCGCGGCGATGCGCTCGCCATCGGGATTGAGCAGCAGTTCGCGAATGCGTTCGGCCAGCGGCGTTCCGCCCGGCTCGCGGGTGCTGACCACTTCGCGCCCTTCGCGCAGCATCGCTTCGCGCAGCGCGTTGAGCACGGTGGACTTGCCCGCGCCCTCCCCGCCTTCGAGCGAGACGAAGCGCGGATGCGTCGCGATGTCCGCGATGGCGTCGGTCATTGCGTCTTCGCCTGCGGCTCGCTGCCCTGCAGCTGGCTGCTCTGTTGCTGGCTGCTCTGTTGCTGGCTGCTCTGTTGCTGGCGATAGCGCTTGATGTACTCGGCCACCGCCGTCTGGTGTTCGCCGTAGGTCCTGGTGAAGACGTGGCGACCGCTGCCGTCGCCCACGGCGACGAAGAACAGGGCGTCGCCATCGGCGGGATGCGCCGTGGCCTGCAGCGCGTCGCGACCCGGCATCGCGATCGGCGTCGGCGGCAGGCCGTCGCGGGTATAGGTGTTGTACGGCGTGTCGGTACGCAGGTCGGCTTTGCGGATGTTGCCGGCGTACTGGCTGCCCATGCCGTAGATGACGGTCGGATCGGTTTCCAGTCGCATCGGCACCTTCAGGCGGCGCACGAACACGCCGGCGATCTCCGGACGTTCGCTGGCGATGCCGGTTTCCTTTTCGACGATCGAGGCGAGCGTCTGCAACTCGTAGGGCGTGCGCAGGGGCAAGCCCTCGTCACGGCCTTTCCAGGCTTCCGCGACGGCCTTGTCCATCGCCGTCGCGGCGCGCTTGAGCACGTCCAGATCGGTATCGGTGCGGGTATAGAGATAGGTCTCGGGCAGGAAGCGTCCTTCCGGATGCTCCCCGCCCCGTCCGAGCGCGCGCATCAACGCTGCATCGTCCATGTCCGCCGTGGTCTGTTTCAGCGGCGAGGCTTTCGCGAGGGCCCCACGCAGGTCGCGGATGTTCCAGCCTTCGACGATGGTGAAGCGATAGCTGAGCACCTTGCCGTCGCGCATGCGCTCCAGCAGCGTGCGCGGGGTCATGCCCGGCTCCAGCGCGTACTCGCCCACCTGGATCTTGCCTGCGGCGCCCGTGGACTTGGCGAGCATGCGCCAGTGCAGTGCGTCCACTTCGACGCCACGCTCGCGCAGCGTGCGCAGCACCTTGGGAAGCGAGTCGCCGGGTTCGACCACGAGCGTCTCGCCCGGATCGATGCCGGCCATCGGCGCGTCGGCGAAACCGTCGTAACGCTGCCAGGCGAAGAATGCGATCGCGCCGACGCCCAGCGCGAACACCAGTCCGATCAACAGCACGATCTTGATCAGTCGCTTCAGGATGTGCTTCAAGCCCACGGGGAACCTCGGTCGGTGACGGGAAAGGCCGGATGCGCCTCGGCGAGGCGACGCTGGGCGTCGCCGACCGCCGGGTGCGACGGCCACGCATGGCCGCCCAGCCGGGACACGGGCAGGATACCGCGCACGGCGTTGCACAGGACCACGGCCTGCGATGCCAGCAGCTCATCGGGCGTCAAGCGGCCCTCGGTGGCATCGAGGGCCTGCAGCGCCCATTCGCGGCAGACGCCCGCCACGCCGCAGCGATCCACGGGCGGGGTCCACCAGCGGCCCTCGCGCAACGCGAACACGTTCGCGGAGGTCGCGCAGACGACGTTGCCCTCGACGTCCAGCATCAGGCCTTCGTCGATGCCCTCGTCGCGCCATTCCGCGCGCGCCAGCACCTGCTCGAGCCGGTTGCAGTGCTTGATCCCGGCGAGCGCCGGCTGCATCGCCAGGCGCAGGTCGCACCAGCGCAGCACCAGCCCGCCGGCGCGCGGCGCGGGCGGCAACGCGGATGCGGACAACATCCAGACGGACGCCACGTCGGACGGCGGCGCATAGCCGCGACTTCCGCTGCCTCGGGTCAGCACGAGCTTGATGACAGCGTCGGGATGCGGGAGAAGCAGGTCGCGCAACGCGCGATCCATGGCCCTCGCGGACGGCAGCACGATGCCCAGTCGCTCGGCGCCACGCGCAAGACGCGCACGATGCGCAGGCCACCACGGCACTTCGCCACCGACCGCACGCATCGTCTCGAACAGACCGTCGCCGTAGGCGAACCCGCGCCCACCCGCGAGCAACGCGTCGACATCGGCTTCGACCGGCATGTCGCCGAGGTACACGTGCATGGCCGGCGGCAGGGTCACGCATCCGCCCCGAGCGCCTTGAGCAGGCCGCGGGCCTTGGCGCGGGTTTCGTCGAGTTCGCGCTGCGGATCGGAGTCGGCCACGATGCCGGCGCCGGTCCGGAAGCGCAGCGTGGCGCCTTCCACTTCGGCGCTGCGGATCAGGATGTTGAGGTCGAGGTCGCCATCGCGATTCAACCAGCCGAATGCGCCGGTGTACGCGCCGCGACCGGTGCGCTCGAGTTCGGCGATGATCTGCATGCAGCGGACCTTCGGGCAGCCGGTGATGGTGCCGCCCGGAAACACCGCGCGGATCACCCCACCGGGCGTCATTTCGGGCCGCAGGCGGCCACGCACGTTGCTGACGATGTGATGCACGTGCGAATAGCTTTCGACCGTCATCAGTTCGTCGACTTCGACGCTGCCCGGCGCGCAGACGCGGCCGAGATCGTTGCGCTCGAGATCGATCAGCATCACGTGCTCGGCGCGCTCCTTCGGATTGCCGACCAGTTCGCGGATGCGCGCGGCTTCGTCGTCGCCCGGAAAGCGCGGGCACGTGCCGGCGATCGGGCGCGTCTCGACCACGTCGCCGCGCACCGACACCAGGCGTTCGGGCGAGGAACTGACGACGGCCCACGAGTGGCCATCGGTCTCACCGGCAAGCATCCCCGCGAACGGCGCGGGACTGGCGGTGCGCAGGCGCGCATACAGCGCTGCGGGATCGAGCGCGTCGTCGAAGCGCGCGCGCCAGGCACGGGAGAGATTGACCTGGAAGATGTCGCCGGCGACGAGATAGTCGAGGATCCGGCGCACGCCATCGGTGAAGGCATCCGGCGCGTCGTCCTCGATCGCGACAGGCGCGCGCCACGCCGGCAGCGGTGCCGGTGCCGGCGCGGCGAGATCCGCGACGATGGCATCGAGCAAGGCCTCGTGCCCGATTTCCGCAACGGCGAAACACTCGCCCGTGACATGGTCGCGCAGCACCGCAGCGGGACAGCGCAGCGCCAGCGCGACAGGCAGTGCGCCCTCCGCCTGCGGCAAGCGCAGGACGGGCTCGACCTGCGCGGCGAGTTCATATGCGAGGAACAGTGCCCAACCGCCACGGAACGGCCAGCGCGGTTCCTCGCGCGGCACGCGCAGCGACTGCCATTCGCGGTCGAGCACGGCAAGGAAGTCGTCGCCGACGACCACGCCGTCGGCATCGCGCACGCCGCCGTCGCGATCCAGTCGAAGCGACGCGCCATCGGCGACCAGCAGCATGTCCCAACGGCCGAGCGCATGGCCCGCCATCAGCGAGGACGAGGTCGACTGGAGCAGCAGCGGATGGCGCGAAGGCGCCTGTCGATGCAGGCGCAGCAGATCGCAATCCGCAGGCAAGGCGCGGGTGACGATCATGCGCGGGAACCTCGAAGCGTGGAGAAGGCTGGCGTCGCGGTCAGATGCGGCCGAAGACCAGCGTGCCGTTGGTGCCGCCGAATCCGAAACCATTCGACACGACGACATCGACCTTCGCCTCGCGCGCCACGTTCGGCACGTAATCGAGGTCGCAGCCTTCGCTCGGGTTTTCCAGATTGATGGTCGGCGGGATGATGCCGGTATGCAGCGCCATCACCGAGAAGATCGCCTCCACGCCGCCGGCTGCGCCGAGCAGGTGGCCGGTCATCGACTTGGTCGACGACACCATGGTCTTGTAGGCATGGTCGCCAAGCGTGCGCTTGATCGCCATCGTCTCGGCCAGGTCGCCCAGCGGCGTCGACGTGCCATGCGCATTGAGGTAACCGATGCGATCGACGCTGACACCGGCATCGCGGATGGCCGCGGTCATGCAGCGTGCGGCACCCTCGCCGTCTTCGCTCGGCGCGGTCATGTGGAACGCGTCTGAGCTGGCGCCGAAGCCGATCAGCTCGCAATAGATGCGCGCGCCACGCGCCTTCGCGTATTCGTATTCCTCCAGGATGAGGATGCCGGCGCCGTCGCCGAGCACGAAGCCGTCGCGTTCGGCGTCCCACGGACGCGACGCGCGCTCGGGGTCGTCGTTGCGCGTGGACATCGCCTTCATCGCGCAGAAGCCGCCCATCGCGCTGGGCGTGGAGCCGCGCTCGCCGCCGCCGGCAATCATCACGTCGGCATCACCGTACTGGATCAGCCGCATCGCCACGCCGATCGAATGGTTCGATGTCGCGCAGGCGGACACGGCGGAAAAATTCGGGCCCTTGGCGCCGGTCATCAGAGAGACCTGGCCGGGCAGCATGTTGATGATCGTGCTGGGCACGTAGAACGGCGAAACCTTGCGCGGCCCGCCTTCGTGCAGCTTGATGGTCTGCTGCTCGATGCCGAGCAGGCCGCCGATGCCGGAACCGATCAGCGCGCCGATGCGATCGGCGTTGGCATCGTTGATCTCCAGGCCGGCATCCTGGATGGCCATGAAACTCGCGGCGACGCCGTAATGGATGAACTCATCCATCTTCTTGGCGTCCTTGGCCGAGATCCACGGCGAGGAATCGAAATCCTTGACCTGCCCCGCGATGCGGGTGGTCATCGTGGACGCGTCGAAATGCGTGACGGGGCCGATGCCGGAACGGCCATGGATGACGCCATCCCAACTGGTGGCGAGATCATTGCCCAGGGGCGACACGATGCCCAGACCGGTGACGACGACTCGACGCTTCGACATGCTCTGATCCTCACTGCTCACCCGACGCCGACGGAACGTTCCGCCGTGCAGGGACGTATGTTCGACACGTTGCCAAAACGCGCAGGGCCGCGATGCGGCCCCGGCGTGCGCCCGGGCGCGCGGCCCGGGCATGGGTACGAGACCCGATTACTTGACGTGGGCCTTGATGTAATCGATGGCCTGCTGCACCGAGGTGATCTTCTCGGCTTCTTCGTCCGGAATCTCGCACTCGAATTCTTCTTCGAGGGCCATCACCAGCTCGACGGTGTCGAGCGAGTCCGCGCCGAGATCGTCGACGAACGATGCGCTGTTGGTGACTTCCTCTTCCTTGACGCCAAGCTGTTCGACCACGATTTTCTTGACGCGTTCTTCGATGCTGCTCATGGGTGTTGTACTCCGGGAGGAATGTTGCGGTGGATAGTGTAAGGGAAAGCCGAGCCCGTGGTGGCGCGCAGGCTATCTTTTCGATTCAATGACTTAGCGTCGAGCCCCCTGGTCGACCGGCGCGAGCCGGGCTCAGGGCATGTACATGCCGCCGTTGACGTGCAGGGTTTCGCCGGTGATGTAGGCACCGGTCGGACCGGCAAGGAAAGCGACCGCGTTGGCGATGTCCGCAGCGTCGCCGAGGCGACCCAGGGCGATCTGGCCCAGCAGTGCTTCGCGTGCCGCATCCGGCAGCGCGCGGGTCATGTCGGTGTCGATGAAGCCCGGCGCCACGACATTCACGGTGATGCCGCGCGAACCGATTTCCTTCGCCAGCGACTTGCTGAAGGCGATGATGCCGGCCTTGGCGGCAGCGTAATTGGTCTGCCCCGGATTGCCGGTCACGCCGACCACCGACGCGATGCTGATGATGCGGCCCTTGCGCGCCTTCATCATGCCGCGCATCACGGCCTTGCTCGTCCGGTAGACGCTGGTCAGGTTGGTCTGAAGGATCGAATCCCACTCTTCGTCCTTCATCCGCATCAGCAGGTTGTCGCGGGTGATGCCGGCGTTGTTGACGAGGATGGAGATCGCGCCGAATTCCTTCGCGACCGCGTCGACCAGTGCTTCGACTTCCGCACCATCGGCCACGTCGAGCTTGCGGCCGTGGCCACCGAGCGGCGCCAGGCGCTCGCCGATGGCCTGGGCACCGGCGTCCGAGGTCGCCGTGCCGATGACGGTCGCGCCCTGCGCGGCCAGCAGGTCGGCGATCGCGGCGCCGATGCCGCGGCTGGCGCCGGTCACGAGTGCGATGTCGCCTTGCAGCGGCTTGGTGTTCATGGTGTCGATGCTCATGTCGGAAACGGTGGGGTGCGCACGCGGAGATGGGCGCGGCGCGCGCCGTGGCTCATCGCCAGGCGTCGAGTGCGGCTTCGAAATCGCCGACGGCGCCCAGCGCGCGATTCTCGATGGATTTGTCGATGCGCTTGTTGAGCCCGCCCAACACCTTGCCCGGGCCGCATTCGGCGATGCGGGTCACGCCGCGCGCGGCGAGCGCATGGACGGAATCGGTCCACTGCACGGGCAGGTAGAGCTGGCGCACCAGGGCATCACGAACAGCCTGGATGCCGTCGTGCACTTCGGCATCGACGTTCTGCACGACCGGGATCGACGGCTCGCGCCAGTCGAGGCCGTGCATGGCTTCGGCAAGGCGGTTCGCGGCATCGCGCATCAGCGGCGTGTGGGACGGCACGCTGACCGCAAGGCGCGTGACCATGCGTGCGCCGCGAGCCTTCAGCAGTTCGCTGGCGCGGTCGACCGCCTCGGCATGCCCGCCGATCACGATCTGGCCGGGAGAATTGAAATTGGCCGGGACCACGATGCCGACACCGGAGGCTTCGGCACAGGCTTCGGCCACCACCGCGTCCTCCATGCCGATCACTGCGGCCATCGCGCCACTGCCTTCCGGCGCGGCGTCCTGCATCAACTGGCCGCGGATCCGCACCAGGTGCGCGGCTTCGCGCAGCGACAGGGCGCCGGCGGCGACCAGTGCGCTGTACTCGCCCAGGCTGTGGCCCGCCATCACGACAGGCACGGCGCCGCCCTGCGACTGCCACAGCCGCCACACGGCGACGCCGGCGGCCAGCAGCGCGGGCTGGGTGAATTCGGTGCGGTTGAGCAGTTCGACCGGACCGCCCTGGGACAGCGCCCAGAGGTCCGTGCCGGCGCCATCCGAGGCTTCCTGGAACGCTTCGCGGATCAGTCCATGGCGCTCGGACAGCTCGGCCAGCATGCCGACGGACTGGGAGCCCTGTCCGGGAAACACGAAGGCCAGCGTCGGATCGGTCGTGGCAACTGCAGTCACGCGTGGGTCCAGCTCGAAACGGGACGGGGATGATAAGGTCGAAACCCCCGGTCTGTCTGTACGAGGGCGTATGCCAGCGACCGGATGGCGATCCCGTGCCAGCGGTTCAAGATGCTGCCTCGAACCAGCCCCGGAAACGACAAGGGCCCGCCGATCGGCGAGCCCCTGGGATCGAACCCCTGATGTCGAATGGACGCGCCGCGCCGGCGCAGAGCCCCGGATCAGTAGCGCAGCAGCGCCGAGCCCCACGTGAAGCCGCCACCGAAGGCCTCCAGCAGCAGCAACTGTCCGCGCTGCACCTTGCCCGAGCGCACGGCCAAGTCGAGCGCCAGCGGCACCGAGCCGGCGGACGTGTTGCCGTGCTTGTCGACCGTGACGATCACGCGCTCCATCGGCATGTCCAGGCGCTTTGCCGTGGCCTCGATGATGCGCAGGTTGGCCTGGTGCGGAATCAGCCAGTCGATGTCATGGCGATCCAGGTTGTTGGCTTCGAGGGTTTCCTCGACCACCGAGTCCAGTGCCTTGACCGCATGCTTGAACACTTCGTTGCCAGTCATCAGCACGCGCACGCCCGCATTGGGCTCGTCCGGCTTGAAACCGACCGAAACGCCGACTGGGTTCCACAACAGTTCCTTCTTGCCGCCGTCGGCGTGCAGATGGGTGCTGAGCACGCCGGTCTCTTCGTCGGCCTTCAGCACGACGGCGCCGGCGCCGTCGCCGAACAGCACGCAGGTGCCGCGATCGTTCCAGTCGAGCATGCGTGTCAGGGTTTCCGCACCGATCACCAGCGCCGTCTTCACCGCGCCGGAGCGGATGAACTTGTCGGCGACGGTCAGCGCGTAGATGAAGCCCGAGCACGCAGCATTGACGTCGAACGCGGCGCAGCCTTCGGCCCCCAGGCGATGCTGGATGAGGCATGCGGTGGACGGGAAGATCAGATCGGGCGTCGTGGTGCCGACGACGATCAGCTCGATCTCGGAGGGCTGCACGCCAGCGGATTCGAGCGCACGCAGCGCGGCCTGATAGCCGAGTTCGGAGGTGGTCTCTGTTTCCGAAGCGACATGGCGCTGGCGGATGCCGGTGCGGGTCGCGATCCACTCGTCGCTGGTGTCGACGATCTTGGCGAGGTCGTCGTTGGTGACCACCTTGGCAGGCAGATGGCTGCCAGTGCCCGCGATGCGCGCGTAGATCTGCTTGTTTGAAACCGGTGTATTCATGTCCGCCCTGTCACGCCTGTCGATTCACTGCACCGAAGGCTCGCGCGCTCCTGCACGGCGACGGTGACGATCCAGTCCGAACGCGCCACCCCGGACGCGCGCACCACAAAAACGAACGCGCCGCGCGAACGTGAAGATCGCGCGGCACGGATTTCGCTCTCGGCGCCGAAGCGCCGCGCGGGATCACTCTTCGTCGACGACCTTGACCTTCGGCGCGATCACCTGGCGGCCACGGTAGTAGCCATCCTTGGTGATGTGGTGACGGAGGTGGATCTCGCCCGTGGTCGGGTCGGTGGCGAGCTGCTTGGCGGTCAGCGCGTCATGCGAACGACGCTGGCCACGACGGGACGGGGTGACGCGGGATTTCTGCACAGCCATGGGAATCGCTCCAACGTGATACGCAATAAGGTGGAAAGTAACGGAACGCCGCGCGGACGCGCGTCCCTGTGATGTCGTTCAACTCAGGTTTTCTTGAGCGCCGCCAGCGCCGCGAACGGGTTGGCGACCGCTTCTTCTTCCGGCGTCGCGGCCCAGTCATGCTCGACCGCTTCGCTGCCCGGCATGGCCGGTACCAGCGGCACGGCGAGGATCAACTCGTCCTCGACCAGATCCGCGGGCCGCATCATGCCGTCGGCTTCGATCTCCAGCGCCTCGTATCCCGGGGGCAGCGACGCGTCGACGCTTTCGTCGCTGGCGTCGCGCACGAGCGCGAAACGCTGGTCGATCACGACCGGAAGCACGAACCTCTGCAGCGTTCGCTGGCACACCAGCGGCAACCCGGCATCGACCCGCAGCGCCACGAATGGCACCTGCAATGCGTCGTGGCCGAATTCGAGGCTGAAGCGAGCTTCGCCCTCGGTATCGGCCAGCAGATCACGGAGGCGGGCCATCGCGGCAAGCGGCAGGCGTCCGTCGAAACAGCGCCGCGCTGCCACCATGCGCCAAGCGTCCAGTACGTCGGGCACTTCAGCGGACATAAGACGCGAAATGTTAGGGGTCGGGGGTGGCGCTGTCAAACCATGGGGATCTCCGGACCCTCGATTTGCCGCCGACGCCGGCAGGCGGCAGACTGTCGTCCCCGTCTACGGGCCTGCCGTGTGACCGCCTTCTCTTTTCCCGTTGTCAGCGCCCTGTTCACGGTCGTGATCGTGATCGGACTGGGGCTGGCTTGGTGGATCTCGCGCCGGACCGACCCCCGCCAGCGCGCCGTGACCGAGCTGCTGGACGCCGCCGACGCCCTCGAATCCCGCCTGCGCACCGCGCGGGCCGAGATCGAATCGATCACCGGGGGCGAAGACGATACCGTCCGCACCGCCCTGCAGGAAATGCTCCGCCAGCGCCTGTGGCTGCAGCAGCACGGGGCCACCGCCTCGCTGCGCAAGCTCAAGGACATGCGCGCCTCGCTGGACGAGGCGCGCCAGAAGATCGACCAGCAACTGGTGCTGGTGCAGCAGGCCCGCGGCCCCCAGGCCTGATCCCGACCACCGCCCGAAACCATGCCACGCCTCATCCTCGCCTCCACGTCGGCCTACCGCCGCGCCCTGCTCGAACGCCTCGGCCTGCCTTTCGACACCGCCCGCCCCGATGTCGACGAAACGCCATTGTCCGACGAGACGCCGCAGGCCCTCGCCGTACGTCTGGCCCGTGCCAAGGCCGAGGCGGTGCTCGACCCGACGCAGCCCGATGCCTGGGTGATCGGATCGGACCAGGTCGCCGAACTGGACGAGGAGCCGCTGGGCAAGCCGGGCAGCACCGCGCGTGCCGAGGCACAGTTGCGGGCGATGTCCGGACGCGAGGTCAGGTTCCTCACCGCCGTCTGCCTGGCCGGCCCGGGCGGCCGCCGTCTGGAGGCGCTGGACGTGACCACCGTGCACTTCCGGCCGCTGTCCAACGGCGAGATCGCCCGCTACGTCGACCGCGAGCGCCCACTGGACTGCGCGGGCAGCTTCAAGTCGGAAGGCCTGGGCATCACGCTGTTCGAGGCGATCGAGAATCGCGACCCGACCGCGCTGGTCGGGCTGCCGCTGATCGCGACGGCCCGGCTGCTGCGCGAGGCTGGGTTCGTAGCACCTTGATCCTGTAGCAGCGGAGCTTGCTCCGCTTTGATGTGTCGCGAAAAGCAGCGGAGCAAGCTCCGCTCTACACGAGTCTGCGTCAGCGCAGTTCGATCACCCGGGAAGGCCAGTCCTCGACGCTGCCGTCGCGGCCATGCAGGCGCAGGCCGAGTCGATAGCGGCCGGGCGGCCGTTCGCCCAGGTCGATCCACACGTCGAAACCGACATTGGGCTGCTGCGGGTCGCTGGAACCGCCGTCGCGCCACTTCGACCAGAAACCGACGACTTCGGGGCGGGCGATCCCGTAGACCGGGCGTGACACCACCTCGCCATCGACCAGGGCTTCGACCTTGGCCAAGCCCACGCCGTCCTTGAAGGCCCAGCCGCGCAGCTCGAAGCGGCGCGGGACCGGCCCATCGTTTGCCGGGAGATCGATCCAGGCCATGGCGGGCGTCGTGCAAGGGCTCGTCGCGCGGCGCGGCGGCAAACGGAACAGCAGGAAACGCTGGCGACCGTGGTCGATATTGAGCACCTTCGGCGCCGGCAAGGGACCGACCATCGTGCAGAGGTCGTGATAGCGACGCAGCAACTGCCGGTACTCGACGTCGCTGGCACCGACCAACAGCAGTACGGGGACTTCGCCGAGCGTCGATCGGTCGGTCACGCGCAATTGCCAGAGGGCCAATTGCGGCGCACGTCCGTGATGTGCGTTCAATGGATGGTCGAGCACCGGGATGCGCGGGTCACCCAGTGCGAAGCCCAGTTCCGCGCCGATCTTGAAGTTGTCGGCCAGCAGCCGCGTGCCCGCCGGCATCGCCGCACGCTCCGCGACCACCGTCTCGGCCAGCGCGTCCCAGCCTGCGAAGTTCGATGGATACGCCTTTCCTTCGGCGAGTCGCTCGCGCAGCGTCGGCGAAGCCGCAATGGCGTAGTAGCCCAGCCCTGCGACCAGCCCGATACCGGCAAGCCCCCAGGTGCAGCGACGCAAGGCCGGTCGCCACGCCGCGATCACCGGCGCGGCCAGCGGCAGCAGCGCGAGATAGGCGGGCAGCGGCCAGTGGAAGCTCACGCGCTCGCTGTCGGCGAAGAAACCGAGCAGGAAAAAGCCGGCGAACACCGCGATGCCCGACAGCGCGAGGTAGCGCACGGCGGCCGCTCGATCCGCGCGCAGGCCAGCGGCGCCGCCACGCAGCAGCGCGATCAGCAGCAGCGGACTGGCGAACACGGCCTGCACCAGCAGGAATTGCGCGCCATCGGGATGGAACGCCCAGGGATGTCGCTCGACCAGCTGGAAGCGCAGGCCGGCATCGGCATTGGCGAGGTTCCAGGACAGCAGCGGCCACCAGGCGAGCGCACCGACACCCACGGCAACCCAGGTGCGCGGATCGCGCAATGCGATGCGGCCTTCGCGCAGCCACAGCAGGGCAAGGAAGCCGACGCCGATCACCGCGACGAAGCGATAGTGGGTCAGTCCACCGATCACCAGGCCTGCCGCGAGCAGGCCCGTCGATGTCCAGTCGACGCCACGCAGCAGGCGTGTGCCGGCATCGAGGCACAGCACCGTCGCCAGCGCCAACGGCACATCGGGCAGCCCCAGCACGCCCAGCGTGCCGAGCAAGGGCAGCACCACCGCGAGCGACCCGGCCTGCCACGCGTGGTCGGCGCCAAGTTCACGCCGCGCGATGCGCACGATCCACCAGGGCAGCAGCGCGGCGATCAGCAGGAAGGGCCAGCGCAGCGCGAACTCCGATGACCCTGCGACGGTCTGACCCGCACGCACCAGCCAGGCGGTGAAACCCGGCAGGTCGGAATAGGCCCAGGCCGGGTGCCGGCTTTCCTGCCAGTAGAAGGCTTCGTCGACGAACAAGGGCAGGCGCGCGGCCAGCACGCATTTGGCAAGCAGCACGCAGACCCAGAGTGCGATGAAGGTCCGCCTGTCGCGCGTGCTGGCCGAATCCGTGTGCTGCGTCATCCCGTAGTCTCGTTACACTGCCCGATCATCACTGCCCATCCTGAATCCCTCACATTGCCGGAGCACGCCTTGTCGACAGCCCACGAGTGCCGCACATGCTAAACGACGAACTGCGCGATGCCCTCAAGCGGGCACAGGCACAAGTGAACGAATGGGTGCTCGGCAAGCCCCTCGAAGTGCGGCTCGCGTTCGTGGCCCTGCTCTCCGATGGCCACGTGCTGATCGAAGACCTGCCCGGCCTGGGCAAGACGACGCTGGCGCACGCACTGGCGGCCAGCCTGGGACTGGGCTTCCAGCGCGTGCAATTCACCTCGGACCTGCTGCCCTCGGACATCGTGGGCGTGTCGGTCTACGACGCGCAGGATCGCCAGTTCCAGTTCCACCCGGGCCCGGTGTTCGCGCAGGTGCTGCTGGCCGACGAGATCAATCGCGCGCCGCCGCGCACACAGAGCGCCCTGCTCGAGGCGATGGCCGAACACCAGGTGACCGTCGACGGCGTGACCCGCCCCCTGCCCGACCCGTTCTTCGTGATCGCGACGCAGAACCCGGTCGACCTGTCGGGCACCTATCCGCTGCCCGATTCGCAACTCGATCGCTTCCTACTGCGCCTGCACCTGGGCTATCCGCCCGAAGACGCCGAGCGTGCACTGCTCGCCGGCAGCGACCGTCGCGACCTGATCGCCAACAGCCAGGCCGTCCTCGATCCCGATCGCGTGCGCGCGCTGCGCAGCGCCGTGCATGAAGTGCATGCCAGCGAGGCACTGATCGCCTACGTGCAGAAGCTGCTCGCACGCAGTCGCCACCACCCGGGCGTGCGCGTCGGCCTGTCGCCACGCGCAGGCATCGCGCTGCTGCGCGCGGCACGCGCGCACGCGCTGCTGCTCGGCCGCGCGCATGCGCTACCCGAAGACGTGCAGGCGCTGTTCATCCCGGTCGCAGCGCACCGGCTTGTCGCCGATGCCGACGGTGGCGACGGCGCGACGCTGGCGAAGTCGATCCTGCACGCAGTGGCGGTGGATTGAGCCGCCGGGCACGAGATCGATGAGTCAGTTCCTCGCCCGCATCCGCCGCCGGATCGAGGCCCGCACCGCGACCTGGGCCAGGCCGCGCGCGCCCGAGTCGCTGCCGGTGCGCTTCAACCGTCGGCGCATCTATGTGCTGCCGACGGGGTTCGGTCTGTTTTTCGCAGCGCTCATCGGCGCGATGCTGCTCGGCGCGCTGAACTACAACAACAATCCTGCCCTGCTGCTGGCGCTGCTGCTGGCCGGCGCGGCGCACACCGGCCTGTTCGCCGCGCACCTGCAGATGTCGGGACTGAGCATCACCTCGATCGGCGCCGAACCGGTCAGTGCGGGCAAGCCCTTGCAGCTGCGCGTGCATGCGCGCGCCGAACCGGGTCGCGAGCGTCGCGGACTGTGCGTCGCCTGCGGCGAACATCGCGCCTTCCTGTCGCTGGACCAGGGCAGCGGCGAGGCTGTCATCGACGTACCGACGCAGCATCGCGGCTGGCTGGAGCCCGGCCGACTGCGGATCTGGACCACGCGTCCGCTTGGCCTGGTGGTGGCGTGGGGCTATGTCTGGCCGGATGCGCCGCTGCTGGTGTATCCAGCGCCGGAAGCGCACGGCCCGCCCCTGCCCGAGGGCGGCGGCGACCAGGCCATCGCCCGCGTCCATCCCAGCGGCGACGACGTCCATCACCTGCGCGCCTATCGTCGCGGCGATTCGCGTCGCGCGATCGCCTGGAAGCCCTCGGCGCGTCGCAACGAATTGCTCGTCCGCGAATACGAGCAGCCGATCGGCGCAGACATCGACCTGGACTGGGGAACGCTGGGCCATCTTGGCTACGAACAGCGCATCCGAAGGCTCGTGCGCTGGGTGGACGATGCCGAACGCGGCGGTCGCCGCTATCGACTGATGCTGCCTGGCCAGCCTGCGCTCGGCCCGGCACAGGGCGCCTCGCATCGCCATGCGTGCCTCAAGGCGTTGGCCCTGATGCCGGAAGGCGGCAGCCATGGTTGAACCTGTCGCTCCATCGCTGGACCGGCTGTCGCGTCGCTGGGCGCTGGCGGCGGCGCTGCTGTGCCTGCTGCCGCTGCTGTTGCAGGTGCCGAATACGCTGGGCTTCGGCATCGGCGCGGTCGCGCTGGCCGTACCGCTGCTCGCGCGCAACGGCCATGCGCCTGCGTGGCTGAGATTCCTGCTGATCGTCGCGCTGCTGGGCACGGTGGTGACGCTGTTCGAATTCCGCTTCGGCCGCGATACCGGATGCGCGATGCTGGCGACGATGCTGGCGATCAAGCCGGTGGAAATGCGTTCTCTGCGCGATGCGCGCAGCCTGCTGGGATTCGCGCTGTTCGCGCCGTTCGCGACCTTCCTCCTCGACCAGGGACCGGTGTCGCTGACGCTGGGGCTGATCGGCGCAGTGGCCGTGCTCACCGCGATGCACACGCTGTCCGAAATCGAGAGCGATGCGCACCTGCCATCGCGGCGCCCCTGGTCGCGCCTGGCGATGGTGGGGCGCATGATCGCCATCGGCCTGCCACTGGCGATGGTGGTGTTCTGGCTCTTCCCGCGCTTCACGTCGCCGCTGTGGGGCGTGCCCGAACGTGCGCTGGCCAAACCGGGTCTGTCCGACAAGATGTCGCCCGGCGACTGGATCGACCTGATCGCCGACGACACGCCGGCACTGCGCGCCACGTTCTTCGGCGAAGCGCCGCCGCAATCGCAGATGTACTGGCGTGGGCACGTCCTGTGGGATTTCGACGGCCGGACCTGGACCTCGGTCGGCTGGTCGCGGACGATCAGCCGAGCCCGAAGGCGGCCTGGCCCGCCACCGGTGATCTACGACTACGAAATCGAAGTCGAGCCCACCGACCGCAACCAGCTGGTCGCACTGGAAGTGCCCCTGGCCTCGCCCGCAGGCGCGTACCTGTACGGCGACTATTCCCTGGTGAGCCAGCAGACGCTCAATTCGCTCACCCGTTGGCGCATGCGCTCGGCGCCGCAGACCGCGCTGGCCGAATCCAACCTGCATCCGACCCTGCGCAGCCTCGCATTGCGCCTGCCGCCGGGCTTCAACCCGCGGACCCTCGAACTGTCCGAACGCTGGCGCAACGAAGCCGGCGCGCCGAGCCGCGCGACCGACGAGGCGATCGTCAAGCGCGCGCTCGACTGGATCCGCCGCGAGTTCGTCTACACCCTCGAAACCCCGCAACTGGGCCGGCACACGGTCGACGAATTCCTGTTCGACGAGAAGGCCGGCTTCTGCGAGCACTACAGCAGCGCCTTCGTCGTGCTGATGCGCGGCGCCGGCATCCCGGCGCGCGTGGTCACCGGCTATGTCGGCGGCTACCGCAACCCGGTCGGCGGCTACTGGCTCGTGCGACGCTCCGATGCCCATGCCTGGGCCGAGATCTGGATCGAAGGCCGCGGCTGGGTGCGCGTGGACCCGACCGCGGCGGTCGCGCCGGAACGCATCTACGACACCATCGACGATCGCCGGCCTGGCGCCCTCGGTGGCTTCTCCGGACTCAGCCCTGTGTTCGACGTCGGCGACTGGCTGCGCCGCAGCTGGAACGATTTCGTGCTGGGCTACGACGCACGCCGCCAGCGCAACCTCTTCCGCGGCTTCGGCATGCCCGAGCTCGACACCAGCGCGCTCGTCCGCCTGTTCGTCATCGCGACGGTACTCGCGATGGTCGGCATGCTCTGGCTCGCCACCCGACAGGAACGCGAGCGCGATCCCCTGCTGCGCGCCTGGCGACGCATGGAGCGACGCTACCGCCGCCTCGGACTGGGACGGCCGTCGCACGAACCGGTCGGGACGTGGGTCGAGCGTGTCGCTGCCGCCCGCCCCGACGCCAGCGCACTGAAAGAACTCAGCGCACGTTTCGTGGAATGGCGGTACGCTCGCGAGCATGGCGGCGCCGCCAACCTGCGGGCCCTGCTCCGCGACCTGCGCAGACACCGCCCGTGACGAATACCTTCAGGAGACCCGCCATGTCCGCCCGCAGTACCGCATTCGCCGTCCTCGCCCTGGCCCTGGCCGGGTGCGCCACCGTCTCAAAACCGCTCCAGGGCGAGTTCACCGCCATCACGCCGCACCAGGCCATCGAACAGGACAGCACCGGTTCCGCCGTGCGCTGGGGCGGCCGCATCGTGCGCACCGAGCCCCTTGCCGATCGCACCTGCTTCGAAGTCCTCTCCTCGCGCCTGGATGCCAGCGGGCGCCCCGCCTGGGCCGGCGCCGACGACACCCACGGCCGCTTCATCGCCTGCCGCACCGGTTTCTACGATCCCGCGCTGTTCACCGACAAGCGCGAAGTCACCTTCACGGGTCGACTGGAAGGCTACGAGAACCGCCGCATCGGCGAATACACCTATCGCTTCCCGCGTCTCGCGGCCGACGTGGTCTACCTGTGGCCCGAGGAAAGCCGCACCCGCGTGATCGCGACGCCGGCACCATGGCCGTGGTGGGGCTGGTGGTAAGCCACGCATGCAAGCCGTTCGCGAACGCAGGTCGAACGCACATGAAAAAAAGCGGGCTTCGGCCCGCTTTTTTCATGTCTTCGACTTTCATGCCTGCACCGCACGGACGATCAGCGCTTCGGCGTGCTCTTGTCGCGGTAGCGGAAGGTCAGCCACAGGCCGACCGCGATCGCGTACGACAGGTTCGGCACGAACGCCTTGTCCAGCGTGGTGACCTTCGACTGCAGTGCGATGTAGTTGGTGTACGCCGCCTGGGACAGCGTGAACGCGGCGATCATCAGCACCAGCCGGATCGGCACCGGCATGCCCATGCGCAACGCGATGATCGTGCCTTCCGAAATCAGCACGCCGACCAGGAACGGGAAGACCGCGCCGATCACGATGAGCGCGATCGGACTGTTGGCGGCATGCGTGGCCAGCATCATGTCGGCGAAGGTGACGCCCAGCGCGCGCGTGATCAGGAACGCGAGGAATCCCGTGGAGAACGACATGATGCGCACGTACTGCTCGGCGCCCTCCGATTTCAGGATCACGGTGACCGCGATCCAGATCTGGCTCGCGATGGTGAGCAGGATCAGGATCTGCTCGAGGATGGTGAAGGGGTCCCACTTCATTCGCGGTCGATCGTCCAGGCCCGCCGGAGGAGGGGCACCGGGCGGGAACATAGCACAGCCACGCTGCCGACCGATTCGCCGATCACTTCACGACGCGCAGGTGCGACGCCTTTCGCTTTTTCGGAGCAGGCTCGTCCTTCCTGCGTGCCGGACGCCGCCAATAGAGCACCATCAGGCAGCCTGCCACGCCACCGGCCAAGTGACCGAAATGGGACTCGCCGGTCTTCAGCCCCGAGAATGCAAGCACGACCTGGATCGCCATGAAGATCAGCACCAGGGTCCGCGCCTTCATCATCACCGGCAACAGCAGCAACGACACCCGCCGATCCGGGAACAGCATGCCGTAGGCAACCAGCAAGCCGAAGATCGCACCGGACGCGCCAACGACGGTATTGATTTCACCTGTCTGCGACAGGACGAGAGTGTTGATGAGCGCATGGAAGAACCCGGCGAAGACCATGCACACCGCATAGAACACCATGAAGCGGCGGCGCCCCCACGTCCATTCCAGCTCAGCGCCGAACATGGCCAGGCAGATCAGGTTGAGGACGAGGTGCACCAGCGACTCGTGCTGGAAACCGTAGGACAGCAACTGCCACGGCATGAACGACGTGATCGGTGACCACGGATCGGCATCCACCGCGATGGGCCACAGCCGAAGAGGCGCAAAGAAGACACGTGGCAGCAGCAACTGCAGCACGAACACCGCGATCAACGCGATCAACAGCGCCCGGGTGGCCGGGGGGAGCCTGGACAACATCCTTGATCCTGCGGGGGAGACGGGGGGACGCTCGGCGAGCGTGCCGCCTATGATACCGGGATGAGCTCGCTTCCCTTCCTGAACGCGGACGCATTCTCCGCCGACCCTTCGCGCCTCGCCGACGCCCTCCGCGACCGTGGCGCCTGCTGGATCGCGGACTGGCCGCCGCAACCGCTGCGTGACGCCCTCCGGGACGAGCTTCGGGCCCTCCAGGGCCGCGAGGGACTGGCGCCTGCGTCCGTGGGCCGCGCCGGCGCACGGGCCCGGCGCGACGACATCCGCGCCGACAGCACCTGCTGGCTCGATGATCCACGTTGCGGGGAGCCCGCACGCGATTTCCTGATGCATTTGGGCGAGGTCCGCACGATGCTCAATCGGACACTGTTCCTCGGCCTGCACAGCGTCGAAGCGCATTACGCGGCCTACCCGGCCGGGGGCGGATACGCACGCCATCGCGATCGATTCCGCGACAGCGATGCGCGCGTGGTCTCGTGGGTGACCTATCTCAATGCCGATTGGGGCAACGACGACGGCGGCGCGCTGCGCATCTGGGAAGAGGACGGCAGCACCGTCGACCTGCCGCCCGTGGGCGGCAGCGTGTGCTTCCTGAGCGAACTCGAGCACGCCGTACTGCCGGCGCATCGCGAACGCCTGTCGATCGCCGGCTGGATGCGCCGCGACTGAGGTCAGGCGCAGGCCCCGGAGGGCTCAGCGAACCCGCACGTAGTTGACTTCCACTGCCCGGCCTTCCCGCCCGTCCGGCGCGATGTTGGTCATGACGATCACCAGGCGATCGTCGTCCGGTTGCTCGATTTCGGTCCGCCAGCCCCAGCGGGGTCCGGGCGGCGCCTGTCCGTCGCCGTAGCTGCCGAGGACTGAAAAGCGTTCCGCGACCGCCGTCTCGGGCGATGCCGAGAACATGATGGAACTGCCGGTATGGAAGCTGTCGACCCAGGCGCACTCCCAGCGGCGCTCGTCGATGTGGTAGCCGTACATCGCGATGCCGGCGTAGCTGCGGCCATCGAAGTCCCAACTGTATTCATGGAGCAGGAAGCGCCCGCCCAGTATCGGCCGCAGCGAGCCGCGCTGCGAGGATTCGCCGGCCAGCATGTCCGGCTCGAACCACAATCGATACGTCCCATCCCACTCCCCTGCCATCCGCGCCAGGTGCTGGTGCGGGCCGATGTCGTCCTGAACGCCCATCGCGTCCTCCCTCGATCCGGTTCGTCCCAGCCTACTGCAACTCCCGCCCCGGGGCAGCGCCCCCCTTCACCTGCGTATGGGGGCGGCCAGCCGGGTGGACATGCCTGATCGGCCCCGGAAGAGGGGTACAGGCCCGGGTCCGGACGCTAAAAAAATGTTATCAATGCGCCCGGATCGTCCTGTACGCACACGGCATCCGGGGCGCCATGGGGAGCGCCCCTCTGCGGAACACACATTTCAAGCACATTCACGGATCAGAATCGGAGGCTCCATGTTCCAATCGAAGCAGTCCGCCCGACGCCCTCGCGTCGGCCCGGCCCCGCGCGCAATCGCGCTCGCCATCGCCCTGGCGCTGACCCTGCCGGCGTTCGCACAGGACGCACCGGCTGACGAATCGTCCTCGGGCGAACTCGACACCATCACCGTCCTCGGCAGCCGCGCCAAGAACCGCACCGCCGCCGATACCGCCGCGCCGGTCGATGTGATCGACAGCCAGCAGCTCGAGCGCACCGGCGCCCGCGAGCTGGGCCAGCTCCTGCAGATGCTGGAGCCGAGCTTCAACTTCTCGCGCACCACCATCAGCGACGGTACCGACATCCTCCGCCCGGCCACCCTGCGTGCGCTCGGCCCCGACCAGGTGCTGGTGCTGGTCAACGGCAAGCGCCGCCACCAGCAGGCGCTGGTGAACGTGCAGCAGACCATCGCCCGCGGCTCGGCCGGCACCGACATCAACGCCATCCCGGTCACCGCGATCCAGCGCATCGAAGTGCTGCGCGACGGCGCGGCGGCGCAGTACGGCTCCGACGCCATCGCGGGCGTCATCAACGTCGTGCTGAAGAAGCAGACCAAGGAAACCCAGGTCTTCTTCGAAGCCGGCCAGACCCGCGAAGGCGACGGCACCGTGCTGCACGGCGGCCTGAACCACGGCTTCGCGCTCGGCGACGACGGCTTCATCAACCTCAGTGTCGAGTACCGCGACCGCGAGGAAACCAACCGCGCCGGCAAGGACACGCTGCGCGTGAGCCCGCCGCGCGTGACCCAGCGCATCGGCGACGCCGACTCCACCGACGCCTACCTGTGGATGAACGGTGCGATCGGCGCCGGCAACGGCGAGTTGTACTGGTTCGGCGGCCTGTCGCGTCGCGAAGGCGACTCCTCGGGCTTCTTCCGCAGCGCCGGCGACGGCCGCACCGTGCCCGACCTCTATCCGAACGGCTTCCTGCCCAACCTCATCACCACCGTCGAGGACGGTTCGCTGGCCGTCGGCTACCGCGCCGCGTTCAACGACAACTGGGACTGGGACGTGTCGGTCAACCACGGCCGCAGCCGCTTCGGCTTCCACGAGCGCAACTCGGTCAACGTCAGCTGGTGGTACGAGCCGCTGAATCCGGCCGACCCGGCCGGCCCGCGCTACAACCAGTCGCCGACCTCGGCGGACACCGGCACGCTGGAATTCCAGCAGACCACGGTGAACTTCGACGTCCGCGGCAGCATCGACATCGGCGCGAGCGAGCCGCTGAGCCTGGCCACCGGCCTGGAATACCGTCGCGAGGATTATTCGATCGAAGCGGGCGATCCGGTGTCATACACCTACGGCCGCACGAACAATCCGGCGATCCAGATCTTCAACCAGAACGGCGGTTTCGCCGCGCCGGGCATCCAGGGTTTCCCGGGCTTCTCGCCGAACGAGGAAGTGGATGACGGCCGCAGCAACTACGCGCTGTACGTCGACGCCGAAACCCGCTTCGGCGGCAAGTTCCTGCTCGGCGGCGCACTGCGTTACGAAGACTATTCGGACTTCGGCAACACCGTGACCGGCAAGCTGTCGATGCGCTGGGATGTCACCGATACCTTCGCGCTCCGCGGCACGGTGGCGTCGGGCTTCCGCGCACCGGGCGTGCAGCAGCTGTTCTACAGCCAGCGCTCGACCAACATCGACCCCACGACGGGCCTGCTCGCCGACACCCTCACCGCGCGCCAGAACAGCGCCGTCACCCGCGCCTTCGGCATCCAGCCGCTGAAGGAAGAAGAATCGTTCAGCAGGACGGTCGGCTTCTCGTGGCGCCCCAGCGACAACTTCACGCTCACCGTGGATGCGTTCTGGATCGACATCGACGACCGCATCATCTTCTCCAGCAACATCGCGCCCGAAGCCATCGGCACCAATGGCCTGCCCTGCACGCCGTCCAACAGCAACTGCCCGATCCGCGCGATCCTGGCGCCGTTCGGCGTGGCCCAGGCGCAGTTCTTCACCAATGCCATCGACACCGAGACCCGCGGCATCGACATCGTCGCCGAGTACAGCACCGAAGCCATCGGCGGCACGCTCGACCTGACCGCGCTGCTGCACTGGAACAAGACCGAGGTCACCAGCCGTCGCTCGCAATCGTCGCTGCTCTCGCCGACGCAGCTGTTCGACGACAGCCAGGTCACGCTGATCGAGGAAGGCCAGCCGGGTGCCCACCACGTCCTGCAGGCGGTGTGGAGCCGCGGCTTCTTCGACGGCACGCTGCGCGCGAACTATTACGGTTCGGTCGCAGGCGAAGGCTTCACCCCGGGCTACAAGCAGACCTGGGACGGCGCCACGCTGTTCGACTTCGCACTGGGCTTCCAGGTGGGCGAGAAGGTCCGCCTGACACTGGGCAGCAACAACTTCCTCGACACGTATCCGGACAAGTGGGACGAGAACCAGGCGTTCCCGTTCCCGCAGCTGGGCTTCACCTATGGCTGGGAAACGCTGCCGTTCGGCATCAACGGCGCGTACTACTACGCCAAGATCGACTGGAAGTTCTGATTCCGGAATCGGAGCACCATCGATGCACGGGGACGGGCGGCGCAAGCCGCCCGTTCTCTTTGGGGGCCAAGCCCTGCCGCGAGCACGCGACCGACGGCAACCCCGCCCCGCGACATGGCCCGTTCGACCGTGTGCCCACCACGGAGACCGCCCATGAACCGCCTCGCCCGTCCGACGCCTCGACTGCTTGCCGCAGCCATCCTCGCCACGCTCGCGCTGTCCGCCTGCGGCGGGCGCCAGGTCTCCGAAGCGGCCCCCGTCGAAACCCGTGCCGGCCAGCCCGGGCGACAGAGCGAAGAAGCCAAGCGGGTCGTCGCCGACCGCGAAGCCGACGCGGCGCTCGACAGCGTCGTCGTCACCGGTTCGCGCATCCAACGCGAAGACTTCAGCGGAAATGCGGCGCCCGTCGCCTCGATCGCCCCCGCGTCCCCGCCGCCCCCTCCTCCGCCGGCCGTGATGGCCATGCGCAGCAGGACGATGGCGCCGATGATCCAGGCCCCGGTCGAAGCGGCCAACACCGAGCACTACGCGTCGCGCGACGACAACCCGGTCAAGCGCACGAGCGAGGAACCGGTTTCCACTTTCTCGATCGATGTCGACACCGGCAGCTACAGCAACGTGCGCCGCATGTTGCGCAACGGGACGCGTCCACCGGCCGACGCGGTGCGCGCCGAGGAGATGATCAATTACTTCGACCATGGCCACCCGGCGCCGACGTCGCTGGCGACGCCGTTCCGCGTCACCACCGAACTCGCCGCCGCGCCATGGAACGGCAAGCGCCAGTTGCTGATGGTCGGCATCAAGGGCTACGACGTGCCGAAGGCCGAGTTGCCGCCTGCCAACCTGGTGTTCCTGATCGACACCTCCGGTTCGATGAATTCCGAGGACAAGCTGCCGCTGCTCAAGCGTTCGTTCGCGCAGCTCGTCGAACAGTTGCGGCCTCAGGATCGCGTGAGCATGGTCGTCTATGCGGGCTCGGCCGGCGTGGTTCTTGAACCCACGCCGGGCAGCGAGAAGGACACCATCCTCGCCGCACTCGACCGGTTGCAGGCAGGCGGCAGCACCAACGGCGGCCAGGGCATCCAGCTTGCCTATGCGATGGCGAAACAGGCGTACATGAAGAACGGCGTGAACCGCGTGATCCTTGCCACCGATGGTGATTTCAACGTCGGCGTGACCAACCGCGAGACACTGGAGACGCTGGTCGGCGACCAGCGCAAGCACGGCATCGCTCTGACCACGCTCGGCTTCGGCACCGGCAACTACAACGATGCGATGGCCGAACGGCTGGCGGATGTCGGCGACGGCAACCATGCCTACATCGACACGCTGCAGGAAGCGCGCAAGGTACTGGTGCAGGAAATGCAGTCGACGCTGCTGACCATCGCCAAGGACGTGAAGATCCAGATCGAATTCAATCCGGCGGTGGTCGCCGAATACCGCCTGATCGGCTACGAGAACCGCATGCTGCGCAGTGAAGACTTCGCCAATGATCGCGTCGACGCCGGCGACATCGGCGCAGGCCACGAAGTCACCGCGCTGTACGAACTCACCCTGGTCGGTTCAGATGCTGCCCGCCTGCCCGCGCTGCGCTACGGCGACGCCCCGGCAGCGAAGACCACGGCAGTCGCTGGCGAGTTGGGCCATCTGCGCCTGCGCTACAAGCGTCCGGGCGAGAACGACAGCCGGCTGATCCAGCGGCCGATGTCGCAGCGCGACCTGCGCGCGACGCCCAGTCCCGCGCTTCGCTTCGCCGCGACCGTCGCTGCCTACGCGGACGCCTTGCGCGGCGGCAAGAACATCGATGGCTGGAGCTGGGACGACATCGCGCGCAGCGCGCGCCAGAGCGTGGGCGACGACCCGTGGGCATTGCGCCGCGAGTTCGTCGAACTGGTGGATGCCGCACGGCGCGTCACTGCCGGCGACACGCCGCAGATCGGCATGATCGCGGACTGACGCCCGCGCCCCCGACGACCGCCGACATGTCCGCCGTACTCGCTCCCCTGGCGCTCGCGCCCCGTCACCGTCGCCCTCGACGCGACGGGGCCTGCGTCACGAGCGGCTTCACGAATGGCCCGGCAGCCCTTAACCTGACCGGCATGAACGATGTCGGGGTCGAAATCAGCGACGAACAGCTCATGCTCGCGTATGGCGCGGGCGACGTCGCCGCCTTCGAACAGCTCTACCAGCGACATCGCGGCAAGCTCTACCGGTTCCTGGCGCGCCAGTTGCACGGCAACGGCGCACTGGCCGACGAGATGTTCCAGGACGTCTGGCAACGCGTGGTGTCGGCGCGGCAGAGCTGGAAGCCGGAAGCGCTGTTCACGACCTGGCTGTACCGCATCGCGCACAACCGCCTGGCCGACCACTGGCGGGCGCTGCAGCACCGGCCGCCGGCCCCGGACGATGCCGACGAACGCACCGAACGCGTGCCCGACCAGGACACCCCGGAACGGCACTTGTCGGAGTTCGAGGAAAGGCGAAGGCTTCACCTCGCACTGGAAGAATTGCCGGCGGAACAGCGGGAAGTCGTCCTGCTCCGCCTCGAACAGGACCTGAGTCTGGAGGAAATCGGCGAAGTGACCGGCGTCGGCCGGGAAACGGTGAAATCGCGGTTGCGCTACGCGATGGACAAACTGCGCGCGAGACTGAACCCATGAACCGCCCGAGCGAACCCTTCAACGCGGAAGAACGCGACCTTGCCGAGCGCCTCGCGCGCCTGGGCGGTCCGCGCGAGCCCGCGCCTGCGCTCGACGCGAAGATCCTGGCGATGGCGCGCGCTGCGGTCACCGAGTCTGCTTCCGATCCGATCACCGACGCCTCGGCCGTGCCTGCCATCGCGGCGGCGATCGAAGAAGCCGCGCCGATCGACGCGAACGACCCCAAGGTCACGCCGATCAAGCCGCGTCCGCGCAAGCCGACGGCGCGCTGGCCTCTGGGCCTGAGCCTGGCCGCCTCACTGGTGCTGGCGGCCGGCATCGGCTGGAAACTGCACGACAACGGCGCCGGTATCGGCGAAGGCGCCGCCGAGTCGGCCGTCGTCGCCGCTGACAGCGAAGAAGCGACCCAACTCATCATGGTCGAGCCGCCGCTGCAGCGTGAGCCGCCGCCCCCGCCGCCCCCGCCGATGGAAGCGCCGGTGATGGCCGATGCGACGGTCGCCCCCGCCGCACCGCCGGCACCTGCCGCCAAGGCGGCACGCACCAGGGCCCCAGAACAGAACCCGGTCTATTCCGCCGAAATCGCGGCGGACGCCGCGGCACCGCCTGCGCCGGTTCCAGCCCCGGTGGCCGCAGCGGAACCGGTCGCCCAGGCCAGGGAAGAAGCCGAACAGGACAGCCTCGACCGCATCGACGTCAGCGGCTCGCGCATCCGTCGCGCCGACCGCGAAGTGGGCGCAGCCGAATTCACCCGCCGCGAACAGGAAGCGAAACGGCGGCAGGCCGCGAGCGAGCGAGCCGCAGGCGTGTCGGCCCCGTTCGCTCCGCCTCCACCGCCCGCGCCCGCACCGCCACCTGCGGCTTCGGCACGCGGGAACAACGGCTTCGTCGGCGGCGCCAGCGCTACGCGCGACGTCCCCAAGGCGACGAGCGATTACGACGACCGCCCACCGGTTTCGGCCGATTCGCCCGAGTTCCGCCAGGCCTGGCTGCAGCGCATCCGCGAACTCCTGGCCAAGGGCGAACAGTCCTGGGCGCGGGAAAGCCTGCGCGAGTTCAAGCGTCGCTATCCGGATGCGGAACTGCCGGAAGACCTCAAACCGCTGGCGGCGACGCTGACCACGCCCTGAGATGCCACTCGACACCTTGTCCGGGCCGGCCTCGCATCTGCTGGAGGTCAAGCACAGCCGCTTCCTCGCCCAGGCCGTGCCCGCGACATCGGCCGAGCAGGCGCAGGGCACGCTGACGACACTGGGCGACCCGGACGCCACCCACAACTGCTGGGCATGGCGGGTCGGCGCCCAATACCGTTCCAGCGACGACGGCGAGCCGGCCGGTACCGCAGGTCGACCGATCCTCGCGGCGATCGACGGCCAGGGCTGCGACCAGGTGCTGGTCGTGGTCACGCGCTGGTACGGCGGCATCAAGCTCGGCGCGGGCGGCCTGGTCCGTGCCTACGGCGGCGCAGCGGCGGAATGCCTTCGCCGAGCCGGACGCCGGCCCCTGATCTCGCTGTCGGACTTCGACATCGCCTGCCCCTTTCCCGATCTCGGCGCCGTGCACGCGGTACTCAATGCAATCGATGCATCCCGGCTGGACGAGCGATTCGATGCCGAGGGCGCTCGGCTTCGCGTGCGCCTGCCCACCGAGCGCGCGGAGACGCTGGCGCTTCGTCTCCGCGATGCCACGCGCGACCGCGCGCGCCTGTCCCCGGCGCAGCCATCCGCGTAGCATCGTGGGGATCACCCTCCTGCCCTGCACCGGAGAATCCAACATGAAGTCGACTTCACAGCTGTCGCTCGCGCTCGTGTTCGCGCTGGGCCTCGCCGCCTGCCAGCAGGCCGACCAGAGCGCCGCGCCCGCCGCCGATGCAGCATCCCCCAAGGCACCCGAAGCCCCCTCGGCGCCAGCCACAGCACCTGCAACGCCCGCAGCAGCGGCCGATGCCGGAAGCAAGCCCTCCTTCGACTGCGCCGCTGCCAAGGGCGACGTGGAGAAGCTGGTCTGCGGCGACCCGGCGCTGGCCGCGCTCGACCGCCGACTGGCCGAGGTCCATGCCCGTGCCAAGGCCGCACCGGGCGCCGACCAGGCGCGGCTGGCTGCCGAAGAGCGCGGCTGGATCAAGGGTCGCGATGAATGCGTGAAATCCGTCGAGCGCAGTCGCTGCGTCTCCGAGGCCTACATGACCCGCACGGCACAGCTGCAGTTGGACAGTGGCGAAGTCGAAGTGCCGGAGGCCATGTCCTACGACTGCGACGACAACAGCAAGCGATTCACGGTCGTCTACTACAACGACCTCGACCCGAAGACGGCCGTCGTCACCTGGGGCGACGACCAGGCCTTCGCCTTCCCGATGATGGCGGCGAGCGGCGCGCGCTACGGCCGCGAAGGCATGGAAATCTGGGAGCACCAAGGCGAGCTGTCGGTCGATTTCTACGGCAACCGCTTCAACTGCCGGCTCGCCGGCACCACGGCGCCCTGAGCGTCTTTCCTCCACCGCGCAGCTTGAAACACGGCCCCCGCGCCGCCATCCACGGTGCGGAAGACGGGGTGCCGCGATGAACGAAGAAGACCCGATCGACCCGGCGGCCAGCGCTGCCGGAGATCACTGGTGCGTGATGCGCCAGGACGACAACGGCCATGTGGCCATGATCGTCGACGGCCTCGACCGTGAGGCGGCCCAAGCCATCGCAGCGGACTTCGAGGCCCGCGGGCACAAGCAGACGTACTGGATTCGCCGACAATAGCCCGTCCCGCCACCACGCACCCACCGCAAGCGTCAAAGGACGCCCGCCCGATCATGTCCGAACCTGTCCCGCCCACCGGCAAGGCCCCCATCGGCACCTTGCGCGCGATGTGGCCGTTCGTCCGCCGCCATGCCGCGCTGTTTTCCGCGTGGCTCGTCGCGCTTGCGGTGTCCTCGACGGCCTCCCTGGCGCTGCCGGTCGCGTTCAAGACGATGATCGACGAAGGCTTCAAGCGCAGCAGCGGCAGCGACATCGATCGCGCCTTCCTGCTGATGTTCATCGTGGCCCTGGTGCTCGCACTGGCGACCGCACTCCGCTTCTTCTTCGTCTCGCTGCTGGGCGAACGCACCGTCGCCGACCTGCGCGAACAGCTGTACGCGCACCTCATCGGGCTGGATGCGGGCTTCCACGAGCGCAACCGCAGCGGCGAACTGATCTCGCGCCTCACCGCCGATGTCGAACTCCTGCGCAGCGTGGTCGGCAGCAGCATGTCCGTCGCCCTGCGCAGCACGATCACGGTGATCGGCTCCCTGACCATGCTGTTCGTCACCAGCCCCCGGCTCGCCGCCTGGGCATTGATCGGCATTCCACTGGCGGTGCTGCCCGTGATGTTCGGCGCACGCCGACTGCAGAAGATCTCGCGCGACAGCCAGGACCGCATCGCCGACGCCAACGCGCTGGCGACCGAGACCCTCGGTGCCGTGCGCACCGTTCAGGCGCACGCGCGCGAGCGCTACGAGCGCGGCCGCTTCGATTCGGCGATCCGCATCGCCGTGCGCAGCGCCATGACGCGCATCACCGCGCAGGCCTTGATGACCGCCACGGCCATCACGCTCTTCTTCGGCGCGATCACGCTCGTCCTGTGGACCGGCGCGCACGACGTCATCGCAGGCCGCATGACCGCGGGCACCCTGATCCAGTTCGTGCTGTACGCGCTGTTCGGCGGCGCATCCGTCGCCGCCCTGACCGAAGTGATGAACGAACTGCAGCGCGCAGCGGGTGGCATGAGCCGAATCGCCGAGCTGATGCAGGAAAAACCGGGCATCGTCGCACCGGCGCACCCCAAGCCCCTGCCCGAGCCGCTGCGCGGCGAACTGCACTTCGACGACGTGGTGTTCCATTACCCGATGCGCCCGGACCTGCCGGCGCTGGACCGGTTCAGCCTGCACGTGAAACCGGGCGAGACTGTCGCGCTGGTGGGGCCGTCCGGCGCAGGCAAGAGCACTGTGTTTTCGCTGCTGTTGCGCTTCCACGACCCACAGGGCGGCCAGGTGTCGATCGATGATGTCGACGTGCGCGACTGCGACCCCGTGGCATTGCGGGAGCGCATTGCATTGGTTCCGCAGCAGCCGACCCTCTTCGCGACGACGGCGCGCGACAACATCCGCTATGGACGACTCGAGGCGACCGACGAAGAAGTCGAAGCCGCCACGCGCTCGGCCGAAGCCCACGATTTCCTCGCGAGGCTCCCGAAAGGTTACGACGAACAACTCGGCGAACGCGGCACCACCCTGTCTGGCGGCCAGCAACAGCGCATCGCCATCGCACGCGCGCTGCTCAAGGACGCGCCGGTACTGCTGCTCGACGAAGCCACCTCCGCGCTCGACGCGCAGAGCGAGCGCGCCGTGCAGCACGCGCTGGAAAACCTCATGCGCGGCCGCACCACGCTGGTGATCGCGCATCGGCTCGCAACCATCCTCAAGGCCGACCGCATCGTGGTGATGGACAAGGGACGCATCGTCGCGGAAGGCACGCACGAGCAACTGCTCGCACAGGACGGCCTGTACGCGGAACTGGCGCGGCTGCAGTTCCTCGACTGATCCGATCGCGAAGGCGAAGCACGCAAAAGGCCGACAGCGAAACTGTCGGCCTTTTGCGTGCTCTGCATGTCTAGTGCAACTCGCACCGAAACGGAGGCGCCATGGCAGGAGGACGATTCGGAGAGCTGCGGCGGGCCGGAAATCCGAGGACGAATGCAAAGAAAAAAGCCAACCCGCGAGGATTGGCTTTTTTCTGAAGAGTGGCGCGCCCGGAAGGATTCGAACCTCCGACCCCCAAGTTCGTAGCCTGGTGCTCTATCCAACTGAGCTACGGGCGCGCGGTGAAGAAGCGGAATTGTGCCAACTCGAAACGAATCGGTCAACTCCATCCGGACACTTTCTCGATCGCGTTTCCTTGAAGGAAATGCACCTTGTCACGGGTGCTTCGTCGATCTCGAACCGGGTCGGGCCGCTCGCGCTTTCCGACTGCATGTCCGGGTGAAACAAGGTGGCGGAGAGTGAGGGATTCGAACCCTCGATGCAGCTTTTGACCGCATACTCCCTTAGCAGGGGAGCCCCTTCGGCCTCTCGGGCAACTCTCCGTCGGCGCGCGGTCAACTGCGCGCAGGGTGCACAGGATACCGGCTCAATCGTCCTGCGGCAAACCCGAATGTGGGCCGTGGCTCGGATGACCTTCACCGCGCTGGATGCGCTGGTAGATTTCCTCGCGATGGACCGCGACGTCCTTCGGCGCCGTGATCCCGATACGCACCTGGTTGCCTTTGACGCCGAGCACGGTCACCGTGACGGTGTCGCCGATCATCAAGGTTTCGCCAACCCGGCGAGTCAAAATGAGCATTGCAATTCTCCGTTGGCCGGCTTCCCCCTCGCCGACACGCTGTCGTTGTTCCGCGACCGATTCTTATGGGGATGGATTTCCGGTCGTGGACGCAATTGATTTAAGAATACCCGTACAGACACGGCAGCGAGAAGCGCCGATCGTCATGTCGAGCAGGCCAGACGGCCCTTGACCCAATCCTGAACGCCCTCCAGAGCTCCGCGCAGATTCGGGCCATCCTCGCCCCCTCCTTGAGCCATGTCGGGGCGGCCACCGCCTTTGCCCCCGATCTGACCGGCAACGTGCCCCAGCAATTCCCCGGCCTTGACAGGCCCGAGTGCCGTGCCGCTCACCCCCGCAACGAGGGCCACTTTACCATCCGAGGCCCCGGCCAACACGACGACGGCATCACGAAGTTGCTGTTTCAGGTGATCGACCGCATCGCGCAAGGCCTTTGCATCCAGGCCCTCGACCCGGGCCGCCAGCACCTTCACCCCACCGACATCCGCAGCGGTCGAGGCCAGGTCGGACACCGTGGCGGTCGCGGCCTTGGCCTTCAGCGCCTCGATTTCGCGCTCGAGCTTCTTCTGGCGATCGAGCAGCGCGCGGAGCTTCTCGGTGACATCGGCTGCGTTGCCGCCGAGCAGGTTGGCAGCCTCGTCCAGGCGACGCTCCTCGTCGGAAATGTAGTCCAGCGCCCCCTGGCCGGTGACGGCTTCGATCCGGCGGACACCGGCCTGGATGCCACCTTCCGACACGATCTTGAACACACCGATGTCGCCGGTGCGGCGCACGTGGGTGCCTCCGCACAATTCGGTGGAGGTGTCGCCCATGCGCAGCACGCGCACATGCTCGCCGTACTTCTCGCCGAAGAGCGCCATCGCGCCGAAATCCAGCGCTTCCTGCATGCCCATGTGGTGGACTTCGGCTTCGCTGTTGGCACGGATCTCGGCGTTGACGCGGCGTTCGATCTCGGCCAGTTCCTCAGCGGTGACGGCCTGGAAATGGCTGAAGTCGAAGCGCAGGCGGTCCGGCGCCACCAGCGAGCCCTTCTGGGTCACGTGGGTACCGAGCAGGCTGCGCAGCGCAGCGTGCAGCAGATGGGTCGCGCTGTGGTTGAGGATGGTGGCGTCGCGACGTGCATGGTCGACCTGGGCCAGCACATGGTCACCGCGCTTGAGGCTGCCGACCGACAGCGTGCCGACATGGCCGAAGAACTGCCCCGCGAGCTTCTGTGTATCGGAGACATCGAACAGCGTGCCCTGTTCGGCAAGCTGGCCGTGGTCGCCGACCTGGCCGCCCGACTCCGCATAGAACGGCGTGCGGTCGAGGATGATGATGGCGTCGTCGCCGGCGACGATGGCATCGACGGGCTTGCCATCCTTGAGGATCGCGACCACTTCGAGACCACCGGCTTCGAGATGCTCGTAGCCGAGAAATTCGGTGGGCGTCAGCTGGGCGATCAACTCCGCTGGCATGGCCGCGCCGCCGCCGAACTTGCCGGCCTTGCGCGCGCGATCGCGCTGCTCGTCCATCAGGCGCTCGTATTCGGCCGTGACTTCGGCCGGCACTTCCGACAACCCCTTCTCACGAAGGATGTCGAGGATCAGGTCCGGCGGGCAGCCGTAGGTATCGTGCAGCTGGAACAGCTGCTCGCCGGTGATTGCGGTATCGCCGGGTTGCGGCTCGCTTTGATGCAGATAGCCCTCGAGCCGCATCATGCCTGCATCGAGCGTCTGAGCGAACGCGGTTTCTTCTGCCTTCAGCGCACGCTCGATCAGCGTCCGCTTCTCGACCAGTTCCGGATACGCCTCGCCCATCACATCGATCAGCGGCTGCACCATGCGCCAGAAGTTGCCTTCGGTATCGAGCGTATGCAGCTTCCAGAAATGCCGTATCGCTCGACGAATGATCCGGCGCAGCACATAGCCGCGACCATCATTCGACGGCAGCACGCCATCGACGATGAGGAAGCTGCAGGCGCGGGTGTGGTCGGCGATGACGCGCAGCGACTTGTGCTCGAGGTCGGCGGTATCGGTGATCGCGGCGGCAGCCTTGATCAGGTGCTGGAACAGGTCGATCTCGTAGTTGCTGTGCACGTGCTGCAGCACGGCCGCGATGCGTTCCAGGCCCATGCCGGTGTCGACGCAGGGCGCCGGGAGCGGCAGCAGGGTGCCATCCGGCTGGCGGTCGAACTGCATGAAGACGTTGTTCCAGATCTCGATGAATCGGTCGCCGTCTTCGTCCGGGCTGCCCGGCGGGCCACCGGCGATGTGGTCGCCGTGGTCGTAGAAGATCTCGGTGCAGGGACCGCAGGGGCCGGTGTCGGCCATCTGCCAGAAATTGTCCGAAGCGTACGGCTTCCCCTTGTTGTCGCCGATGCGGATGATGCGCTCGGGCGGGATGCCGATGTCCTTGTTCCAGATCTCGAAGGCTTCGTCGTCGGTGTGGTAGATCGTGACGAGCAGGCGCTCTTTCGGCAGCTTCCAGACCTCGGTGAGCAGTTCCCAGGCGTAGGCGATGGCGTCCTTCTTGAAGTAATCACCGAAGCTGAAATTGCCCAGCATCTCGAAGAAGGTGTGGTGGCGGGCGGTGTAACCCACCTGGTCGAGGTCGTTGTGCTTGCCGCCTGCGCGCACGCAGCGCTGGCTGGAGACCGCGCGGGTATAGCTGCGCTTCTCGGCGCCGAGGAAGACGTCCTTGAACTGGACCATGCCTGCATTGGTGAACAGCAGGGTCTTGTCATTGCCCGGGACAAGCGGACTCGACGGCACCACGGTGTGGCCCTTCGAGCGGAAGAATTCGAGGAAATCGCGGCGGATGTCGGCTGTAGTTTTCATGGCTGGCGGCGAAAAGCGGGCAGAGTCCCCACCCGCGGAGCCGGCAGCGTGCCGTCGCGGATTCGAGCGGACAACCCAAGACCCCGTAGGTTAGCAGGCCGGGCGGCTCGATTGGCCGCCCGACAGGCCTTTTCACTGCAGCCAGCCCGGCGACCGGCAGCCTCCCCCGATGCTCAGCAGGCGCCTCGGCGGAAATGGTAGAAGCCGCCCAGCGGGCCCTTCACCAGCATGGTTCCGCCGCTCTGCTTGACGATGCGCCAAGTGCGCCCGGCGCCACCGAACAAGGCATGGTCGACCGCGAAGCCGCCCTCGACCCGCTTCAGGGGCATCCAGGGACCGGCCATCGGCGCAGCCTTGAGCTTGTATTTGACTTGGTTGCCGTTGAAGGTCCATTGCGCGGCAGAGGTGGTGTCCTTGGTGCTGTTTTCGTCGATCGACACCGCGAATTCACACCAGTCGCCGCTCAGACCGCCACCCGCCGCGCCGGCCGAACCGCCCCCTTTCACCTGCACTGCCCCACCCTTGCCCGGGGAGCATGGCTGGTCGCGATATTCGCTCCCGCCACCGGGCAGGCTGCACCTGTAGACCTCGGCCCGAACCTGCCCGGCCACTGCGCAAGCTGCGAGCAGGAGGCCCGCCATGATCTGGAACTGTTGCACTGACGCGTCCCCTGTGGGTCTGGAAGGCGCATATGCTGCCTGTCGCCATGGCAAAGACAACCCGTCGAATTGTCAGGCGGGGTCAGTCTTCGTCAGGGTCGTATCGCGTCGCAGCCCGGATCTGGTCGGCAGTGAAGCCTCGTCGAGCCAGGAATTCCGCGGCCTTCCGTTGCAAGGCACGGTCATCGAGCACGCCGGGAAAACGACGCCGGACCAGGTCTCGGGCGTTCTCCGACCAGTCGCCGTCGTACGAGTCAAAAGCCATCGCAACCGCTTCCCGATCGAGGCCATGCGTCGAAAGCTCGGCGCGGACGCGCAGCGGTCCCTGGCCATTGTTTGCTCGCGTGCGCACCAGTTGTTCGGCGAATCGGTCGTTGCTTTGCCAACCTTCCGCCGTCATCCGCTCGACCGTCGCCTGTGCTTCCTCCTTCTCAACCCCACGTGCGGTCAGCTTGCGCGCAAGCTCCTTGCGTGAATGCTCCCGGCGCACCAGCAACGAAAGCGCACGCTGGCCAGGCGTCAGTTCGGGCCGCTTCCGCCTGGCGGGCTTCGGAGCCTCATCTTCCGGCGGATCGATCCACGCCATCGTCAGGCCCCGAGACCGTGGCCGCCGACCGGCTGCGTGACGACGTGGCTTTCGAAACCGGCGATCAACGGCCGTGCTTTCGCAATGGCATCCCGCACCTGCGGCAGCGCGAGCGAAGCCTTGTGGCTAGCCTCGCTGTCCCAGGCTTCTGTGATCCAGATCGCGTCGGCATCCGCGGAATCATGCGCCACGATGTAGCTGAGGCAACCTGGCATGGCGCCGATGCCTTCGAGCAGGATGGCGACCAGGGCATCGCGTTGTCCTGCCGCAGCTTTCGTCTTTCCGATCAAACCGTACATGCCGCGCGCTCCAGTTGCGGGGGATCGTGCCGTGGCAGAACCAGGCCATGCGGCGGCGGCCGCAAGCCCGAAACCAGCCACGACGATTGCACGCCGTGCGCCATCCATGTCAGGCCGACGGCGGGTATGTGTCGAATTTCGCGGTGCCGTCCAGCATGCTGTCCCAGGCCGCCGCGTGCGCCACGAAGATCTCCGCTTTCGGCTGGTAGGCAGATGGGTCGTCCAGTGTGCCGGCACGAATGCCGAGCATGCCCTGGCGAATCGATGGCCGACCGAACAGTTGCGAGCCGCAGTTCGGGCAGAACCCGCGACGGATCGGCTGTCCGCTGCCGCCGATGCTTTCGAAGTACTGGACGTTGCCAGTGATCTCCACGGTGCTGTCGTCGAAGAACAGCGTCGGCGCGTAGGGGCCGCCGGAGGCCTTCTGGCAATCGCGGCAGTGGCAGTTGCCTTCCAGGACCGGCGGGGCGGATGCGGCATAGCGCACTGCGCCGCAGAGGCAGCCACCTGCATGTGAGGAAGGGGGGCGTTCATTCATGTCGAGAGCTCCATCAGGGACAGTCCGTACATTGTCGAGAGCTGCCCCTGACAGGAAGTGTCAGGAGACGTCAGCAGGCCGTCCAGCAACCACCCGCCTTCAATACACGGCGGCATTCGCAATTGGGGCGGAACTGGAACATCACGACCGTCATCGGCTTCGAAGCACGCGCATTCACGCCGAATGCAGGAGGCAGCGCCCATTGCCGTGCTCACTCGATCTGGAACGAACAGGAATCCTGCAATCCATCCGGAATGACAAGCGAAAGGCCAGGCAACTCCGTCCATGGAGCGACCCGGCGAACGACGCCGCCGGCGAGCGGCGCCGAGATGCAGCGAGGGTTTGGGGCCCCGCGCCGCCGATGCGCCATCCATGACGCACCGTTGGGGAACACGCACTTCGGAACCGTCCATCGAAGCGCGATCGATACTGACCGGCGATGATGAATGGGTGCGTCGGGGGCGGGCCGTCCACTGACGAGGTATTCGGGCCCGCCCCTTCTGCATTCGAACTCAATCGTCCTGGCCGTCATCCTCGTTGCGCGGCGCATCCGCCGCGACGAACTGGGAGCGCAGCGCCGCTTCGAGCTTGATGGCGACGGCCGGGTTGTCCTTCATGTACTGGCGGGCATTTTCCTTGCCCTGACCGATGCGCTCGCCGTCGTAGCTGTACCAGGCGCCCGACTTTTCGACGATCTTGGCGTCGACGCCCATGTCGATGATCTCGCCCTCGCGACTGATGCCTTCGCCATAGAGGATTTCGGTGACGACCTGCTTGAACGGCGGGGCGAGCTTGTTCTTGACGACCTTGATCTTGGTCTGGTTGCCGATGATTTCCTCGCCCTTCTTGATGCTGCCGATGCGACGGATGTCGAGACGGACCGAGGCGTAGAACTTCAGAGCGTTGCCACCGGTGGTGGTTTCCGGGCTCTGGCCGGGCATCATCACGCCGATCTTCATGCGCAGCTGGTTGATGAAGATGACGAGGCAGTTGCTGCGCTTGATGTTGCCGGTGAGCTTGCGCAGGGCCTGGCTCATCAGGCGGGCCTGCAGGCCGGGGAGCTGGTCGCCCATCTCGCCTTCGATTTCGGCCTTCGGGGTGAGCGCGGCGACCGAGTCGATCACGACCACATCGACGGCGTTGGAGCGCACCAGCATGTCGGCGATTTCAAGCGCCTGCTCGCCGGTGTCGGGCTGCGACAGCAGCAGGTCGTCGATGTTGACGCCGAGTTTCTGCGCATAGGTCGGGTCGAGCGCGTGCTCGGCGTCGATGAAGGCAGCGGTGCCGCCGGCCTTCTGGCACTCGGCGATGGCCTGCAGCGTGAGCGTGGTCTTGCCGGAGGATTCCGGACCGTAGATTTCGACGACGCGCCCCTTGGGCAGGCCGCCGATGCCGAGTGCGATGTCCAGCATCAGCGAACCGGTACCGATGGTCTCGACCACTTCGACCGGGCGATCGCCCATGCGCATGACCGAACCCTTGCCGAACTGCTTGTCGATCTGGCTCAGTGCGGCGGAAAGGGCGCGCTTCTTGTTCTCGTCCATCGTGGAATCCTCGTCAGTGATTGGGTGAATGCTTGGAGTGGGCGCAGGTTAGGGACTGCCCGTCGCAAAACCTGCGACGCCCTGAAATCTATTTGCGAAACCGTTGGCGAGGGATCGGCGAATGACGCATCAACGTGTAGGAATTCCCCACGTCGGTGCTCAACGATTCGGCCGCACGAGTCCGCAATACAAGCCTTCGATGCTGAAGTCCTGGTCGGGGAGGACTTCGATCGGCGCGTGACTGGGATTGCGCGGCAGCAGGCGGATGCGGTCCTTGCCGATCTTCAGCAGCTTGACGGTGATGGCGTCGTCGACCCGGGCCACCACGATCTGCCCGGAGCGGGCCTCGCTGGTGCGGTAGACCCCGATCAGGTCGCCTTCGAAGATGCCTTCATCGATCATCGAGTCGCCCTGCACCTTGAGCAGGTAGTTCGGGGCCGGCGAGAACAGGGCGCGATCGAGCAGGATGTAGTCGTCCGAGCGCAGATCGGCACCGATCGGCAGGCCGGCGGCGACGCGGCCGAGCACCGGCAGGCGCAGGGCCTCATCGGGCAACGCGGGGGCAGGCGGCTGGTCCAGGGCGTCATTGGCGGCCTCATGGACGAGGCGGATACCCCGCGCCTGCCCCGGGATCCGGCGGATGTAGCCGGCCTGCTCCAGGGCTTCGAGGTGGTACTGCGCGGCGCGGACGCCCTTGAAGCCCATGGCATGGGCGATCTCGGTCTGCGAGGGCGAGCCGCCGTCGGCGGCCACGCGCTCGGCGATCAGGGCAAGGATGGCTTGCTGGGTATCGGTCAGGTCCATGGTTAGTAGTAATACTACTAACCACCTTTCCCGTCAACGATCCTGACACTTCGTGACCACGAGCGCCTCAAGGCGAGCCGATCAGTCGATCCAGGCCCTCCAGCGCGGCGGCGACCGTCTGGCGCCGCACGGCATCGCGGTCGCCTTCGAACTGGAACAGTTGCGCGTGCGCGTAGCCGCCACGGCGCTTCCAGCCGATCCAGACGGTACCGACCGGCTTGTCGGGTGCACCGCCACCAGGACCGGCGATGCCGGTCACCGCGACCGCGATGTTGGCGCCGGCGTGGGTCAGCGCGCCGGACACCATCTCGACGACGGTCTCGCGGCTGACCGCGCCGTGGTGTTCGAGGGTTTCGGGACGGACGCCGAGCATGGCCTGCTTGGCTTCGTAGCTGTAGGCGACCATGCCGCAGTCGAACCAGTCGGACGAGCCGGCGATGTCGGTGACGGTCTTGGCGATCCAGCCGCCGGTGCAGCTTTCGGCGGTGACGAGGCTGAGCCGGGCGGCACGGAAGCGCAGTCCGAGCGCTTCGGCATGGTCGCGAAGCTCGGCGTCGGTGGGAAAACTCATGCGGTGGTCCAACTCGGTCGGCGCGGGTGCGCGCCCGGTGCCGGCATCATACCGATGGCGCCGGCCGCACAGGCAACGGCCCGCGCGAGGCGGGCCGTTGCGATGCTGCTGCGGATGGCGGTCGCGCCTGCCCTTACTTCTTCTCAGGCGCTGCCGGGGCCGGGGCTGCGGGTGCAGCAGGTGCGGCGGCGGCGGGCAGCGTCCTTGGCGGGATGATGCAGTTCTTGCCGCTGTCGTCGCTGGTGAACAGGCTGGTGCAGATGTGGCTCACGTTCAGCGGCTTGGCGGTGTCGAAATTGTGGCAACCGAAGCAGTTGGGGATGTACGAGGAATCGCCCTGCTGGAAGGTCTCCATGCTCATGTTCGCCAGTTCCAGCGAACCGCGCTGCGGGCTGTTCGGGTCACCAGGCACCACCGACCCGTTGGACATGTGCGGCACCGGCGCATTGCCGGACGAAGCACCGCCCTTGGTCCAGATGCCGCCGATCATCTCGTAGTTCTTCCAGATCGCCATCGGATCGGTGTCCGGTAACACGGTCAGCATGCCCTTCGGACCGACCAGCTGTTCGTTGAGCTGGGTGATCGCCGCGAAGTTCGACTGGTTGTTGTTGCCGTTGACCGACTCACCCTGCTGGTTGCCCCACGCGTACTGGCGACACACGTTGTTCGGCGTGCCGGTCAGCGGCTGCGGATCCTGCTGCTGGTTCGGCGTGTTGAACTTGAAGCTGCTGCAGTTGGCGCTCGGCTGACCCGAGGTCTTCTGCGGGTTCTGCGTGAGGCAGTTGGCCGCGTCCGCGCTGGTGAAGGACCAGCCGGACGTCGGCATGGCACTGGTTCCATCGCACAGGGGCGCATTCGTCTTGTGTTCGAAGGTGGCCCAGATCATCTCGGGATGGTTCTGGGTCCAGTTGGCGATGTGGAAGCCGACCATGCCCAGCGTCACCTGCTGCTTCGTGCCGGGCAGCGTGGCCTGCATCGAGTAGTAGGTCGGATCGGGTTGCGGCAGGACCTTCCAGGCCACCTTGATCTCGAACGTGCCCCAGGCGAAGCCTTCCTGGGTGGAGTCGCACATCGCCTTCGAATACCAGGTGTTGTAGAGCAGGATGTTGCCGTTCTGGTCGTAGAGGGCGTTGCCGTCCGCCTGCGAGTCCTCGAAACCCTGCGGCTTGTCGTCGCGGATGTCGAGCATCAGCGCCGCCTTGGCCTGGCCCATCAGCGCGGGAAGCGAACACTGTCCGTTCTTGACCTTCGGGTTGTGCAGTCGATTGGTCTCGAACACCCGGTTGGCGCCCGTCGACGGATCGCTCGCCGGCGACACCTGGGCGAGGAACCACTGCCACGAGAACTGGTAGAAGTCGCAGAAGGTCTCGGCCGTCGGGACCTCCGCCGGCGGATTCGGGCTGGTGATCCAGCTCTGGCTGGCCTGGCAGATCGACGCGGCCTCGGGCTTGGCGACTGCAGCGACTTCGGGCTTGGCGGCCGGTGCGGCCTCTTCCTGCTTGGAACCGCAACCGGTCAACGCCAGCGCGAGCGCGACGGTGGTGGCGAGCGCATGTGGTGCGTAGCGGACGCGCGACACGCGCCGTGCGGACGCGTGCGCGGACGACGACTTGGACATCGACGGCTTGGACATCGAACGTTCTCCCTGGCTGATACCTGACGTTGCGGAACGCCGGTGCCCGGCGTTTCCTCCTCATCGAGTGCACGCGGCGCGATGCGCGGCGTCACCGGATCCCTGCGATGGCCGCATCCGGCGGCGCATCCCCGCGGCGAGGATGCGCGTACCGCCGGAATCGCGCAACCTGCAAAAACAGACGGCCCGCAGGTGCGGGCCGTCCAGGTCGCGATACAGCATCGATGCGGAATCAGGTCGGGATCAGAACGGTCCCGGCATGGTGCCGATGCGGGATCAACCCCGGATCGGCACCGGATCCGATCCGCATCGAATGCGGATCAGTAGCGCATGCGGAAGGTCACGCCGTAGGTGCGCGGCGAACCGAGGAACGCGTTCCACGAACCGGTCTGCAGCGGTGCGTCGAAGGCCACCTGCATGTACTCGGCATCGGTCAGGTTCTGGCCCCACAGTTCGACGTCCCAGCGGCCATCCTGGCGACCCAGCACGAAGCGGGCGTTGACCAGGGTGTAGGCGTCCTGTTCCTTCTGCGGATCGAGGTCGGAACCGGTGTTGTAATCCGACATGTACTTGGCGCCGATCGTGGCACGGGCTTCGAGGCTGCTGCCCAGTTCCCACTCGTAGCCGACCGAGCCGGTGAGCGACCACTTCGGTGCGAAGCTGGCGCGGCTGCCGGGCAGCAGCGCGAGATCGGCATCGGGCAGCGGATCGTCGCCGTACTTGGTGTCCGCATAGGTCAGGCCGGACTGGACCATCCAGCCGCCGGTCTTCCACAGCAATTCCGCGTCCAGGCCCTGCGAGGTGACCTTCGGGATCGAGCGGACCACGAAGCTGGTGCCGAGGAAGCTGTTGAGCTGGAAGTCGCTGTATTCCTGGTGGAACAGGGTCGCGTTCAGCAGCAGGTTGCCGCCCATCCACGTCGTCTTGGCGCCCAGCTCGTAGCTGTCGACGAACTCACCCGCGAACGAGGTGTCGTCGACCGGCACGATGCCCGAGGTGCCGCTGGACAGGCCGTTGTTGGACTGCACGCGGTCGAGGTTGAAGCCGCCGGCCTTGTAGCCGCGCGCCGCCGAGAAGTAGCCCATCACGTGTTCGTTGAAGCGGTAGGCCGCCTTGATCGTGCCCGACCATTCCTTCTCGTCGCGGTCCTGCTCGGTCACGCGACCGTTGTGGCGCACGTTGGTCCACGGCAGGCAGGCGAAGCCCACCACCTGCGGCGCTGCCGCCGAGGCCTGGGCCACGGTCAGGCCGCGCGCGACCAGTGCCGCGACGACCTGGGCCGGATTGGTCAGCATCGCACCGCAGCCGAGACCGCCGTTCGGGTTGCTGTAGCGCGACTCCAGCTCCTTGCTCTCGCGGGTGTAGCGCAGGCCGAAGGTCAGGTCGAAGGCATCCGTGACGTGCCAGGTGTTGTTGGTGAACACCGCGAAGCTCTTCGCTTCCTGCCGGTACTGGTCGGACGCGGCGTGACCGGCGAACACGGTGCCGAACGGACGGCCGGACGCCTGCGACAGGAACAGCGGCGCGGTCGGGCTGGTGGCGAGCGCCGGGTTGATGCGCGACAGGAGCGCGATCGACAGGTAGGGCTCGTAGGCCGCGCCGATGCGGTAGGCCTCGTTGCGGTCGAGCGATTCGTCGGAATAGAACACGCCGAACAGCCAATCCAGCTTCTCGGTCGAGCCGGCCAGGCGGATTTCCTGGCTGAAGGTCTCGAACTGCGAGTAGTTGTCCGACTTCTGCGGATTGCGATACAGCAGGTCTGCGGTGCTGAAGTCGAAGTCCAGGCCGTTGACCGAATCCCACTCGCGCTGCGCGGTGATCGAGGTCAGCGTCGCATTGCCGAACCAGCCGGTGTCCCAATCGATCTGCAGCGAGTGTCCCGTGTCGCCGATGTACTGGGCCGTGCTGCGATTGCTCCACGCACGACGGGCGTAGGGATCGGCAACGGGCGCGACGCCGGTGTCACCGGGAACGGGCGTCAGCGCATCGAGGATGGCGGCCGTCGGGCCGCGCACGATGGTGGCGCCGGTGCAGCAGTTTTCGTCGCGGTCCGACTCGTCGTAGGTGAACAGGATATCCAGCGTGTCGGTCGGTTCGATGAGGAACTGCGCACGGAAGGTGTGGTAGTTCTGGTCGTAGTCCTCGCGGTCGAAGCGCGGACCGCTGCCCGTGTTCACGTCCATGAAACCGTCGCGCTTGCGCATGGCGCCGAACACGCGGAACGCGGCGATGTCACCCATGCCCTGGCTGTACGAGAGGGACCCGCCCAGCGCGCCGTAGTTGCCGACGGTCACCTCGCCCTCCAGGGTCTGCTGGTAGGTCGGGCGCTTGGTGACGACGTTGATGACGCCGGCCGAGGTGTTCTTGCCGAACAGGGTGCCCTGCGGGCCCTTCAGCACTTCGATGCGTTCAAGCTCGCCGAGGTCGCCGAAGCCGACACCGTTGCGAGGACGGTAGACGCCGTCGATCACCACGCCGACGGAGGATTCCAGGCCGGCGTTGTCACCGACCGTGCCGATGCCGCGGATGCGGGCGGTGGTCAGTGCTTCGCTCTGGGTACTGGTCACGGTGAGGCCGGGCACCAGTACCTGCAGGTCCTTGACGTCGCGGACACCTGCGTCGTTCAGCATTTCCGACGACAGCGCGGTGACCACCACGGGAACGTCCTGCAGCGCTTCTTCGCGCTTCTGCGCGGTCACGACGATCTTGTCGAGCGTCCCGGCTTCAGGATCCTCGCCGGCGCCGGCGTCCTGTGCCAGCACGATGGGCGCGTGGGCGGCGCCCATCAGCGCCAGAACGAGCGCGTGGGCGAGTCGATTGCGTTGCGGTGCACGGTGAGCCATGAGATCCCCTCTTACCTTGTCGTTATATGTGGTGACGATCCGTCCCCGCGACTGCCGTGGCCCTCATGGCCTTCCGGCAGGGGCGTCGTTGCGAGCCCCGCCGTCCCGGCCTGAAAACACCTGGCCTCGTACAACCCGACCCCATGGAAGCCGATGCCTCGTCGCACCGGTCTCCGACCGCCGCGGAGCGACCGTGAGGCGACGGTAGCACAGGAAACGTGACCTGTGACCATGGCCTCCGGCACGTACGCACGCGTTGCAGTGCAGCACGGACGCAGGCATGCGCTGGCATACTGTGCGGCCGTCTCCGGCGCCCTGCCGGACCGTTCGAGCCGACCTTGTCCCCGCCGCCTTCCGTGTCCGAATCCACGCCTTCTTCCCGCGCGTCCGCCGAGCAGCATACCCCCCTGATGCGACAGTAAGAGCGTGTGGCATATTGCGCTAAGATAACAAATATAAATCAATTAGTTATAAATACTCAAAAGAGGGCGAGATAGATTTGGCTACGAATTGGCTACGATTTTTTGAGCCCAAAAGCCGTTGTCTCTTGCCCTAAAAAACCGGCTCGCACGCGAGGGGATTTCTTCGCGGTTGATGAAGACATGAATCACGCAGACGGGCTGCAAACCAATCGCTTCGCTGTTGTCCGAAAGCAGCACTTTCCATGCGCATCTACGCTCGCATTTCTCAATCGTGAGCAGTGGGTTTCGCAGCACGCAGTAGATCAACATTGCAGTCCATGGAAGGGCTTTGCGACTGTCAAACGTAACGCGTTTCGTTGAGTGCGAAATGCGTATCAGATTTCCTCTGTTTACAATGGCGCTTTAGAAAAAGAGGATGCAAATAGGATGAGCAGCAGCTTTTACAGGGACGTGGCGGCGATGGTTGCAGAAGCGATTGAGAGCCTAGTGACCTACGAGCGTGGCACTGGGGAAAGTGGAGCCTCTGAAGCGTTCAAGTCCATCAAGAACGCCGGCCACGCATTTCTTGATGGGGACAAGCTCAAGCCCTTGATCCAAGACACTGTGGGAATACGCCACGAGCGCGAAGTGACGAATGCGGCCCTTACCGCAGCTGGCTTTAGCACGTTGACCAAGGCACCGACCAGCCACAACGCACCCCTTCATAACGCGCTTGCGACTCTGAGGACGCACGTCGACCGCTTACTTGAGCAGGCTGAAGCAGCCGAGGCCACGGGCCCGCACGCCAGAAGCGGAACGAAAAGTCTGTCGGCTGCTTTTATCTCCGAAAACCGCATCGACGCCCTTCGGCAACTCCAGGGCACGCACCTAGATCCCAGAAAACTGATTCGTCTGCTAGAAGAGATAAATCTCGCATTTGAGAATGAATGCTACATGGCCACCGCAGCCCTGACCCGGGCTGTGATGGATCATATCCCTCCGGTCTTCGGCTCTGCTTCATTCGTGCAGTTCGCCGCAAGCTCTCCCAAGTCGATCAAGCAGGCGATGGAGAACTTGCAAGAGTCGTTGAGGAAGATCGCGGACGCACACCTGCATTCTCCGATGCAAGCGCGGGAAGTTATTCCTGAGCGTCAACAGGTGGTCGGATTTCAAGGCGCCGTCGATGTCCTCGTGGGTGAAGTCATCCGCAAACTGTCGTCCAACTAAAAAGTTTCGGATCGAACGACCAGTCGCGCCATGCTGGCGACATCGCCCAGTCGGATTCCCACCACTTCAAGACCAACCCGCAGCCGTGCATCGACTCCTGGGAAGTCGGGCAGAGCCACGCGTATCGCTCCCCTTCCCAAGCGGTCGGCACCGAACGCCAACGGTCCAACTCCAACCCAAAGCCTACTTCCCGGGCCGCTACGCGCCCGTCGGTGCGGCGCCGCTCACGGATGGCCATCCGGCAGTCGTTCCTCAGCTCAACGTGCGGCAAGTCCTTGAACGTCGTCCAATGCCCGCCCCAACGCAATCCCGCTTTCGTCGCGAGCTCGCCATAACGCTCGTAGCCTCGGCGGACCCATTCGTCGTTGATATCCCAAGTCGCCTGCCCACGCTTGAACACCGCGCTGTCGGCAGCGAGTCCATAGTTGTGGCAGGAGCGGCCCGGACCGACTTGGGTGACACCCTGCCCGGTCGCCAGCAGTTCTGCTTGGCGCTTTTCTGAACGGTGGCCCTCGACCAGGCGAACGTCGTAGCCCTCGCGCCTGAGCTGAGCGTAGATGTTTTCAAGCTTAGCCTTCAGCAGCGGATCCATACCGACCCACGCACCTTTCGGGATGCGGCGGTGAAACAAGCGCGAGATCAGAGAACGCTTGGCCGGCGCGACGTCGTGGGCATGGGGCTCTTCAGGCGCGCCGATGTCCGCGTCGAGCGGGTGCACGGCCGACGGTGGATTCTGGATGTAGGGGAATTCTTGAGCCTGCGCAACGTGGGCGGTCAAGGCGAGCGATGCGACCAACGCGATCGACTTTACGAGCATGGTTCCTCCTTCTGGCGTTCGTTCCGCCGTGGGTGCGGCGGAATTCTTTTTGGGTAGGTGCGCCTACCCTCGATCGAACCTGAATTGGAGGAATGCGCAAGTGGGCTTGCGCTCGCGCGCTCGCGCGTTAAAACGAGAGTGGCGCCGGGTGCCCCTCCTTCCTCGGCGTCGGCGGGCCTTGGGTAGGCCCACCCCCCGGCGGGCAACTGCCGGGGGTTTTTAGTTCCTGATGGAGGGGTTGCGCGTTCTTCGCGCTGATCTATTGGTAGGGGAACCCCACTTGTAAGAGGCTCCTCGATGAAGCGATCTTCGCTTTCGCTGTTTCTTGCCGCGGCCTTGGCGGCTGCTCCAACGCTCGCCCAGGTGGCCGTCGGCCCAGGTGCGGTCCCGCCGACGGCGACTGGGCTGGATTCGACGGCAGTTGGCTCGAACGCCCAAGCCACCGCCGATTGCACCACGGCGGTCGGCGCCAATGCCCAGGCCACTGAAGAGTGCTCCACCGCCATCGGTGCCAACGCGAGGATTCAACCCGGTGGCGTGAACGGCACGGCCGTGGGCAGCGGCGCCTCGGCAGGCGCGGACGGCACGGCCGTGGGCAGTGGGGCGAATGCCAACTTCGGGGCGACGTTCGCCGGCGGGCGAAACGCATCTGCCAACGACGTCGGCGCCGTCGCCATCGGCAATTCCGCCACTTCCACCGGCAGCATCGCCATCGGTGATCGCGCGAACGCGCAAAACCTCTACCAACCCGGGCCCGGGGCGCGACCGTCCGCTCAGGCCATCTCCATCGGCCAGGACAGCGCAGCGGGAAACCGCAGTCTCTACCTGGACGCGGGACAAACGAGCTTCTCCGGCGCAACGACCCTCGGCGAGCGCGCGATCACGCGAGGCTACAACTCTACGCAAGTCGGCTCGAACGGTTTCGTCGACGGAATCCGCAACACCGGCCTCGGGTCGGAAACCCTGATCACAGGCTTCGACAACACCGTGCTGGGTGCGGGCGGCCGCACCACCGGCGACGGCGAGAGCAACCAAACCGGTGTCGGCGCGGGCGTGCGCTTGCACGGGACCGATGCGACCGCGATCGGCGCTGGTGCAGAGGCGACCTTCGGCGGCACCGCGATCGGTGCTCGCGCGCGTGCCCTCAACTTCGACTGCATATCCTTGGGCAAGGAAAGCGAGTGCTCCGCGACCGATGAAGTCAGCGTCGGCAATGCCACCACGAAGCGCCGGCTGACCAACCTCCGCTTCGGCGTGAACGACACCGACGCCGCGACAGTGAGCCAGCTGCGGCCTGCGGCCGAAGCGTTTGGCGGCGGAGCCACTTACGCCAACGGCGTGTTTGTCGCCCCCACCTACACCTTCCAGTCCGGCGCGGTGTATCGCGACGTGGGAACGGCGCTGTATGACCTGGACGGCCGGCTGCGCACGATCGAGCTGCGCCCCGTCGTGCAAGGCCCTCAAGGGCCCCAAGGTCCACAGGGACCGCAAGGGCCTCAAGGTCCGCAAGGCCCTGCAGGTCGCGACGGCACCGGCGGGGGCCGCGAGACACGTGCCGGCGCGAACATCGTGGTGAGCAACAACACGGATGGGACCCAAACGGTCGCCGTGGCCGACGATATCGAACTCACCGAGAGCGGTTCGGTCAACGTCGGGGCCACGCGCGTCGACGGGACCGGCGTCCGCATCCAGGGTGGGCCGTCGATGACCACTGACGGAATCAACGCGGGCAACCAGCGGGTGACCGGGGTTGCAGCGGGTCGCGTGGAGCGCGGCAGCACCGACGCGGTCAACGGCGGCCAGTTGTGGGACTTGGACCAGCGTTGGAACGACCGGTGGGTGGAAATCGACCACCGCTTCGAGCGCCAAGACCGCCGAATCAACGGGCTCGGCGCTCAGATGGGCGCGATGGTGCAGATGGCGGCCACCCCGGGCGAGGGCGGCATCACCGTCGGGTTCGGCGCCAGCGGCGGGCAAGGGGCGGCGGCCATCGGCTGGAGCCGTCGCTTCAAGAACGGCATCGGCGTGAGCGCCGGTGCGGCATTCGGCGGCGGCAACAAACCGGTCTTTGGCGTCGGCATCCGGCTCTTCGGTCGCTGAAGTCAAAGGAGGTGATCGTCTCGGCCAAGGCCCCGGCAACGGGGCCTTGGCTGCTGCACGGGTTGCGCCATCTGCTTTACGCGTTCTTGAATAGGGGGCCACAGACGCGCAGTGAAGGGAGGGAACGGATTGGAAAGGACTCGAGGGAACGCGCCTTGTGGATCTGTAGTCCTAGCCAGATAATCGGCGGGACCATCACTAAGGAAGGCAACCATGGCGTTTGATCGCGAGCTTTGGTCCGGAACGTATGCCCGATCCCATTTTCCTAACTTCCCTTGCCCCAAATGCTCCAAGGGGCGCGCAAGGCACGACGGTGAAGCAATCAAAGTCGCTGAACCCACCTATTCTTCTAAGAACCGTGAGGATTCCGACTGGGAACCCGCTTGGGATGTGGAGCGTTTCAGCCTCAACCTCGTCTGCGACAACAGCAGTTGTGGGGAGATCGTAGTCGTCTCTGGCGATACGTCGCTGGTCGAGTATTACGATGATGAGGACAACCGATGGGTCTACTCATCACATCTACAGCCGCGCTCAATGTTCCCAGCCCCGCTCATCATCGATATTCCGGTGCAAGCGCCCCGAGACGTAAGCGAGAACATCCGCCTCGCCTCGTCGCACTATTGGCTGGACACAAGCGCATCAGCCAATCGACTCCGCACCAGCATTGAGTTCTTGTTGGACTTCCTTCAAGTCCCTCGTGAAACCGTTAACCCCACCAGCGGCAGCACTAAACGCTTGGATTTGAATGCCCGCATTGCGCACTACGAGCAATTGAACCAAGAGCATGCCCCTTCACTAACGGCGCTCCGGATGATCGGAAACTTGGGCTCTCATGGAGAGAATGTCCAGCAAGAGGCTCTTTTGGACGCGTTTGAAATCTATGAATACACCCTCGACGCGTTGTGCGGCCAGCGCAAGGCTCGTGTCGAAGCACTGCGTCAAAAGCTGATCTCCACCAAGGGAAAATACGAGTAAGGGGTAAGGCATGATTTTTTTGCTTTCGCTGGAAGCGATAACGGGCACGTATGTCTACGCCAAAGAGCACGAGCACTCGTGGCGCCACCTCGCCCACGGCCACGGATGACGCCCTTCTGACTCGCCTCGCGAAGAGTAACTAGATGGCATGTGGTCGGAATCCACTGCGCGTGCTCACAGCGTGAGCCGCGGCCCCTTCTGGGTGTGCTCGGGCACGTCGGATTTGGCCTTCCGCACTTGCGCCCTGCGTGCACCAGACTCGGCGGCTTGCAGGATCTCTTGGGCGGCGTCCTGCACACGCGGCAGCGGCCGCGAATCCGATGCGTTCTCTTTCAGGCGCTCCAAACCCAGCCGATCCTTCAACTGCTCGAAGTCGTCGCTGGTCCCATAGAGGCGGTAGCGGCCCCTGGTCAGGCGCGTGAAGGCGACCAACGACGAGTGGTTGTCCATCATGCCCACGTTCGCCAAGTGGAACACGTCGCACTTGCCCTGCCCTTGCGCTTTGTGGATGGTCAGCGCGTAGTTGTGCTGAAAGGCGTTGTAGGCGCTGGTGTGGAAGCGCACCACCCGCCCATTCTGCTTCGGGTCTTCGGACTCCAGGCGCACCGCCACGTGGAAGCCGCCCTTGGCGTCTGGCCGGATCGCCTCCACCACCCCCTCGTTTCCATTGACCACCCCCAAATCTGCGTCGCCCGCGGAGAAGCGCACGCGATCGCGGCGAGAGAGGGCCAAGTCGGCCCACTCCCCCCGACGCAAAGTGCGGACGACGTGCTGCTCGGCATCGATCTCGCCGCGCTTGCGCAGTTCGTGGCGCACCTGCTCGTTCAAGGCGTCCACTTCGGCGTTGGCGTGCGCGAGAATTAGGCGATCTCGCACACCGAAGGGCGAATCGAAGTAATCCTTCACCACGGCCGACACGGCCTGATCCTTGGTGTTGAATTCATCAAGGCAACCGCGATCGTCCAGGCGCTTGAGCAGCATGGCTCCCTTCTCTTGGCTCTTGGCCCGGGAGCGCGTGCCGCGCTTCATCTCGACCACCTTGCCGGCTTCGTCGCGGTCGTAGAACAGCGCGGCGATGTGCCGGTCTTCCTCGCTCTTCTGCCGGCGAATCTCGGTGAGCTTCTTGTCGCCGATCGCGTCGCGCACCAGGGTGAAGCCCGCGCCAGCGCCCACCGGCTGGATCTGTTCGGCGTCGCCCTGAAGCACCACCTTCGCGCCGGCTCTCTGGGCGTAGGCCATCAGTTGCACCATGTCGCGGCTTTCGACCATGCCCGCTTCGTCCACGACGAGGACGTCGTCGCCACCCAAGGCGAGCGTGCCCTTGCGCACTCGGCTGAGGAACATCGCCACGCTGGACGTCTCCATCCCCGACTCCAGCGCCAACTTCTGGGCCGCCGCGTTGGCAGTGGCCACGCCGAACAACCGCTTGCCAGACGCCTCAAACGCGGCTTTGTAGAACTCCACCGCGGTGGTCTTGCCGGTGCCCGCCAGGCCGGACATCGCCACCACGCCGCCGCTCTCGGCGGTGATGTGGCGCACCACCGCCCGTTGCTCGTCGGAAAGACGAAACCCCTTCTGCTCCTCCAGCTTCGCCACCGTGCGGTCGACGAGCGCACCGTCCATCTTCCAGTGGTTCTCGCCTTGGCGCTCCTTGGCGCGGCGCTGAATCTCCTCCTCCATATCGAGCATCCACGGCGCGGCGTAGCGCGTCTCGCGGTGCCGGCGCGCCAGCGTGTGCCCACGGTCTTCGGCGGCCAGCTTTTCGCCCTCCAGCTTCACCAGACCGGCCTCCTGCTTGAATCGCTCCACGCGGTCGAGCAACTCCCGGGCGGTCAAGTCGCCTTGGTGCTCCATCCCAAGTTGGCGGATCAGGTCGTGCTCGCACAGCACGGCCTCGGTCCGATGGAGGACTTGCAACGTCTCTTCAGCGCTGCGCGCGTTCAAGCGCATGCCCGGCGCGGCCTTGATCCGCGCCGTGTCGTGCACCAAGCCGGGCTTCTCCCGGTCGATGTTCGCCAGGGTGCGCGCCCAGTCCTCGCGCAGCGCTTCGAACGGGGGCTCCTCCTTCTGCTTTCGCGTGGCCAAGCAAGCGGTCTGGTTGTCCACGCCATGCGTGCGGGCGTAGTCCAGCACTTCCTGGCGACGCGTTTTCATCAGGTCGCACAACTCCAAATCGATGCCGGCGATTCGGGCATACACCCGGCCCGTCTCCTCACCCTGGACGTTGACCTCGCGGACGCGCTCGGTCTGGTAGCCCAGTGCCTTCATACGGGTGTAAAGCTCAGCTTTGTAGAGCTCGTCGGCGGCTTGGCGCCAACGGTAGATTTCTTGCGCATCGTAAGTGCCCCACTGACCGTCCTCGCCTTTTGCGACTCCGTAGATGAGGTTGTGCGTGTGCAAATTCGGCTCGTTGTTTCGGTTGGACACATGCAGCGCCTGCGTGTAGACCAAGCCCTGCGTGCCGATGACGTTCTTGCCCTGCGCGCCCCGACGGGTTTCAACCTTCGACTCCAAAAAGTCCAGCGAGGCCTGAACCGCCGCGGTGTGGGCGGCGAGAATGGCGGCCTTCTCCCGATCATCCGCGATTGCAAACGCCACCGAGACATCGCCAGGCGCGGACACGGTCAGATCGAATCCGACCCGATGCCCTCCCTCCCACAGCTCGATGGGCTTGCCGTCTTCGCCCAGCCGGGGGTTTCCTTGGCGATCCAGCTTGATGCGCTTCGTCGGCTTCGCCCCAGCGTTGCGGCACAACGGCGTTCCATCCGCAGGCGAAAAGCCGTGGCCCAGCGCCAGCATGTCTTCTTTTCGCACCGGCTGGCCCTCCAGGCCCAGCACGGCAGCCAGCCGGCCGCCCCAGCGCAACACCTCCGCGCTTTCTTCGGCACCGTAGTAGCCGGCGATCCCGGTGAGCGCGTTGGTCGCCAGGAAATAGTCGAAAGCGTTTCCGCCTTTGCCGTTCTGGCCTCGGGCGTCCAGTCGAACCAAGGAGTGCATGCGAGGGGTCTCCGCCGGGGCTACCGCCAAGGTGCCAAAAACATGAGGTCGCGCAAGGCCATACTATGGTCTGCCCCTTTACCCCAGCCGCCCCGTCCATGGCCGTCTACTTCATCATCGATCGCGAATCCGAGGCGGTGAAGATCGGCCGTTCGAAGCGTCCCGAAAGCCGCGTGGCCACCCTGAGCACCGGCAACCCAAATCCTCTGGAACTCATGGGCTGGTTGGTGTCTTCCGACGACAGCGCGTTGGAAGCCGCGCTCCACCGCGCCTACGCGCACCGGCGAAGGCACCTGGAGTGGTTCGACATCGGCACGGACGAAGTGCTGCGCGAACTGCAGCGGCACAGCGGCTTCGTGCCCAAGCACGCCGATGCGTTTGAGATTGCTAGCTACGACAAAGACGGCGTTCCAGAATACGTCGGCGTGTGCAAATGGGCAGACTTCGAGATCGACGAATGCTGCCCTTTTTGCGGCTGCATGGCGGGCATGTATTTCAACGAAGCCGCGTGGATGTATCACTGCCTCGCCTGCGACACCCTGACCAATTTCGACGAGTTGGCCTACCGAGAAGGGCGCGCTGACCCGAACGACTAGCGGTTGAACAAGGCGTCGATCTCTTCTTCGGTGAGACCCTTGGGTTGGCGTTCGGAACTAAAGCCGTGCGTTGCGCCCTGAATGCTGGCACCTTTGCGCGGCACCTCCGATTCATGTTCCACAGGGCCGGCCGGTTGCGTGGTCCATGCCGCGGCCACTTGGCCCTCGCGCACGCTGGGGTAGGTCTTGCCTGGCCAGTCGAGCAGCAGCACGTCGCCGCCCATTTGCACCAGGGCGCGGATGCCCCATTTTTCGGGTCCGAATCCGCGTCCTTTGCGAAACCCCAGTCGGTCCGTGAGCTCTCCGGGCGAGATGAGGGCGCGCGCTTCCTCGTGAAGCTGCGCCTTGTCACCGTGGTTGCGCCACGCGATCTTTCGCTTGCCCAGTTGGTTGGCGATCTTCTCGCGCGTCGCGCCCATCTGGACTTGGCACACCACGTGCACGCCCACCAACGACGCGAAGGCCTGCGCCGTTTTATCGCCGTAAACGAGCTCGATCTGCGAGTGATCCTGAACAGCCATGATCGCGACCACGCCCTTGCTGCGGCCCAGCGCGAGCAAGGGATCGATGTTCAACCGTCCGGCGCTGGTGAGTTCGTCGAACACGAAGTAGATGCCCCGCCCGACTTCGTTGTCGGGCAACGCCGGGGAAATCAGATCGGGGATCGCCACGTTGATCATGGCCGAGATGTAGGCCTTGGTCAGGCCTGGATCCGGCCCGGATTGAACGATGACTTGCTTGCGTCCGGTGTAGCCGTCACGAATCCACTCGGTGATCGCGAACCGATGTTTGCCCACTTTCGGCCAGGCCGTGGCCAAGTCGTCAATAAGACGCGTGAAGCCGGCCAACGTTGACAGGACCGAGCCTGTGGTCTGGCTGTCGGGGTTGGCGACCAAGGCCGCTGCGCGCGGGTAATGGATGCGCAGGCCCTGCCCCATGTCTTCTGCCGAGCGGCGCAGTATCCGCGCCAGATCCGTCCAGTTCCATGCCGTGCCCTTCGTGTTTTGCAGTTCGCGCAACGCCCCAATGAACAGATCTTGGGCGGCCATCGTCCAGAACTTTGAGCTGCCGTCGCCCTCGGGGATGATGCTGGCCGCGAAGGCTGCCGCCTGAGTCGGCGTGCGCACGTCCGCGGCCACGTCCCAAACGTATGAGCGCCGATCAAAGGGACTCACGATGATCGGCCGCCGCAATATGCTCGTGAAGTCGCCCTTGATGTCGTAACAGAAAAGTTTCGCGCACTTGTTCACTTCCAACTGCGCCAAGATGTGCTTGAGGATGACCGACTTCCCGGACCCGACGCTTCCGTTGATCAGCATGTGGCGGGCCCACGCTTTCTTGGGCAACACCAGTTCCGGGTGGAGCGACATCGCAAATGGATCTGCCTGCGCCTCCTTGGGGGGTAGCGAACGGCGCCGGGCTTCGACCACGGCTTCACTCCCTTCCAACAGTCGCGGCCCAGCCACGTGCCAGGTGTTCGAGTGGGGCCGAGCGACCTTGGCGAACACTTTCCCGGCCAAGATCAATGAGACGACGAAAGCGCCGCCCACGCGCAACGCCGTGGACCAAGGCGCGTTGGCGCCGGCGTAGTCGAGGAACTGCTGGGCCGGCACCCGGAAAGTCAGCCCCAGCGTGCCCCAATGCGCGGCGGCAGCCAGCCCGCCCTTGAGCGCCCGGGTGTAGCCCATCAGATACTCATGACCCGGCAGCGTCCAGGCCAGGCCCAACAACAGTGGGTAGAGGAGCGTGAACACCGCGAGGAAGGCGATGGCGGCACGGTGCCAGTAGCGGACCGGCTGACTGGGCGCGACGTGACCGGGCACCTCGCCGAAGGCGTCATAGGTGGGCGGCTTGCTCACGCCGATGCTCCCGCCGCCCCGTCTGCATCAGATCCATGGAATCGGCCCCGTGCGCCATCAGTTCCAGCGCGACGAATTCATGCCCGTGGGTGTTGGCGACATGCAGCGGAGTGTTCCCATCGTGGTTCCGCGCCTCCACGCGCGCGCCATGTTCGACCAAGGGCTGTATCAGCGTTTGGTGGCCGAAGCGCGCAGCGTGATGGAGTGCCGTGTTGCCGTTGGCGTCGGCGCGGTTGGCGCTTGCGCCCATGTCCAGGCATGCATTCAAAGCGCCCACATGACCGGCGCGGGAGGCGCCGAGAAGCCAATCGCGCCATGGGGCGTTCTTCTGAAGCTTCTCCGCGTCGTAGAGCAATCGGTCGCAGCGCTGGCAATCGGCTGCAAGCTGCTCGAAAAATGCAGCCCGATCGAGCGGGGCCAGGTGGTCGATGCACTGAACGACGGCGCTGGTCGTGAAGGGATCGGCCTTGTCGTGCACCCTGCCCAGCAACGACCGCTCGACGCGAAGTGCCGTGAGGTCGGGCGGCGCCTGGAAAGCCAAGTGATGCATGCCCAACGAGAGCCCCACCCGCAGGTGCGGCCAGTCGGGACGGTCTTCGATGCGCCACTTCAGGTCATGGAAGCCGCCGTGAATGGGATTCCAACACTGGGCATGTGCCGCGGCGAGGACTTCCGACGCGTGGAGTGAATCAAGCACGGCGCCGTGGTTTGCCACCACGTTGTTCGCGATGGCATCGGCCTCGGTGAGGCCGTAGGGCTGTAAAAGGGCTAGCGTGCGTTCACGGGTGTCCATCCCCATGGTTGTAATGGGGAATCGGCAACTGGCAAGCCCCGAGTCTTTAGCCTTTTAAGGTGTCATGCACCAACCGACCACGAACACGCCGGCCCAAACGAACAAGGTATGGAGCCGGCCCAGCAGGCGTCCGATGTCGAACACCTCGCGTTCATGAGCCCAGAGTCTCGCGACTGCGGCGCGCATCAGAGGAACGCCGCGAACACTGCCAGCGCAGGAGCGCCGATGAGGGTGGCCATGAACACCTTGGGCAGGTGGTCGGCGATCAGGTCAAAAGCGTCAGCGATCAGATACATGGGTGTCTCCTTGGACGGGTGGTGAGTTTTATGAGTAGGTGTTTGCTACTTGTCAAAACTCAATTCCACGGTAGATCCATGCCGAACTTTGTCAAGGGTTTTACCGCGATTTTATTTGACAAATTTCGGGCAAAAAAACGGCCCCGCTGGGGGGCCGTGGGTGATGGTGGAACGGTCAACGAGACTGAGCGGTGCGGTTCCACTGTTCTTCGTAATTCTTCATGAATTCGGCCTCCTGCTTCGCAGTGGCCGCATACTGCGCGTAGCCCAAACGCCCGACCATCGCCTGTTTCGGCTGCCGGCCTTGGCGCCAAGCATTGATGGACGGGATTTCCAGAGCAGGCGCCCAGGTCTGTTGCACGTTGTCGGCGCGCGCGCGGAGCTTGTCCAGCATGGAAGCCACGCTGGCTTCGCGCTCGCTGGGCAACTTTTCAATACCTCGGTGCTGCTCCTCCGCCCGGTCGCGCTCTGCTTGGCGTTCCGCGATGCGTTCGCGCTGTTTCTCCAACGCTTGGGGCGTGCTGGCCTTGACCTCGTGCTTCCACGACGCATGGGCCTCATTCACCTGTTCGGTGACCGCCTCGAAATCCTTGAACCATTCCTCGCGCTCGCGTCTGCGGAACAGGCTGGGCGCTCCCTGGCGCAACAAGTCGTCGCGCCGATCGCGCAGTTGCGTCAGCCGGCCGTCGGCTTGAGCCAGTCGCGACCCATCTTCGCGGCCAGACAACTTGCGCTGTGCCTCTTCCACCTCGCGCGTCTGCTCTTGCGCACTCCGATCGAGCGCTGTCCAATCTTGTGCCTTGGATTCGGTCGATTGGGCCATGCGGCGGCGGAACGCCTCGTCGCCTTCCTGTGGGGTGGGGGTCGTCATCGGTGTCCTCCAAGGAATTTCATTCAGCATGGATCAGGTTTAGGAGTGCGCAAGAGGGGCGGCTAGGCCGCCTTCTCCTGCGTCGATTGGGCTTTGTCGGTCGTTCGCGCGTCCTCCGGCCTCACCGTGGCGAAGTCCACTCGCCAAGCGCCCGCGCGGTTGATTTGCACGATGCAACGCCCCTTGTCCATCAGCAGCGCGTTGTATTCCTCTGGCTTGAACAACGGCTGGACTTCGCGCTTACCGCCGTTGGGCATGAGCAATAGCTTGTTCACGCTGCTGTCGTCGATCGGAGCCAACTTCGGGCCCATCCATTTGCTTGATGCGCCAGCGCCCGGCCGCACAGCGGTCAGCTGTCCGCCGCCCGCACGCTCAAACAGTTTCATCGCTGCGGCGCCCGGATGATCGGGATCGTTCAGCGGGCTGTTGATCAGCGCGCTCATTCCGCCGCTGTAGTCGATGCCCCGCGTCGCGGTCTGGAACGTGGTCAGCATCGCGGTGCCCAAGCGATCTATGAACCACTTGTAGGTGCCGGGCGTGGATTGGAAGATGCCGGCTGACGTGAAATTGCCCAAGAACTGCTTCGTGGCCCACTCGTCGTGGAAAGTCGCTACGAGGCCCTCGTAGGACTGCGTCGCAAACACGTTCATCAGCCACAGCGATCGCGAGATGGACAACAGGTTGCGCTCGGCATCGCCGGCCAGCAGTTGGCACTCGTCCATCACGTTGAGGACCGGCAATTGGCCTTCTGCCCGCCAGGCCGCCTCACCCACGTCGGCGCGCTTCTGGATACCGGTGTAGATGCGCTGCTTGACCAACGTGGCCACGATGCGTCCTGCGTCCCCGTGCTTGGTCGTCGGCAAGTTCACGCCCACCATCTTGCCGAAAAGCGCTTGGCTCACGTCCATGCCGTGCTCCATGGAATGCCACGGCGCCCCATCTTGGTTGCGCAGGTGCTTGCCGCGCAACAGCGGATTGATCTTCTGGTGGACGTTGAGCAGAAAACTCGAGCGCTGCTCGGGCGCGTAGGCGGACCAGGTTTCAAAGATGAAGTCCAGCGAAGCCTGGAGCAGCGACCCCGGGATTCCCAAGTCCGGATGCACGGTGTTGGGTTCGGAGGACAATCGCTGTTCGCGATCGCGCACCCGTTGCTCCAACGTCTCCGCATCGCCAAAACGGGTGGTGTCATAGCCCAGGTAGTCGGCCATTTCCAACATGCGCTGGCCGGGAATTGCCACGCCGCCCGCACCGACGCCCACCTGCGCCATGTGGGTGATGACCCGTTCCAGGGTGGCCGGCGTCCACGCCCACTCGCGATCGCTCATCGCCACGGCCTCCCATGCGCGACGTTGACTCTCAATTTTCTCCACTCGGGCTTCGTAGGCGGCGAGCTGCTCGGCCGTCGCCGTTCCGTCTTGGCGCTGAAGCTCGGCGATGTCCGCCCACACGAGGTCGATCGCCTCCTGCAGCCGCCGGGCTTCCTGCATGGCGGCGTGCCGATAAGCGATTTCATGGTCGCGCAATGCTTCGTGGATGACCGTCGCGTGGTCGAGGAAGTTCCGGGCCCCGCTTTCCCACACGCGATCGTCGTCACGTTGGTTGGTGCGCACCAGCGCGTTCAACGCGATGGAAACGTCTTGGGCGGTCAAGCCTTCGAACGGCGCGAAGTCGATGCCCGGTTCCACCATCAGGTCGATGATGTCGCGCATCTCTCCAGCCAGCGCACCCTTGCCGTCCGTGATGAGGGCACCGCCAAAATCCAGCGCGGCGTATTGGAGCAGCAGCAGACGAATCTGGTAGGTTTTGCCGATGCCCGTGTTCCCGAAAAGCATCAAGCTCGTGGTCAGGTCTTGCATGGACATCCACATGCCCGATCCTTCGTCCGGGGCATAGCCGTAGTGCTTCTTGGTGAGGTAGCCGCCAGCGGTGGCGACGTAAATCAGCGGTGTGGTGTCTCCCAGCGCGCGCTTGGCTTGGGACTCGCGGACTTCGACGTGGGCCTCCGCCAGTTTGCCCTGCGTGCCCAAGTTGAACGCCTCACCTTGCTGCCAGAGCAACTGGCTGCGCAGCAAGTATTCGCGGTTGGTGTAAACCATCGGGTAGAGGCACGCCAGCCCGAAGATGGCGGCCGGCGCGATGGCACTGGGCAGCACCGACGTCATCAGTCCTGCGCCCATCAAGACCATTCCCCACTTGGCGGCGTCCTTGACTCGATGAGCGGTGCCCAAGGCCACCTTGCCCTCGCCGTCGCCCAAGGCCATCAGGAAGCAGCCCACGATCACCGCGGTCATCAGGCACAGAATCACCCCACCGGCGATCGCCAGCCCGGCCATCTCGCTGCCCATCGAAGGCATGGACACGCCGTTGGCGAGGAGGAGTGGAGCGGCATAGAGTAAGAAGCCGGCCTTCACGGCCTCCTTGACCTTTTCGCCTTGGGCAATGGCGATGAGGTAGGGAATGGTCGTCAGCGCTGGAAGAATCGCCAACGGTGCCCACAGCTTGCTCATCAGCAACGTCAGCGCGCCCAGAATGGGCAGCGCGATATACATGAGAGACGTGGCGGTGCTGTCCCCACCCTTCCCCTGATCCGAACCGAGCACATAGCCTTCGATGCGGCGACCGTTCTTGGTCATCAGCATGCGCGGCGTGCTGTCCCGCAGATCAGCCGGCACTTTGGGCCACCACGGTTGGAACGTGTCGAGTTCACTGTCGGGGATGGTGTCTGGCACCACCCAAGCACCGATCTCATCCTGGACGGCGCCGAGTTCGCGGACGTCATCGGCTTCCGCGCTCGGCACCTGCAGGCGACGCGACTTCACGCGATCGAGCACGTCGAAACGCCCGACGATGTTCTCGTAGCGATTGGCCGCCTCGTCCTGGATGGCCGTGCGGACGTCCAGGCTGCTGGCGGTTTTCCGGAACAGGGCTTTCTCGACCTTGGCCACCAAAGCCAAAGCGTCAAACACGTTGGGAACGCGCAGGGTCATCGTGGGCTCCTTATTGTCCGCAAACGGCGAGTTCGGCCGGGGTCAACATCCGCTGCGCCCTGGTGGCAGCAAGGACGGCTTGTTCGCACTGCTTCTGATCGGGTTTGGCCACAGCGGCTGAACCACCGCCGGCAAACAGCGGAATGGGAGGCGTGCCGTTGCTCAGTTGAGCCGCCGCGAGCGTCATGCACGTGCAGAGGGCGACACCGATGAGGCTCGCGCCCAGGGCAACGTGGGGCTGGCTCGCCTCGCGCGTTTGGGTCGCATAGAGCTGATCTTTCTGCCATTTCTTGAACGCCCTTTCGTCGGTCGGCGGGTGTCGGTCGGTGGGGAGGTAGAAATACGTGCGTCGCACGTTCTCGCCGATCAGATCTTCGGCCAGTCCCAAGGTTTCGGGCGGGCCTAGGAACAACCGGCCGTGGAGGTTCATCCATCGGCTGCCAAAGAGCAGCCTTCTCGAATCGCGGTATTGGGCAAACAACCAACCGAACAACGACGTGAGCATGTGCCCTCCTAAATCTCTTGGGTGAATGCACCTATCCATAAACGAGACTTGGCAACGCGCAAGGGCTACCGCTGCTTTATCCATGCGTCCATTGCGGCGTCGGCCTCGTCCTGCCACGTCGGTGCGGCGGGCCCGGGCGCCGGGGCTGGCGTGGGCTTCGGCGTGGCCTGACGCACCGGCTTGGGCGCGGCGGGTTTCGCCACCGCCGTCGGTTCGGCCTTCGGCTCAGGAGCCGGTGCAGCGGTTGCGGGTTCGATGCCAAGCGTTGATGGCGTTGGCTCGCCCCGCCCCACTGGTGCCGCCTCGGACTCGGGTTCGACGACCGGTTCGACAACGGGCGACATCTCCGGAACTACTGCGGGAGGTGCCAACTGGCTCGTTTCGGCTTGCACCGGGGTGGGCCTTTCGGGTTCATCGGACGCCGACACGTCGCGCGTGGCCCACCAGGCAATGCCCGCTGCCGAAGCCAGTGCAAGAACGACGCCGGCGATCAGCGGGGCCTTGCGAAGCGGTGCATGCTCGGGACGATTGCTCGGCGTTGAGCGTGTGGACCGGGGCGCCTCGACCACCACAGGCGGTGCCGGAGCGTTCTGTGGGACACATTTGATGACTGGGACCGGAGCGGCTCCTTCAAGGGCCGAGGAAGCAGTGCCGGGTGGCATGCCGATTGCGTCCTTGGACGCAAAGGCTTCGGATTCGCAGCCCTGCTTCCCCACAGAGACGTCATTCGACGGTTCCGGGTCGGTCTTGGCGCATAGCGCCATGGAAACATCTTCGGCAGAGAGATCGGATAGCGGCGCAGTCCCGTAGGGACCGACTGCGATGTTGGGCAGATCGCCTCCGGCGGAGACCAGCGTGCCCATGCCGTCATACACCAGGACGCCGGCTGATGGTCCCACACGCATTTCACTTTCGTCGGCGGTTTGGCTCACCCTTGGGAACCACGGTTGAGCTGCCGGGCGGGCACCGGCTGCGAGTTCGGAAGGCGCAAGCGGGGGCGTTTCGGCCGCCTTGGCCGTCCGCTTGGCGTCCAGGACGGCTTTCGCTTCCCGCGCCTTCTCCAGAGCCGCGTGGGAGGCCTTCTGCCCCAGCGCCAACAGTCCCTTACCCACTTGCGACACACCCTGGCCGGCAGCAGTCAGCTTCTCGCGCGCGTCGTTGGAGAACACCCGGTCATCGGGCGGCGCCGTCGCGTCGGAGGCCTTGCCGGCCCTCTGACGCAAGCGTTCGATCTGACGTTGACGGATGCGATCTTCGTGGGACACGGGGCTCTCCTGGAGGGAACAAGGGGAGGACCGGCCACGCGAGGCGACCGGTCCATGCGGTCAGCGCAACTCGGGCATCGGCGACACGACGACGCGGTATGCACCCGAGCCGCAACCGTCAACCACCTTCGCCTTGCTCAGCGCGCCACGCCGATCGAGTTCGGCACGCGGCGCGTTGCACACCGATTGATCGATGCCCTCGAAGCGGACCGTGAGCTCGTTGGTGCTGCTGGTGATGAGCACGGCCAATTTGTCGAGCGAGGCGGCCGTGCGAGGGCTCACCGGCGCCATGTCGGCGGGCCGGTAGCCGATGATCAAGGCGTCGAGTGCTTCGGCCTGGCCGTCGTTGGCGTTGACGGTCTTCGTCTCCACGCGGGCGTCGAGACCAGCGTCACGGGCCGCATCGGCGGTGGCTTCAGCTTCCTTCAACTGCTTTCGGTAACTCGCCACACCACCGACTACAGCACCCGCAGCGCACGCCGCAACAGCCTTGTCCTTCTTGCCGGTGAGGTAAGCCAGCGCTCCGCCGGCCAAACAACCGATACCGGCCGACTTGGCCACGCGCCGCTTGTCGGTGGATGGCTGAGGTGCATCGGTTTGCACCGATGTGCTCCGTGCGTGGAAAGGCGTCGTGCCCGAACTTGCGGTGGCGCAGCCGGACAGCATCACGCTGGCGGCGACAACAGTGGTGATGAAGGTTTTGTTTTTCATGAGGGAGTCTCCAGTGGTGGGGGGAGGATCAACCGCGAGCTTTGGGCGCTTGACGCGGTTGCGGCCAGTCGGTCGCGCCGGGTGATGGCGTCGAGGTGCGTTCGGTGCCCATTGCCAACGCCATCGGCAAGGCGTCCATCAGGAACGTCTTCATGTGCGCCAGTTGCTCGGCGGTGTTGGCTTCAAGGTGCTGGCGGAGTTGCTGATGGTCGGCGTGCATGAGTTGGTGGAGCTCACCCAAGCGTTTTGCGGTGGTGAGCAGGGCCGCCATCGATTGCGCGCTCTCGCTGCGGAAGTCGTCCAGCTGGCGACGCATGTCTGTCGCCAACTCGGTCATCGCTGAAGCGTGGTCGTGGCCGTCGTTTCTGGCCACCACGGCGCGGCGCAGGTATTCGTTCAGCGACAGGTTCGCGCGATCGGCCGCGCGCTTGGCGCGCGCCAGTTCGGCTTCTGGAATGTCGAAAGATTTGCGGAGCATCGCGAGGTGTAGTCCTTGGATCGGCTACACCCACCAATAGATCGAATTCGGAAACGCGCAAGGGCCCGCCCAACTCCACTTGGAAATTGGGTTCGCTCACGCTTTTCCAGCAAGCCGCATGGCCCGTTCGGTGGGCCAGTCTGAAACGCTCATGGAGCAAGGGGTTGGCGGATCGAACTGGCGCGGAGCGGGCCCGCATTGAGAAACACTTCAGTGCGTCATGTGTATGCCCCCTCTTCGGAAGACGAAGAGCCAGAGAACCCTCCCCGGAAAAACTTTCTCCCCGTCCTCGCGCTCCGCTTCACCCAGCCCACTAGCCCCTCACCCTTGCGCGCACTGACCCCGGCGCTATAACGAAAGGGCACCCAACTCGAATGCCCCACGCCCGCCCATGCCCCGCTCTGTCGCATCTCGCGCACGCCAACGCTCGCTTCGCTTTTCATCCTTCCTCCCATTCATGCAGAGCGGGAATGGCGGTGGGTCGGCGATCAGAAAACCTGTCGCCCTTGTGTCGAGTTCGCGCGGTCGCGTCGCCGTTCCGATGCACCGCACTGGGGGTGATCCGGCGAACGCGAGCGGAGGCGGTGGAAGTTTTTCGAGCCGCTCCCCGCTTTGCACCAAGCCGGCCCTTCGCCCCGTTTTAGTCGTTCCTGCAATGTGCGATGCGCGTGCATCCCAATGACCGAAACCTCCGCTCCGCTGGCATCGCTTTTTGCATCCGCACTGCTCGCGGCCAGCGATGCGCCGCGCCACCAGTGGAGCGAATGGACGCGCGACGCTGTGGCCGCGGCACAGCATCACTGCTGCGCCTATTGCGACGCCCCGTTGGACGCGATGTGTCCGCAGAGGTGGAGCGTCCAACCGGTGATTTCCGTCTCCCTGGGCGGCCCGGCCGCTTCTGAATTCCTCCGTCCCGCATGCAAGCCGTGCGCAAACGCCAAGGGCCAGCGAGATCCGCTGGCGTGGACAGAGTGGCAACGGCGCATGCCGCTGGAGCGGGTCGAAGCCGTGCTCGCACTGCGGCGCACGGCGTTGCTGGCGGCGCCACAACACCTCACGCCGCACCGGCCCCACTCACCCGTCGATGCAGTTGAAGAACACCTGCTTGCACGTTTCGCGCAGCCCCGCTTTCGAGCGTGGGCGTGGCGCGGTCGGGAAGAAGCGTTCGTCGGGTGGCCGATGGCCCGATCGATCCATCGGAGCACCCGAGAAGCGATGGCGGTGCTGCTGTATGGGCAACGCGCCACGCGCATTCCGCACCCGAAGACCGTGCTTTTCGCCTTGCCGTCGGATCGCTTCTTGGAGGCCGTGTGGACCCTCATCGAGTTGCACGGCTGGATGTGCCCGGTGTCAATCGATGCCGAACCTGCGCCCGCGTCGGACGACTGGCGCGAGAGCTGGCCGCACACCTTCACGTCGCTGCAGGATCTGCGCCGGCGCCGGCGCTCCCACGAGCGCCAACCCTTGCCTTCGCCCCAACGAGACCAAAGCCACTCGCCATCGGCGATGTGCCATCGGCGGGCTTACGCCAAGCGACGCGAAGCGGAGCGTCGGCACCGCGACGCGGTCGCCCAGGCCGGCTACCGCTCGCGCATGGGTCATATCGACGCGGGGCGGCTCCCGCCGCTCGCATTCGAAGACTGGGCCGAGCTCTACCTCGACTCCCTTCGCCATCGGCTTCCACGGGCGCTATGAGAAAGGGGCCCGAAGGCCCCTGACTGTGTTCAGCGCTGGCCGCGCGACTTTCGCAACTGGTTGATCGCCCGTCGCACCTGCTTGCGCTGGTCCGCATGCGGATCGTGCGCAGGCGCAGTGACCACCAGCCGCTTGTTTTCCGCCACCAAACGCTCTGCCGCCCAACTGGCCAGCGCGATGATGGCCGTCGTTCCCAGCGCATCTTCGTCCCGATCGACACCGAAAAGGATGCGAATCTGCTCCCTCAGCTTCGGCGGAATAGTAATCATCGATCGCTGCGTTCGCTTGCCGTCCCGGGTCATGTAGTCGGGGATTCGCGCCTGCCGCCCGATGTCCAAATGAACCTTCCGACCGTCGCGGGTGAACGGCTTTTCCACATCGAAATCCCAGAACGCCTTTCTCGTCGGCAGGTCGCCTGCAGCCAGGAGGAGTTGGGGATCGACCTTCGCCAAGTCGATATCAGCCTGAGCCGCCACCCGCGTCGCCGTGCGTTTGGTGCCCGAGTGGACGGCCTTGACCGCAGCGCTGAGGTCACGATTGCCGGCCTTTTTCGCGGCCGGCTTGTTGGCGGGAACCTTCTTGACCGCTGCCTTCTTCGTGGTCGGCTTGGCCGCCTTCTTCACTGCCATGGGTTCGGTCGCCGGATTCGCCGGCCCTGATTGGGTAGGGGCATCCATCATGCCGCTACCCGCCCCATGGTCGTCAACCCGTGAATCGCAGACGCGATGCAGTCAATCTCCGCTTGCGCGTCGCCGGCCCACCGTCCGGGAAGATCGAACACCGATTGGCCCAGGTCGTAGCTGGCGCTGTAAGCGGCGCGCTCTCGCACCACAAGGGCACCGGCCAGTTCCGGCGCGGTGAGGCGCGCCCGGTGCTCTGCCCGGCGCTCGTTCACGCGATTGGCCACGATCACGTGAGGCAGCCCGCGCTCCTGCACGAAAGCAAGGGTGTGGAGGAAAACGACGAAGCTGACGGCGTCCAGCAGCGTTGGGATCAGGTAGATGTCGGCCTGTGGAACCACGCCATTCACCGGCATGCGGGGAGCGGTGTCGATGATCTCCACCTGGAAGCCCGGCGAGCGAGAGCTGCCCACTGAGAACGGCGTTTCCTCGGCCAGCGCGGCCCATGCCAATGCAGAGCCCTGCGGATCCCGGTCATGGAGCAAGGTGCGCTGCCGTTGCTTGGCGTAGAAGGCAGCCAGTTGCAGGGACAACGTGGTGCGGCCGCAGCCGCCCTTGAAGTTCAACGCGCAGATGCGCATGGCGGCCTCGTTTATGGGTAGGTGCAACTACCCTAACTGTGCTGCGTCGCAGCGCAAGAGATCGGGCGTGCGAGAAATTTAGTCATTCAACGCGCCGACAACGCTCGGCCTCACGCACCACGCTCAGGCGGCTTCTGCGCGATCGACGATGCAATCGACCTCTAGCTGCATCATGGCCGCTTGCTCCGTCTCGCGCCTCAGGGTCGACGAGTGCTTTTGCAACAAGTCGTGGCCCGTAACCACCGATGGGTGGGCGGCATGCCAAGCTCGCAGCGCCGGGGGCTGGTGCCGTCCACACTCTTCGGCGATGGTTCGTCCCACGTCCACCACCGACAATTCGCACCGCCCGCTCACGGGATTGAAGCGAGGAGTCAGCCGGCGCCCGATCGGCAGGTATGGGCACGCACCGGCGTCGAGCAGCGCCTGGACCATGGTGTCGAAGACTCCGGCCGCTTGCGCCTGGCCGGCGGAGTGCCGAACCGCATACGCTTTGCACGCCAGGTGAAGCGCGGTCAGGCCCAGCTCACCGTAGGTTTCGTTCACCAAGTCCGGTGCCTTCCACGCCGGAGAGTTGGCTTGTTTCTGAGCGTCATACAGCATTTCGTCAACCGCCGCGATCGTGCGAAGTTGCTCCAATGCCTGACGCAGTGTGTCCACGTCACCGCTCTGGATCGCACGGAAGAGCATCGGTGCCACCTTGTGATTCGCGCTCATGCCCGGCCCTCCCCGCGCTTCGACAGTTCCTTGCTCACTCGCTGAGCCATTCGGGCGATGCGTCGCTGCTTCTCCCGGATGCGGCGGCAGTCCGGGCGGTCCGGCATGGTGCGCGCCCAGTGAGCGTTGACGGCGAGGGGATCCACCGCCACGTATCCAGGAGATCCGTGCGATCCGGCCGGAGTGGGGTTGAGAGGTTGCGGGTGAAAGATCATCGATCTGCTCCTAAGCTGTTTTTATGAGTAGGGGTTTGCTACTTGTCAAATCCTCTACGCACCCAGGAATAGCACTTCGTAAAGGCTTGTCAACACGCTGCTTTGACTAAAATTCAATTCTTTTCTGCACTTGCCAAAGCGCACGTTGTGTCCATGCTCTATCTATGCTTCCTTCCCGCCAACACGTTTTGTGCACTCCATCAAAGCTCTCAACAAGCGTGCGCTCGGCACTCGGCTTCACGCTGTTGGAAAGTCTCCTCGCCATCGGCGGGTTGGCGGTGCTGTCGGGCGTCGCCCTTGTCGCTTACGTCAACACGTCCACGAAATCTGGAATCCGCAACACGGTAGAGGGCGTGCGCACGACAGCGCAGAAGATCGAACGTTCTTGGGGCCTGCTCGGCCACTACGCCGGCGTGAGCGCGATCGCGGTTCGACGGGACAACCTCGCACCGCCTGGATGGACCACCACCGACGCCACCCTCACGCACGCGTTCGGCGGCGGCGTGGGCATCCGTCCGTCGACGGTGGACCGCTACGGCGACGCGTTTGATGTGGAACTGTTCGACGTGCCCCGGCGCGCTTGTATGGGCGTGGTGTCCAATCTTGCACGCGAGGTCCATGCCGCGAAGGTCGGCGGGATCTTAGTGTTGCGCCGCGGTTCGGACCGCCTTGACCCAGCCGAGTTGGCTCAAGCCTGCGAAGCATTCGATGGAACCCTAATCTTCACCTATCACCCCGGACCATTGGCCGGTTCTTCGGTCACCTCGGCGCTGGTGCTGCCGCCGGCTTCGCAGCCCGCGTCGCCGCCATCGCACCCTCCGATCGACGTGCCCGTCGGATCGGTGGCGCCGATTGCACCCGCTTCTCCAGGCACGGCGGTGGTGGTTGGAACGCCGCCTTCCGTCGCGCCGCCTCCTGCCACCACACGGCCGCCCGGCTTCGTCCCGGTGTCTGTTGCACCGCTGGCGTCGCCACCGGTTCCCGTGCCGCCGTTGCTCGACCGATGCGTTCCCGCTTCCGAGTCGCGCATCCTCGGCTGTCCTTCAGGCTCGACGGGGCTCCAGGAGCAAACCCGACCCCTTCACTGCGGTGCCGACCCAGCCCATCCGGAAGCGTGGGCGGTGTCCTACACCCCGGGGCCTTGGACAACCGTCCGGAACACGTGCACGCCCGCAACGTGCCCCGGCGGCGCACCGCCCGCGTGGCAATTCACGTGCGGGGGTGGGTGCGACACCAGCCCCGCATTCGCGGCGTGGTTCTCGCTCCTGGACGACGCAAAGGGCGCCATGCCGCCGGGCGCGCCTTGGCCTTCGCTGGGCAGCCTGACGTATGCGACCACGTATGACGCCCAGCCAACGCGCACCGGCGAAAGCGACTACATGTCGAACTCCGGGCGCTGCACGATGGACAACCTGGGCGAGAACTCGGCCCGGGTGCAGCGATTCACGGACAGCGCCGGCACGGTGAGCTACAACACCCGCTTGGACACGTGCGGCTGCCCACCGCCGCCCCCGCCGAAAGATCCCGTGCGCCTGACGGCTAGTCCGATGTGCCTCCGCACGTTCGTCTACACCACGGGCCAAGACCCAGCCGCCCGCCGCCTCATCTCCAACCTCACCGCATCGGCGGATGCCGGTTGGAGCATCGTGAGCTGGAACTCCGGGGGGCGATGCATGCCCAGCGGCAACTCCTGCACGGTCAACGTCGTGTGCGGCTCTGGGAACAGCACTTGGGCCATTTCGGTGCTGGGCCGAAACACCGCGACGGGGCAGGAATTCACGGCCACCCAGCAATGCGAATGCATCAGCCGAGGGTTATAGTCAGCTGCGAATCGCCGCGATCAACGCCCGATTAGGCGCTTGCCAATCAATCCAGCGGCAACCATCACCGACAACAATCCTGCTTGCTGGGCAAGCGTATACAACCTTCCTCGATTGCTGACTCGAGCGTTCTGCGCTTCGCGCTGCTCGCGCATTTCTTCCTTGAACTCCTGCCTCACTTCTGCACGTTCACCCGGCGACTCTGCCCGGCGAAGCGCTTCGTTGTAGAACTCGCCAGCAACGTCCACCTGAGCCTTCGCGGTCGCTTCTTCCGCCGCTCCCATCGAGGCAAGCGACTCGACGGATCGCTCAAGCCCCGATGTGGACAGCCCAGGTATCACGCCAGGCAATCGCCCCTTGCGCCCATCGGCACTTCCCTTTCCGCCTGTCTTTCCTGCAGTGTCCATCGCGCTGTCGTTGGTCATGACTCCCCCTCTGGCTCGCCCATGATGGACAACCCCGCCGTCGAAAGAAAGGGGCGGGCTACCCGCCCTGTTTTGGTCAATCCTCACCCGGCATGAGGATGGTCAACACCGGTTCGCCGTTGTCCCCGGGCCCGATGTGCATCCACGCACGCACCTTCTGCGGAGCCGACTTGCCGTCGCGCCGGTCGACGCGCCACACCTCCAAATCCACCCGGTCAGTCCCCTCGCCAGCGCCCTTGGCGGCCCAATGGGCGCACACCAACACGTCGTGCAGGCGTCCGTCTTCGCTTTGGCCCAGTCCCGGCATTCTCGCGCTGTCTTGGGCATCCCACGCCACCAACTCAGACCACGCCCGAGCGGTGAGGCACACGGACACCGTAAAGCCACGCTCGCGCGCCGGAACGGACACGTCGACCAGGACGCCGTCGCCGATGGCCTGCGCACGCGTGTAGCGGTAGATGAGATCGGATTCGTCAAACATATTCAGCTCCTTCACTGTTGGCCCGGCCCAGGGCATCCGGTCCGGATGACTTGGCATGGCCAACCCCTGCCCCACCGGTCGGCGCGGTCGAGGGAGGAAGCGGAAGCCTTGGTGCGGCCCGCAGCGAAGCGAGGACACGGGGCTGGAGCGCCCCTTGACCGGGGAAGCCGGTCGTTGGGGCTTCGCGGAGCGATCAGGGCGTCAAGCGGCGTGCCGCGCATGCGGCACACCGATCAGCGCTTTTATCGGGCTCGGCGGAAGCGTTCCATGGCGCGCTGCCACCAAGTGCGCTGCTGCCGCACCTCAGGGCGTCCGCTTGGCTTTTGATGCCGACGACTTCGTGCCAGTCTTCTTCGTTTTTTTGGTAGGCGTCGCCTTCGCACGCTTTTCCCCTGCTCGTGCTTTTCCGTCGATTCCACGCTGAGTGAGGTCAATCCCCATAACGCGGATATCCTCAACCCCTGCGAATTGCGGCGAAATCGTCAACCAGTAATTTTGCAATGCCTCGACGAGTGCTTTTAACCCCTTTATTTGCGTTCCATTGGGATGCGCCCATCGCTTCTGACCACCTGCATAAACGAGCAGGAAAATACCTCGGTTCGACTGCCGATCGCGCAAGTAGTCGCCGCACAATTGGACTTCCAATCGCTCAAACAGCGAAGGGCCCGTCCACCGCTCGGCAAGCTTCAACTCGCATGGCACGGAGCCAAAACCTGCGCCATGAAACTGAATATCTGGCTTCTTAGCGTCCGCAAGCTCACTTTCCTGGCTAATCGTGTAGCGCGACTGCGCGCGCTCTTTAAGGGCATTGCCGATAAACTGCCTAATCGCCCTCTCGTCCAATTCGAGCATGGATTGAGCAATGCTCGTGTCACCATGTTCTAGATCATAGCCATAATCGCGAATACGGTCGATCGCAAGATCCCACATTTCGCGATGATTTCGCGGCGTGCGCTCCAGCCTGTCGCGAAAGCTGAGCACTTGGTCTACGGACCACGGGGCCATGTCCGCATCGGCGATCGCCTTTTCCTTCGCGCGATATGCCATCCAGGGGCGTGACTGCTCACTTGGATGCGCCGCCGATATCTCCATCATCGCCAAATATGCTTCCTTGCCCGGGGTTTCCTTTATGAAAGAGATCAGTGCGTTTCTGGCATCTTGTGCATCATCGCGCAACACTGGCGAATACGCGCCCTGATTCGCACGGTCGATATCTTCACTTTCGCGGATATAGCGATGCATCAACAAGTAAAGCGCTTTCATGTGTGCAACGGTGCGATAAGCTTCGCGCGCATTCTTAGTCCTCCGGCGTCCACCCACAAGAGCGGTGATGAAGGTCATGGCGAACAGCGTTTGATCTTTAGCAGTCGCCAGACCTGCCAAGTGTGCCGAGAGCGACGGGATAGCAACATCAGGAGCCACACCCGCCCAACTTGCAAACCACAGCGGTCCCAAATGGAGGTTTCGCGTTGTCCGAGCCTTTCGCGCTGCCAGTTGGGCGATGGCAGCATCAGAAAGATTTGAACCGTGGAGAATTTCCAAGACATGCTCAAGCATGCTAAGCGACTTCGGCGACTTGCTAAGTCGCTCAATCATCACAGGGGCCAAATCGTCCCACATCCAGGCGCCAGACCAACTGATCGTCGACAACAAATCGCGGCTCGGAGTGTCTGGGCCGGCGTGCGCAAACTCATTGTCGATCTCCCTATTCACCACCTCTAACACCGCTTGCGAGTGCACTGCAAACAGCCTAGGCATCCAGTCAGGGAAGCCATTGAGTTCCAAGAGAGCATAACGCGTGGCTCGAAGGACTTCTTCACGAGAAAGGCTATCTGCCCAGCCTTCGACTTCACGAGCCTCAATCGCCAGACCTGTCAATCCAAAGATGACCGCGAAGGGTGTGCTGTTTTCTACAGCACGCTCCGAACGCAGCTCAGGTTCATAGCCGCGCCAAAACGTCGTTGCGCCTTCACGGTAGGCTTCCGCCAGAAGCTCACCGAACTCCGGGATCAAACTCGGCCAGTTTCCATCGGTCCACTTACCCGACGAACCCTTGCCCTCCCTGATTTGATTGTGCAAGTAGTATTGTGCGTTCGTGGGCACCCCAGGTTTCGCGGCGCTGCGCACGCTGCCTAAATTGCTCGCCAGCCATTGCTTCCACTCCTGCTTGTTTCGCTCTTCGCGCTCATGACGCGCTTTGGCTTGCCTTTTGAATTTCGCATCTTGTCGGCGAAATGCGGCCCACTCACTTTTCGGCGGGTGAAGGAGCTTATGAAGGGCGCCGCTTATTTGTGGCTCGGACTTGGCAACCAGCTTCATCTGGCGGAGCCAGGTGGGCGGCCTTCCGGCTTGTCGATAAAGTGCGAATGCAAGGGATTGAGCGACCAGACGATCATCAAGTTCACTACGCGAACGGGTGTCTTCCAAAAAATGTTCGAAGTAGCTCTCGTCAAAACGCCAATACGAGTGAAATGCACCTACTCGCCAATAGTCGGTTAGACGCTCAGCCTTCTTTTCTAAGCGCATTCGCGCATGCCCTGCGGCGTGCCAGAACAGTGCACGGTTGAGTTCACCCCATCGAGGAATCGCAATAGACAAATCATCCGCAGGCTCATCAGTGCCGACATCTTCCCCGTATGCCGCCAACTCCGGAAGCATACTCAAAACACTCAGCGCAGAACTGCCCAGCATGGCGGCATCTTGCTCACGAATCATGCGCGAAACGAGCAGAGAAATACATTTGGTAAGCCATGCGTATTTTTCGGAAACCCCGTAATGAATTCGTTCTACCAATGGTGGAGTTATGAGCAGGGCATATAAGCCATCCAGCAAATGCGGTAGCAAGGATGCCGGCATAATCTGAATTTTCTCTCCCAACACTCGCGCCAACGGATCGTATGCATAGCGCTTCTTTCTCGACACCTTGGTAAGCGCAGCCAAAAGCCAATCCACTCCGCCGATATCAACCGGCATGTCTTTTGCCAGTTCAGCGAGCCATTCGCGGGCGTCATTCCCTTGCTCAGCGAGAAATCTTTGTCTAACGAGTGCCCTGTCTGTTTCAGACCCAATCACTTCAAGCGCCTGAAAGGCCGCAATTCGCGTATTTATATCGCGCCCCGATTGTGCAAGCGCCCTCGCTTCCGGAAGTGCACCGATAATTTCGCCACGCCATACCATGCGCAAGAGAAGCCAGCTGATATCGGCGTTCCCTTCATGCTTCGCTAATAGCGCCTTGATCTCGTCGGTGAGGTCGACGTCGACAAAAAGCTCTGCGGACGAAAGATACGATGAGGGGTAAGTGTGTGCAGGCTGCGAGAGGTGCTCGCACACCTCACGCAAAACCTTGATGCGTATATCGCGGTTTAGCTGGCTTGGATCTCCGCCTTCAAATAGAATTTCCGGCGCCAAGCGGATGACATGATCCAGAACCGGTGGATGCAGGATCGCGAGCCAAGGAAGAATGGACCTCATACTCGGCACGACCACGTCAATACCATATTGGTTGCGAAAGAACAATCCGTCTATTCGCAAACGAGGCGCTTCGTTGGCCAGAAGATTATGAAACCATTCTGCGGCTAGATACTCCCGCACCGATCGATGATGAAAGCGCACAGCGCCATAAATTCCAGGCTCGAAGATGGGGCGCTGCAAGAGCGATTGACACTCCTTTTCGTCCCAATCCTGCAAAATGTCGCGCACAGCCAAGCCGGTAGGCGTGCCAGTTCCATCAGGCACTTGAATGACAGAATTTTGGGTGAGTGTCGCGGTTGCAGCAATAAGGCGAGCGCCAGTTCTGAGCTTCTCGGGGGATATCGACAGTGCCTCTGCGCGATCCTGATCCCGCTCTTGCAAGCGACGCTTGATGCTGTTCTGTAAGAGTTCGAGCTTAGAACCAATCCGCGCATGTTCGTTCCAAAAGTCTGCAAGTTCAGACAGGTCCTGAGGGCGACTCATCAAATGCAGAGCATCTTTCTGTTCAACAGCGCGCCGGAAAGCGGCCGCATCAGCGACGCCATGTCCGCGTAGAAATACATCGATCTGCTCGCCCTCCAAGTCGGCGAGTGCGAGTATCCGAAGCGGCGCGAACGGATGCTTTGGATCAGACCTCTCCTCGGTTTCAGCCTGATGCGGGTGAGCGTCTTCACCTTCCTTGGCAGCCAACCGAGGTTCTTGATATCGGAACACCGCGTTGCAAAGCAATGGGTCCGTTTTCGTCCTCCACGCTGAACTGCGCCCCGTGATCACGATATGGGCGTTCTGCATCGTCGATCCCAATTTCAACCCAACGGCTTTGATCGCACGCTCGAAGTCTTTGGAGTCGCGAAGCCGTGCTTCGTCCACTGAGTCAAGAAGCAGCCACCCCTCTACGCCCGACTCACACCAAGTCAGAAATTCTGCATAGGTGCCGACTTCAAATGCCGTCTCGAAGTCCTGGATCACCGACTCGATACGCAGAAAGAATGCCGGTTTGCCTTCATCGCGAAGCCGACGGGCAGCTTGTCTGACTTCCATCGTCTTCCCAGAACCTGCTTCGGATAGCAAGACCGTTCGGTGGTGGGCCAAAACATCCGCCCAATGCAGTGCTCGCTGCTTGCGAAGGAGACGACTCAACACAGTATCGTCGGTGGCATCTTCACCTGGGACCAACTCGTGGAAAGTGCGGTCCAGCTGAATGAATGTGTCGCCGAAATTTATCATTGCGCTGTGCTCTTCCATAAATTGCTTGCGGCGGTTCCGGGCCGGCGAACGCTATTTGCAGTTGATAGGTGATTCTAAGGGTCCGCGACCCGCTGGCGCGGGCAGTCGGGTGGTGTCTTTGCTAGCGTGAGGAACCCGTGTGGTCGGGGACATTCACTTCTGATAGCGCACTCGAACTGGACCACGTTGTGATCCGGAAATCACGCCGGGTATCGCCTTCACGCTAATCGTCGGAAGCCTAATCCATTGATCTTCAAGGATATCATTTGAGTGCCGGGAGGTTCAGACGTCCGCCCCATGCAAGGCAGCGAAGTAGAGGGAGCCCCGACATCTTAACCACCAAAACGTCGACTCTCACCGTGCGCCGATCCATCGGAGATCAGAGGCGGTTACTCGCCGAATAGACACCATCACTGACGGCCGGCTTGCTTCAACGCCAACCGCTGGCGGCGAAACCGTTCGGTTTGGCCCGCAGACCGCTTCAACTTCTCAGCGGCCTCGGGAAACAGGAATGCCAAAAGGGGGGCGTAGCGCCGGTTCGGCTCGAACGCGGGATCCCCTTGGAACCACCCTTCGCGGTATTGGTCTCGCTTTTTCTTCCACCCGTTGACATCGCCATTAGCCTCCAGAGCTGCGCGGCGGTCAAAATGACCGAGCATCACCGACAGCACCCACATCGTGTCTTTGTGTAGGTTGAACAGGCTGTTGGCCAACCCCATCAGGTTCTTGATACCGCACGCCACGGGCCTCCCGTGTTTCGCAGAGTAAGCCGCCTGCAGCAGGTAGAACGGGCCCGCATCGCTGTAGAGCTTCTCGGGCAGCTCAAACCCACGGACTTTGAACCGCCCCCGCAAGGCCTGCCATTCTGCATTGCCATCGTCGGGCTTGGAGAATGAAAGCACCGCATTCTCCAGGTCCTCTCGCAGCGCCTGGTCCTGCGCTGCAATCGCCTGCTGTCGGTCCCGCTCGCGCTTCTCGCGAGCCGCCGTCAGTTCGCCCGCGTAGTCGAAGTAGAACGCTCTTGGCACGCCACTTGGACTGATATCGAACGTCAGTTCGTCAAAGCCCACAATGGCCTCGCTTTGCCGATCTTCCAGAACACCCCTCGCGTCCAAGTGCGGCTCGTGCCAAACGCAGTGAAGCACGAAGCGGCCTTCCTGCCGCGAACGCTCGAGCGTGTCCAGCCCGACCCGGAAGGCATTGCGGTTGTTGGAGTAGAAGATATCGTCCTCCGCCAGCTTGAATTCGCTCGGATCCAAGTCTCGGAACAGCCAGAGCAGCACGCCGGCGTTGCGACGGTAGAAGCCCATGCGTTCGACGATGACATGCAGGAACGTCGTGGACAACTGGACCTCGAACGCCACCCGCTGCCCTTGCCACACGCTCTGCACGTCCGGTTGACGCCAGCGGACGCCGTCCACGTCTTTCCAGCGGGCTTCGGTTTGCGTGCTGGAGAAGCGCGGGTCTGCCGCCAAGCTCTCTTCGATGAGCCGCTTGAGCACTTTGTGCTGAGCGCCTTCCTTCGCGTGCGCAAACTTGCGCGCGCAAATTGCGGCGGGCGACAAGCCCTTCCGCCCGGAGCATTCGCCGTTGTCCAGGCGGTGCCGGAAGTAGAAGCGGTCTTCCGTCTTGTCGTGGGTGGGGACCGAGCGCAGCACCATCGCTTGATCGCAGTCGGGACACACGAACCGCTCCCGCCCCTCGATCAGGTCGTTCTCTAGGGCGACTCGCTTTTCGTCGATGATCGCGCCGTAGGAGGCGTTGCCCAGGAAGTCGGCGAGCGAGACCGGCCATCCGGTGTCGCGATCCAACACCTCCTCGTAGCGGCGGTCTGCGGCCAGCGCCACCCGCCGCCTATTCCCGTCTGCAGACATCCGCGACCCTCCTCATCCATCCGCTCTCCGCCGGCGAGGCGGTTGCGGCCAATGCCCCCACCCCTTCGATCAACAGCAAGCGCGCCAGCGCCAGATCGTATTGCGGCCAATAAGGACCATCGGGCGAGAAGACGTAATGGTCGCCTTGAAGGGCGCCGCACGTGGTGCAGTGGTGCGCGTAGTAGGTCTGGCCCGACGTCCGCGTGAACGCTAGGCGCATCCAAGGGGCATGACCTAACATGAACGCGGCCGCGGTGGCGTCCAGGTGCTCGATGTAGCGCAGCAGCGCGCCTTCGCCTTCGCCTATCACGTCCCCCTCTTCGAACTCAGCAAAGGAGGCGACCCACACCGCCGCCGTGGGCATTTCGGCACGGCAGTAGTGGCAGGTGGTCTTACCGATCAAAAGATCGTAGCGCGGAGCGCGCAAACCTGCGTCGATATCTTGGGAAATTGGCTCGTTCACGGCGGCGTCAATCCTGCTCGGCTTCAAGAGGAGCTTGCTGAAAGCGCACTTGAAGCCGCTTCATCAGGGCCCGGGTCTCCTGACTGGGCGCCCGCGTGCACATCAACAGCGCTTCCCCGTTGGGCACGTGCCGCATGGCTTTCTGCTCTGCGCGCAGCAATGCCCTGTATTTCACCACTTGGTAGACGCCTCGCTGGAACTCGTCCTCGGTGCACTGGCTTGTCTTCACCTCGACAGCCAGCCGTTGGGCGCCGTTGTCGAAGTAGGCGTCCAGGCGATCGCCGGAGCTAAGTAGCTTCTCGTTCGTGCCAGCGGGGAACGTGCCGTAGTCGGCTAGCTCTTCGGGATGTTGGGCAATCCACTTCTTCAGCGCTTTATGCTCGTCGCTCTCTGCGCCGCCGCCCTGTTGGACATTGGGCAGAGGGATCGCCCGGTCGCGGTCGTCCTGCGTTTTCTCCCCGGTCGCAGGGGCCAGCGTCTTGGCTCCCAATGCCCGAGCGACCCGATCCCAGTCCGGGTAGGTGAAGACATCTTCCATCGCCTCGCGCAAATGCGCGCGACGCTCGTCCTCCGTGTCCAGCTTCTTGCCGACGAAATACGCCGGAGAAACGGTGATCGCCCCCTCGCCCGGGTGCTTCGTGTTCTTGTTGATCACAATGGCGTGGAGCGGAGGGATGGGTTCTTTCCACTGCTCGCTGAGCCACTGGATGGCTTGCGCCACCCCGCCGGCCACCGTGCCGTAGAGATCTTTGCGGGGCTTGATGGCATGGCCGTAGTGGTCGTGCAGTTCCTGGGCCAGATCTGTATAGGTCAGCGGCTCGCCTTGCTGGGCCCGCTTGATGAGGATGGGCAACGCGTCCGGGATGACTGTGCTGCGCCAGGGCGTTTGAGCAAAACCGACCACCGACCAATCGAACTTGTCCATCTGGCCCCCGCTCGATCCCCATGGCAAAGCCAGATTTTGCCCGGAACCGGTCTCAGCGGGTGAGACGAAAGCGAGGCCAGAGGTTCAGCGGTGCCTTTCGGCACGGAGGGTCACGCCGACCAACTGGCGCAGCGCGTCGTTGCGCTTGATGCCGGCCCGGTCCGCCGCAGTCTGGAGCTTGTCCATTGCGTCCGCATCGCACTCGAACCATCCCGTGCGCGCTTCGCCGCCGACGTGGCGCACCTCTTCCAACAGGAAAGGTTCGGCGGCGAACTGCCGCACCAACTGACGCAGCGCACCGGACGCCTGCCACCCACGCTTCTGCGCGAGCACCTGGAAGCGCACCCAATGGTCGGGGTCCAACCGAAAGCTGTGGACGCGCACCTGCTCGGGGCGGGCCTGCAATTTCATTACCAGCTCTCCAGGAGGTCGTTGAGGCGGCTGCCCAGCATCCAGCCCAGCGGGATGGCGAGGGGGGCGAGGAGCAGAAGCGAGGAGAATGCCATGTCGGGATTTCTTGTGCGGGGCGTGGGTAGCAGTGATCATCCATGGCCAGAGCGGAGTTCTGTTCGATAAGCGCCCGCTGTCAGCAGATCGAGAAGCAAACGCCAAGGGCCGTGCGTCGCCCGGCCCTTGGCCTTGGCGTGGTTCTGCGACACAGCGCATCAGTCCTCTCGTTTCAACCAATCATCTTCGAAACTCGGGAGCACTTGCTCGCAGTAGAAGGCCACGACGCGCGCCTTAGTGGCAGAAATATAAGGAAACGTGAACTGCACGTCTGTGCCGCGCCCACCCCAAAGACCATGCTCGTTTTTCTCCTGAATCAGGAACCGCATGCCGTTGGCATAGCTTTCCAAATGCTCAAACAGAAACCTCTCGTCGGCGTTGTTGTCCGTGATCCGGAAAGACTTGTCGGTGGTGAAGCTTCGCATGTTGATCCCCCAGGTTATATCGGTCAGCGCCATTGCCGTCCTGCAATCTAAAAGTAGATCGCCCAAGGCACTTGTCAATGGTTTTAACGCAACACATTTTGGGTAATTTCAACCGCCTATCCTGCTATTTCGACCGACCATCAACATCGCGTTTTGTTGAAAAAACCTTGATTTCTCGCAAGGTGCGAATTCCTCATTACCCATGGAACGAAAAGGCCGCACGGTGTGCGGCCCTCTGCCTCACCTCCCGGAGGATGCTTTTAGCGGCTCTTCGATAGAGTGCGCTTCTTCGCCCTTCGCCAGTAGAGCTCCGTGCGGCTGACCTTGGCGCGCGCCGCCGTTATCGCGATGGAGAGCACCGTTCCCACCAAGCCAAGCAGGCCGGCGACCGAGAACGCTGCGACGCTTGCCAAGGCGACACCGCTGTTCACATCGCCGTGGACAGCGCCCCAGATCGCTCCTGTCCCCATCAGCGCCACGACTGCACCAACGACAAAGAATGGAGGCAAAAGCATGACTGGTGAGAAGACGAACCACGCCCAGCTCACCACAGACACCTGGGGCGGCTCTTCAGGCTGCGCGCGTGCAACCCTGGCTTGACCGGTGGCGTGCTCGGCAGGAGCAGTCGGTGACAGGGCTTCAACAGGTTGCGCGCGCCCTGCGTTTTGCTCGCCCAAGCGCCGGTAGTTCTCTATGATTTCACGGTGGATCGCTTCCGTCTCGTCGAGCGTTTGATTCGCACGGGAGCGCCGTTCGATCTCAGCGGTTCGCGCCCGAGAGCGCAGTTGAAAGAGCGCGACTTGGGTGTCGCCGTCCGGCGTGTGCGACTGGCTCATCGTTCTGTCCCCTGCGCGCCTTCGCGCCGGTCAAATCCCAGGGCCTTGTCGCCGAACCCCACACGTGCGCGGACCACTCGGATCTCCAACTGCGGCAAGTCCGTTCCTTCCCGGCGGCCGGCACCGAGCACGTCGAACACCACCAGGTGTTCGCGGCGGTTCTGCGGCTGAGCGGTCAGGGTCGCGGCCTCCGCCGAAGTCATGCCGAACGCAGCCTTGAACGTTCCGGCGTGCGGCGGCGCATAGACGGACCGACCGTTGCCCACCATGTCCGGCACGATGTTCTGGCCGCGATAGCCGCCGATGTCGAAGCCGTTGAGCAGGGGAATCTTCATGAATGCGTCGAGCGCACCACGGTGGGCGTCGTAGCGAGCGACCTCCACGATCGGCCGAAGGGCAAAGCGCGTCGCTCGCCGGAACTGGGCCAACCGCGCATCGAATGCCGGCCCGTAGGCGTCTTCGACAGCTTCGCGCGTGGGTTTGGGGCCCAACGCGTCGTCGTGGCCGAGTGCGCGGGCGGACTCGCGCTCCTGCCGCAAGCACCAATCGCGCTTCGTGGCGTCGATTCGGTAGTTCGATTTGGCCATGGCCAGCAGATCCCCGTCGCAGGTCTGAAGGCCTTGGTTGCCGGCCTCGTTGTAGCCCCAACGCAATCTCTGTGCCCCATCAACAGCGTCCGGCCCCATCCACGCCAAGCCGTGCGCCGCTTCGACGGCGGGCCGAGCTTTGTCGGCAAACCGGTTGAGCTTGTCTTGCGCCGCCGCAGGAGCGCCTGCAGCCGCCAGGACAATTGCGATCAGCAACATGCGCATCGCACCCCTCTCCATTCGCGCCGCTCCGTGCGGCATATCTGCCAATATGGCAGAATTTCGCGTTAGGATTCCAGTGCAGGCAGACTATGGGGCCACCGGTTCAGGTCCCATATGCCCGCTCACCCGCCCCTCGCCTTGCTCATCGGTCGCCGCCTGCGCGCCGCCCGCAAGGCCGTGGGGCTTTCGCAGGTTGAACTGGGGGCTTTGGTGGGAATGGACGACAAGAACGCTTCGCCCCGCCTGTCCCGATACGAGCGAGGGGAGCGCGAGCCGGATGCGGAGACGCTCCGAGCGTTGGGCAAGGCGTTGGGCGTCCCGCCGGCCTACTTCCTAGCCACCAGCGACCCCTTGGCCGAGTGCATCCTTCTGATCGCCAAGCAGCCGATGGCGAAGCAGAAGAAGCTGCTCGAAATCATCCGAGAACATTTGGGCGAAGGTCAGCCCTGAGCGGCGTTCCGGCGGCGCGGCACCGGAAGCCTCCACTTCAGCCGCCTGTAGTCCACCTGCTTGCGGGTCCAACCCATCTCTTCGGCGATGACGTCCACGGACAGCCCGCTCGCAATCCGAGCAGCAAGGGCCTGCTGCTGGGCGCTTTCCCGCACCGACCGACGCGCCGCGGCGCTGGGCAAGCCCAGGTTCTGCGCAAGCTGCGCCACGCGCTGCCGACTCACCCCCGCAAGATCGGCGATGGCTTGATCGGACAAACGCTCGCGAACGCCGCGATCGACGGCCTCACGAACGCTCATGTGAACACTCGCCTGGCTGCAGCGGCGACCACATAGACGACAGAGAGTTGAGTCGCATAGGTGAGCGCCAAGGTGAGGACGCCGGACACCACGTTTTCCCAACACCCGCCGCGGTGCCGGATCCGATCAGCGCCATCCTTCAGGGCGTGCCAGCCGATGGCATACGTGATCCACCGGAATACGCGCTTCACAGGCCACTCCGGAGCACGACGGTCAGCACATGCGCTGCGACCAACACGAGGACCAGCGAGCCTCGCCGCACCCGCTCAACCCGCTTCGAGGGCGCGCCCAGCCGCGCCAGCATCAACTGGCCCCGTGCGTAGAGCACGGTGCAGAACCACACCGTCGACAGCAAGGCGGCTGCAAATGCAGCCCCGATGGAAATGGTCATGCCCACCGCCAGCACAACGCGACCGGAACGCTGGCCCACAGCGCCATGCCCGCCGACCCAGCAGCCACTGCGATAAGGCCCAAACGCACATCGCCCGGCCGAGGGGACGGTTGGCGCAGCAATGCCACACCACACCGAAAAGCGCCGAGGCCAGTCATCGCCGCGACCAGGAACGAGGGCAGAGAACCAGGTTCCACGGATCAATATCCCCGGACTTCAGCGACCTGCGCCTTCACGGCACCGATTGCCGAGTGGAGATCGGGCACACCGCGGCCGAGCCCAAGGTCAAGCAGATACATCAGTGCGATCCCAACCGCTGTGTTGGTGATCAGGCCGCGGATGCGTTTGGACGTCGAATAACCATACATGAGGGGGCTCCTGGCAAGAGTGGGCGCACGTCTGATCTTGGTCGACTCAGTTATGAGTAGGGGTTTGCTATCCCTTATCCCCATCCAATCAGATTTTCCGCAACCCGCAAGCCCCCTATGGACAACAAAAAGGGCTCGAAGCGCCCTGCTATCCACCTACACAATTGGCGCGCGTAAGGATTCAATCTTTTCCTTCGGGATCCTTCCGCCACGCGAAAAGTGGGTATTTCTTCCGGTAGATGGCTTCGGCCAGCTCCGGCAACTCGATCATTCCGTGCCCAGGCGTCCCTATCCAAGCGTGGTAAGCGCACGGCATGAGGGGAACCACAAGCAACGCGATGTGTGTCCAAACTTGCCAGTCGCGAAGCGCGTCAACCCCCGAATTTGGAACCCACAAGCTCGCGACGATCAGCGCGATGCACGCCCAACCGGCCTGGACGACGGAAAACCATCGACTGCGATCCTCAATCCATTCGGCCATCTGCTTTTCGACAGGCGCGCGGCGCGCAGCGTCCGTCTGCTTGGACAGCCACTCCTCGGCCGCCCTCCAGTTCACGTAGCGCAACGGGTCGGGCTCCGGTCGCTTCGGCTCAAGATATCGCCAAGACTGCAACGGCGACACAATCCAGCCCAAGACCTCCATTGCGAGCCATGACACCAATGTAGCGCCGATCGTCATGACCACCCCATACGCGACTATAGCCAGCAGCAGCAGCCCAGGACGCGCACTGATGTCGGACCAACTGAACGTCCAGAGATTGGCGCCCGTCGCTGCAGCAAGCAGCATGTCCACAACCAAAACAAAACCCATCAAACGAAGCAAAAAACGGTAGTCGTGCGCCTTGTCCAACAAATTCAGTTTGTCCGCGAGAAGGTTCACCGGCAGTTTTTCCATATCCCTCGCTCTCCTATCAATCCAGATGTTCTAACGCCCGGCGCGCGCAGCTTCCGCTATGCCGCTCGCCCGTCAAAACCGCCAATACTCCGGGTCGTCGCTGCGAAGCCGCGCCTCAAGCGCGAGCGCCAACGGATGCGGCTCACATTCGGGTAAGTCGCGTAGGATCGACCACGGGGTGTCGACGAGCAGGTGTCCGGTCTCGAATTCGGGCAACCCATCGCGCTGACGCAGGGATTGAACTGCTAGAAGTTCGCTGGGATAAACGCTGTCGTAATAGCTCTCGAATTCATACCAAATCCGATCTGTAGAGCCCTTGCTTCGGCTGATATGGAACTCGGCAGCTTCGGCCATTGCCGCGCGAAACACCTCTTGATCCGTGCTCCGCCAGACCTCCAGCAAACGGCGATACACCTCGATCATCGGCTTCGCTGATGCATAGTGCGTTTCAATCCCATAGACTTGGGACAGCAGGGCAATCAAAAATGCATCGTTGGTGCCTTTGCCCCAGCCTTCCTTGCGGATTACCGGCACATTCATTCGCATGTCTTTATGCGCGACCTGGATTAGGTAATACGCACACAGACGGCCGAACGTCCAATCCGACAGCATGGTCGGGCCGACGGCCATCAAGCTACTCTTGAACGGCAAAAGCGGTTGAGAGTCATCACCCGGCAGGGAACGAGTCGCGACCTTCATGAAATTGAGCGCGCGAAACTGAACACCATTTCGCAGAGGGCGCGCCAATGCGTCGGCTTCGTTCCTCGCTCCCAGCAAACAGGCTTCAGTGCAATATGTTTGTGCAAGGATCATCAGCGAAGAAGGGTCGATTCGGAATCTGCCTTCTTGCAAAAGACTCTGCTCAAGAAGAGCCAATTCCGTATCGCGCTTGTTGCGCTTGATCATCGACGATTGCCACCACACATCGCAGCCTTTGAAAGTCTTCTTGAGCGACGGATGCCACTTCAATTTCGTCATCACACCGTCCTCGGACCAATAGTCTGGCCTATGAGGCCATCAGGTCCATCCTGTTGCTGGCTTTGCTGTTGCGCCAGACGCGCCTGTGTCTGTTGCCGATCGAACTGCGCCACCTGCTGCAAGGTTTTTACGCGGGGTTATGCGAAGCAATATCAAATTCGCGATTGACGGTTTTTTTTGGCCGCATTCGACGCTTATTCATCGCTATCGACTGCCCAGCATTCTGGATCGTCTTTGCGTAGCCTTTGTTCAAGCGATATTGCCAGCGGATGTGGTTCACACGCAGGCATGTCACGGATGATCGACCACGGCGTATCGATGAGTAGATGCCCGGTCTCAAACTCGGGCAAGCCGACGCGACGGCGTAGGGCTTGAACAGCCAGCAGTTCGCTGGGGTAGACGCTGTCGTAGTAACTCTCGAATTCATACCAAATTCGGTCGGTAGAGCCCTTGCTACGACTGATATGAAAGTCTGCAGCCTCCGCCATTGCCACCCGGAACGCCTCTTGATCAATGCTTTGCCAAACATCAAGCAAGCGACGATACACATCTATCATCGGCTTCGCCGGTTCGTAATGCGTCGGGATACCATAGGCCCGTGAAAGCAGGCCGATCAGGAATGCATCATTGGTTCCCTTGCCCCAACCCTCTTTGCGGATCGCCGGGACATTCATGCGCATATCTTTGTGCGCAACCTGGATCAGGTAATACGCACATTGGCGGCCGAGCGCCCAGTCGGACAGCATCGTCGGACCGACGGCCATCAGGCTACTCTTGAACGGAAGAAGTGGCTGAGAATGCATGCTAGGTAATGCGCGGGTCGCAGGAATAATAAAATCCAACGCGCGGAATCTGACGCCAAACCATAAAGGCTGAGCAACAGCAGCGACTTCATTCTTTTGTCCCAGCAGACAAGCCTCAATGCAATAGTTCTGAGCAAGAGTCATCAAAGTAGACAGATTTGCTCCTCTAAACCTTCCTTCTTGAGAGAGAGTATCCGTCAGTTCAGCTAATCGAGTGTTGCGCTCATCCCGTTTCACCATGTTTGACTGCCACCACACTTCGCAGCCCTTGAAAGTCTTTTTTAGAGAAGGGTGCCACTTTAATTTCGTCATCACACAGTCCTCGGCCCGATGGTCGGGCCTTTGGGGCCATCTGGCCCATCCTGTTGCTGGACTTGCTGTTGTGCCAGGCGCTCCTGTGTCTGTTGCTGATCGAGCTGCGCGACCTGCTGCAGGGTTTCCTGTGCGGGCTTCTGTGAAGCTGCTGCGACCTCAAGATTGACGTGGTGGCTTGGGTCGCGTCCGAAGCCATATGGAAAGTGGGTGATGAACAGGCGATCACCGTAGATGCCTACATCGTCCGGACTTCGAGTCAAACGGTCTTGCTTGAACGCCAGCAGGCCTTGCGCTGCCAAGTTCTCCGAGTGATCGTCGTTCATGCCCTTTTCTTTTGCCTTCCCAAACAATCGCTGATGGAGAACCTGATCATCCGGGCTCAACGTTTCCAGCAGACTCTGCTTCTTGGGCTCCGGCTTCACCCAGTCTTCAACAGTCTTGTCCACATCCAGTTTAGTTGAGCCTGGAGTGCGACTAAGATTCATTTGAACCCATTTCGCATTGAGGTCCGGCAGTAATTCACCGGTGTCCTGATCCCTGATCTCGCGACGCAATCCATCCGCCACTTCTTTCAGGCCCGGAAGCGTGTTGTGCTCAGCCCAATGACGATCTTGCGCAACAGCACGATCTAGTCTACTCGTAATGAAAAGTTCCGGATCGCCATGCTGCCCTTTCGCTTGCGCAGTCGCCGACGTCTTGACTTCATCGAACTGCAACTTTCCTGTCGGATCGCGACTGACAACATCAATCCCATGCCCCGACGCGTTCTTGATGGACACGATGTCGGTGTGGCCGGCCTTCACTAGGTCGTAGGTATGCAACGCTTCACCGATGTCACCCAGCTGTTTCGTCGACAGCGTCGATAAATCGACCCCCTTGGTGCTGATGGATATCGCGTCCAAGTATTTGACATTGCCTTCGAAGACGGTCGCATCGCGTTTCAGAACTTCGGCGAGTTCTTTTGGACTCAGCTCGCCGCTGCGAAGCAGCCCTTCCACATTGCCGGTCTTGTGCGCCGCTTCGATGAGCTGATCGAGCTTGCCTTCGTCGCGAAACAAACGGATCTCGGCCCTGAGCACGCCCTCAGCGGCTTCTGCCGCTCGCGCGCTACGCGCCGAGGCTTCGGCCACGGTCTCGCCCGGGTGCGGCGTCGGCACGTCACCTTCCGCTCGGCGCAGGGCGCGATTTGCGTCTCCGGTAAGCTCCACGACTTCATCGAGCGCATCCGGGGTCGCGGCATCGAGCGCGCTGGCGACCTTCCCGAACTTACCCAATTTGGAGACGGGGATGAGCGTCGCAGCAAGCTCGACGCCGATTGCTCCTTCAGTCTCCCCCAGGAACTGGCGCTCACGCCCCTCGGCTTTGGCTTGCTTGTATTCCTGCTCCCAGTTTTCGAGCGCTTGCGTTGCCGCATTGCGGAGATCCCGCACCGGCTTGCTCGGGTCGTCCATGGTCTGCGCGGCGTAAAGCTTCGCCGTCGAGATGAGCAAGTCCCGATAATTTTCGTCGGTCGTGAACCGATACCCCATCTCGCCCAGGTCCACGAAGCCTTTGAGCGTGTTAAGGCTGTGGACGATGCCACCCGAACTTTCGCCGTAAAGCTCCTGGGCCTTGCCAACGGCGTCGCGCGCGAGTCCTGCCGACCGGCGCTGAAGCTCGGTCGCGTTCGGGTCGTTTTCGACCTCCCCTGCACGCTGATAGGACCAAGACATCTGCTTGGTAAGGTATTCGTCTGCCCAAGCGACCTTGCCCTTGGCGTATCCGTAGGCGTCTCCGACCACTTCGGCCAGTTGCTCGCCCTTGCGCTCAAGAAATCCGTCGGTGATGTTGGCGGTGTCCAACGCCTCGGCGAACCGTTCCTGAGCGGCAGGCGAATCCAAGCGTGCGTCGATTGCCCGCAGAAAGCTGTCCCGGTCGAACCGTTCGAAGGCGGGAGACAACTGGAGGTCGCGGACCAGGGCGTCCGCATCCACGGTGCCCAGCCGTTGGTTCTGAAGGATGAGACGTTGGGCTTCATACGCCACCTGGTCGACGCGACCTTCGCGGTCGGTGGCGGCGATGAGGGCGGCGGCGTCGATGGTGTCGACGCGCCCTTGCGGTTGGGCCATGGGGCGGCTTCCTTGTTCGTCGTCAGGCTTGCAGATTATGCCCAACGGAGCTTACAACGGGGCGTTATTGGCTTGGATCAGGGGCTTACGTAGGCTTGCAGCCCGGCCATGCAGAGACGGCGTCGTTCGCAGCCCGGCACACCTGAGTCTGCGCCATGCATGACCGTTTCTGAGGCGCGACGGTTTCAAGGAAAGGTGTAGAGCACGATGCCCAACGCGACTCTCGCCCAGAACAGGACGGTATCGGCGATGATTTCTGTGCGGGTTCTCTTCTCATCCAATCCCCGCTTCCGACGAATGCCCAATCAACGCTGCTCCCCACCCAACGACCGCTCTTCATCGCGTATTCGGTGGTAGATCTCTTCTCGATGCACAGGCACGTCGCGCGGCGCGTCGATGCCGATACGAACCTGGCGGCCGCGCGCGAGTCCCAACCATCCACTGGATGCATCTCCTTCGAACGACACGACGATTTCCCGACCGAGACGCAACGAGTCTCCCAGCAGCACGGCGATCAGATACCGCTTGCCGCGGCGGTGCCTCCGGCGCATTGGACTGATCGAGACGTCGGCATCGTCTGTGATCGCCAACCCGGAAGGAGCCGCAACCGCGATGGTGAGATGCGCGCGGAGCTTGGAGCGGATGGTCAGCCGCACACCGTCGCCGATACGAATGCTTTCGCCCACCCGGCGGGTCAATACGAGCACGGGCGCTCTCCCAGCGGGCGACGGCGGCGATTGCTCGGTCGAATCTGCGAGCGTCGCTCAAGCGTGAGCGACGGGGGCGCAGTGAGGTGCAGGCGCACTTCCCTCAGAACCGACGCTCCCGGTATCCGCAGCCGAACCGCCACTACCGCGACAACGACCGGACCGATGGTCAACACCTCACCATCATGGAGCGCGAGAACATGCGCACGCCGCTGAATGCCCGACGGGGCGCTCGCGTGGAAGCCACCGACCCCACCTAACTCGTGCCGCACCGAGGCATCGATGAAAACGTAAAGGATTGCGTCCACGCGCCCGGTGAGTTGAATCGCGATGTCGCGGCCGATACGGAGGGTTTCACCCACCAAGCAATCCACGGTGAGCATCAGGCGATCCGCGAAAGAAGCCAGCCCCCGCCGTCCTCGACCTGCACCAGGGGGAATGCAGGGGTGGCGGGGGCTGACCAAGGAACGACCGACGCGTGATCGGATGCCGGCACCACACCGACGTGAAGCCAGTCTTCGCAGCCGGCCGCGTGCGGGACCAGCTCGCCTGGGAGCCAGACATGCACCTCGAACTCGCCGAGGACGAAGCGGCGCAGGGCCTGGAGCGAAAATAGGTAGGTCCAGACCGGCTGCCGCCCCGCGATCGGGCAAACGCTTGCTCCGCCCAAAATCAGCTCTGTCCCGGCGGGCGCCGTAGCACCCAGGCAGATCCGGTCGCCCTGTCGGCTGTAGATGTCTATTCGGGACCTGTCGCTGAGGCTCACTGCACCCCCAACGCGGCATGTTGCAACCTGCATGCGGCACCTCCGTGTCTGGCGACCCCGAGGGCTGGGCTGACCGGCCCCGCCTGTGGGGCGCAATCATTGCCATTGGCAGTTGCTGATGCCAACATTTATTTAGCGTCGCCCCTCCCCGGGTCGAGTAGGATCGCTGCCATGAACAAATACACTCAGGCCTTTGTCGCCGCGATGGACCACACGCGCATCCGCAGCCGAACGATTGCTGCGGAGGTCGGCACGATGGACAACAACATCGCGCAGTGGCGGAGCGGTCGGCGACCAATCCCGGCCGAATACGCGGTCAAAGTGGCAGCACTGCTTGATGTTCCTCCTGAAACGATCAGCCCGCACTACGATCAGCTCCTGCAATCCGGCGTCATCACTTCCGGCGCGAAGGCCCCAGACGCATGGGCGAATCCACCTTCCGGGCACACGGTCGTCGAACGTCTTCCAGGGTTTGGCCGTGCCGACGAGCAGGAGCGCCTTTGGCTCCCTGAATTGATACTGCGGCGAGAACTAGGGGCGACGCCCATTGAGAACGTCCGCTGGGTCACGCAACAATCGCGATCCATGGAACCCGAGATCAAGCGACACGCCGTCGTCTTGGTGGACACCAGCGCCACGCGCCTCGAAGATGTTGTCGACAGCGGGATCTACGCCTACTCGCTCTGGGGACGGGCCGACATACGCAGGGTTTCGATTCGTCGGGATGCGTGGGTGCTCATCGGCGACAACGAAGAGCGGACAAGGACCCCGGTTCCCATCGCCGACTTGTCGGAGTTGCAACTGCTCGGAATGGTGATCGGCTGGCTTTGACGGGATCGTTTGCGCCTAGAATGCGGTAGGCACTTGACGCGGAGCCGCGTCCGGCAGTTTCAGGACGTTGATGCCGAACAACACCAAGGAACAGGGAGCAGTGCGTGGACGATGCCAAAGGAAGGATGATCGCGAAGGGGATAGCGCTCAGCATTGTTTACTGCATTGCCTATCTTGTTCTGCGCTACTTCTCATTCGATCAATGGGCGCTTCCGGCGGGCCTACGCGCCGCATGCTTGTTTCTCCTTCCACTCCGCTACTGGCCATTCGTCTTCATCGGCGACGCCGCCGCGGTCATGTATGGACGTCTCGCCATCGCCGACAAGAACAGCGCGACCTGGGTTTACTTCGGCCCTTTCGCGTTGATCGCCGGCGTTTCAATCGCGCCCTACTTGATACGAAAGAAACTGACCAGTGTGCAGGCGATCACCCGCCAGCTCCCAATCGCCGCCGCCTGCTTTGCCGCTTGGGGCAGCGTTTGCACGGTAGGGCTCAACGCCATTTTGGGCGGCCCTGCCGAGAATGCGACGCTCGGCTTCTTCACCACCCGCTTTCTCGGTAATTACATGGGCGCGCTAATGGGAATGCTCCCTGTGCTCGTCTGGATCAACAGACGCCAGCATGTCGGACCGATAATTAGGGCGTTCCGCGACATCGCCTTCGCCGGGATCTCGATCGCGGCTATGTTCGTGTTTTTGGAGCATGGTCAGGCGGAAAGTGAAGTCGGCAGAAAGGCGGTTTTGATGCTGATGATCTGCCCGGCCTTGTTCCTGACCTACTACCACGGCTGGCTTGGCGCAGCCATCGGCGTCTTGATCGTCAATGTCGGCATCGCGCAGACAATGAGCTATACCCGAATACCGGGCGCTCCGGCGCCCTACGACGAAACCGTGTTCCTGGCACAGATCGGATTGTCCATCGCCGCGTCGGTCTTCCTCATCTTGGGAACGCGGATCACATCGCACTACGAAAAAGCGATGGATGCTGGCGTGGCCGAAGCGGAAGCGAAGAAGATTTCTCGAATTAGCCTGCTCTCAAACGAAAGCGTGTTGCGCGACCAAGTCCTTTACATGGCGCAGCTCCAAATCCTGCTGGATGACGAACGGCGTGAACTTGTGCGCTGGCTAAAAACGCAGGGAAAACACGAAGAGGCGTTCACCCTCAACAACAGCGGCTCACAACAGCGTCAACTCTTCAACGGCCACGCGTTGGCTGTATACCCTATCGGCATCGAAGAAAAAGGATTGTTCGCTGTCGTCCAGTCGCAGGCTTTCGAAGACTTCTGGGCAGCGGGCATGCATATTTCCATCCGTTTCGACGACGGCAACCCAAAAGCCCTGTCCGTCGAACTGCAATTGGCGGCTTATCGATGCTTATGCAGCACGGTCGTGCTGATGTGCGACTGGAAACCTGAAGAACTTCACATCCGCATGCGGGTTTGGCGCGCCGCCCGACGTTGCGGCGTTTACTTTTCAGTTTCGGCCCACAACCCAGGGGAGGCCGAAGTTAGTCAAGCGGGCACAGCAGCCTCGCTTTTGCTGAATGCGCGTGTGAATGCGCATGGCGGCATTGTGCGCCGCCATGCGCACCGCATCAGCGTCCTTCTGTCGGAGGACAACACCTAAATTAATCGGTCAATACGATGATGATGCGCGTGGCCGCACAATCCAGCGATCCTGATCGGATTGCCGGTAAACGACGACTTCAACCTCATTGTCTCGATACACGACATGACTGGCCGCCGGCAATTGCGTGTCTGTTTGGATCGAGACGCGATCTGCATCACGTCCGATCGGAAGAACCCACGCCGTTGCTCCAATTTGTCCGATCGCTACGCGTGTTGTGTCCGCGGTGTCGTTCACTTGCAGGTAGCGAATACCATCCCGCTCAAACTCGTATACCTGCCACGCGGGGTCGGTAGTCAAATCAATGGCGTCGGGCCTGGCCTGTCCAAGCCCGCTGGCCGCCTTGGGTGCATCACCACCACCGCTCATCTGCGCATAGGCGGCTGAGCTGGTGAAGAGCGTAGCCAGCAGCAGAAAAACGGATGCAAATGCGAAACGAAAACCCTGAACAACCATGACCATCTCCTTGTGTGAAACCCTGATGAGTGCGTTGGCGTATGCACCAATAATTATTGCAATTGCCAACAATTCGACGCCCGTGCATTTGCTTCCGCCACGGGCAACCCGACGGTAACATCGCCGCGCGAACCTAGACGCGTGAGCGCGCTATCCAACTCATCTCACTATGAGAGACCCCATCACCGCTCTTGATGGTCATCGTTTTACTCTGCATTCTGCCGTCAAAGCTTGTCGTGCACTGCTCGCAATCGTCTGCTATGCGGATCACTTTTACGGGTGCGGTCTCGCGAAAAAGCTGGTGGGGACAAACCATAAACCTGCATGCACGGATTACCGGTGATCGCCACAGCAGATACTTGGATCAATCGCAAACGCCCCTAGGTTTTCGAACGATTCGTTTGTAGAAGTCAGCCTGTGATAGCGAATTCTGTGGGATTTTCTGGCATTTTGCGACGCCAGCAGTGCTCAGATTAAGAATGAGCCGGCATCGCTCCCAATCCCACCCTCGAATGGAATTAGAGAAAGTCCGCATCAGGATTTTTCCTTGTAAGCGAGCAACCGAAGCGCGTTCACCACCACGAGCAAGGTGGAGCCTTCATGAATGGCCACCGCCGGACCGATTCCCAGCCCAAAGATCGTGGCGGGCACGAGGAAGGCGACGATGCCCATGCTGACGAACACGTTCTGGCGAATCACCCCACGCGTGTGTCGGCTGAGCCCGACGGCGAACGGCAGGTGCCGCAAGTCGTCGGCCATGAGCGC